>NZ_JAQBIE010000016.1 GCF_028294535.1 Paracoccus onchidii | reverse complement strand
TTCGCGCGCCGGCGTCAGCCGGCGCATCTCGTCGGGCAATGGCCCAGCATACTGCTTCCAGTTGAAACAGGTCGCCTGACTGAGCCCAGCCTTTCGGCAGATCTCGACAACCGGCATTCCGTCTTCGCCTTGTGGCAAGAGGAACGATTTCTGCGTGTCCGTGAACCTCGATGCGTTCATGCGTTTGCGCCCCTTTCCCAGCCAGGAGAATCTACCTGAAAACTCCAGCTCCAAATGAGCCAGTTCTCAGGTGGAAAGGCATTTACACAATCAAAAACCGATCTACGCCGCCTGAAAGACCCGCGCGGGGCTGTGTTCCAGCTCAACGCGGCATTTCCGCCCCGATGCAGTCAAACCCTGCCAAGCTAGCGCGCGTCCGCCGCCCATGACCATGCCAATGGTGATTTGCGCTTTAACGCGCCGCTGAGATGCCTGCGCATCCTGTGCGAGGCATCCAGATTGTCCCCTGCCTCAAGCATGTCCAGAATTTCAAGATGCTCGGTACATTGCTCGACAAGACGCTCGTGGTTCACATCGGCCCGATACTCCATCAGGCGGCGCATCTGGTTGACCCGCTGCAATGCCATCAGAAAAAACGGGTTGCCTGACAGCTTGATCAGTTCTTCATGGAACAGAGACCCGTTCCGCAACAGCGTTTCCGCCGGCATCGTGCTGAAATCCATCTCCAGCATGCTTTCCTGAATCCGGCGCTGTTCGGCAAGCACAGCCCGATTCAATTCAAAGGACGGCTCCAACATTGCGGCCGGTTCGATGGCCATCCGGAAGCGGTAAATTTCATCGAAGGCTTCCGGCGTGTTGGCAACGGGCAGAAATCGCCAGCCATATCCTTCCTTGCGGATCACCCACCCTTCCCGCGCGGCACGGATCAGGATGTCGCCGGTATGTGCCTTGGACCAGCCATAGCGCTGGCGCAGCAGCTGTTCGGTGACCTCTTCGGGCAGGCGCCCTGTCAGCCAGTCATCCGCCAACCGGTGGTAATCATCGCTGGCCGAAGCCGGTTTTTCACCCAGCGTTTCGGCCAGCGACGCGGGATCGATGTCGGCAACGAAGAAGCCCCGATTCTCCTTGCGGATCAGAAAGCCATCATCGGCAAGCAGGTTCAGCGCCTCGCGGATCGGTGTGCGCGACACGCCGTACCGGTCGGCAAGGTTCTGGGCACCCAGATGTTGCCCCGGTTGTAACCCGCCGGTGGCACAGTCTTGCAGGATTCGGCGCGATATGCGTTGAGGAAGGTCACTTGTCCGCATCATCAGGCCCCTGTGGAATATCAGCTTGGGTCGGGTCACTATCCTGCAACATCAAAGCAATATCAATGCAGAATAGTGCATTTTACTGCATGTATATCCGATACGAGGCCTGCACGCACGCGCCCGAGATTCGCCTGCTCAGCCCTTCGCGACCGTCAGCGCGGCAATCATGTCCCGAAACCCCTCGCCCTGAACAAGCACGTGATCCTGCATGATCCGCGCAGCGTCGGCGCTGTTGCCTGCTGCAATGGCTTGGAGGATCAGCCGATGCTCCCCCAGGGAATCCCGAACGCGGCCCTGCGCGCGCAGCTGGCGGCGACGATAGGGCTGCAACACGGTCTGCAAGCACAGGGTCTCTGCTTCGAGGAATTCGTTATGGGCCGCGCGATATATGGCCTGATGAAACAATGTGTTCTCGGCGTAATACCGATCGCTTTGCCTGGCTTGGGCCGCATCGTAACATGCCTGAAACGATGCGGTCAGCGCACCGATATCATCCTGGGTCGCACGGCGACATGCCAGCCGCGCGCAAAGCGATTCCAGTTCTGCCATGACTTCGAACCGTTCCATCAACTCGGTCACACTCAGCTGGGTGACGAAGGTGCCCTTCTTTGGCTGAACCCGGACAAGCCCGGATGCCTCCAACGCTTGCAGCGCCTCGCGGACAGGCGTGCGGGAACATTCATAATCCGCTGCAATCCGGATCGGGTTCAACTTGTCACCGGGCGCATAAACCCCGTCGACAATGGCATTTTCCAGAGACAGCCGAATACGTTGGGCGGTTGGTGTCGTTCTCATTTTCGGGCCTTGATCAGCTCATCGCATCATGATCATCAAAGCTTGAAATGTCCATATTCGCCATTGTTATATACAACATATCAGATGACATGTATAACATGTCGCCGGGAGGTGGGCCATGGTCAAACAACGATTCGCGCTTTTGTCGGATTTCGTCGACGCGATCACACGCCGCGATGGGCGGCGCGGTGAAAACCCCACACAAGACGCTTTCTCACGACCCGCCCCCAAACGCCTTGAGGCCGCATGCAACGTCCTGATGACCCGCATCGGTGACGCGGCGCAGATCGCGGTCGCGCAACAGGCACTCGGCGCCTATGCCGTGCTGAATGATACCGGAAAATCCGCGTTCTTTCACCTGTTGCTGGATAAGTTCCGGGGCCGACCCGGAGGAAATCCGCAGCGCCTATCGGCAATGGGATACCCGGCCAGACGGGCCTGGCGCCGCCAGACTGTTCCAGGTGGTCGAATCCAAGCGCCAAACCTTGTTGCGACGCCTGAACCTTGCACCCGGCGCGACGCTTTCGCTGGTTGCAATGCGTGCTGACCTGTTGCGCCTGTTGCCGGCGCATCCGGATCTGGCCGCCGTCGATCAGGATTTCTCGCATCTACTTTCATCCTGGTTCAATCGGGGCTTTTTGCAAATGCGCAGGATCGACTGGAACACGCCGGCGGCAATCCTGACCGCGCCAAAGCCCACAACTCCTGTCGCGTCGGATACGGCCGCTTTCTATTCGATCAACAACAGTCTGCCCGGATTGAAAGAGGTCTCGCTCGGTAACTTTCTGATCAAGCAGGTTGCACATGACCTGTCTGCTGAATTTCCCGATCGGCACCGATTTGTAACCTTGTCACCGGCTCCGGGGTTTGCCCGTTGGCTGAGCACCGAGAAATCCGATCGGGCCCGACAGCTTGATGCCGCCCTGACGGGTCGCGAATGGGTCACGGACTCGAATATCGCAACGCGGCTGGCACCCGAGGTCGAAGCATTTGCCGCACGCTATTTCCTGACCGCGCGCCATCGCAACGGCACGCCCTACGATCCTGTCGCGCGCTTTCACCTGGGCAATGGCGCATCTGCCTGGCGCGTCAATTGGCCTGCCGACACATCCGACCATGCCTTGAAGGCCGCACACGGCCTGATGATCAACTATCTGTACGAGCTTGGCGCGATCGAAGACCAGAACGAAAAATTCATGCGTGACGGAACCGTTGCTCACGGCCAGCAACTTGCCCAAGCGATGCAGCACCTGAACGAGGAGTACTGAGCAGATGCAAAACATTTACGAACAATTCCTGTCATCCGCCCAGGCCCTGCAGGGCAAGACCCTCTTCGAACGCCCCGGTCGGCCCGATCTCAGCTATGCCCAGATCCGCAATCTGGTCGAAAGACTGGCTGCCGTTCTGACTGATCTTGGCGTTACCCCCGGGGACCGTGTGGCGGCGCAGGTTCCCAAAAGCCCCGAGGCCATCGCCCTGTATCTGGCCACACTGCATCGTGGGGCTATCTTCCTGCCCTTGAACACGGCCTATACCAGCGCCGAGATCGATTATTTCATCGACGATGCCGCCCCCCGACTGTTCATCTGTGCCCCCGACATGCTGTCACAGCATGAAAGCAGGCGCTGCAGGGAACTGGCCATCGAAACGCTTGGCGCGGATGGCGATGGTTCGATCATGGCACGCAGCGCGAATGTCATTCCCTGCGAAGCGCCCCACCCTTGTCAGCCACAGGATCGGGCCGCAATCCTTTATACCTCGGGCACGACGGGGCGGTCCAAGGGCGCAGTGCTGACACATCGCAATCTGGCCTCGAATTGCGAAGCGCTTATCGATTGCTGGCGCTTCACCGCGGATGACCGGCTGATCCATGCGCTGCCGATCTTTCACACGCACGGGCTGTTCGTCGCCGCGAACATGGCGATCTGTTCCGGTGCGACGATGGTCTTTCTGACAGGTTTCGATGCGGATGATGTGATCGATCTCATGGCGCGGGGAACCGTTCTGATGGGTGTGCCCACCTTCTACACGAGACTGCTGAAATCGCCGCGACTCGATTGTGAAAACACGGCGGCGATGCGGTTGTTCGTATCAGGATCGGCCCCGTTGCTGGCCGAGGATCACCGCGCCTTCACCAACAGAACCGGTCATGCGATCCTGGAACGATATGGCCTGACCGAAACCTGCATGATCGCATCCAATCCCTATGACGGCGAGCGTATCGCGGGGGCGGTCGGCATGCCTTTGCCCGGCATTGACCTGCGCATCGCTGATCCGGATACCGGCGACCTGCTTGCACAAGGCGATATAGGACTGATCGAGGTCGCGGGCCCGAATGTCTTTGAGGGCTATTGGAACATGCCCGAGAAAACTGCCGCCGAGTTTCGCCCGGACGGTTATTTCATCACCGGAGATCTGGGGCTGATCGACGAGGCCGGCTATCTGCAAATTGTCGGGCGCAGCAAGGATCTGGTGCTTTCAGGGGGGTACAATGTCTATCCCAAGGAAATCGAAACACTGATCGACGATGTGCCCGGCGTTCAGGAAAGTGCGGTCATCGGTGTGCCCCATGCAGATTTCGGCGAAGCGGTCGTTGCCGTAATTGTTCCGCAACAGGGTGCCGGGCTGACAGAAGCCGGGGTTCTGTCGGCGATCGCGCCGAAACTGGCGCGCTACAAGCAACCCAAACACATCATCCTGATCGATGAACTGCCGCGCAACGTAATGGGCAAGGTGCAAAAGGCCGAACTTCGATCCCGCTACGGCGATCTTGCAAAGGACTGACGAACAGGCCCCGGCGCTGCGTTGGGGAAAGACAAGAAAAATCCAGGGGAGGAAACATGCAATGCCGGTCCAGCGCCACGATCATGGCGCATCCCCACGCCAGAGCAAGGGCGTCCAACAAGCCATGCAAAAGGTCGAAGAGTGCGTCGCCACGTTCAGCACCCGCTGGATCCCCGACGCATTCCCGATCGCGGCCGGCCTGACATTCATCGTCTTCGTGGCGGCGCTGGCACTGACCGACAGCACAGCGGTTCAGTTGATCGACGCGCGGTATGATGGTTTCTGGAACCTGCTGTCATTTGCGATGCAGATGGTCTTGATCGTGATCACCGGCTATGGTCTGGCGACGGCGACGGCGACGGTGGTCCAGCGTGGCCTGCGCTGGCTGGCCGACCGCCCACAAACCGCGTCCGGCGCGATCATCACGTGTTTTCTGACCACGGGTATGCTGGCATTTCTGCATTGGGGGGTGGCACTGGTTATTGGCGCCTTTCTGGCCGGTGCCGTGGCCTATTCCTCGCGCCGACGAAAACTGGGTGCGCATTTCCCGCTGATCGTTGCGGCGGCATATGGCGGTTTGGCGATTTCTCAGACCGGGTTGTCCAGCTCTGCCGCACTCCTGGTCAATACTCCGGGCCATTTTCTTGAGGACAGCATCGGGCTGTTGCCCCTCTCACAGACAATCTTCCAGCCATATGCCCTGATCTTTGTCGTCCTCGTCCTGATCACGGGACCGCTTCTGATGGCCTCGTTGCATCCGCCGAAAGATCAGATCATCGAAATCTCGGGCGATGACATGGCCAAGCCCTCCGAACCGTCGGTCACGACCCCGGCCGAGGGTTTCGCCAACAGCCGGATTCTGGCGGGCCTCATTGTCGCAGGCGGCCTTTTCTATGTCGCGCGTTATGTGTCCGCCAGCGGCTTCACCGCAATATCGACTCCGATGACATTTCCCGTCTGGTCGATGATCAGCGCCGCGATTGTCCATATGGCGGTGCCTTCGGCCGGCGGGCAATGGGCCGTGCAAGGCCCCATCGCAACCGAGGCCGTGCAGCAGCTTGGCCTGCGCGATCATATCGCGGGAATGACCGCTATGATGGGTGATCAGTTGACCAATCTGATCCAGCCCTTCTGGCTGCTTCCGCTTCTGGGGATCACGGGACTAAAGGTCGGACAGGTGTTGGGCTATACGGCGATCCTGATGGTTCTGGCATTCACGCTTTGCGCGGGATGCCTGCTGGTTCTGATCTGATCCGTTTCCGGCCCGCCGGTTCCACGCAATCGCGCAGCAGGCGCAAAAAGGAGAATTTATGTCTGACAACCAGCGCGCCGAAATCGCTAGCGGCCATCAGCCATCCGAAATCGTGATCTGGAACGCGTTGGAGCTGTCGCGTCACATCCATGACCGCGCTGTGTCCTGCCACGAGGTAATGGCCGCCTATCTGGATCATATCGAAGCCTGCAACCCTTCGGTCAATGCGATCATCTCGCTTCGCGATCGCGCGGCCCTGTTCGGGGACGCGGATCGATGCGATGACGAGCTTGGTCGCGGGATGTCGCGCGGCTGGCTGCACGGGGTGCCGCAGGCGATCAAGGACCTGTCGGCCACGGCCGGATTGAAGACAACCCTGGGTTCCCCGATTTTCGCAGAGCAGGTTCCCGAACACGACAGCATCGTGGCATCGCGCATGAAGCGCGACGGCGCCATTGTGATCGGCAAGACGAACGTGCCTGAATTCGGCCTTGGCTCTCATACCTACAACCCGGTTTTCGGGATCACCCGGAATCCTTACGACACCCGCCTCAGTGCCGGCGGTTCCAGCGGCGGGGCCGCGGCTGCCTTGGCGATGCGGATGTTGCCGGTCGCGGATGGCAGCGACATGATGGGGTCGTTGCGCAATCCCGCGGCATGGAACAATGTCTATGGCCTGCGGCCGTCCTTTGGCCGGGTGCCGTTTGGCGTCGCCCCCGAAGTCTTTGGCCATCAGCTGGCAACCGAAGGGCCGATGGCGCGCACGGTCGGGGATCTGGCCAGATTGCTGGCGACACAGGCCGGTCCGGACCCGCGCGTTCCCCTGTCCAACAATCAGGATCCGGCGATATTCGCATCTGGTCTGGAACGCGACATGAAGGGTATTCGCATTGCCTGGATGGGTGACTGGCACGGATATCTACCAATGGAAAACAGTGTTTTGTCGCTATGCGAACAAGCCCTGGAAAGTTTTCGGACCATCGGTTGCGACGTGGAGGAAGCCCTTCCCGCCTTTGACCCGTCAGAGCTGTGGCAATGCTGGCTGGATTTGCGGCATTGGGGTGTGGCCGGCCTGTTGGCGCCTCTCTATGAAGATCCCGAAAAGCGAAAACTGCTCAAGCCCGAAGCCCGCTGGGAAATCGAGGGTGGGCTGAGGCTGAGCGCGTTGGACATCCATCGGGCAAACACGACCCGCAGCGCATGGTATGCGGCTTTGGGAACGCTGCTGCAAGAATATGACGCCGTGGCCTTGCCATCGGCACAACTCTTCCCGTTTGCGGCCGAGGAATGCTGGCCCCGCGAGATCGCCGGACGCCGCATGGACAGCTATCACCGCTGGATGGAGGTGGTGATCCCCGGTTCGCTTTCCGGTAATCCCGTCATCAGCCTTCCCGCCGGTTTCAACCATACCGGACTGCCCATGGGCATTCAACTGATCGGCAGGCACCAGGCTGATCTGGAAATCCTGCAGATTGCGCATGCCTATGAACAGGCGGCGCCTGAAAGCACCAGACGCACCCCCCGTTTCAGCGGAAACTAGGCGCTGCAAAAGCTGGGATTTCCGCTTTTCATCCCATCCCACGTTCGCGGCATTCATCATGACAACGGCGGGGGCATCGCTGCCCCCGCCGCCCTCCAAACCACGATCAGTGGATCAGGGAACCGCCATTCACATCGATTTCGGTTCCCGTGCAATAAGCCGACAGATCCGATCCAAGGAACACGGCGCAGCCGGCAACATCCACTGCCGTGCCGGCCCGACCCATCGGAATACCCCTGAGTATGTCTGCCTTCATCTCATCGGTCAGCTTGCCAGCGGTGATATCGGTCGCAATAAAGCCGGGGCAGATCGCATTGATGCGGATACCCTGGGGCGCGAATTCGCGGGCCATGGCCTTTGTCAAACCAAGGATCCCGGCCTTGGCGGCCGAATAATGCGGCCCACCGAAGATGCCGCCACCGCGCTGCGCCGAAACCGATGACATGTTCACGATCGCCCCGCCTTGCGTCATGTGCGGAACGGCGGCCTGCGACATATACAGCGTTCCACGCAGGTTCACATCGAGGACCGCATCATAGTGATCTGGCGCGATATCAAGCGACTTCAGGGGTTGGGTAATGCCGGCATTGTTCACCAATATATCCAGCCAGCCCCAGGCCGCGATCACCTGCGACACCGCCTCTTCGCATGCATTCCGATCCGTCACATCACAGGCAATGCCCGTATGCTGCGCCCCGATCTCAGTGGCAGTCCGGCTGGCAGTTTCAGCGTCCAGATCCAGAATGGCAACGCGCGCACCCTGATCCGCATAGCTTTGCGCGATGGCGCGACCGATCCCGCGCGGCGAGGCGCCCCCGGTGATGATCGCAGTTTTCCCGTCCAGCAACAGTGCCATTGTCTTCCTCGTTCCTTGGCCAGAATTATTCCGGCTTTCCAATAGCAAGGTCATTTTTATGCGCAGGAAGGGCAATCAAGCATTGGTTAATCCATGTTTAGAAATTCCAGAATGCCAGATGTCGAGGACCGGTCTAACCCTATGGTCAGGAAATCTCTGGCAACGGGTGGGAAAGGCGGTCGTCGGTGAAACTGGGATTAGGCAGCTATGCGTTTCGCTGGAACATCGGAATCGGTGGGTTTCGGCCTTCGGTGCCGATGACGCCGATGGACGTGCTGGACAAGGCGCAGGCGCTTGGACTGGGGTTGGTGCAATATGCGGACAACATCCCCCTGCATCTTCGTGACAAGGCCGAGATCGCAGAACTGGCCAGCGAGGCCCGGCAGCGCGGAATCACGCTCGAGCTGGGCATGCAGAGCTTTGACGCCGAGGGCATCCGCCAGTATCTGGACCTGTGCGAAATTCTGGATGCGCGTCTTCTGCGTATTGCATTTGATGCCGCCGACGCGGGCTTGCCGATTGAACAGCTTGCCACACAGTTCGGACCCATTCTCGACGCCGCCGAGGCTCGGGATGTGCGGCTGGCGATTGAAAACCACTTCAACTACCCCTCGCCCCGGCTTGTCCGGTTGCTGGATGCAGTTGACCGGCCTTCGCTTGGAATATGCCTGGATGTCGCGAACTCGATCTGCGCGCGCGAATGGCCCGAGCACACGATCGCGATGCTGGCGCCCTACGCAATCAATCTGCATCTCAAGGATTACGTCATCCGACCCGACGAAAACGGCGTGGGTTTTCATATCGAGGGCGTGCAGCTGGGCCGCGGCTTGACGGATATCGACTGGGTGCTTGGGCAACTGGATCATATGCCGCAGGACGCAGGTGTCATTCTGGAACATTGGCTGCCCATGCAGGACAGCGTCAATGCCACCCTGCAGGCCGAACATGACTGGCTGGACGAAACGGTTGGCACGGCACGAAAATACTTGCCCGCTGCATGAGGGCACATGACCATAAGGGGGGAGCATGACCGACAAGATAGCCAAATACCTGATCAACGACCCGGCTGCGATTATTGACGAAGCGATCGCGGGGATGGTGTCCGCCCATCCCGGCATGCTGGAGGTCATTGGCGCCACAGGACGCGCCGTCGTCGCCAAGGACGGCCCGCGCGAGGGCAAGGTCGGAATCGTGATTGGCGGCGGCTCGGGGCATGAACCGGCCTTTGCGGGATATGTCGGACGAGGATTGGCGGATGCCGCAGCGGTCGGCAATGTCTTTGCCTCACCCTCGCCCGAACAGATCGCGGATGCGGCGCGCGCCGTGGATGGAGGGGCCGGGGTGCTGTTCCTTTACGGCAATTATACCGGTGACGTCCTCAATTTCGACATGGCGGCAGAGCTGGTTGCAAAGCAGGGCATCGAAACCCGTTCTTTCGCCGTTGCCGATGACGTGGCCTCGGCACCGAAGGGCCGCGAAAACGAACGCCGGGGGGTGGCGGGGGACTTTTTCGTCTTCAAGATTGCCGGGGCGGCCGCCGAGCGCGGTGATGATCTGGACGCGTGCCACCGCCTGGCCTGTAAGGCAAATGACCTGACCCGATCCATGGGTGTCGCGCTCAGCGCCTGCGCCCTGCCCCAAACCGGCAAACCCAACTTTGCCATCGGCGATCGGGACATGGAAATCGGCATGGGGCTGCATGGCGAACCCGGAATCCGCCGCGAAGAATTGGCAAATGCCGATAGCGTGACGGATATTCTGATGCAGGGCTGCGTCGAGGAACTGGGTCTGACCGCAGGCGACCGGGTTGCGGTTCTAGTCAATGGGCTTGGAGCCACGGGACTACTTGAACTTTACGTGCTGCACCGGCGTCTGGCCGAAAACCTGGCAGCCATGAGTGTCGGGATTCACCATTCCTGGGTTGGTGAATACGCAACATCGCTGGACATGTCGGGTGCCTCGATCACGCTCATGAAGCTGGATGAAGAGATGACAACGCTTCTGGACGCGCCCTGCCGCACACCGGCGCTGACGGTGGCCGGAGATCTGGCACCCGCAGCAAATGCTGCGCGCGTAAGGCGCGATCACGCGGCGATCTCTCAGGCCCGACGGCAGAACCGCACGACACTTGCCCGTGGGGGTGCCGTAGATCCGGGCCTGTTTCGCAAGATGATGCTGGCCTGCGCAGACTCGATTGCCGCGCATGAAGGCTATCTGTCCAAGCTGGATGGTGTCATTGGTGACGGCGATCACGGCGTGACGATGAATATCGGCTGGACGGCCATCCGGGAGTTTCTTGCCGACACCGCGTCCGACCTGACCATCTCTGAACTTTGTGACGGCATGGCGGATGCGTTCCTCAACGCGGTTGGGGCATCTTCGGGGCCGCTTTATGCCAGCGCGTTCCGGGCGGCAGCTGATCGCGTGCGCGACCGGCTGAATCTGGACGCGGCGGCGATGGCGCGACTGATCGACGGGATGCGTGCCGGAATCGCTGAACGCGGGGGGGCGAAACAAGGCGACAAGACCATGATGGATGCCTGGATCCCCGCGGCCAAAGCGGCAGGCGATGCCCACGCCGCCGGCGCAAGCGAACTGAGCATCCTGCGCGCGGCAACGGACGGTGCCGCACGGGGACGCGATGCGACGGCTGACATGGAAAGCCGACGTGGCCGTTCAGCCAAGCTGGGCACGCGTTCATTGGGACATATCGATCCCGGCGCGGCCTCAACCCACCTGATACTCGACGCAATGGCCGAGGCATTGTCCGAAGTCGTGACAGGAGAATGACGACATGAGCAATCCTGACAACGAAGGTGACGGCAACCGGCCCCGTATCGGCATCATCGGTCTGGGGTCGATGGGGATGGGCATGGCGCGCAACCTGCTGAAAGCGGGTTTCAAGGTGACGGGCTTCGACCTGTCTGATGGCGCCTGCCGGCAATTGGCCGAGGATGGCGGTCTCATTGCTGCCAGCGCGTCCGAAACCGCAGGTGCGGCGGACATCCTGTTCGTCATGGTGGTGAATGCCACACAGCTGCGCGCCATCCTCACCGATCGCGCAGTGCTGGACAAGCTGACCAAGGATGCCGTCGTGGTCGGCTGTTCAACCATCGCCCCCAATGACGCCCGAGCAATCGGTGAACATGTCGAGAGCGCTGGTTTCCACTATATCGATGCGCCGGTATCCGGCGGGAAGATCGGTGCCGAGGCCGGCACCCTGACCTTGATGGCCTCTGGCCCGGATGCCGCCTTCGATATTGCCGCCGAGGCGTTGGATGCGATCTCGAAGAAGGTCTATCGTCTGGGCGACCGGCCCGGTCAGGGTGCCACGTACAAGGTCGTTCATCAACTGGCCGCAGGCGTGCATCTGGCGGTTGCCGCCGAATTGATGGCCTTGGGCGAACAGGCTGGCTGCGAGTCGGCGCAGCTGTTCGAGGTTGTCAGCCAATCCGCTGGAAACAGCTGGATGTTTTCCGATCGTGTCCCGCATATGTTGGATGGGGACTTCACGCCCCGGTCGATGGTGGATATTTTCATCAAGGATCTTGGACTGGTGCTGGACACCGGCGAGGATAATCGCATGCCCCTGCCACTGACGGCGGCGGCCCGCCAGATGTTCCTGTCGGCATCGGCGCTTGGATGGGGTCAGGCCGATGATTCCTCGGTCATCAAGGCTTATCAGGCACTGGCGGGGGCGAAGGCGGCCGACAACAGCACTTAGGTCTAGCCGGATTGGATCCGGCGCACCTGATCATAGGATTCAAAGTGCTGGCAGTTCAGGGCCGACATCAGGTCGGCGTTGCGCCGTCGTTGGGTGTCGGCCTCGGCCAGAAGCCAATCCCTGAACAATCTGACAACCCGGCGATTCAGGTGGCGGCTTGGATAGTTCAGCCAATATCCGTCCAGAAGATACCCCCCCAATTCCGGGGCCAAGGGAACCAGGCTGCCCGCTTCCAGTTCCTCGGCGGCCAGTACTGCGGATTCGATCACGATACCAAATCCGTTGCGGGCAGCCGACAGTGACATGAAAGATCTGTCAAACCTTAGTCCGGGTGTCGTGGTCACATCGTTGAACCCATGCCGCTCAAGCCATGTTTCCCAAGGGATCTCGGCCTTGACCGTCTGAATGAACCGGGTTTGTCGAAACAGTTCCGCAAGCCCGATCTGACGCGCCTTTGCGGCGATTTCGGGCGTGGCAAGCGGCAGGACATGATCGGTTATCAGCAATTCGCTGACAATGTCCGCCTGTCGCTTGGCGCCGTATCTGATTTCAATATCAACGCTTTCCTTGTTGAAGTCGGTCAGTTCGGAAGTGGCATCGATATGCAGGTCTATGGCAGGGTTGGTATCCGCGAAGCTGTGAATCCCGGGGGCAAGCCAGCGCGCACCAATCGAAGGAGAGCTGCGGATGTTTATGGAATCATGACGCTTGGACAGCGCAACCCTTTCGACAGAGTTCTGCAACGATCGCAGCGATGTCGCCGTCAGGGAATGCAACCGCTCTCCTTCTTCCGTCAGGACCAGCCGGTTCTTGACCCGGCGATACAGCGTGACCCCAAGCTGTTCTTCCAACAGCTTGACCTGTTGGCTGACAGCCGAAGGCGACACGTTCAGTTCCTCGGCAGCCAGGTTGACGCGCATCAGACGCGCGACAGCCTCGAAATAGAGAAGCGAATTCAGATTGCTGATACGTGCCACGCCCTGCCCCCTTTTGCCGGCGCATTGCACGCGGCGATTAATCTGTCCTTCATGTATCGTTAATCATTCGCATTTGTATAGCTTCGCCCCTGCGGTATTTACTTTCGGTGAACCATCAGATTTTGGGAGGATAACGATGGGCTTTAGAATTTCCGCGATGGCCGCGCTGTTGATGGGGGCGACCGCCCTGCCCGCAATGGCCGATGAAATCGTTATCGGCATGAACGCGAAGCCAGGGAACCCCCGCGTCGAAGCCGGAGAGCTGTTTGCCGCAAAACTGACCGAGGCATCGGGGGGCGACATGACGGTGAATGTGGCCCATTCCGCAACCCTCGGCGACGACCGCCAGATGCTGAAATCGGTCAAGCTGGGCACCATGCAGATCACCGCCAATTCCGACGGCCCGGTCGCAGAAATCGTGCCAGACCTGAACGCCTTCGGGCTTCCCTATCTGTTTTCCTCTTTGCCGCAGGCCTGGGAAGTTCTGGACGGGCCGATTGGCGACGGGATCGCCACCCAGCTTGATGAACAGGGGTATGTCGTTTTGGGTTGGTGGGACAACGGGATCCGCAAGATCACCCATGTTTCCAAACCCATCGCCACGCCCGCCGATATCAATGGCATGAAAATCCGGACGCCTCAGTCGCAGGTGACGATGGATGCCTTCCAGGCGCTTGGGGCGAACCCGGCCCCGCTGGCTTTTTCCGAACTGCCGGCGGCGCTGCAATCCGGTGTGTTCGAGGGGCAGGAAAATCCGCTTGCCAATATCTATTCGTCCAAGCTGCACGAACTGACCCCTTTTATCGCGCGTTCCAACCACAAATATGAAATGACGCCGGTTCTGGCTTCGAAGCGTTGGTGGGACAAGCTGTCGGATGACGACAAGGCCATGGTTCAGGCCGCGATGGATGAGGCGACCCAACTCAATCGAGAGCTGAACTTCAACGCCGATGTGGAGCTGGAGCAAAAGCTGATCGAGGAAGGCGCGAAATTCAACGATGTCGATACCGAGGCCTTCAAGCAGGCCACGGCCAGCGTCTATGAAAAATGGGAAGCCGAGCTGGGCGAGATCGTCCCGAATATCCGTGCGGCGGCCGATGCGGCGGCCCAGTAAACCATGATGCGCCACATGCTGATCGCACAGAACGCCCGCGGACCACTGGGTCCGCTGGTTGCACTGATCGACAGCGCGATCCGCCTTGTTTCGGCGGTGGTTCTGTTGGTCACGTTCTGCGCGATATTTCTGCCGACCCTCGCCAATGCTATCCTGCGCTACAGCACCAGTGCCAGTATCTCATGGTCGGTCGAGATCGTCGAACTGACCTTTCCCTGGTTCATCATGGCCGGGGCGGCGCTTGCGGCCCAGCACAGCCAGCATATCGGCGTCGAACTGTTGTCATCCATGCTGACGGGCCGCCTTCGGCTGTGGCTTGAACTGGTTGTCCAGACAATTGTCATCCTGTGCTGCGGGGCCGTGGTCTATGTGTTTCTGGGTTTCGGGATCTTCGAGGGCGGAATGCAGTTCGCGGCCGGGAACGTGCAGTTCACGTCGCTTGGGGTGCCCCAAAGCTACAGTTATCTGGCCCTGCTGTTTGGCTATGGCGCGCTTGGCGTGACGGCCGTGACAACGGTGATCCGCCTTCTGGCGGGAGCCGAGATCCAGCATTCATCAAACAGCATGTAAGCCCAAGCTTACGAGGTATCTGATGTCCATCATCGCGGCTGTCGCCTTCATCGTCCTGTTGATCCTGTCCGTTCCAATCGCACATGCTTTGTTGATGGCTTCGGGCGTGGCGATGCTGCAGGAAGAACCAATGTTCCTGTTCGAGGCGATCCTGAACCTGTATCAGCCCACCTCCAGCTTCCCGATGCTGGCGATACCGTTCTTCATTCTTGCCGGTGACATCATGATGTCCGGCAGGTTCGGAGAATATCTGGTGAATTTTTCGAAGATGCTGGTCGGGTGGATGAAGGGCGGCCTTGCGCAGGTCAGCGTTCTGGGGTCGCTGTTCTTTGGCGGCGTGTCAGGCTCTGCGGTTGCAGATGCGTCGGCCCTTGGAAACGCCCTTATCCCGGTTCAGAAACGACAAGGTTATCCTGATGGATTTCCGTCGGCGGTCAATGCGGCGACCTCGACCATTTCAGTCCTGATACCGCCGTCGATTCCGCTGATCCTCTATGGGCTGATCACGGAAACATCGATCCCGAAGCTGTTCATCGCGGGGATCGTTCCGGGGATCATCCTGACCGTTCTGTTCTTCCTGTGCTGCTATGTCATCGCGCAGATCCGCGACCTGCCGCGATCTCCGGTCGAGCCGGAGTCGTCATTCGAATTGTCGGCACTGTTTGACGCGCGTGATCTGGCGATCATAATTGCCGCCAACATCCTGCTTGGGCTGCTTTATTTCGGCGATATTCTGGGGGGATTACAGATATTCGCGGCGGCGCTTGCCATGATGGCGATACATCTGCGGCTCCTGTCACGACGGTTTGCCCTGCGCAAGGTGCCGGCACAGCTTTGGCGGGCGATCCCTGCATTGTTGATGCCACTTCTGGTGGTCATTCTTGCACGGGGCGGTGTCGTCACCCCGACTGAGATCAGCGTGTTCGCCGTGGCCTATGCCATCATCGTCGGGGCGTTCGTCTATCGTGATCTGACCTTGCCGCGATTTCTTGGATGCGTGCTGTCCGCAGGCATGATGACCGGCGTCATCATGCTGGTCATCATGTCGTCATCGGTGCTGCAATGGATCTTGACCTTTGAAAGCGTTCCCGAAAACCTTGCCAACTGGATGCTGGACACCCTGCAAGAGCCATGGGCGATCATCCTTGGGATGAACCTGCTGATGATCGTGATCGGCACCTTTCTGGATCTGCCGGCCGCAGTCTTGTTGCTGGCCCCGATCTTCGCCGGGGTCGCACCGCATGTCGGAATCGATCAGGTCCAGCTGGGCGTGATGATGGTCGTCAATCTGGCCATAGGACTGTATACGCCGCCGGTCGGCACCACGCTTTTTGTCTCCCTTGCCATCGAGCGGGTGCCAATGAGCAAGATCGTTTTCCAGCTCTGGCCCTTCTATCTGGTTGCGATCACGCTTCTGGCCCTGGTCAGTTTCTATCCCGCGTTTTCAACCTTTCTGATTGGCTGATCGATCCACCTTGCGGGCGGACCCAACCCGCGACGATTTTCCGACCGATTTACGGGCACCCGGCGAAGGCCCTTGCCATCCGCGGCTTTTTGATCACATGGCATCCGGCCCCAGATCCAGCACTTTGCGGTGCTGTCCGTCAAAGCGCTCGGCCAGCCAGGTCATCAACGCCCGAACGCGGGCAAGCTGATACCTGACCGGTGGACAGACCAGAGAAATCGCCGTGTCTTCGGACCAGTCCGGCAGGACCTCGACCAGTCTTCCCTGACTGATGTCAGCCTGACAGTTCACATCCCCCAAACGTGTGACACCCAGCCCGCTCAGGGCGGCTTTTCGCATGATCCGTCCGCTTGCTGCCTTGATGCCGCCTTCGACATGGATGATCTGCTGTTCTGTTCCGCGCTTCATGATCCAATGGTCCACCGAGCCGTAGATCAACGGCACCTTTTTCAGATCCTGCGGGTTTTCAAGCGACCCGTGTTTTTTCACGAAGGCAGGGCTGGCCACATATCGGGTGGTGATCGATTTGAGGGTTCTGGCAATCAGTGTCGAATCCGGCAGCCGACCCATTCGCAAGACCAGATCATAGTGATCTTCGATGATATCGACACGCATGCTTGAAAAGGACAACATGACATTCACGTCCGGATAGCGCTGTTGAAAACCAAGGACCAAGGGGGCCACGACTTCCTCGCCCAGCAGGCCGCCGACCGAGTTCATGCGGATCTCTCCGCGCAGATCATGTGTCGCCTCTGCGGCCCATTCCGCCGCTGAATCAAGCTGGATCATCGCCTGCTTGCAGCGTTCATAATAGCCTTGGCCGATATCGGTCATTCTGAGCTTCCGGGTGGTCCGGTGCAAAAGCTGCACACCCAACGCGGCCTCAAGTTCGGACACAAGCTGACTGAGATTGCTTTTGGATGCGCCCGACGCGGCGGCCGCGGCCGTAAAGCTTTTATGTTCCGCCACATGCAGGAATGCGCGGATGCCCCGCCAGGATATATCGTTCATTTTTACCGAACAGTCATTTCATATTGCGGCTATTTTTCAAGCTAATCAAAAGATCTATCTGCTGTCCATCGCTGAAACCAATGGCTCGGATGCGCGCCATCAAATCAAACCTGGAGTATTCCATGACCAAGCCGCTCGTTGTGATCACCGGGGCCAGTTCCGGCATCGGGGCCGCCATTGCAAAGCAGTTCTCGGATGCAGGGCATGCATTGCTTCTGATCGCGCGCCGTATCGAAAAGCTAGAGGCGCTTGATCTGCCAAACACCGTCTGCCGCAAGGTCGATGTCACGGACACCGCCGCCCTTCGCGCCGCCATCGTCGAGGCCGAAGGTCAATATGGACCGGCCGATTGCCTGATCAACAATGCGGGGCTGATGCAGCTTGGGCAAATCGATACGCAAGACCCGGCAGAGTGGCGCAACATGTATGATGTGAACGTTGTGGCCTTGCTGAACGGTATGCAAGCCGTGCTTGGCGACATGAAGCGCCGCAACCATGGCACGATCATCAATATCAGCTCGATTGCCGGCAAGAAGTCCTTTCCCAATCACGCGGCTTATGTGGGCACGAAATTCGCCGTCTCGGCGATCAGCGAGAATGTCCGGGAAGAGGTCGCCGATACCGGAGTGCGCGTGATGACCATTTGCCCTGGCGCGGTCGAGACCGAGCTTCTGGACCATACGACCAATCCCGACATCATCAATGGGTATCAGGACTGGAAAGACAGCATCGGTGGCGCCATTCACGCGGATGATGTCGCCCGCATCGCGGTCTTCATGTATACGCAGCCGCAATCGGTGAATATCCGCGACGTCGTGGTCGCCCCGACACGGCAAACTGCGTAAGGCCCTGCCCGAAGGTTCCAGTGGTGGGACCATCGCGCAGGCCAACGGACGGCGCCCGAAGATCGGCGCCGTCTTTGCCTGCAGATGTTCAACCCGTGCTGCCCTCGGGTGCCAAACAGCGGACCCATCGTTTCGCACCAATCTGTTCCAACGGCGGGCGTGCTCGGGAACATTCGGGCATCACCTTCGGACAGCGCGTCGCAAAGGGGCAGCCCGGAGGCGGATTCGTGGGGCTGGGCAGATCGCCCTTCAGCAGGATGCGCGACCCGCGATCCCTGCGCGACACGTCGGGGCGCGGGATCGCGCTGATCAGCGCGCGGGTATAGGGGTGATGCGGCCGGGCGAAGACCTCGGTCACGGGGCCTTCCTCGACCACAATGCCCAGATACATCACGCAGACGCGGTCCGCGATATGCCGCACCACGCTGAGGTCATGCGAGATGAACAGATAGCTCAGCCCCAGATCGCGCTGCAGCCGCAGCAGCAGGTTCAGGATCTGGCTCTGGATGGATACGTCCAGCGCGCTGACAGGCTCGTCGCAGATCACCAGCTTCGGGGACAGGGCCAGCGCCCGCGCGATCACGACGCGCTGCCGCTGACCGCCCGACAGCGCGGTGGGGCGGCGGTCGCGCTGGTCGGGGTTCAGGCCGACCAGATCCATCAGCTCATCCACGCGGGCGCGCACCTTGTCGGCGGGCCAGCCGTTGATGACCAGCGGTTCGGCGATGGAACGGGCGATCGACATGCGCGGGTTCAGCGCCGAGACCGGGTCCTGGAAAACCACCTGCATCCGCTGCCACAGGGCGCGACGCTCGGCCGGGCGCAGGGTGGCAAGGTCGCGCCCCTCGAACAGGATGCGACCGTCCGTGACGGGGGCCAGCCCAAGCGCGGCGTTGCCGGTCGTGGACTTGCCGCAGCCGGATTCGCCCACGACGGCGACGGTCTCGCCCTGGTGGATGGTCAGGCTGACCCCGTCCACGGCGCGGGTGACGGGGGCGGAACGCCCGCCCCTGCCCGGAAAATGCACCTTGAGATCCTGCAATTCCAGAAGCGCGGTCATGACATGCCCTCGGACAGGGGGTGGAAGCAGGCCACGCGATGCGCGCCTTCGGACAGGGCGGGCGTGGCGTCGCATTGCGCCGTCGCGCGGTCGCAGCGGGTCTTGAAGCGGCAGCCCTGCGGCCAGTTCCGGGGGCTGGGGACATTGCCCGGAATGGCGAACAGTTCCTGCTTCGGCGGGTGATCCAGACGCGGAATGGTACGCAGCAGCATCGCGGTATAGGGGTGGCGCGGCTGGCGGAAGATGTCGTGCACATCGCCCTGCTCCACCACGCGCCCGCCATACATCACGCAGACGCGGTCGGCCATTTCCGCGACGATCCCCATGTCGTGGGTGATCATCAGGACGGCGGTGCCCTCTTCCTCGGCCAGGTCGCGGATCAGGTCCAGGATCTGCGCCTGGATGGTCACGTCCAGCGCGGTCGTCGGCTCGTCCGCGATCAGCAGACGGGGCCTGGATATCAGCGCCGCCGCGATCATCACCCGCTGGCACATGCCGCCCGACAGTTCCGCCGGCAGTTGATGCGCCCGGCGTTCGGGGTCGGGAATGCCCACGCGGCCCAGCATGCGCACCGCCTGCTGCGCGGCATCCGCGGGCGAGGCGCGGCCATGGACGATCAGGCTTTCCGCGACCTGCGCGCCGATGGGCATCAGCGGGTTCAACGAGGACACGGGTTCCTGGAAGATCATCGCCAGCCCGTTGCCGCGCAGGTCGGCCATGTCCTGCCCGCCCGCGCCATGAACCGGCACCCCGTCAAAGCGGATGCTGCCGCGCGTGATGCGCAGGCTGTCGGCCAGCAGCCCGATCACTGACAGCGCCGTCAGCGATTTCCCCGAGCCGCTTTCGCCGACCAGCGCGACGACCTCGCCGGGGCGGACATCCAGCGTGACGCCATCGACCAGTTGCAGCGATCCGGCTGCGACCGCAAGATCCGTGACCTCCAGCAGGCTCATGGCGCGGCCACCGCTGCGGCCCAGGGGCTGACCGGATGCGCGGCGCCCGCCGCCATGCCGTCGCCCTGCCCCGCCTGCACCAGCGAGGGGATCGCGAACTGCACCGGATAGACCGTGTCGTCGGTCAGCTGCACCGGGTGATGTTCGCTGATCGCGGTCGCCACATCCGCCGCCGCGCGCCGGTCCACGAGGATCGTCGCCGTGCTGGCATCGATGCGCGGGCGGGCCATCGCGGTTTCGGGCGTATCGCCCCGGTCGATCAGATGCGACAGGATCTGCAGCACCGCCGGGAAGATCTGCCGCCCGCCCGCCGCGCCAAGCGCGATCTCGGGGCGGCCATCGCGCAGCGCGATCACCGGCGACATGTTGGCCAGCGGCTTGACCCCCGGCGCGATCGAGTTCGGCTGCCCGTGGCGCGGATCGAACCACATCATGCCGTTGTTCATCACGATATCGGTCTGCGGCAGCACCACCTTGGACCCGAAGCGCGACAGCAGCGTGTTGGTCAGCGACACCATGTTCCCCTGCGCGTCGATCACCGACAGGTGGCTGGTGCAATCCTCGGTCGCGGCGGCGTGGCCCAACGTCTTCAGGCGGTCTTCATAGGCCTCGCGGCAGGCGACCGCATGGGCCGCCGACTGTTCTGCATCGGACAGCGTGCCAAGCTGGCGGTCCTGCAGATGCGACAGCGCACGCAGCAGGCTGGGCCCGCCGGACAGGCCGGGGATGACGCAGATCTGCCGATCGCGGTAATCCTGCACCTGAGGTTTCTGCCAGACCACGTTGTAATCACGCAGATCCTTGGCGCTGATGCAGGAACCGACCTGCGCCAGATCCTGCAGCATCAGATCGGCGGTTTCCCCCTCGTAGAACTCGCGGGGGCCGTTCTGGGCCAATCGGCGCAGGGCTGCGGCCTTGTTGGGCATGGGCAGCACCGTGGCCGAGGCCGTATCGGGATGCGGAAGACGCAGATCGGGGTTCAGAAACAGCATCGTCGCCGCCGAATTGCCCAGAAGGTTCGTGCGATCCACGGCAAAGGCCAGGTCCGCGAACCAGTCGACCGTCATGCCACGGACCGCGATCTGGGCTGCGGGGGCCACGATATCAGCCCAGGACATGGTGCCGAAACGTTCCAGCGCAGCGGCAAAGCCCGCCACCGCCCCCGGCGTGCAGATGGACGAGCCGCCCGTGATGTTGCGGTTGTCGCGCACGGCGGGCCAGTCGAACCAGTCGCCGTCCGACCCGCCCGCAAGCGGGTAATCGGCGGGGTCCAGCCCCTGCGGCGACATCAGGTTGAAATCCAGCGCATCGACCGTGCCGTCGGCGGCCGCATGCAGCAGGAAGCCGCCGCCGCCGATGCCCGACAGCCAGGGCTCGACTACCGACAGGACCAGCGCGGTGGCGATGGCGGCGTCCATCGCGTTGCCGCCCTGCGACAGGATATTCGCGCCGATCTGGGCGGCCTCGCGGTGCTGGGCCACGACGATGCCCCGGGCGCCTGCGACCTGCGGCTTGCTCAGCGACCAGGCCTGCGCGCCGCCGCGAATGACTGGTTGTTCGTTCATTGCGGTGATCCCTTGGTGGTATGGACGGGAAGCTGCGGCAGCGGGAAATCGGGCTGATCGGTCAGACCGCGATGATGCTGGGCCAGCTCTCCGCAGGTGGGGCGCCAGATGTCGTCGCTGTGGGCGATCATGCGCCACAGATCCTCCAGCATGTCGATGCGGGCGGGGCGGCCGCTGATCCAGTCATGGACGGTCAGCATGAACAGGCTGCCGTGCCGGCGGGCGGACCGGGCCTCGGACTGCCAACGCTCGCCGATCTCGATATGGGAACGCGGCGCGCGGTCGCCCGCGCCCAGGAACTTGAAGAAAATCGCGTCGTCAATATCCCACCGCACCGGCAGCTCGGTCACGCCGCCGATGGTATAGGGCACGTCCTCGCCCATCAGCGAGGAATCCCACAGGTCCAGACGCCGCAGCTCGCGCAGCATGTGGGGCGTCATCTCCCATGCGGGCGACCGGAAGCCTTCGGGGCGCTGGCCGGTCTGCGCGACGAACAGCTGGATCGAGCCCTCCAGCGCATCGGAGAACTGCTGGTCCGAGATGTCGC
The DNA here is from genome assembly GCF_028294535.1 of Paracoccus onchidii. GTDB lineage: Bacteria > Pseudomonadota > Alphaproteobacteria > Rhodobacterales > Rhodobacteraceae > Paracoccus > Paracoccus onchidii. The sequence continues at coordinate 77,119 of NZ_JAQBIE010000016.1, read as the reverse complement.
CGACCAGTTCATGCCAGTCGCCATGCAGCGCGATCTCGTGGCCGCGTTCCACAAGGCCGGGCAGCAGGTCGGGGTTTTCACGCGCGACGACCGCCGGCACGAAGAAGCTGCCGCGCAGGTCCAGCCGCGCCAGCATGTCGGTCATCCGCGACAGCCCGCGCCGCATCCCCGCCATGCGATGTTCGGGCACGGCGATGGTTTCGGGCCGTGCGTCCCGCGTGGCCCACAGATAGGGCGAGACCGCGTCCACATCGACGCTGAAACACGCGGCGGCGCGCTTGCCCTCGGGCCAGGGATATGGCGCAGGCGACCAGATCATAGCGGCGACTTCTTGTCCTGATAGACATCGAGGCTGCCCGCCGAATTGCCGCCATCGACCGACAGGGTCGCGCCGGTCACGTTGCGGGCCGCGTCGGATGCAAGATACAGCGCGGCATTGCCCACATCCTCGGCGGTGGTCTCGTGGCCAAGGGGGATGTTCGCCATCACGCGGTCGACATGTTCCTTGGGCAGGCTGGACACGGCGCTGCCCGCCGCAAAGCCCGGTTCCAGCGCATTCACGCGGATGCCGAATTCGGCCAGTTCCAGCGCGAAACCCTTGGTCAGGCGGTCCAGCGCGGTCTTGGACATGCAATAGGTCACCATCGTGCGCCGCATCTTGCGCGCCGCCCCAGACGAGATGTTGATGACATTGCCCCTGACGCCCGCCTCGATCATCTGCAGCGCGAAGCCGCGCGTCAGCACGAAGGGCGCGCGCAGGTTCACGGACATGATCCGGTCCCAATCCGCGACCTCCATGTCCAACATGAACGCGGACGGATAAAGCGCGGCATTGTTGATCACCACGTCCGGCGCGCCCCATTCGGCGGCGACGGTGGCCAGCAGGTGATCCAGCCCAGCATCCTCGGTCAGATCGGCGGCGACGGCAAAGCCCGGCATCCCGTCCACGTTCAGATCCGTCCGGCAGACGATCGCGCCATTTGCCTCGAACTGGTCGGCCAGGGCGCGGCCCATGATGCCGCTGGCACCGGTGACGACCACGCGCTTGCCCTCGAAGGCGGTTCCGAAATGCATTCTCAGCGTCCTTTTCCAATGATGTCGCTCAGGCGGTCGCCAATCAGGTTGGCCGACAGCACCAGCATGAACAGGGCAAGCCCCGGGAAGGTGGCGATCCACCAGGCCGTCGCGACATAGTTGCGGCCCGTGGACAGCATCGCGCCCCAGCTTGCGGTGGGCGGCTGCACGCCAAGGCCCAGGAATGACAGGCCCGCCTCGAACAGGACCATCAGCCCGAATTCAAGCGTGGCCACGACCAGGATCGGCCCGATGATGTTGGGCAGGATGTGGCGCAGCAGCGCGCGCGGGACCGAACAGCCCATCGACCGCGCCAGCGTCACGAAGGGCTGGCGGGCGACCGACAGGGTCTGGCCATAGGCCACGCGGGCATAGCGCGGCCACCGCGTCAGCGCGAGGACCAGGATCACGTTGAAGAAGCCCGGCCCCAGCACCGCCACGGTGATGATCGCCAGCAGGATCGCGGGGATCGACAGGAAGATGTCGACCAGTCGCATCAGCACGGTCTCGGTCCAGCCGCGCAGGTATCCGGCCAGCATGCCGACGGTGATGCCCACCACGCCCGACAGCAGCACCGACAGAACGGCCACGGAAATCGACACCCGCGCACCGTGGATCAGGCGGCTGAGGATGTCGCGGCCCAGCTCGTCCGTGCCCAGCCAGTTGGTGGCGCCCCGGCTCTCGAAGCCCGGCACTTTCAGGCGGGCCAGCAGGTTCTGGCGGTCGGGGTCCATCGGCGCCAGCAAGGGCGCGAAGATCGCGACCAGCACCATCGCCCCCAGCAGGATCGCGGGCCACCAGGGCAGGATGCGGGCGGGCAGACGGGTTGCGGCAACGCTCATCACTGCCCCCCCAGACGCACTCGCGGGTCGATCACGGAATAGAGGATGTCGGCGGCGAGGTTGGCGAAGATGGTGGCGAAGGCCCCCAGCAGCACGACCGCCTGCACCACCGCGAAATCGCGCGAGGCGACGGATTGCACGGTCAGTTGCCCCAGACCCGGCCAGGCGAACACAGTCTCGACGATCACCGCACCCGCCAGCAGCTGAGAGATTTCAAGCGCCGTGATCGACACGACCGGAATGGCCGAATTGCGCAGAAGGTGCCGCCGGACCAGCCGGGGCGTGCGGACCCCCCGCGCACGGGCCGAGCGGACATAGTCGCGGCCAAGCTCGTCGATGACGGCGGAACGCGTGATCCGCGCATAGGTCGCCAGCGACAGAAGCCCAAGCGCGATCGAGGGCATCACCAGATGCGCCAGCGTGCCGGTGCCCGAAGGCGGCAGCCATTTCAGCCAGACCCCGAAGACGAGGATCATCATGATCCCGCTCCAGAAAGTGGGCATCGACTGGCAGGCCAGCACGACGCCCATGATCCAGCGAGAGATCGCCCGCCCCCGCGTCAGCGCCATGACGACACCCGCGGGCAGACCGATGGCGAATGCCACCAGCAGCGCGCCCCCCGCCAGTTGCAGCGTCTGGGGGATGCGGCTGGCCAATATCTCGGCCACGGGGGCGTTCTGGATATAGGACCGGCCCAGATCGAACCGCAGCATGTCGCCAAGAAAGGCAATGTACTGTTCGATCAGGGGCCGGTCGAAGCCAAGCGCGCTGCGCATGGCCTCGAAATCCTCCTGCGTCGCCGTTTCGGGCAGCAGCAGGGCGGTCGGATCGCCGGTCAGGCGCTGGATGAAGAACACCAGCGTGATGACGCCGAACGCCGTGACCATTGCCTGAAGCAAGCGTTTCAGAAGGAAGGCGGACATCACTCGGACCAGCTCATGCGGTTGAGGAACATGCTCTCATTCGCGGTCGGCGTGAATTCCAGCTCGGACGCCGCGCCATACAGCACCGCCGCCTGGTACATCGGCAGCAGATAGTAGTTGTCGCGCACGATCTGGTGGACCTGGGCATAGGCGTCCTGACGGACCTCGGGGTCCAGCGACACGCGGGCCTCGTCCAGCAGCTTGTCCAGTTCGGGGTCGTTCACGCGGCTCCAGTTGCTGTCGGAATGCAGCAGCGGATAGGCGATGCCGTCCGCGTCCTGGCAGGCGCAGGACCAGCGACCGAAGCTGAGTTCCGCGTTGTCCGCAGGCTCGGACCGCACGATGTTCAGATAGGTCGGCATGTCCGTCACGCTGATCGAGACGTTGAAGCCCACATCGTTCAGCATCTGCTGAAGCGCCTGCACGATGCGCTGGTCGAAGACCGGCGCGGTGGCGAAGGTCGCGGGCGTCGCGGCGATATCGGCCTTGGCCGACACGATTTCCTTGGCGGCATCGGGGTCGAAAACCCAGGGCTCGATCCCCTCGGCATAGCCGAAATGCGCGGGCGAGGACAGCTGCGCCATCGGCACCTCGCCTGCGCCCAGCAGACCCTCGGTGATGCCCAGATTGTCGATAGCCATGCTGGCGGCCTTGCGCAGTTCGGGATCGTTGAAGGGCGGCTTGTCCAGGTTCATGCCCAGATAGGCCACACGCTCGGTCGGGGCGGACAGCGCCTTTACGTCGCCCTGCCCTTCCAGCTGCGCGGCGCCGTCGCTGTCCAGACCCACGACCAGATCGGCGGTGCCCGCCTGAAGGTTTGCAAGGCGCGTCGCGGCATCGGGCACGGCGCGGAAGGTCGCGCCCTCGAACGGACCAGCCTCGCCCCAGTAGTCGTCGTTGCGGGTCAGCGTGACGGACACGCCGCGATCCCAACCCTCGAACCTGTAGGGGCCGGACCCCACGGGGGCCGCGTTGAACGCCTCGGCACCGACTTCCTCGACCACGTGCTTGGGCACGACCGACAGCTTGACCAGCTGCGCCATCAGCGCCGGATAGGGGCCGTCGGTGGTCAGCTTGACGGTCACGTCGTCCACCGCCTCGGCGGATGCGATCTGGTTGAACTGGCCCAGCTGCGGCGAGGCGAATTCCGGGTCGGTGATGCGCTGGACGGAAAAGACCACATCCTCGGCCGTCAGTTTCTGGCCGTCATGGAAGGTCACGTCGTCGCGCAGAGTCAGCAGCATCTCGGTATCGCTGACCTGTTCCCACGCGATCGCGATCTGCGGCACGATATTGCCGTCATTGTCGCGCGTGACCAGGTTGTCGAAGATGTTGCGATAGACATAGTAGCTGTCGGGGTTCCACTGCACCTGCGGGTCCAGCGAGGACGGCTCGCCCGACAGATCGACGGTCAGGTCCTTGGCCATCGCGGGCAGGGCAAGGGTGGCGGCTGCGACACTGGCCAGCAGCAGGTTGAGCTTGGGGGTCATTGAGGTCTCCTGTTGGTCGCAGCGTTGTCGTGGTTGTTGCGCGCCGCCAGCCCGCTGCCCGGCATCAGCGGCGCGTCGTTCTTCAGAAGTTGGCGAAGGAAATAGCGTTCCTGCGCATCGATCAGCGCCAGTCGCGCGCGCTCGATGCCGGCGGCGTCGCGTTGCAGCACCGCCCCCACCAGGTCTGACACGTCGTCCCGGCGGAACAGCGTGCCGCTGTCGCCTTCCAGGAAATGGGTGATCCGCGCGGAATGGTGCCACAGCTTGCGCAGGTGGCGCGCGGTAAAGGGGTTGATCGCCCCCAGAAGCAGCCCGTCGATCCGGTCCACATGCAGGCGCACCGCGCTGACCGCGGCATTGTCGCCACCGCGCGACAGGGCCTTCAGGATGTCGTGGATCTGCTCCATCTCGGTCAGGGCGGCGTCGGTCAGGCGCACATGGGCAAGGCCGGGTTCGACGATGCGGCGGGCCGACAGCACGTCGCCGATCAGCTGGCCGGTGATCGGCAGCACCTCCCACCCCATCCGCGCCTTGGGCGATGCCCAGCCGTCAAAGCCCAGCCGCATCAGCCCCGCACGGGCCGCGGCGCGCGACAGGCCGAAACGCTCCATCGCGTCGGCCTCGGTGATGACCTCGCCGGGCGCGATCTCGCACCAGATGGTGGCGGCAAGCATCCGGTCCTCGGCAAAGCGGGACTTGGCGTCAGGGCTGGGAAGGCCGCCATCCGACAGGCCCGAGCGCAACATGGGAGAGCTTGGATCATACATGAAATGTCATATCGCTCGATTTAACATGTCAGCTATGGTGTTATGACATTTCTTATATGGCAAGAAAAATCTGAAGCGGAGGTTGTCGTGACCAAAAAACTGTCTGTTCTTGGGGCATTGGGCCTGCTGGGTCAGCATCTGATCGCGCGACTGCTGCGCGAATCATCCGTCGAAATCGTCAGCCTGCATGACCACCGCCACGGCGAATCCGCCCGTCATGTCCCGTGGTTCGCCAACCCCGACGCCCGAGACTTTGCCCTTCGACAGCCCATTCTTGCACCCGAGGCCAAGGCCACCGGTGATCTGATCCTGTCCTTCCTGCCCGATGACGGCGCCGAGGCGATCGAGCGCCAGCACTTGCAGCGCGGCGCACGGATCGTCTCGCATTGCGAATATGCGCGTCAGGCCGGACTGCTGCTGGCGCCGGGATTGCCGCTGCCCGACACACGGGGGCATCAGCTTGTGTCCACGCCCAACTGCACCACGGCAATGTGCGCTGCCCCCCTTGCACAACTGCATCAAAGCTTCGGGATCGAGGCGGTGCATGTGACTACCCTGCAAGCCGTCAGCGGCACCGACCTGCCCGGAATGCCGGCCTATCTGGCGCATGACAATGTGGTGTCATCTCTGCCGGGCGAGGCATTGGCGCTGGAAACCGAGCTGAATACCCTGTTCGACGCTGCCTTCCCGGTCACCTGCATCGCCACCCGCGTGCCCGTCTGGCGCGGCCACACCCTGTCGCTGATGGTGCAGCTGCGCAACGAGGCAAGGCGCGATGAAATTGCCCGGCTTCTTGCCGAAACTTCAGGGATTGGCATACGCGATGCGCGGGAAAACATGCCGCTCCGGAAACCTGAAAACGTCGACGGCGACACGCTTGGCGTCATTGACACATGGGATCTGACCGATACCGGCTGGTTGAAAATATCCCTGCGCGGGGACAATCTGGGCATGGCGACAACCGGGCTTATGTCGCAACTGGCCAAGGACATTCCTTTGGCCGGCACCTAACTCGAGCGATACGCCCCGGTCACGCGCAGATGTCCACGCCTGCCGACAACCTGACGACGACATTACGACAAGTGGCGGGCGATCAGCCCCAAAGGGTGCGACGGGGTGCGTCCGGACAAACGCTTGCCCTGACACCGGCAGGAAAATCCCGTTGCAGCGATGTCTGCGTCCGATTCCAGATATGAGCGCCATGACATATCGAACAGCTTGCGGGACATGTCCTGATGACGCGCCTGATGACCAAACAGCCCTGCCATCCCGCAGCAGCCCGCTTGCGGGGTATCGACCTCCAGTCCAATCGCTGCAAAGACCTGACGCCAGGCATCCGTAGAATGCGGCAAAGCCGTTGCTTCGGTGCAATGCGACATCAGCAACAGCCTGTCCTTGGCCGACGCTTGCGGGAATTGGCGTGTTTGCAGCTCTTCCAACAGGAATTCCTGCACCATCCGGACCCGAGGCACGTCAATGCCCGCCTTGGGGTATTCCTGTCGCAGCATCATGCCGAAAGCGGGTTCAAAAGCCACCAGCGGGGCACGAATCTCGGCACGACGCAACAGATCGGCCAGACGCTCGGCCATCTGACGGAACCCGGCCAGATCTCCGGCGGCATGCGCCGCCTTGCCCGCCGGGCGCATCCGCAGAAGCCGGGGGTGATAGCCAAGCGCGGTCAGCCCCACAATGACATCACGCTGCGCCTCGGCATCGAACAATGCAGTGAACCAGTCCTGCACCAGAATGACCGTTCCCGTCGGCAGAGAGCCCGCCAGATCATCCTCGTCCAGCCATATATCACCGGGCAGCCGCGCAAGCCGGCGAGGCAGATCGACACTTGCCGTCATCCATTCACCGATACGGGCGGCAATCGGCCAGAAAGGGGCGATGACCGGTGCCAATCGCAGTGTCGCCGGACTGAAACGTTCCGCCCAGAGCACCAACCGATCACCAAGCGAGCGCGAATGACGCTGGAAATAATCCGCGAGAAAAGCGGACCGCATCGCCGGAATGTCAACCTGCACAGGACAACTGGATGCGCAGGCCTTACAACCCAGGCAGGTGTCAAGCGCGGCCAACAGCTCGGCCTCGCGCTGCGGAGAAACGCAGCCAGACAATCGCGACCGGTGCCAGTCCCGCAAGGCATCTGCGCGACCCTTGGGGCTTTGCCGCAGATCGGCGGTCGCCTTGAAGCTGGGGCACATCGGCGTGGTCGCGGCATAGCTGAGGCATTGCGCGTTTCCATTGCACCGAAAGGCATTGGACAGCGCATCACCGGGCGGCGCGTTGAAGCGCCGGAAAGGGGTCGAGCCAATTCCCATGATCGACCCGCCATTCGTCACCAGCTTGCCGGGGTTGAAACGGTTCTGCGGATCAAATGCCGCCTTGACCCCTTGCAAGGCCCGATAAGCCTCTGGTCCGATCCAATCGCGCAAATACGCACCGCGCACGCCTTTGCCATGTTCGCCCCAAAAGATGCCGCCATGCTTGCGCGTCAGATCGAATACTGCGTCCGAAACCGTGACAAGCCGCTGGCGATCGGTCGTCTCATCAAGGTTCAACACCGGGCGAATATGCAGGCAACCGACATCGACGTGACCATAGATGCCAAACCCCAGGTGGTTGCGGGTCAGCACGTCCAGAAAGTCATCCAGAAAAGCAGGCAAGTTTTCTGGCGGCACCACGGTATCTTCGACAAAGGCGACGGGGCGCGCGCCACCGTCAACCCTGCCCAACAAACCCACCGCGGCCGATCTTACCGCCCATAGCCCACGGATCTCGGTCAGATCGCAAGACAGATGGTCGGCCAGTATACCGGGCAGATGCCTCAGAATTTCTTTGCAAGATGAGACCCGGGCATCCAGCAGTTCCGCATCATTGCCATTCATCTCGACAAAGACATAGGCGATACGCTGCCCCGCGCGCGCGCGCAGCGCAGGTGGAAGGCGGTCCAGAATGCCGGCATCATCGGCCAATGCCTGCACCGTTTCATCCATGACCTCGACGGCTGTCGGGTCGGCCGCAAGCAAAGGGGTCGCGGCGGCCAGCGCCTCGCGGAACGAACCAAAGCCCGCGACGACAAGACGCTTTTCCTTTTCGATCCGCCGCAGCTTCACCCGAATGCGGCTTAACAGACCAAGCGTTCCTTCGGCGCCCAGGAACAGGCGCCACCATTCGAAACCGTCATGCCCGGAACAGGCCCGCTCGATATCATATCCGGTATATCGCCGGTTCAGGCGGGGGGTGTTGTCCATGAAGGCTTGTCGCCCTTGGCGGGCTGCCAGTTCGGCCTGCGCCAACATGGGCCGGGCCCAGTCGGGGGGCGATGAAAGACTATTCAACAGCCCTTGCGACTGGGCAATTTCCAGCCCCAGAATATTGTCAGAGGTCTTTCCGTAGATCCGCGACCCCTTCCCCGACGCATCGGTGCTGACCATTCCGCCAATGGTGCAGCGCGTCGAGGTCGAGGTTTCCGGCGCGAAGAACCAGCCGGAATGACGGATCTGCGCGTTCAGATCGTCCAGCACCATGCCCGGCTCGACCTCGGCCCAACCGTCCTGTGCGTTCAGGGCCACAAGCCGGTTCATGAAACGGCGCATATCGACGATGATACCCCGATTGAGCGCCTGCCCATTGGTCCCGGTTCCGCCACCCCTTGCCGTCACCGCCAGACCAGAGAACCGTGGCTGGTCCAGAACGCGCAGCAGCAGCACAAGATCATCCGCACTGCGCGGAGCGACCACCAGATCCGGGGTGATCTGGTAAACCGAATTATCCGTGGACATCGCCGCGAGAAGCGCCCCGTCATCGTCAATTTCACCGCCGAAACCGGCTCGGGACAAGGCAGACGCAAGTTCGGCCACTCGATTGGCGAGACTGTTCGGCATGATCAGGGAATCCTCGCAATGCTGGGGTGCCGACGCCGGGGGAACACGGCTGGTCTTGCCGCCGTGTTCCGGTGATGTGTCAAGCATCGGATCGGTGCTGCAACATGCCGCAGGCTTTGGCGATGCGGGCAAGCGCCTGACTTAGTTCGGCCTGCGATGTCGCGTAGCTGATGCGAAAATACCCCGGCAGGCCAAAACAGGCCCCCGGCACAACGGCGACATCTGCAACCTCAAGCAGCCAGGCGCAAAAGTCGCGGTCGCTGTCCAGTCGGGCACCCTGGGGGGTGACGCACCCCAACAGTCCTTCGCAGCTTGCGAACGTGTAGAACGCGCCCTCGGGTGTGCGACAGGTGATACCGTCAATCGCGTTCAGCCCTTCCACGACAAGGTTGCGCCGCGCCGCAAAGCTGGCGGCACGATCGGCCAGGAACCCTTGCGGGCCATCCAACGCAGCGATGGCCGCAGCTTGCGTCACGGATGAAGGACAAGAGGTCGACTGACTTTGAACCACGGCCATGGCCGCGATCAGCCCGGCCGGTCCGCCTGCATACCCAAGCCGCCAACCTGTCATCGCATAGGCTTTGGAAACACCGTTGACGGTCAGGCAGCGATCGCGAATGGCGACATCCAGAGCGGCCGGTGTCACGAAACGGAACCCGTCATAAACGATATGCTCATACATGTCGTCGACCATCAGCCAGACTTGCGGATGACGATGCAATACGTCGATCAGCTTGCGGTAATCGGCTTCATGATATGCGCTCCCCGTCGGATTGGACGGTGAGTTCAGCATAAGCCAGCGGGTTTTCGGGGTTATCGCCGCCTCCAGCGCCTCGGCCGTCAGGCGAAAGCCCGTGCTGTCATCACAGGCGACCGGCACCGGAACGCCACCTGCAATACGAATAATGTCGAAATAACTGGTCCAGCACGGTGTCGGGACGATCACTTCATCGCCATCATTCAGGCTGGCCATCATCGCGTTGTAAAGGATCTGCTTGGCGCCAGCGGCGGCCGTCACCTCGTCGGCACCGAATTCGAGGCCATTCTCGCGCTGGAACTTGTCGCGGATCGCGCGTTTCAGTTCGGGGCTTCCGTCGAGGGCGGTATATTTTGTCTCGCCCCTTCCGATGGCCGCAATCGCAGCTTCCTTGATGTGATCGGGTGTGTCGAAATCCGGTTCGCCGGCACCCAGAATGATGACGGGTCGCCCCGCCCGCCGTAACTCGTTGGCCCGCGCGGTTATGGCGAGGATCTCGGAGACGCCGAGATCCTCTATCCTCTTGGCCGGACGAAACATGCTGGTTCTGATGTCCATCCCGCCCTCAGATATCGAACACCACACCCTGCGCCAGCGGCAGCTCGCGAGAGTAGTTGATCGTGTTGGTGGCGCGGCGCATATAGGCCTTCCAGGCGTCCGAACCACTTTCACGTCCGCCGCCGGTTTCCTTTTCACCGCCGAAAGCACCGCCGATCTCGGCCCCTGACGTACCGATATTGACATTGGCGATCCCGCAATCCGACCCTGCCGCCGACAGGAACATCTCGCTTTCGCGCAGATCAGTTGTAAAGATCGAGGACGACAGCCCCGCCCCAACCGCATTGTGCAGTTCGATCACATCGTCAAAATCGCTATAGCGCATGACATACAAGATCGGTGCGAAGGTCTCTTGCAGAACCGGACCGGTTTGCGCAGGCATCTCGACCAGGGCTGGCTGGACATAGAAGGCGGAATCCGGGGCGACATCAGTCACACGGCTGCCACCATGAACCTTGCCGCCCTCTGCCGCGGCAGCTGCAAGCGCGGCCTGCATCGCCTCGAAGGCCTGCTGGTCCACCAAAGGACCAACCAGGGCTTGCGTGGTCAGCGGATTGCCGACCGAAACCGAGCCATATGCCTTGATCAGCCCCGGCACCAATTGATCATAGACGCTGTCATGCACGAACAGGCGGCGCATCGTGGTGCACCGTTGGCCGGCCGTGCCCATGGCGCCAAATGCAATGGCCCGCAGCGCCATATCCATGTCGGCCGAGGGGCAGACGATGCCGGCATTGTTCCCGCCAAGTTCCAGGACCGAACGCCCAAAGCGCGCCGCCACACGCGGCCCGACCTGTTGCCCCATACGGGTCGACCCGGTGGCCGAAACCAGCGCGACACGCGGATCGTCGACCAGTGCCTCGCCGGTTTCGCGCCCACCGATAATAACCTGGCTCAGGGCTTCGGGGGCATCGCCGAACCGGGTCAGCGCACGATCCAGGATCGCCTGACAGGCCAGCGCGGTCAGAGGGGTCTTTTCCGACGGTTTCCAGACCACCGGATTTCCGCAAACCAGCGCCAATGCCGTGTTCCACGACCAAACCGCAACGGGAAAGTTGAACGCCGAGATAACCCCGACAACACCAAGCGGATGCCAGGTTTCCATCATCCGATGACCCGGCCTTTCGGTCGCGATGGTCAGCCCGTAAAGTTGGCGTGACAGGCCGACGGCAAAATCGCAGATATCAATCATCTCCTGCACTTCGCCCGCACCTTCCGACGGGCTTTTGCCGGCCTCGATCGAAACCAGACGGCCCAGATCATCCTTTGCCATGCGCAGTTCCTCGCCCAGCAGGCGGACCAATTCCCCGCGACGCGGTGCGGGGACCTTGCGCCAGACACGGAACGCCTGGGCCGCACGGTCGATGACCGACGCCACCTCGGCGGCATCCTGCACCGGCAGCGCGGCAATCTGTTCGCCCGTCACAGGCGAAAAGCTGGCCATCTCACCCGCTTCCAATACGGCGGTATCGGCACCAAGCTTGGCCAGAATGGCATGTGCGCTGGTCTTCAGATCCATCTCAGAGGCGTCTTTCATCATGTCGTTCCTTCTGTTTCGTGGCTTACTGTGCTGTGGCATTGACGCGACGCAGTTCACTCAGGCAGCGTGCCAATGAGGCGTCTTGCAAGGATTGATAAAGTTCGAATTCATCCTGGACCTCGGCGCCCAGATCCGCTTCGAAGCGGCTGCGATTTGGGCTGGCTGCAAAGCCCTGCCCACCTTCATCGCCCAGGTTGGACTGGAATATCCCTGCCGCGCTGACCGGCAGAAAATCCTCGTAAGTGATCGGGTCGGCGCGAAGATAGCCCCGGGCAAGCAAGGTTTCGACATCACCATCACCGGACCAATCCCCGGATTGCGCCCGGCCGGTCAGCGAATATTCGAAATATCCCAACCCTTCCTTGCGGATACGATCCAGATCGTCAGGAAAATCGACGAAGCTTTCGGCAAGCGCGGCAACATATTCCTGCGCATTGCTGCCATCGGGATTTGGCCGCACCCTGTCACGGGTCCGGGTCAACAAGTGATCGTAAAGTGCGCGACCCTTGGGCGTAAGCGCCTGTCCCCGGGCTTCGATTTCGCCAAAACGTGCGGTGTGACGGCCTTGTTCACCCTTGAAGCTGACCTCTTCGTCCAACGCCTTGAAGGATGTCTGACGCAGCAGGATCGGGCATTGTCGCCTTGGCGGCCCCTCGACCACGGCCTTGGGGCTGATGCCGCGCTGTGGCATCATCTCCTGGGCGGCATCAATATTCAGCGTGCGTGGCGTCAGATGGTTGATATGCGGACCGCGGAAGGACACGACATCCGCGATCAATCGGTGCGCATCATGCAGCATCTGATACAGGTCAAGCGTCACCAGCGCATCTGAATGCCAACGGAATGTCTCAAGCGCCTGTTCGACGAATTGCTCGGCCTCGGCCTCGTCCAGCCCGCCATTCGCCTCGCAGCGGTCGATCAGCGACAGGCAAAGATCGGTAAAGATCCGCCGCTCGGCCAACAGATCGCGGGCCTTTTCGCGCAACGCCTCGTCTTCGATCAGGTCCAGCCGCAACAACGATGTAAAGACACGGAACGGATTGCGGCGCAGGGCGCTTTCGGTCACGGGTCGGAACGCCGTCGAATGAACCGGAACCCCCGCTTCGGTCAGGTCGTAATACCCAACCGGAAACATGCCCATGACCGCGAACAGCCGCCGCATGTTGAACAATTCTTGCGCCGTCCCGAGACGAATCGCGCCGTGCCGTTCCTCGGAGACACGCGCCAATTCGCCAACCCAGCGCAGTCTTTCTTCCAATGCGGGGTCCGTTTCCAGGACCTGACGGTTCACATCGGCAACCAGCGACATCAACGTGCCATAAGCAGGCACCTCGTCGCGATACATGGCCGACATCGCGGCCGAGAAACGCGCCCGGATTGCATCCGGTGTCACATGTTTAACTTGGCTCACGGTCAACACTCCTCGCTTGCCTGAATATGCTTTGATCTTCATAAAGCATTAAATCGGCGCTGAAACGCGCTGAATGAAACTGACTTCATGCGAGAACGGAATGATGTTGAGCCGCAGCCAAATGCCGGACCTTGCCGGTTTACAAGCTTTCGAAGCCGCCGCCCGCCATGGCAGCTTTACCCGCGCCGCTGTCGAACTGAACCTGACGCAAAGCGCGGTCAGCAGGCAGATCAAGGATCTTGAAAGCCAGTTGGGGGTCGCACTTTTCGAACGCATCCGGCAACGCATCGTCTTGTCGGGCGCCGGTCAGCGTCTGCGGCCCGAAATCGAACGCCTGCTCGCCGATATCGAACATCTGGCCCTGCGCGCCGCCAGCACCCGTGACGTGACCGGGCAATTGACGGTGGCGACCCTGCCAACTTTTGGCAGCCGTTGGTTGATGCCACGCCTGCCTGATTTCCTGGCCCAGCATGCTGGTGTCCAGATCACCGTCCAGTCACATACCGGCCATTTCGACCTGATCGAAGCAGGGGTCGATATCGCCTTCCATTATGGCAAGCCGGCCTGGCCGGGGGCGAGTTGCACCTATCTTTGCGGCGAAACTGTGCTGCCCGTGGCTGCGCCATCGCTGATCCGGGGGCCGGATACCTTCCCTGATCACACGCCCCTTCTGCACCTTGTTTCGCGCCCGATGCTTTGGCCGGAATGGCTGTCCGCAAATCAGGGGGATATCGGGCGCGGCTTTCAGGGGCATCGGTTCGACCAGTTCTCATTGCTGATCGAGGCGGCAGCGGCGGGCATGGGGGTCGCCCTTCTGCCCAGCTATCTGATCGAGCGGGAAGTGCAACAGGGGTTCTTGCAGGTGATCCCATCCGCGCCGATGAAAACCGACACGGCCTATTTCGTGGTCACCCCGGATGACCGGGTGTCGGATCCTTTGCTCACGGCGTTCCGGTCATGGGTCAGGGACCAGGTTCGCGCCTGAGGCCAAAGGTCGACCGTTGCGACGGGGCACGCCCGGAAGGCACGCGCCCCGCGCAGGATCAGAAATAGCTGTGATCGGCGGCTTCCAGTTCCATTGGATCCTGACCGCGCTTTGTCAGCCACGAATAAACCGGCGGCACACGATCAGCCAGGGATTCCACATGGACGTCGATCAGGCATGGCCCCGATTTGAAGGCAAAGGCCGCTGCCAGCGCCTCATCCAGCTCGGTTGGTGATTTCGCCGTCCATGCCCGCACCCCGAACGCTTCCGCGATGGCGGCCCCCTCGGGCGGCATGAAGTCGACGCCGAAGCATTGGTTATGTCCCTTCAAACGATGCAGGCCCTTGATCCAGCCAAAGGTGCCGTTGTTGAACAGGATCAGAATGGCAGGCACCTGCAATCTCACCAGGGTTTCCAGTTCACCGACGGTCATCCCGAAGGAACCGTCGCCAAACAACGCGATCGGCCGCTTGCCCTCATCGGCACGCCACGCGCCAACCGCCGCCGGCAACGCCGATCCCAGGCCGCCGAATGCGCGCGGAATGCAAAAGCGGGTGCGCCGATCATTGATCCGCAGATACCGGGTCATATAGGGCGTCGGCGTGCCGGCATCCGAATAGATCAACGCCGGCTCCCCCGAAGCTTCCAATGCGGTATTGAATGCACGCACGGCACGTTCAGGGCGCATCGGAACCGTATCCGCATCAAGTTTCGGCCTGGCATGTTCCCAGAACGTCCGGCGATGTTCGTTCAGCTCTTGCACCCAGGGTTCGTGCCGGGCGCCGTCGATCTTCAAATCCAGCTGAAGCAAATCTTCGAAGGTCAGCGTCGCATCCCCCAGAATCGACAGCAGGTTCTGATAATTATTGCCCATGATTTCGGGTGAAATGTCGATCTGGACCAGCCGCCGGTTCAGCGTCATCTTGGGGAAGGTCCAGCCGATGGTCACCACCGACCCAATCCGCGAGCCTACGAAAATGGCCAGGTCGGAATGTTCCAGCGCCCAGTTCGCATGGGGATGATACCCGTTGTCCCCGATCACACCAATCGCCAGACGGTGATCGTCATCAATGGTCCCCTGACCCGTCATCGTGGTGCAGATCGGAATGTTGCATGCCTCGGCAAAGCGGGTGATGGCGTCCCCCGCATCCGCGCGACTGACACCGCCACCGGCCACCAGAAGCGGGCGTGAAGACTGACGGATCGCCTCCAGCAGGCTTTCCAGCTTATGCGTTTCGGGCCGGGTCGGATAGGCGGGAAAGGTTCTGCATTCTTCCTCGGCATGCAAGGAAATCGTGGTCGGATCGACATCTTCCATCAACAGGTCTTCAGGAATCTGTAAATGCACCGCGCCTGGTTTGCCGGAACAGGCCGTGCGGAATGCGCGGCGAATGATTTCCGGCAGTTTCTGCGCCGACTTTACCTGAACCGACATCTTGGTCACCGGCTCGAACAGCTTGGCGCAGTCAAGTTCAGTCAAAACCCCGCGCCCCTCGCCGGGCAAGGGAATGTCAATTGTCAGCAAAATGACCGGCACGGATGACCCGTTGGATTCGGCCACCGGTGGCAGTGAATACATCGCCCCTGCCCCCGACGGACATTCGAACACGCCTGGCTTGTTCGTGAACCGCCCATAGGCATCCGCCATATACCCGGCCGAGCGTTCATCGCGCGCCATGACATGACGGATCTTTTCTTCGCGTTCCTGCAACGCCTCGTACAAAGGAACATTTGTATCCCCCGGCACGCCGAAGATCGTTTCAACGCCATAGCCGATCAGCATTTCTACGAGGATGTCGGCACCCTTCATGTTCTGGCCTTTCCTTGAGGTTTCGTGTGGATCCCCGCCGCTATCGCCGATGCTTCGACAACCGGGTCAGAGGAATTTGTTGGGGTTGTCCGCCCAGTTCGCGCAAAGCGATGGGGCGAAAACGGGGCAAGATCGATGTCACTTCCGCGACCCGAGATCATATCGGCAACCATGCAGGCGGTATGTGGGGCCGCATTCAGCCCCAGATGCCCATGGCCGAACGCGTACCAGAGACCGGGAACCGACGCGGCGCCGATCACGGGCAGCCCATCTGGCGTCGAGGGGCGGTTACCTTGCCAGCGCCGCACCCCGTTCCGGTCGACCGAGGCAAGCGCGGGATAGGTGCTGGCCAGATGCGCTAGCAAGATGTCGGCGCGCCGCCAGTCTGGCCGGGCATCTGCGCGCGACAGCTCGACCTGCCCCGCCGCACGCAAGCCGCCGGCGGTCATGGTATTGGCCATCTTGCCATCACTTGGCATGACCGGCCGGCGCAGCTGAATCGGCGGGTTGCACAGCTCGACATGGTATCCGCGCTCGGCTTCGAGCGGGATGTGATCCCCGATCGCGGCGGCAAGGCGCGCCGCCCCCATCCCCGCCGCAAGAACAGCGCCATCGCAGTCCAGATGACCCTGGTCCGTCCTGATTGCGGAAATGCCCCCGGCGCCCCGCATCAGCCCCGTGACAGTCGCCTGCACAAGACCGGCCCCGGAAGCTGCAAGGATCGCCCGAACATATTCGCCGGGATCCACGCAATGCGCCCCGCTTTCAACCAGAGCGCCAAATTCATAGCGCGTGGAAAGGGCCGGCTCTTCCCGCCGCAATGCGTCCGCGTCAAGCTCCCTCCAGGACAACCCGGCGGCGCGACGCAACGCCCACAGATGCGCCTCGGCCAGATAAGCATCGCGATTGGGATAGGCATATAGCAGCCCGTCACGGCGTATCAGGTCATCGCGCCCGATCCTGGCCGCCAGCGACAGGTGACGATCGGGGCCGTCCGTCAGCAAGCTGGTCAGGGCGGTGCTGGTCTTGCGCAACCGATCCTCTGTCCAGCCGGCAACCAGAAAGCGCAAAAGCCAGGGGGTCAGGCGCGGAAGGCTTCGCCAGCCGATGGTCAGCGGCCCCGTTCGATCCAACAGATAACCCGGAATCTTGCGCCACAATCCCGGCACCGACATCGGAATGATCGAAGCCGGGGATATGAACGCCCCGTTGCCATAGCTTGCAGCCTGTTCGCCACCCGGTCGCTCCGCATCGATCACGGTCACGTCAAATCCTTCACGGGTCAGCGCCAGGGCCGTACAGGCCCCGATAATGCCCGCCCCGATCACCGCGATACGGCGCGGTTGTGTCGATTGCGCAATCATCAGGTCAATCCTTTCCCGTCGGCCGCAGGCGAAACCCGTGGCCGTATTCCTTCTGTTGATCAGGCAAGTTCAGGCCTGTGCGAGCCGCAGCGCGCCCTGGCTCAGTGAATGTTCGGTAATGCTGATCCCCAGCCCTGGCCCTTTCGGCACGATCACGTGGCCATCGCAATTTTCAATCCTGTCCTCCAGGACATCTTCGGTCAGGACGTGATGGGGCATATAGAACTCGCATCCCAAGGAAATTCCGGGGGTCGCGGCAATGAATTGCGTGCCCGCCGCCAACGCGATGCCGCCTTCCCAAAGCGTTCCCCCATAGCCGGGGATCCGGGCCGCGTCGGCCAGGGCCATCAGACCCTGTGCCTTTTGCAGACCGCCAACCTTCATAAGCTTGACCGAGATTGCATCAGCGGCCCCCATCTCGACGATCTTTTGCAAATCATTGAGATCAAAACAGCTTTCATCAGCCAGGATCGGTGTGTCCAGTTTTTGGCGAAACTCGGCCATGGCGGCCAATGCGTCGCGGGGGACCGGTTGTTCGATGAATGTCGGGGCGAAGGCTTCTGCATCCCGCAGCACCCGCAGCGCCCCAAAGGGCCGCAATGCCTGATTGTAATCCAGACGCAGATCGACCGTCATGTCAAAGGCATCGCGGATCGCCTTGAGATGGGCAAGATCATCGGCATGCGGCTTGACCCCGGTTTTGACCTTGAAGATGCGGTTGCCTTTGGGAACCATGTCGCGCATCCGGTCGAGATCGGCATCAAAATCGGGATCGGCGATTGAAAACGAAAGCGGAATCCGATCACGCACCCGACCGCCCAAAAGCTCGGCGACCGAAAGGCCCGCGCGCTTGCCCAGAATGTCGTACATGGCCATCTCGACAGCCAGCTTCGCCTCTGCGTGCCCAACCAGCACACGATCCATTGCCAGCGTCAGGCCGCGGATATTCGAAAGCGGCCAGCCGATCACCAATGACCGCAGATAGACATCCAATGCGGCAAAGGCTGCCTCCGGGGTGCCGGTGAAAACCTCCCATGGGGCGGCTTCGCCCCAACCCGTCAGGCCATCCCGGCTGGTCAGTTCAAGCAGCACCCGCTTGACGGTGCCCTTTATGTGGCCCACGCCCTGCTGGCGGGCCATCTTGATCGGGCTTTCGATCAGGAAGACGCGCAATGCGGCGATGCTGTCGGAAGTGGTGTCGGTCGTCATCGTCTGGCCTCATGCCGGCGTTGCGTGGAAATGGGACAGAAAGCTGCGCGTCGCTTCCTGCTGAGGATTGTCGATCACGTCCCTTGCAGGACCATCCTCGACAACCAGACCGTCGCGCATAAATACAATCCGGTCTGCGACCTCGCGGGCAAAGGCGATCTCATGCGTGACGATCACCATTGTCATGCCGGCAGTGGCAAGCGCGCGCATCGTTGCCAGCACCTCGCCCACCAGTTCGGGATCCAGCGCCGATGTCGCCTCGTCAAACAGCATCACTTGCGGTTCCATCGCCAGTGCCCGTGCAATCGCGACGCGCTGCTTCTGGCCACCCGACAAGGTGTGCGGCATCTGATCGGCGCGGTCGGCCAGACCGACCTTGGACAACTGCGCCATCGCAAGATCGCGCGCAGCGCCTGCCGGCATCCGTCGCACCCGCAACGGCGCCTCCATGACATTACCAAGGACCGTCAAATGACCGAAAAGGTTGAAGCTTTGGAACACCATGCCGGTGCGCGCGCGGAACGCGGCCAGGGCTCTGGTTCGGGGTCGTGGCGATCGCGAACCGAAGTCAAATTCCATATCGCCGACACTGATCCGCCCGGAATCCGGCGTCACCAACAGGTTCATGCATCGCAGCAACGTAGATTTGCCAGAGCCCGAGGGCCCGATCAAAGCAACCACGCCACCCTGTGCCACGCTGAAATTGATGTTTCGCAGAACCTCCAACGTGCCAAAGCTTTTGCGAAGGCCCTGAATTTCAATCATTGCCCTGTTCATCGGGCCCCTCCGAATTTGGCGTCCTGATGGCGCACGAACAAGGTCAGCGGCAAAAGGATGGCAAGATATGCCACAGCCACCGCAGTATAGGTTTCAAGCGGACGGAAACTGTCATGAGCCGCAATCTGGCCCTGATAGACAAGGTCCGGAACTGCCAGCACCGAAACAAGCGAGGTGTTCTTGAACTGAAGAATCGATTGGTTCATCAGCGCGGGCACCATGCGCCGCAGCGCCTGCGGCAAGACGATCCGGCGCATGGCCAAAGCCGGCGTCATACCAAGGGCCAGCCCCGCCTCGCGCTGCCCGTCCTCGATCGAAACGATACCGCCCCGGATGATCTCGGAATAGAACGATCCGCCGTAACAGGACAATGCGAGGATCGAAGCCGTGATCGGCGACAGTTCGATTCCCGTCAAGATCGGCAAGGCATAATAGCACCAGATCAACTGGACCAGGATCGGCGTGCAACGAAACAGCTCGGTGAAGGCCAGCGATCCGGCCTTCAGAACCCGGCTGCCCGACAGCATGCCCATTGCAGCAACCAGACCAACCGCCAACCCGCCAAGGACCACCGCAACGGTCAGTGACACGGTCATGATAACGCCGTCCAGAAACAGCCATCGATAGGCCCAAAGGATACTGAAATCCCATTCGTACATGAACGTCTCCGTCTTGGAACGGACCGGCGTGCCGGTCCTTTCGTGTCAGATGTCAAAACCTTCGGGAAAGTCGTCCTCGGTCACACCGACCAACGCCATGTTGTCGATGACAGCCTGACGCACGAAGCCATTCGTTCGCTGCTCTTCGATCCAGGCGGTGACATAATCTTTCCACGCGGTATCGTCTTCGCGGCGGAAGCCCGCATTGGACGTCGTTGCATCATTGGGTGACGGGATCACGACCTTGCCGATGCCGGGGTTCTTGGCAACCAGTGTCAGCGCCAGAATCAGCACAAGGCATTGCGTATCGGCCCTGTTGGCCTGCAAGGATGCAGTAGCGTCGCTTTGCGATTTCAGGCGGACGACCTGGGCATCGGGGCAGTGCTTGCTGACGGCCGTATCATGCGACGACCCCGCATCAACCGCAATTCTCGTGTCCGGATCGTTGAAGTCGGCCCAAGTCTGACGGTTGTCCTCGGCATCCGTGACCAGCGAAAAGGCGTTCTTGAAACACGGCCCCGAAAAATCGATCACCTTCTGGCGCTCTGGCGTGGGATTCAGCCCGAAAAACACGTCCAGCTTGTTGGCCTGCAGACCGAGGACCGAGTTCCCCCAGGTCGTTTCGGTGATCTCCAACGCGACACCCAGATCATCGGCAAGCTTCTTGCAGATATCGATGTAAAAGCCCCGCCAGGACCCGTCTGCGATGCTTTTCTGATAATACGGGGCGCCATCGGCAACCGCGCCGATGCGCAACACACCAGAAGACTTGATACGTTCAAGCGAACTGGCGGTCTGTGACATTGCAGGCAGCGCGGCAAGGGCAGCACTGCCTGCCAGCACGGCTGTGAAGCTGCGACGTGAAATCATGGCAATCTCCTGTTGGCGATATACGGTCCGGTTTGCCCGATCCGCTCATTTTTTGTCGTTGCATCAAGATGCAGCATGCTCATGATAGAGCCGAAATTCGGGATACCATTCACAAGCTGCGATCCTGTTGAACTTATCTTCGCTGGATTTCAGCCGCTGATCCACCCCATGAACGATGCCTTAACGATGAGTTTTAGTCATGCCCACTCGACGCTTCCTTCCCTCGCTTTCGGCATTGCAGGCATTCGAAGCTGCCGCGCGCCTTTTGAACTTTACGAAAGCCGCAAATGAACTGGGTATGACGCAAAGCGGTGTCAGTCGTCATGTTCACGGACTCGAACAATTCCTGAACCTGCGACTGTTCGAACGCGCGGGATCACATCTTGTTCTGACCAAGATCGGCGCCGCATATTACGAAGATGTCGTTCAGGTCCTTGCCCGCCTGGAAGAAGCATCGATTGATGCTGTCAGGGGGCGGCGCAGCGGAGGGTGGGTGATCGTCGGCTCCACGCCCACATTGGCGTCCACATGGCTTATTCCCCGCATGCGCAGTTTCCGGCTGCGCTATCCCGACATCCCTTTCGAGCTGACCACCATAGATGAAACAACCGATGTCGAATCGAGTGCCGTCGACATCGCGATCATGCGCGGTTCGGGTCAATGGCACGGCCGCGCGACCAAACTGTTCGAGGAAGAGCTGGCCGTTGTGGCCAGCCCCAAGCTGCTTGCGCCGGACGCGGCACCCGGAACGCTCGATTTTTCGCAGATCCCATCGCTGCAAAATGCCAGCCGACCCAGCCTGTGGCTGACCTGGTTACGGATCTCGGGCATTCCCTACACGGGAACCATCCAGGGGAACCGGTTCTCGCACAGCGCCCTTCTGCTTCAGGCCGCGGTCGAAGGCATGGGCATTGCCGTGGTTCCACGCCATTATGTAACAACAGAATTGAGCAATGGATCACTCTATATGCCGTTTGGTCCCCCTGTTCGGTCCGGCGAGGCGATCTGGATGGTCAGCTCTGAAAGCAAGAGCCAGGATCGACACTCTTTTATCCTGCGGGAATGGTTGCGCCAGCGCCAGACGACGAAAGACACCGCCGAAGACAAGCGCCCATCGTGACATGCTGCCCGGCACCGCAACGCAATGTCCGGGGGCAGTTTCGTGGATGCATCCGAAAGACACTTCAAAGATCTAGACGCCGGTCGGCTGTCGACATTCCTGAAAAACGCGGCTCGTGCAGTTGCGGCAAATCTCGGGGTCAGCGTCCCGGACACAGGCAGAGATGGCCGAGTTTTTGCTCATGACCAAATTCTCTGCGCCCAGAACCTCCAGTACATGTGTTCGACGAAGTGTCGAAACAACGCCTTCATAGGTTGCCACGATACGCACATTCCCCCCGCGTGCGCGATGCCGTCTGATCAGGCTTATCAGATAATCCGCGCCCGCCAGATCGATCAGCCCCACGCCACGCAGGTAAAGCACAAGGTTGCTGCGCGCGCCAAATCGCTGTTCGATCTGCTGGAACCTGTCTTCGATGGCTTCCAGAGACGCGAAATAGATCGGGCCTTCAATGCGAAGAATCGCGATCTGTGGGCATTGCGAAAGGTTATAGCGGATGGCCCCTCTCAGGCTGCGATGTCCCTGTTCTTCGGAAGGCGCGAGAACCGCAACCAGAGGCGTTGCACTTTTGCGCAGAAACGCGAACAGCGACGTCAGAACACCCGCGACAATCGCAAATTCCAGTTCGATCGATATGCCGGCAAGAAAAGTCACCAGCAACACCAGCCGATCACTGGTTCGCACCCCCAGAATATGCCGGATTTCAGCCATATCGACCAAGCGATAGGCCACGAAAAGAATGATCCCCGCCACGACGGGCACAGGCACATAGGCCACGAATGGCGCCAGTCCAAGCATCATCACGAACAGGAAACAGGCCGCAAAGATAGACGACATCGGCGTTTGCGCACCGCTTTCGGCGTTCAGCGCCGAACGCGTGAAGGAGCCTGACCCCGCATAGCACTGGAACATGCCGCCAAACAGATTGGACAATCCCTGCCCCATGATCTCTTGGTTGGAATCGTAGGGCTCGCCCCGCCGATGTGCAAAGTCGCGTCCGATGGACATGGCCTCTAGCAACGCAACAAAGGCGATCGCTACGGCGGCAGGGGTCAGTTCGGCAATGGCCGACATCTCGACCGAGGGAAGATGCATCGTCGGCAGCAGAATGGGCAAGGCGGCAAACATGGCTATCCCCTGCGCGGAAGCATCAAGCCACCAGCCACATAGTGATCCGACGCCAAGCGCAATCAGATAGGATGGAAGCCGCCTGTTCCAGCGCTGCACGGCAATCAGCGTTGCCAAGGTCACGCCCGCCAGCAGAACCGCATATCCGTTCGCCCCGCCGATACCATCGATCAGATGCAGGAACCGCTCGAGTACCCCGCCACCTTTCTCGACCGTTACCCCAAGGGCAGGAGCCAGCTGGGACACCGCGATCAGAACCGCCGCAGCCGCCGTGAAACCGACGATCACGGAATGCGATACGAACCCGATCAGCGCACCAAGCCGCGCCAGGCCCGCCGCAAGCTGAATTGCCCCCACCATCACGGTAAGCACCAGCGCCATCTGGATATAGGCTGGTGTTCCAGCAGGCGCGAATTGCGACAGCGAGGCAAACAGCACGGCGGAAATCGCCGTGGTCGGCCCCGACACCATGACCATCGAAGACCCGAACAACGCCGCGACCAGCGACGGGATCATCGCGGTGAACAAACCGTATTGCGGCGGCAGCCCGGCGATCACGGCAAAGGCCACCCCTTGCGGCAGAACCACAGCCGCGTTGGTCAGCCCCGCAGTGGCATCCGCACGCAGCGTATGCGCGTTGACCTTGCGAAACCAGGGCCGGGGCAAGGCGAAATACTTGGCAAGTTGTCTCATCGGCATTCCCAAGCCCGGCACGCGTCGGCGCCGGGCACAAAAGTGCGCCTTCAGGGCACTTCGATGGCAGAAGGTTTCACGACATTCACAAGGTAATCATGTGCTTGTTCGTGGTTCATGAAACCGGGCGGAGGAAAGCTCATTTCCAGATCCCAGGCATCTCCGGTTTCTGCCATATTCATCAATACGCGCGCATCCAGTGCCTTCTGGATGTCTGCATAGGCCGGATCGTTCACAAGATTTACCTGTTCGTCAGGATCATTGAGCTGGTCAAAAAGATAAAGTGGTCGATCCTTCTTGCGAACATACAGCCATTCCCGTGTGCGAATGCCTCGTTCAGGTTTGACATGCCGTTCGCTGCGTCCGCCGAATGCAGCCTTCATCAATTCGAACTGCACGTGATCGCGGACCGGCGGGGCATCGCACGGGCCATCCAGAAGGGAAAGGTAGCTGTTGCCCTGTACGCCATCGGGTATGGCAACGCCGCAGGCTTCCAGCAATGTCGGCATGGTATCTACGGCAACATCGACCAGCGACCCGACACGCCTGCCCTGCGCAAATCGCCTTGGGTATCGGACCAACAGGGGAACTTGCGCCGAGGCGCGATAGGCTTGCCGCTTGATACCGCAATAGCTGCCGTGCTGACCCAGCATGTCACCATGATCCGAGAACAGAATGACCAACGTATCCTCTGCCAGACCAGCGGCATCAAGCCAGTTCAACAACCGCCCGACATTGAAATCCACATTGGATATCATGCCGTAATATTCAGCGACGAATTTGCGTATCTGGGCTTCGTTTTCAACTTCGGGATCCTGCCCGGCCAGCTTGTCGGTCTTTGATCGTTCACCGAAGCGGTCATCGCCGTCAAAATCCAGTTTCGTGCGCTCTTGCGCGCGCCGCTTCTGCAATTCTGGGTTCGGCGTGCCTTTGGGCAGGGTGATCCGTTCGGGATCATACATCCTGCGCCAATGCTCTGGCATATCCATCGGGAAATGCGGCGGCCCAAAGCAAAGATAGGCAAAGAACGGTCCGTCGCCGGCCTTGTGCACCCGGTCCATGAATTCGATGGTGTGATCGGTCTGAAAGTCCGGCTCGAAGCGTTTGCAGGTATAGGGCTGGTCGGTATCGCGGTAGAAAATTGCATCCATGTAATAATGGCCGCGATTATATCCGACAAAGTGATCAAATCCCATCCGATCCGGCCCGGGCGGAACGAAACCGGGTTTTGGTCCGCCATACAGATGCCACTTGCCGATATAACCGGATTCATATCCCACGGCATTCAGGCTGGTCGCCAAAGACGGTTGATCGGTATTTATCGGGAAATGATTGGAATACAACCCGACCTTGTGCGCGTATTTCCCGGTCAGCAATGACCCGCGAAACGGCGTGCACAACGGGTAAGAGGTAAAGGCTTCGTCGAAACACACCCCTTCGGCTGCCAGCCGGTCCATGTTCGGCGTCTTGACATCCGGATTCCCCGAGAACCCGGCACAGTCATACCGCATCTGATCGGCATAGATCATCAGAATGTTCGGTTTTTTGGTCATGACATCCTCAGGCAGTTGAAGGGCTGTTCACGCCGCGCACATAACGCCGTGTCGCGTCAAACCGAGGCTCGTAATCCCAGGCATAGCTTTCATTGGTAGAAAGGGTTTCCTGAAGAAAGGCGCGCGTGGTCTTGCTGACCGCGGCACGTTGGGTCACCGCCTCGACGTCATAGCGCGCCAACAATCGCTGTCTCAACACGTCCCGAATCTCTGCAAGGGCGGGATCATCGGAAAGATCGGTCTGTTCGTCGGGGTCGTCCTTCATATTGTAAAGAAGGTCGGGATGATTGCGCGTCCAGACATATTTCCAGTCGCCCTTCCGGATCGCAAGCCAGGGCTCGATGACACCCGGACCGTAATATTCCGCAATCGCCTCGTCCTTGACACTGTTGCTATCCGCCATCAGCAGACCCAGAAAGCTCTGGCTGTCCGAACTGCCATGCGTGTCGCAGGCCGCCTTGGCGCCGCCCAGTTCGGCAAGCGTCGGGCAAAGATCCGCCAGCGTTACATTCTGGGACCGGCGGCCAGCCGCGATACCCGGCCCGTGGACGATCATCGGCACCTGCAACGAACCCTGGTAGAAGCTGCGCTTGAACCACATGCCGCGTTCACCCAGCATGTCGCCGTGATCCGAGGTAAAGACAATGACCGTATCGTCATATAGCCCAAGATGCTTCAGCTCGGCGATCAATTCGCCCAGATAGTCGTCCAGATGCGAGATCATCGCATAATAGGCGCGTCGCGACAGACGGATGGTCTCTGCGTCAGGGGGGAACTGATCGATCCCGTGGTGGATTTTCAGCCAGGCCGTCGTCGGATGCGGGTCGTCATCCTCGGGAATGCGGGGCATTTCGATCTCGATCCCGTCATAGCGATCCCAATATTCGGGAAGCGACTGATAGGCCTCGTGGGGCTGCGTATAGGACACATGCAGAAAGAACGGGCTTTCAGGCTTGTTCAGCGCCTCATAGCGCAGGAACTCGACCGCCCGATACTGAACCTCGGCATCATAGAGAATCTGGTTGTTGGTCTTGCACAACCCGCTGACACCCAGTTTGCGGGTCGAGGTTCCCTCGCGGTGAACGGGCCCCAGCTTCCAGTCAATGGTCCAGTCGAAACCCGACGGATACATGTCGGTTGTCAAGCGCTTGTCAAATCCGTGCAGCTGGTCCGCACCGATGAAATGACATTTCCCGGACACCACACAACGATATCCCGCCGAGCGCAGGAAATGCATCATCGTCGGCAGTTCGGACCGGAACTCGGCCCCGTTGCCCCATACTTCATGACTGGAAGGCAATCGACCGGTGAACTTCGACGCACGCGACGGACAGCATAGTGGCGAATTGGAATAGGCATTCTCGAAGACGACACCATCGGCTGCCAGCCGGTCGAGATTGGGCGTGATCGCCTGGGCCTCGGGGCGATACATCGACAGGACAAAGGCAGCCAGCTGGTCGGCTTCGATCAGAAGGATGTTGGGTTTCTTGCTCATGCGGTGACGTCCTTCTTGTGCGGCAGCCCCTTGGCGATCCGCGCTGCTCGGCAAGCAAGTTCATGCGCCTTCTGACTGGCATTCGGGCGTGCTTTGCCCTGCCCCGCAATGTCATAGGCGGTGCCGTGTGCAGGCGTTGCAAGGATATGCGGCAAGCCGCCGAAATAGGTCACCCCATCATCGAAACCCAGCAGCTTGGTCGCGATCTGGCATTGATCGTGATACATCGACAGAACGCCGAGAAAGCCCTGTTCCTGCACCGTCAGGAAAATCGTATCCGGCGGGAATGGACCTTCCACATTCAGGCCACGGGCCTTCACCCGTTCAACCAGCGGACGGATGATGTCGATCTCTTCGCGGCCAAAGGCCCCTTCGTCGCCATTATGGGGGTTCAGACCCGACACCGCGATCCTGGGGCTGGCATAGCCAAACCGCCGCAATTCACGTTCGAAATAGATCAGGACATCTTCAATCCGTTTCGGATCCATCTCTCCGGCCACGGCGCTGATGGGAATATGCGAGGTGACCCGGCAGGTCCACATGTGACCGATGGTGTTGATCTCGGTCGAGAGCCCCCGGAACCCCATATAGTCCGCGATGGCGGCCTTGTAGCCTTCGAAGTGATGCCCCGCCTTGTGCATGGATGCCTTGTTGATCGGGGACCAGACAAAGGCATCAATCTTGCCCGCCCGGGCAAGGTCGGCCCCATAGCATCCCACGCGATACACATCTTCACCAGCCGCGGCGGTGGAAACGCCATAGGGGATCTTGTCGAATTCTGCGCCGTCGATGTGGTGGAAAACCACTGGGTCGGGCGCGGCCACAGCCTCATCGAAATCCGTGAAGCGCTTGATGTCCAAAGTCGTCCCAGCCACTTCCCGGCCCATGTCGAACACGCGGGAATTCCCCACGATGACACGCTTCGCGCCCTCGGTAATTTCGGGTTTATCCAGGCTTCTTGCCACCAATTCGGGGCCAATGCCGCCGGCATCGCCCAGGGTGGACATGATGACAGGTTTGTTGGTCATGATATATCTCGTTTCTATTCGTCGTTTCCGGTCAGCAGGCTGGCCTGCTTGTCACGGAATGCCCCCAATGCCTTTGCGATCAGCGGGCCACAGATACCCAACAGCGACAAAAGCAGGAACGCCAAGGCGATGGGTTGCCCCAGAATGGCCAGCAGGTTGCCGTCATAGATCAGGTAGGATTGCTTCAGCGAGGTTTCGATCAATTCGCCAAGGATCAGCCCCATGATGATCGGAGCCGGCGCATAGCCATGACGGTTCAGGAAGAATCCAAGCACCGCGAAGAAGATCATGACGCCGATATCAAACATGCTTTGCTGCAGGCTATAGGCCCCGAGGCAAGCCAGGGCGATAACGCAGGGCCACAGGATCGTCGTCGGGATCAGGGTGATGCGGCTGAACAGCTTCGCGCCAAGCAGTCCATAGATCAGAAAGCAGACATTCGCGCCCAGCATGGCCCCGAATATACCGGCCAGCAGATCTGGCTGTTCTACGAAAAGCTGCGGTCCGGGGCGCAACCCCAGAATCAGCATCGCGGTCAGGATAATGGCCGTCGATCCGCCTCCGGGAATGCCCAAGGCAAGTGTTGGGACCATGGTGCCGCCTGTCGCAGCGTTATTCGCAGCTTCCGGCGCGGCGATGCCTTCGATCGCACCTTTTCCGAACTCGTCCTTGTTCTTCGACCAGCGGTATTCCTCATTATAGGCGATCATGGCCGCAACCTTCCCGCCTTCGGCTGGCAGGATCCCGATGACGGTTCCAATACCGGTCGAACGCAGCACGGTTTTCCATATCCGGCGAAAATCCTGCCAGGATGGCAGACGGGTCACGCCCTCGGCGATCAGTTCGCGCTTGACCTTGGTTTGCGTGGCCTGACGCAGCAATTCGCCACCTGCGAAGATGCCGATCATGATCTGCACCACGGCAATTCCCTCATAAAGATCGGGCTGACCGAAGGTGAAACGCTCGACACCCGTGGTCAGATCGGTGCCGATGGTCGCCAGCAAAAGCCCGAACGCGCCACCAATAAAGTTCTTGATCATCGAAGCGCCACTGATCGAGGCCAACATCGACATGCCAAAGACCGCGAGGGCAAAGAACTCGGCCGGACCGAACTGATACGCCAGCTTTGCCAGCAGCGGCGTCGCGACGATCATCACCAGAATGCCAAGGATGCCGCCGATCGCACTGGAGAAAGTTGCAATTCCCAGCGCACGCCCAGCCTGACCTTTCTGGGCAAGGGGAAAACCATCAAAGGTCGTCATCGCCGCAGCCGGCGTTCCCGGCGTATTGATCAGGATCGCCGTCAGTGAACCGCCGTAAGTTGTGGCGCAGTAAACGATGGCACAAAGTGCGATGCCGGTTGTGGGATCCATGCGCACGACAAATGGAAGCATCAGCGCAATCAGAACAACCGAGCCAAGGCCCGGCAGGGCACCCACGATCAATCCGACCAGAGTCCCGACCGCAATGATCATGAGGTTGGATGGGTCAGTCAGAAACTGAGCCACAAGAACAAGGGAGTCCATTCGATCTGACCTCGTTAGGGCAAGGGAACTTGCATGATGAGAACGAAGAGCCCGTAGGCAAAACCGATAAAGCCGGCAAAGCTCAGCCCCATCAGGATCCAGCGGCGCTCACCCCACAGGACGGCAAGGCCCGGCAGGAAAACGGCCATCGCGGGGAAGGTGCCGACAATCGGCATCAGCATCGCAAAAGCGATCAGCAGTACAATCGTCAGGAAAACCAGCGGCGGCACTGGCTTTTTCTTGCCAAAACTGCTGGCTTCCGTGGCAGGGCGTTTCAGGGCCTGAAAGGCCTGGGTCGCGGCCAGCAGGAACATGATGATAAGAATGGCGCGGGGAAAGGCCGTTGGCTGAATTCCCTGGGCCAGTATTGGCGGCACTTCCCGGAACGTATGGGTCACGCCATACATCGTGGCGGCAAAGGCCATGACGGCAATCGATTCAAGAAACAGCGTGCGATCCGTCTTGCGCAGGCTTTCTTCGCGGGTGGACATCCAAAGGCTCCTTCATGTCGCATCATTGGCCCGCCCCATATGCAGGGGCGGGGTGGACCTAGGGTGGACTAGCCGCCCAGAAGCTCTTTCTTGATGGATTGATAATTGTCATACATCGTCTTGAATTCCGCGCCGAAGGCATCGCGGCCCGTGACGCTGGTCAGATCCTGCCCCGAGCCTTTGAGATATTCGACATAGGTGTCGGACTTCATCGACTCGAGCAAAGCCGCCTCCAGCTTGTCTACCACCTCTTCCGGTGTGCCCGCCCGAACGCCCAGGCCACGGATCTGCGGCGAATCCATCGGCAGGCCAATCTCGTGGCCGGTCGGGACTTCCGGCATGTTTTCGAGACGTTCCGGAAGCAGGACGGCCAGGACATCGACTTGTCCGGCGGCTGCCTGTGACGCGAATTCCTCGTGATTCAAAAGGGCGACATCAACATTTCCGTTGATGACGTTGATGACAATCTCGCCGGATTTTTCGAACGGCACATAGGTTTGCTGCGCCATGCCGATGGTGTTTTTCATGATCAGGGCGTTGACATGTGCATTGCCGCCAACCTTGGTGCCGGCCTGCTTGATCGGATTGGACTTTGCGTATTCGATGAAATCCGCACCGCCCTCAAAGCGTCCGGCCTGAACGACAATGAATTCCGGTTCGACTGTGCCACGCACCAGGGGGATGATGTCATCCTGATCCATATCGATGGAACCGCTCATCATGGTCAAAGCGGTCCCGGCATTCACGATGAACAGGGTATGCCCATCGGCGGGCTTCGACTGAACATATTTCAGCGTGTTGGTTGCGACCCCGCCTGTCTTGGACAGGTGAATGATGCTGGTATCGAGAATTTCCGCTGCGGCCTCGGTGGCGAATCTCAGGAAAATGTCGCTCCCCCCACCCGGCTTCGAATTGTTGATCACTTCGATCGGGCCTGACGGAAAATCGTCTGCCACCACCTGACTGGCGCCACAGGATACGATCGCAACGGCGGCCACTAACTTCATGCCGTCCATCAATCTGTACATTTACCCTCTCCTCCTCGGGAATGTTGGTCACGAAGGCCACTGCCTCGACCAGCTTGTCCTTGACATGTATTTCGGTATACGGTTTTTGGTATTCCAAATCAAGCAGAGAATGGAGACCATGATGACCAAGATCAAGTCGATCCGCACCCGGGTGTGGAATTGGACCGGCCCCACCGTGCCGCCCACCGGCAATTTCTGCACCAACGCCTCGGACGCATTGTGGATGAAGGGAGATGCGATGGCGTCATTTCGCTTCCACCAGTGGCTGACCTGCGAGGTGGAATGCGAGGACGGCACCATTGGCATCGGCAACGCCGCACTTGCCCCCACTGTCGTCAAGAAGGCCATTGACGACTGGTTCGCACCCCTGGTCATCGGCGAAGACCCTTTCGACCATGCCTATATCTGGGAAAAGATGTATCGCCGCACCCATGCCTGGGGGCGCAAGGGGATCGGCATGACCGCGATTTCCGCTATCGACATCGCGATCTGGGACCTGATGGGGAAACTGACCGGCAAGCCCGTTTTCAAGCTTCTTGGGGGACGCACCAAGGAAAAAATCCCGGTCTATTACTCAAAACTCTACGCCGGTCCGATCGAGGCGATGCAGCGCGAGGCCGAAGAGGCCAAATCCGCCGGGCACAACGCCTACAAGATGCGCTTTGGCTGGGGACCCAAACATGGTCCCGAAGGAATGCGCGAAAACCTCAAGCGGGTCGAAGCCATTCGCGAAGTGGTCGGCTATGACGCGGATCTCATGCTTGAATGCTACATGGGCTGGAATCTCGACTATACCAAGAGGATGCTGCCCAAGCTGGCAAAATACGATCCCCGCTGGCTGGAAGAACCCGTCATCGCAGATGACGTCGAGGGCTATCGCGAACTGAACGCCATGAACATCGTGCCGATTTCCGGCGGTGAGCATGAATTTTCCGTCATCGGCTGCAAGGACCTGATCGAGAAAAAAGCCGTAAGCGTCTTGCAATACGACACCAACCGGGTCGGCGGCATTACCGCAGCGCAAAAGATCAACGCCATTGCCGAAGCATTCCAGTTGCCGGTGATTCCGCATGCGGGCCAGATGCATAACTATCACCTGACCATGGCCAATGCGAATTGCATGATTTCAGAATATTTCCCCGTCTTCGACGTCGAGGTCGGCAATGAGCTGTTCTACTATATCTTCGACGGCGATCCCGATGCGGTCGATGGCTACCTGCAACTGGATGACAATCTGCCTGGTCTGGGCATCAGCATCTCTGACAAGCATCTCCATAATTTCGAGATTTTCGAATGACCCGTTATTCCGGTATCTGGCCCGTCGCCCCCACACCTTTTCATGATGATGGCACGCTTGACCTCGAAGGGATGAAGCGTGTTCTGGACTGCCTCATCGATCAGGGCGCCGATGGGATCTGCATTCTTGCCAATTTTTCCGAACAGTTCCTGTTGTCGGACGAGGAACGCACGATCCTGACCCGGCTCAGCCTTGAACATGTGGCCGGACGGGTTCCGGTGATCGTCACCATCAGCCATTACGCGACGCAAATCGCGGTCCAGCGTGCCCGACTTGCCAGGGAACTGGGCGCGCATAGCGTGATGATGATGCCCCCCTATCACGGCGCGACGCTGAAAGGCACGCCCGAACAGACCTTCGAACAATTCGCGGCCGTGGGCGAGGTGGGCATTCCGATCATGGTGCAGGATGCCCCGATGTCCGGCGTCGACCTGTCGGTGCCGCTGCTGGTGAAAATGGCACGCGAAATCGAAGAGGTGCGATTGTTCAAGATCGAATGCCCACGCGCCGCCAACAAGATTCGCGCTCTGATCGAAGCCGGCGGCGATGCGATCGAAGGCCCATTCGACGGAGAAGAGGCGATTACGTTGCTGGCCGATCTGGATGCCGGGGCGACCGGTTCGATGACCTCGGGCATGATCGTGGATCAGATCAAGCCGGTGCTGACCCATTTCCATGCAGGGCGCCACGCTGAAGCCACGGCGGCCTATGGCCGGGTCGCGATGGCGATCAACCATGAAAACCGCCAATGCGGCTGGCAATCATGCAAGGCCGCCATGGTGGCGGGCGGAGTCATCGGATCGGACGCTTGTCGCCATCCCATTGCGCCGCTTCATCCCGCGATCAAGACACGGCTTCTCGACCTTCTGAAACCGCTCGACCCTTTGGTCCTGCGTTGGGGAAAGTAAAGGAAATACAATGCTGAACGGAAAAAACCTGATCGACGGCTGCTGGGTCGGATCAGACCATCTTCTTCCATCTGCCGACCTCGACGGACAGACATTCGCACAGGCAACACCCGCCCAAATTGACGAGGCGGCTCTGGCTGCGCGCCGCGACTTTCGCGCCTATTCCGGCGTTCCACGCCCGAAGCGGGCCGCATTCCTGCGCCAGATCGCACAGGAAATCGATGTGCTGGGCGACATGATAACCAAAACCGCGAAGGCCGAAACCGGCCTTCCCGAAGCGCGGCTTGTCGGCGAGCGCGGCCGCACCACCGGACAGCTGCGCATGTTCGCCGATCTGATCGAGGACACCACCTATCTGGACCAGCGTCACGAACCCGCGCTGCCGGACCGCCAACCACTGCCCCGCCCCGATCTGAGGCTTGGTCATCGTGCGATCGGTCCGGTCGTCGTCTTCGGTGCTTCGAATTTCCCGCTGGCTTTTTCGACCGCTGGCGGTGACACGGCTTCGGCGCTGGCTGCCGGATGTCCGGTGATCGTGAAAGGACATGGCGCCCATGCTGGCACTGCTGAACTGGTCGCTCAGGCGATTCTGCGCGCCATCACGCACTGCGCCATGCCGAAAGCAACGTTCCAGATGGTTCAAGGCTCGGGTCGCGAGGTCGGCACGGCTTTGGTGAAACACCCCCAGATCCGCGCTGTCGGCTTTACCGGTTCACTGGCGGGGGGGCGCGCACTTTTCGATCTCTGCACCTCTCGGCCCGACCCGATCCCCTTTTATGGCGAGCTGGGGTCGATCAATCCGGTTTTCTGCCTTCCTCATGCGGTTTCAGCAAGGGGTGCTGAGATCGGGGCCGGACTGGCGGCCGCCCTGTCGATGGGCGCAGGTCAGTTCTGCACCAATCCCGGCGTGACCATAACCATAAAGGGACCCGGCAGCGATACCATCGAGGCAGCCACGGTGGACGGACTAAAGACCGTGGGCGCGCAAACCATGCTGACGGACGGCATCTGCGCAGCCTATCGCAACGGTGTCGAAACCCTGCGCGACTTGTCGCAAGATCTGTTGCAAAACCAACAGTCAGACGTCGGTGCGCGGCGCGCCTTGCCGGCCTTGTTCAAGGTCGCGGCGCGCGACTGGCTGCAAACGCCGCAACTGCGTGACGAGGTTTTTGGGGCCGCAGGCGTGATCGTGGAATGCACCGATACCGCGGAAATGCTTGAACTGGCTGAAGGCCTGGAAGGGCAGTTGACCGCGACCCTGCAAATGGATGACAAAGACATCGAACTTGCTCAGGCGCTGTTCCCGATCCTCGAGGAAAAAGCCGGGCGCATCCTTGCAAATGGTTTTCCTACCGGGGTCGAGGTCTGTTCTGCCATGATGCATGGCGGCCCCTACCCGGCCAGCACGGATGTGCGCGCCACCTCGGTCGGCACCCTGGCGATCACGCGCTGGCTTCGTCCGGTCAGCTATCAGAACATTCCGGCCCAGCTATTACCTGCGGATCTGCAACAGATCGACCGGACGGGCTGAACCACTGCCCGACACATTGTCTCGGGTCGGCGGGAAGGCTACAGTTGCTTCAACGTAGGCTTCCCTGACCGGTGAATGGCGTGCCGCGCCTTTCTGGAAAGGGTAACGAGAATGAAATCAATGTCCCTAAAAGATCTTCTGGACGATGACATTTCGGCCGAGCGCCCAATGAGCCTGGCCGAACAGTCAGCGGACAAGTTACGGCAGCTGATCTTGCTTGAAAAGCTTCCGCCCGGGTTGGCGCTGAATGAGCGGGACCTGTCGGACCTGCTTGGTATCAGCCGCACCCCGGTGCGGGACGCAATTCGCCTTCTCGAAACGGAAGGTTTGGTTGACTATAGCGAAACCCGTCGCCCGCGCGTGGCAAACCCCTCACTTGAGACACTCTCGCATTGGCTGTCCGTCCAGGGCGCGCTGGAGGGGTTGGCCGGGGAACTGGCGTGTCAGCATGCCTCCGATGCCGAACTGGCCCGGATTGTTCAGCTGCAGGACGAAATGGTCGGTTGTGTGGATTCGGATGACGCCATGAAGCGCTTTGAACTCGACATGTCGTTTCACAGCTCGATCGTCGCTGCGGCACATAATCCGCCCCTCAGCGAAACCCACAGACAGTACAACACACGACTCTGGCGGGCTCGGTTCATCTCGTCCCAACTGCAAACCAACCGGGAACGACAAACGCGCAAGCACAAGGCAATCGTCGATGCCTTGCTTGCACGTGACGCAAAGGTGGCATCCCAGGCCCTGATAGCGCATCTGAAGAACGCGATCGTCAATATCGAGGTCGCAATGTCCCAAAGGGCGCGTGAAGCGATCTGACCCCGGCATGTTCCGGTCCGGCGGAGAATGGCCACCGATCCGCAAAGTTTCGGGCAACGTTCAAAAACATTCTTCTGCCTAGCCGCCTTTATGTCCGTGCCACCGGCCGGGCTGCCGGGCCGGCATCACTTTGCCGCGTGCTGGGCCGGCCCAACATCCACAGCCCTTGGCAGTGGCGATCCTTGCAGTAAGATCAGGGAGGGGGGGGAACATGTCCAATATCACTGATACCGATCCGGCGTATTCGCGTCAGCGCGTCCTGTTCGTCGAAGACGACCCCTCATTGGGCGCCTTCCTGATCCGCTACTTCACCGAAGAGGGTTTCGACGCCGAGGTTGCCCCCAGCGGCCCTGCCATGCGCGAGGCTCTGCGCCGGGCCAGTTTTGATATGGTGGTGTTGGATATTGGCCTGCCGGGTCGCGATGACGGATATGCCCTGGCGCGCGAGGTCAAGGGCGAACACGGCCCCGGCATCCTGTTCCTGTCTGCCCGGCGCGAAGCGATTGACCGTATCGTCGGGCTGGAAATCGGAGCGGATGACTTCATGGTCAAACCCTTTGAACCAAGAGAATTGCTGGCCCGCATCCGCGCCATTCTTCGCCGCGTTCAGGCCACCACGCCGGCCCGGCCCGAACACGCCCGCATACTGCGCTTCGGGGAGTGGTCGATGGATCTGGATGCCCGGTTGCTGCGCGATGCGAATGGTCGGATCCGGCCATTGACGGCGCAGGAATTCAACCTGTTCAGCATTCTTGCACAGCGCCCCAGCCGTGTACTGAGCCGCGATCAGCTTCTTGATTTCGCGGCCAATCGCGACTGGTCACCCTATGACCGTTCGATTGACGTGATGATCGGAAAGATCCGCCGCAAGATCGGTGACACCGGCCCACAACATCGCATTATCCGCACGATCCGCGGCGCAGGCTATATGTTCGCCCCGACAGAATGGACCGGAAGCGCTGGCAAATCCAATGTCGCGATGGCGCCGCCTTCGGACGAATTCGCCAAGTGAAACCGTCCACCATTATTCAGCGCGAATTGCTGAATCATCGGCAGGCCCAGCCCGGTTCCATGCGTCTTGGTGGTAAAGAACGGCGTCAGCGCCCGACCTTGCGCATCGTCATCCAGACCCGGCCCGTCATCCTGCACAGACAGCCGGGCATAGGATCCGCCCTGCACGATCCGGGACAGAAAGATCACTGCACCGCCATGCCCCTGCGTCGCATCACGGGCATTGATCAGCAAATTGACTATCGCGGTCTCGACAAGGCTGGCATCGGCCAGCACCAATAACGGTTCCGCCGGCAGGCTCAGTCTCAGCGTCATCCCGGCACATATCGTGCCGCGGACCATCTCGACCGCCGCGCGAACCGGATCGCGCAGATCAATCGGCTGGGTGTCGGTCTTGCGGTCACGCAGAAAGCCACCCAACCGCGCCACGACACTGGCTGCCGATGCGGCGGCCTTGTTCGCGTCGCGGGCATAGGGCAGCAAAGCGGGGGCGTCGCCCAATCGATCGCTCAGAACGGACAGGTTGCCCTGCACCACGGCCAGCATATTCAGGAAATCATGCGACAGACCGGCCGCCAGTTGCGAGGTGGCCTCTAGCTGGCGCAGCATGGCCAGTTCACGCTCGGCAGCCTCTTTTTCATGGCGAAGTTCAAGGATTTCACCGCCACGTCCAAGGGCGCGCATCAATTCATCCAGAAAGAAGGGTTTGCGCAGATAATCATGCGCCCCTGCCTGCATCGCCGAAATCGCGCTGTCGACCGACGCATAGGCGGTCATGATGATCACGATCAGGTCTGGGCGGATCGTTTTCAGCCTTGCGGCCAGTTCGGTCCCGTCCTCGTTGCGGATCCGGATATCCAGCAGCGCCATTTGGCAATCGCCCGCCTCGACGGCCGCAACCGCACCGGCCCCGTCATGAGCCAGCACCGTCTGGACCCCTTCGAGGGCAAGGGCGCGGGCGGTCGAGACGGCAAAATCGGCTTCGTCATCGACAATCAACAGGCGGGGCTGTGTCATGGCGCATCCGGAATCGACAGGCGCATGGCGGTGCCGTCGGGGCCACTACGTTCGACCCATGCCTCGCCGCCATGCATCTGGGCCACGCGCCGAACCAGCGGAAGCCCCAGCCCGACACCTGCCCCCTTGGTCGTGAACAACGGGTCAAACGCACGGGCACGCAGATCGGGCGGCATACCCGCACCGTTATCGGCAACCTCGATCACGGTCACATCGGGGCGGCGGATGACGCTCAGGGCGATACTTGGGCTGCGTCTGGCGGATTCGGCGGCGTGGGCAGCGTTGTCGATCAGGTTGAGGATCGCGAACTGTAAACGTGACGGATCGCAGGCCAGACGCATTCCCATGGGCACATCCAACCGCACATGATGGCGTGCCGAATGGTCCGACAGGCTGGCCAACAGCCATTCCCGCAGATCGACCGAGACAATCTCGTTCTCGCCCTGTCGCGCGAAATCCAGCAGGATGTCGATAATCCGGCTGCACCGGCGGATATTGCGACGGATGCGGGCGACATCCTCTTCGGAATCGGGGCCGAGACCGGGGTCGCGAGAGAGAACCTCGACCGAGCTGGTGATGGTGCCCAACGGGTTGCGCAGTTCGTGGCTGATCGTGGCCGCGACCTCGCCGACAGCGGCGAGGCGCTGGTTCAACGCAAGCTCGCGCTGGGTGATGCTCAGCCGGGTCAGCGCGCGCAGCAGGTCATCTTCGGTCAGCCGCCTGCGTTCATTTGCCATCACGATCCAGATCGCGATCAGCGCCAGCAGCGGCGCCGAACCCAAAAAGAAATGCCGCACCAATGCCGGATCATGCAACCCCGACGCAAGATAGCGCGCAATCAAGTACAGACAGCCAAGTCCGACCAGAAGCGCGACGAACACGGCGGCAATCTGCCAGATCCGCTGCCAGATCTGAGGCGAGACCCGGTGCAGGCGCAAACTTTCCAAGCCGCTTGGCTGCATAGCCACCGGAGGAGGTCGTTTGCAATAGTCACGGCAATGTGGTTCCAGGCTGCAACATAGCGAACAGATCGGGCGTTCGTAGAAGGTGCAATAGACCATGTCGCGGTTTTCATACCCGTGCGTGCATATCGCGCAGAGACAATCAGCCGCGTGCCCGAAATCATATGGCGTGCGTGCGAAATATCCGGCAGGCCCGCGCAGGCTGCCGATCACCACGGCGCTTAGCATGGCGATCAGGAAAGCGATGGGCGGCGACCACGCCTGCAGGAACGGCCCCGCGATGCCCAGATACAGCGACACCCCGACCAGTCCCCCCAGCGCCATGCCCCCACAGCCCACCGGATTGAAGGCCGGCAGATAGGCGCGCTTGAACTCGATATGACGCGGACTTCGGCCGAGGGGCTTCAGGATCGCCAGATCGGCAAAAAGCGCCCCAAGCCAGGCCAGCGCAAGGTTGGAATAGATCGCCAACACGGCCTCTAGCGTCGAAAACACCCCCAGCAGCATCAACGCGCAACTGATCGTGACATGAAACAGCAGCCAGACCAACCTTCCGGGATGATAGCGCGTCAGTCGCAGGAACAGGTTCGACTGGGCAAGTGAACCTGCATAGGCGTTGGTCACATTGATCTTCACCTGTGCCAGAAGGATATAGATCGTCGCCAACGCCAACGCGAGACCGGGGCCGAACGCATGTTGGAACGCCTGCCAGAACATGCCGATCGGCTCGACCGCGAATTCGGGGCTCATGCCGTCGTTGATGGCCAGGGTGACCAGAAAGCTGCCCATCAAGACCTTGGCACCACCAATCAGGATCCAGCCCGGCCC
This sequence comes from Paracoccus onchidii, assembly GCF_028294535.1. GTDB lineage: Bacteria > Pseudomonadota > Alphaproteobacteria > Rhodobacterales > Rhodobacteraceae > Paracoccus > Paracoccus onchidii. The sequence goes on along the minus strand of NZ_JAQBIE010000016.1, from coordinate 37,758 downwards.
GGCAAGGATCATCGCCCCCCACCAGCGCAGGCCCGTCATGCTTTCACGTGGCGGCAGAAAGCGCAGATAGTCGACCTGTTCCCCGATCTGCAGGGACAGCGCGCATAGCACGCTGATCGCCGCGCCAAGCGACAGCCAGCCCAGTTCCGGCCCGCTTGACGCCTGCCAGCGAACCACGGCCTGCGGATCGGACAGTGCGATGACGACGAAGGGCAGCAATCCCAGAACGATCCACGGAATTTGCGTCACCATCTGAAACCGCGAAATCGCCGTCATACCGCGCACCGCAAATGGCAGGATGAACAGGGTCGAAACCAGATAGCCGTAATGCAACGGCAGGTTGATGCTGACCAGCAGCGCCTGCGCGATGATGACGCCTTCCAACGCAAAGAAGATGATCGTGTAAGAGGTATAGACCAGCGACGTGATCGACGACCCGATATAGCCAAACCCAGCCCCGCGGGTCAGCAAATCCATGTCCACATTGCTGCGCGCCGCGTGATAGGCGATGGGCAGGCTGGTGATGAAGATGAAGATCGACGCCAGCAACACCGCGATCATCGTCGCCAGCACGCCCCAGGACAGGGTCAGCGCCGCACCGATCGCCTCGAGCGCAAGGAACGAGATCCCGCCCAAAGCGGTGTTGGCAATGACGAACGGGCTCCAGCGACGGTGATTTACCGGGGCGTAACGCAGCGCGTAATCCTCGACCGTCTCATCGGCGACCCAGGATTGATAGCTGCGGCGCACGGGCTCGAAACCCGGAAGGGGCGTCGCCGCGCCCGGCATCGCCAATGATGGTGCATCGGTCGCGTCGCCCGCAGGCAACGGCGTCCGCGACGCTTCGGTCCGAATGGTCATGGCCCCTCCCCAGGGATCGACATTGCACAAAGGGCAACGCGACCCTGCCACCCTAAAGACGATTTCCGGTCCTGTGAATTGCCGTTGCGCCGCAACCCCCGGAAAAGTGCGGATGATTACAGCCTGCTTACAAACTGGTTACATAAATTTACAAAACGCCGGCTTGCACGTGGAACGCGGGTTACAAAGCCACCTCACCATGATCGGTCAGGGCCGCATGTCGGTTCCCATGCAAGATAGGGAGGAAACAATGTCCAAAACCGTTTTCGAGATCGATCTCGGCAAGGCACCCGAGGACAACGCCCAGAAAGGGCATAACCGCTGGCACCCCGACATTCCCATGGTGGACATGTTCAAGCCCGGTGAAGTCCTGCGGATCGAATGCTATGACTGGACCGGCGGACAGGTCGGCAACAATGACAGTGCCAACGACATTCGCGACGCCGATCTGACGCGGGTGCATTACCTGTCGGGTCCGTTCGGCTTTCATGGGGCCGAACCGGGCGATCTGCTGGTGGTCGACATTCTCGACATCGGGGCGCTACCGGAATCGCGCTGGGGCTTTAACGGATTGTTTGCCAAGGAGAATGGCGGTGGATTCCTGACCGAACATTACCCAAAGGCCACCAAGTCCATCTGGGATTTCGAAGGCATTTATACCACTTCGCGCCATATTCCGGGGGTGCGCTATCCCGGCCTGATCCATCCCGGCCTGATCGGTTGTCTGCCCGATCACAAGCTTTTGGCCGAAGCCAACCGTCGCGAGGCGGAACTGATCGCCACCGATCCAAACCGCGTGCCACCCCTTGCCAATCCGCCCCATGCCGGAACGGCGCTGATGGGCGCGCTGACAGGGAACGCCAGGGAATCCGCCGCGAAAGAGGCCTGGCGCACCGTGCCGCCGCGCGAACATGGCGGCAACTGCGACATCAAGAACCTGTCGCGCGGTTCGAAAGTCTACTTCCCTGTCTATGTCGACGGGGGCGGCCTTTCGATGGGTGACATTCATTTCAGCCAGGGCGACGGCGAAATCACCTTCTGCGGCGCCATCGAGATGGCAGGCTGGATCGAGATCAAGGTCGAGATCATCAAGGGCGGCATGGACAAATACGGTGTCGTGAACCCGATCTTCCGTCCCTCGCCCATCGACCCCCATTTCGACGACTACCTGATCTTCGAAGGCATTTCGGTCGATGAGCATACGGGCGAGCAGTACTATCTGGACGCCCATGTCGCCTATCGCCGCGCCTGCCTGAATGCGATCGAGTATCTGAAGAAGTTCGGCTATTCCGGCGAACAGGCCTATATGATCCTGGGCACCGCACCGGTCGAGGGACGCATCGCGGGTATCGTCGACATTCCCAATGTCTGCGCCACCGTGGCCATTCCGACCGGGATCTTCGATTTCGACATCAGGCCAAATGGCGACGGGCCGAAACGCTCGGTCCCCGAGGTCGCATGGGCGACATCCACCTGACCCCTTCAGCGCCGCCCTCGGACCGGTTCCGGGGGCGGATTACAGGAGCAATTCGATGATACTTGGATTTCTGCTGCTTTGGGTCGGCGCGGTCCTGTTTCTGAACGGCCTATGGCTGATGGGCAAGATCGAGGACCGCGAGATCGTGGTCATCAATATCGTCTCGGGGCTGGTGGCGACCGCGGTTGCAGTGCAGTCGGCCTTCGGGCCGGGGGCCGATGCCGGCAGCATCCGCGCAGCCGCGCTGACCCTGTTGTTTGCAACCACCTATCTATGGGTCGCCTATAACCGGCTGACCCAGGTCGATGGCCGGGGCCTTGGCTGGTTCAGTTTCTTCGTGGCGCTGACCTTGGTTCCGGTGATCCTGCGGGCCTATGCCGCGGCCTCCAGCGGCGGCGAGATCTGGCTGGCAACCAACTGGCTGATCTGGGCGGTGCTGTGGTTCATGTATTTCCTGCTGCTGGCCCTTGGGCGGCCAATCCTGAAGCAGACGGCCTGGGCCACGGTCTTTGCCGGCATCTTCACCGGTTGGGTTCCCGGGATCCTGTTGCTGGATGGAATGATGTAGAAAGGAATACCCATGCCAATCTATGATTTTGCCTGTCATGACCACGGCATTTTCAGCGACTGGGCCAGCTATGAAACCAGTCGCGATGGCCTGCCTTGCCCGGATTGCGGCAAGATCAGCGCCGTGCTGCCATCCATTCCCCAGGTCAGTCGCCTGTCCAGCGCCCTGCGGCGCGCCGAGACCCGCGCCGACGCGACCTCGGCGGCACCAAAAGTGATGAAACGGCGCCATCTGCCCAGCTGCGGCTGCAATCTCTGCAAGAAAGCGGCGCCCCCCACCTCGCGGCGTTGGATGTTGGGACAATGCTGAAACGCCACTAACCCCGGGACGGCGCCAGCGGCCCTCGCCGACTGGCGCCATTCCCTTGAATGACGGGTTGCTTGGCCTTCGGCCCGGCGATTCAAACCATTCATCCCGACAGCGGATATCACCGCAAGACGCGATCTGCTGACAACCCGCGCATATTCCGCCCCCACGGACCCGCTGTTTCCAACCGGGCGCGATGCCGTCCCTTCGTTTCGCCATACCGCATATGCATGACATCGCGCTGAGCTGATCAACAGGCGTCCGGCCAAGCCGTTGTGCCGACGGCGCGGCGGGATTTCCCCTGACATCACACATTTCTGGTCAAGCACGTTCCAGGGCAAGAAAGCTCGCCCCTGGAACCTCTGCATTCACAACGCATGGCCGATCCGCCACGTCAAATGGCGCGATCCCACGCCCGCCCCTGCGGGTCACCCCGACGCGGATCGGCGGGCAAAAGACTGCGCAGAGATCACAAGGGAATTCATCCTGTCCAGGCTGAAATGGCTGGCCGTATCGCAACCGCGATATCAATGAAAAAAGCTCGATGCAAAACCGACCATAACCAAGAGCACCAAGCCGGGTTTCGGGCACGGGTTTCATCGACATCACCCCCCGTTTCTTCCGTTGCGGATTGATCGATGCGTCGAAGTTGAACTTTGAAGTATTTTCTTTGACAAAAGTCAGCCTCCTGTGTAGTTACGTTTGTCAGTCGGCACCTGACTAATGTTTATCACGCCTTGGCAAAGCCGGACTGAAGGGGGGGGAGATTCGCAATGAAGCAGCCGCTATTGACTGCCGAAGGCTTCAAGAAAGCCTTCAACGGCGTGCCCGCCTTGAAGGATGGTCGCTTCACGCTGCAAGCCGGCTCGGTTCATGCCCTGTGTGGCGGCAACGGGGCCGGGAAATCGACATTCCTCAAGATCCTCATGGGCATTCACCATCGCGACGCCGGAACCCTGCAGCGCAATGGCGTGGATGTCGCCTTTCAAGATCCATCCGAGGCGCTGGCCAATGGCATATCCATCATCGAGCAGGAACTGAGCCCGGTTCCCGCAATGTCGGTCGCCGAGAACATTTATCTCGGGCGTGAACCGGTCGGTTTTCTGGGGCGGGTGGATTTCCGCAAGATGAACGCCGATGCGCAGGATCTGCTGGACCGATTCCGCTTTGGCATTCGTGCGGATTCCATCATGATGGACCTGACGGTCGCGCAGACCCAACTGGTCGAGATCGCCAAGGCGCTGAGCTATGACGCCGAAATCATCATCATGGACGAGCCTACATCGGCTTTGGGCGAGGCTGAAGCAGACCAACTTTTCGAGGCCGTCCGCACCCTCAAGGCGCGCGGCAAAGGCGTGATCTATGTCAGCCACCGGTTGTCCGAGATATTTTCGATCTGCGACAGCTATACCGTCTTTCGCGATGGCGCCTTCGTGGAGAACGGCAACCTTGCCGATATAGACAAGACCAGACTGATCAACCTTATTGTCGGGCGCCCGCTGGCCGAGGAATTCGTCAAGGACAACATCCCCGACCGGGACGAGGTGCTTACCGTCCGGAACCTATCGGCGGATCGTGGCGTGATCGATGTGAACTTTTCGGTCAAACGAGGAGAGATCCTGGCGCTTTACGGCCTGCTGGGGTCCGGCCGATCCGAGATTTTCGACCGTCTTTTTGGGCTGTCGAAAGAGACGCAGGGCCAGATCCTGCTGGCGGGTAAACCGGCCCAAATCTCGACACCGAAAGACGCGATCAACGCCGGACTTGCCTATGTGACCGAGGACCGCAAGGGATCGGGACTGGTTCTGTCGAGCGATGTCCGCGACAACCTGTGCCTTGCGACCCTTGAACAAATGTCGCCCGCCTTCGTGATGAACCGCCGGGCCGAGGCCAAAGCCGCCCAAGACATGATTTCGACACTGAACATCAAGACCGCAACGGATCGGCTTGGGGTGTCGAACCTGTCCGGGGGCAATCAGCAGAAGGTTGTTCTGGGCAAATGGTTCCTGACCCAGCCAGATATCCTGCTGCTTGATGAGCCCACGCGCGGTGTCGATGTCGGTGCCAAGCGCGAGATCTATCGGGTGATGTCGGAATTCGCCGCAAAGGGCGGGTCGATCATCATGGTGTCGTCGGAAACCGACGAGGTCTTGGGCATGGCGGATCGCGCCGTCGTCATGCGCGACGGTCGCGTCGCAGGTGAATTGAACAAGGCCGAACTGTCAGCCGAAAGCTTGCTGCATCTTGCGGCCTGATCCAGATACCGCACCCCTGGCCCGCCGGAGGGGGCGTAAATCCCAAGGGAGGATTGACGTGGAACAACAGATGAAGGCCGGTACGCCCGCGGGGGCCGGCACCCAGCAAAAGCCAACATTGACGGCAAGAGCGGGACCGATCGCCCAACGATACGGCATCCTGATCGCGCTGGTGGTGCTTTGCCTGGTGCTTGCGATCGTGAGCGATAACTTTCTCAGCTCGCGCAACATCATAAACGTTCTGCGTCAAACCTCGATCAATGGCATCCTTGCCATCGGCATGACCTTCGTCATCCTGACACGCGGCATCGACCTGTCGGTCGGTTCGGTCGTGGCATTGTCAGGGGTGGTGGCGGCCAGTTTCGCAACCACCTCTTCCGCGGGCTTCATCCCCGGCGCGCCCTACATCGCGGTCGTGCCGCTGGTGATCGGTGTGTTGACCGGCATGGCTGCCGGTGCCGTTTCGGGGGCGGCCGTGGCACGCTTTGCCGTGCCGGCTTTCGTCGCGACACTTGGGATGCTGTCGGCGGCGCGCGGCATGACGTTGATTTACACCGACGGCAGACCCATTCCCGCGCTGTCCGATGGCTTTCGCTGGATCGGCACCGGTGATATCGCGGGCATCCCGCTGCCCATCATCCTGTTCGGGCTTGTCTTCGCAGTCTCGCATTTCGTGTTGACCCGCACCCGGTTCGGACGCCATGTCTATGCGGTCGGCGGCAACCCCCACGCGACGAAAGTGTCCGGCATTTCGGTCAACCGCATTCGCTTTGCAGTCTATGTCATTTCGGGGGCATTGGCCGGCATCGCAGGGATGATCCTTGCGGCCCGCACCGGATCGGCACTGCCGCAGGCCGGCGTGGCCTACGAGCTTGACGCCATCGCAGCGGTTGTCATCGGCGGCACCAGCCTTGCAGGCGGCGTCGGCCGGGTCTCGGGAACGGTCATCGGTGCCCTGTTGATCGGCGTCCTGAACAACGGGCTCGATCTGCTTGGCGTTGAATCCTACTACCAGCAAGTCATCAAGGGGGCGCTGATCGTCGCGGCAGTGATGCTTGACCGATCCCGCAAGGCCGAGGTCTGAGCCAGCCAGATTTTCCGGGCATGCGGTAACCGGGCCTTCGCACGGCCCCCGCCTGCCCGCGTTTCACCAAGGATCGTCTAAAGGGAGGAAACCACAATGACGTCAAAGACCATCACCTTCACCGCAAGTGCCCTGGCACTGAGCCTGTCGCTTGCATCTGCCGCAAGCGCCCAGGACGGGCAGATCAAGATCGGCGCCGCCGTCTATGGCCTGAATGCCGAGTTCATGCAGCTTTGGGCCAATGCCGCCGAAAACCATCCGGCCGTGACCTCTGGCCTTGTCGACCTGACGGTGTTTGACGGGCGCTATGACGCGCTGGTTCAACAAGATCAGTTCGAGACGATGATCACCCAAGGTTATGATGCCATTGTTTTTGTGCCAATCGACATCGAGGCGGGCGCGACCGCCGTGCAACTTGCCGCCGATGAAAACATTCCCGTCGTCGGTTCGAACACCATGGTCAACAGCGACCTGCTGACAGCTTATGTCGGATCGGACGACGTGCAGGCCGGTTACATGGAAGCAAAGACAGTCCTTGATGCGATGAACTGCGAGGGTGCGGTCGTGATCATCGAAGGTCCCATCGGCCAGTCGGCCCAGATTCAGCGGGGCGAAGGCAACAACCAGGCGCTTGCGGAATGCGAGGGCGTCGAGGTTCTCGAACAGCAAACCGCCAACTGGTCGCGCGCCGAAGCCCAGAGTCTGATGGAAAACTGGCTCACCTCGCATGGCGCGGAAATCAAGGGCGTGATCGCGCAAAATGACGAGATGGCACTTGGCGCGATCGAGGCGATCCGTGCCGCCGGCTTGAATGTCGACGACTTTGCAATCGCTGGTGTCGATGGCGTCACCGACGCATTGATGGCGGTCAAGGATGGCAGCATGGCCTCGATCCTGCAGGACGGCGCGGCGCAGGCACAGGGTGCCATCGATGTGGCGATCAAGGCAGTGAAGCCGGACTACGAACCGATGTCGGAAATCTGGAAACAATATCCGGACATGGGCTGGGAAGACGGCAGCGCGACCGCCTACAACGTGCCATGGACCCCGGTGACCGCCGAGAATGTCGACGCATTGCTGGCCGATCGCCAATAACCCCGTGCAAACCCGCCGCAGCAACCCCGACCTCGACTTGCAGGGTTGCTGCGAACATCCCCCTGAAAGGATACCTTATGGCCGCACCCATTGATTTTTCACTTGCTGGCAAGACCGCCATCGTCACGGGCGCCGCCTCGGGCATCGGGGCTGCCATTGCCGACGCGTTCGCCACCGCCGGAGCACGGGTCGCGCTTCTGGACATGAACCTTGATGCCGCGAGCGCAAGGGCCAGGGCAGTTGGGGGCGATGCCCGGGCCTTTGCCTGCAACGTGACCGATAGCGAAAGCATTGCCGCCGCCGTGGCCGAGGTGGTCAAGACCTTTGGCAGCATTGACATCCTGGTGAACTCTGCCGGGATCGTGGACCTCGCGCCAGCCAAAGATCTTTCGGCCGCGGCCTGGACCCGGACGATCGATGTCAACCTGACCGGCAGCTTCCTGATGGCGCAAGCCGTCGGCAAAGAAATGATCGCCGCTGGCAGGGGCGGGCGGATCATCAACCTCGCATCGCAGGCCGGCTCTGTCGCCATCGAGGATCACGTCGCCTATTGCGCATCCAAGTTCGGGGTCATCGGAATGACAAAGACCCTGGCATTGGAGTGGGGCGGCCGTGGCATCACGGTGAACACGATCTCTCCGACTGTCGTGCTGACCGACCTGGGTCGCAAGGCATGGGACGGCCCCAAGGGCGAGGCCATGAAGGCGCAGATCCCGGCCGGGCGTTTCGCCGAGCCGCAGGAAATTGCGGCAGCAGCGATGTTTCTTGCATCTGATGCAGCGGCAATGATCAACGGGGCCGACCTTGTGGTCGACGGTGGATACACGGTGAAATGATGCAGGACCAAGCAAAAAGAACCGGCCCCGGCAAAGAAATGCAACGCTTCATCAATGACCCGGACGATCTGGTCGATGAAACCGTTTCAGGCTTCGTCAAGGCACATCGCGACCTGGTGCAGAAGGACCCGATGAACCCGCGCGTGATCCTGTCGCGCTTTGCGCCGCAGGAAGGCAAGGTCGGCATTGTGACCGGTGGCGGATCGGGTCACGAACCGGCCTTCATCGGCTATACGGGACGCAACATGGTCGATGCGGTCGCGGTGGGTGAGCTGTTTTCATCACCGACCGCCAAGAGCTTTGCCGATGCGATCCGCGCTGCCGATGGCGGCGCGGGCGTGGCAGTGCTTTACGGCAATTACGCCGGCGACAACATGAATGTCCGGATGGCATCCGAAATGGTGACACCGGAGGGCATCAAGGTCGCGACCGTTGTCGCAACCGACGATGTGTGCTCCGCCGCCGCGACCGAGCGGGAAAAGCGGCGCGGCGTGGCCGGCGAGATTTTCATGTGGAAGATCGGCGGCGCCCGTGCCGCACTTGGCGGCTCGCTTGAAGAGGTGATCGCGGTTTCACAGAAAGCCATCGACTCGACCCGTTCGGTCGGAGTCGGGCTTGGGCCCTGCACGCTGCCGGCGGTCGGTCACCCGAATTTCCAGATCGAGCCGGGCAAGATGGAAGTCGGGATCGGCCATCATGGTGAGCCGGGCACCCGTGTCGAGGCATTGAAGACCGCCGACGAGGTGGCCGACGACATGCTGAGGATCGTGCTGGAGGATCACGACCTGCCCCAGGGCACCGAGGTTGCCGTGCTGGTGTCTGGCCTGGGGGCGACGCCGGTGAACGAGCTGTATGTGCTGTATGACCGGATCGAGATCGGCCTTGAGGCGGCCGGCCTCAAGTTGCATCGAGCCTTCGTTGGAAATTATTTCACCTCTCTGGAGATGATCGGCGCAACGCTGTCGGTGCTGGCGCTGGATGATGAATTGAAGACGCTGCTAGACGTGGAATGCACATCGCCCGGCATTGTGGTCACCGGCCCGGCAACAACGCCCGTCGGCCAGATTGCACGCCGCAAACGGGCGGCGACTATCGCCAATGCCGGAAACGGCATCCCGCGCGCGCCCGCGCCAAAAGACACACCAACATTGGCCCTGAACGCAGCGTCGGGGATCGTGCAGGAAATCGCGGCGGTTGTCGTCGACCACAAGGCGCATCTGTCCGAAATAGACGGCCTGATCGGGGATGGCGACCACGGCATCAACATGGCCAAAGGCTTTGGTCGGGCTGCGGAACGCATCGGCGCGCAAGCCATGCCGCTCGCCCCCGCACTGGAACAGCTGTCGGACGTTCTGATGTCGGAGATCGGCGGGTCCATGGGGCCGCTTTATGGGTTCATGTTCCACAACATGTCCCTGTCCATCACCGAGCGCGAAGCCATTGATGCAGCGGGTTTTTCCGCCATGCTGCACGCCGGTTTGGCGGGGGTGCGCACGACCGGTGCCGCACAAGTCGGGGACAAGACCTTGATCGATTGCTATGTGCCCGCGATAGAAGCTTTTGACGCGCACAAGGCGTCTGGTTTCGCCGCCGCGCTTGACGCCATGACCGCCGCCGCCGCCGCCGGGCGCGACAGCACCGTCGACATGGTGGCCAAGCTGGGTCGGGCCGCCCGGCTTGGGGAACGGTCGCGCGGCGTGCCGGACGCGGGTGCGACCTCGTGCTGTCTGATCCTGACCGAGCTTGCCTCGGCCGTGAAGCGCCGGTTGTCCGTCGATTGATCCGGCTGGCGGTCCGCATCCCCGGCGGCGCGGGCCGCGCAGCTTGCGTTCCGGCAAACGATTGTGCAAGGCTTGGCGATCCAAGCCTTTCTATCGCTGCAATATCCCGGTCCGGAATCTGCGACATGCCTTGCTTTACCCGGTCAGATCTGACCACGCTGTTTCATGCTTTCGCGGCCCGCATGGCGGACGAGCGCACATTCCTTGGGGAACTGGATGGTGAAATCGGTGATGCCGACCATGGCGTTGCCATGGCCAACGGGTTCGATGCCGCGGCACAGGCGCTGCTTCGCGCCGAAGGGTCCGGACAGGGGCTGGCCGGTGGATTCAACCTTGCTGCGCAAGAACTTCTGAATGCTGTCGGCGCCACCACGGGTCCACTATATGCCAGCGCATTGACACGGGCAGGAGAAGTGTTCGGAGAGGTTGCATCAGTGCCGCTGGCACGGCTGCCGGAACTTGTCATCGCCATTTGCGAAGGCGTTGAACGGCGCGGCCAAGGAAAACCCGGGGACAAGACGATGCTGGACGCATGGGGCCCGGCGGCGCATGTGGCGGCGCGCGGCCTGAATGCGTCTGTCGGTCCCGTTGTCCTGCTGCGCGAGGCGGCGCAGGCAGCCGCGAAAGGGGCAGAGGACACCCGTGCCATGATGGCGGCACGTGGTCGCGCCGCAAGGCTTGGGCCGCGAAGCATTGGACATCTCGATCCGGGCGCGGTATCCGCTGCGGCATTGATGGACGTGCTGGCCGAATGGGCCAGGCACCACGAGGAGATCGCCTGATGGCGACGCGTGGTGCATCCCAGAAATCGCCCGCGTCCCCCGAGCGCACGCCTCCGACACGCTTTGGCGAAGACAACCTGTTATGGGCGGCGTGGCTTTATTACGAAGAGGGGCTGACACAGGCCGAGATCGCCGAGCGCATGGGCGTTTCCCGACCATCGATCAATGCCTATCTGGCTGACGCCAGAACCCGCGGCATCGTGTCGATCGAGATCGAGCCCGACAGGTTTCGCGCACTTACCTTGACCCAGGCAATGCAAGACCATTTCGGGCTGAGCGATTGTTTCGTGATCCCCTCTGATGGCCATGACCGCCCGCTGATCGATCGCCTCGGCGCGGCTGCGGCACAGGTGTTGGCGCGGATGACCAAATCTGGTGACACCATTGCCGTGACCTGGGGGCGGACCATGTTGGCGATGGCGAACAGCGTCGAAGCCGGCGCACTTACGGATGTGCGCGTAATTCAAGCCACAGGCGGCACGACAGCCAAGATTCCCTGGACACCCGAGGCCTGCACCTCTCGCCTTGCAGAAAACCTTGGCGCTCGCTGCATCCCGCTATCGGCCCCCGCCATTGTCTCGGCCCCCGAGATGCGCGACCTGCTGTTGCGGGAACCCGTGCTTGCCGAGCAGATGGAAGCACTGTCCGAGGCGGATCGCATCGTGCTTGGCATTTCATCGCTGCGCCCGGAAAGCACGATCCACACCAGCGGCTTTTTTGATGGCATTTCGATCCGCGACCACTACCACTCGGCGGTCGGCAGCATCGCGGGCCGGATGATCGCGGCAAATGGTGCCCGGGTCGATGGGCCGTTAGAGCGACGCACGATCGGCATGGACCTCGACATGATCCGCAATGTGCCCGAGCGTATGGCGGTTGCCGGTGGCATGGACAAGGTGCAGGCGATCCTTGCGGCGCTGCGCGGCGGTTATGTCACGGCGCTGGTGACCGACGCGGATACCGCCCGCGCCGTCCTGACATCCGAAGGCTATGAGGATCGCCCCCGCCGCAGATCCGATGCCACCCCCGCCACACTGCCGGAACGAACCCGTGTGAAGAAGTTTCTGAACCGCCCACGGGATGCGGTTGACGAGGCAATCGCCGGCGCGTTGCTTGCGCATGAAAATCTTCTGGCACCGATCGAGGGTGCCCCGCGCGCCATTCGCGCCCTGCATGGACCACGCAAGGGCAAGGTCGGCGTCGTGATCGGCGGTGGATCGGGGCACGAACCGGGCTTTCTTGGCTATGTCGGCCGCGGTCTGGCAGACGCAGTCGCCGTAGGGAATATCTTTGCCTCGCCCCCACCGGATCCCATCCTTGCGGCCACGCTGGCCGCGGATGGCGGCGCTGGGGTCTTGCACATCTTCGGAAATTTCTCGGGCGATCTGATGAACTTCGAGATGGCGGCAGAGATGGCAAAGGACCGGGGGGTTGCCGTTCGCACCGTGGTCACAACCGACGACATCGCCTCTGCCCCGGTTGACACGCGCTCTGCGCGCCGCGGGGTTGCTGGCAATGTGTTCGTTTTCAAGGTCGCGGGGGCCGCCAGTGACCGGATGCTTCCCCTTGATCAATGCGCAGAACTGACCCTGCGTGCGGCAGAACGCTGCTTTACCATGGGCGTCGCATTAGAGCCCGGCGTTTCGGTCGATACGGGGGTGCCAAGCTTTCGCATGGGACCGGACGAGATGGAAATCGGTGTCGGCGTGCATGGTGAGCCCGGCATCATGCGATCCTCGGTCAAAAGTGCCGATGAAACCGCCGATCTGATCGTCGATCGCATCCTCAACGAAATGAACCCGAGCGACGGCGCCGAGGTCGCTTTGCTGGTGAATTCGCTTGGCAGCACACCGCAGCTGGAACTCTATATCCTGAACCGGCGATTGCGACAGCGGCTGCGCGCCCGCGGCGTCACGGTTCACATGACCTTGCTGGGGCATTGTTACACCTCGCTGGATATGGCGGGGGTTTCGATCACGCTGATGCAGTTGGATGCAGAGCTGAAATCGCTGCTGGGGCATCCCTGCGAAAGTCCGGCCTGGACGGTTGCCAACGTCTGATGGCTGGCGTTGGTGCGGCCGGACCAGCCGCATGAATGCCTGTTCCACGATCTTCGTCAGGTCCGGCAAAGCGCCACGATGCGTGCCATTCGGACATCACCCAAGGCTATCCGCCGATGCCCGCTCGCCGGCCCAGTCAGAAGCAGTCGTGCGAATAGGTGCATTTTTCAAGCAGACCGGAAAATCACCTCAGAAAGACGGGATTCAACGCCAGCCAGCGGAATTGTTGCACATCCGCCCGATGCAGGATTGGCAGAGGCCCCGCCCTACCTGCCCTTGAAATGCGCAGGTCTGCGTTCGGCGAATGCCTTGCGACCTTCGGCATAATCTTCACTGCCGAAACTCGCGCTGATCATGCGTTCAAGCTCTTGCCGTCGTTCGGCAATGCTGCCATCGGCAATGGCATTCAAGATCGCCTTGTTGCCGGCCTGTGAAAGCGGGGCATTGCACGCCATCTGATGAAGGAGCTTTCTGGCACGCGCATCCGCATCCGCGCCTGCGAGCAGGTCGATCAAACCCAGAGACCGGGCCAGTTCGAGATCGAAGATATCAGCGCCAAGCAGGATTCGCTTGGCACTTTTCAAGCCGACCTGCTCCATCAGGAGCTGACAGTCCATCAGGCTGTAGACAAGCCCCAAACGTCCTGCCGTGATTCCAATTCGCGCCCCAGAGGATGCGACGCGAAAGTCGCAAGCAAGCGCCAGGCTCATGCCTCCGCCGACGCAATAGCCAGAAATCGCGGCACAGACAGGCTTGCCGCAATCTCGGATCGCCCGCACGGTCTCATCATTGATCCGGTCGTATTCCATCCCCTGTTCCGGGGTGGCGCGAACGTCATCAAACTCGGAAATATCGGCGCCGGTACAGAAATTCCCCCCCGCGCCCGTCAGGATCACGCCAGTGATACCGGCCTTTGCCGACGCCTCTCGGAAAATCTCGCCCAGCCTCTGCCACATGGCAAGACGCATCGCGTTTTTCTTGCCGGGTCGGTTCAGCGTGACGGTCATGATTCCTTTGTCATCCACCTCGGTAACGATGTCCTGCGACGTTTCCACGCCTCTCTCCCTTCGATTTGAGTTCTTGTGCGACATTATCGATCATGCTAAATCTTGTCGAGTGTATACAATATATGCTTGATTGGAGGTTGCAAGATGCAGGCGCTTGAAGGTTTGAAAGTTCTGGAATTGGCAAGCTTTATCGCGGGCCCCTATTGCGCGATGACACTTGCGGATCAGGGTGCAGACGTCATCAAGATCGAACGCCCCGGCGTCGGCGATGAAAACCGGACCGAACCACCATTCGTGAATGGTGAGAGTGCGCCTTTCATGCTGTGGAACCGCAACAAGAAGTCGGTCACCATGAATCTGAAAGACCCCGTTCAAAAGGCGCGCTTCCTGGAACTTGTCGATCAGGCGGATGTCCTGATCGAAAACTATCGCACCGGTGCGATGGACAGGCTGGGCCTTGGTTATGCGGATCTGTCCAAGCGCAACCCCCGCCTGATCTATGCGTCCATCTCAGGTTATGGCCGCGACGGAGAATTTGCCACCAAGGGTGGTTTTGATCTGGTGCTGCAGGGTTTTACCGGACTGATGGCCCTGACGGGACCCGAAGATTCCGGCCCCCATCGCATGCCAATTCCGGTCTGCGACATCACCGCCGGCATGCAACTGGCAATCGGGGTGCTCACCGCTCTCGAGTCACGCCATAAAACGGGCAAGGGACAATGGGTCGAGGCGTCCCTTTTCGAAGCGGGCCTGTCATTGCAGCTTTACGAAACTGCGGGGGTTTTCGCGACCGGTCAGGCGCCCGAGCGGCTTGGACAACGGCACCGCGGCGTGGCACCCTATCAGATCTTTGCCACGGGTTCCGATCACATCACCATCGGTGTCGCGCAACAGAATTTTTGGCTGAAGCTCTTGCGGTTGCTGAAACGCGAAGATCTCAACGACGACCCGCGATTTTCCAACAACGCCGAGCGTGTGGCCAATATCCGCGCGCTGGTTCCCCATCTTGAGGCCGAACTGATCAAGCACTCGGCGGAACACTGGCTTGCTGCGCTGGAAGCCGAAGGTGTGCCATGCGGCGTGATCCAGACAACCGACCGTGCGCTGGCGCATCCGCTTGCCAAGGAACGGCAGATGGTCGTGCCCATCACCCATCCGGTGGCAGGCGAACATCAGACATTGGGCGTGCCGATCAAGCTGTCCATGACGCCCGGATCAGTGCGCCATCACGCACCGTTGCTGGGTGAGCATAACGATGAAATCGACAGGCTCTGGCGCGAAACCTGCGAATTGGCAGATGCCGACATTCCCGGATAGCGCCCCCGGCCGCCCTTCTTGTGATTCAGCCAAAGGCCCGACATGAAGCCAAACTATCCTGATACGTTCTTGTTCATCAACGGCACCTGGCGCGCTGGGGAAACAGGTGCCACGATTGATGTGATCAACCCCGCAACTGCAACCGTCATTGGCACGGTCGCCTGCGCGACACCTGCCGATCTTGACCACGCGGCAGACGCGGCAGCGCATGGTTTCGACATCTGGCGCAAGATGTCCCCACTGGAGCGATCGGCATTGATGCGCGCAGCCGCCGAGTTGCTGCGCGCACGGGTCGAGCCGATCGCAGCTCTGATGACGCAGGAGCAAGGCAAGCCGCTAGAGGAATCGCGGATCGAAATCCGGGCGGCGGCCGATATTATTGACTGGTTCGCCGAAGAAGGCAGACGCACCTATGGCCAGTTGATCCCCGCACGACAGGCCGGCGTGATGCAGATTGCGGTGAAACATCCCATCGGGCCGGTCGCCGCATTCACGCCGTGGAATTTCCCGATAAATCAAGCTGTGCGCAAGATTGCAGTTGCCTTGGCCGCGGGTTGCTCTGTCATCGTGAAAGCGCCGGAAGAAACGCCCGCTGCGCCCGCGGAACTGATACGCGCCTTTGCCGATGCGGGGGTGCCTGCGGGGGTGATTGGTCTGGTCTTCGGTGTTCCGGCGCAGATTTCCGAACATCTCATCGCGCATCGTGCCATCCGCAAGATCAGTTTCACCGGCTCGACTCCAGTGGGGAAACTGCTGGCCGGTCTGGCCGGGCAGCAAATGAAACCGGCAACGATGGAACTGGGCGGGCACGCACCGGTGCTGGTCGCTGCGGATGCCGACCTCGACAAGGCTATCGGGCAAATGGTCGGCCACAAGTTCCGAAATGCAGGGCAGGTCTGCATCTCGCCGACGCGATTTCTGGTGGAAGAACCAATTTTTGAATCCTTTGTCGAACGTTTTGTAGTCGCGACAAACGCCCTTACTGTCGCAGATGGGTTCAACCCCGATAGCAATATCGGCCCCCTGGCCAACAGCCGCCGCATTCCCGCGATCGAAGCCTTACTGCAGGATGCCACCGCCCAGGGTGCGCGCATCGTGACCGGGGGCAAGCGCATCGGCAATACCGGGTGGTTCTTTGCGCCCACCGTGATCACCGATGCCCCCGTCAGCGCCAGAATCATGAACGAAGAACCCTTTGGCCCCGTGGCCATCATCAACCGCTATCAGGACATCGATTCCATGATCGAAGAGGCCAACAGGCTCGACTATGGCCTCGCATCCTATGCCTACGCGCGCGATCACGCCACGATTCACCGATTTGTCGACGAGGTTCAGGTCGGCATGATGAGCGTGAACCACGTGGGCCTTGCCTTGCCCGAACTTCCTTTTGGCGGGATTCGCGACAGCGGCTATGGCACCGAGGGCGGATCAGAGGCGATCAACGCCTATCTAGACACCCATTTCGCGACAATAAAATCCTAATTTCTCAAAGCCCTGGAGAAAACCATGAAAGACTCCCTAGCAAATGCCGATCTGGGCGCCATGGGGCGCAAGACGATGTTGCATCCCGTCAGCTCGGTTGCCGATCTGGCTCGCACCGGCCCGACGCTCTACACGCGTGCGAAGGGAACGATCCTTGAGGATGCCGCCGGACAAGAACATATCGACATGGGCGCGGGCTTGTGGTGCGTAAACGTTGGATATGGTCGCCCCGAACTGGTCGAAGCAGGCGCCGAGGCGCTGCGCAATCTCAGCTATCAGCACCATTTCGGCAATTCTGCCGCCAAGGACACCGTGCGCCTTTCCGAACGTCTGGTGCAGCTTTTCGCCGAGAACGCCGGCGCGGGACATCTGAACCGCGTCTTCTATGGCACCTCCGGGTCGGATGCGAATGACACGGCCTACAAGCTTGTGCGATATTACAACAATCTGCGCGGCAAACCGGCCAAGAAAAAGATCATCTCGCGCATCGGTTCCTATCACGGCCTGACCGCGGCAGCGACAAGCCTGACCGGGATCGATGCATACCACAAGATGTTCGACCTGCCATTGCCAGATGTGCTGCACACCTCGTGCCCGCATTTTTACCGCTACGCTGAAAATGGTGAAAGCGAAGCACAGTTCAGCGCCCGAATGGTCCGCGACCTTGAGAATCTGATCGAACGCGAGGGACCGGAAACCATCGGTGCGTTCATCGCGGAACCGGTCATGGGCACCGGCGGGGTCTTCTTGCCACCGCCCGGCTACTTTGCAAAGGTGCAGGCCCTGCTGGACAAGCATGACATCCTGCTGATTGCAGACGAGGTCATCACGGGCTTTGGCCGGCTTGGCCATTGGTTTGGCACCGGGGCCTTTGATCTAAAACCGGACATCGTATCGCTGGCGAAAGGGCTGACCAGTGCCTACTTTCCGATGTCCGCATCGATGATCAGTGATCGTGTCTATGATGTGCTGGCCGCGAAATCCGACGAAACCGGCGCTTTCATGCATGGATTCACCTATTCCGGCCATCCGGTCGGCAGCGCCATTGCCCTGGCAAATATCGACGTGATCGAGCGGGAAAACCTTGTCGAGCAAGCAAGCGAGGCAGGCAGCTATCTGCTCAGGGCGCTTCGCCAGGCCACCGCTGACACCCCCTTTGTTGGCGATGTGCGGGGCATGGGGTTGATGATCGGGATCGAATATGTTGCCGACAAGGCAACAAATACGCCGTTCCCCGAGGGCACGGCACCGCACAAGGTTGTTTCCAAGCATGCCTTCGATCACGGTGTCCTGCCGCGCGCTTTGCCCTTCCTTCCCGTCAACTCCTTCTCACCTCCGTTAAACATCTCTCGGGAAGAAATGGATGAAGGGGTCGCCCGCTTTGCCCATGCGCTGGAAGCAGCGGGACCAGATCTGGAAAAGTTGCAGGGCTGACCTGCCTTTTCGGCAGCGCTGCATGAGTACCGAGAACGGAGAAGGCGCCGATGGCACAAGCCATCGGCGCCTTCTCATTTGCCCCAGCCTGACCTCAGTTCAAAAGGCTCTGCGCGATGTGGCGGCCGATCGGCAATGATGACGTCGCCGCCGGCGATGGCGCATTGCAGACATGGAGGGTATGGCGGGTGCGGGCAAAAAGAAAATCATCGACCAGCGTTCCGTCGGGGCGCACGGCCTGTGCCCGGATACCAGGCCGATAACGCGACAGGTCCTGCAGACGAATATGGTCGCAGTAGCGCTGCACGCGCCGCAGATAAAGCCGTTTCAGCGCCGAGGCCGACAGCTCGGACATCGCGGAACCGGCATTCGCCGCCACAAGCCGCCAAAAGCCACGATAACTCATCGAGTCAGCAAGATCGCGCAGGCGAATATCCATCTTTCCATACCCCTCACGGGCCATGGCCAGCACGGCATTCGGACCGACGGTAAAACCGCCATCCATCTTCCGGGTAAGATGCACGCCCAAGAAGGGGCGCGCCGGATCAGGCACGGGATAGATCAGGTGACGCACGAAATCATCGGGCTGGTTATTCACGCGAAAATATTCCCCACGGAACGGAACAATCCGAAAATCAATTTCGGCCCCGAATGTCTTCGCCATCCGATCCGCCTGCAGACCCGCGCAAAAGATCGCCTTGCCCGCGACGAATTGGTCCCGGGTTGTAAGAACCGTGACGCCGTTGGCCTGTTCGCTGCCCCCGATCACTTCGTGATCGAAAGCGATCGTGCCACCCGCAGCCTCAAATTCTCTGGCCATGAGGCGGGCGACCTCGGCGAAATCAACGATGCAGGTCGACGGCGACAGAAGCGCCGCTTCCGCCTTGATATTCGGTTCTGCCTGGCGTGCCTCTGCCCGGGTCAGCCGCTCGATCTCGATCCCGTTGGCCCGCGCGCGATCTTCCAGGGCTTGCAGCCGGACAGTTTCGGCTTCGTCAACCGCGACAATCAGCTTCCCGCAGGCTTCCACGCGCACGCCGTGTTCTTCACAATAGCGCCGCATTTCCTGTTTTCCTTCGCGGCAGAACTGTGCCTTGAGGCTGCCGGGTGCATAATACACCCCCGCGTGGATCACGCCCGAATTGCGCCCCGACTGATGCCGGGCGACGGCCTCTTCCTTTTCCAACAGCAAGATGCGCGATCGGGGATGCGCCTGCTGCAAGCTGCGGCCTGCGGCAAGCCCAACGATGCCACCCCCGACAATCAGATAGTCATAGGTCTTCATCAAGTCATCCTTTGCAGTTTTCGGTTAGCGCATCAACAGTTGCGGCAGCCAGGTCGTCAGAGGCGGAACCAACGCGATGACGAAAGCACAGCAGATAAGCGCAAGAAAATACGGCAGAATAGCCCGTGCATAAGTCGTCACCGAGATCCCGGCGATGGCATTGACCAGAAACATGCAAAGGCCAACCGGGGGCGTGATCAGCCCCAACATCGTGCTGAACACCACCGTCACGCCCAGATGCACCGGGTCCATCATCAGTTGCGGCGCAAGAGTCAGAAGAATGGGTACGACCAGTACGATCAGCACCACCGTTTCGATCAACAACCCAAGGACCAGCAGCAACACGACCACCAGACACCGCAGCACCACCGGATCCGAGGAAATCGACAGCAACGCATCGGCCAGCGCCCGCCCAAAGCCCTCGCGCACCAGAATCCATCCAAACAGGTTTGACACCGCAATCACGAACATGATCATCGCCGTCAGCCGCGCGGCACCCAGGATGATGGGCAGCAAGGCGCGGGGTGCCAACTGGCGAAAGATCACCACCTCTAGCAGCAGGGCATAGAACACCGCGATGGCCGCCGCTTCGACGGGCGTAAAGATGCCCCCGACGATCCCCCCAACGATAATCACCGGCAGCAACAGATCCAAAGCCGCATGACGCAAAGCAACAAAGAACTCGTCCGCTTCGAACCGTTCACGTGTCCGATAGTTCCCGCGACGCGACATGATATAGACGGTCCCGATCAGAAAACCGGTCATGATCAACCCCGGCACGATCCCGGCAATGAACAGTTGCCCGATCGAGACCTGTGCAACCGATCCGTAAATCACAAAGGGCACACTGGGGGGAAAGATCGGCCCGATGACGGAAGAAGCCGATGTAACCACGGCACTCATCGGCGCGGGATAGCCGGATTTCTTCATCGCCGGGATCATCGTCGCGCCCTGCCCCGCGGCATCTGCTGTGGCCGAACCCGACATACCCGCCATCAACAGGCTGGACAGCACGTTGACCTGTGCCAATCCGCCCCGGACATGGCCGATCATCGCATCCGCCAGGCGCAACAGCCGCGCCATGATGCCGCCGGCATTCATGATCGCACCTGCCAGCATGAAGAGCGGCGCCGCCAATAGGGGAAACGAGTCCGCACCTGCGATCATGCGCTGACCCACGACGGGCCAAGGCGTCCCTGTCATCACGACATAGGCGATGGATGCACCTGCAATGGCATAGGCAATCGGCACCCCCACAAGGGCCAGTCCGAAGAACAGAAAGACAAGAACCTCAACGGCCATCGGATTTTACCCCCCGCAGCAGCATGAAGAGGTCTTGCGCCATCTGGGCAATCACGACGAGCATGGTCGCAATCGCACCGACGGGCAGCGCGCCATAAATAAAGTACATGTGGATCCCCAGCGCCGGTGATGTCTGGCTTCCAAGCGCCGCGATGGCAAAACCGGCCCAGACAATCGCCCCAAGGATCACCAGCACGACCAAATTGTTCACAAGCCGCAATATCAACTGTCCGCCAGGCGGCAGAAGCGGCGCGATCCAATCCACGCCGATCTGCTCGTTCTTGAGTTGAACCGAAGCAATGCCGATGAATGTCAGCCAGATCAGCATGAAACGCGCCAGTTCCTCGGTCCAGAACGGGGGGGCCGACAGCATGTAGCGCATCACCACCTGGATAAACACCGCCAGCGCCAGCACAACAAGCGTCGTTGCCATCAGGCCGTTCAACACCCACACCGCCGCACGGGCAGTTCTTGTGTTGCGTCCGTCAATCATGGCCAACCTCGCTCTTGAGCGGCAGACCATCACAGAGAGGTGCCGAGACGTTCGGATCAACGCGGTTGGCCAGCCTCGCCCGCACGTCCAAAGGCCAATGTGCTGATCGGCGCGCCCCCAGATCGACATGCATCGAGACCTGTTCAAGCAGCGCGATCACCCGGCTGTCATCTGCCGCGATCAGCTTGTGCCGATATTTGATCCGCTTGGCATCAACGCCAACGAGGGTGGAATGCACTTCGACATCTTCACCAAGCCGCGCCTCGCTGAGATAAGAGACATGCGCCCCAAGTGCAAACGTGCTGAACCCGGTTCGGGCCGCATAGGCCGCGCCAATCTGCAGGGCATCAAGCAGGTTGTCCGTGCCCTGATCGAACAGATAGGTAATCCAGGTGACATTCAGATGATCGTTGTAATCCGTCCAGTCCGGAATGATTCGCCGCGTGACGGGTTCAATGGCTGGAACCTGTCTTGCCTTGTCGACATCATGATTCATGCAACCCTCCATGTTTTATATCGTTCTTCGCGCCCGTTCTGGCCGGCGCTTCATTATCTTTTGTATACAGTAGACTAAAGACATTGAATTTGCTATCCTGTTTCTGACGGCGCCTGGTGCACGTCTAAAAATCCGCTCTTGTGCCGGGATCGGCAGCAACGCGGAACCACAGGGAGCAAAGACATGATCAACTTTTCCAATTGGCGGATGCGCGGACTGGCCGTTGCCATGTTCGCGGGCTGCGCGGCCCTGGTGCCTGCTACCGGTTCGGCCCAGAACGTGACGGCGAATCTGAACCACCAAATGACCGGCACCGTGATCGACGAGGCTGTTCAGCGCATGGCAGCGGATCTTGGCGATCAGAGCGAAGGGCGTATCGACATCAAGGTGCATTCCCGCGGCGAAATGGGCGGTGAACGCGACATGTTCGATCTGATGCAGGTGGGCGCAATCGAAATGGGGGTCACAGGTTCGGTGATCGTCTCAGCTGTGGCGCCGGAATACGGCGTGCTGGACGCGCCCTACCTGTTCAATTCACCCGAGCATCTGGCCAGGGTCATGGACGGGCCGATTGGCGACGACCTGAAACAGACCCTGATCGAGCGCAAGGGTATTCGCATCATCGGCCGCATGGACCGCGCCCCCCGGCATCTTTCCACCGGCGGCAAGGAAGTGCGCACCCCTTCCGATCTGAGCGGGCTCAAGATCAGGATGCGCGAAATTCCGGCCCAGATCGAGGCTTTCCGCGAGTTGGGCGCAAGCCCGGTTCCGATGGCGTTTGGCGAGGTCTATACCGCCCTTCAGACCGGCGTTCTCGATGCGCAAGAAAATCCTCTCGACATCATTATGGGCACCAGCCTGCATGAAGTGCAGGAAACGATCACACTCACCGGTCATGTGCGCGAAGTACAGTATCTGGTGGTTTCAGACCTTTGGTGGCAATCGCTCGGCGATGCTGATCGCGCACTTGTGCAAGAGGCGGCAGACCAGGCGATGAACTGGGGTCAGACGCGTGTTTATCAGGCAGATGCCGATCTCGTCGAAACGGCGCGGGCCGAAGGGTTGACCATCATTGAACTGACGCCAGAGCAACGGGCTAGCTTCAGCGCCGGCGTGGCCGATCTGCCCCAGCGATTTGCGGGCAAATGGAAAGACGGGCTGTATCAGCAGATCGTCGAGGCCGGACAGTAGCACATCCTTCCACATGCCGTCCCCAAAGTCCCATCGGCTCAGGGCGGCGGCATGCGACCGCCCATATGCGAAAGGCTCACCGTTGATACCGCTTATCCTCAAACTGCCCAATGCCCGGAAAGTGCTGCACCTTTTGGGTGCCGTCACCCCACAGACCAAGCTGCTGATCCTGCATGATCCCACAACAGCGGCCAACGCCGAGGCGCTTGCCGTGGCTGCATCAGAACTGGGCGCGCAGTTCAGCATGTTGCAGGAAATGCCCACGACGCATCACGGCGGACAGTTGTCCGAAATCGCCGCTGCGGCAATGAAGCAGGCCGACCTTGTCGTTGCGCCAATGCAAACCAACGCAGCGCACACAAACGCCCGCCGTGCCGCACAGGAAGAGGCAGGAACCCATGTCATCTGCCTTCCCGAGGCCACAGCGGATGACTTTTTCCTTGCTCCCGGCTGGAATGCGGATTTCGTGGCACTGCGCCCTCAGATCGACGCGCTTGGCGCCGCATTGGATCGGGCTGAAACGGCCCGCGTCACATCCCGTCATGGCACCGACATCACCATGTCGATCAAGGGCCGCCGGGGCCGGGCGCTGAACGGCTTTGCCAACAGTATCGATATTTCTGCGGGCTATTGTCTGGAAGCCTCTGTTGCTCCGGTGGAAGGCACTGCAAACGGGATCATCGTCGTCGATGCCTCGATCCCCGGCTTTGGCCTGATCGGCCCGGACCCCGTTATCATCCATTACCGGGACGGCATGGCCATCTCGATCGAAGGCGGCCCACAGGCAGATGGGTTTCGCGCATTGCTGGAAAGCTTTGCTGACCCCAATGTCTACAACCTTGGCGAGCTGGGTATCGGCATGAATCCTGAATGCCGGCTCGATGGCACGATGCTAAGTGACGAAAGCGTTTGGGGCGGGTTTCAGTTGGCGCTCGGCACTTCCGCCCCGGGGGGAAACTGCCAGGCTGCCGCACATTACGACACCGTATTGACCGGCGCAAAACTGGAGCTCGACGGCCAGACCGTTTTCGAAGACCGCAGATTGTTGCTGTAACCCGCCCCTCACCCCTTCTCGGCGACGCGGCCTTGCGCGTTACTGAGTCCGCTATAATTGTATACAGTCCACAAATTTATTGACCCATCGCCTCGCCTCGCTAAGCTCGGACAGACAAAGAGGATCACGAGGCGTGCCTGGAACGAAAACCACGAAGGAACCAAGATGCTCGAACGTATGGAAATGATGAAGCCCGTAGGTGTGATCCTTGATCAATGCCTCAACCTGCAACCGGGCGAACAGCTTCTGGTTCTTGCCGATACAGACAACCTGCGCATTGGTCAGATGTTTGCTCTTGCCGGCCAAATGCGCGGCGCCGAGACGATATTCCTGACATACAAGCCGCGCAGCCGCCACGGAGAAGACCTGCCAGGCATCATTGCCGAGGCGATGAAAGCGGCAGATGCGATCGTCGCCCCCACCGCTTTTTCGGTAAACCACACCTCTGCCCGCAAGGCGGCCAGCGATGCAGGCGCAAGGCTTATTTTCTTTCCGGGATGCAAGGAGGAAATGTTCCTCGATGGCTGTCTCGACATCGACTTCATCGCTCAGTCGCAGGTGATCGCCGACCTCTCCGAAGTTCTCGAACATGGCCGGGAAATACACCTGACCAGCAATGACGGCCGGACCGATCTGACCATCAACATCACCGACCGACACGCGGTGCCCCAGAACGGCATCTGTCATGCACCGGGCACGATTTCACCCCCACCCTGCATTGAAACTGCGGTGGCCCCGGTCGAATACACCACCCAAGGCGTGGTCTGCATTGACGGGGCCGTGGTGCCCGGGGGCGAAGTGCTTGAACCTTTCATGCTAACCTTCGAGAACGGTCGCATCGTCTCGGTCGATACCTCGACAAAAGATGGTCGTATGCTGGAGGATCTTCTTGCCAGCTATGACGACAAGGAAATCTACAGCCATGTCGAACTTGGCTTCGGTCTCAACCCCAAGGCGAAAATAGGCCGCGGCGTCGAGCTGGAAGATGAAGGAGAGTTCGGCACGATCCATCTTGGCATCGGCAATGGCATCACCTTCGGCAGCACAATCCGCGCGTCAGGGCATATCGATCTGGTGGTGCGTCATCCCATCGTCACCGTGGACGGCAAGGTCGTCCTGAAGGATCGCAAACTGTCCTTCTAATCCATCCGGCGCAAGCCCGCACAAGACGGGCTGTGCCACCCCAACCATCAGAACAGGGAGTTCTATGAGATGACAGATCATAACCGACGCCAGTTCCTGGCCGCTGTCGGAACCGGGGCACTTGCCATGACCCTTGCGCCCAAGGCGGCACTGGCCCGTGAATGGCCTGCACGGCCCGTGACCATCGTGATCCAATATGGTGCCGGAGGCGGCACAGACACGATCATCCGTGCGCTGGCGAAGGCGCTTGGAAAATCCTTTGACGTGGACATCCGTGCCGTCAACCAGCCAGGCGCCGCCGGAGCACTGGCCACAGATCATGTGGCGGGCAAGCGACCGGACGGATACTGGCTGCTGGGCAATGCCGATTACAACAAGATTTTCCGGGTACTGGGCTATGCCGACGAAGCGCCTTGGCAGACCTGGCAATTTTACAAGATCGGCCGGTCCCTGCCGGCCTGGGCCGTGCCCATCGACTCGCCCTATCAAACGCTTGGCGATGTTGTGAAGGCCGCCAAGGCCAATCCCGGCGGCGTGCGCATTTCGAATTCTGGTATCGGCACCGTCTGGCATGAGGCAACCTTGGTCGCGCTGGAATATCCGACCGGCGCAAGCTTTAGCCATATTCCATATCAAGGTGGAGCCCCGGCCGCCCTTGCCGCGCTTCAGGGCGAGGCAGATGTCGTGGCCACCGGCATTCAGGAACAGGTTGAATATCTGCGCAGTGGGAAACTGCGCAACATTGGCGTGTTTCTGGATGAACCGCTTGAAATCGACGGGATCGACACCCCGTTACAGCCTGTAACGGCGTCTGTTCCCGGCTCTGGTGATCTGGGGCTGATCCAAGGCGTCTATGCATTGGCGGTTCGCCGCGATTCTCCGCAAGACGTGCACGAAGCCCTGCGTGTCGCCGTTGCACAAGCCGTGGCGGACGAAGGCTTTGCCAAAGTGCTGGCCAACCGTGTCATGTTCCCCGAGTTCCTGACCGGTGAAGACGCCGACCGCGAAGCCGCACTCTTTGAATCCGTGACGTCGTGGCTGTATTACGACAACGGGCTGGAAGGTTTGCAGAAAACCCCGGAAGAGATCGGCATTCCAAGACCGGCTGACTTTGCCGCCGCATGGCCGCCAGCCGAGTATCGGGCGATCTTTTAGGAACCGCATATTCCTGCCCGTGGTCTGGGCGGGAATATCAGGCAGCCGGATCATGCCTGACAAGCGTTGGCCAAACCGAGAGAGGCAGCATGAACGCACAACGAGACACCCATTTGGTGCCGAGCATTCTGACGGCGGGGCTGGGCGGCTTTCTGGTCTGGAAGGGGCTGTCGATGCCCCACCCCCGGGGGTGGACCTCTTCCCCCGGGTTGTTCCCGATCATCATTGGCGCGGTCTTGGTGCTTCTGGCCCTGCTGCTGCTGATAGAACGCCACAAGTTCCACAGCCGCTCGACAGACCGGAAGCCAGTCGCGCAGGCCGCGATAAACGTCAAGATCATGGGGGCTGTCTGCGGATCGTTGGCAGTTTATATATTCGCGCTCAATTATCTGCCCTACGAGCCGCCGACATTCATTTACCTCGCCTTGGCCATGGCGGCCTTCGGCAGCAGATCACCCGGCGCCATTCTGGCGGCAGCCCTTGGCTTCACGGTCATCATCTCCTTGTTGTTCACTCGGGTTTTGGGAACCTTGGTTCCCGGCAGCTACAGCCTGCTAGAGCTGATCTCCTGGTGAAACCCATGGCCCGAAAGGTCTAACATGTTCAGTTTTTTCGACGCCTTCAGCGCATCGCCGATCCTGTTCTCGGTTCTGGGCGCAAGCGCGGGCATCATCTGGGGCGCCATGCCAGGTCTGTCGATGACCATGGGCATGGCGCTTCTGGCCACCTTTTCCTATGGGATGGATATCCAAAGTGCCGCAGCATTCCTGATGGGCATATACACCGGCGCCACCTTCGGGGGCGCAATCAGTGCCGTTCTCATCAACATCCCCGGCACACCGGATTCCGTGCCGATCCAGCTTTGCGGTTATCCTCTGACAAAGCAGGGACGCGGCGGCGAAGCGATCGCCACCGCGATCTTTGCCTCATTTATCGGCAACTGGGCCGGCATTCTTGCGCTCGCGCTGATTGCCCCTCTGCTCATCGTCTTTGCGTTGAACTTCGGCGCATGGGAACAGTTTCTTCTTGCGCTCTGGGGCATCCTTTTGGCGGGCAGCATATCGGGCGAGTCCTCTTCCATGGTCAAGGGCTGGATCTCGGGCTGGATCGGCCTGGCCATCGCAATGGTCGGTCTGGAACCGATTCTGGGTTATCCCCGTCTGGTCTTTGATGTCCCCGAACTGCGCGGTGGTGTCGCCTTCATACCGGTTCTGATCGGCCTCTTCGGTATCGCCGAGGTAATGCGCATCGCGGGCCAAAACAGCCAGAACACGGAAGCCCGGCCCACCGGCCGGATCTGGCCCCGATTTGATCTTCTGCGGCGCTATTACAAATCCGCCCTGCGTTCCAGTGCGATTGGTACAGTGGTCGGTGTGATCCCGGGGGGCGGGGCGCCGATGGCGAATTTTCTTTCATACGAAATGGGGCAGCGTGCTTCGGGCAAGCAGTTTCACAAGGGCAGCATGGAAGGCGTGATCTGCACCGGCACCTCTGACAACGCCGCGATTGGTGGCTCTTTGTTGCCCGCGCTTGCGCTTGGCATTCCCAGTTCGGCCGCCATTGCGGTTGTCATGGCCGCGCTGGCCTATCATGGCGTGGTGATCGGCCCCTCGCTCGAACAAAGTCAGCCGGGCTTCCTTGTCTTTCTCTTTGGCACGTTGATCGTCGCCAACCTTGCCATGTATGTGCTGGGCTTTGCCCTGCTGAAGCCCATCATCCGTTTGCTGGCGATGCCGCCCGCACTGCTGATGCCCATGGTCACGATGCTCTGCATGATCGGTGCCTATTCCGTCCAGCTTTCTGTTTTCGACATGTGGGTGGCGGTGGCCTTCGGCATCTTCGGCTATCTCTTGGTGCATTATGATTTCCCACTGGCGCCGATGGTCTTTGCGCTGATCCTGGGAAAGATCGCCGACGAGAACCTGCGGAAATCCGCGATCATCTTCTCGGAAAACACGATCTCGCAACTGCTGTCGCGCCCGATCGGTCTGATTATCCTGCTACTCATCGTCGCGACGATCATTTATGGTATCGTCGATATGTTGAAGGCCACAGGTCATTCCGCGCAGGATGCTGCCGATTTGAACGCGTAGATTTTTCCTTCGGGATTTGAACGAATAGGAAGGAAGGGATAATGAACAGCCAGACTGGGCGGCCAAAGCTGCCGGACGTGCTGGGCCTGGAACTGGCCGATATTATCGAAAGCCGCATCATCCGGCTGGAATTCGAACCTGACACGCATCTGACGGAACAGCAAATCTGCGCTGAATTTGATGTCAGCCGATCCCCCGTGCGCGAGGCGTTTCGCCAACTTGAGGCAACTGGTCTGGTCGTGCGTCACAAGCGCCGCGGCGTCCGGGTGACCCCGATGTCCTACCGGCATGTCGATGAAATCTATGCTGTGCGAATTCCTCTGGAAAGCATCGCCGCCACCCTGGCGACCGAGAACGCGACAGAAGACGATCTGGACTATCTCGCCGATACCGTCAAACAACTAAAAGACGCGCTTGCGACGGATGATGCTGCGGGCTTCTTTGATGCCAATATCGCCTATTTCGAACGCCTTCACAGCATCACCGGCAATGCGACGCTGCAAAACATATTGCGCGCGATCGAGAAACAGGCGATGCGCTATCGCTATTTCGCACATCGCTACAGCAAGGAAATGCAGCAAAGCTCGACGGCAAATCTCAGCCGCATCCTCGACCGCATGCGCGACCGGGACGTCGAAGGCGCGCGGTCGGATACCGAAGCCATGATGATGCAGGCCCACAAACTTATCGTTGATGTCCTCAGGGAATATCCCGCGCTGACCAAGGGCGTCGAGCCTGAGCAGGACTGAGCCGCAAGGGGTCACATCCCGTCCTGACATGCGAGTTCATTCAGCCAAAGATCGCGGCCGCCGGGGCAATCCGGCCGCCAGACGAGCCATACGAACGTGCTGGAATAGGTGACAGACCTACCTGCCCAGTGCTCACCGGGACACGCAATCGCCTTGTTTGCCCGCGCCGCGTCAAGGGCGGGTAGTCAACCCCGATATCATATCGTCAAATAGCGCCTTCCACTGCGTTTCCGTCAGATCGATCAATCCGAAAGCCGCCAGCAGAAACGCGCCTTCGCCCGCCAGGAACGCCAAAGCCATTCGCCGGTCATCAGGGTCGGTCAGGTCAAGGCGGTCAAGGCGCGCATTGTACCATGCGCGTGTGTCCGAAAGCTGGCCCGGATGCTGCAACAACGCCGTCATCATCGCAGCCGAACGCGAATTCTCGGCATCGTCGGCATCGCGCGTCGCCTCCAGATGGCCCCGGATCAAGGCGCGCGGTTCGGGATCGGGTCCGGTGCGCGCGGCAACATCGGCATCAAATGCGTCGCCCCAACGGGTGATCATGGCCTGAATCAGCCGATCACGCGTGCCAAACGCATATTGCACCCCCCCTTTTGTGATGCCGGCAGCCTTGGCCACAGCATCAAAGCTGAGGGCTGATGCACCGGTTGTCACCACCAACTGCTCGGCGGCATCCAGAACCTTGTCTCGGTCAATACTGCGTGGTCGCCCGGCCATTTCTCCCCTTTCATTACGATACGACTGTATTTATATTAGCAGCTGATTTCGCATTTTCCCATACCGCACCCGCAAGGATCTAATCATGCCTGCCCGCAACCGCTGGCTCGTCCTGACCATCGTGTCCAGCGCACTTTTCCTGATCGTGATCGACATGACGGTTCTATACACCGCGTTGCCGCGCCTGACCCATGATCTGGGGGCGACGGCAAACCAGAAATTATGGATCGTCAATGCCTATCCGCTGGTCGTCGCGGGGTTGCTGCCCGGCCTTGGCGGACTTGGCGACAGGATCGGTCACAAGCGCATGTTCCTGTCAGGGTTGGCGGTCTTTGGCGTTGCGTCGTTGGCGGCTGCGTTTGCGCCTGCGCCCGCGGCTCTGATCGCAGCTCGTGTCTTTCTGGCCGTCGGGGCGGCGATGATGATGCCCGCAACCCTTTCACTGATACGCCTGACATTCACGGACGAAAATGAACGCGCCCTTGCGATCGGCATCTGGGCGGCCGTCGCCTCGGGCGGGGCTGCCCTGGGGCCGGTAGCGGGTGGTTTCCTGTTGGAATGGTTCTGGTGGGGATCGGTCTTTCTGATCAACGTGCCCATTGTCCTTCTGGCATTTTTGGCTGGGGCCGTCGTCCTGGTGAACAGGCGGCCGTCACATGCCCATCCGTTCGACCTGATCGGCTCGGTCCAGATCATGCTGGGCCTGGTCGGCCTGGTTTACGCCATCAAAGAGGTCAGCAAACGCGATCCGTCATGGCTGGCCGCCGCACTGGTTCTTGCCATTTCGGCCATTTCCATGCGCGCATTCCTGCGCCGCCAATATGCAAGCGCCAGCCCGCTGATAGACTTTGCCCTGTTTCGCAACATCCGCTTCACCTCGGGGGTTGTTACGGCACTGGTGGCGTCCGCCGCACTTATCGGGGTCGAGTTCGCCTTTAGTCAACGCCTGCAATTGGTTATGGGGCTTTCGCCGCTTCAGGCGGGGCTGATGATCCTGCCGATACCGGCCGCGTCATTTCTGGCCGGCCCGTTGACAGGTCTGGCCCTGCCCCGATTGGGATCGACGCGCGTCTTGACCTGGTCGCTGGCGCTGACGGGTATCGCGCTTTTGTTGTATTTGCTGACGCGAAA
This sequence comes from Paracoccus onchidii, assembly GCF_028294535.1. Lineage (GTDB taxonomy): Bacteria > Pseudomonadota > Alphaproteobacteria > Rhodobacterales > Rhodobacteraceae > Paracoccus > Paracoccus onchidii. The sequence goes on along the minus strand of NZ_JAQBIE010000016.1, from coordinate 6,601 downwards.
CGCGGCGATCTGGATATGGCTGCCTTTGCTGGCGGTCATGGGCTTTGGGGTGGGCGCGGCCATGACAGCCGCGTCCAGCGTGCTCATGCTGTCGGCACCCGAAAACCGCGCCGGTATGGCCGCATCCATAGAAGAGGTGTCCTTTGAACTGGGCGGTGCGCTTGGCATTGCAGTTCTTGGCAGCGTCATGACCGCAATTTACACGCGCACCATGATCGTTCCGGCAGGCGTGGCTGCCACGGCGGCGGACAGTCTGGACGAAGCGATTGTTGCGGCCGGGGCGGTCAGCGGCGCGACGGGGGCTCAGGTCATCGATCTTGCGATGTCGGCATTTGACCGCGCGTTTGTCGGCGTCATAACCCTTGCCGCTATGCTGGTCATGGCGGCGGCCCTCGTGATTTGGCGCAAGGCGAACGAACTTCGCCAGAACCTTGATGCCACGTCATGAAGACCGGCCTGCCCAACTGCGCCCCGTGATGCCAAACCGATACGTGACAGGTGGGCAGGTCACCGGAACTATAGGTCGATATCGGCAGCGCCCTCGATCAACTCGGTCTTGTCTGGCGCTGCCTTTTCTTGCCAGGAAAGTGTCTGGATTCTGGACGGGTCAAGCAACCATGTCACCAACCGCAATTTGTCCGCATAGGCGCCCAACTCGACGACCATCATGGGCTGGCAGCTTGAAAAATCGGGCGCGCCCTGCGCGACCGGACCAAAACCGGGCCAGGGCAATGCCTCGGCCAGGGTCAGAAACGCGCGATCCTCATTGCTGTTTATGGTCAATACCTCGCGCATCTGCCGCCCTACGCTATTGGTCAAATCGGGCATGCATTGCGGCATCGAGATCGCCGGATTGAACCCCCAGACATAGCGGGCCAGTGGCCGCCCCCCGCGCCGGGTTTCCTCGGAAAACGCGGGATCTCCGTATTTCTTCAGGACAGCACCCAGCACGCCTTCGGCAGACACCTCTGCGGAATTATATTCGGCCAATCGCCCAAACCCCAGCGCTCCTTCCTCTAGCCGCGCATCCGTCAGCGACAAAAGCACTTCGCCAGCGGCATTGTCGATCAGCATATCGGCCTGAGTAACCAATTGGGTCGCAGGCAATGTGCCATGACCCTGAATCGAACCGGGCGCAAGTTCGGGCGTAAAACCCTGAGAGTAACGTCTCTGCATCGCCCCATGGGCCACAAGCACGCCTTCGATCACGTCTGGCGGCGACGCCAGCGTTACCCCTTTGATGTCGAGGGCCTGCGCCGGCGCGACTGATTGAGCGGCCACCTGGGCAACCGGCACGCGAACAGGTTTGCCGGTAGGATTTGGGATATGGCGTTGCGGCAGCGCATCCTGCCCGTAAAAAACGCTGTCACTCACATCAAGATCGATCTGCAAGACCCCAAGGGATCTTGCCGCCGGTGCCCGATCGACGGGCGGTTGCAGCGTCACCTCACGTAGTCTTGCGTAATGGCGCGTCTGCGCCGCAAGGCGGCTTTCGTTGGGCAACAGAACCGGCGAATGCAATATCGCAACCGCATCCGCGGTGCCGCTTTGCGCGGCATCGAACCCATCCGTCACGGCATCAAGCCGTTCATTGCCGATACAGGCCGAGGCCGCCGGATGGCGGTCGGTGCGCAGCAGCCCATATATCGGTCGCCCACCGATTTCGACCAGCCGCCGGTCTGCCAATACCGGTTGGCGATTGGTCACATTGCGCGCCACCCGGTCCAGGGCGGCCAAGGTTGCGCCGACCGATTGCGCCACCTCGGCATAATTCAACGTTTCCAACAGGGCGCGGGAATTCGGACCAAAATTGTTCACTTGTGACGGCGCGGCATAGACCTGCACACCGCAAGACGCCTGCAAATAGCTGTTGGCGACAGCAATCACGACATCCTTGGGCAAAGCAGCGGCGCGGGCCTCTTGCCAAATGCGGAAACGCGGGACAAGCGCAGCGCGCTCGACCCGGTTCAGCCGCTGTGGCATTGGGTCAAAAAAACGCCCCCAAGGCAGGTCCGTATCGAATTGCGTGCGCAGCTCGCGGTGCAATCGATCCAACAGCATCCGATCCATCGTGGCGTCATCCAGCTCGTCCCCCAATTCTGCCACAAGAAGCAGGTCCAGGTAGTCGTGATCCAGAACGACCCGCTGCGGAGCCTGCACAGGAGAAGTTGCTGCCTCTTGTTCGGCGGGCGTGTCCCCAGATTTCAACATGATCCGGACCAGTGGCAAACCTGTCTGATCCTTGCGCGATGAAAACAACGCCACTTCGGTCAGCTGCAGATAGACCACCGGATTCTGGCGCTTCATCGCCGCGGTCACGGGCTGAAAAGTGGCGCGATACTGCACCCGTCCACCAATATCCGCCAAAGCCTGATCCTGTTCGGATGTCAGCTGGATACCGGTCAGGATTGATGTATCGGCCAGTTCGACATCCGGTGCCAGCAACCCGCTTTCATTGCTGGAATAGGTCCATCTGAAATCCGTTGCGCTCCAGCCGGACGCCCCCTTGGACAAATCCATTTGCCCTGTCAGCACCAGCCGAGCTGGCATCGCGATCTCTTGCGCCTTGGCCAGCGGGTCCGCAACCTGGCCCCGCCGATTCATGCCCTGCGACAAAATCATCGGATCGTCGGCCACAGCCATCGCCGCCGCGATCAGATCCTCGCCCCGGGCGCCGGGATCTTCGGCGATCGCGGCCCATTGCGCCAATTCGTCCTGGTCGGCAATCGGCCGTTCGGGTCCGCGATATTTTGTCGGGTCAAGATCCATCAGCTTGTTTCGCATCAGGGAATCTATGTCAGGATGTTGCGTTGCCGCGTGCAACGATGCCATTTGCAGACCAAAGCCCGGCACGATCTGTGGAAGTTGCAGCGGCCCTTCCAACGGAAAATCGACCTGGCGTGACGTTAGATCAAACCGGGCGTACAATGTCACATTTCGACGCCCGGCCCCATCGATCGCTGTCATACGATCCATCAAGGTCGTGGCCTGTTCCTGCGGCGCAGTGAGAAAATCGGGCAAACCAGTCAGAATTGGATATTGTCCACTGACCAGCCAGCCATTGGTGCGCAGACTCAGCGAAAACCCGCCACGCGTGAAGTCATATTCCGACAACGAAAAGGAAGCTGTCGAGGCCACCGGCACCGGCCCATTTGGCAAGGCCCCCCGCAATTGAGGCCAAAGCGCACGAAGAACGTCATCTTCGGCCTGCCGGATGTCAATATCGTTCAATGTCGGCGCAAACGCGCGCCGATCCCTGCCCAGCCGGTCAGGAGGGATAAGCGCATCCTGCAAACTGCGCGGCGTGAATTCACCATATAGTTGCCAGAAAAGGTCCGGGCTCAGCCGTCGCGATATCACTTCATCCAGCGGGACATCGGCCAAGGCGCGCCATTGCAGCAGATTGATCAGCGGCCGATTGCCATTTTGCATTCGGTCCTGATAGGCACCATCCTGCTTTTGCAATCGCAGCACCCGTTCAATATCGGTCAATTCGATCTCTGCGTTCTCGGTGGGTGGATCGGGCAGACGCCAGATCAGATCGCCCGCGACAAGCTGCCTGTCCACCGCTGTCGTCTCGTGCAGTGCGACCTCCGCCACGACGCCCCCGGCCGTTGCAGTGCCATTTTGCGGAACCGTGCCCATTTCCCGAATCGTAATTCGCGCAACCACCATGACACCGCGACGCGATTGCGCAAGCTCTTCAAGCTGCGCCCTTACGGACCCGTCAGGTTGCAGGGATCCAAGATCGAACGGCTGCACGGGACGCACCAGAACCGGGGGCGTTTGCAGTGGCGCACGGATGGTCAGTTCCTCTAGCGTGCCAGAAATGGCGGAACGTTTCGGCGCAGAGATCCGAAGGCCAACCGTTCCGTCCTTGGCGAGCTGCAAAGATGCGGGAAAGCTGACCACGATATCCACCGGCAGTACTGAAGAATCTTGCAGCTGCGTCGCAATCCAGGTCCTGGCCTCATCCAGCCGTTCGCGCTGCTGCTGTTCGGTCAGTTCGCCATAGGTTTTTGATATTCCGGGATCAACAAATCTATTCAGCGTAAAATACAGACTGCTTTCAGCATCTTGCCCGGAGAGTTTTGAAGGATTGGCGCGCAATGCTTCCAGAAACAATGTCTTGACGATGTCATCCTCGCCGCGGATCTGCGCCCCCGCCATACTCGCCCAGAACAACAAGAACAAACCTGCGATCAAACGTCCCGGTTTTATCATCCTGCCACCTTCCTTGCGGTCACATGCGGCAAGGCCCGCCGCATCGAACTAAGAATGTCATGTCGAGGTTAAGCGGCGCGAACACCCCGAAAAAGGTCGCGTGCCAACCTGTTCGATTGCGCACATCTTCTAATTCCATCAAGGTCGTGAATATCGAGGGCATGGATCGGGCGGTTCCCGGCACGTATCCGAAATCCGGTACAAAGGTCCAACCGGAAACAGGCTGTGTTATGGCACGTAAAGCGTGTTCTGATCATAGAGCGGCCATGCAAAAGATCCATACCAACCGGGCCAGTCTATCGCCCTGACGAAACCACACAACCCATTATCGGAGAGGTTGGTCGCGGGATTTCGGACCAGTTGCCAAGCTTTATCGCCTGACGACGGAATGCCCCGGATGACGAAGCGGAAACGCTATTCGGCAGAGTTCACGGCCAGGGTTGCGCTTGAAGCCATTCGCGATGAGCTGACGACGGCCGGGTTGGCCAAGAAATACGGCGTCCATCCGACAATGATCAGCGGCTGGAATGAGGCATGGGCGCGCCACCGGTCCGAGTGCCATGCCGAACACCGTGATCGAGAACATCGCATCGGCGCTTGGCGGTTCCGCCTCGGCCGAGCCGGCGATTTCCGAGAAGGATGTCGAGAAGCTGCACTCCAGTATCGGCCAGTTGGTCGTGGAACGCGTTTTTTGTCGCAAGCCTCCAGTCTCATCCTCGGCACTGGAGGCAGCAAGCCGTAAGGCGGGACCATTCCGATCCCAGTGTCCGGCAACAGTGCAGCCTGCTGTCGCCGGCGCGATCCAGCCTCTCCTGCCACCCGCGCGGGGAACGCGCAGAGACCCTGGCCTTCATGGAAATCATCGACCGGCAGTTTCTAAAAACGCCCTGATACGGCTCGCGGCACATGCAGCGAGAGGGGCGCCGATGGGGCGGCATCGGGTGCGGCGGCTGATGAGGTTCATGCGGCTGGGGCCGATTTACCAGGAGCCGAAAACCAGCAAGAAGCCTCCGGCGCACAAGATATTCCCATATCTTTTGAAAGACTTGCTCATCAACCGACCCAATCAGATCTGGTGCAGGCGCATCAACTACATCCCGATGCGCGGCGGATTTCTGTACCTTGTGGCCGCCATGGACTGGCACGGCCGGAAGGTGCTGAGCCGGCGGCTGTCGAACGCGATGGACGCGGGATTTTGCGCCGAGGCACTGAAGGAGGCGCTGGCGAAATACGGCCCGCCGGACATATTCAACTCCGACCAGGGCCGCAATTCACCAGCACCGATTTCACTGACGTCCTGCGCGACGCCAGGGTGAAGATCTCGATGGACGGCCGCGGTCGCAGGATCGACAGCCGGATGATCGAGCGCTTCTGGCGATCCCTCAAATACGAATGCGTCGACCTGTACGCCCTCAAGACCGGCGCTGAGGCCCGGAACGGCATCGGCACCTGGATCAGCTACGACAACGAAAAACGCCCACACTCATCGCATGGGTTGCTGACGCCCGACGAGGCCTATGGTCGCCGGACCCCGAACCTGAAGATCGCCGCCTGACGTGAAACCAAAGCTATAGTTTAGCCCGGCGGAAAACTGGTTAAAAAACCCGGACCAGCTCACTGACGCGATGCGCTCCATCAGGTTGCCTGGTTGGCCGTCTGGTTGGTCATCCGATGGTGTCGGCTTCGGCATTTGCTTCCCCTCCTGAGACCTGAGGGTGACCCGATAAGAATTTTGCTGAGGATCAAATTTCTGGGGTGTTTGAAAGCCGGTATTGTCGCTGGGTCTGCAAAAGTGGGCGAAGTGCTGCTATGGTTTGTGTCTACGCGCTTCGCGCCTTTTCTATCCGCGCCTTAGTCGTAGCAAGCATCAGCCTACTCGAAGCGAATGTCACCTGTCTTGCAAAGACCCTGATCGATTTCAGCGCCCATGTATGTCGGATAACTCTGCCCATGCGTGGTGATTTACGCGTTGATCAGCAGTAAAAACAAGAATGCGTGTCTCGCGGCTTTCGTTGACTGGCGCCTTCAGCGTTACCCGATCGCTGTGGTGCGAAAGCGACAGCCGGACCGTTCCACTGGAAAAGTCTCCTGACTGATCCCGACCTGGCAGCAGATATCGGAACCGGCGCGCCTTGCGCGGGTGGCTTCGAAATACGCGTCTGGCTCATACGTTCTGCCCTGCCCCCCGCCCGCCGATCCCTCGCTCATGAGGAGAGTCTGTGGGTATGGTTCTGGCAATTGTCGCTCTCGCGCTTGCTTTTGAATAGCCCCTAGATTCGTAGACGCCTTCTTCCCTAATTTTGAGGCAAGGAGGCCGAGATGGGCAAAGGCAATTTCAGCGCCGAGTTCAAGCGTGACGCGGTCGCGCAGATCACCG
>NZ_JAQBIE010000015.1 GCF_028294535.1 Paracoccus onchidii | reverse complement strand
CGGGAACATCCCGCCAGCCGAGGCAGAGGCCAACTTCTACGCGGCTCTGGAAACTGAGAACATGGCCGCGTAACTAGTCAAAATCAGCCTCCGGAAAAACCCGGCGCGGTTCACTGCGCCGTCCTTGAGTCGATTTCAGTCGTTCCGCACGTCTGCGACAACTCCTTGGGCTTGTAGCAACTCTTCCAGCCAATCCATAAACGCCCTGAGCCGAGGGGCGAGATGGCGCCTGCGCGCATAGAGGATCGAAATCGGCACAGGCAGGGGCCGGAACTCGGCCAACACCTCGACCAGTCGGCCAGCGGCGATGTCATCCGCGACGTCATAGACGGGAACCTGGATCAGCCCATGACCGTGTAGTGCCCCCGCAACATAGCTTTCCGCGTTGTCGACGCAAAGATGGCTTTGCATGGCGCAGTTTATTTCACGACCATTTTCGATCCCGTCCCATTCCGACGAGAGGGCAGGCATCCGCAGCGCGTAGTTAACCAGATGATGTCGAGCAAGATCGTCGGGCGTTTTTGGCACACCGAATGCTGCCAGATACCCCGCCCCGGCGCAGGTCAGCATCGGCACATCACCGATCTTGCGACAGATCAGTTCGCTATCCTCCAGAACGGCCAGACGCACAACCGCGTCGATCCCTTCCGAGACCAGATCGATCATCCGGTCAGTTGCGCTGATCTCCAGCGTCACTGCCGGGTATCGAGCGCGAAAGTCCTTCAGGTGCGGGATAACAAGGCGCCGGGCGATCCGACTTGGCATATCGATCCGAAGACGTCCTGAAACATCATCGGACTGCAACCGAAACTGACCTTCGGCCTGCCCGAACGCATCGATCAGATCACGGGCAGTGTCAGCAAATTGCAGCCCTTCCAGCGTCGGTCGGACCACCCGGGTCGTACGTTGAAGGAGCTGTACACCAAGTCTGTCCTCCAGCACCTGCACTGTGCTGGATACAGTCGAACGTGGCATCCCAAGGGCCTCGGCTGCACGGGTAAAGTTCCCGCTTTCCACGACTTGAATGAACACCTGCATCTGTCGAATTCGATCCATGCCCATTGTTCGACATTTCTGTCGAATGCTGTCAAGATACCCCTGATTATCTGGATCGATAAACATGCCATCTACTCTGCAAGCCATCGTTTCAAACGGGGCACGCAAAGTGGAGAGGACATAAGATGTCGAGAAACAGCATTGAAGGAAAAGTGGTTCTGATCGCCGGGGGCGCGAAGAACCTGGGCGGGCTTCTGGCACGCGAGTTCGCCAGATCCGGCGCGAAAGCTGTCGCCATCCACTATAACAGCGACGCAACCAAGGCGGCGGCGGAAGAAACCATCGCGGCAATCAAATCGGCAGGGGCCGAAGCGATAGCCTTTCAGGCGGACCTGACCTCGGCCTCGGCGATGGAGACATTGTTCGCGGATACGGTCGCTGCCGTCGGCCGCCCCGACATCGCGATCAATACCGTCGGCATGGTGGTGAAGAAACCGATGGCAGAGGTGAGCGAAAAGATTTTCGATCAGTCCTGTGCGGTCAACGTCAAATCTGCCTTTTTCTTCCTGAAAGAGGCCGGCAAGCACGTCAATGACAACGGAAAAGTCTGCACCATCGTAACCTCGCTGCTGGGGGCCTACACACCCTTCTACGCGGCTTATGAGGGCCTGAAGGCCCCGGTAGAGCATTTTACCCGCGCAGCGTCGAAGGAATTGGGTGAACGGGGCATTTCGGTCACCGCAATCGGGCCGGGCCCAATGGATACGCCATTCTTTTACCCGGCGGAGGAAAAAGAAGCGGTCGAATATCACAAGAGTGCCGCCGCGCTGTCGCCTTTCTCGAAGACCGGTCTAACCGACATCGAGGATATCGTGCCCTGGATCACCTTCATGGTTTCGGGCGGATGGTGGATGACGGGCCAGACCATCCTCGTCAATGGCGGCTATACGACCAAGTAAGACGTCAGGGCGATTAAATGGTCTTGGTTTACGAGTAGCACCCGGGGTGGCGGGGCCGAACGGCGCCTCGTCACCTTTCAAATCGAAGTTCCGCCCACCACAGAGGTTTCTGTATGCATACTGTTCTCGTGATCCTTGGCGGCTTTGTCCTGCTGGCGATCACCTATGCCATGGCACTCTGGCACAGCGCGTCCCTGCGCCGGGCGTTTCCTGTCTACGCAATACTCTGGGTGATAGCTTCCGCAATAAATCTTTGGATCGGGGTGACCCACGCCGGATATTCCGTATCCGACGAATTGCCAATCTTCGTTGTCGTCTTCGGCATCCCTTGCGCTGTCGCCTGGTTCGTTTCACGGCGATCAGCATGACGAACCCGCGCATCCGTGAGACACTTGTCTGGTGGCAAGACGCTGCGGAAAACTGGTTCTCCCAATCGCCCGCTTTCGACGTCGCCTTTCGCACCGGCTTCGCTCCCCTGCATGGGGCCGCTATGGCGGGCGAACTGGCGGATTGGCAAAACACGCCAGAGGGCTGTCTCGCCCTGTTGATCCTGCTGGATCATTATCCGCGCAATGCGTTCCGCGGCACCAGAGATATGTATCACGCAGATCCTCAGGCCCTGTCCGTGGCGCGCCATGCCTGGCGGCAAGGCTTCATCGACCGAGTGCCGCGGGATCTCTGCCTTTTCATGCTTTTGCCTTTCGCGCATTCTGAAGCACTGGAGGATCAGGACCAATCGGTCGCGCTGCATCGTCGCTATCTGCCCTCGGGACTTCACCGGGCCAAACGCCATCGTGACATCATCGCTCGCTTCGGCCGGTTTCCCCACAGGCAACCGATCTTCGAACGCGCGCTGACCCCGGAAGAAACCTGGTATTTGAATACTGGCGGATTTCAGGGATAGTCAGGAAAATTCAACAGGAAGCATTCATGTCCAACCTATTGCACAGCCTTGTTCCAACACGCGCTCTGCGTGACCTACGCCCCGAAGACACACCTCGCGTCACGACGATGGAGCTGTTCTTCGATCTCGTTTATGTCTTCACCATCATCCAGCTTTCTCATTACCTCCTTGAACATGCGAGTTGGTTAGGAGCGCTGGAATATGTGACGTTGTTTGCCGCTGTCTGGTGGGCATGGAACTACACGGCATGGGCGGCGAACTGGGTCAACCCGGATCATCCCAGCGGACGCGGATTGATGATTGTCCTAATGGGGTGCGCGCTCATGATGGCGGTGGCCGCGCCACAGGCCTTTGGCGAACGCTCTTGGTTGTTCGCCTTTGCCTATGTCGCCATGGCCATGATTCGGGCGGGCTATATGGCTTTTGTGTTTCGCGGTCAGGTGATGGGGCGCAACTATGCCCAGCTTGGCGCATGGAGTGGGTTTTCCGGCCTTTTCTGGATTTTGGGCGCCTTCATCGCACCCGCACGCCTGGAGCTTTGGATCATTGCCGTTCTGATCGATTACGCCGCGCCTTATCTGGGATTCTGGTTGCCCGGCAAGGGCTCGACCCCAATGTCGAGCTGGCCGCTGAAAGGACTGCATCTCTTCGAGCGCAACCAGTTGATCTTTATCATTGCGCTTGGGGAATCCATCCTGCTGTTGGGGGGCTATCTGGTCAGCCATGAAATCCACCCGGACACGGGCATCGCTGCACTGATCGGCTTCCTCATGATCGTGACACTATGGTGGATTTACTTCGTCGATCTCTCCGAACCGGGCGAGCATCGCTTCGAACATGAGACCGATCAAACCAGCCTCGCGCGGGCGGGCCTGGCCTATGCGCATGGGGTCGCGGTCTGCGGTGCCATCGTGACCGCCGTCGCCATCGAGATGATCGTGGCCCATCCCCATGACGCGATCCATACCGAGACTGCGATCATCGCCTTCGCCGGGCCATCGCTGTTTCTGCTTGGCTGCGCGATCTTTCACCGGGTCACGGCGGCACGGTTTCGCGGGCTCTACCTTCTGGTGGTGGCGGCCCTTGCAGGCTGGGGGTGGTTGGCGCTGAGACTGCATCTCGAAGGGCTATGGCTTGGCGCAGGTATCCTGCTGATCATGGTGACGATGGCGGCACTAGGTCACCGGAAGGCGATCTGAGATGCTGGCGTTCCCCACGGCCCAGAACAAGGTTGTCGCCAATTTCGGCTTTCTGGCGGCAATCCTGATCCATAACCTGACCTACCCGCTGTCGGCGGCTGGCGGGATTTGGCCCGCGCTGTTCTACGGCTTCTACGCAGCGATCTTTGTGGTGGCAACCTGGGCTCTGACGAACAACCAGATGCTGCGCAACCTCGTTGGAGGCGCAGGGTTTGCCGTATTTATCGCAGGTCTCCTGAACTCCTTCGCCGCCTCAAACAGCGCAGCCCTAGCCGTCTACCTGACCTCCATTGCCTATCACCTCGGGATGGCCATCGTACTGGCGCGTTACACATTCGGGGCCAAAACGGTGATGACCGATGTGCTGATCTCCGCGACCTCGCTCTATCTCGTGATCGGATCGGGCTTTGCCGCCCTCCTGGCCCTGATTGAATGGTGCGCGCCGGGGTCTTTCGTGGCGAGTTCCGGCGCGTCAGTCGACTGGCAACAGATGGTTTATTTCAGCTACGTGACGCTGACCACGTTAGGGTATGGTGACATCACGCCGGTTGGCTTCTACGCTCAGTCCTTCGTCGCCTTCGAAGCTATCGGTGGGACACTCTACACCGTGATCCTGCTGTCGCGGTTGGTCGGGCTGCACGCCAGTCGGAGCTAGCAATATTTGGGTCGAGTGAGATCTACGTTACATCATCATGTCCGTCGTCAGAGTTTTCCGGAATGCAGACGAGGGTGGGCACAAGCTGGTGGTCACACGACCTTTCCGGCTTCAGAGCTTTCGCCGGATGACATCTTGAAGCATTTCGCGCGCCGGCGTCAGGTCCGCAACAATCTTCTGGAGCCGCGAATTCTCGTCCGCGAGCAGCGTCAGCCGGCGCATCTCGTCGGGCAATGGCCCGCCATACTTCTTCTTTCAGTTGAAACAGGTCTCGACAGACAATCGCTCAAGCAGCGCGAACCGCTTGCATCGCGTTATCATATGCCGCGATGATGCCAAGCGCGCGTTGTTTCAACTCATCCCGACCCATCCCCGGTTTGTAGAGCGAACTGCCCAAGCCAAAGATGCTGATGCCTTTCGCAATATATTGCGCGAAATTGTCTTCAGACGCGCCCCCAACCGCGGCCACCGGGGCTTCGGCGGGCAGGATTGCGCGGATCGCGGCGATCCCTTCGGGGCCAAGCACGCCGGCAGGAAAGAATTTCAATGCCGACGCCCCTGCTTGCCACGCAGAGAGGGCCTCTCCGGGGGTGAATACACCCGGAATGCTGACCATGCCATGCCCGCAAGCCGACGCGATAACTGCCGCGTTCGGATTGGGTGTGACGATCAGTTTCGCCCCCAGATCGGCAAGCCGGTCAACATCACGAGGGTCCAGAACGGTTCCGGCACCAATCAATGCCTGCGCGCCGAATGCATCAACCGCAGTGGCGATGCTGTCAAATGGTTCGGGCGAGTTCAGCGGCACTTCGACAGCCTCGAAACCGGCATCGACCAGAACTCCGATATGTCCTTGCGCTTCTTCGGGGCGCAGCCCGCGCAAGATGGCGACAAGCGGGCGGCGCAGTTCAGGCAGGGGCGTACGATTTGTCATTCAGCAACTCCAGATTCTTTGCAGCATAGATCAACCCTTGCCGCGACAGCGTTTCCGCGTCTTGGCGGCGATAAGCCATTCCGGCCATTTCAAGCGCAGCCCCGTAAAGGGCTGCCGCCTTGCCCGACGCCACCAGATGCACATCAACATCGTGATAGCGACGCCGCGCCATCGCCAGCTCGGCCCCGATCAAAAGGCCCGACAATTTTCCCTTGGCGGCATCAGGGGCCAACTCTTGCAACAGCACCCCTGCACGCAATGAAAAAAGCGTTTCGAGGGCATTCGACGGATCGTCCAATGCCATTTCAAGCCCCTGGACAAAGCCCGGATCGGATTCGGAAATCACATGATCGGCCTCCAATGACGGCGCGACCGTCGAATGCGCCGAGATGATCGCGAACAGTTCGCCCGTCATATAGGTGGAAAACCGGTGAATGGCCCGATCCTTCAGCTCGACCCATTTGCTGTGTGTTCCGGGCATGACGACAACCGCCTCGCCCTGATCGACAAGGCCCATCGCCTGAGTCTCTTCGCCCCGGATCACATCGGGCGCGCCGATGCCACGCTGCGCCACACCTGGCAGGATCGTCACCGGGTTGCGGGAAAAATCGGCCCGCGCCACATGTTGCGTCAACTGATCCAGCGGAACACCGGTATCGAGGTAAGGCGCTTCGACCCAGCCTTGTCGCGCGCCCACCATGCCGCAGGCAATCACCGGCACATCCGGTGCGACATTCAACGCCTGCAAATGCGACAACAACACATCGGCAAAGCCGGTCCGGTTGCAATGGATCATACCTTCGGCACTGCGCCGTTCGGCCAATATTTCGCCATCGGGGCCAATCAGCCACATGCGAAAGCTGGTGCTGCCCCAATCAATGGCGACAAGTTCGGGTTTGGTCATCGGATCCTCAAATATGGCGCCACGCAGGTGCGACCATCAACGATAGAAAATATCCACCAGCAGGATCGAAACCTGCGGGACAAAGGTGATCAGCAACAGACAGATCGTCATTTGCGCGAAGAACGGCGCGCTTTCGCGCAGAAAGTCGCGGATCTTGCATCCCGTGATCCCGCAGGACACGAACATCAATGTGCCCATTGGCGGCGTGATCCCCCCCATTGCCAGGTTGAAAATCACCACAAACGCGAAATGAATGTCATCTATTCCAAAGGCGCGGGCGATCGGCACCAACAACGGCACAAGCACGATCATGGCCGCGTTGCCTTCGATGAACATGCCGACGCAAAGCAGAAAAACATTCACGATCAGCAGGAAGAAATACTTGTTGGAAACCACCTCGACCATCCAGGTCGTCAGGTTCTGGGGAATTCGTTCGCGCGTCAGGATCCACGCCAGTGCCGAAGCCGCGCCGACGATCAGCATCACCGATGCTGTGGTCAGAACGGTCTCACGCAGGCAAAGCCGAATTTTTGCGAAAGTCAGTTCTTGATAGATCAGGCCCAGGAACAGCGCATAGATAACGGCCACCGCGCCAGCCTCGGTCGGGGTAAATGCGCCGATGCGAATCCCGCCCATGACCAGCACCGGCAGGCAAAGCGGCAACGCCGAGCGCAAGAAGGCCTGCCTCAACGGCACGGGTTCGTAATCCGCTTCGGTTGCCATCGGGGCATATCCACGGCGCCGTGCGATGCGCGCGGTCATGAACATCATCGACACGCACATCAAGAAGCCAACCGAAATGCCGCCCATGAACAGTTGGCCGATCGAGACATTCGCGGTCGAACCATAGATGATCATGCCGATCCCGGGCGGAATCAATGGAGTAATGGTCGAGCTGAAGGCCGTGACCGATGTCGCAAAGGCCTTGGACATGCGGCGCCGTTCCATTTCCGGAACGAGCATTTTCGAGACCATCGCGGCATCGGCAAGGCTGGACCCCGACAACCCGCCCATCAGCGTGGAAAGCAGGATATTGACCTGCGCCAACCCGCCCCAGATCCGCGCCGTCAAGGCAACGCACAGATCCATCAGCCGGCCTGTGATGCCGGAATGGTTCATGAACACCCCGGCGCAAACAAAGAACGGCACCGCCAGCAATGGCACGCTTTCCATGCCCGATGAAAACCGCTGCGCGATCAATGTCGGGGATACCGAGCCCGAGGCCAGGAAATAGACCCCGGTGCCAGCCAGGATCGCAATGAAAACCGGGACGCGGATCATCAACGAAATGAACAGCACCACCAGCGCGAGCGTGACAATATCAGACATGCCGCTCTCCGTCCAAAGGCTCTGTCGCGCCTGAAAACATCGGCAGGACTGTCGTGAGGAAATACGAAATCATCATCATTCCGCCTCCGGCCGGAAGCGCGAGATAGATCCACCCATAAGGAATCCCCAGCACATCCGTGACGCGCGCGGCACCAAACTGAAAGGACACGAATTTCGATCCCGCGTAGACAAGAAACCCAAGCGACACCAGAACCACCACCGCAACGACCCATTGGGCAAGCCGCTGCAAGACATGAGGCAAGGTGTCCACGACCGCATCGATGGCGACATGCTGGTTCAACCGGAACGCGGCACTGCCGCCGAACATGACCAGCCAGACGATCAGCATCATCTGCACCTCTTCCAGCCAGGTCAAAGGCGCGCCGACTACATAACGCATCACGATTCCCAGGATCGTTACGCCGACGATGCCGATTGTCGCAAGATAGGCGATCGCGAAATCGATCCTATCCAATGCCGCGCGAAGTTTGCTGCCCATTTCATCAACCTTGCCATATAGGCCGCGCATCGCAGCCAGCTGGGATCGCGGGGCCACCGGTTCCGGCAGCCCCGATCAAACTTATTCGCGCCCTATGATGCGCAGCACTTCGTCATGCAAACCGGGTGTCCAGTTGGAGAATGCCGGATCCTGAAAGATCGGCTGGATCGCTTCGGCGAATTCGTCATAATCCGCCTCGGTCACGGTGACGCCCTCGGATTTGAACTTCTCGATCACTGCCGCGTCGCTTTCTTCGACCAGCTTGTTCTGGTAGACACCCGCTTCTTCAGCCGTATCCACAAGCAACTGCTGTTGTTCAGGCGTCAGGCTGTCCCAAAGCGATGTCGAACAACCCATCAGGTTGACGGTCCGCATATGGTTGTCGATCAACAGGTATTTCGCAGCTTCCTGATACTTGCCGCCGTCAATGACCGCCAGCGGGTTTTCCAGCCCGTCAATCACACCCTGTTGCAACGAGGTATACACCTCGCCAAGTGCCATGGGTGTCGCCGCCGCACCCAGATGTTCAAAGCTTTTCACGAACACGGTTGCCTGCGGAACCCGGATTTTCAGGCCTTCCAGATCGGCGGGATGTTCGACCTTGGTGGTGGTCAGTGTCTGGCGTGCACCATAGCGCCAGTTGCGCGCAACGATCTTGATACCCTTGTCGGCAAGTTGATCTTCCAGACCGGCCCAAAGATCGCTTGCGAACAGGCGATCGGCTTCGTCCCAGTCACGGAACATGAACCCGACCTGTGCAATCCCCATATCCGGAACACCTGTATCCGCAAACGGCGCAGCATCGGTCGAGAAACAGACCTGCTCACCCAGCAGCATCTGGTCAAGCATTTGCTTGCCATTCCCCAGCTGGTCCGAAGGATACAGATCAAGAATCATCTCGCCATCGGAACGTTCTTCCAGCAGGCGCTTCCATTCGGCGTGCCCCTGTCCATATGGGGTATCCATGACCGGGCCAAAGCCGACGGCAATGTGAACCGGGGCAGCAAGTGCGGGTCCGGCCAGAGCGGTGGCGGCAATCGCGCCAGCGACGATACAAGCAAATTTCATTGTTTCTCCTCCAGAGGTTTTGATGCGTCGGGTGCCCCCTGCCCTCATGTCCGAGCGCAAGGAGGCACGGAATTCAGGCCAAACAGCGCCGCAACGCCGCGCTGAGATCCCAATGCAGGGCCTCGCCGCGCATAAATCGGATCGCCTCTTCCGCGACCTTGCGCTTCAACTCGTCACCGGCTTCTTCTGAATACCAGGCCATATGCGGCGTCAGGATGCAGTTGGCGATCCCGCGCAGCGGGCTGGCTTGCTGCAAGGGCTCGGTTGCGCAGACATCGATACCCGCCCCGCCAAGCGCACCAGAATTCAGGGCGGCGGCAAGCGCGGTTTCGTCAATCAGGCCGCCGCGCGCGGTATTGACGACACAGGCACCAGACTTCATCCGCGCGATAGCCGCAGCATCGATGATATGGCGCGTCTCGTCGTTCAACGGACAGAACAGCGCGATGATATCCGATTGTGTCACCACATCGTCCAGCGTCACCATTTCGACAAATTCAAGCCCGCCGGTCTCGCGCATGGCCGGATCGGCACCGATGACGCGATAGCCCATCGCATGCATTTTTTGCGCATAAAGACGGCCAATCCGGCCCAATCCGATGACCCCGGCGACCATGCATGACGTCCGGCGTATCGGAATTGCATGCTGGTAATCCCAACCGCCTGCATGTGTGTCGTTGTTCATCGGCACCAGCTTGCGCACCAGGGCCAGAGCCAGGGCGACTGCGTGATCCGACACCTCGTTCATGCCGTAATCGGGCACATTGCTGACATGCACGCCGGCATCCGCCGCAGCCTGCAAATCGATATGATTGACCCCGACCCCATAGCGCACGACCGCACGCAGATCCGGCAGCGCCTCGAAAACCCGCCGGGTAAAGGGGGCATATTGGTTGATGACGACCGATACGCCTTTCAATTGCTGGATCAAATCATCTTCAGTCTTGCAGTCCAACTTTTCGAACTGAAAACCGGCGGCATGCAAAGTCTGGGTTTCAATCTCGTGATCGACGTGATCGAGATCGGAAATGACAATCTTCATAACTTCTCCGGTCATTTGCTGAGATACCCGCCATCGACCGGAATAATCGCGCCGTTGACATAATCAGACAGGTTCGACGCCAGAAACAGCGTCGCCCCTTTCATATCCTCGCCCTGTCCCCAACGACCGGCGGGGATGCGTGCCGATATCTCGGCATTGCGACCCGCATCGTTCAGCAGCGCAGTGTTCATCTCGGTCGCCATATATCCGGGGGCGATCGCGTTGACATTGATGCCGCGTCCCGCCCATTCATTTGACAGGGCTTTGGTCAGCTGCGCCACGCCACCCTTGCTGGCCGCATAGGCAGGCACCGTGAAACCCCCGAAAAATGACAACAGTGACGCCACATTGATGATCTTGCCCCCGCCCTGCTCAAGCATCTTCTGGCCGGCCAGCTGGCACAGCTGAAAGACGGAGGTCAGATTGACCTGAAGCACGGCGGCCCAGTCATCGAGCGGAAATTCCTCGGCCGGTGCACGGCGCTGAATGCCTGCCGCCGTAACAAGAATGTCGACGCGGCCACCCAGCTTGTCCAACGCAGCATCGAAAATCGTCGTCGCACCGGAGGCATCGGAAAAATCAGCCTGAACCCCGTGGCAAAGATACCCGGCCTCACTATGCTTGCATGCGCTGTCTTGCACCGAATTGCTCGTGCCGGTGATCACGACCTCGGCTCCGGCCTGCATCAGGGCTTCGGCCATGCTTTGGCCCAGGCCACGCGTGGCACCGGTCACGATGGCCTTGCGGCCGGTCAGGTCAATTGAAACGGTCATGAGCAATCCACAAGAATCTTGACGGTTGTCAGAGATGGGTCCGCGATCATGTCAAAGACCTTGCCGGCCTCGGATAGCGGAACGATCTGGGTGATGATGCTACGCAGCTCGTCCTGCAACTCGACCGCCAGATCGATACTGCGTGCATAGTCTTCTTTCGTGTAAACGCGGCATCCGATGACACGCAATTCCTTGAAATTGACGTCTATCAGTCGCACCGGATGGGCGTCTTTATGGGTAGCGGTCACACAGATGGTGCCGCCGACACGCGCAAGTTCGCTCATCTCGATCGCCGCACTTGCCACGCCCGAGCATTCGAAAATCAGGCCCATCCCATCACCATTCGTGACCTGCGCCACGCGTTCGGCAAGGGATTCCCTGGCCACATTGACGGTCTCGAAGCCAAGCTCGCGACAGATCGACAGGCGCGCTTCGTCAATATCCGAAATCAACAAGCGCCCTGCCCCCGCATGACGCGCAACGATTGCCGTCAGCAACCCGATCGGCCCCGCACCCATGATCAGGCAACTGTCGAAAGGCTGAAATTCCGCCTTGTAAAGCGAATGAACCACCACCGCCAAAGGCTCGATCAGGGCGGCGACCTCATCGCTCAGGGCGGCGGGAATGGCGAACAGATCGGCCTCGGGGACATCGACATGTTCGGCCATGCCGCCGTCGCAATCGATACCGATCAGACGCAAGGTCTGACAGACATGAGGGCTGCCATTTCGGCATGGATAGCAGTTCCCACAGCTAATCAGCGGATAGGCAACCACACGATCCCCGGTTGAAAATCGACCTTCGGGCAAGGGATCGCAAACGGTCCCCACAAATTCATGACCAATGACCAGCGGCGCAGCAGCCCTGGGATGCTTGCCAGAGAAAATGCCAATATCGGTGCCGCATACTCCGCAATACCGAAGACGCAATCCGACCTTGGCGGGATCGTGGCGGTGGGCGACATCCTCAACCCGGACATCACGCGCCCCGTGATAGATAAGTGCTTTCAATTCTTGCCCCCTGATGCCAGCGGCCCGCAAGCGCGACGCGCATTGCCAATCAATCCGTTGGCAGCGACCTATTCCTGAAATTATTGCCTGTCAATCTATAAATTGGCAAACAATCGCTCGCACCAAATCTGTTCAAGCATTCTAGGTATCACAAATATCGCAGCAATATATGGCAACATACTCCTCCAGTCTGGAAGATGCTGCGCATAGCCAAGTTTCTTGATTGTCTGTCAATCTAATGCTAGATTGCCTGAAAGTTGCAGCCAGCCCGGCGGCCCGGACACAGAAAACATGACGACAGAACGCCTTTTTGCAGAAGTAGCGCAACGAATCGCATCGCTTATCCGGGCGCGCGGCCTGGCGCCCGGAGCAAAACTGCCAAGCGAGGCCGAACTGGTCGCCGAATTGGGTGTAAGCCGCCCTACGCTTCGCGAGGCACTTGTCGCGCTAGAGGTGACCGGCGTGGTGACTGTGCGCAAGAATGCGGGGGCATTCGTCAGCGCGGCGCCGACACAAAACCTGATGACCATCGGCTTTGATGGGGAATACGGACCTTTTGAACAATTGGAGGCGCGCCTGGCGATCGAACCCTACGCGGCCTACCTGGCCGCGCAACGGCGCCCGGACGATCTGCCCCGCAAAATGGAAACGACAATCATCCAAATGCTTAAAGAGCATGAAGATGGTTTTCGAACCGAAATCGGCGATCGTGATTTTCACCTGTTGATTGCCGCGGCCTGCGGAAATCAACTGATCGAAAACACGATCATTCAAATGTGGAAGATGCGCGAAAAAGGACAGCTCTGGCCCGAGCTACAAAAGCGTGTCCGCGTAGACGAGGCCCGCACCCGCGCGGTCTATGACCATATGCGTATTCTGGATGCAATCCGCCGTCAGGATGGCGAGGCCGCGCAATCGGAAATGCGTCAACACCTGCAGGCCGTGATGGATTCTCTGGACGAGGCCTTTCCCGGCTGATGTCCGCCGCGACACCAAATATCGCGGCGCGACCCAAATCTTGTTTTAACTTTGTGAACTGCCCCTTGCAGGGTGGCACCCATGTATGAGGCACCGCATGCAAACCATTCGACTTTCATCCGCGGATAATGTTGTGACCGCCGTCGCCGAAATCCGGCAGGGTTCGAGCGTCGAGGATATAATCACGCTGGACATGATCCCGCGGGGCCACAAAATCGCGACCTGCGCCATTTCCAAGGGCGAGGCGGTGCGCAAATACGCGCAGCTCATCGGCTACGCCAGCGAGGATATTGCAGCCGGACAACATGTCCATGTCCATAATCTCGAATTTCGCGACATCGGCATGGACTACGAATTCTCGTCGAACCTGCACCCTGCGGCACCCGCGACGGAACCCGACAGTTTCATGGGTTATCGGCGCGCCAATGGCCGCGTTGGAACGCGCAACTACATAGCCGTTCTGACTTCGGTCAATTGCTCGGCAACCGCCGCGCATCTGATTGCACAGCATTTCACGCCCGAACGGCTGGCCCAATATCCCAATGTCGATGGCGTGGCCGCATTCAGCCACGGGACCGGCTGCGGCATGGCGGCGTCAGGCGAGGGTTTCGAGGCGTTGCAGCGTGTGTTGTGGGGCTATGCCCGCAATCCGAATGTCGGTGGCGTCCTGATGGCGGGGCTGGGTTGTGAAATCAACCAGATCGACTGGCTTGTCGAAGCGCATGGGATGCAGGTTGGCCCGTTGTTCAAGCATATGAATATTCAGGATATGGGCGGTGTTCAAAAAACCGTCGCCGCGGGCATTCGCATGGTCGAAGAAATGCTGCACCTCGTCAACGAGGCGCGGCGCGAACCCTGCCCCGTCAGCGAACTGACCGTCGCATTGCAATGTGGCGGATCGGATGCCTGGTCGGGCATGACCGCGAATCCGGCATTGGGCCATGCCTGTGATCTTCTGGTCGCGCAGGGCGGCACCGGTGTGCTTGCCGAGACACCGGAAATCTATGGGGCAGAACATTTGCTGACCGCGCGCGCCCGCACCCCCGAGGTCGGCCAAAAGCTGTTGACGCTGATTGACTGGTGGCAGGACTATACCGCACGCAATCACGGATCGATGAACAATAATCCAAGCCCCGGCAACAAGAAGGGCGGCCTGACCACGATCCTAGAGAAATCACTTGGCGCTGCAGCCAAGGGCGGCACGACCCCGTTGAATGCCGTCTATAAATACGGCGAACAGATCCGCGAACGCGGCTTTGTCTTCATGGACAGTCCCGGCTATGACCCCGCATCGGTCACCGGGCAGATTGCGTCGGGCTGCAATATCGTTGTGTTCACGACAGGACGCGGGTCCGCCTTCGGGGCCAAGCCCTCCCCCTCGATCAAGGTATCCTCCAATACCGAAACCTATCTTCGCCAGACCGATGACATGGATGTAAATGCCGGGCGGATTCTGACCGATCGCGCGTCGATCGAAGAGGTCGGACGCGAGATCTATGACATGATCCTGCGGGTCGCCTCGGGCGAAGCTTCGAAATCCGAAGCCCAAGGTCTGGGCGACCACGAATTCGTTCCCTGGCAAATCGGTGCGGTGATGTAAAACGACAGAGCGCGTCACTGTACCTGCCACAGATCGCGGCGCATCTCAGGTCTAAGCAGCTGTCGAAAGAGACAGCTTTCCGGGGCGTTGATTTAATATCCTGAATGTTTTACTCGGATTAATCACAGCCGAGTGATCGGCATTCAGGAAAAAGGTTGCCCCATGTCTCATTCAGCTGCCCGTTCACGGCACATTGCGCGCTTCTATGCGTCGACGGCCATCGCCCTTGCCGGGGCGACAGCCGCAGGCGCGCAGGAAAAAGTCTATCAGCTCGACCCGATCTTTCTTGAGGCGAATGATCCCTATTTCGGGGCCGCCGACCGCGCGACCAGCATGTATGTGTCGGGTCTGGAACTGGAACAGGCACGGACCGGCGATCTGAAGGATGTCTTTTCGGGCATCGCGTCGGTGTCGGTCGGCGGCGCCTTGCCTCTGACCCAGAAGATCTATGTAAACGGCGTTGATATGCTGAATCTCGGCGTGACCATTGACGGCACGGCGCAGAACAACCGGGCCTTTCACCATGTTACGGCAAATGCGATTGACCCCGGCCTTCTGAAACAGGTTCGCGCGGACGCAACGATCTCGCCCGCGGATGCCGGACCTTATGCATTGGCCGGTTCGGTGGTCTTTGAAACCATTGATCCGGAAGACATCCTTGGTGCTGACGACATGTTCGGGGGAAATCTGCGGCTGTCATATGCGGATAACGGCGACACAGCTCAGGCCGCGCTGACATTAGCGGGACAGGCTCAGGGTTTTTCGTGGCTGGCCTATGGCAAGCGCGCGACGGGAAATGATTACGAAAGCGGCGATGGCACCGTCATGAGAGGCACGGCAGCTGACCTGAACAGCGGTTTGGCCAAGATCGCCTATGAAGCGGATACAGGCCATCGCTTCGAATTGTCGGGACAGCGGTTGCGCGATGATGCCCTGCGTCAGTTTCGCGCAAATTTTGGCGATTTCTTCGGTGATAACAACAACCTTCGCCGGTATGACACCACACGCGACAGCTATTCGTTCCACTACGAAAACACCCAGGCGGACGGGATGTGGGACCCCGAAATCCATGTCGGATATTCCGAAAGCGATATCGTTGTCCCGGATCCCTGGGACAGCAACGGCACGTCGGGGACATGGTCCGCAACGGTGCAAAACACCTTCAGCTTCGGTGGTCAGAATACCGTTGTTGCCGGACTTGACTGGCAAGACCGCTTTGGTGAATACCGCAGCCCGCTATATGGCGACCACTTCGAAGAGCAGTCGCAAAATATCGGGGTGTTCGCACAGGCGCGGATGGATCTGGACGATCGCACGCGCATATCGGCGGGCCTGCGCGCGGATCGGCAGAATTTCGAAGGTCTGGACGGAAGCGACCAGACCAATTCCGGCCTCTCTGGAAATGTCTCGCTAAGTTATGCGATGACCGACCAACTGACCCTGCGCGGCGGCGTATCCTCGGTCTTTGGCGGCATCGATATCGAAGATAATTATACCTACGTCCCCAGCTGGCAATATGACGATCTGGAACCAGCGCGCGCCGAAAACGCCACGTTGGGCTTTGACTGGGTTCAGGGCGATCTGGTGATTGGTGGCGACCTGTTCCTGACCCGGATCGACAATGCCCGCAGCGGAGATCAGAATTTCGACTTTGAAAGCAAAGGGTTCAACCTTGGCGCGCAATATGGCTGGAACACCGGATCCGCGCGTTTCACCCTGTCTCACAGCGACATTTCAGTGAATGGGCAGGATTCGGCCAGCTATGAGGCGCTGGACTTTGGCGCGCCTCTGGGAACGGTTCTTGCATTGGAGGTCGAACAGCAAACCGCATGGGACGGGTTGCGTGTCGGCGGTTGGATCGATGCGGCTCTGGATTATGATATGCCGGAGGGTGCCGAAAACGATCTGGATGCCTATACGGTTCTGAATGTCTTTGCCGAATATACCCCACCCCGGCACGATAACCTGACCATTCGCGCCGAGGTGCAAAATCTGTTCGACACGGATTACGCCGATCGCGCCACCTATGGCCACGAATATGAATCGGTCGGTGTGCTGAAAGAGCCGGGGCGAACCGTGTCACTGGTCCTTGTTTCGGAATTCTGATGTTCGGGGTCAGGTGATCCAACGCCGCGATCAGGCCCGATACCATGCCCGCCGGCGGCCTTACCCCCGGCGGGACATCACCTTGGCGACAATCGGTGCCAGGGTGATCACAATCACGATGCGCAACAAGTGGTGGCTGACCACATATGCCAGATCGGCCCCCGCGATGATGGCAATGATGACCATCTCGGCCTGACCGCCGGGCAGATAGGCCAGAAACGCGTCCAGCGGCGGGGCCAACCCCAGATGCATGATGATTTCAATGAAAACCACGCTGATAATCGCCAGAAAGATCGCATAGACCAAACCCGCCGTCACATCGATCCGCAATTCACGCGCGGTAATGCCGACATATTTGACGCCAACCGCAATTCCGATGAAGAACTGCGATGCCTGGATGATTTCCGCGGGCGGACGATGCTGGATCACGCCAGTCAGCGAAAGGATCGTGGTCAGGATCATCGGACCAAGAATAGATGCCCCGAACAGGCCCGCCCTTTCCGCGATTTTCCAGCCAAAGAACCCGGCCGCCACCATGACAAGGATCTCGGCTGCGTCGGTTGCACGCATGGATTCACCCGGAGGCTGGGACAGATCGACGCCCCAGAATGTCTGCATGATCAGGGGCGCGACCGTGACGATCACCAAAACCCGTGTTGCATGAATCAAGGACAGGGCGCGAATATCACCGCCGGCCTCTTCCCCGAAGACCAGCATATCCTGCAAGCCGCCGGGCATTGCCGCATACCACGCCGTCGGATGGTCAAAACCGAACGCGCGTCGGAACAAGGGATAACCGACCGCCGCGATGACCAGAATGAACACCGGCACAAAGACGAGAGAGGCGGCAATATCGGGCATGCGGATCAGCACCTCTGGCGTGATCGAAGCGCCCACCGCAACCCCCAGGAAGGTGCGCATGAAGGTGGACAGCGCCCCTGCCCCCATCAGCGGCGCACCTGCAAGCGCCGCGATCAGACAAGCCAGCATCGGCCCCAGCAACAAAGGCAGGGGCAACTTCAAAAGCAGGAAGATCGCGGCCCCGGCCCCCGCCAGAACGAAAGTCAGAATGCGTCGGTTAATCGAGTTCATGTTCTTCCAGCAAAGCCGCGTATTGGGCGCCATGCATGTCACGATCCGCCGCCGAACCCTGCACGACCGGGCGGGGGACGCTGAACTTGATGACGCGCAGATCCTCGATGTCGAACCGTTTCAGGATCTGTTCGGGCACCTTGTAAAGCCCCGCGACGGCGGCGTTGGACAGCCGGTCGCGCACCATCCGGTAGACATCGGGCTTGTCGCAGAAGATGTCGATGGTGACCCAGAACGGGCCTGCATTCTTGGATCTGACCTTCAGAACCGTATCGCCCAGTTTCATGCCGGAACCTTTGCGTCTGTCTGGCTGAGTTCAATGCGAAAGGCCGACATCGGGTCGTCCAGATGCAGCACATGGTTCAGCGCGAATTCATAAAGCGCGCCACGATTGGTGGTCGCGGGCGAATAGGGAAAGGCGAAGGTCGGCAGTTCCTCGTCATCGGTCAGCGGGTAATGCAGCACGAAGGGATTGATCAGCTTGCCGATCTCGGCGGCTTCGTCCTGGCTGCGGGCGGTGATGATGCCCAGAACGCCGACCTCGACCGGATCGCCGCTGCGGTTTTCCAGATCACCCAATGCGCCATTCACCCCGATCAGCCGGAATTCCAGCGTGTAATCGGCGGTGGTCAGCCCCATGCGGCTTTCGATCTCGCCGGTCAGGAAACCGGTCAGCCGATCGACCCATGCCTGCGCATTCCTTGCGTAATGGGCGTTGCGCAGGATCGCCATGATCGTGGTCTGATAGCCGCCGATCCGCGCCCCCTCCAGCTTGACGGTATAGGTGCCGGGAATCCAGCGCGATCCCTCGACCCGCACGCAGCGGGCGTCCAGCGCGGTATAGCGCGCGTCGGTCACGTCCAGATGCCCGCCCGGTTCATACAGGCGGAACGGGTCCGAATTTTCATACAGCATATGCGCGCTGACCGAATGGGGGGTGCAGGCGGCGGTTTCGGCCATCGGCTCGACCGTGAAGCCGTCGGCGTCGAAATCGACCATGATCACGCCCGAGGTCGGGTTCGTCGAACAAAGCGCCCCGCATTCCGCGATCTTGGCACCATGCCAGGCACCGCCCACGGCATCGCCGCGTGCCAGCGGCAAAGCGGCGATGGTGGCGGTGTCGGTGGTGCGACCGGCGATGACGATATCGGCACCTGTGTTCAGCGCGGCCTGAATATGTTCGGCCCCGGCAAGGGCGACGATGTTCGACAGGTTCGACAGATCCAGTTCCGGCGCGGGCGTCAGCGGCGTGACCTGCCCCTGTTGCACGGCGGTCGCGATCCGCGCGACCGGTTGGCTGCAATACAGCCGCGCGATCTTCAGCGACTGGCCCAGTTCTGCCGCCAGTTCGACCGTGATGTCATACATCCAGTCGACGGTGCTGTCGGTTCCGCAGGTGCCGGCGGTACCGATGACCAGCGGCACGCCCAGTTCGGCGCGGGCCTGCATCAGGCTGCGCCATTCCGATTTGGTAGCGGCGCGGGAATATTTCGATTGTCCCGCCCCAAGGCTGAAGGGGCCACTGTCGGTGGACCCTCCGTCGATGCAGATGATGTCCGGGCGCATGGCCACACCGCGCGCCAGCGCGGTGCGGTCGAAGCCCAGTCCCAGGACGCCCGAAGGCACCAATACACGAGTCGGCATGTCAATCCTCGATCGTTGTTGGATCATTGTCGGGCAAGGCCGGCTTTTTCAGCAGCCCACGAAGGAAAATCGGCGCGACAAAGCCCAGAATGGCAGCGATCCACAGCCCTATCGCGATAGGCGAACTGAAAAGAAAGGTCCAGTCGCCGTTCGACAACACCATGGCGCGGCGCAGGTTGTCTTCCATTGCATTGCCCAGCAGGATGCCAAGGATCACCGGCACCGTCGGTATGCTCAGCTTGCGCATCACATATCCAAGAACACCGAAACCAACCATCATCAGCATGTCAAAGCTGGACCCGGTCAACGAATAGATGCCGACAAAAGCGACCATCGTGACGCCGGGCAAAAGGATCCATGCCGGCACCGACAGAATATGCACGAAGATCTTGATCATCGGCACATTCATCAACAGCAATACGATATTGGCGATCAGCAGAGCCGCGATCAGCGACCATACGACTTCAGGGCGTTCGGTGAACAACAATGGTCCGGGCGTGATGTTCAGCGTCAGCAACAATGCCAGAAGCACCGCCGTCGTGCCGGAACCGGGCACCCCCAATGTCAGCATCGGCACCAACGCACCGCCTGCCGCCGCATTGTTGCCCGCCTCTGGCGCCGCAACCCCCGCAGGATTTCCCGTGCCGAAACTGGCCTTGTCACGCGAGGCGGATTTTTCAGCCATATAGGCAAGGAACGACCCCAGCGATGCACCCGCGCCGGGAAGCACACCTGACACAAACCCGATCCCGGTGCCGCGCGCCATGGCGCCGCTGGTCTGGCGCAGCATCTTCCATGGCACCAGTATCTTGCCCAGCTTGACGCCGATGGCGCTGTCCTTGCCATGGGTCTCGATAAAGAAGAACACCTCGGCAACAGCGAACAGGCCGACGATGGCGACAAGGAAATCGACCCCGTCCATCAGATGCAGTTCACCAAAGGTGAAACGCGGCATGCCGGTGGTCTTGTCCAGCCCGATCATCGCAATGGCCAGACCGATCGCGGCGGCCAGCGCCGATTTCGCCTGATTGTTGGACCCAATCCCGCCAAGCGTGCAGAAGGCCAGCATGTACAGCGCAAAATATTCAGCCGGACCAAATTTGAATGCAACGCGCGCCAGATATGGGGCGAAAATCATCAACCCGATTGTCGCCGCAAATGCCCCCACGAAAGACGCCACGCCCGACACGACCAGCGCCTCGGCGGCGCGGCCCTGCTTGGCCATGGGATAGCCGTCCAGCGTTGTCATCATCGCGGGTTCGTCGCCCGGAATGTTCAGCAGGATCGAACTGATGCGCCCGCCATACATCGCGCCGTAATAGACCGAGGTCAGCAGCACCAGCGCCGAGATCGCGTCCAGCCCCATCGAAAAGGAAATCGGGATCAGCAGTGCGACGCCGTTCGACGGCCCAAGCCCCGGCAGCGCGCCGATGATCGTGCCGACGAAACAGCCGATCACCGCCAGCAGCAGCGTATAGGGCGATGCGGCGATTTCAAAGCCCATCGCAAGATTGGAAAGAATATCCATGATTTAGAACCCCCAGCCCGCAGGCAGGCCACGCAGACCCAGACCCAGGATCAGACGGAACAGAACCCAAAGCCCGATACCCAGACCCATTCCGGTGATTGCGGCACGCACGGGCTTGCCGCCGATCTGCCAGCACAGCACCCCGGACGCAAAGGCGGTCGGAACAATGAAGCCAAGCGGCGTGATCGCATAGGCATAAGCCACCAGAACACCAAAGGCGATTGCAAGCTGGACCAGCATGGGTCCGGCCGGCCAATCGGCTTCGGGGTCAGGACGCAGGACCATCACCAATGAACAAACGATCATCACCGCCGCGATCATGTAGGGAAAAACCCGCGGGCCGACCGGGTCCGACATGAAGCTGGTCTCGATGCCGCGCGCGCTGAGGATATACCCCAGCGCGATGACAATCACGACCGACCCGAAGATGCGGTCGCCACGTATCATTTCAGCAACCCGATCTCTTTGGACACGTCCTGGATCTGGGCGATGTTGTCGGCGACAAACGCTTCGAAATCGGCCCCAAAGACATCATAGGGCGCCAACCCGTTTTCAGCCATCACCTGCTGCCATTCATCGCTGGCACCAACCTTTTGCAACGCATCGACCCATTCGTCGTAACGTTCATCACTGATGCCCTTTGGTACATAGATGCCACGCCAGTTCATCGCGACGATATCGACGCCCTGCTCCTTTGCGGTAGGAACGTCGTCAAACCCCGCGACCCGCTCTTCTGAAAGAACCGCAATCGGACGGACATCCCCGGATTTGATAAAGCCGGTGATCTCGGAAAGATCGCCGGTCATGGCCTGCGCAAATCCGCCAACTGTCTGCGTCACAGCGTCTGCGCCGCCGTCAAGCCCGATATATTTCACCTGACGCGCTTCGCTGAAACCCGCCTTGTCCAGCATCATCAGAACCTTCAGGTGGTCGAACCCACCGACCGCAGATCCGCCGGCGAAGGCAACCTTCGACGGATCGGCCTTCACGGCCTCGACCAGATCGGCGAGGTTCTGATACTCGCTGTCCTTTGCGACCACGATCACCCCGGGATCGCCGCCAATCGTGCCGACCCAGCGCACCTGATCCGCCGTCGCGCCCGCAAATGCGTTCTGTGCCAGACGCGTGGTGGTGGCCGAACTGGCAGCAACAAACACCTCGGGGTCGTCGTTACGGCTGCTGACAACCTGGGTATAGGCAACGCCACCCCCGGCACCGGCGAGGTTGGTGACCTGCACCAGATTCGGCGCGATGCCCAGATCGGTCATGATCCGGCCGATCTGACGGCAGGTGAAATCCCATCCGCCCCCCGGGTTTGCAGGTGCGATGCATTCTTCGGCCATTGCAGGGGCCGCGACACTTGTCATCAGCGCGGCAATCGCCACGCGGGTCCAGTTCTTCATGATTTTCCTCCCATCAGCCCGCGCGTTTGGCGCAGGCTTGCGGGATACAATTTTTGGTGAAAAGCTGACACCAACCTGTCATGAACTGCTGAAAAGTTGGGCGCATGCGTTTTCTTCTGGTCGAGGATAGCGATGATCTTGCTGCTGCTGTCGCCTCGCGGCTGGCAATGGACGGGCATGGCGTCGATCGCGCCGGAACGTTGCAAGAAGCCAGAGATTTTCTGGATTCCGCCCCTTATGATCTGATATTACTTGATATTTCCCTGCCAGACGGGGACGGTCGGGATTTTCTTTCGAAAGAACGTGCCGCGCAACGCAGCACTCCGGTCATCATGATGACCGCCAGCGCTTCGGTCAGTGATCGGATCAGCACACTGGATCAGGGCGCTGATGATTATATCACCAAACCTTTTGATTTCGCCGAGCTGCAAGCCCGTTGCCGGGCTGTGCTGCGCCGCCATCAGGGGGTGGCCGACAGCCGCCAGCATTATGCCGGCTTTATCTTCGATGCCCTTGCCGCGACGATCACCATCGGAGACGAAACCCGCGAGCTGCGCGCCCGAGAGCTGCGCTTGCTTGAAATTCTACTGTCCCGACCCGGCCAGACCTATTCCAAGCCACATCTGATCGACCGCCTGTTTTCCTTTGACGAGGAAATCAGCGACAACGCCATCGAAGTCTATGTCGGTCGCCTGCGCCGCAAGCTGCAGGGTTCTGGTGCGCGATTGGAAACCCTGCGCGGTGTCGGCTATCGGCTGATCCCGGAATGAGGGCGGTTCTGGCGCGACAGGCTGGGTTTTCGCTGCGCCGCAGACTTGTGTGGCAATTTCTGGCCCTGTCCCTGCTGCTGGTCGTGGCACTTTTCTTTGCGGTCAGGTTCGCCGCAGAACGCGCCTCGCGGGCCAGTCAGGATGCGATACTGGGCGCGGCTGTCATTTCGGTTGGGGATGGGATCCGGGCGCTGGATGACGGGCTGGCGCTGGACCTGCCCTATGCGACATTCTCGATGTTGGGGGCGATGGGCGATGAACGGATCTTCTACAGCCTGATGATCGGCACGCGGCTGGTCACCGGATATGACGCGTTACCGCAACCCCAGACCACGCCCGACGATCTGTCTCCGGTCTTTTACAGCAATGAATACAAGGACAGCCGCCTGCGACTGGCTGCGATCACGCGCAGGGTATTGCTGGATGACAAGGTGCAAGAGGTGGTGGTGACGTTGGGACAAACCCGATACGGACAGGCGGCGATCGCGCGCGACACCGCGCGCAGTGCGGTCTGGATCGGATTGGGATTCCTGATTCTGGCCGTACCCTTGGCATTATGGGCCATACGTGCGGTGATCCGGCCGGTTGATCGCTTGGCGGGGGCCGTTGCGCGGCGCGGCCCCCATGACCTGCGTGCTGTCCGCCATCCGACCCCCCGCGAGCTTGTGCCGCTGGTCGGTGCTTTGAACGATTTCATTGCGCGGCTACGTGGCGCGTTGAAATTGGCCGAGACCTTCATCTTCGAGGCCGCGCATCGTATCCGCACCCCATTGTCGCTTGTGCGGACCGAAGCGGAAATCGCGCTTGCGGAAACCTCGGATGAGGCGACGCGGGCAAGGCTGCGCCGGATGCTGCGCGCCATCGGCGAAAGCAGCCGCTCGGCCACGCAGATATTGGATCACGCGATGGTGCTGTATCGCAGCGACCAGTTCAGCGCGGCCGAGATTGATTTTGCGGCGCTTGCACGTTCGGTTCTGCGTTCTGTCCAGCCCATCGCCGAAATGCGTGATATAGAGCTGCGCGATACAGGCTTGGAACATCCCTGCCAAATACCGGCGGACGAGCGGATGATCGAGGTCGCGCTGCGCAACATTCTGGACAACGCCCTGAAATATTCCCACAGCGACGGCCGGATCACCGTCACCCTGCAAACACAGGCGGGCATGGCGGAACTGTCGGTCAAAGACGAAGGCAAGGGCCTGCCCGATGGCGATACCGACCTGACGGCCCGTTTCCAGCGCGGCAGCAATGTCGGTGATGTGGTCGGATCAGGGCTGGGCCTGACAATCGTGTCCGAGGTCGCGGCCGCGCATGGTGGTAAATTCGTTCTCGAACCCGGAAAGGAAAAAGGCACATGCGCGACCTTGTTCTTGCCGCAATCATAAGCCTTTGCTTGCAAGCACCGGCCACTGCCTATGAGATCGAAGAGCAAAGGATCTTTGGCGACGGATCGGACGAGATCCGGGTCCTGTCCACGACCGACCTGACCGCAATTTCCCCGGTTCTGCAGGATTTCGCCGAGACGCGCCCGAATATGCGGGTCAGATATGATCAGGCCGCCAGTATCGAGGTGTTCCGGGCCATCCATGACGAGGGCGCTGCCTATGATCTGGTCATGTCCTCTGCAATGGATTTGCAGATGAAGTTGGCAAATGATGGCTTCGCCGCCTCTATCCTGCCCAAAGCGACGGGGTTGCCATCCTGGGCACGCTGGCGCGATCAGCTGTTCGGGGTCGCGCTGGAACCGGTGGTCACGCTGGCGTCGCGCCGCGGTCTGGGCGATCTTTCCGTACCCCGCACACGCCGTGACCTGATCGCCATGATGCGCGAACATCCAACGGCCCTGAATGGCCGCGTTGCCACCTATGACCCCCAGCAATCCGGTGTGGGATACTTTCTGATGTCGCAGGACAGCCGCGAATCCGAAGGATTCTGGCGCATGGCCGAGGTCATGGGTCGTCTGAATGCGCGCCTGTTCTGCTGTTCGGTCGACATGATCGAGGAATTGCGCGCAGGCCGGATCACCATCGCCTATAATGTCGTGGCCAGCTATGCCGCGCGCTTTACACCTGACGACCCCGATCTGGTGCGGCTGGCACTGGAGGATTACACATTCGCGATCGTCCGTTCGGCCCTTGTCCCCGTGAATGCCCCCGACCCCGGCGGCGCGACGTCGCTGCTGTCGTTTCTGCTGTCGGATACCGCGCAGCGCCGGTTCGCGGCCGATTCCGGCGTTGCGCTGATCCCCGGCACGGGTGAGGCTCCGTCCGCGCATCTGCGTCCGATCCGGCTGGATACCGGCCTGCTGGTCTATGATGATCAATTGCGGCGGGCGGGTCTTTTGGCGGAATGGAACGCGGCAATGGTCCAACCCTGACCCAGCGACGTCAGATCGCCATGTCAGTTGGGGTTCAACTTTGGCAAGCTAGGCTTGTCCCGCGTCTTCATATGTAGACGGGCGGTATCGATCGCCTTTTGCAGTGCTTTCCAGTTCTCGCCCTGCCGGTCTGACGGATGCTGCCCATAGCGCGCCGCCCCAATGGCAGCCATTGCCGCCGACAAATCTTTGGAATCGTCTGACGACAATGGCGCGCAACGGGCAAGCCAGATTGCCAGCCACCGGCGCGTTTCGCGATAGTCATGGCCATGAAGGGCGGCAGACAGGCGGCGAAAGGCGTAACCCGGCCCCGCACGATAGGCATGTTGACGGGCGGCACGGTATCGGCGCAATCGCGGCAAAATCCACCACAGCGCCAGCAATACAGAAACCAATCCGCCCAGAATTACCGCCAGAAGGCGCCAATCCGTGGCCGCGACCTGTCGGGCACGATCAGCCAGATCGCCTTCGACCGTCACTGCCATGGCCGGGATCGTGGCTGTCTGGATTTCCTTGCTGTCCAGATCATACCATTGCAGCGAAATGGCGGGGATTTCGCCCTGTCCGCCGGCAACGGCCATCAGGGTTTCACTTTCCACGCGATGACCGGCCAACAGGCCACGTTCCTGGGTTTCGGCAATCTTCGGACTATCGGGATAGACACGAATACCCGGAATCTCCGCCGATGGGATGAGGGTGGGCAGCACCATGGGCGAGGTGCCGGTAATTTCTGCGGTAATCACGCGCTGGACGCTATTGCCCACCTGAAGGTCAGTGAGATCACCGGACAGTTCCTGCGTCAGCCGCAGATCACTGGCGGCGATAAAGGGATCCAAACCCTCGGCTCCTTCCGGCAGCACCCCTGTCAGGGTCACGGCCTGTGTGGCGACCGTAGCGGCAATTGGCGTGGTTCCATCAGAATCAGCATAGTTGAGCGCGATTTCTTGCGCCGGAATCGCGAAGCGCCCCGGCACCAATGGCATCAACAGGAAACGCCGAGTCACACCCGACCAGGTATCGCCATCTATATTCCTGCTGATCGACGTGCCCGAACGTGGCGGGGTCATGACCCGCAGGTTCGGAGCTTCGAAACTGGGGAATTCGGGGGGGCTCAACATCCAACTGGGCACAAGAACCGTGACCCGCAAGGATGCGGACTGCCCCGGGATCACCTCGGGCTGATCCAGCGCGATCTCCACGATCGGCTCTGCTGTGGCTTGAGCAAGGGCCGGTACCGCCATCAGCACATATAACAGAAACACCCGGATCATTGTCTGGCCGCCTCGATGGCAAATCGCTGTCGCAGAAAATCACCGGTGTCGGTATCAACCGTATTCATCCACTGATCCGCGGTCAAAAGACCGATGGAATCCTCGCGCCCCTGAATTTGCGTATCGGCACCGCGTGCATCTTCGTTATCGAACACGATATCGTCTGCGCCTTCGCCGGTATGTTCGCCGGTATCAGATTGCTCTCGGGTGGATTCCACATATTCCAATATCTTTCTGGCAAGCACCAGATTATGCGCGGCCCCCGGAAAATCCGGGTCCCGGTCCAAGGTCAGCTGAAACGCGTCAATGGCATCGCGATAGCCGCGGTTGCGCAGCGACGCCATGCCCTGAACAAAGGATGCCTCGGGTGTGTCCAATTGCGACAGGGTGGCGATTGCTTCGGGATACTGTCCATCCCTGAACTGGGCATAGCCTTTATGCATGGGATCCAGATACAGCTCTGCCGAGCGGGTGAAATCCTTGCGGTCAAAGGCGATCTGGCCTTGCTGATCCGCCGTTAGAAACCAGTCTGCCACCCCTTCGGCCCGGACACCGCCGGGGATCTGAAGCCCAAAGCACAGCACCACCACCATGCTCCACCGCATGGTCCAACCTCGCCTGAACCATAACAGCACCAATAGTGCGGCCGGCCAGGCAAGGATCCACCCCTTGTCATCCCATGGCTGTTTGCCATCCTCGGCCAAGGCCCGGCGATAGGCCGCATTCAATGCACGTTCCAACTGGGCGATGTCGCCATCGTCAATTGCAACCTGCGCGACCGGCACCGATACCGCATCAAGCCCTGCATCGCCCTTGCCCTGTGGCAGCATCGCCAGAATGGCCACGCTGATCTGTTCCTGACTGCTCAGCCCAGCAACATCCGATGATTGCAATGCATCCGTGACGAACAGAACCCCCCCCGGCGCATCCTCATCCGCAAGAATGTCATTCGCCAGATCAAGCGCCCGCCCGGCATCGTTCCCATCATCCGGCATCACGTCGGGTTGCAAACCCTCCAGATAGGGCTGCAACACATTGGGATCCTCGGTCATGGGCACAACCGAATGCGCCGTCGCGCCATAGGCCACAAGCGCCGAGCGCGCACCCGCCCTGATCGCCAGAAGGTCACGGATCTTCTGTTTGGCCCGGTCCAGACGCGAGGGTTGGACATCCGTTGCCTGCATTGACGGCGAAACATGCAAGGCAATCACCAATGGCGCGGTCTGGGCCACGAAAGGATCAGGCACACGCGACCATGTCGGGCCAGACGCACCCAAGGATGTCAGCACCATCAGGACCGCCACAAGATCAATGGGCATCAAGCGCCCTTTGCGCTGTTGCCCGACCGTCAGCGCCACAAGCAAATGCGGCGCCACCGTATCGGTCGGCAGGTTCTGATGACCCAGCCGATGACGCAAATACCACCACAGCAGGGCCGCCGCCGGGATCAGCAGCAGAAACCAGGGGCGCAGGAAATGAAACATTTCGATGGCGATCAGGATACCGGTCATGTCCTGCGCCCCCGGCGGACCAAACCCCCGGTCAGAAACAAAGTGGTCAGCAAGACCAGCATGCCAGCAAGGATCAAAGGCATCCACGCCAGGGATTGCCGCGGCCGATAGGAAAGCGTTTCGGTTTCCCGCGGCGCAAGCTGATCTATCCGGTCATAAACAGAACGCAACCCATCGCCATCTTCGGCAAAGAAATACTGTCCGCCCGTGCGGGCCGCGATGTCACGCAAGGTCCGAAGATCAACCTTGTCCTCGCCTGTTGCATCTGGATCGCCGACACCGATCGTATAGATCTCGATCCCGCGATCCCGGGCGATCTCGGCTGCGTTCACAGGACTCATCCGGCTGGCCGTGTCGGTGCCGTCAGACAACAGGATCAACAGGCGCTGCTGGATATCGCTGGCGTCAAATGTGCGGATGGCCAGACCGATTGCATCGCCCAAGGCCGTATGCGGTCCCGCCATGCCGACCTCGGTTTGATCCAACAACTCGCGAATGGTTATGAGATCTTCGGTCAGAGGGGCCTGAACGTAAGCCTTGGACCCGAAGACGATCAAGGCCATGCGGTCGCCTTCACGCTCGGCGACAAAGTCGTCGACCACCTGGCGCACCCCCGCAAGACGTTGCAGCCTGACACCATCGGCGGCGTTAAAATCGACCGCATCCATCGACCCGGAAATGTCGATGGCCATCACCACATCCCGCGCAGCTTGCTGTTTCTGAATCGGCGCCCCCACCCGTTCGGGACGCGCCATCGCCAGAATCAGCAGGGTCCAGACCAGAACGGCCACGATCATCTGCAATCCCGATCGGCGCAGAATGATCGATCCTGACCGCGCCTCGCTGCCCGACAGATCGACCACGCGGCGAAAGAACGGGAAGCGCAGCGCCGATACCTGTTCGCGACGCGGTGGAAACAACCACCAGACCAGCACCGGAAATGGCAATGCAATCAGCGCATATGGAAACCCCAAGGAGATCATTCGCGCAGTCCCCGCGAATGATGTCGGATCCAGTTCGCCGCCAAAACCGTCAGGGCCGCGTCCGGCGCCTGATCGCGATAGGGCGCGGTCGCGATGGCACGCCCCGGTCCCTGCGCGAAGACCGGCTTGTCGATCTGATGGTCGAGAAAATGCAGCCAATCCTCGCCGGTCAGCCAGGCCACCTTGTCGCGAGGATAAGCAACGAGGGCTGTCCGGCGCAGAATTTCGGCGATCCGCGCGGGATCATCCCGCGCTGCATCAAGCAGATCCAGCGCCTCGCGACGATATGCATTTGCGCGGCGGTGCTTGATCAGCTTATGCGCAAGATAGCCAAGCAATGCCAAAACCAACAGGCCCACAACAACCCACCCCCAGGTCTGGGGAAGCATCGACACCGGAGCCGGAGGATCGGGCTGAACAAGCTGATCCAGCAGTCCGACAAGGCTGTCATTGTCCACCTGCTCCATCAGCGTCTTCCTCCCGCCAGCCCCATGAGGCGGCGCATCTGGTCCACGCTGTCTTCGGCACTGCTCAGCGGCATCACCGGAAAGCCGAATCGCCGCTGCCAATCCATGATTGCCGCCAGCCGTCCTTGTGCCATGTTTTGCAAGGCGAGATGGGTTTTCTTGTCGGCGGTATCGATCTCGACCTGTAACTGGCCATCCGACACGACAATCCGGCGATCGGCGGGAAAGGCATCGGCAAACGGGTCAGAGACAAGGCCCAGCACCAGATCGTTGCGGCGCGCCAGACCGGCGATCAGGCGCTCTGTGGTTTCATCGACGATATCAAAGTCGCTGAAAACCAGGACAAGATGATTCCGCGGAGCAAGGCGCGCGACCGACTGCAACACCCGGTTCATGGAAATCGGCTCGACGGCGGGGGCATCTGCACTCAGCAAGGCATTGGCCCGTGCAAGCGCGTCAATGAACCCGGTCAATGCCTGACGGCCGCGTGTTGGCCTGATTTCGGCGATCACCTCGTCACCGAAAACGATGCCGCCGACGCGATCACCCTGATCGAAGATTCGATAGGCGGCCAGGGCTGCGCATTCTGCGGCCGTGACCGATTTCATGTTCAGCACCGAACCAAAGAACATCGACATGCGCTGATCGACCACGATCAAGGTCGGCCTGTCCCTTTCCTCGGTATAAACCCTGATATGGGGCACACCGGTTCTGGCGGTCACTTTCCAGTCGATATTGCGCGTGTCATCCGACGGCAGATAATCGCGCAGCTCTTCGAAATTCAGGCCACGCCCCCGCAAACGCGACGCATGCCGGCCGTTCAGGACACTGCTCGAAGGCTGCCGGGGCAAAAAGCTGATGCGCCGGGCCTGGGATTCCAGCTGACGCAGATGGGCCATGTCGGTGCGTATGCGCGGATCATCGCTTGCCTCCGCGGAAACCTTGCGGGTGATGCCGGTGCGTATGCGGGCCGCGCGATCCTTCATGGCTGATCAGGTCAATGCGACCTGTTTGACGATCTCGGCAGTGACATGATCCGGTGTCACCCCTTCCCCTTGTGCCTCGAAGGTCAGCCCCAGACGATGACGCAGCACATCCGGCAGGATCGCCTGCACATCCTCGGGGTCAACATAGTCGCGACCGCTCAGCCAGGCATGGGTGCGTGAACAGCGATCCAGCGCCAGCGACGCACGCGGTGATGCGCCCACTTCGATCCACCGGTGCAAATCCTCGCCGTATTGTTCGGGGATACGGGTCGCGTTCACCAAATCGGCCATGTAACGCTCGATTGCTGCGCTGACATGAATGCCGCCGATCTGCCTGCGCGCCGCGAAAACCGCAGATTGCGGGATATTCGCGGATTGTGCGGCCTGCGGCCCGTCGGTTTCAGGTTGCATCGCCGCGATCTCTTCGCCGCGCACCAGCCGGATCACCTCGACCTCGTCCTCGACCGGCGGATAGGTGATGTTTACATGCATCAGGAAGCGATCCATCTGCGCCTCGGGCAATGGATATGTTCCCTCTTGTTCAATCGGGTTCTGGGTCGCCATCACCATGAACAGAGGTTCCATTTCGTGGGTCTTGCCGGCGACGGTGACCTGCCGTTCCTCCATCGCCTCAAGCAGGGCGGCCTGCACCTTGGCGGGCGCACGATTGATCTCGTCGGCCAAAACGATATTGGCAAAGATCGGGCCGGGCGCGAAACGAAATTCCGATGATCCGGCGCTTTGATACAGAACCTCGGTTCCTGTCACATCCGATGGCAACAGGTCGGGTGTGAACTGGATACGGCTGAAATCCACCTCAAGATTCTTGGCCAGTGCCTTGATCGCGCGTGTTTTTGCAAGACCCGGAAGACCCTCGACCAACAGGTTGCCATTCGCCAGAAGACCAATCAGAAGCCGATCTATGACATCGCGCTGGCCAATGATCGCCTGCCCCATCCGGGCGCGCAATTCTTCGATCTGGTCCTTGGGATCGATGTCGCAAATATCCATGATCTCTCTATCCGGCAATTGGGGGTTTCAACCCTGTCTCGGGGGCGAACACGTGTCGGGCGGATGCCAGGCACCCGCCCGACACGGCGGCGCTATTATTGCTGTCCGGTCCAGACACGGGACCAATCCTTGGCCATGTCCACAACCAGCCAGCCGCGATCAACGGCCTCGTCCAGGCCCTGATCAAGCACGCCGATATGACCCTCACGGTCATACGCAAATTCACGTTCAGCATCGGTATGATGGATCAAGACCCCCATCCGCAGCCCGTCGCCTTGTGTCGCATATTCCAGCATTGCGAAATCACCATCGGAATTTCCCACGGCAAGAACGGGCCGTTTGCCGATATAGCGGTCAATTCCAACAGGCTTTCCGGCCTTGTCATCAATGAAAAAGACGCCGCCCTGCTTCATCAGGGTGCCTTTGCCTTCCACCACGTCATAAACGGTCGTGCCTTCGCTGCCGACGACATTCTGACTGGGAATTCCATAGGCATCATCTGAAACGGCACGAATGAAATGCACCCCGCCACCAGAGACGATATAGGTTTCAAAGCCCTCGTCACGCAAATACCGCAGTAATTCAACCATCGGCTGATAGGTCATCTGGGCGAAGGGGATACCGGTCTGCGGATGGTTGGTCGACAAAAGCCAGTCGCGCGAATCCGCCATGAAATCATCGACGGATAATCCCGAATGGGAAACGTTCAACAGCTCGATCAACCCATCCTTGCCACTGGCCATCAACCCGGCCATGTCGCCATCATTCGCGGCCTTCAACGCGTCCGACGACAGAATATCCGGGTCTGCCTCGGCCTTGTCCTTCAACACATCCAGCGCATAGAGCAGCTGAAAATAAGCAGGCTGTTCGCTCCATAGCGTGCCGTCATTATCGAAGGCCGCTATCCGATCCGCACGCGGCACGAAGTCCTGTGAATCCGGGTCGGTGACGGCCTCGACAAAATCGATGATCGCGGTTTTCGTGTCCGTTTCCTGCCAAGATGGCAGCGGGTCCGCAGAAACCGCAGATACCCCGACAAGAAGGGCCGCGACAGGTGGCAGTATGCGCATCGGTTGCTCCGGTTATTCTTTGGGAAACTCGCCCCGACAGATGCCGGGGCGAACAAGATCACGTTGCGCGATGATTTAGTGCGGCGCAGCGTTTTGCAATTGCTCGGCAACTGCGCCCAGGTTGAACGAACCCGGCTTCTGGCTGGGCGGGTAATCTTCCATGGTTTTCAGGAAGTTCATCGCCAAAGCCTGCATCGGAACCAGTACGAAGGCGCGATCAAGCAACCAGTCGTAATAGACATTCGCGTTGTGCTGGGCTTTTTCGAACGGGTCGCGGCGAAGGTTGAAGATGGCCGGGACGCGCAGTTCGGTAAAGGGTTCCATCCAGACGCCGAATGCCTGACCGCGGTTTTCAAGGAAGACCGCTTTCCACGCGTCGTAACGCGCCGCGACGATCTGGCCGTCATCATTGACATACCAGAATTCCTTGCGCGGCGATTCCTCGGCATCGCCCGAGAAATAGTCGGTCATATCGTAACCGTCGATATAGTTGCGATAGGAACGACCGTTCAGCTCGACACCGTCCAGAAGCTGTTGCTTGATGTCCGAATTGCCGGCGATATTGGCCAAGGTCGGCAGCCAGTCCTCATGCGCGACAATGCCGTTCAGCGTCACGCCCTCGGGGAAATGGCCCGGCCAACGCACGAATGCCGGCACGCGATAGGCACCTTCCCAGTTCGAGTTCTTTTCGCTGCGGAACGGCGTGGTCGCGGCATCCGGCCAGGTGTTGAAGTGGGGGCCGTTGTCGGTCGAGTAGAAGACAATGGTATTGTCGGCAATGCCCATATCGTCCAGCTTGTCCAGCAGCTGTCCGACCATGCGGTCATGTTCGACCATGCCGTCATGATAGTTGTCACCATCGGGACCCGAGATGCCGACATTCTCTTCCTTGACATGGGTGCGGAAGTGCATGCGGGTGGCGTTCCACCACACGAACCACGGCTTGCCCTCATCGGTCTTGCGATCGATGAAGTCCATCGCGGCGGCCAGGGTTTCCTCGTCCACCGTTTCCATGCGCTTCTTGGTCAGCGGGCCGGTATCTTCGATTTCACCGTCAGCCGACGCCTTGATGACGCCGCGGGGACCGAATTTTTCAAGGAAGGTCTGACCGTCGGCCAGCACCATGTCACCCGGATAGTCGCGGTTCTCGGGCTCTTCTTCGGCATTCAGGTGGTACAGGTTACCAAAGAATTCGTCGAAGCCGTGATTGGTGGGCAGATGCTCGTCACGGTCGCCGAAGTGGTTCTTGCCGAACTGGCCGGTATCATAGCCTTGCGACTTCATGACCGTAGCGATGGTGACATCGGTTTCCTGCCAGCCTTGGGGGGCGCCGGGCAGGCCAACCTTGGTCATGCCGGTGCGCACGGGGACGTTTCCGCCCACGAAAGCAGCGCGGCCGGCTGTACAGCTTTGCTGACCATAGTAATCGGTGAAGGACAGGCCCTCATCCGCGATGCGGTCGATATTCGGGGTCGTGTAGCCCATCATGCCGCGATTGTTGTGGCTGATGTTCCAGGTGCCGATATCATCGCCCCAGATCACCAGAATATTCGGCTTGGCGTCATCACCGCCCGCATTTGCCGTATCCTGAGCGAAAGCGGGCGCACTTGCCAAGGTCGCGGCCAGTACGGCAGCCCCCAGCGGTCCAAGCGCCATCGAAGGTCGCATCATAGACTCCTCTATTTCAGATACGGTCATGTTACCGGTTTTCACCAGCATGTGAAGATAAATGTCTGCTCAAACACCAAACGTTATGAAGGCGTTACGTTTCATGTCGATGACAAAGGAAGTCGCGCAAAATCATATCAATTCAATGTCTTAGACATTACAATTGAGATTGCTTCAAAGATTTACGCGACAGGGAGCCAGTCCCGGGATCAAAAAGACACCCTAAAACAGTCGGAATCTGGCGCCCCGAGAACCGCCCGGCAAAAACCGATTCTCGGATGAAGCACTCTGGCAATCCGGCCCCAAACCTGCGCAGCATATCGTGCAGACCATTTCCGCGATCAACGACCGAGCCAGCAACGTGTATAGATCCCTCACCGCAACTTTCCTCGCGCTTGGCGCGTCATCGGCCTCTGCGCAGGAAATTCCCGACTATGTGGGCTCTCAAAGCTGCGCATCATGCCACCAGTCCGAAACCGAGGCATGGGCCGATTCGCACCATGCGCTTGCCTGGACCGAACCAACGGCCAATAACGTTGTCGCGGATTTCGACGGCACGCATTTTTCAGGCGCGGGCACCGCAGTGGCATTTTCCCAGAATAATTCTGGGTTTTACGCAGATGTCACTGAAAAAACAGGAGAAACGAGTAGATACCAAGTTCATTCGGTTGTCGGAATCGAACCTTTGCAACAATATCTGTTCGAAACTGAACCGGGTCGGCTGCAAAGCTTTGACGTGGTCTGGGACGATCGCCGCAAGGAATGGTTTCACCTTTACCCCGATCAATCGCTGCCCCCGTCGGACGGGTTGCACTGGACCGGCCCCTACAAGAACTGGAATGCGCGCTGTGCGGAATGTCACGCCACGGATTTTGAAAAGAACTATCGTTCGGACACGCGCAGCTATCACTCGACGCAGGCGGAAATCGGCGTCGGATGCGAGGCTTGCCACGGCCCCGGTTCCGCGCATGTCGACTGGGCCGAACGCGGCAAGCCGATCGAGATCCCGAAGCTGGACCCATATGGCTTCACGATGGCAGGCGATGCCGGAAACGAGGCCTGGATCCAGCAATGCGC
The DNA here is from genome assembly GCF_028294535.1 of Paracoccus onchidii. Taxonomy (GTDB): domain Bacteria; phylum Pseudomonadota; class Alphaproteobacteria; order Rhodobacterales; family Rhodobacteraceae; genus Paracoccus; species Paracoccus onchidii. The sequence continues at coordinate 64,752 of NZ_JAQBIE010000015.1, read as the reverse complement.
CAGCTGTCATTCCCGCCGAGAGGCATTTGAAGACGGCAACCCCCTGCCCGGCACCCCCTATCACGACGCCTATCGCCTGTCCCTGCTGACGCCGGGCCTTTACTTTCCCGATGGCCAGATCCGCGAAGAGGTCTATGTCTACGGGTCATTCCTGCAATCGAAGATGTATGCCGAAGGTGTCAGCTGCACGAATTGTCATGACCCCCATGCCGCGCGCCTGATCGCCGAAGGGAACGCGGTTTGCACGCAATGCCATTCCCCGGCGGGAAATCCGGAATTTGCAAGCCTGCCCCTGAAGGAATTCGACAGCCCCGACCATCATTTCCATCCGCAGGACTCAGAAGGCGCTCAGTGCAAAAACTGCCACATGATGGAACAGACCTATATGGGCATTGATGATCGCGCCGATCACAGCTTTCGCATTCCGCGCCCCGACCTGGCGGACGAAACCGGGGCACCGAATGCCTGCACCGCTTGCCACAGCGATCAAACTGCCCAGTGGGCCGCAGCAAGGATCGAGGAATGGTATCCCGACTCGGACAAACGCGGGCCGCATTTCGGCACCAGTTTCGCGCATGCAATTGCCGATCCGCTTGCCGCGCGCGCATCACTCCTTGAAATTGCAACGGATCAAGAGCAGGCGGATATCGTTCGTGCAACTGCCTTGTATCTGATGCAAAACGGCGCAGATGCCGCGACGGCTGCCTCGGCGCAGCCGCTGCTGGAGGATGAAAGCCCGCTGGTTCGCGCATCGGCTGTCAGGTTGCAGCGCAGCTCGTCCGCGATGGATCGCGTCCAGAACCTGATCGGCATGCTGGCGGACCCAGTGCGCCTGGTGCGTATCAATGTTGCCCCGGAATTGCTGAACGCCCCCATCGCCCGCCTGCCCGATCAAATGGCCGAGAACATGCAATCCGTCATGCAGGATTGGCAGCAGCAGCTTGCCAATCGCGCGGATTTTCCGGAAACGCATCTGGTGCTTGGGGGCACCGCCCTGACGATGCGCAATTTCGATCTGGCCAAAGGCGCGTTTCAGGAAGCCGTGCGGCTGGACCCTCAGCGGGTCGACGCATGGATGATGATCGCCCGCATCCAGGCGGCAACCGACGATCTGCCGGGCGCGCGCGAAACATTGGCAGAGGCTTTGCGCTTCAACCCCGATGAGGCTGGACTGACCGACCTTCAGCAGCAATTGCCACCTCAGTAAACCACCCGTGCGCTCTGACCACGAAGCGCGTCAGTCTGACATCTGCCGAAGCGGCGCACCTTGATACAGGTGTGCCGTTTTCACATCGGAATGTCACATTCACTGTATTAAAATAACATTATATATGTTGTTTTGTTGGCATTCTGTGTTATTCACCCACTGAACCATTCAGACCGATCCTGGGGAAATCGACGTGAAACGAGACGAGCGCCGGCAGGCGATCATGGATATTCTGATCGCGGATCGTGCCGTGGATCTGGACGATCTTGCCGACCGTTTCGCGGTATCGAAAATGACCATCCACCGCGACCTGGATGATCTTGAACAGGCCGGCCTGTTGCGCAAGATGCGCGGCGGGGCCACCATCGAAACCGGCACGCAATTCGAAAGCGATTTCCGCATCCGGGAACTGCAGGATGGCGAGGCCAAGGCTCGCATGGCGGCGGCCGCGCTGGACCTGATCGAACCGGGCATGACGGTCATGATCAATGACGGTTCCATGGCGGCCCTGCTGGGCGCGCAGCTGACACAGAAAGTTCCGCTGACGGTCATCACCAACAACGCGGCAATCATCGAAAGGCTGAAGGATGCATCACGTATCCGGCTGATCGCCCTGGGTGGTTTGTTCAACGCCAAGTTCAATGCGTTTTTCGGCGTGCTCACCGAAACCGTCTTGTCGGAACTGCGCGCAGATATCGCGTTCCTTTCTTCGCCCGCCATTTCCGGCCTCGGCTCTTTTCATATGGATGAATCGGTTGTGCGTGTAAAACGCGCAATGATCGCCGCCGCAGATCGCCGGATACTGCTGGTGAATCATCGCCGCTTTGGGCACTCGGCGTTGCATCGGATGGCCGATCTGTCGGACTTCGAGGCAATCATCACCGACGCCCCCCCGGAAAGCCGCACCGCGATCGACCGGGCGGGGATTGCGTTGACCATCGCGCCGCCCGTCAGGCAGCAAAACCCGGACATAAAGGAAACAACCCCATGACCTTCTGGATCGGCACCAGCTGGAAGATGAACAAGACCCTGGCCGAGGCCCGCATGTTTGCCCAAGGCCTGGCCGCCGCCGATGCCGGCCGCGACCCACGCATCCAACGCTTCGTCATCCCGCCTTTCACGGCCGTGCGCGAGGTCAAGGCCATGCTTGCCGACAGTTCGGTCAAGGTGGGCGCGCAGAACATGCATTGGGACGATCAAGGTGCCTGGACAGGGGAAGTGTCTCCGGTGATGCTGACCGATTGCAATCTGGACCTCGTGGAGCTGGGCCATAGCGAACGGCGCGAGCATTTCGGCGAGACCGATGAAACCGTCGGATTGAAGACCGAAGCCGCCGTGCGCCACGGCTTGGTTCCCCTGATCTGCATCGGCGAGACATTGGCCGAACGCGAGGCCGGACGTGCCCGGCAGGTGCTGGAAACCCAGGTCCGCGGGGCTTTGGGCAAGCTGGGCAAGGACCAGCATGGTGCAGAAATCCTGCTGGCATATGAACCGGTCTGGGCAATCGGCGTGAACGGCATCCCCGCCTCTTCGGATTATGCCGACGCCCGACAAGCCGAAATCATTGCGGTGGCGGAACAGATGCTGGGGCGCAAGGTGCCATGCCTTTATGGCGGCTCGGTCAACCCCGGAAATTGCGAAGAGCTGATTGAATGCCCGCATATTGACGGGCTGTTCATCGGACGCTCGGCCTGGCAGGTCGAGGGTTATCTTGACATTCTGGCGCGCTGCGCCGCGAAACTATGAAGGAGACAGGAATGAAATTGGCAATTGCAGGTGACAGCGCCGGCGAAGGTCTGGCCAAGGTTCTGGCCGACCACCTGAAGGACAAGCACGAGGTGTCGGAAATCAGCCGCACCGATGCCGGGCCCGATGCCTTTTATGCCAATCTGTCTGACCGCGTGGCCGGGCAGGTTCTGGATGGCACATATGACCGCGCCATTCTGGTCTGCGGAACCGGCATTGGCGTGTGCATTGCCGCAAACAAGGTGCCGGGCATTCGTGCCGCCCTGACCCATGACACTTATTCGGCTGAACGCGCGGCCCTGTCCAACAACGCCCAGATCATCACCATGGGCGCCCGCGTTATCGGGGCCGAGGTCGCCAAGACCATCGCCGATGCGTGGCTGGCCGAGACGATGAATTTTGACGCCGCAGGCCGTTCGGCCGGCAATGTCAATGCCATCGACGACGTTGACGCCAAGTACAACAAGGCCTGAGGTCGGGAACCATCTGCCATGCTGACCCTGCCAAATGACGGCCCCGCGACGGGCCGCCCGTTAGCCGATGCCCTGACGCAACCGGGGCGTGAAAGCGTTGTTCTGGCCATTGCCAACGCGCTGCCTCCGCTGGCCGCGCGGCTGGCGGCGGGCAGGCTGCATGGCGACCCTGCTTCGATTGTCGGCGTGAATGACAGCGGCGACAAGCAAAAGGCGCTGGATCTTGCGGCGCATCACCACATGCTTGCCGCATTGCGTGACACGGGTGTGCGCCAAGTGTTGTCCGAAGAAGCGGAAGACATCGCGATCCTCGCCCCCGACGGCGCATATGATGTGGCCATTGATCCGATCGACGGTTCCGGAAGCATTGGAATCGGCGCGCCATTGGGAATGTTGTTCTCGGTCCTTCCGGCCGCGGAAGACGGCTTCCAACGCCCCGGTCGCGAGATCATCGCCGCGGGATACGCTTCATTCGGCCATTCGCTGGATTTTGGCTGGTCTACGGGAAACGGTGTTCAGATCGCGACCTATGACGGTGAAGCGGGTCAATTCCGCCTGACGCATCAGAACGTCACGCTGAAACCACAAGCTACGACCATCGCCTACAATGCCTCGAATGAACGGCACTGGTCCGCCGGGCTGCAGGCCTGGCTGCGCGATCTGCGGGCCGGTGCCGACGGTCCGCGCCAACGCAATTTCAACATGCGCTGGTTGGCGGCAGCAGTCGGAGAATTGCATCGCATCCTGCTGCAAGGGGGGGCGTTTCTCTATCCTGCCGATCATCGGCCCGGCTATCAGGACGGCCGCTTGCGGCTTGTCTATGAATGCGCACCCATCGCGTTTCTGATCGAGCAGGCAGGCGGCGCGGCAAGCGACGGCCAAGTGCCGATACTTGATCGGCAACCGCAGGGCTTGCACGAATTTTCTCCCCTCATCTTTGGCGCAAAGGACGAGGTTGAAACGATCCTCGCCTATCTCGCCGGCCACAAAGGATAACAGCCATGGCAATGATCACGCTTCGCCAACTTTTGGATCACGCGGCCGAACACGGCTATGCCGTGCCTGCGTTCAATATCAACAACATGGAACAAGGGCTTGCAGTGATGCAGGCCGCCCAGGCCACCGACAGCCCGGTTATCCTTCAGGCCAGCCGCGGCGCGCGGTCCTATGCCAATGATCTTGTCCTGGCGGGGTTGATCGCGGGGTTTGCGCGCGCCTTTCCCGAAATCCCTGTTTGCATGCATCTGGATCACGGCAACGGCCTGTCGACCTGCGCGACCGCAATCCAGAACGGCTTCACCAGCGTCATGATGGATGGCAGCCTGAAATCCGATGGGAAAACGCCTGCCGACTACGATTACAACCGCGACATCACCGCCCGCGTGGTGGAAATGGCCCATGCCTGCGGCGTTTCGGTGGAAGGTGAACTGGGCGTTCTGGGCAGCCTGGAAACCGGTATGGGCGATCAGGAAGATGGCCACGGCGCGACCGAAAAACTGTCCGAAGACCAGTTGCTGACCGACCCCGACGAAGCGGCGCGTTTTGTGGCCGATACCGGCGTAGACGCGTTGGCCGTTGCTATGGGCACCAGCCACGGGGCCTACAAGTTCACCCGCAAGCCCGACGGTCAGATTCTGGCCATGCATGTGATCGAGGCAATCCATGCGCGCATCCCCAACACCCACCTGGTGATGCATGGTTCCAGCTCGGTTCCCGAAGATCTGCAAGCAATCATCAACAGCTATGGCGGGGACATTCGCCCGACATGGGGTGTCCCGGTCGAGGAAATCCAGCGCGGCATCAGATCCGGTGTGCGCAAGGTGAACATCGACACCGATAACAGGCTGGCAATGACTGCGGCGATCCGGCGGACATTGGCCCGCGATCCGGCCGAGTTCGATCCGCGCAAATATCTGAAACCCGCGATGGAGATGATGGCGGATATCTGTCGCAACCGTTTCGAGGCGTTCGGCACGGCAGGACATGCATCCCGCATTCGGCCCCTGACACTGGTCGAGATGGCGGGCCGTTACTGACGCGTCGGGAACACGAAGTCGGTCAGCCTGAACCGGGCTGGCCGATCCAGATCTCGAAATCACTCAGATCCCCGAAGGTCGCCGGGCGCGAACGCCCCAGCTTCGAAGGATCACAGACCAGGATACGCCTGTGCGACCGCCGGATGGCATGGCGCTTGACCGCGACCTCGTGGAAATGGAAACAGGTCACGCCTGCCCTTTCATGCACACCGGCGGCTGAAAAGAACCCTTTCGTGATATTTACTTCGGCCAGCATGTCCAACGCAGTCTGGGAACTGAAGCTGCCGCTTTCCGGGTGGTAATGACCGGCCAACAGAATAAGGCTGACGCCACGGCGCTTGGCTATTTCGTCGGCGATGTTCAGGGCCTGCGTCACCACGGTTACATTCGCATCTTCAGGAACCGCAGCGGCCAGATATTGCAATGTCGAACCGCAATCGATGAAAATCGTATCACCGGGTTCGATCAGCTTCGCGGCTTTCCTTGCCAGCCTCTGCTTTTCGCCGGCGTTGGTATCTTGCGCGCGCGACAGCGAATAGCGCTCACCCGCCCCTTCCGCGAACATGATATAGCCGCCCAGACAAAGCAGCCCGCTGTCCTGACCGCTCAAATCGCGGCGAATGGTGATTTCCGAGGTCTGCAATTGCCGCGCCGCCTCGCCGATATGGACAATGGCCCCAGAGGCGCACAGCTTCTTCATTTCCTCGACGCGCAGGCTGCGTCCCGATGGTCTGCCCACCTTACCTCTCCGACCTGACGTGCACGTTGCCAACCCTTCTTCGGACATGATCCGCGTGAAAGGGAAAAGTTTGGGTTGACTCGGCGCATCGTGTTTTGAATGAATACAAACATATTGAATCGATCTGATCAATATACACCGCGCAACCTGACGCCGATCACCCCGGACCAGAATCGCGCATGAGGAGGAGAAACGCATGAAAACGCTGCTGACATCGGCATCGCTGGCTTTGGCATGTCTGAGCGCACCCGCCATCGCCCAGGAAATCGTCGACACGTCCAAGATCAATCAGGACCTGATCGCAACCAAGGACGACCAGAAATATACCATCGCGACTGTGGTCAAGGTCGACGGAATCGCCTGGTTCGACCGGATGCGCGACGGGGTTGAACAGTTCAAGGACGAAACCGGCCATGACGTCTGGATGGTCGGGCCCAGCCAGGCGGACGCCGCCGCACAGGTGCAACTGGTCGAGAACCTGATCGCGCAAGGCGTCGATGCCATTGCAGTCGTGCCGTTTTCCGTCGAAGCCCTGGAACCGGTGCTGAAGAAGGCCCGCGAACGCGGAATCGTGGTGATCTCGCACGAGGCATCCAATCTCGAAAACACCGATTACGATCTGGAAGCCTTTGACAACCACGCCTATGGCGCGAACCTTATGAAAGAACTTGGCGCCTTCACGGGTGGAAAAGGCAAATATGTCACCACCGTCGGCTCACTGACCTCCAAGAGCCAGATGGAATGGATCGATGGCGCGGTTGCATATCAGGAAGAAAACTTCCCTGATATGGAAATGGTCGGTGACCGGCTGGAAACCTATGATGACGCTGCGACAGACTATACCAAACTGAAGGAAGCGATGACCACCTATCCCGACATCACGGGGATCCTGGGTGCGCCGATGCCGACTTCGGCAGGTGCGGGGCGCCTGATCGCGGAAAGCGGATTGAAGGACAAGGTGTTCTTTTCAGGAACCGGCCTGCCCTCGGTCGCGGGTGAATATCTGGCAAATGGCGATATCCAGTACATTCAGTTCTGGGACCCGGCGGTCGCAGGGTATGCGATGAACATGCTGGCTGTTGCTGCGCTTGAAGGAAAGCAGGACCAGATTGCCGCCGGACTGGACCTGGGTCTTGTGGGGTATGAATCCCTGATTGCGCCCGATGCCGAAAAACCCAACCTGCTTTATGGCGCTGGTTGGGTCGGCGTAACCGCCGAGAACATGGATCAATACGACTTCTGATCTTTCTGATGACGCGCGGGTCCGTCAGCCGGACCCGCCATCGCAGTGCCCCCCGTGAATGCGGTGCCTGCCACAACAACACGGAAGTTCCATGTCAGAACCCTTGATAGAACTGCGCAACATCAGCAAGCGTTTTGGCGGCGTGCGCGCCCTTGACGATGTGTCGATATCGATCAGGCCCGGCGAAATCCATTGTCTTGCCGGCGAGAACGGGTCTGGAAAGTCCACGATCATCAAGGTGATGTCCGGAATTTATCAGCCCGATGAAGGCGAAATCATTATTGATGGCACGCCAGTGACCCAGCTTGACCCGATCCAGGCGGTGCAAAAGGGCGTGCAGGTGATCTATCAGGATTTTTCGCTGTTTGGAAATCTTACCGTGGCCGAAAATCTCGCCCTCAACACCTATATTCTTGAAGGGCGTTCCCGGATGGATTGGCGCCGCGCAAGGCAAATGGCGCGCGACGTGCTGGAGCGTCTGGGGGTGCGCATCGATATCGATGCCGATGTCGAAACCTTGCCGACCTCTGGCAAGCAGATCGTGGCGATCGCCCGCGCCATTCTGGCCGAGGCCCGCCTTATCGTGATGGATGAGCCGACCACCGCCCTTACCCGCCACGAGGTGGATGCCCTGTTCGATATTGTGCGCGATCTCCAATCACATGGAATCGCGGTCCTGTTTGTCAGCCACAAGATGCGGGAAATGCTGGAAATATCCGAACGCCTGACCGTCTTTCGCAACGGCCGCAAAGTGGCCGAGGGCGATATGCGCGACTTTGACGAAGCATCGATCACCCATGCCATGACCGGGCTGGAACTGAATGATGAACCCTATCTGGCACAGCTGTCTTCGAACAAAGCGCCGGTTCTGCAGGTTTCGGGTTTGCGTGTTCCAGATAGCGTCTCGGATGTGGATCTGACGATCCGGCCGGGGGAAATCGTCGGCATATCGGGCCTGATCGGGTCCGGTCGCACGGAATTTGCGCGCGCGTTGTTCGGAATGGAGCCAGCCGCCAGCGGCCAGATCGTGATCAACGGCAAAGACCAGTTTCCACGTTCGGTCCAGCAGGCAATCGCTCTTGGGGTGGCATATGTCCCCGAAGATCGGCTGAGCGAGGGGCTGTTCCTGACGCAATCGATCGAACGCAATATGGTTGTCAGTATTCTGGAACGCCTGAGAAAAGGTCTGTTTCTTGATCATGCACGGATGCGCAACCGCACCGAGGAAATGTTTGACGCCATGCAGATCGCGGCACCGTCGGCGGATACGGCTGTCGGCAATCTGTCGGGCGGCAATGCCCAACGCGTGATGTTGGGCCGGTGGCTGTTGACCGGTGCGAAGATCCTGATCCTGAACGGGCCCACGGTCGGGGTCGATGTCGGATCAAAGGCCAAGATCCATCGGATCATCCGCGACCTGGCCCGGAACGAGGGGCTGGCGGTGATCATGATTTCCGACGATGTGCCCGAACTGGTGGGAAATTGCAGCAGCATCCATGTCATGCATGAAGGCCGCTTCGTTGCCGAATTGTCAGGTGCCGACATGACCGAGGCCGGCATCAACGACAGTCTGAAATCCCTGAACTGAGGCGGCCCGGATGAGAATATTTCAATCGACAGAAGCCGTAATCGCCCTGGTGCTGATTTTGGTGATGTTCGCAATCGGATTGGTCAATCCGGCATTCTGGGGGGTCAGCAACCTTTTCAGCCTTGCCAAATCCAATGTCGTCATCGGCATCATGGCGCTTGGGGTCTTGCTGATCATGATATCAGGCGGCATTGATGTCTCATTCCCGGCCATCTCGGTGGCGGCGCTTTACATCACCGTCCGCAGCATGGTGGCGCTTGGATATGACGGGGTAATGCTGCCCTTCATCGCGGCCTGCGTCATCGGCATGTCGCTTGGGGCGCTGAACGCGGTCATCATCGACAGATTCAAGATGATCCCGCTGATCGTCACTTTGGGGACGGCATCGATCATCCGGGGGCTGGTCCTTGGCCTGCTGGGCACATCAATCGTGAATATCAACAAGATGCCCAAGGAACTGATCGAGTTCGGCAAGCAGGATCTGGTCAGCGTAACCGCCCAGAACGGCGCAACCGTTGGTCTTACGGCAATGGTTCTGGTGTATCTGGCCATCGCGGTCGTGGTCCATCTGATGTTGAAATACACGATGATCGGGCGGTCGATCTATGCCTATGGGGGCGACGCGGAATCCGCACGCCGTGCAGGCATCAATACCCGCAGAACGATCTTTTTCGTTTATTGCACTGCGGGTCTTCTTGCCGGGTTTGCGGGCCTTCTGCACAGTTCGATGATCTGGCAGGCCAATCCGCGCGACTTTATCGGGCTGGAACTGGATGTGATTGCCGCGGTCGTCCTGGGCGGAGCATCGATATTTGGCGGACGCGGATCGGTGCTGGGCACGATGATCGGGGTGTTCACCCTGGTGATGGTCAAGAATTCGCTGATCCTGATGAAGGTCGACACGACCTGGCAACGGGTTGTCGTCGGGGTGATCATCATTGCGGCCACTGCGATCACCGCCTGGCGCGACCGCAAGAAACTGGTTTGAACGGGAGCAGACGCATGAGCACGAAATCCGCAGAACCCCGTTTGCTAGGTCGAATTCTTGGCCGAGACGCGGCGATCGCGCAGCTGATCATTGTCACGTTGGTGATCTTTGTGTTGATGACCGTTCTGAATTCAGGCCGGTTCCTCAGCTATTACAACTTTGAATCCATGACCTATCTGATGCCGGAACTGGGCATCCTGTGCATTGCCATGATGATCGCGATGCTGACCGGCGGGATCGATCTTTCCGTTGTTGCCATTGCAAATCTGGCCGCGATCACCGCCGGGGTTTATTTTCGCAACCCAATCGTGGCCGAAACGATGGGTGCGGGCGGTGCCGCGCTGATCCTGCACACCATTGCCGGTGTCATGATTGCCCTGATGGTTGGGTTGGCGGCGGGGTTGCTGAACGGCATCCTGATTTCCCGCCTGCGGATCATCCCCATTCTGGCAACGCTCGGCACCGGACAGGTCTTTGGCGGGCTGGCACTGGTTCTGACCGGCGGCCCGGCGATCGTCGGATACCCCCCCACCTGGAACTGGATCGGAACCGGCAAGCTGCTGGGGGTGGCGACGCCGTTCTGGATCATGATCATCGTGGCCAGCGTTGTCGCAATTTTGCTGCGCCGCACCAATCTGGGTGTCAATCTGATGCTGATCGGCACGAACGCACGCGCCGCAATTTTCGCCGGCATTCGCAGTAGCCGCATGATCCTTTACAGCTATGCGCTTTCCGGCGTGCTGGCGGCGATTGCGGGAATCTTGCTGTCGGGACGAACAAATTCGGCCAAGGCGGATTTCGGATCTTCCTATTTGTTGCAAGCGGTGCTGATCGCCGTATTGGGCGGCACCAACCCCGCTGGCGGCAAAGGCCGCGTGCTGGGGGTTCTTCTGGCCCTGCTGGCGCTGACCTTCCTGTCATCGGGGCTGCAGATGATGCGGGTGTCGAACTTTATGATCGATGCTGTCTGGGGTGGCTTTCTGGTGCTTGTAATCGCTATCAACTATCTGAGGTCCGCGAAATGAGCGATGATTTCGACGTCACGACAATACCGCTTGCGCCTGATCTTTTCCCCGCGGATGCCACAAGAACCCTGCTTCGGAACGCAGATTTCACCGTCGAGGCCTTTCGCTATATCACGGGCATCGAGGGTCTGAAGATCCGCAACCGGCGGGGCGAGATCGTGGCTTTGCCCTATCTTGGGCAAATGATCTGGAGCGCGACCTTCGATGGTCGGTCCCTTGGGATGGGCAATTCGTTTTCCGCCCCGCGTCACGGCGCCTCTATTCTGGAAGCCTATGGGGCGTTCGCCTATCACGCCGGATTGCTGCGCAACGGGACGCCGGGCCCCGAAGATTCACATCCGCTGCATGGTGAAATGCCCGTCGCCCGCATGGACAGCGCCTCGCTGCATTTGGGGCGCGACCGGTCGGGCACCTATATCGAGCTGCGCAGCCAATACGAATATGTCATGGGCTTTGGCGCACATTATCTGGCCAGTCCACGCATCCGTCTGGGGGCCGATCAAGGGGTGATGGACATCGAAATGCAGGTCGAAAACCTGTCTGCGCACCCCATGGAACTGATGTATATGCTGCACGCGAATTTCGACTTTGCCGCCGATGCACGCATTCATCAACCCGCGCCATTTGATCCCGAACACACGCGCGTGCGCGACACGGTGCCCGGTCATGTCACGCCATCGGCCGAGTTCACGGCCCTGCTTGCCGATCTGGCGCGAAACCCGGCGCGCATGGAATACCTGTCCGAACCCGAGATCTATAGCCCGGAACAGGTGTTCTACATCAAATCACCGGGCACGGATCAGGACGGAAACACCCGGCTTGCGATGGAATTTCCACAGGGCGATGCCGTCAGCGTTGCCTATTCAACCCGTGACTTTCCTCATTGCGTGCGTTGGATCCTGAATGATGGCGATGCGCAGGTGGCGGCTTTTGCCTTGCCATCGACCTGCGAACCCGAAGGGTACACCGCCGAGAAAGCCAAAGGTCATGTCAGGATGCTGGCCCCGAAAGAGATCGCTCGTTTTCCGGTCACGCTTGGCCACCTGAATCCAGCAGAGGCGGCCCGGACATTCGACCAGATCGCGACATTGCAAGGGGAGAAAAACTGATGGCCGACAACGGCACCGGACGTATCGCTGTGGTCGGATCGAACATGGTCGATCTGGTCACCTATACCAGCCGCATGCCTGCTCCGGGCGAAACCCTCGAAGCGCCCAGCTTTGAAATCGGTTGTGGTGGCAAAGGTGCAAATCAGGCCGTCGCAGCCGCATTGCTGGGATCATCCGTGGCAATGGTCAGCAAGGTCGGCGATGATATGTTCGGCGACAATACCATTGGGAACTTTGCAGCGCATGGCATCGACACCCGCCATGTCGCCAAGGTTCCCGGCATGACCTCAGGGGTCGCGCCGATCTTCGTCGAGCCATCCGGAGAAAACTCGATCCTGATCGTCAAGGGCGCCAACGCTACCTTGTCGCCGGCAGATGTCGACGCCGCCCAGGATGTTCTGGCAACCGCCGATCTGATCCTGATGCAGCTGGAAATCCCCCTTGAAACGGTGCGCCACACGGTCCGGCGCGCCGCCGAATGGGGCGTGCGCACGATCCTGAATCCGGCCCCTGCCAGCCCTGAATTGCAGGTCGGGGATCTGCGCGATCTCAGCTATCTGGTTCCCAATGAAACCGAACTGGCATTGCTGTCGGGGCAGCCAACGGACACCGAAGAACAGATCACCCAGGCGGCACGCAGCCTGATCGCGCAGGGTATCGGGACCGTGATCGTGACGCTTGGCGGACGCGGTGCGCGCCTGATCACCGCCGAAAATGTGACGCCCATCCCCGCCATCACCGTTTCACCTGTGGACACCACGGGCGCGGGCGATGCGTTTATTGGTGCTTTCGCGCATTTTCTGGCACGCTCGGGGCAAGCCGAAGATGCCTTGAAGCAGGCCGCGCGCTATGCCGCCTATTCGGTCACGCGCCGCGGCACACAGAAATCCTATGCAACTGCGGCAGAATTCGCACTCTTCTGCACGAAAACCGCCGCATCCGCGGACTGAGAGGAACGCAATGTCAGAAAACTGGGCACGCAATCCAGGCACCGCGCTGCAACGCGACAGGTTCGAGGACGTTAATATCAACCGGACTGCAGCCGAACGGCGGGCCGCGAACATCGCGTCCGGCCGCAGCGTCAAGAAACAGCACCAGGCCGCGTGGTTGCTGCGCGCCATTCAATGTATCGACCTGACGACGTTGGCGGGGGATGACACCCCGGGGCGGGTCCGGCGCCTGTGCGCCAAGGCACGTCAGCCAGTGCGCCACGACCTGTTGTCCGCAATGGATGTGCAGGATATCGGCATGACCACCGGCGCGGTTTGCGTCTATCCAACGATGGTGCGCCACGCAGTTCAGGCGTTGCAGGGATCAGGCATTCCCGTGGCCTCGGTGGCCACCGGGTTTCCGGCGGGTTTGACCCCCATGACGCAGCGTCTGGCCGAAATACATTACGCGGTCGACGAAGGTGCCGCTGAAATCGACATTGTCATCACCCGCGAGCATGTGCTGCTTGGCAACTGGCAGGCCCTGTATGACGAAATATGCGCCATGCGCGAAGCCTGCGGAGATGCCCATATGAAGGCCATCCTCGCCACAGGAGAGCTGGGCACCCTGACCAATGTCTATCGTGCGTCAATGGTCGCGATGCAGGCCGGATCGGATTTCATCAAGACCTCGACGGGCAAGGAACCGGTGAATGCCACCCTGCCCGTTTCATTGACCATGTTGCGCGCCATCCGCGATTACGGTGAACAGACCGGGCATCATGTCGGCTTCAAACCGGCCGGCGGATTACGCACCGCCAAGGACGCGATGGCCTGGCTTGCCCTGATGAAAGAGGAACTGGGCGCCCCCTGGTTGCGCCCCGACCTGTTCAGGATCGGGGCATCTTCGTTGCTTGCCGATATCGAGCGCCAGCTCGAACATCACGTCACCGGCCGCTATGCCAGCGCCGATCACCACGCTCTGAGCTGAGGCAAACCCGATGAACATCAAGGATATCATGGCTTCCATGGATTACGGACCCTCGCCCGAAGATCAAGGCGCCGCACAGGCCTGGCTCGATGCCCATGACCGCCGGTTGGGACATTTCATCAATGGCGCGTTTCAAGGGGCGGCAAGCGCAGATCTGGCCGTCGAAAACCCCGCTACGGGTGAAACCCTTGCCCATATTCCCCAAGCGGGACAGGCAGAGGTCGACGCCGCCGTCAAGGCCGCCAAGATCGCCTTCGGTCCCTGGTCGCGCAAATCGGGGTATGAACGCAGCCAGTTTCTATACGCAATGGCGCGCGGTCTGCAAAAGCGCGAGCGACTTTTCTCGGTTCTCGAGACGATGGATAACGGCAAGGCAATCCGCGAAAGCCGCACCGCCGATCTGCCGCTTGCGGTGCGCCATTTCTATCATCATGCCGGTTGGGCCGCGATGGCGGAAACCGAATTCTCGGGCCAACAGGCGCTTGGGGTGTGCGGCCAGATCATCCCGTGGAACTTTCCGCTGCTGATGCTGGCCTGGAAAGTCGCCCCCGCGCTGGCGGCCGGAAATACAGTCGTTCTGAAACCGGCAGATCTGACGCCCCTGACCTCGGTCGCCTTCGCGGAACTGCTTGTCGAGATCGGCTTGCCCAAAGGGGTCGTCAATATCGTGCAAGGAGGCGCGGAAACCGGTGCCCTGATCGTGCGCCACCCGGACATCGCCAAGATTGCCTTTACCGGATCGACAGCCGTGGGGCGTGAAATCCGCCGCGAAACCGCGGGTTCGGGAAAACGCCTGACGCTGGAGCTTGGCGGGAAATCTCCTTTCGTTATCTGCACCGATGCAGATCTGGATGCCGCGGTAGAAGGTGTTGTCGAAGGCGTCTGGTTCAACCAGGGCGAGGTGTGCTGCGCGGGATCAAGGCTGCTGGTCCAGGAGGGGATCGCCCCGCGTTTTCTGGACAAGCTGAGGGCGCGCGTGGAAAAGATCCGCGTCGGCGATCCATTGGACAAATCGACGGATATGGGGGCCATCGTATCCGCGCGCCAGAAATCACGCATCGAAAACCTGCTGGCCAATGCGTCCCGACAGGGCAACAGGCTTGAACAATCAAGCTGTGCCCTGCCCGAACAGGGGCATTTTGTTTCGCCGGGCTTCTTTGCCGATGCCGAGCCGGCATCTGAAATCTCGCAGGTCGAGATTTTCGGCCCGATCGCCGTCACGACCAGCTTTCGAACCATCGACGAAGCAGTCGATCTGGCCAACAATACGGGTTACGGCCTGTCGGCCTCGATCTGGTCCGAAAACATCAATGCCGCGACTGAACTGGCCGCGCGGATCAAGGCAGGGGTGGTCTGGATCAACGCCACCAATGTCTTTGACGCCAATGCTCCGTTTGGCGGCGTCAAGGAAAGCGGGTTCGGCCGGGAAGGCGCACGGGAAGGCATGCAAGCCTATCTCGAAGCCATTCCCACATCGCGCAGCAAACCCGCCAAGCCGGTCGATGTCGATTTCAGCCCCACACGGCTTGGCGAAGGCCCGCTCGATGACGCGCTTGACCGCACCATGAAAAACTATGTCGGTGGCAAACAGGCCCGTCCCGACGGGGGGGCAAGCTATGTGGTGCGGGACCACAAGAACCGGCCATTGGGCTTGGCACCGCTTTCGGCCAGAAAGGATATACGCAACGCCGTGGAGGCCGCGACCAAGGCCGGTGCCTGGGCCGCGAACGCCCATGGCAGGGCGCAGGTCCTGTTCTTTCTGGCTGAAAACATCGCCGCCCGCGCGTCAGAGCTGATCAGCCTTTTGCAAAACATGACCGGCACCGGGAAATCCGAAGCCGGTGCCGAAGTTCAAAAAACGCTGGAACGGTGTTTCTATTATGCCGGAATGGCGGATAAGGACGACGGCGCGATTCATGCCACCAAACCACGACATCTGACATTGGCGGTCAAGGAACCGATCGGCGTGGTCGGTGTGCTGGCATCCGACAATGCGCCGCTATTGGGTTTGATGTCGCTGATATTGCCCTTGATCGCTGCAGGAAACAGGGTCGTCGCCATACCATCGCCGGCGCATGCCTTGATCGCTCAGGCTCTGTATCAGATTTTCGACACCTCGGATTTGCCCGCCGGAGTCGTTAACCTGATCAGCGGTGATCGCGACGTGCTTGCCAAAACGCTGGCGGAACATGATGCGGTAGATGCGCTTTGGTATCACGGTTCTGCACCAGGTGCCGCCGCTGTCGAGGCCGGCGCGGCAGGAAATCTGAAACAGGTCTGGACCAATGCCGGCACCGCAACCGATTGGTTCGATGACAACGTTGCGCGCGGACGTCAATGGACGGACATGGCGACCCAGATCAAGACGATCTGGGTGCCATATGGTGCCTAGCTTTCGTCCTGATCCTGCCGTTCCGGCGGCAGGATCAGGAATGCCCGGAAATCATTGACATTGGTCAGGGTCGGACCGGTGACGACCTGCCCATTGATCTGACCGAAAAATCGGTGGGCGTCATTGTCTGCCAAGGCCGCCTGTGGCGAAACGCCCTTTGCTTGGGCCTGCGCCAGCGTGCACGGCCCCGCAACGGCGCCCGCGATTTCGGCAGCTCCGTCCACCCCATCGGTATCACAGGCCAGAACGAATATCCGCGGATGCCCCTGCAAGTTGATTGCGGCCGACAAAACAAATTCGGCATTGGGTCCACCCACCCCCGAACCGTTTCGGGTCACCGTCAGCTCTCCTCCGGACAGCAACAGAACAGGCGTGTCGGTCGCGCCCATGTTTGTGGCGATTTCCTGCGCCTGTGCGGCCTGATCTGCGGCGACATCGCGGGCTTCACCTTCAACCTGATCCCCCAGCAACCGCACCTCGATCCCATCGCGCCGGGCGGCATCGCGCGCGGCGGCCAGGGATTGCGACGGAGCTGCGACGATGACCGTGCTGGCAGCTTCAAGACGCGCCGATCCTGATGCCACGACCCCGCTATGGCCTTGGGTCAGCGCCCGTCGCGCAACATCGGGCAAGGGAATCTTCCACTGCTCGGCAATCGCAAGCGCCGCTTCCGGGGTACTGTCATCTCCCACCGTCGGGCCAGAGGCGATCATGGCCGGATCATCTCCGGGCACATCCGACATCAGCAGCGACAACATCGTTGCCGGATGGGCGGTTGCGGCCAGCTGTCCACCCTTGACCCGGCTAAGATGCTTGCGCAACAGATTCATCTGGGAAATAGGCGCACCGGATGCCAGCAAGGCATCGTTGATGGCGCGTTTCTGGTCCAGATCCAATCCGAAAGCCGGCGCGCACAGCAATGCCGATCCGCCCCCTGAAATCAGCGCAAGGACCAGATCATCGGGCGCCAGCCCCCGCAGCAGTTCAAGCATGTCGTTCGTGGCGTCCACCCCGGCCTGATCAGGCACCGGATGCGCAGCTTCGACAATGCGTATTCCGCGACAGGGCCGGCCATAGCCATATCGTGTAATGACTAGGCCTTCGCATTCACCGTAATGGGCCTCGACGGCCTCGGCCATGCGGGCGCTGGCCTTGCCGGCCCCGATGACGATCAGCCGCCCCTTTGGCCGCGGCGGAAGATGCGCGGGAACGACGCGCATCGGATCCGCTGTTTCAACCGCAAGGTCGAACAGGCCGCGCAAGTAGGATTCCGGATCATTGATCGGGGGCCGGTCCATCACGTCAGCTCAGCAGACGGGCATAATCGCTGACCAGAAGATGCGTGGGATCTTCGTCCTCTTCGATGGTCGAAAAACGCCCGATCGGCTCGCGGAAGATATTGTCAGCCTCATCGTCATTGACAGTCGAAACCTCGCCGATCAGCACATCGCCGCCCTCGCCCCAGAACGCGTGCCAATCGCCGGGGCGCAGGGTCACGCTTTCGCCTGGCGCAAGCTTCAGCTTCTCGCCCGGCGCATAGTCGCGCGCGATCCCATCACACCAGACCCGACCACCACGGTCTTCAGCAAAGTTGCCCTGATCGTCGCTGCCGAACAGCTCGATCACCAGGGTGGCGCCGCCGCGATTGATGATGTCTTCGGCCTTGATGACATGGGTATGCATGGGTGACAGTTGATCCTGACGAGAGATCAACAGCTTTTCCGCATAGCACATGCCCGTGCCGTTTTGCAGGTCAGACAGCAAACCGTTGCGCAACGTGAACAGGAACAGACCCATTTCGTCAAAATTCCCGGCCCCGTAATCGGTGATGTCCCAGCCGCAGCGGGCCTCTATGACGTGACGCGCCTGTGGGGCACGCGCGCGGAATTCATCGGGGCTCCAACGAGCGAAGGGCGGCAACACAAACCCGTATTCACGGATCATCTGGTCAGCTTGCGCCATGATGGCATTGATGCGGGAACGTTTCATGCGTCTGCCTTTTGTCCATTCAGGATTTCAAGAACCATCGCTGCAGTCCAGGTAAAGCGCCCACCGCCACATGGTTCTGCGGTAATGGGATCGTAATATTCCGCAAAACCCGACTCGGCAATCAGTCGAAGACTATCCGCATCAATTCGTTCTGCCATTTCCGCATGTTCGGCCAGACGGAAACCGTCAGCGATCAGATAGTTGACCACCAACCAGGCTGGCCCGCGCCAATATCGAAGTGCTTCGAAGGCCGCGGCGGCGGGGTCGTGGCTGGGCACCAGATACCCGCAACGCGATGCCAACTCTTCCACCCGCGTGGCCAAATGTGCGACGCGGGTTTTCGGCAGGCCGGCAAAGACAGTCAGAATACCCCCGACTGATGGGCTGTTCACCTGTTCGCTGATTGCCCTGTCAAAGCACAGATACTGCCCCAGATCCGCATTCCACAGGCTGTTCAGCGCAGCGCGACCACGCTGAGCATAGGTGCGGTTTCGAACCGCCAGCTCGGCTTCGCCCAATTCCTCGGCCACATTCGCCAATTCGTCGCAGGCCCGGATCAGGATGGCGTTAAAGCCGGGATCCACGACACGAAACGGCGAGGCATCATGCAGCCTTTCGGTGTCCCAACCCAGGCTGCGGAAATGCTGCACCAACCAGATATATCGATCATACTGGGCCTGGGTCGGCCGGTGATCGGGATTGGCGTGCAAGATGTCCTGGCGCGTAAAGGGTTCCAGCCCGTCGGTCGGCACACGCGCCAGCGCGGCGTCCCAATCAATCGAATTGTCGCGCCCGGATTCCCAAGGGTGGATGATCGCGACAAGGCCCGTCGCTTCGGGGTCGCGCGTCCGATAGAACCAGTCATGCCAGGCCGAAATTCTGGGCAACAGCTTTCGCACCGAACGGGTTGCCAACGCACGATCCTTGGCACGTGCAAACAACCGCGCCATCGCAAAACCTGCGACCGCCGGCTGGGTGATGCCCGTTGTTGGCACGGGCCGCCCCGTGCGCCAGACATCCGGGCCGGGGAAATAGCTATCACTTTCTTCGTGGAAGATGATGTGGGGCACCATTCCGCAAGGCCATTGATGCGCCATCAGTGTTTCAATCTCGGCCCAGGCACGCGCTTCATCGAAATGTGCCTGCCCCAGAGCGGTCAGGCAACTGTCCCAGTTCCATTGATACGGATACAGCCCCTTGGTCGGAACCGTATAGCTGCCACGGTCGTTTTCGGTCACGATCTCGATGGCGCGGGCGATCAGTTGATCGGCATTTTCAGGCATGTTGGTCATCTTTATTGGACCGAAAGGCCGGTTTCCTTGTCAAACCAGCGCACACGGTCAGCCATGGGGGCCAGGCTTAGCCTGTCGCCCGGATTAACGCGGGAATCGCTGTCGATCACCGCGCGGAACGAGGCGCCATCGACATCACAGGTCACCAATGTGTGGGCGCCAAGCGGTTCAACGACGCGAATGGTTGCGGCCAGTCCCTGCCCGGGCTCGGCAAGGGTCAGATCCTCGGGGCGAATCGCGTAATCGATCCGGGTATCTGTGTCCGGCCCCGCTACATCGGTTCCCGCGACGCGATAGCGCCCTGACCCGACCTTTTCCGCCGGCAGGAAATTCATGGGCGGATTGCCGATGAACCCGGCGACAAAACGTGCGGCCGGGTTGCGATACACTTCGACGGGGTCGGCGGATTGCACGATATGCCCGCCATTCATGACAGAAATCCTGTCGGCCAGGCTCATCGCTTCGACCTGATCATGGGTCACATAGATTGCTGTCGTCTTGGATTCAGCCAGCACCCCTTTCAGTTCCGAACGCATTTCAAGACGCAAGAGCGCGTCCAGATTGGACAATGGCTCATCCATCAGGATCACCTCCGGTTCCATGGCCAGCGCGCGGGCAACTGCCACACGTTGACGTTGCCCCCCCGACAGCTGACCCGAATACCGCTTGAGCAACTGTTCGATATGCATCAGCTCAGCGCAGCGGTGCACGCGGCGCTGCACCTCGGCCTGTGGCATTTTCTGCATCCGCAACCCGAAGGCGATGTTCTCGAACACGGTCAGATGCGGAAAGACGGCATAGTTCTGGAACACCATGGCGATGCCGCGTTCCTTCGGCGGCAGGTGGTCAACGCGCCGCCCGCCAATCCACACCTCGCCCTTGGTCGGGGTCTCAAGTCCGGCAATGATGCGCAGCAATGTGGTCTTGCCACATCCCGAGGCACCCAAAAGCACCATGAATTCGCGGTCGGAAATGGTCATGTCGACAGAGTGCAGGGCGGTAAAGGCCCCGAATGACTTGGCGACGCCCTTGATCTGGATCTCGGCCATGTTCGGCTCCTATCGGTTTGCTATGCCCCACATCGCGAACAGGTATTTCCTGACTGCGAAGATGAAGATGAGGGCGGGAAGGACAAGCGCGGCGGCACCGGCAAATTTTAGGTGCAGCGGGGACCAGTCCAGCGATTGCATGAGAAAGGCGGTAAGGGTACGGTTCTTGATCGTCAGCACGGCGGCCGCGAAAACCTCGTTCCAGGAAATCACGAAGGCAAAGACCGCGCTGGCGGCGATGCCGGGGGCCGCCAGGGGCAGCACAACCTTGCGAAACGCCTGAAAACGCGTGCAACCCAGTGTGAAAGCGGCTTCTTCCAGTTCGAAGGGAATACCCGAGAACAGCGAATAGGTGATCAGCACGGCAAATGGCAGCGCAAGTGTCGTATGGACCAGCGCCAATCCAAGCACCGAGTCATCAAGGCCGACGCGCAGGAACATGACCGCCAGGGGCAGCGCCAACAAGGGCAGCGGGAAGGCCCGCGTCATGACCACAAGAAAGCGAAAGACCTCCTTGCCGGGAAAATCGAACCGCGACAGTGCATATCCGGCCGGGGCACCAAAGCCGATCGACAGGATCATGGTGACGACCGCGACCCGGATCGAATTCCACAGCGCGTTCAGAACCCCCTCGAATTCAAGGAAAAAGCGCAGTGACGACAAATCGAAAGACGGGATGAACGACTTGGGGAATCCGTTCACTTCTTCGGGTGTGGACAGCGCATTGACCATCAATAGATAGATCGGCAGTAGCGTCCAGACGCAAAGCAGCACGATCCCGCTGACAAAGACCCAGCGGCCAGCCTTGCGGACCGAGGGCGCGACAGTGGCGGTATCGCTCATGTCCGTGCCTCCTTTGGGACGTGCAATGCACGCAGAATGATCAGGGTGAACAGAACCGAAACCGCCAGGATCACCATGGCATAGGCTGCGGCAACTCCACGGTCCTGCAAGTTGAACTGCCAGTTGAAGGTTTCACTCATCAGCACTGGCATCTGGGTGCCGCCCAAGGCAATGACCACTGCAAACACCTCGAACGCCAGAATAACCCGCAAGATCAGCGCCGTTTGCAGTGACGGGCGCAGCATCGGCAACGTGACCTTGTAGAACCGCTGCCAGCGCGTGGCACCAAACACCTCGGCTGCCTCGCCATATTCTCGCGGGATCAGTCCCAGCCCCGCGACGATGATCACCATCATGATGGCGGTCGCACGCCAGACCTCGGCCAGAACGATAGCAAACAGGATGATCCAGGGCGATTGATAGCTGAGGTAAAGGATCGGCTGTTCGATCAGGCCAAGCCCCACCAACATGCTGTTCAGGAACCCGGATTGCTCGAAGATGGACAGCCAGATAAGACCGGCGGCCAGATCCGAAATCCCCAGAGGAATTGCAAAGATATACAGGATCGCGCTGCGGCCCTTTTGCAACTTTTGCACGACCGTTGCCATTGTCAGCGACATCACAAGCTGGATCGGCACCACCAGCGCAGCGAGCAGCATCGTGTTCTTGAAGGCTTCGCCGAACTTCCAGTGGCTTGTCGCCTTCTGGAAATTGGCAAGGCTCCATTCCCCGTTCGAGGTCACGCTCTCTATGGCGACCTGCGTAAAGGGATACAGAAAAAAGATGATCAGAAACACTGTTGCCGGCAGCAACAGCAAATACGGTAGATAGCGCGGCATGATGACCCCGTGATGTCAGGCTGGCTGGGTTTCGGGTTGTCGGGCGCGGCCGGTCAGGGCCGCGCCGCCGGTCCGGAGATCAGTTGACCGGGCAAGCCCCCTGGGAAGGCGCGTCCGGCAGCCAACAAGGTGCCTCGGCCTGGTTCATCAGCGCGCGCAGGGCCTCGGCCTGTTGTTCAAGGGTCGGGCGAATGTCGCGACCGGCCAGAACGATCTGCTCGAACGTGTCGACATAGACTTGATTGAACTGACCGTTCAGATCCCCCATCCCCATCGGCAGCAAGACCGGCAGCGCATCTTCGGCCGATGTCATCGCCTCGATCGCCGGACCGGAGGCCTTGACCGATGCCGGAACATCTTCAGGCAGATCCACCGCAACCACCGGATAGAAATTGGTTGCGCGGAGGGTCGCGATCTGGGTTTCCGGCTTCAGCATGTATTCGATCAATGCCTTGGCCTCATCCTTGTCCGGCGCGGTTTCGGGCACACCCATCCCCGCGACCACGGTCATGAAACCACGGCCTTTCGGTCCCGAGGGAACGGGGAAGGCAACGAAATCATCTGGCCGCGAATTGAACGCCTCGGAAATCCGGGCAATATGATCAAAGGTCAGCCAGACTTCGTCATTGACCAGTTGCTCCTGCATGAAATTGTAGTTGGTCGAGGCAGGATTGGTATACTGCCACAGGTCGCGGAACTTGCCCCAGGCCTCTTCCGCTTCGGCCGAGCGGAATTCCGTCACGGTCGAGCCGGAATAGCTGGGCAGCAGGAACCCTTGGAAAAACCGGTGTTTCAGCCCCTTGGGGCCAGCCGGAAAGCCGAACTTGGGTGATCCCTCGCCTTCCGCCATCGCCCTGGACCATTCGATCAGCTGATCATAGCTCAGCGCATTCAGATCAGCCCCCTCGGGCAGATAGTCCAACGCCTTCTTGTTGGCGACCATCAGGAAGGTGGCCTGCATCCAGGGAATGTATTTTTGTTGATCGGTTTCCAGCTTGCCGAATGCGGCAAGATCAGCCGGAATTGCCGAAATATCAATATCGCCCAAATCCGACAGCCCACCCCGAACCGCCGTCAGGTCGCCATGCAGGCCGCCCAGAATGCCCACCGCACCCGAACCCGCCGACAGCTCGGCCTGGGCGCGGGTCAGCCATGGGCCGGTTTCCGGCGCCTGATAATCAACGCCCGGCTCAAAACCCGCGACCACCTCGTCGCGCATCTTCTGGGTTTCCTCAACCGGCTGAGCCTGCGTGGACCAGAACAGAACCTCGGCCTGGGCGGAAACCGCGCCAAAGGTCAGCGCCAGTCCCGAAACAGCGCCAAGAAATGTCTTGAATGAAGTCATCTTCTTCCTCCCAAGCGGCCATATGCCGCAACAGTCACGATCACCGCCCCCTTTGCCCCGAGCAGCGATTCCCATGCCTTTAAGCATGGTATAACGTTATACCACTGTCAAATACTTTCATTGTTGGATATTCGTCAGGATAACCGCTAGTATTGACCGAAAATTTCGCTCACGGTGATAGAACGATAAATCTGCTGGACAAGAATGAAGAAACCGACGCTCAGATCTGTTGCCGCCGAAGCTGCCGTGTCGGTTGCCACCGCCAGCCAGGTTCTGCGCGGCGTTGGGCGTATCTCGGAAGAGACACGTGAAAAGGTCCTGAATGCCGCGCAACGTCTGAACTATGTCCCGGACGGTCGGGCTGCATCGATGCGTTCGGGCGAGGTTCGCGAAGTGGGGTTGCTGGTTCACCATGTGTCAAACCCGTTCAACGCCGAAGTGGTCAGCGGCGTGACCGATTATCTGGACAGTCAGGGGTATCTGGCATCGGTTCTTGATAGCCGGGACGACGCCACGCGCCAGCGCCGACAGATCGAACTGCTGGTTCGCAACACCCGCGCCGGTCTGATGTGGGTGCCCGCACTGGACACGCCCCCGGAAACCGTGGCCCTGTTGCGTGCCCATGCTGTGCCGAATGTCACCTTTCTGCGCCACGCGCCCAATCATGCCGCGGATCACGTAGGTGTGCACAACAGCGCCGCTACGCGCATCGCCACCGCCCATCTTGCCGATCTGGGACATCGCCACATCGCTTATCTGGGCGGCAATCTTGACGTGGAATCCCGCCGCGACCGCATTGCCGGATATCGCGAGATCATGACCCAGCGCGGCTTGGCCGCGCAAATTGTCTGGCCATGCGAGGATAGCCGCAAGGCAGGAATGGTCGCCTTTCAACAGCTCCACCGCGAGCACCCCGAGATCACGGCGATTGTGTGCAACGGCGACATGATCGCCCTTGGGGCGTCACTGGCCCTTTCCCGGGCCGGGCTGCGGCCGGGCGAGGATATTTCCATCGTCGGCTTTGACGGCATCGAAGAAGCCGCGTTGGCAGCCGTGCCCTTGACCACAATTTCGATCCGGCCCTATTCACTGGGCCAGACCCTTGCCGAAACATTGATCCGCCGCATTCGCGCACCCATGGCGCAATATGCGGAATTGCTGGTGCATGGAGAACTGACCCAGGGCGCCACAAGCTGTGCGGTCAGGGAACATCCTGCCGCCTGAGGTCAGGCGGAGATATTGATAACCCACAAATCAGTGAGGCATTTCGCTTGCCCGCAAAACCGCTATCATGTCGGTCGCCAAAATGACCGATCGGACCTGATGGATCACGACACCCCGCCCTTCGCGCCACCGCTTCCACTTGCGCAGCATCAAGATGCGGTGCCCGCCACGCCATGGTTTTCTGCGCAGGCAAGATGTGCAACTCAGCTTGCAGCGGCAGCATTGGCGGTTGGGCGCCTGGATGCGCTGATCAGCGAAATGTCCGCCGCAAATCGCGCCGGTGCGATCCGCCGCCTCGCCCTTACGGAAGTCGAGGCGATGCTATGGGCGCAAGGCAGCCCGGTACGGCGCGAAGAGATCGGCCGTGACATCATGCAGGCACGGGTGGATACCGATCTGGACGCCATGCATCTGGCAAGATGGGCCTTGCGGCGGCTTGAAGGGCAAGGACGGCTAGAGGACATTCGCGATTTCCTCGGATTGCGAAAATCCGAAGTCAGCCGTCTGACCGAGGCAATGGCGCTGCGCCCCGCCGGGGAAGAACTGGACGAGGCCGCGCATGAATTTTCCGAAAAGCTTGCGGAATTTACCGAATTACATCCTTTGGCCCGATCACCGGTGACACGAATCCTGTGGCGATTGGCCGATCTGTCCCCGACAGATGACCTGACCGAAGCGGCGGTCTGGACAGGGCGGGCGATGGCCGAATGCTGTGAAACGCTGAGCTTCGTACCGCTTGGGCGACATGGCCGCAGGGTTTGGATCGATGGCGGCGACCCTGATGACAGGTTGTTGCGCCACCTTTCCGCCGTTACTGAAGGCGCCGCCGAAGCAAGACAACAGCTGCAACGCGTCAACAGCTGGGCAAGAACGGCGGCCGAGCGCACGGACCGCATCAAGGGCAGCAATCCCCTGCGCGTCATTCACGCTTTGGCCGCGCAACCCCTGATGACCACGGCGATGGTCGAAGAACATGCCGGCATCAGCCGTGACACCGCCGAACGTCTGCTGGGCAGGTTTTTGGCAATGGGTCTTGTCCGCGAGGTCACCGGAACCAAGCGCTTCCGGCTCTGGACGGCCGCCGCATGATGGCAGCCGCCATCACGTAATCAGGCCCACAGCTTTTGGCGCAGAACCCCGCAGGCGGGCAGATGCCCCACCCCGTCAAGATCAATGGGTTCCAGATTGTAATTGAACCAGAAACGTTCAGCCGCCGTGTCGCGACAACGCACCCCATCGGACAAGTTGGCACAAGGAAGATCGGCGCGTTCACACAAGATGGCGACCAACCGATCCAGCGCGGCCCGATCTCCGCACGCCCCCATATAGATCAGGTTGCCTTCTTCGATGGCAACGGCGCGCCCCAGTTCATCTGACAACAACGCCGGCGCGGAACTGTCCAGATGTTCACGATATCCCAGTATACATCCGCCACCGTCAATCGCCTCGGGCATATCAGGTCGCAGGCTTTCGCATCGGCTGACGGTGACATCAAACCCCGGCATCGCGGGCGGCAGCGGCACCGGTATCGACATATGGGCATCACGCGCTCCGCTACGCGGCCCAAGCAATACGGTCGCATCGCTGCCCTTCAATGCCTCTTTCAATGCCGGGGGCGTATGCATCAAACCCGGTGCGAGAACCAGCCGATATCCCTCGATCGCATCGACCTCGGGGGGGACAATATCGACCGAAAGGCCGGCGCGGCGCAACGCCCGATAATGATCCAGCACAAGCCCGAAATAGGACAAACCCTTGCCATGAGGCTGCACGTCCCACGCCCATTCCGCATCATAGTCAAAGATCAACGCCACTGAAGCCGAAGAAGGCTGTACCCGGGCGGCCTCGGCGATCTCGGCGGCGACCTGACGTATCTCGGGCAGCGCCTCGGCCTCGGCATTGTCTGGACGCAACAGGCCGGCATGCATCTGTTCCTGCGCGAAAGGGGCCTGCCTCCAACGGAAGAAACAGACGGCCTCGGCGCCATGTGCAAACGCCTCCCAGGTCCACAGACGCACCATTCCGGGCGCAGGCGCCGGATTGTATGGTGCCCAGTTCACCGGTCCGGGCTGCTGTTCCATCACCCACCAACGGCCACGTCCGACCGCCCGGTAAAGGTCGTGATGAAACGCCTGAAAATCCGGATCCCCTTGACGCGCGAACCGGCGCTGCATCTCGGCCGTGGCACCGACGCGATCTTCCAGAAACCCCAGCGGATAGCTGTCCCAGGTCGCGATATCCAGATCCGCCCCGACCTTGTAGTGATCAAACTCGGTCACGCGCCCCATATAGTTGTGTGAAATCGGCGCATCGGAATGCTGGCGGATGATCTGTGCCTGCATCTGATTGTAGCTGGCCACCTGATCGGAACTGAACCGCCTGAACGCAAGCGCATGTGCAGGGTTCGGTTCGGTGACCGTCAGGTTGGGCAGGTCGATATCGTCAAAATCGTCATATTCCATCGACCAGAAGATATTGCCCCACGCCCGGTTCAGCGCGCCGATGTCTCCGTCGTTGCGATCTGGCGCGGCAAAGCGTGCGCGCAACCAGTCGCGAAATGCCCGGCGCGCCGCTTCCGAATAGGACAGGACGGTATCGTGGCATCCGTATTCATTGTCCGTCTGCCATGCCCCGACATGGGGGCTGCGCCCGTATCGGCGTACAAATTCGGTGACAATCCGGGCCGATTCCTCGCGATAGCCTTGATGGCTGAAACAGTAATGTCGGCGCGACCCGAATTTCCGGGGCCTGCCATCCGCATCAACGGCCAGCATGTCCGGATGTCGATCGAGGACCCATTTCGGAGGCGTCGCCGTAGGCGTTCCCAATACGACACGCAAGCCATGCGCGCCCAGCACCTCGATCGCCCGATCCAGCCATTCCCAATCAAATTGCCCCGGCCTTGGCTCGATCCGTGACCAGGCAAATTCCCCGATACGCACCCATTTCAACCCAAGATCCGACATGCGGCGGGCATCTTCGGCCCATTGCTCTTGCGGCCAGTGTTCGGGATAGTAGCAAACCCCCAGCTCTCTGTTCATCATGGTTACAGCCTTACCCGCGGCTCGGGATTGCCCGCGACCGTGGTTTCGACCGCAAAGGTCATGCCTGCGCCCTGCATCTCGTCATCCTTGGCGGCGCTGGTCACGAACATCGTCTTCATGCCTTCGCCGCCAAAGGCCGGGCAGGTCGCCTGCGATGCCGGTAGCTCGACACGATTGCGCAAGATCCCCTGACCATCATAGCATTCGACGCGCGCGCCCCCCCAAAGCGCCACACAGAAACATCCGTCCCGGTCCGTGACGGCCCCGTCTGCCCCGACATCCTGACCCGAGAAATCGAGATAGACCGACGGGGCCCCATCGGGCCAGCCGTTTTCCCGGTTCAGGGGTTGTCGCATGACCTGACCTTTGGCCGTATCCACATAATATGCCTGCGTCTTGTCCGGCGCGAAACAGATCGCATTCGTGATCGTCATGCCCGAAACCAGCTTGCGCAGTTCACCCTCGTAAAAGCGATAGATCGCACCAGCCTCCGGTTCGGCATTCTTGCCCATCGTGCCTATCCAGAACCCGCGCCATGGATCGGCCCGCCCGTCATTGGAGCGCGTCACGGGGTTGTCGGCCTCAAGCGGGACAATCAGGCTGCGTTGTCCTGACGCTATGTCAAAACGATACAATCCGGTCTCTGATGCAAGCAACAGGCTCTGATGATCGACCCAACCTGCCGCGCTGACATATTCGTCGAACTGCCAGCGGCGTTCCTCGCCTTGCATGGGCCGGGCCATCAGGCATTGGCCCAATATGTCGAACCAGAACAATTCCTCTCGCAGCGGGTGCCACAATGGCCCCTCGCCCAGCTGGCACCGGGTGTCGGAAAAGACCCTCGCGGTCATGCCTTAAACGCCTTGTCATAGGCGCTGACGATATCCTTTGCGCGGGTGGCGACTTCGGCGGTGGTAAAGCCGGGCTTGAAGATCCCGGTGCCGATCCCGAACCCGACCACTCCGGCCTGCTGCCACTGGGCGAAATTGTCCGGTCCGGCACCGCCAACCGCATAGGTGCGCGTGCCTTCGGGCAACACCGCACGAATGGCCGTCAGTCCGGCAGTTCCAATCAGGCTGGCCGGAAACAGTTTCAACCCGTCTGCCCCGGCACGAAGCGCCGAAAAGCATTCGCTTGGGGTCATCACGCCGGGATAGGATTGCATTCCGATGGCCTTGGTCGCCGCGATCACTTCGGGGTTGCAATCGGGTGACACGACCATCTGTCCGCCAATCGCGGAAAGCTGTTGCACATCCTCGACCGTCAGCACGGTCCCCGCGCCGACGATCGCGCTTTCACCCGCGACGCTCAGAATGCGCTGAATGCTTTCGAAGGGGCGCGGTGAATTCAGGGGAACCTCAATCTTGGATATACCCGCATCGATCAGGACGGCGGCGACCTCCTCGGCCTGATCGGGCGTAATTCCACGCAGAATTGCAATGATCTCACGATTCATGGGTAAACTCCTTCCATGCGGTGCGCGCGGCACACAGCCCGCGAATTGTCTGTTCGGCGACATCAACGATTTCGGCTTCGACACCCTGACTGTGCATTGCGGACTGATAGGCCCGCCCCAGCCCCGAGGCACCGATGATTGCCACTGGCTGGTCCAACCAGAAACGCCGCGTCGCCGCCAGTTCGGTGCCGATCAGCAACCCCGACAGGCGCGATCGCGATTCCGCAGGCCCAACATCGCGCAACAGCGATGCCGCGCGCAGCGAAAACAGGGCGCTGGTCAACAGCTCGGGCGTGGCAAGTGCGTCCGAAACCGCGGCCAGAAAGCTGTCATGATCGACCTGATCGCTATCAACCGAGTGACGCAGAACCGAAGATTTCGATAGCAGGGCAAACAGCTCTCCGGTCATGAAGCTGGTAAATCCCTTCACCTGACCATCGGAAACATGGACCCATTTGCAATGGGTTCCGGGCAGGCATATCGTGCCCTTGAAATCGGGCCGATGCGCAAGAAACCCCCCGATCTGGGTTTCCTCTCCGCGCATGACGTCATCGGGACGATCCTGACGCAACCCCGGCAGAATACGCACCGACAAGCGGGAATCGCGTGTCGAAACACGTGTCGCGGCCATAAAATCGACCGGCGAACAGGGCAGCGTACGATACGGCGCCTCGGCCCAGCCCTGCCGGGATCCCGCCATACCGCAACAAATGACGTCAATCCTGTCCGCAACGGTTGCCACGTCAGAAATCAGGTCAAGCAGAACAGGTTCAAATTCGGCGCGGGTCAGGCCGGACATACCCTGATCACTGCTGCGTTGCGCCAGCACCCGATCATCACGATCCATCAACCACAGGCGCAGGTTCGATGTCCCCCAGTCGACGGCAATCCAATCGACAGCGGACAGATCGCAGGTCTCGGCCACGCTCATCCTGTGACCACGACGCCGCCATCAATGACCAGCGCCTGACCTGTCATCATTCTCGACGCACGCGACGCAAGGAACAGCACCCCGCCGATGATATCGTCTGGATCAAGCGTATCCTTCAGGCATTGGCGGTCCAGATGCGCGGACAGACCTTCGGGTGTCACCCAAAGATCCTTCTGCTTCTGGGTCAGCACCCATCCCGGCGCCAATGAATTCACGCGCACCCGATCCGGGCCGAATTCTCGTGCCAAGGCCCGTGACAACCCGTTGATACCGGAATTTGCCGCGACATAAGCGGGATAACCGGCATTGCCCATCATGTAACTGACGGACGAAAAATTGATGATCGATCCGCCACCGGCCTCGATCATCTGGGGCAGAACCGCCTGGGCCGCAAAGAAATAGGCCTTGAGGTTGATGGACATGGACCAGTCCCAGAATTCCTCTTCGACTTCGAGGGTGTTGTGCCTCTTGTCATTGGCGGCGTTGTTCACAAGCACCTGCACTGGCCCATGCGCCTGACCAGCCTGATCGATCGCCGATTTCAGCGCGGCGGTATCGGTAATGTCGCATTTGATGAACAGGGGCCGGATGCCAGTCTTGCGAAACATCTCTTCGACGAATTCAGAGCAGTCAGACCGCTGGACAAAGGCGACCTTAGCCCCCTGGCGAAGAAAGCCTTCGGTCAGGCTGGCACCTATGCCCGACCCACCCCCGGTGATGAATACCGACGCATCTTTCAGATCGTGATAGGTCGCAATATCGTTCATCATTGGCTCTCCGTTGTGGCAAGGCGGGTCTTTCACGCCCGCCGGAATATTCAGATCGGCGCAGCCTGCCCGGCCGCGCCATGATCACAGCCGTTTGCCCTCGACCACCCAGATCCGTTGCGGGAAGCTGTTGGGCAGGACAATGCCGTGGTTCATCAGATAGCGGCCGCTCAGTTCCAGTGGCGCCTCCTTCAGCGCCGGGCGACCCCGGGATGCAGGTCCGGCTTCCCCCCGATTGCAAAGATCGACACGATAGCGTGCATCAGGCTGCAATCCGGTCAATCGCAACGGTCGCTGAGAGATCTGAGGCGAAGTCTGAGCGACACCGGCAAACAGCACGAATTGTGAACCATCCGCCGCGACCTGCTGTTCCGCGATCACGGAAGGGTCCGCGCCGTCCAGCCGCAGGATATCGGCCCCCATCATCCAATCGCGATTGCGCTTCCACCAAGAGGTCACCTCGCGCAGCACATCTGCCTCGTCCAAAGTCAGCTCTCGTGGATCCATTTCAAAACCCATATGCCGCTGCGCGGCGACCCATGCGCGAAAACGGATGTCCAGCACGCGCCCCGAGGTATGACATTCTCGTGGTCCGACATGGCTGCCGGTAATGCAGGCCGGCAAGAACAGCGCGGCATCGTGCTGGATACGCAATCGTTCCTGTGCATCATTGCTGTCGGACAGCCAGACACGATGGGTGCGCGACAGAATACCGGCATCGATGCGCCCGCCACCCGACGCACAGCTTTCGATCTCGACCCCGGGGAAATCCGCGCGCAGCCGGTCGATCAATGCATAGACCCCACGCGTCTGCGCAGCATCCGGCATGGGCAACAAACGGTTATGATCCCATTTGACATAATCCACCGCGTGATCCGCCAGAACAGTCGCGATGCGATCATACAGGTAATCCCGTACATCGGTGCGCGACATGTCCAGAACCATCTGTTGCCGCCCCAGCAGCTGATCCGGATCACCCAGCGCCCAATCCGGATGGGCGCGATACAGGTCACTGTCGGGATTTACCATCTCGGGCTCAAACCAGATCCCGAAACTCATTCCCAAACTGTGGATATGGGCGATCAGAGGATCGAGACCGTCCGGATATTTTCGCGTATCCACCACCCAATCACCCAGGGCGCGCAGGTCATCGTCGCGATTTCCAAACCAGCCGTCATCCAGCACGAAACGCTCGGCACCCAGATCGGCGGCCATCGTCGCGATTTTCTTCAGCTCATCCAGATCATGTTTGAAATAGACTGCTTCCCAGCAGTTGTAATGCAACGGGCGCGCACGGTCGGGGTCGGGAAAGCGCACGACCTCGTTGCGCAAATGCCGCTGAAACGCTACCGCGCAGCCATTCAGCCCTTGATCGGAAAAGGTCAGCAGAAGTGGCGCGGTCTGAAACTGCGTGCCCGCCTCCAACTCGGTGCCTGCGGCATGGCCAAACTGGATCTGGCGCCGGCCGTCAGGCAGTTCCTCGGCGATCATGCGATGGCCGCCGGACCAGCCATAATGAAACGCATAGGCCTGGCCTTGCGTATTCGTGGCCCCACGAACCGGCAGGATCAAGCCGGGGAAATGTTCATGCCCGCTACGACCGGTGCGGGATTCGCGCATGCGTATACCCGCGCCCCAACCGCTGCGGCACAACTGGAATTCACCAACCCAGCGTCCTGCGAAATCAATCAGCTCATCCGAGAGCTGTGGCGCGGGCATGACCGGGGCCGCCAGCCATTCCACGCGTAGCGGACGTTGCGATGACAGGCCCGCACTTGTCCTGATGATCCCAGAGCGATGCAATCCGAATGTCGCGGTATAGGTCAGACCAAGACCGGCATCCACATAAGTCAGAACAATCCCATCGTCATGTTCATCGCAACCAGCGAATTCGAAAACCGGCGCCAAGGGCTTGCCGTTTTCATCGCGGATACCCAGCCCCGGTTGTCCCGGAAAACTGCGCCGCGCCTCGGGGCAAATGGACAGGTCGGGGATACCGTCCATCATTCCACCGGTATAATCCAGCCCATCCGCTGCCAGCATGGCATCGGTAGATTCATCTTCCGGCAACGGGGGGCCCCAGTAAATCACCCTGGGCAAGCCCGTCCCGGATGAGGCCAGGACAAGACTTTGCCGATCTTGGCGAAGATGCCAGGCGTGGCTCATTTCACGGCTCCAAGCGTCAGGCCGGCAATGAAGTGACGCTGCATCAGGAAGAACATCAGGACCGGTGGCAATGCCGCCAGGATAGAACCCGCACTGACCAGATGCCATTGCGCGATCCATTGCCCGTTCAGCGATGAAAGCCCTGCCGTAATCGGTTGGGAATCCGCCGATGTGGTCAGCACGGTGGCCCAGAAATAATCGTTCCAGATGAAGGTGAAGATCAGCACCGACAGCGCCGCGATGGCCGGTCGCATCAACGGCAAGACGACATGCCAGAAAATCTGCCACTCGCTTACCCCCTCGACCCGCGCGGCCTCGATCAGCTCATGCGGCAGGGCCTTGATGAAGTTTCGCATGAACAGCGTGCAGAACCCGGTTTGAAACGCGATGTGGAACATCGCCAGACCAGTCCAGCTGTTATACATGCCCATTTTCAGCGTCAGGTCGCGCACCGGCACCATCAGAATTTGAAAGGGCACGAAATTTCCCGCAACGAACATGAAAAAGATGATCATGTTCGACCGGAACCCATAGATCGCCAGTGCAAATCCCGTCATGCAGGACAATGCGACCGCACCGATAACTGTGGGCACCGTGACCTTGAAGGAATTCAGCATATAGCCGGCAATGGGTGAATCGGTGAAAATCTGGACATAGTTGCCAAGCGCAATGGCCGAAGGCATGCCAAAGTAATTGCCCTGCGCGAGATCAGAGGCAGGCCGCACCGACGTCAGCGCAACCCCCAGCAAGGGCAACAACCACAGGACCAGAGCGACCGGG
This sequence comes from Paracoccus onchidii, assembly GCF_028294535.1. Lineage (GTDB taxonomy): Bacteria > Pseudomonadota > Alphaproteobacteria > Rhodobacterales > Rhodobacteraceae > Paracoccus > Paracoccus onchidii. The sequence goes on along the minus strand of NZ_JAQBIE010000015.1, from coordinate 30,561 downwards.
ACGGCGATCTTGTAGGCCCATTGACCAAGCGGAGATGTCTGTTCGATTGGACGTGGAAACATGGCTCAGCGCCCCCTCTCGTCGCGCCACATCTTCCAGATGAAGCCCGAAATGAAGATCATCATGATCGCAAACAGGACGACGGCAATCGCGGCGCCGTAACCCATGCGATATCCGTATTCAGACAGTGCCTGTTCATACATGTAGAATGACAGCACCCGTGAAGACCCATATGGCCCACCATCGGTCATGACCGACACCAGATCGAACGACCGCAATGCGCCGATCACGGTGACCACGACAGCAATGAATGTCGCGGGACGCAGTTGTGGCAGGACGACATACCAAAGCATCTTCCAGCCCTTGGCACCGTCAAGGCGTGCGGCCTCGACCTGATCCGGGGCGACATTGTTCAATCCGGTCAGATACAGAATCATCACATAGGCAATCTGCGGCCACAGCCCCGCGACAATGATCCCATATGTGACGAACCGATCATCTGCCAGAATCGCAATCCCCTGCCCTGTCAACGACTCGATCAGGTTGTAGAACAATCCGAAATCAGGTGCGTAGAACCATGAAAACATCAGGCCGACAACGACCTGCGAGATCACGAAGGGAAAGAAGAACAACGACTTGTACAGGCGCATTCCCCGGATCGACTGGTTCAGGAAGATCGCGATCAAAAGGCCGGCCGGCAGCGCCAGCATATACAACACAAGCCAGATCACATTGTTCTTCAACGATGTATAGAATGCATCATCGTCAAGAAGCTCGGCATAATTGGCCAAACCCAGCCAAGTCTTTTCGCCAAGCCCGTCCCAGTCATAAAAACTGATCCACATGCTCTGGAAAATCGGGATGATCACATAAACGATAAACATGATCAGCCCGGGCGCAAGGAACAGCCACGGAGCAAGACTCCGTTGGTTTGCCTTCCAGACGGTATTCGCCATCTTCAGTCCCCGGTCATTCGGTTAAGGCTGCCCCAGAACATGGGACAGCCTGTCGATACGGCTAGTGAAATCAGTAGACCCGGCCGCGAATTTTCTCGAGCCGCTCAAGAATACGGTCGACATTCTCGGGTTTGACCATGAATTCTTGGAAACCCTCCATGCCGGCCTTGGCCATTTCGGCCGGGGCATCACGGTCAAAGAACTGCGCTATGCCGCCATCGGCGGTGGACAACATTTCAAAGCCCGCCTGCAGGAACTGATCGTCGCCGACAGTCGCGTCCTTGTTGATCGGCAACTGCCCCATCGCGTTGTTGATCGTGGTCTGCGCCTCTGCTGTTGCAAGATAGGCAAGGAACTTGCGTGCATCTTCGGGGTTCTTGGCGCCCGAGGTAACGTGAACCGTGTCGGTCGGCGCGTCTTCTGCACGAGGCACGCCTTCGGTGATGGTCGGGAATCCCATGAAACCAAGGTTTTCGTCGGTCATCCCGCCTTCCTTGAAGACAGCCACCGCGAAATTGCCCATCACATAGTTCGCGGCTTTGCCCTGAACCAGCAATGCCGCCGCATCCTGCCAGTCAAGCGCAGCGTGGTTACGGGTGATATAGGGCTGGACCTTGGCGAATTCCGCAAAGGTCGCCTTGACGCGATCATCAGTCCAGGCAACTTCGCCACCTGTCAGCTGCATATGGAATTCATATCCATTGGTGCGCAGGTTCATATAGTCAAAGATCCCCGCCCCCGGCCACAGCGCCTTGGTGCCGGTGGTCACGCAATCGATTTCCTCGGCCTGGAACTTTTCGCAGCTCTGAACGAACTGATCCCATGTGACGCCTTCGGGGCCGGGCAGTTCGACGCCGGCGGCTTCGTAAGCGTCCTTGTTGTAGTAAATTCCCCACTGGTAATAGGTATAGGGAACGCCCCATTGCTTGTCGTCAAAGGTCATCGACGGCAAGGCCGAGGCCAGCGATTCCTTGAGGCCGTTTTCCTCCCAGACGTCGGAAACATCCGCGAACTGCCCTGCATCGACAAAGGGCTTCATCCGGTTGCCTGCATACCAATTGGCAAGGTCAGGGGCATCCGCGCTGAGGAAATTCCGGATCGAGGTCTTGTAACCTTCGTGATCGAAATTGTTCAGCTGCACGTCGATATCGGGATTCGCCTCCTCGAAGGACGCGATCACCTGTTCCATCGCGGCAAGGGGCGCGGGATCGAAGTCGGCATTATAGGTTACGATACGCTTGTCCTGCGCCATAGCGGCCGTGGACATCATCAGAACCGCGGTCAGCGCCAATGCGCCAGTGCGATAATGAACCATGAATTCCTCCCTTATGGTTCCATTATTCGAAACTTGGTCTTGAATATTGAAAACTATCTGCAACATTGCTATTCCTGTCAAGAGCAGGGTGGAGGAGACCGGGGAAATGGGTGCCGAAGGACATTCGGACGGAACCGTAGGCAAGGCGCTGGATGTCCTTGATATGGTGGCAAATCATGGCCGTCCCGTGCGCTTTATCGACCTGCTGGCACAATCGCCCTATCCCAAGGCGACACTCTATCGCCTGCTGCAGACCCTCGCGAATCAGGGGATGCTGCACCACGAACCCGATCAGGGGACTTATGCGCTTGGGGTGCGCCTGGTGCGACTGGCCCATTCCGCATGGGCGCAATCCTCGCTGGCCCCGCTGGCGCGGCCCCTGGTCGATGCCCTGGCGCAACAGACCGGTGAAACCGTCCATGTCGCACAGCTTGATCGCGGGCAGGTTCTGTATGTCGACAAGCGCAGCGCCATTCAAAGCATCGAGATGTTCTCGCAGGCCGGACGTGTCGGCCCCGCCTATTGCACCGGCGTCGGCAAGGCCATGATGGCCTATCTTTCCGCCGATGCACTTCAGCGCGCACTGACCGCGCAAAGTTTTCACCCCCACACGGCCCATACATTGACCAGCACCGATGCCCTTTTGGCGGAACTGGAACAGATCCGCCAAGACGGGCATGCCTTTGACCGGGAAGAACATGAACCGGGCATCATCTGCTGTGCGGTTCCCATTCTGGCCCGCAGCGGATCCGTGCTTGGCGGGTTGTCCCTGACGGCGCATACTGCCCGCAAGTCATTGAACGATCTGGCAGAACACGCTTCTGAACTAAAGCGGATCGCGGCTGAAATCGCCCGCAATGCAGAAAACTGGCGTTTTCCGGAACGCAACACGGAGGAGACCAACCAATGACCGGCGTCACGCTTAGGAATGTCATCAAGAAATACGGGCCTGTTCAGGTCGTCCATGGCGTCGATCTGGAAATCGACGACGGCGAATTCTGCGTCTTTGTCGGACCGTCTGGATGTGGCAAGTCAACATTGCTGCGGATGATCGCCGGCCTTGAGGAAACCACCGGAGGCAATGTCAGCATCGGGTCGCGCGATGTGACCCATGCCGACCCGGCCGAGCGCGGCGTTGCGATGGTTTTCCAGACATATGCATTGTATCCGCATATGACCGTGGAAGAAAATATGGGGTTCGGCCTGAAGATGAACGGCCAGCCCAAGGATGAAATCAAGGCCAAGGTTTCGGAGGCCGCGCGAATCCTGAAACTCGAAGACTATCTCAGCCGCAAACCAAAGGCGCTGTCCGGTGGGCAACGCCAGCGCGTCGCGATCGGCCGCGCGATCGTGCGCGGTCCCGAGGTCTTCCTGTTCGATGAACCCTTGTCCAACCTTGATGCCGAATTGCGGGTCGATATGCGGGTCGAGATTGCCCGGCTGCACAAGGAAATCGGCGCGACGATGATCTACGTGACCCATGATCAGGTCGAGGCCATGACCCTTGCCGACAAGATCGTGGTGCTGCGCGCCGGATCCATCGAACAGGTCGGCACTCCGATGGAACTGTATCAGAACCCGGACAACAAATTCGTGGCCGGATTCATCGGTTCACCCAGCATGAATTTTCTGAATGGCGTGGTCGAAGGTGACAGCATCCGCATTCCCGCCTTGGGCGACAGAAAAATCGCCGCACCATCGCTGCCCGGCACTGCTTCGGGCAAGGTTCTGGTCGGGCTGCGCCCCCAGCATCTTCGCGTAAGCCCAGGAGATTCCGCCCTGCGGTTGGATTTGAGAGAGCGCCTGGGCGGGGTATCCTATGATTACGTCAACTGCACCGATGGCACACGCCTGGTGGCAGAATCCCGCGATGACGCCAAACTGGACGAAGGCACCAACGTCATCATTGATTTTGATCCGGCTGAGGCGCTGTATTTCGACCCGGACACCGAACAGAGATTGCGCCCCATCACCGAGGCGGCAATGGCCTAGCGCAAGCAGGGCCGGGATATTCCAGAATATCTCGGCCCCAGTTATTCGATCGCGCTGAATGCACCCCTGTAAAGAAAAGGAATTGCCTTCACTTTGCGGACGGTTCGGGCAATGCTGGTACCGTCAGGCAGGTCATGGTCCCTGTGATCCACCCACTCATGCGCCCGCGACCACGCAAAGGAGAAAGCCGTGAATTTGAAATGTTGCGCCGCGACCGCAATCATGCTGTCCAGCATCAGTTACGCCCATGCCGCCGAGCAACTGGTCGAGCCTGCAGCGGTGGCAGCACTCGAGCAAATGGGACAAGCCCTGAGCGGGTTGGAAAGCTTTCACCTTTCGGCCGAAACCGAAATGGAGGTCGTTCTGGACAGCGACCAGAAGCTGACCATCGGCGGGAAAATCATGTATGATGTCCGCAGGCCCGACGGATTGCGGGTGGCGCTGGATACCGACGTCTTGCAGCGCGAATTTTATTACGACGGCCAGACCGCAATCTATGTTTCACCCGATCAGGGTTATTATGCCGTCATTCCCGAAGCGCCGGATAGCATCCACGAGTTGCTTGAGCTGGCATCGCAGAAATACGGCCTGAATTTTCCAGCCGCAGACCTGTTCATCTGGGGCACGGAACATGAGCCGGTTGACCAGATCACGGAAGGGTTTCTGGTCGGCCCCGCAACAATCGCGGGCCAATCGGTGAACCACTGGGCCTATCGCACCGAATCTCAGGACTGGGAGGTCTGGCTACAGGCCGAAGGCGACCCTTTGCCGCTGCGCATTTCCTATGTTGATCGAACCGATCCCGCCCTGCCACGGTTTAGCGCAACCTATGAATGGACCCCCGAGGCGACAATCGACGCCGACAGCTTTGCCTATATGCCGTCCGACGACATGCAGCTGATCGAATTTGCCCAAAGCGACCTTGCCGCGACCGCCAACGAAGGAGAGGACGAATGATCATCAATACCGGCGGAACAACCTTGATTGCCTTGCTGTCGGCACTTGTCGCAACCTCGTCCATCGCCGAAGCGCGCGGCGGATTCGGAGGCGGCCGCATGGGCGGAATGCATATGGGTGGCGCAGGCCATATGGGCGGAGGCTCTCATTTCGGCGGGGGTGCGCATGCGGGCGGCGGACATCATGGCGGGGGGCACCATGGCGGCGACCATCACGGCGGGGATCACCACGACGGGGACCATCACGGGGGCGATCACCATCACGATCATCACCACGACGACGATCACCACCATCACCACGGACCAGCCCCTGCCCCTTATTGGCCGGGCTATTGGGATGACGGCGATGATTTCTTCTGGGGCGCGACCGCCGGGCTTGCAATCGGCAGCATGGTCGACAGCGTTCCGGCCGATTGCCGCGATGTCCAGGTCGACAAACACCTGTACAAGCAATGCGGCAACAGCTGGTTTCAGGCGGCTTATTCCGGGCACCAGCTGGTCTATATATCGGTCGAAGATCCCCGCTGAGACGGCATAGTCCAAAGCGGAATGGCCAGCCGTATAGCGCCGTGACCGCTGACTTTCACGATTTCAGCACAAAGCCCGATTGACGCAAAACGTCGCGTTCGCCGCATTGCGCGGCGATTTCTGCCTTGGATCAATCCATACGAGATCGCGCAGTTCCCTGCGGCCCATAGCCACCATGGCACCCGGCCACGGGTTGCGGCCAGAACCTTGCTGGGGTGTCTACCCCGGCACTGACTGAAAAGACTATTTTGCAAGCGGTTGCATTTGAAGTAGATTCATCTCGTGCCTGTCGCATTCCCGCCTGCACCCAGACAGAATATCGGAGCCCCAATGGTCGTTACCCTGAAAGAAGTTGCAGAACGCGCAGGCGTATCGCGATCAGCCGTATCTCGCACCTTCACCACCGGTGCCTCTGTATCCGTCAAGACCCGGCGCAAGGTCGAGAAAGCTGCGCGTGAACTGGGTTATTCGCCAAATGTATTGGCCCGCAGTCTCAATACCGGACGCACCAGCCTGATTGGCCTGGTCTCGAACAACTTTCACAACCCGATGTTCCTGCAGATGTTCGACCTGTTCACGCGGGGCTTGCAAGATCGCGACCTGCGGCCATTGCTGGTGAACCTGTCAGAAGAAACCGACCCGGAAAAATCGGTCCGCATGCTGCGCCAGTATTCGGTAGATGGCGTTATCGTTGCATCCTCGACCCTGCCCACCGATTTTGCGCTGGCCTTCCGGGACGCGGGGATCGCGGTTGTGCATGCCTTTGGTAAATATGACAGCTCGCCAAAAGTCCATATCGTGGGAATAGACAATGTCGAATGCGGCCGAATGGCGCTGCGCACGTTGACACAAAGGCAGTATGGCAGGATTGGCTTTTTGGGCGGCCCAGAAACGGCAACCTCGACCCAGGACCGTCTGAGCGGCTTCATGGAAGAGGCCGCAAAACACCCCGCGCTGACCGCGAGCCATTGTTTTGCCGACAATTACTCGTTCGAAGCCGGCCGTCGGGCCATGCAGCAACAATTGCAGGAAGGTGTCGCGGAAGCCTATTTCTGCGCCGATGACGTTCTATCGATTGGCGCCCTGTCTGCACTGCGCGATCACGGGCTGACCCCCGGTCAGGACGTCGGCATCATCGGACTGAATGACATGGAGATGGCGGCCTGGGCCGGAATTGACCTGACGACCATCCATCAACCGATCCAACAGATCGTCAATTCATCCATCGAGCTGATGTCAGCCATGCTGAGCGAACCCGATCGCTATCCAGAAGCCCGCCTGTTCCCCTGCCACGTGGTCGAGCGCGCAACATTGCGCCCGATCGCCTAGCGGCGCGACGTCGATTCACGCGCGATCATCTGATACCCAAGATCGACATGCCTGTCGGCCACCGAGCCGGGCTCGGCGATTTCCGCCAGCAGCATGGCAATGGCCCGGACCCCGATCTCTCGTCTCGGGGATGCCACCGCAGTCAACGAAGGCACCATCTGACGGACCATTTCGATGTCATTGAAACTGCAAATCCCCAACATTGAGGGGACAGGGATGTTCCGGCGCTTGGCCTCCATCAATGCGCCGACGGCAAGGTCGTCATTGTTGCACATGACCGCATCGGTTTCCGGCGCTCGCGACAGCAACTGTTCCATCAAAAGGCGTCCCATGCCCACCGAAGAAGGCTGAGGCGTGGTCATGATCCGTCGGTCATCCAACACCCCGGCCGCTTCGTTGAAATCACGAAAGGCAGCCAGCCTGCGTTGCGCACGCGGGTCCATTCGGGCGCTAAGAAAACCGGGCCGACGATAACCACAATCAAACAAATGCCGCGCCCCTGCCCGCACCGCCGCCAGCTGATCGAACCCGACGCTCATATCAACGGCGCGATCGGCAATTTCCATGATCTGCACCACTGGACAAGGTGCCGATTCCAGCAATGCCCGCGCCGCCGGTGTCTGGTCCATCGACGAAATGACCAACCCGGCCGGTCGCTGGCTGAGAAAGTTGCGAATCAACCCTTCTTCTTCAAGTGCGCTGTAACGATAGTTCCCGATCTGAACGAAATACCGCGTCCCCTCGACCCCGTCATAAACCCCGCGCAAGACATCCGAGAACACGTTATTCGTCAGGGACGGAACCAGCAGCCCTATGGTCGATGTGCTGTGCGATGCAAGTGCAGAGGCTGCGGGGTCTGGTGTGTAGCCAAGCTTTCGGATGGCTGCTTCGACCTTTTGCCGCGCCGCCGCCGAAACGATTTCGGGCGAGCGAATCGTGCGTGACACTGTGATCGCGCTAACACCCGCCTCTTTTGCGACATCGACCAAAGTGGGACGACCCGATCGGTCTGTGCTTTTACGTGCCATCCGTGAACCGCTTTCCTATTCGCAAGATCCAACCTGCGTCTGAATAAAATATATAAAATAAATACAATATCCTACATCATAGGCCTTTCTGAATTCCCGGCAAGCGGTCGCCGCATACCGGGAAACATCCGCGCTGCCGCGATATTGGCATGCAGTTCATTTGAAATAAAGATGATTGCGCTGTCATTTTATGTCACGTAATGTGATCAGGGATTGAGGCGCAGTCCAAGCACCGCGCCACAGACTGATCACCTTGGGGAGGAAACACAGCATGACCCTGACACGTCGCACCCTGTTCTTGGGAAGCGCCATTGCCTTTGCCTTGACCGGCACAGCGCAGGCCCAGGAATTCACCTTCCGCATCCAGTCCTCGGACCCCGCAGGCAACACGAACTTCGTGCTGCAAAAAGAATGGGCCGAGATGGTTTCGGAAAAGACCGATGGCCGCATCGCGGTCGAGATGCTGCCGGTGGAAACCATCGTTGCGCATTCCGAAACGATGGACGCCGTCGCCGCAGGCATTCTGGACGGACATTTCACTGATACTTCCTATGCTTCGGGCAAGGATCCGGCATTTGGCCTGATCGCCAATCCGGTGGGTGCGTGGTCTTCGCCCGATCAGATGTTCGATTTCATGGAAAATGGCGGCGGCAAGGCCCTGATGAATGAAATGCTCGAACCATACGGATTGCATTTCATCGGCGCCACCACGCCCGGCCTAGAAGCGTTCGTTTCCAAGGTGCCGCTGGAAGGCGTGGACGACCTGCAAGGCCTGAAGCTGCGCGCACCCGAAGGCATGGTCCAGAATGTCTTTGCCGCTGCGGGGGCCGCACCGGTGAACCTGCCCGGCTCCGAAGTTTTCACGTCTTTGGACAAGGGCGTGATTGACGCGGCCGATTACAACACCTTCTCGACCAACGCGGCGCAGGGTCTGCACGACGTGGCCAAGCATCCGGTCTATCCGGGGTTCCACTCGATGCCGCTGATCGAGGTATCGGTGAACAAGACCAAATGGGACTCGTTGCCGGACGACTTGAAAACCGCAATGGAGGATTCGGTTCGCGAATTCGCGACCTATCAATCCGAAACGGTTCTGAAGCGCGACATGGAAGCCGTCGAAGAGGCCAAGGCGGGCGGCGAAATCACCGTGCATGACTGGTCCGATGAAGATCGCGCAAAGTTCCGTGCCATTGCGCGCAGCCAATGGGAAAAGGCGGCCGAGGCCTCGGAAAACTCGCAAAAGGTCTATGACACCTTGACCACCTATCTGGTCGAAAAAGGGCTGATGTCGGAACAGTAACACCGCCCTTTACGATCCTGACCCCCGGCCCGGCCGGGGGTTTTCCACATTCAACCCATAGTCAGCGCGTGCCCATGACCGACGTCATCGACGAAACCCTTGCCAGTCACAACAAAACCCCCGACCCCGTGCCCGAAGCCGGCCTGTTTGGCCGCGCGGTAAACGCGCTGGGTGTGTTGTTCGCCATCGGCATCCTTGCGGCTGCAGGGCTGCTTTTCTACGAGGTCGTGATGCGGTACGTCTTTAACGCGCCGACACGCTGGGTGCATGAAACCGTCGTGTTTCTGAGTGCGCTGGCCTTTGTCTATGGCGGCCTATATGCGGCGGCAATCGACAAGCATATCCGGGTGGTCATCTTCTATGATCGCTTGTCGACAGGTTTGAAACGCGTGTTCAATGTCGCGATTTCGCTGGTTTGCCTGATCGCATCTTTGTTCTTTTCCTGGGCGGCATGGCTCAGCGTGCAGCGGGCTGCATGGACACCACAAGGCGATTTCCGGCTGGAAACGTCAGGCTCGGCGTGGAACCCGCCTTATCCCGGGCTGCTCAAGATCTTTCTTTTCGTCATCCTGATCCTGTTGGTCGTGCAATTTTCCATCTTTACCGTCAACTATCTGCGCAAAAAAGGCGATCACTGATGGATTTTCTATTTGATTTCCAGTCGCTTGGAATCGGCGGCGCGACTCTGGCGATGTTCGTCATGCTGATGGCGCTGCTGCTGACCGGCATGCCCCTGGCGTTCGTCACCTTGCTGGTTGCGCTGATTTTTGCATTGGGCTGGTTCGGGCCGATGGCGGTCCCACTGATCACCTCGCGGATCTTCAGCTTTGTGAACAGCTTCGTGTTCGTTTCGGTCCCGATGTTTGTCCTGATGGCGGCGATACTCGACCGCTCGGGGATCGCGCGCGACCTGTTTGACGCCATGAAGGTGCTGGCCGGCCGTATTCGCGGCGGTGTCGCGATCCAGACCCTGCTGGTCGCGGTTGTGCTGGCCGCCATGTCGGGCATCATCGGCGGCGAGGTCATCCTGCTGGGTTTGCTGGCGTTGCCACAGATGTTGCGACTGGGCTATGACCGCAAGCTGGCCATCGGGGTCTGCTGTGCAGGCGGCGCGCTTGGCACCATGGTGCCGCCATCGATCGTGCTGATCATCTATGGCCTGACGGCCAATGTTTCGGTCGGAGACCTGTTCTCGGCGGCCTTCCTGCCGGGGCTGATGCTGGCGGGTTTTTATGCCACTTATATCCTGATCCGCGCCTATACCAACCCCGCACTTGCGCCCATCGCCGAGCCCGAGGATATCACCCGCGCCGAGAAACTTCGCCTGCTCAAAGGGTTGTTCCTGCCGATCCTGGTGGTGATCTTTGTGCTTGGTTCGATCTATGGCGGGATTGCATCGGTGACCGAAGCTTCGGCCATCGGCGTGATCGGCGTCACCCTGTCGACCATTATCCGTGGCGAGTTCTCGACCGAGCTGATGATCGGTGCCGCCAAACAAACGCTACGCACCGTTGGCATGATCGTTTGGATCGGCATCGGCGCGTCGGCATTGGTCGGTGTGTTCAACCTGATGGGCGGCATCACCTTCGTGTCGAACCTGATCACCGGCATTTCCGACAATCCGACCGTCGTGATCCTGTTCATGATGCTGATCCTGTTCGTCCTTGGGATGTTCCTCGATTGGGTCGGGATTGCCTTGCTGTGCATGCCTATCTTTGTGCCGATCGTACGGGACATGGGCTATGATCCGGTCTGGTTCGGTGTCGTCTTTGCAATGAACATGCAGGTCAGCTTTTTGTCGCCGCCCTTCGGTCCTGCGGCCTTCTATCTCAAATCGGTTGCCCCGCCCGATATTTCACTGGGCGAGATATTCCGCTCCCTGCTTCCTTTCATCGGCATGCAGATCCTTGCGGTTGCCGTTCTCATCGCCTTTCCAGGCATCACCGGGCACTAATTTTCGGAGCCATCCATGACAGATAGCAAACGTAAATCACTTCGGTCCGAAAGCTGGTTCAACGATCTGGCCGATCCTGAAATGACCGCCCTGTATCTGGAGCGTTACCTGAACTACGGACTGACGCTGGAGGAGCTGCGGTCCGGGAAGCCCATTATCGGCATCGCCCAGACCGGATCCGACCTGTCCCCCTGCAACCGGCACCATGTCGAGCTGGCCAAGCGGACCCGCGACGGCATCATCGCCGCCGGGGGTATCCCATTGGAGATCCCGGTCCATCCGATCCAGGAAACCGGCAAACGCCCCACGGCCATGCTGGATCGCAACCTTGCCTATCTCAGCCTGGTGGAAAGCCTGTATGGCTATCCCATCGACGGCGTGGTGCTGACCATCGGCTGCGACAAGACCACCCCTGCATTGTTGATGGCCGCAGCCACCGTGAACATTCCGGCGATTGCATTTTCCGTAGGCCCGATGCTGAACGGTTGGTACAAGGGCGAGCGCGCCGGATCGGGTGCGATCGTCTGGAAAGCCCGCGAGAAATACGCCACGGGCGAAATCGACGGCGAGGGCTTTCTGAACATGGCGGCGGCGTCGGCCCCGTCGGTTGGCTATTGCAACACGATGGGAACCGCCTCGACCATGAATTCGCTGGCCGAGGCGCTCGGCATGCAGCTGCCCGGTTCGGCATCCATCCCGGCCCCGTATCGCGAACGCGGGCAGATGGCGTATCACACCGGCACCCGCATCGTCGAAATGGTTCATGAAGATCTGCGCCCATCCGATGTCATGACCCGCGCCGCCTTCGAAAACGCCATCGTTGTCAATTCCGCCATTGGCGGATCGACCAACGCACCGATCCACCTGGTCGCGATTGCAAGGCATCTGGGCATCGACATTACGAATGCCGATTGGGAAAGCATCGGCTATGACGTGCCGCTTCTGGCCAATGTGCAACCTGCCGGCGCATATCTGTCCGAAGATTTCCACCTTGCCGGTGGCCTGCCCGCCATCGTCGCAGAGTTGTTGCGGGGCGGATTGATCCCGCATGACGATGCCATCACGGTTACCGGTCAGAAATTCGGCTCGCTCTATGCTGACGCGCCCTGTGAAAACGATGACGTGATCCGAACGATCGATCGCGCCCTGACAGCCAAGGCCGGCTTTCTGAACATGACGGGCAACCTGTTTGACACGGCGATCATGAAAACATCGGTCATCACGCAGGATTTCCGCGATCGCTACCTGTCGCACGCGGATGATCCAATGGCGTTTGAGGGTCCGGCATTCGTGTTTGACGGGCCAGAGGATTTCCACAAGCGCATTGACGACCCAGAACTGGGCATCACCGCAGACAGTATTCTTGTCATGCGCGGCGCAGGCCCGAAAGGTTATCCCGGCGGTGCCGAGGTGGTGAACATGCGCCCGCCATCCTATTTGATCAAACAGGGGATTCGCGGCCTGCCTTGCCTTGGCGACGGGCGGCAATCGGGCACGTCCGGGTCGGCGTCGATCCTGAACGCATCTCCCGAAGCTGCGGATGGTGGGAACCTGGCCATTCTGCAAGATCGCGACCGTCTGCGCATCGACCTGAACACCCGCAAGGTCGAATTGCTTCTGGACGATCAGGAAATTGCCGCACGCCGCGCGTCATTGGATGCTGCGGGGGGCTATCAGGTGCCAGAAAGCCAATCGCCGTGGCAAGCGATCTTCCGGGATCGGGTCCGGCAGTTCAGTGACGGGATGGTTCTGGACGGCGCGGATAAATTTCAGGACATCGCGAACAAGTCGATGCCACGCCACAGCCATTAGCGCGGATGATACAGGGGACCGGGCGGATCGCGTATCCGCCCGCCTCCTCACCTGATCCGGACCTAATGCGCACTGCACCGCGCCAGACGCCATTCCCGCGGTGTCATGGAAAATTGCTGCCGGAACGCCCGCGCAAAGGCGCTGTGATCCGCCCAACCACAGCGTGTCGCAACCTCGGACACTGGGTCTTGACCCGTTTCCAGAAGACGCCGCGCGGCTTCCAGGCGCAATTGGCGATACGCCGCGCTTGGCGACATTTTCAGATACTGACGAAACTCGGACTCCAACATCCGCTGCGTTACGGCGACCTGTCCCGCTATATCCGAGATCGCCAAGGGATGTTCGATATGGCGCCGCATCAATGCCGTGGCTCGATCCACGCGCCCCCGCCCGGAAACCGGCAGATCATGGGCCATCTGCGCCGGCCATTCGCCATGCATGAATAACGCACCGACATTCAACGCCAACGCAGCCCCAAAACGGCGCTGGATCAGCTCGATCACCAATTCGAAGGTCGCAGCCGCGCCGCCACATGTGATACGATTTCCGGCAATCACATATCGGGCCGGACGCGCCTGAACATCCGGGAACCGTTCGGAAAACTCGGAAAACTCATCCCAGTGAATCGTGGCCTCGATCCCGTCCAGCAGCCCCGCCGATGCCATCAGCCAGGCGCCGGTATCCAGCCCGACAACAGCGCCATACCGGCCCGCGGCCGCCCGCAGGGACCGCCGCATTGTCGCGTCATCATGGCCAAGATAGCGATAGCTGGGCAGCAACAGCAAATAATCCCCGCCACCGTCCCGCCCCAGCTTTCCGGATGGCTGCACGGGCAGGTCACTGGATGACCGGACAGCCCTGCCATCAGGGGTCAGGAATTGCCAACTGAACAGGCGCTTTTCCGAAAGGGTGTTGGCAGCGCGCAGTGGTTCCACCGCATTGGCAAGACAATGGTTCGAAAAATAGTCGAACAGCAATACGCTGACATGAACCTCGCCGGTCGTTGACATGAGATCATCCTTGTCAGGGCACGGGCCGACCGGATCAATGCTGGTCATGAAGACAATTCGCGTGATCGGCCAGAACGTTGATCACATTGCAATCACAGACCCGGCCATGGCTGCATTCGGCGATCATGCGGCTCAACTCTTCCCGAAGCGCCTGCAACTGCGCGATACGCCGTTCGACCTCGGCCAGATGTTCATGGGCGATGCTGTCAACTTCGTGGCAGGACGCCTGAGGTGTCTCCGACATCGACAGCAATTCCCGGATCGCGGCAAGATCAAAGCCAAGGTCGCGCGAATGCCGGATAAAACGCAGCCGGTCTACATCGGCCTGATCGTAGCGGCGCTGATTCCCTTCGGTTCGTTCGCCCGGCCTGATCAGGCCGATCTTTTCGTAATAGCGAATTGTCGGAACCTTGATGCCCGTCTCGCGCGAAAGCGCCCCGATACCGATCTGCATGTTGAGTTCCCTGTTTGCACGGCTGCCAAGACCACTATCGGAAACAGGAGGTCAACGGATTGTCAATCAATCGATAAATACGAACATTTCGGATATTATAATCAATTGGATTGATTGTTTCAGGTGGTCTAGCTGTCAGACCAATCTTCTAAGGACATAGGGACAACGCAGCATGAGCAATCTGGACAGCACGCGTTACCAGGACCAGGACGCCCCGCATCACCGAACCGGTCCCGAATTTCAGAAAACCGTTCCCGGGTTGATCTTGACTGCCCTGATTGCCGCTGCAGCCTTTGGGTTACGGTTAATCCCGGGGATTTCCGCACTTAGCCCGCTCATTCTTGCCATCATCATCGGCATGGTGATCCATAATCTTTTCGGCGCACCGGCGATTGCAAAACCGGGCATCAAGTTCAGTCTCAAGCGGGTGTTGCGGGCAGGCATCGTCCTGCTTGGCCTGCAACTGACCATGCAGCAGGTGGTGCAGGTCGGCGGTGTTGGCGTAATTGTAATCGTGCTGTCGCTATTGGCGACCTTTGCGTTCACGACCTGGCTTGGAAAGATGTTGAAGGTTGAGGCAGGCCTGACCCAGCTGATCGCGGCGGGCAGCTCGATCTGTGGCGCATCGGCGGTGATCGCCACAAATACCGTTACCCGCGCGCGCGATGAAGATGTTGCCTATGCCGTTGCCTGCGTAACCATTTTCGGTTCGCTCTCGATGGTCCTGATGCCTTTGGTTGGTGGTTTCATGGGGATGGATTCACATGCATTCGGCCTGTGGACCGGTGCGTCCATCCACGAGGTGGCACAAGTCGTCGCCGCTGCCTATGCCCGCGGACAAGAGGCCGGTGAATTTGGCACGCTCACCAAATTGACCCGTGTGATGCTGTTGGCGCCGATGGTATTGCTGCTTGGGGTGGCCGCCGCACAACGCATGCGGCGCGCGGGTCAGCAACATGAGGGCGGCAGCGTTCCGGTTCCGTGGTTCGTGCTGGGCTTTGTTGCCATGGTTGGCGTGGCCAGCACCGGATGGCTGCCCGCAGGTCTGGAACCGTTCTCGACCGGCGCGACGCAATTCCTGCTTGCAATGGCACTGGCCGCCATGGGACTTGAAACCGATCTGCGCAAGCTGGTGGCAGAAGGTCCGCGCCCCGCCCTGCTGGGGGCAGGTGCCTGGTTGTTCATCTCTGCGTTCAGTTTGATCTTGGTGCTTATGACAACATGACCCTGGAACAGCTACGCATCTTCATCGCCGTCGCCGAGCGTCAGCATATGACGCAGGCGGCGGCCTCGCTCAATCTGACCCAAAGCGCGACCAGCGCCGCGATTGCGGCGCTGGAACAGCGACATGCGGTCAGATTGTTTGACCGCGTTGGCCGGCGGATCGTCCTGACGGATGCGGGCCGTCAGTTTCTGAACGAAGCCCGTGCGGTATTGGGACGCGCGGAACAAGCCGAACGATTGCTGGCGGATCTGGCTCAGCTGCGTCGCGGCACCTTGCGCCTGGGTGCAAGCCAGACGGTCGCGAATTACTGGCTGCCAGAGGTCATGCAGAGGTTTCATCGCGATCACCCCGGATTCTCGCTCAGCCTTGAGACCGGAAACACGCAGGAAATCGCCGCAATGGTCCTGGGCGCGACCATCGACCTGGGATTTGTCGAAGGCATTGTGGATATGCCCGCTTTGTCGCTAACCGAACTGACGGGCGATGAAATGGCTCTGGTCGTCGCGCCGGATCACCCATGGGCACACACCGCACCGCACGGCCCCGACCAACTGCGCGCCACGGAATGGGTGTTGCGCGAACCGGGTTCGGGAACCCGCGCGGTGTGGGATGAATTGCTGGGCCAGCATGGGCTGGATGCCGCCATGATGCGGATCGCCTATGAACTGCCCTCGAACGAGGCGGTTCGCACCGCTGTCGAGGCCGGCGGTGGCGCGGCGATTCTGTCTACTCTGGTCATTCAGCCATCACGCCAGACGGGCCGGATCGCCTGCGTCGATCTGGACCTGCCCGTGCGCAAGTTCTTCGCCTTGCGCCACAAAGAACGCAGGCTGTCCCTGGCCGAAGCCCGGTTTCTGGACTGTGCCACCCCGGAAACGGCGGGCCAGCCCAACGGCTGACCCGCCCCGTCATCATAGCTTTACAACATTGCCGCTCTGCCAGCTTTCAGTTGCGGCATCGGCCAGGATCTGTGCTTTCAGCCCGTCTTCGATTCCTGGCTGCGGCGCCTTGCCTGACTTCAGCGCATCGACAAAGTGGCGCATTTCGGCCGAATAGGCAGCCGCGTAGCGTTGCAGGAAGAAATGCTGTGCCGGCGCAGTTGCAAAACCTTGCGGCCCTGCCTGTTCAACACTGTGCTCAAGCTGATTGGCAGCGCGCAGCATTCCCTTTTCGCCATGAACTTCTATCCGCTGATCATATCCATAGGTTGCACGGCGCGAATTGCTGATCTGGCAAATCTTGCCGCTTGCGGTCGTCATGGTCACCGCTGCAGTATCGACATCACCGGCGGCACCGATCTCGGCATCGACCAGAGACGAGCCGACCGCGTGAATTTGCACCGGTTCTTCTCCCAGCAGGAAGCGGGCCATATCAAGGTCGTGAATCATCATGTCACGGAACAGGCCGCCCGATGTCCGGACATAGCCGATCGGGGGCGGGGTCGGGTCGCGGGACAGAATCGTGACAATCTCGACCTGTCCCAGCGCGCCGTCGGCCAATCGCCTTTTCAGCTCTACGAAGCTGGGGTCGAATCGACGGTTGAACGCAGTCATGAACGGCACACCGGCATCCGAGACCACGCCGATCAGATCGCGAATCCGATCGGCTGACAAATCCACAGGCTTTTCGCAGAAGATCGCCTTTCCCGCACGCGCGGCAGCTTCGATCAATTCGGCGTGGGTCGAGGTCGGTGTGCCGATGATCACCGCATCGACATCACTTGCTTCAATCAGGTCTTGAGGGTCGCGAATTGCCGCGCCCGTCGTCTCGGCCAATGATGCGGCTGCTTCTGGCAATGCATCCGAAACGGCCGTCACACATGCATCGGGCAACCCCGCCAATGTTCGGGCATGAACCTGCCCGATACGGCCGCAGCCCAGTATTCCTATCCCTATCATCCCGCGCTCCTTTTTTCGCGATATGCAGGCTGCCGCGCCCCGTGTCAGCGCCCGGCTGTTGCTACACCTGCCTGTCTCCTCCAACCAAGCGACACCGGTGGCGTGACAGGTTTGTCATCCCCGATTCGGGCCATGGCATCGCGGCGAGGTTACAGATTTTGCAATCGGTTGCAATGATCTCCGGCGGGGCGTGGTTCCCAGTGAAACAATCACGCCGCCGCAGGCATCGGTTGCGTCGCAACGGGGCGCACCAGACGAAGCCGCAAGGCATTTGTTACGACAAGCACACTGGACAATGCCATCGCCCCCGCCGCCAACATAGGCGACAGCAACATGCCATTCACCGGATACAGCGCCCCGGCTGCAATCGGAATCAACAGCGTGTTGTAACCAAATGCCCAGAACAGGTTCTGTCGGATATTGCTCATCGTTGCCGCACTGATAGCAAAGGCGTTCGAAACGCCCCCCAGATCATGTCCCATCAACACGATATCGGCGCTTTCGATTGCGATATCGGTCCCGTTTCCAATCGCGACACCGACATCCGCCGAGGCCAAGGCCGGGGCGTCATTGATACCGTCCCCCACAAAGGCCACAGGCCCGAGTTGGCGCAATTCCTCGATCGCGGCTACTTTGCCATCCGGCATGACCTCGGCGACGACATCCTCGATGCCAAGCGTCGCGCCCACCCGCTCGGCGGTCTTGCGACCATCGCCCGTGATCATCGCGACCCGAATTCCGCGACCATGCAATTGCCGGACCATGGACCGGGCGCTGTCTCGCACCGGGTCGGCCACTGCGACCAAACCGACAACCCGCCCGTCACGAGCCACAAACATGGTCGTTTTCCCCTGTTCCGACAAAACGCGGGCGCCTTCGGCCAATGGCCCGACATCGAGATCTGATCGTGACATCAGCCGTTCCGCTCCTATCAGCAGATCGTGATCGCCAATGCGGGCCCTGACCCCCATGCCGGTGATGGCCTCGAACCCGGTGGCCTGCATGGGTTGTATATCTTCATCCTTCGCGCCGGCAAAAATCGCTGTGGCAACCGGATGTTCAGACGCGGCCTCGGCCCCAGCCACCTGCGCCAGCAACCCCTTGCGATCCACCCCCGCCACGGCCTCGAAATCGGTCATGACCGGAATCCCCTGCGTCAATGTGCCGGTCTTGTCGAATGCCACGACCTTTACCCCCTGCAGGGCCTGCAAAGCATCACCCTTGCGAAACAACACGCCCATTTCCGCCGCGCGCCCCGTGCCGACCATGATCGATGTCGGCGTTGCCAGCCCCATCGCGCATGGGCAGGCAATGATCAGCACCGCGACACCTGCGACCAAGGCATGTGTCAATCGCGGCTGAGGACCAAGGGCGAACCACAACACGGCGGTCAGTGCGGCGATTGCGATGACCGCTGGTACAAAATACATGGTCACCCGATTGACCAGCCCTTGAATGGGCAAACGAGCGGCTTGTGCATCTTCGACCATGGCGATGATGCGGGCCAGAACCGTATCTCTGCCGACCCGCATCGCGCGAAAGGTCAAGGTGCCATTGCCATTGATGGTCCCGCCGGTCACGTCAGCACCCTGCTGTTTCGACACTGGCACCGGCTCTCCGGAGATCATGCTTTCATCGACCCATGACTGGCCGGATATGACCTCGCCGTCGACGGCGATCTTTTCACCGGGGCGAACATGAACCACGTCATCGACCCTGATTTGCTCGATCGACAATTCGACTACAGACCCATCACGTTCGATCCGGGCCGATCTGGCGCGCAGCCCGGCCAGCTTGCGGATCGCCTCTCCCGTACGTCCCTTGGCCCGCGCCTCGAGGTAGCGCCCAAGCAGCAGCAGGGCGACAATCACCGCAGCCGCTTCGAAATATACATGCCGGCTGTCTTCCGGCAGCGCCGAACCCCAAAAGGTGACGACCGTCGAATACCCATAGGCTGCCGCCGTCCCCAACGCGACAAGAGAGTTCATATCAGGCGCTGCTTTCAGCAATGCAGGAACGCCGCTGCGAAAGAACTGACGGCCCGGCCCCATAAGGATCAGCGTCGTCAACACGAACTGAAGCAACCTCAGGTTCTGCGTGCCAAGCGCCCCGACGATCAGATCACGAAATGCGGGGACGACATGCCCCCCCATCTCAAGCAGGAATACCGGCAATGCCAGCAGAAACGCCAGAACGGTATCGCGCTTCAGAACGCTTGTCCGATCCCCCCCTGGCTCGGCCTGCCCCGCCTGATGCGGGCTTGCCTTGTAGCCCGATCTTTCAATGAGTTCTGCAATCTGACCCGTGCCCATCTGTTCAGCATGTCTGACCTTTGCGGATCCGGCGGCAAAATTGACCTGAGCACTGGCGATTTCCGGCGCGGCCATCAGGGCGGCCTCGACTCGGGCGACACATGACGCGCAAGACATTCCTTCAATATCAAAGACCGAAGTGTTCAGCCGGGCCGGATACCCGGCATCCCGCAACAATGTTTCGACATCGCTTATTGTCAGGTTGCCGTCATGGGTAATCGTGGCGGTTGCCGTAGCCAGATTGACATCTGCGCCCCGAACGGCCGGCCGGGAACCAAGCGCTCTTTCCACACGTCCGACACAGGACGCGCAGTTCATACCGTCAATACCGACCTTGATTACCTGACGCGGCTGCATGGTGACATTCCTTTCCCGCCTTGCTGTTCAGCGCTTCACTTAATGCTTCCAGTAGCTAGAGGGTCAACGTCCCATCAAAAAAATACTTACCGGCGAGAAACCCCTTGAACCTATAGCGGCTAGAGGTCTTATCTATACTGGCGAATCCGCAGGAGATCGCGCCGTGACCAATGTTTCAGACCCACAGCACCAATTTCTTTTCAAAGTCCAGGGCATGGATTGTGGTGGATGTGCCGCCACGATCCGCACGGCACTTGAAGGCATGCAAGGGATCAGGGAAATCGACATCTCCGTCCCCCGCCAGGAAATGCGGTTGGAGCTGTCGCCATCGGCGACGACACCCGCCGATGTCCAGCGCATCATGAAACGGCTTGGATATGTGGCAGAGCGCGTCACGGAAACTCAGCCGGCCCCGGGACCTGCACCGTGGCGATCACAAAAGGCGGCGCATCTTGCCCTGGCGGTCCTGTCGGTTGCTGGTGCATATGCGCTTGCCGCCGTGAGACCCGAATTCGGGGCATGGGCATTTTCAATAGCGGCCCTGTTGACGCTTGCGCCGATTGCCCGTCGTGCGGTGGCAGCAGCCCGTATGGGTGCTGTCTTCACAATCCAGATGTTGATGACGATCGCAGCGCTGGGTGCGGTCATTATCGGCGAACAGACCGAAGCCATATTCGTGATCCTGTTGTTCATTCTGGGTGAAATGCTGGAAGGTCTGGCGGCCAGAAAGGCCCAATCCGGGATTCGCGCCCTGGCCGCGCTGTTGCCAGACCATGCCCTTGTCGAAGACCGTGACGGGCAATTGCGGCCGGTCGCGACGCGCGATCTTGCTATCGGGGACCAGATCGTGATCCGCGCAGGTGACCGTATCGCCGCCGACGGGATCATCACGTCGGGCGCAAGTGCGGTCGATGAATCGACCCTTACCGGCGAAAGTATCCCCGTGGCGAAAACGCCCGGAGATCGCGTCAGCGCGGGTTCAATCAATCATGAAGCAACGCTGCGGGTCGCCGTTGATCGTGACAGTTCCGACAACACGATCTCGCGCATCATCACACTGGTCGAGGACGCTCAGGGGGCCAAGGCCCCGACCGAACGTTTCATCGACCGGTTCTCACTTGCCTATATGCCAATCGTGATCGCCATCGCCACGCTGGTCGCCATCGTGCCGCCCGTGCTGTTGGGCCAAGACTGGCAGGACTGGATCTATCGCGGGTTGGCCTTGTTGTTGATCGGTTGTCCCTGCGCGTTGGTGATTTCGGTGCCCGCCGCGATTGCCTCAAGTCTGGCTGCTCTGGCCCGTGATGGCGTGCTGATCAAGGGCGGTGCTGTTCTGGAAACGCTTGCGCATGGTCAACGCGTTGTGTTGGACAAGACCGGAACATTGACCGCCGGGCGTCCACATGTGACCGATTTCATCGATCTCGCTCAGGGACGGCATGACACGCTCGGCCTTGCGGTGGCGCTGGAACGCGAAAGCGCACATCCTTTGGCCAGCGCGCTGATTTCCTATGGCGAAACGGCCTCGACGCGGCGCTATCAGCCACGCGACATTCGCGTCTTGCCCGGCATCGGCATGGAAGGGACCATTGACGGCGCAAAGGTCTATGTCGGCAAGACCAGTGCCGCACCTGAACATCTGCGCGAAGACCTTCGGATTTCAGCGCAGATCAGCGCGATGGAAGCACAGGGGAAGACGGTTTCCACCATTTGTCTGGGGCAAGAACTGATCGGATTGGTTGCCTTGCGCGATGAGCCAAGGCCCGAATCCGCCACAGCCATGCAGGAAATCCGCAGACTTGGGCTTGGCGCGCTGATGCTGACAGGCGACAATTCGGGTACGGCCACAGCCATTGCCACCAAATTGGGCATTGATTTCAAGGCGAATATGCTGCCCGAGGAAAAGGCTGAAACCGTGGCCGCATTGGCGGGGGCTGGCACTGTGATCATGGTCGGTGACGGCGTGAATGACGCACCGGCGCTGGCGGCAGCACAGGTCGGGGTGGCCATCGGCTCTGGCACGGATGTCGCGATGGAGGCAGCGGATGCGGTCTTGATGAGCGACCGGATCAGTGACGTGCCGCGCATGATTACCAAAGCCCGACGCACAATGGACGTGATCCGTCAGAATGTCGCCATGGCATTGGGGCTGAAGCTGGTCTTTCTGGTGACCACCATTGCCGGGCTAACCGGGCTTTGGCCAGCAATTCTGGCCGACACGGGGGCCACCGTGCTGGTTACACTGAACTCGATGCGCCTGCTGGCCAACAGGCGCACCGGCATCGGCCAGGCACCCGCAAGCCAGACAAGAGAGGTCAGGCACCCGTAACGCGCCAGATCACGTCACCGACGTCATCCGCCATCAACAAGGATTTCCGGTCCGGCCCGATCGTCACGCCAACGGGCCGGCCATAGGCCAGCTTTTCATCATCAGACAGAAAACCGCTAAGAATGTCGCGCGGCGGCCCGCTGGGTTCGCCTTTGTCAAACGGAACGAAGATCAGCCTGTAACCACTTAATTTCGAACGATTCCATGATCCATGCTGCCCGATGACCATGCCATCGCCGAACCCGGGAAGTGTGCCTGCCGGCATCCAGCACAGCCCAAGGGACGCGGTATGCCCACCCAAGGCGTAATCCGGCGCTATTGCACGCGCTACCTGATCGGGGTCCTGGGGCACACGGTCATCCACGGTTCCGCCCCAATAGGAATAGGGCCATCCGTAAAACCCGCCATCCCTGACCGATGTCAGATAGTCCGGCGGTGTTTCATCGCCCAGCCCGTCGCGTTCGTTGACCACGGTCCACAGCACGGACCTTTCTGGCTCCCACGCCATGCCGACAGCGTTTCGCAGGCCAGACGCATAGATACGCGCAGCGCCCGAAGCCAGATCCAGTTCCCAGATGGCGGCCCGGCCTTCCTCGACCTCCATGCCCTGATCAGCAATATTGGTCAGTGAACCGACACCTGCATATAGCTTCGATCCGTCAGGTGACAGGATCAGACTGCGGGTCCAATGGCCATGCGGCTTGAACTCGACCAGCTTGCGCCTCACCCCTGCAAGAGATGTCGCGCCCGGCTGATAGTCGAATTCGACGATCCCATCGGTATTCCCCAGGAAGAACCTGTCACCGGCCAACGCCATTCCGAACGGCTGGTTCTGATCCTGCACGAAAACCTCGCGGATTTCGGCCACACCATCCCCATCCTGATCCCGCCACAAGGTGACGCGATTGGCGCTCTCGCCGATCGCTTTCACCCGGCGCATGGTCGCCTGAGCAGCGTGATCCATTAATGTCTTGGGTGGCGCCGCCTGCTCCTTTGATTCGGCAACGAGGACATCACCATTGGGAAGCACCTCGATCCACCTCGGGTGATCCAGTCCGGTCGCAAAGGCATTGACCTTCAAGCCCTGCGCACAGGTCGGCAGATGCCCGTCTTTCCAGCCTTCTGCCACCGGCATTTTCAACGTCATGATGCCTTGCTTTCTGGCCTCGGGGATTTGTGGGCTTGCGCCAACGGCCTGATGTTGGGGCGCACCCAGACGCCGCATCAATGCCACCGTGCCGCCAATAAGGGCCGTCGCCTTTGCGATAAGTTCCATGTCTCACCTTTTGCCTGACTGCCATGATCCTAACGACTAACAGATATGCACAACAACGCCCGTTGAAACGCACCCCCGCCAAAGGTATCGCTTTGTCGCAGATCCGATCGGACACATGCATGGAAAGGCGTCGCGATTGCAGGGCGCAACGCTGTCAAGCAAAGAAAGTTCCCCTCGGCCCGACCACCAGATATTGACACTAACATGGTTTAGATGGCTAAGTGATGTGGCTATGGTGCCGGTGACTCGCGTCTAAGGTGAAAAGGGAAGCCGGTGCAATGCCGGCGCTGCCCCCGCAACTGTAAGCGGTCAGATCGGCTGATATGCCACTGGGGAAATCCGGGAAGGCCAGTCGTAAGAAGCTGCAAGCCAGGAGACCTGCCATAGCACAGAAACGACATCGGACGGCGGGTCCGGCGGCGTGGTTGCTGGTGTTGCCAGCGATCAACCCTGTGCCCGCTTCCGGACCAGAAACCAGGAGCCGAGCACATGACCATAACCGTCTATTCCAAACCCGCCTGTGTCCAATGCACTGCAACCACCCGCGCCCTGGACGCCCGTGGTCTGGACTATAGCATCATCGACCTGACACAAGATGCCGAGGCCATGGAACATGTTACCTCGCTTGGTTATCGTCAGGCCCCGGTCGTGATCGCCGGCGAAAGCCATTGGGCCGGTTTCCGTCCCGACATGATCGGCCAGCTGGCCTGATCCGTTCCGATGGTCGGGCTGATCTATTATTCATCGGGTTCGGGCAACACAGCCCGTTTTGTCGCCGGGCTGGATATGCCCGCGCAACGCATCCCGGTACGTATGGACCAGCCCATGCCGGAACCCGACCAGCCCTATGTGATGATCTGCCCGACCTATGCCGATGGCGAGGGGCGTGGGGCTGTACCCAAACAGGTCATCCGGTTTCTGAATGTTGAATCACGCCGCGCCGGGCTGCGGGGCGTGATAGGCGCGGGCAATCGCAACTTTGGCCAGACCTTTGCCTTGGCGGCCCGCGTCATTGCCGATAAATGCCGCGTTCCCGTGCTGTATCGATTCGAGCTGGCGGGAACCCCAACCGATATTGCCCGTGTTCGTGACGGGCTGAACAAGCTGCAGGAAATGGAATGCTTGACAGTGTGAAGCCCGACCTCGACTACCACGCGCTGAACGCGATGCTGAACCTTTATGACGATAAGGGTCATATCCGTTTTGACGCCGACCGCATGGCCGCGCGGCAGTATTTCCTGCAGCATGTGAACCAGAACACGGTGTTCTTCCACAGCCTCGACGAGAAGCTGGATTACCTTGTCGACGAAGGCTATTACGAACCGCAGGTTCTGGACGCCTATCCGCGCGACTTCCTGCACAGGATCTGGGCTGCGGCCTTCGCCAAGAAGTTCCGCTTTCCGACCTTTCTTGGCGCGTTCAAATATTACACCAGCTACACGCTGAAGACCCGCGACGGGCAGCGTTTCCTGGAACGTTACGAGGATCGGGTGGTCATGGTCGCGCTGGCGCTGGCGCGCGGCGATCAGGATCTGGCGATGAGCTTCATGGATGAAATCCTGTCGGGCCGGTTCCAGCCGGCGACGCCGACCTTCCTGAACGCGGGCAAGAAATCGCGCGGCGAGCTGATCTCCTGTTTCCTGCTGCGTCTTGAAGACAACATGGAATCGATCGGTCGGGCGATCAATTCGTCGCTGCAACTGTCCAAGCGCGGCGGCGGCGTCGCCCTGATGCTGACCAATATCCGCGAATCCGGCGCGCCGATCAAAGGCATCGAGAACCAGTCCTCGGGCGTCATTCCGATCATGAAACTGCTGGAGGACAGCTTCAGCTATGCCAACCAGCTGGGCGCACGGCAGGGCGCGGGCGCGGTCTATCTGAACGCGCACCATCCCGACATCCTGCGTTTTCTGGATACCAAGCGCGAAAACGCGGATGAGAAGATCCGCATCAAGACGCTGTCGCTTGGCGTGGTGATCCCCGATATCACCTTCGATCTGGCCAAGCGGAACGAGGATATGTACCTGTTTTCGCCCCATGATATCGAACGTGTCTATGGGGTGCCCTTCTCGGAAATCTCGGTGACCGAGAAATATGCCGAGATGGTCGATGACAAGCGCATCCGCAAGAAAAAGATCAATGCCCGCGCCTTCTTCCAGACGCTGGCCGAGATCCAGTTCGAAAGCGGCTATCCCTATATCATGTTCGAAGACACGGTGAACCGCGCCAACCCGATCGACGGGCGCATCACCATGTCGAACCTGTGTTCGGAAATCCTGCAGGTGAACGAGGCGTCAACATTCAACGACGACCTTGGCTATGCCCATATGGGTACAGATATTTCCTGCAATCTGGGGTCGCTGAACATCGCCAAGACCATGGACGGCCCCGATTTCGGCGCCACGGTCGAGGCCGCGATCCGCGCATTGACTGCCGTGTCGGAAATGTCGGCGATTGATTCCGTGCCCTCGATCCGCAAGGGCAATGACGAGGCGCATGCCGTCGGTCTGGGTCAGATGAACCTGCACGGGTTCCTGGCGCGCGAGCATATCCACTATGGCAGCCCGGAAGGCGTCGAATTCACCAGCGTCTATTTCGCCGCAATCGCCTATCACGCGATCCGCGCATCCATGCTGCTGGCCCGTGAAAAGGGTGCGACCTTCAAAGGGTTCGAGAAATCGACCTATGCCGATGGCAGCTTCTTTGACAAATATACCGAACGCGACTGGCTGCCCGCGCTGCCCGATGTCGCGCGCGTCTTTGACGGGATCACCCTGCCCACGCGCGACGACTGGTCCGCGCTGAAGGCGCAGGTGATGGAACACGGGCTGTATAACCGCAATCTGCAGGCCGTGCCGCCGACCGGATCGATCAGCTATATCAACAACTCGACCAGCTCCATCCACCCGATCGTCAGCAAGATCGAGATCCGCAAGGAAGGCAAGATCGGTCGCGTCTATTATCCGGCGGCGTTCATGACGAACGAGAACCTGCATTATTATCGCGACGCCTATGAGATCGGCCCCGAGGCGATCATCGACACCTATGCCGCGGCGACCGAGCATGTCGACCAGGGCCTGTCGCTGACATTGTTCTTCCCCGCCGAGGCCACGACCCGCGACATCAACCGCGCCCAGATCTATGCGTGGAAGAAGGGGATCAAGACGATCTACTACATCCGGCTGCGCCAAGCCGCACTGGAAGGGACCGAGGTCGAGGGCTGCGTGTCCTGCACCTTGTAAACAAGGCCGGGGCCCGTTCGTTTCTACAAACGGGCCTGTGCATTCAAGACAGATTTAAAGAATTGGGGAAAGCATCTTGAGTTGCAGCTCGAAGATAAGGGCCTCGGGCAGCTAGCGCGTACCGCGGTCAGGTCGTGTTCTGCCTTTCAGCTCATGCAGGCATTCCAGCCTGTAACGCGACAACCTGCGTTGCACCGCCCGTATCGAGAACCAGCCGCACCGCGCGCTCGCGAACCTCAGGGGAAAACTTGTTCGTCGTCTTGCTCATGATGCTCCATCCTACTCAGGAGTTGGAGCCTCCGGCAAACCCGGTGGGGTTCAATCGCCAGCGACCCGGATGCACCGGAGGCTACTGACACACAGCTCGCCTTGGCGAAGCCCTTCGCCAAGGCGTTTCCGGCGCTGGCCGAGAAAATGCGCAAGAATGCGGGTGGTCGTCCGAAGGCCGAGAACCCGAAGGTCGCCGTATCTTTGCGCCTTGATCCTGAAGTGGTGTCCCGCTTCAAATCCGAGGGGGCCGGGCTGGCAGACGCGCATGAATGAAGCGTTGCGAAAGGCTGCAGGGCTGAACTGATTTAAAAGAGCAGACTGACCGGCTTTGACGTTGTCACATTAACAAGGCATCTTTGCGAAATGGCGCGTATCGGTAATGTCGCAAACTTTCCCGTTCCTCGCTTTCGACTGATATGTCAACGTTCTCAGTAGGCTGGTGATCTTCCCCCACTGAAGTGGCCCTCCGCTATGTTTAGAGAACGGAGCAAACACATGGCAAACAAGCGACCAACGCCAGAAGAGATTGTCACGAAGTTAGGGCAGGTTGAAGTTCTCACGGGGCAAGGGCGGCTTTGTCGCAAGAATCTGCGCCTGAACAAGCTGCGGGGGCCGCGGCGGTTGTGGCCGGGTTACGGCGGCAGGCGGAAACCTTTCCGCGAATATCCCGGCAGGGCAATGCAGGGCACGGCATCGAAATCGTCGAAGCAACAAGACCAGTACCACCGCCCGGCCATGGGCAGACCGGGCGGCGCTTTTTTGCAAACGCAACACGCTATCACAGAAAGGACGCCTTCGACGCCTGGAAGGAGGCCGCAAGCATCTGACGCCCAAACACCGGCCATCTCGTCGCGCACAGCGAATGAAGTTGACAAAACCTAGATGACGTCAGTTCCTGTCTACGAGATGGGGTGTACCTCATACCCATTGCCGCACAGTTTTCCAGCTGCCCATCCTACCCCTCTCAACCAGAAGGCCCTCAGCACTTGCGCCGCCGAAAGAGAAGCGATGGCAGGTCCAGATGGCATCCGCCACTATCTGACTGGACAACGGGATCCTTTTCAGGGGGGCAAAATGGAAGGCATGTTCACGCTCAAGGCTTAGCCAACCAACACACCGCGACCAAGTTGGCAATCCTCAGCGGACGCTAAGCCATATCGGGAGGGATAGGCCGAACACGTTGCTGCGGCGGCAGCCTGTCCGGCCAAAGTCGATGATGCTTACGAAAGTATTCGATAGCCAAAGTATCTGCCTCGCGACGACCATGCCCTTGATAGACGAAATCCCGCAACCCACTCACGTGATGTGCGTCGTGAGTGGCGATTGGCGGCGGACAATCGGAAATCAACCAGATGGGATGATTGTTTCGCAACAGATGCCCTGACAGCCACGGATCGTCGACGGTCCACAATACGTCTGGAATGTTCCACGCCTCTTGGGGCAAGAAGTCCGGGCGGATCATTGCGCCCCGATAGCCTTCAAGAATATCGACATAGCCACCGCAGGAAAAGGGCTGGGCAGGACGCCACGATCCAAAGCTTGCGGCGCGTCGCAAGCGATACCACATATCGCGACGGAACCGTTGTGCGCGGGGATACTGTGACGCGTCGTGCAGTGGAAAATACTTCGTACCGTTTGGTCGATCCTCAAGGTTATACCCCTTCTGAACCAGGCAGGCGTCGGGGAGCTGCTTTCGTGCCTCCAGAAACCGCATGGCCCAATCCGGATCATATTTCTGATCGTCATCACAGAATATCAGTTCGACATCTTGCCCGCGCAGATCCTGCGCGGCGGGAAGAACTTTGGTCGCTGGACCCCAGTCGTCGTCGATCAAGATCAATTTGATCCCGTTGGGAAGTTCGGGGATTTTTGCCTCAAGCAAAGGGAACCTACGATGCCGGCGCGGTAGATAGAGGCGAATTTCGTCTATCGGGGCAGTTTGATTGAGTAGATCCCTTAAGGTGGGGTGAATCCTGTTCAACCGTGGTGGTATGGTCGTCAGGGAGATAACTAGCCCTGTCATTCAGACTCCTGGCGCGATTTGGCTTGCATCGACTGTCTCGATGATTCGATGTGAATATGAAAGGTTTTTTCGAGACCTCAAAGCTAACATTGTCGAGCTGTGATGGCTTTGTGTCGCGTTGCCCTTAAATCTGAGATAGGACGCGTTCAGCGACATGTTTTGTCCTTAATTGTGAGATTTGACCGTCATTAGTCCTGCGCTGGTCGCGCGCCTTTGCGCGATGTGATCAACCGCGGCAAGCACTCGAGGCTCGTTCTCGAAGGCGCGCAAGAGAGCAACCCTTGCATAGTCGTCGATACTTTGGCTCACGATGGCTGCCTTAGCCAATGGGCGAGAGTGAACGGCAGCGATCGCGGCGAGACAAAACAGCCTCACTTCCGATCTGAGGTTTTGTAGTGCGAATGACGGATCCCCGCGGATGGTCTTCAGTGACATGGCAAATGTAACAGCTCGCATAGCGCGCCGAAGTCGCCTTGGGCAGCGTTGTCGCACAGCGTGTTCCAACATCCCTGCCCCGCGGCGCGCTCGGTACATCAGTTTTTCGGATATTTGTTCCTCTCCGGGTTTGCCATGGGTCTGCACAAGTCTCGTCCGGCAAACCTGACAGTCAAATGCCCAAGCCCGCCTCCAATGCTTGAGCGAAAGACCCTGTCGAGAGCACAGCGGGCAATGCTGGAATTGAATCTGGGCCGTCAACAAGGCTTCTTCTGGCGTCATTGTCGGAAAGGTCAACGACCGCACGATATCGGCGTCGACTCGTGCGGCGTTGGCAATCTTGTCCGCGGTAGCCGCGTCGACGCTGAAGTCCAGGGCGGTACCATGCGTGGTATCGATTTCGATATGAGCCAGCAATTCCGCGTCATCGCAGTAATTGGCGGTTTTGTCGCAAACTTTCGACTTTCTGGGCGCGCATGATATGTCAGCGTTGTCAGGGAGTTGGAAAAAGGCGGTTGGCGTGATCGAGTTCAAGGGCGTACATTATCCGAAGTCCGTGA
>NZ_JAQBIE010000014.1 GCF_028294535.1 Paracoccus onchidii | reverse complement strand
CTCGGTGATCTGCGCGACCGCGTCACGCTTGAACTCGGCGCTGAAATTGCCTTTGCCCATCTCGGCCTCCTTGCCTCAAAATTAGGGAAGAAGGCGTCTACGAATCTAGGGGCTATTCAGAGACCGGATCGAAAACTATAGCGAAAGCCACCCTCACAGCGGCCTGAAATGGAGGCGGGAGCACAAACGAGGTGGGCCGATCCTGGTTCCCGAGCAAACAAACTGCTCTTCTAAAAGCGGAAGCGGCAGTCGTGATCGCCGCGCACACAGCCAGCACCAGTATCGGCCATATATTGTGCAGTCCCGACCAAGCGCTTACGATATGCGGGCCGCATGCCCCCCGGAACAGTAATCTCTCGGTTGCACGTTATAGCTCAATACAATAGCAACAACTATAGGCTCTTAATTAACGGTGAACCTCCCATGAAGGATCAGGTGATGCGGCAGGTGCAGCGGGCGGTGAACTGGAACCGGCTGCAGGATGAGAAGGACCTTGAGGTCTGGAACCGGCTGACGGTGAATTTCTGGCTGCCCGAAAAGGTGCCGCTGTCCAATGACGTTCAAAGCTGGGCAACGCTGCGCCCGGAAGAGCGCGAATTGACCATCCGGGTGTTCACCGGGCTGACGCTGCTGGACACGATCCAGAACACCGTGGGCGCGCCGCGCTTGATGGGCGATGCGCAGACGCCGCATGAAGAGGCAGTTCTGTCGAACATCGCCTTCATGGAAGCGGTGCACGCACGGTCCTATTCCTCGATCTTCTCGACCCTGTGTCTGACGAAGGAGGTCGACGAGGCTTTCCGCTGGTCCGAGGAAAACCCGCATCTGCAGGAAAAGGCGCGCCTGATCCTGGACGAATACGATGCCGGCGCCGATCCGATGAAGCGCAAGATCGCCAGTGTGTTCCTGGAAAGCTTCCTGTTCTATTCGGGTTTCTACCTGCCGATGTACTGGTCCAGCCGTGCCAAGCTGACCAATACCGCCGACCTGATCCGCCTGATCATTCGCGACGAGGCCGTTCACGGCTATTATATCGGTTACAAATATCAGCGCGCGCTGGAAAAGCTGGATGAGGCGAAGAAGGCCGAGCTGAAGGATTTCGCCTTTGCGCTGATCTTCGATCTGTATGACATCGAGTCGAAATACACTGCCGAGCTGTATGATGGGATCGGCCTGACCGAGGATGTAAAGGCGTTTCTGCATTATAACGCCAACAAGGCGCTGCAGAACCTCGGCTATGAGGCACTGTTCCCGCCCGCCGCTTGCGAGGTCAATCCCGCAATCATGGCAGCGCTGTCGCCCGATAGCGAGAACCATGACTTCTTCTCGGGTTCGGGGTCGTCCTATGTGATCGGCAAGGCGGTCGCGACCGAGGACGAAGACTGGGATTTCTGAGACGAGGCGGCCCGCCGGTTGATCAGGCGGGCTGCCCCCAAGTCTGTTCAGAGAGGCATGTGGAAACGAAATTCAGTTGCATTGTCATCTGAATGAACATCCATTCTGCCGCCATGGGCCCGGGCAATTTCAGACGCGATATGCAGCCCTAATCCAAGACCATCCTTGTTGGGGTTGCTGTGCGATTTCCGGAAAGGCTGAAACAACATCGGCATTTCATCCGGAGAGATGGCCGCGCCTCTGTTGGTCACGCTCAGATTGAACCTGTCGTCATCAATATATGCGCGCACCATGACAGGCTGACCCGGTGTGCCATGCTTGATCGCATTTCCCAGAAGGTTCGATAGCAACTGCGCCACACGCGCCTGATCACAATCGATATTTTGCGGCAACGAAAATTCCGCTTCGATCGGCTGATCAGGCGAGACCGTCCGAAACTCGGCGATGATATGGTCAAATACCTCGGCAAGATCGCCAACCCTGCTGCGCGAAAGCACGATCCCGCCGCCAAGCCGGTTACGGGCATGATCCATAAGGTTGTCAATGAGACCCCGCATCCGCAGAGTAGAACCTTCGATCAGTGACAGGATCTGCCGGGCCTGATCGTCAATCTGACAGCGGCCAATCATCCGCAATCCCGCGTCGACCGCGCTAAGCGGATTACGCAGGTCATGGGCAAGAATTGCAATGAACTGTTCTTGCGCCTCGGCCTTGTGACGTTCTTCGATCAGCCCGTCACAGGCCTGGTTCAACTGGTCACGGGCATCTATTGTCTCACCGACGATACGGGCGAACAGGCGGATCATGTCGAGAACCCGCGGATCGCTTAGCCGGTTCGGTTCGGGATCCAGTGCGCACAGCGTTCCAAAGAACTCTCCGTCCTTACGGTAGACGGGAAAGGACAAATAGCTGCGAAAGCCATAGTCGCGCGGGACCTGATGGTTGCAATACGCGGGATCTGACAGCACGTCGTCAATGACGATTTCCTGGTGCGATTGTTCGACATCCTGGCACAAGGTGGTGTCTATACGTAGCTCGTCCCCGGGCCGCAGCCCGAATGCCAGACGATCAACGGCGCAACATGTCACCCAACGATCCGCTGTTACCCGCGCGATTGCAGCAAATCGCAGCCCGGTCGCCATACAAACCGTTTCCAGCATCGTCATCGCCGAAGGGTTGGACAAGACCGCCTCGACATCACGCCGAAAAGCACCGTCAAGTGCGAGACCCGCAGTTTCATGGCTGTCGAGTTCGGACCCGCAAAGGTCATCGGGCAGGTCTGTCACGGTAGCTTCCAGATCAGGGGCATTCGCGCAACTTTAGTGGCCCTGATTGGCACTGGCAACGTTTGCCACTGCGTAACACAGGAAAAGAGGTCACAGGAAATGCACAGGATAATCGCATCTTGCACAATTATCTGCCAATGATGCACAGCACCATTCGGATCGATGCGGCAGGCTGTTGGGAAACAGTTCAGCTTAGGTGATGCCATGCAATTCGGATTGACCGAAGAACAGGACATGATTGTCTCGACCGTTCGCAGCTTTGTCGAGAATGAGATCTATCCACACGAGGCCGCAGTCGAACGGACTGGCCAGGTCCCCAACGAGCTGGCGCATGACATCAAGCGCAAGACGTTGGAACTGGGTTTCTATGCCTGCAATTTCCCGGAAGAGGTTGGCGGTGCCGGGTTGTCGCATCTGGATTTTACTCTGGTCGAGCGCGAGTTGGGCCGGGGATCAATGGCCCTGACGCATTTCTTTGGCCGCCCGCAGAACATTTTGATGGCCTGTCGTGACGAACAGCGCGAACGCTATCTGCTGCCGGCCGTGCGCGGGGAAAGGATGGATGCACTGGCCATGACCGAGCCCGACGCCGGCTCGGATGTGCGCGGCATGAAATGCCAGGCAAAGCGTGACGGAAAGGACTGGCTTGTCAACGGCACCAAGCATTTCATTTCCGGTGCGGAGCATGCTGATTTCTTTATTGTCTTTGTCGCAACCGGCGTCGACGACACACCAAAGGGCCCCAAGAAGCGCATCACCTGCTTTCTGGTAGATCGTGGGCATCCCGGCTTTGAGGTGCGCGAAGGTTACAATTCGGTCAGCCATCGCGGATACAAGAACCAGATCCTGTATTTCGACAATTGCCGCCTGCCCGACTCGGCGGTTCTGGGCGAAGTCGATGGTGGTTTTGCCGTGATGAACGAATGGCTATATGCAACACGCCTGACTGTCGCCGCGATGTCGGTGGGTCGGGCACGGCGCTGTTTCGATTATGCGCTGAACTACGCGGCCGAACGCAAGCAATTCGGGCAGGCCATTGCGAAATTCCAGGGCATCAGCTTTCAGGTCGCAGATATGATCACCCAGATCGACGCGGCCGAATGGCTGACCCTGGCGGGCGCGTGGCGGCTGGATCAGAACCTGCCCGCAAACCGTGAAATTGCCTCGGCCAAGGTTTTTGCGACGGAAATGCTGGCTCATGTCACGGACACGACCCTGCAGATCTTTGGCGGCATGGGGCTGATGGATGATTTCCCGATCGAACGTTTCTGGCGCGATGCACGGGTCGAACGCATCTGGGACGGCACCAGCGAGGTTCAACGCCACATTATCAGCCGCGAACTGTTCCGCCCGTTGGGTGCATAAGCCATGCCCAACCTGTCCCGATTGCTGCGCCCTGCCAGCATCGCCGTCATCGGCGGCGGCACATGGTGCGCCAATGTCATTCGCGAATGCCGCCGCATCGGCTTTGCCGGAGATATCTGGCCCGTGCATCCACATCGCAAAGAGCTTGCCGGGCTAGAGGTATTTGGGTCGGTGAACGACCTTCCCACCGGCCCTGACGCCGCCTTTATTGGCGTCAACAGTCGCGCGTCTGTGCAGATCGTCGCCGCTCTGGCCGCGCGCGATGTCGGTGGCGCCGTGTGTTTCGCGGCGGGGTTTTCCGAAGCTTCGGGGGAAATCGACGGGGCCAGCGCGTTGCAGGATACGCTAGTCCGCGCGGCGGGTGACATGCCGATCCTGGGACCGAATTGCTACGGGTTCCTGAACCTTCTGGATGGTGCTGCCCTTTGGCCGGACCAACATGGCGCAACACGCGTCGACAAGGGTGTGGCCATCGTGACGCAATCCTCGAATATTGCGATCAACCTGACCATGCAGCAACGCGGGCTGCCGCTTGCCTATGTAGTGACGGCCGGCAATCAGGCCCAGACCGGCATATCGCAGATTGGTGCGGCATTGCTGAGTGATCCCCGCGTGACAGCATTGGGGCTGCATATCGAAGGGATCGACGATCTGGCAGAATTTCAACAACTTGCAATGCTTGCCCAGACGTTGAAAAAGCCAATCGTTGCCATGAAGGTCGGGCGATCGGCCAAGGCGCAAAGCGCAACCCTGTCCCATACGGCATCGCTGGCCGGATCAAGCACAGGTGCCGATGCCCTGATGGAACGCCTGGGAATCGCCCATGTGACGTCTTTGTCGGTGATGCTGGAAACACTGAAACTGTTGCACCTTGCCGGACCTCTGCCTTCGCGGCGGATAGCATCCATGTCATGTTCCGGTGGCGAAGCAAGCCTGGTCGCGGATGCCGCACAGGATTTCGGGTTGGACTGTCCCGATTTGACGTCGGCCCAGTGCTCCGGCCTGCGCGCCGTTCTTGGCGACCAGATCGCTCTTGCCAACCCGTTGGACTATAACACCTTCATCTGGAAAGATCGCGAGGCGATGTCGCGCACTTTTGCGATCATGCTTGCGGCTGATGTCGCACTCGGCGCGATTGTTCTGGATTTTCCGCACCCGGAACGATGCGCCGACGAAGAATGGGACATTGTGATCGGGGCTGCCGCCGACGCAAGTCACCGCACCGGCAAACCCCTCGCCTTGCTGTCGACCCTACCTGAAACGCTGTCCGAAACCAAGGCCGCAGCAATCATCGCAGAAGGTTTGATACCTTTGGCTGGATTGGAGGTCGGGTTGGGGGCCATCGCGGCCGCCAGCCGGTTCGATATGGCGCGTCAGCCGGCTGGGCCCGTTCTTGGGGCCACAATACCGCGCAACCCAAAACCCTTGTCCGAAGCCGAGGCCAAGGCCCTGCTTGGATCATATGGCTTGCGCGTGCCACGATCGCAACGCACAGGCTCGGTCCAGCAGGCGGCA
Source organism: Paracoccus onchidii (assembly GCF_028294535.1). Lineage (GTDB taxonomy): Bacteria > Pseudomonadota > Alphaproteobacteria > Rhodobacterales > Rhodobacteraceae > Paracoccus > Paracoccus onchidii. The sequence continues at coordinate 106,100 of NZ_JAQBIE010000014.1, read as the reverse complement.
GATCTGGCCACCGAAATCGGCTTTCCGGTCGTCCTGAAAGGTGAGGGAATCGCCCACAAGACCGAAGCCGGTGCCGTCAGGCTGAACCTGCAAGATCAGGCGGAGGTTCTGACCGCCGCACAAGCGATGCCCTGCACCAGCTTCCTTGTCGAGGAAATGATCGATCGCGGCATCGCCGAACTGTTGATCGGCGTGACATGCGACCCGGCCCACGGCTATCTGCTGACGCTTGCGGCGGGTGGAACCCTGACCGAATTGTTGCAGGATCGCAAATCGTTGCTGCTGCCGGTGTCGCGCGAACAAATAGATGCCGCGCTGTCGGCTTTGCGTATTGCAGACATGCTTGACGGATGGCGCGGCGGGCCCAAGGCCGACCGCAACGCGATCCTGGACGCGGTGTTGGCCGTTCAGGCATTCGTGATGCAACATCAAGGTGAAATATCCGAGCTGGACATCAACCCGCTGATCTGCGGCCCAGATTTTGCCATTGCGGCGGATATCCTGCTGATAAAAGGAGAGAAAGATGACTGATGGCCCGATACGCGCCACAAGGAACGGCCATGTTCTGGAGGTGACCCTTGACCGACCCAAGGCCAATGCCATCGATCTGGAAACCAGTCGGATCATGGGTGAGGTATTTACCGATTTCCGCGATGATCCCGAACTGCGTGTGGCCATCGTCACGGGCGCGGGCGAAAAGTTCTTCTGTCCGGGCTGGGATCTGAAAGCGGCAGCGGATGGCGATGCCGTAGATGGCGACTATGGCAAGGGCGGTTTCGGCGGGCTGCAGGAACTGCGGGGCCTGAACAAACCGGTCATCGCCGCCGTGAACGGGATTGCCTGTGGCGGCGGGCTTGAACTGATGCTGTCTGCCGACATCATTCTGGCCGCCGATCATGCGACCTTTGCCTTGCCGGAAATCAGATCCGGCACCGTCGCCGATGCTGCCTCGATCAAGCTGCCAAAGCGCATTCCCTATCATATCGCGATGGAAATGTTGCTGACCGGTCGTTGGTTCGATGCGGCTGAAGCTGCCCGGTGGGGATTGGTCAATCGCGTCGTGCCCGCCGACAGCTTGCTGCAGCAGGCACACGATCTTGCCGCGGAACTGGCGTCGGGGCCGCCGCTGGTCTTCGCGGCAATCAAGGAAATCGTGCGCGAGGCCGAAGACATGTCCTTTCAGGACGCAATGAACCGTATCGGACGCAGCCAGTTCGAAACCGTCGAGCGGTTGTACCGTTCCGAGGATCAACAAGAAGGTGCGCGCGCCTTTGCCGAAAAACGAGATCCGGTCTGGAAGGGCCGCTAGGACAAAGGAAACAATCATGCCACTTGCGATGAACCGGGATGTTTTCATCACCTGTGCCGTTACAGGATCGGGCAGCACACAGGACAGAAGCCCTCATGTCCCCCGCAGCCCCAAGGAAATCGCCGATAGCGCGATCGAGGCCGCGCGTGGGGGCGCCGCGATCGTCCATTGCCATGTCCGCGATCCTGAAACCGGCACGCCGTCGCGTGACCCCGCATTGTTTCGCGAAGTGACCGAACGCATTCGCGACAGCGACACCGATGTTGTGCTCAACCTGACTGCGGGCATGGGCGGAGATATCGTGTTTGGCCCGACCGAATCCCCCTTGCCGGTCAATCAGGCCGCAACCGACATGGCCGGCGCGACCGAGCGCATGGCCCATATCGCGGATTGCCTGCCCGAAATCTGTACGCTGGATTGCGGCACCATGAATTTCGCCGAGGCGGATTATGTGATGACCAACACGCCCGGAATGCTTCGGTCCATGGGGCGGATGATGACTGATCTGGGTGTCAAGCCCGAGATCGAGGCATTCGATACCGGGCATCTGTGGTTTGCGAAACAACTGGTCGAGGACGGGGTGCTGGACGCGCCGGCACTGGTGCAGCTTTGCATGGGCGTGCCATGGGGGGCACCCAATGACCTGAATACCTATTTGGCGATGGTGAATGCGATCCCGCAGGACTGGAACTGGTCGGCATTCAGCCTCGGGCGGGATCAGATGCCCTACGTCGCTGCTGCGGTCCTGGCGGGGGGCAACGTGCGCGTCGGCCTCGAAGATAACCTGATGCTGGACAAGGGTGTGCTGGCAACGAATGCGCAGTTGGTCGAACGCGCCGTGACCGTCATTGAAGGGATGGGCGCACATGTCATCGGCCCGGATGCCGTGCGGACACGTTTGAACCTGCAAAAGAGGGCACCGGCATGACCAGGAAGGCAGCAATTATCGGCGGCGGCGTCATTGGCGGCGGATGGGCGGCGCGGTTCCTGCTGAATGGCTGGGATGTCGCGATTTTTGACCCCGACCCCGAGGCCAAACGCAAGATCGGCGAAGTGATCGATGGCGCACGCCGATCCCTGCCCGCACTTTATGATCGTGCGCTTCCGCCGGAAGGCAGCTTGAGCTTTCATGACGGTCTGGATGACGCTGTGGCCGGGGCCAACTGGGTGCAGGAAAGCGTTCCCGAACGCCTTGACCTCAAACACAAGGTTTTGGCGAAACTGGATCAGGCTGCGCCAGTGGATGCGATCATAGGGTCGTCCACGTCAGGGTTCAAACCATCCCAGCTGACCGCACAGGGTGCGCGCGCCATCGTGGCCCATCCGTTCAACCCGGTCTATTTGCTGCCGCTGGTCGAGCTGGTCGGAGATCGGGATCAATGTGCAAAAGCCGACAGCATTCTGCGTGACATCGGCATGCGCCCCCTGACACTGCGCAAGGAAATCGACGCGCATATCGCCGATCGGCTGCTGGAAGCAGTCTGGCGCGAATGCCTTTGGCTGGTCACCGACGGCATCGCCACCACCGAGGAAATCGACGATGCGATCCGCATGGGATTCGGCCTGCGTTGGGCGCAGATGGGGATCTTCGAAACCTATCGCGTTGCCGGTGGCGAAGCCGGCATGAAACATTTCATGGAACAGTTCGGGCCGGCCCTGTCCTGGCCCTGGACCAAGCTGATGGATGTGCCGGAATTCACTCCGGAACTGGTTGATCTGATCGCAACGCAATCCGACCGGCAATCAGGCCAGATGTCGATCCGTCAGCTGGAACGTCTGCGCGATGACAACCTGGTCGGCATTCTGCGCGCATTGCGCCGCAACCAGGCTGGCGCGGGGAAGGTCATTGCCGATCACGAGGCCGGGTTCCCGCCCTTGCCGCATTCCGATCAGTTGATCGAAACCGTGCATCGTGTCGTTCCCAGCAGCTGGACCGATTACAATGGCCACATGAATGAGGCGCATTACCTTGAAATCGGCACACAGGCGACCGACCGCATGATGGAAATCGTCGGCGCAGGCCCTGATTACATTGCCAGGGGAAAATCCTATTTCACGGTCGAGAACCACATCAGCTATCTGGCCGAGGCAAAGGAAGGTGCCACACTGCGTGTAACCACTCAGGTTCTGGCAGGAGAAGGAAAGAAAATGCATCTGTTCCACCGGATTCAGAACGGTGAAACGCTGGTCGCGACCATGGAAACCATGCTGCTGCATGTCGATCTGGACAGCAGGCGTTCCTGCCCGCCCGAAGGCGAGGTCGCCGAGGCGCTTGCACAACTGGCCACGCGCCACACAGCGTTGCCCAGGCCCGATCAGGCCGGACGCCATGTCGGGCAGCGCGCCTGATCGCGACCTTCCCGCCCGCGTCAGCCGCATGATGTGAACCGTCAGGGCCAACCTGCCCTGACGGTTTCTTCTCATGCGCCGAGCTTGATGTCCGTCGTTTTACGCCGCGCCGGACGCGCGCCCGGGAAACGACGTTCCAGCAGGTTCATGGCGGCGGTCAGCACCAAAGTCATCGCCACGAAAATTCCCGCGACCAACAGCAGCGGCTCGTAGACCAGAAAGGTCTCGGACCGCACGATATTGGCCGCCTTGAGCAGGTCAACCACAGCAATGGTGGACACCAGTGGCACCGATTTCAAAAGCAGGATCATCTCGCCCGTCAGGGTTGGCAGGCAAAGCTGAACCGCGCGGGGCAACCAGATGCGACGCACCATCCGCGTTCGTGACATCCCGAATGATCGCGCGGCCTCTAGCTCGGCCTTGGGCACATTCATCATGGCGGCGCGCAGGACTTCGCCTGAATAGGCCGCTACGCTGACCGAAAACGCCACCGCTCCGAAAAAGAACGCGTCATTCAGCAAAGGGCGAAACATGCTTTCGCGAATGGCAGGCACCGAGGTCAACAACCGGCCGACACCATCATAAAAGAAAAACAGCTGGACCAGCAGGGGCGTTCCGCGGATCACCGTCGTAAAACCGCGCAGAAGCCACCGCAGCGGCATAGGTCCGGCCACCAAGCCGAGCGCGACCAGAACCGCCAGCACCATCCCCGCCAATCCCGACCAGAAGACAAGCGCCAGAGTGTTGACGAACCCCTCAATGAAATAGGATTGATAGCCGGGGTCCAGAATGAAGGAAAAATCCATGCCCTACCCCCTGACCATGCCGCGCCGCACGTGGCGTTCGGCGAAATGAAACACGACGTTGGATATCAAGGTCATCGCAAGGAACAACGCCCCCGCTGCCAGATAGAATGTCGCATAAAGCCCTGTGCTGGCGGCGGCCTGCTGGGCGGTGAAAAACAGCTCCTCAAAGCCGACGACGCTGACCAGCGCAGTTTCCTTGACCAGAATCAGCCACAGGTTCGACATGCCCGCCAGGGCATTGGGCAGCATCAACGGCAACACGATACGCCGAAAACGCAGCCCCCGCGACATGCCATAGCTGTCAGCCGCCTCTAGCAGGCTCTTGGGAATGGCCACGATCGCGCCACGAAAAACCTCGGTCATGTAGGCCCCCTGCACAAAGGCCAGAACCGACACCGCCGCGGTAAAGCCACCGATTTCCACGCCACCGGCAAAACCCATTGCTATCAATGCGGAGTTCAGCCCCTGCGTCCCGGCGTAATAAAGCAAGATTATCAGAAGAAGTTCAGGAATCGCCCGAACCAGCGCCGTATAACCCCATGCAATGCCACGCAGCGCATTGATACCGCTCAGCTTGGCCATCGCCCCCAGAAGCCCCAGCAAAATACCGATGACATAAGCCGCAACCGCAATCTGCACTGTAACCAGCGCACCATCCAGCAACGGCCCGATCCAGTCGCGCAACCCTTCCTGTTCGAACCCGTTCATATGACCCCGGCTTCATTCAAACATGGCAAAGGGACGCCGGCCAATCGGTCGGCGCCCCCGAAAACAACGTGATGTCTCACTTGGCGCAGATATCGGTATCGAAATATCTCTGCGACAGTTCGGTGCATGTGCCATCGTCGATCACCGCATGAATGGCCGTGTTCATCTTTGCCGTCAGATCGTCATCGCCGTCACGCAGCCCGACACCGACCCCCTTGCCGAACAACGGATCCGCCGGTGCTTCGGCAAGGGTGGTATAGCCTGCCGCATCATCACGCCCCAAAAAACTGATCATCGCAATCTGGTCTGCAAGGATCAGGTCAACCCGCCCCGCCTGAAGATCGCGGATCATTTGTTCATGCTGGTCATAGATGCGAATATCTGCCCCCGCCTCGTTAAGCTTTTTCCGGGCATAGCCGGCATGGGTCGTCGCCCCCTGCACGGCCAGAACCTTGCCGTCCAGGTCCCCTTCTCCGGCGAAGTCCATATCTGTGCGCCCGACATAGATCGCCCCGGCATCGTAATACGGATCTGAAAAATCGATAACCTTGTCACGTTCGTCCGTGATGGACATCGAACCCAGGATGAAGTCCACCTTGCCCGCGTTCAGTGACGGGATGATGCCGCTCCAGCCGGTTGGCGCCAATTCGCACTCGGTCTGCATCTGCGCGCAGATCGCCTGCCCCAGCTCGACCTCGAAGCCCGTCCATTCCCCCGATGACGCCTTGAAAGTGAACGGGGGATAAGGCTCTGACGAGAATGCCATCTTCAACGGCTCGGCATTGGCGACACCTGCGGCGACCATGAAGGCCGCGGAAATCAGTAGCGATAGTTTTTTCATGTTCAAGGGATCCTGTTGGCTTTAGTTTCGTTGATTGCGTCTTGCAGACGGAGCCACACGCCCTGCCCGGTCAGGACATGACGTGAGACAGAAATTGCTGGCAACGTTCGCTGCGCGGGTTTTCAAAGACCTGTTCGGGGGTGCCGATTTCTTCCACCTGCCCCTGATGCAGGAACGCCACCTGACTGGAAACATCCCGTGCGAACCGCATTTCATGGGTCACGAGGATCATCGTCCTGCCCTCTTCGGCCAACCCTCTGATCACGGCAAGCACTTCGCCGACCAGTTCGGGATCAAGCGCCGAGGTCGGTTCGTCAAACAGCAACACTTCGGGATCAGTCGCCAAGGCCCGCGCAATTCCAACACGTTGCTGCTGACCACCCGACAGGAAATTCGGATATTCATCGGCCTTTGCTGCCATGCCGACGCGTTCCAGATAGGCCATCGCCTTTTCCGTGGCCTCTTTGCGCGAAATGCCCTGCACATGCACCGGCACCTCGACCACATTGCCCAACACGGTCAGATGTGGCCAAAGCGCGAATTGCTGAAACACCATCGCCACGCGACGACGCAGCCGTGACACCTGACGTGGGTCGATGGATCTTCCGGCACCATGAAAGCGAATTTCCTCGCCCGCGATTTCAAGTTTCCCGGCCTGAGGGCGTTCCAGCAAGTTCATGCAACGCAGAAGCGTGCTTTTCCCTGACCCGCTGGCCCCGATGATCGAGGACACGCTTCCGCGGCCCGCCGCGAAATCGATACCTTTCAAGACCTTCAGCCTGTCGTAGCTTTTTTCCAGCCCCGAAACAGATACGGCCAAATCGGAATCCGCCCCCGAGGGCAGGTCGGTTGGTCGGACTTGCTGTCCGTTCGTTTCCTGTTGCATGCACTAACGCTAGCAACTGTTGAACAACTGTTCAAGAAGGAAGATCAACTGTTTTTCAACTGACGTCGCGCCGCAAGGCAACCGTATCGACCCAGGTTTCCGCCAACCTGATCCCCTCGGCAGGGGTAAATGTCGCCGGCTCAAGACACCATTCCAGCCATAACCCGTCCAACAGCCCCGAAAGACCGATCGCCGCCAATCTTGGATCCAGCTGTCCGACACCATCGCAGCTTTGAAGATCAGCAATCATGCCTTCAAGCACCGCACGATAAGCGCCATAGCGTTCCTTGTGCACCGCAGCGATTTCAGGGGATGTGGATTGCATCGTCCAGAAGGCCAGCCAGACCCGGAACAATTCGCCATTCAGGTTGACAGGTGAAAATGACGCCTCGATGAAGGCAGACAGCTTCTGGCGAGCATCGCCTTGAACGTCGGCGACACGTTGTTCGATCTGGGCCAGCAAGTCGTCAGCGACATGTCGATAGGCGGCGGCAACCAGTGCTTCCTTGGTGCCATAGTGATGGTTGATCAGGCCGACCGAAACACCGGCACGCTCGGCTATGGCGCGAATCGAGGATTTTTCGACGCCAAGAGAAACAATGCAATCCAACGCTGCCTGCAGCAACGCTTCACGACGCTCATCGGCGGTCTTGCGGCGATATCTTGGGCCGGGACCGCGATCATGGGAGGGCAATTCTGTCATCAGACGCCACCCATACATCGCGATAGCGCCTGACGCCATGAAAAGCTGATACTCACTGTTGAACGTTTGTTCAACAAGAGGTAGCCTATTGAAAAGCAGCCAACAGGAGGTCGCAATGAAATATTCTCCATTCGTCGAAAGAATTGCTGGCGAAGGCGCGGCAGCCTGGGCGATCCATTCGGAAGCAATCGCGGCCAAGGCGCGGGGCGAAGATGTCATCGTGCTCAGCGTCGGGGACCCTGACATGGACACACCGGCCGCCGTAACCGACCGCGCGATTTCCGCACTGAAGCAGGGCGACACGCACTATGTGGGTGTTCAGGGCACGCCATCCCTGCGCGACGCCATTGCGCGTCACGCATCGCACGGCATGAAACTGCCACTGACGGCAGAAAATGTCTGCGTAACGGCAGGGGCGCAAAACGGGTTGTTCTTTGCGTCGCTGTTGCTGTTGCAACCAGGCGACGAAGTCATCATGCCCGACCCCTGCTATGTCACCTATGAGGCAACCGTGCGCGCCGCGGGCGCGACCCCCATCGCCGTCCCCCCCCGCGCCGGTGCGGGTTTTCGCCCTGACCCCGATCAGATCGCAGCCCGGGTAACGCCCCGGACGCGCGCGCTGCTCTGGGCCAGCCCCAACAATCCGACCGGCACCGTAACATCAACAGACGAAGCCAGGGCGCTGGCCGCGATAGCCTGCAAACATGATCTGTGGGTCATCAGCGACGAGGTGTATAGCGGCCTGACATTCGGGGTCGAACATGTATCGATCGCGTCCTTGCCCGGCATGGCAGAGCGGACGTTGACGATTTCGAGCCTGTCAAAATCGCATGCAATGACCGGATGGCGCTGTGGTTGGATCATCGGACCGGAACAAGCCATTGCACATGCGGGGAACCTTTCGTTGTGCATGCTGTACGGGCTGCCCGGTTTTGTGCAGCAAGCCGCGGAAACGGCATTGGAGAACGCCGATGCGATTTCGGCGCGGATGCGCGACATCTATGCCCGACGTCGGGATGCATTGCTGGCCGCACTTGCGCCCGCGCCGGGGATTAAATCGGTTGCGCCCGATGCGGGAATGTTCCTGATGGTCGACATTTCCGCCACCGGCATGTCCGCCAACGAATTTTCCTGGGCCTTGCTGCGTGAAACGGGCGTTTCGGCGCTGGATGCCACCGCCTTTGGTCCAAGCGCGGCAGGGTATGTGCGCTTGTCCTTCACCCTGAACGAAGAAACGCTGTCCGAGGCTGGCCGCAGAATTGTCGAATTCTGCCGCAACCATGCCGCCCAGATGGCTTGAGGAGACCCCAGATGACAAACAGCCCTTTGCGCGCCGGTCCTTGGATCCACCGCCTTCTGACGGCCTATGATGTGGATACCGTCTTCGGCATTCCTGGGGTGCATACAATCCCGCTATATGATGGTCTGTCCGAAAGCGGGTTGCGCCACATCACGCCCCGCCACGAACAAGGTGCCGGATTCATGGCCGATGGCTATGCACGCATTTCAGGCAAACCGGGGGTTTGTTTTGTGATCACCGGCCCGGGCGTCACCAATATCATTACCCCGATGGCCCAGGCTTACGCTGAATCCGTGCCGATGCTGGTAATTTCCTCGGTGAACAACCGTCGTCATATGGGGTTTGGCCAAGGGCAGCTGCACGAACTGCCGGACCAGCAGGCGATCATGCGTGAGGTAAGCGCGTTCAGCCACACATTGCAGAGCCTCGCCGATCTGCCAAAGGTTCTTTCCCGGGCTTTCGCGGTTTTCAACAGCGGCCGGCCAAGACCGGTTCATATCGAAATCCCTCTGGATCTCTGGCAGGAAACACCCCCGCAAATCGCGGTTCCGCTACGTCAGACATCCGCTCGGCCCAGCCCTGCTGGCACCGACATCGCCGCGGCCGCTGGTGCGCTGGCTGCTGCGGAACGCCCTGTCATTCTTTGCGGCGGCGGGGCCGCATCCGCATCCGATGCCGTGCGGCGACTGGCCGAAACATTGGACGCACCTGTCATCATGACCACCAATGCGCGCGGCATTATGGGCGCCGGGCACCCCTTGGCCGTTCCATTCAGCCCTTCGCTGGCCGAACCCCGCGCATTATTGGCCGACTCCGATGCCGCTATCGCCATCGGCACTGAAATCGGTCCGACCGATTTCGATATGTATGAAACCGGCATGCCCGAATTGCCACATCCGCTGATCCGCATTGAAATCGACCCTGTTCAGATGGTGACCAATGCAGTGCCCGATATTGCGCTTTTGGGGGATGCCGGGCATGCAATATCAGAATTGACGACGGCACTTGCCGCCAGGGTGCGAGATGGTGCCGCCCGCGCGAAGGAATGCCGCGACGCAGCCTTTGCCGCCCTGGATGCACGGATGCGCGCGGGTCTCAGGTTTCTCGAGATCCTGCACGAGGTCGCGCCGGATATGCCGATCATCGGGGATTCAACACATCCCGTCTATGCAGGAAATCTGGGCCATGACACCCCGGCGGCGAAGCTTTGGCACAATTCAGCTACCGGGTTCGGCACCTTGGGATACGCCCTGCCCGCCGCGGTCGGCGCATCGCTTGCCCGAGATGGCAGCGCCCTGTGCCTGGTGGGTGACGGCGGGCTGCACTACAGTATCGGCGAGCTGGCGGCGTTGGCCGGCGCACAGGCCCCGGTCATTGTCTTGATCTGGAACAACGAATGTTATGGCGAAATCCGCGACGCAATGGTGGCTGACAATATTGCCCCCGTGGGTGTCGCGCTTGCTTCTCCTGATTTCCGGGCACTGGCCCAAGCTTATGGCATCGATGCCTGCCGGGTAAGTAACGAAACCGGCTTGCGGCAGGTACTGCAAAACGCCATCGCAACGGCCCGTCCGGTAGTGATCGAAATTGACGAGGCCGCGATGTTGGTCGCCCTTGGCACGGACTGACAGCAACGTAAATCCCACGTCCCGGCAAGTTTTGCTTGGGCTGCAGACCCGCCGGGGCGACGCCCCCGGCCCAGCAAGCAATCACGATCGGGGGTCAGAAACCAATCGCCTTCATCTGTTGCGACATCTGAACATATGAACCATCAATATGTTGCCGCAAAACCTGTTCCGCCCGTTCCACGTCATTGTCACAGAACGCCTGCAACAATTGCTCATGTTCCTGCAAGATCTGCGCATAGCGAGGCGGCGTCACACGCAGGCGCGCGCCATAAACATTCAATGCACGGCGCAGGTTACGCCACATGTCGGCGGCGGGCTGGTTATAGTGATATTTGCAGATCGTTTCATGAAAGGCTGCATCCAGTCGCCGAAAATGCGCCAGATCAGATGTGCCGATCACCGCGATTTCCTTCTGGATCTCATCCATTTCACCGATCCATTCGGGCCGTGCAAATTCGGCGAACCAAGTCACGAAATACGGCTCCAACAGTTGCAGCATCTCGAACACATTCTGTACCGCGGCGGCATCTGCCTTGCGAACGGTTGCACCACGATTGGGCGAAAACTCGACAAACCCTTCGCCCTGCATCCGGCGCAGGACCTCTCGGATGGGGCTGGTGCTGACGCCATAATGCTTGGCCAGTTCCGCGACCTTCAGCCGCTGCCCCCCGGCAAGTTGCCCGGTCGAAATATCTTTCAGCATCCGATCATAGATCGATGCATCCCGGTCTTCCCCAGCGACCTCATCCGTCGTTTTGCGCGTCTTCGCCATCGTGTTCCTGCACTCAGCCTATACGGTTCCCAAGTAAGCTTGGCATATCGTTTATAACATCATCCGGAAAGGATCGTCGACTAAATCAACCGCAATACAGGCCAAAACGCCTGATCGGTCCAATCAACGCAGAAATTTGGAAAAGATTGGGCAAATACGGGCCAAATCCCAAAGGATTGCCAAGCGGAGCAATACGACCGCTAAAGAGGGTCCGCCCGGAAACGGGCGGACCCGAAAATTATCAGGCCAGGGCCAGATTTGTCGCCGACTGACGACCGTCACGACCGCTTTCGATGTCGAAAGACACAGCCTGACCATCATCCAGCTGACGGATGCCAGCGCGTTCGACAGCCGAGATGTGGACAAAAACGTCCTTGCCGCCCTCGGCCGGTGCGATAAAGCCGAAGCCCTTGGTTTGGTTGAACCATTTCACGGTGCCAGTAGCCATCGTGATTTCTCCATTTATTAATGCTGCCCGCGAAATGCAGCAGCCCGGCTCGGTCAGTTCGAATAGCAAACTGAAGCCGATAAAGGAGACAGGTGCAGCTAGGAATCAACGTTGCAACATACCTGATCTCATATCCTGCCGCTTTGCGCAAGCTATGCACAGAACTTTCGAGCAAGGGGGCTTTACTTCATAACCGCGAAGGCATAGAAGCCGCGCCTTCAGGCTCCTTAGTCCTGCATTGATTGGGTTCAGGCTTTCCATCAATTGCCAGGTTGGCGCCATCCTCCGGGTGCATGGCGCCCCTTTTTCTGGCGAAGATATGATTGACAAAAACATTGCTCGGCCCTTGGCTGCGGCGCTGGCAGCCAAAGGGTATGCCAGCCTGACCCCTGTTCAGGATTCGGTCCTGACCACTGAAACGGCGCGAAAGGATCTGCTGGTTTCGGCCCAGACCGGATCTGGCAAGACAGTGGCCTTTGGCCTGGCGATTGCCGACGACATTCTTGATCGCAACGAACAGCTTGAAACCTCGGAAACTCCGCTGGCATTGGCCATTGCACCCACCCGAGAGCTTGCCTTGCAGGTGGCGCGTGAATTGTCCTGGCTGTATGAACAGGTCGGCGCTCAGATCGCGACCTGTGTCGGCGGCATGGATTTCCGCAACGAGCGCAGGGCCTTGGCGCGCGGCGCGCATATCGTGGTGGGCACACCGGGTCGGCTGCGTGACCATATTGAACGCAACAGCCTTGACCTGTCCGAACTGAAGGCCGCAGTTCTGGACGAAGCCGATGAAATGCTTGATCTGGGATTTCGCGAAGATCTCGAATTCATTCTGCAGGCTGCACCCGAAACGCGGCGGACGCTGCTGTTTTCGGCAACCGTGCCCAACGCCATCGAGAAACTGGCCAAAGATTTTCAGAAGGACGCATTGCGCATCGTCGCTGCGGGTGAATCGCGCCAACATGGCGATATCGACTATCGCGCCTTGCATGTGGCGCCGCGCGACCGGGAGCCGGCAATCTTCAACCTGCTGCGCCTGCACGAAGCACGCACCTCGATCGTGTTCTGCAAGACCCGTGCGAATGTGAACCATTTGCTGGCACGGATGGGAAATCGCGGTTTCAAGGCCGTCGCACTTTCGGGCGAGTTGAGCCAACAGGAACGAACCCACGCGCTTCAGGCGCTGCGCGACGGGCGCGCGCATGTCTGTGTTGCAACCGACGTGGCCGCACGCGGCATCGATCTGCCCGGTCTGGAACTGGTCATCCATGCCGATTTGCCGACGAACTCGGAAACCCTGCTTCATCGTTCCGGACGCACGGGCCGTGCCGGTGCAAAGGGCGTATCCGCACTGATCGTGCCACCGGGGGAAATGAAACGGGCGCAACGGCTTTTGAAATTCGCAAAGGTCGAGGCCACATGGGCCCCCGCCCCGTCGGCGGATGATGTGCGTGCCATGGACGATACCCGCATCATGCAGCACCCTGCCCTGCAAGAATCCGGGGAGGACGAAGGCAGCTTGTCAAAAGCCCTGCTGGAACAGTTCGGTCCGCAGCGGGTCGCCGAAGCCTTTATCCGCCTCTGGCGCGAGGGACGGCCGACACCCGAAGAACTGACCCCACCGCGTCAACAACACAGCCCGGCAGCCCCGCGCGAGCGCGGCGAATTCGGGGCATCGGTGTGGTTCTCGCTTTCGGTTGGCCATACAGGCCGGGCCGAAGCGCGCTGGTTGCTGCCCAAGATCTGCGAAGCCGGCAATATTACCCGTGATGAAATCGGGGCGATCCGGGTCCGCGAAAACGAAACCTTCGTTCAAATTGCCGAAGGTGTCGCAGCGCAGTTCGGCCCGCAATGCGAATTGGAACCCGAATTGTCGATGACCCGGCTCGACGGGCAGCCCAGCCTGGACAGACCCGCGCCTTCGCCCCTGCGCGACAGGCCACGCAAGGATCGCAAAGCCCCCGCACCGCGCCGCGAGTTCAAGAAAAGCAAGCCCCGCGACGAGGCCGAATTCACCTCGGGCAATCCGGTGTCCGAACGCGATGACAAGCCCGCGCGCCCCCGCAAGGAGCGCTGGAGCGCAAGCGACCGCAAGGAAAAATCCGCGCGCGCCGGCGACGGCGCAACCAAGGGCAAGGGGAAAAAGCCGGCCGCCGGCAAGGCCAAATGGGCCAAACCCAGCGCGGGGCCCCGAAAGGGTGCAGGCAAGAAAACCGGTCGCAAATCGTGATCTAAGCAACCGCTGACCGGCCGGGACCCGAACAGGTTTCTGGCCGGTCACCACGAAGTGTTCAGGGCCAGTGGCCCCGAGCCTGGGTCAGAACGCCCATTTCACACCCAACTGCACGCGGTCGGCACGATAGGTCTGACCACTGAAGTCCTTGCGCTCGCCCAACATGTATTCACCGCCAAGCGTCAGGCGTTCGACGGGATCATAAAAAAACGAAAAGTGAAGCGTTTCCAAGCGCTTCGTTTCATCTGCCTGCGCGCCTTCATAATCACGGATGTGGCGATGGCCATATTGAATCCCGACATTCATATGTTCTGCGACCTGCTGCAGAACGCCAAGGCTCCAACCGGTCGTGCCGATCGGCTTGCCCATCATGTCGAGATCACGCCCGCCATAGTTCATGTAAGCAGACACACCTTCGCCGTTTACGACACCACCATTCAATGTGCCCCCCGGCCAAACGTCGACCACAGCGGCCGCCATGACCCCCCAGCCATCGGCCGAACCAAGACCGTCCGTCTCGTAGTCGCGTGAAATCGCGGCAATCTTTGCGAAGCCCCGATCGAACTGACGGGACAAACCGGCGGTATAGGCCATTGCATTGGCATCGCTCACGTCCTGTTCAATCGCGACCGACGCGCCATATCCTTGAGCGGAGACATATTCATACCGAAGCTGCGGCGCGAAGACGAAGGTGGTTCCCGCAGGGCCTTGGAAATCCCAGGTGCTGGGCAAGGTTTCGATTGCCATGAAGTTGGTGAAGGTCTTGCCAACAGTCAGACCGCCCATTTCAACATAACCATGCCGAAGCCGTGGCTGGCCGGGGTCGTCACCATAAAGATCACCCTCGATGACCATCTTAAGATCACCGAAATCCACCGGCGCATAAAGCCGAACCCCCAGACGCGATTCATAACCCTGAACGCGGCTGTCATCAATGCGCCGGGGACCATCCGGTTTGCCGATACTGCCCAGCCCCCAGAACGTGGTGCCCAGATCATAGTCGCGATCATGGATCGCATCCAGTTTCAGATAACCGTAAATGTCCAGCTCCACGCCACCCGGCAATGTGAAATCCGCGCTTTCCTGCGCCAATGCCCCCGAACTCGTTGCGCCACCCAAAAGGCCAAGCACGCAAATCGCGGAAATGAATTTCATCCGGCACCTTCAGTTGTGGCCACCATTGGCGCTGACATGGGCAGGTTGGTTCAGCATATGCGCAAACCGGTCCATAACAAAGCCTGTCAGTGAAGCAGCGCCAACCGGCAGGCACCGGCGTGTTTGCAGGAACACGACGTGATTTAGCGAATACGCTCTTTCGTGGATGGGTCGAAGAAAACCGCCTTGGTCATGTTGAAACTGACGGGGGAAAAGCTGCCCAGTTCGATCCGCGCATCTGCACGGAACCGGGCAATGCACTCCTTTCCCCCAAGTTTTGTCAGGGCAAAGGTGTCCGACCCCGCCGGCTGACTGACCTCGATATAGCAATCACGTGTCACCACCCTGGAAGAGGTGCGATCCGCGCCGTCAGGATCGGTCATGGCCTCGGGGCGTATGCCGAACACGATCGAATGGTCGAGATGCTGCCGCATCGCCGCGGAATCCGGAACCGGCAAGGAAATACTGCGATCATCATGACTGTCTATGACCACCTCAAGCCCATCCGCGCTTGCAGTCAACCGTCCTTCTATCAGGTTCATCGACGGAGACCCCATGAAATCAGCGACAAACATATTGGCGGGATCATTATAGATCTCGTCCGGGGTGCCGAATTGTTGCAGATATCCGGCCTCTAGCACGGCGATCTTGGTCGCCAGCGTCAGGGCCTCGATCTGGTCGTGGGTGACATAGACGATTGTCGTGCCCATGCGGCTGTGCAGACGCTTGATCTCGGTGCGCATATCGACGCGCAGCTTGGCGTCCAGATTGGACAGCGGTTCGTCGAACAGAAAGACCTGAGGATGACGCACCAGCGCCCGCCCCATCGCGACACGCTGGCGTTGCCCCCCTGAAAGCTGCGAAGGCTTGCGATCCAGCAGGTTTCCGATCTGCAACATATCGGCCACCTCTTGAATGGCCCTGTCCTGATCCGCCTTGGCGATCCCGCGAATTTCCATGCCGAACGAGATATTCCCGCGCACGGTCATGTTGGGATACAAAGCATAGCTTTGGAAAACCATCGCAATATCGCGCTTTGATGGATGCAGCCCTTCCACATTGCGATCGCCGATACGGATTTCGCCGCTCGTGGTTTTTTCCAGTCCGGCAATACAGTTCAGCAGGGTGGATTTGCCACATCCCGACGGTCCGACCAGAACAAGAAAACCGCCATCCTCGATTTCCAGATCTATACCTTTCAGCACGTCAACGGCGCCAAAGCTTTTGGTCAGCTTGTCGATTGTCAGTGATGCCATGAACTTACCCCTTCACGGCGCCGGCCATCAGGCCACGCACGAAATAGCGTCCGGAGACGATGTAAACGATGAGGGTCGGAAGCGCGGCGAGGATCGCGCCCGCAAAGTGAACGTTGTATTCCTTGACCCCGGTAGACGAGTTGACCAGATTGTTCAGCGCAACCGTAATCGGCGTTGAATCATAGCTGGAAAATGACGCGCCAAACAGAAAATCATTCCAGACATTGGTGAATTGCCAGATGATCGTCACGACAATGATCGGCCCCGATGATGGCACCAGAATTCGCCAGAACACCTGAAAGAACGATGCACCGTCGATCTGGGCTGCACGGACAAGCTCGGTTGGGAAAGCCGCGTAATAGTTCCGAAAGAACAAGGTCGTAAAACCCAGGCCATAGATCGTGTGCACCATCACCAAACCCGGAATGGTCCCAGCCAGTCCCAGCATGCCAAGAATACGCGCCATCGGGATCAGCACGATCTGAAACGGGATAAAACAGGCCAACAGCATCAATCCGAAGACAAGATTGGCCCCTCGGAACTGCCATTTGGTCAACACATATCCGTTCAGCGCGCCCAGAAAGGTCGACAGGACAACCGCAGGCACCACCATCAGGATCGAATTGATGAAATATGGCCGCAACCCGGTGGCCTCGACCCCGACCTGCGTTGTCGACCAAGCGGATCGCCATGGCTCGAAGGTGATGGATCGAGGAGGGGCAAGCATGTCGCCGCTGTGGATCTCCTCTAGCGGTTTCAGAGAATTGGCGATCATGATCCAAAGCGGAAGCAGGTAATAGATCACGAAAAAGATCAACAATGCATATATCATGGCCCGCATGATACCGCTGGTCTGCAAGGCGTTGTCCTGGGAGGAGGCGCTCATTTCTTGTCCCTCCCCGCACGAATTTCACTATAGAGATAAGGGACGATGATCGAAAAAATCATGATCAGCATGATGATCGCGGACGAGGCCCCCACCCCCATCTGGTTCCGGGTGAACGTATAGGAATACATGAAGGTCGCTGGCATTTCGGTTGCCCGACCGGGTCCCCCGCCCGTCATCGCCACGATCAGGTCATATGACTTGATCGCCAGATGGGTCAGCACGACGAATGCCGACAGAAACACCGGGCGCATCATGGGAATGATGATCCGTCGATAGATCAGGAAACCGCTTGCGCCATCAACCTGCGCGGCCTTGATGACCTCGTTGTCGACGCCACGCAAACCGGCCAGGAACATGGCCATGACATAGCCCGAGGACTGCCAGATCGCCGCAATCACGATTGTATAGATCGCAAGATTCCGGTCCTTGATCCAGGTGAACTCGAAGCTCTGCCATCCCCATTGATGCATGGTGTTCTGAAGCCCGATACCGGGGTCGAGAAACCATTTCCATGCCACTCCGGTCACGATGAAGGAAATCGCCATCGGATACAGATAGACCGTGCGGATGAACCCTTCATTCCTGATCTGCTGGTCCAGCAAGATCGCCAGAAACAGGCCAAGCGCCGAACTGATCACGATGTAAAGCGTGCCAAAAATGAACAGGTTCTTCAGTGCAACGTTCCAGTGCCGAAGACCGAACAGCTTTTCATAATTGGCAAGGCCGATGAATTCGTTGTTCGGCAGCATGCGCGAATCCGTCAACGACAACCACCCCGTGTAAAGGATGAACCCGTAGACAAAGATCACGATGGCCGCGAAACTGGGTGCCAGCACGATCCGCGGCACCCATTCCTGAAGGCGATCTCTCATGGACGCTCCCTCGCAGATGAAGGACCGGCGAAGGGCCGCCGGCCCTTGACGTGAACATGCGGCGTCACCGCATCTGCACAAAAGGCGTTACTGGGCAGCCTCGACTGCTGCGGCCAGTTCCTCGGCGGCCTCTTGCGCGCTGAACTCACCGTTCACATGCGCAGTCACCACGTCGAAGATCGCACTCTTGATATTCGAGCTGGCCCCATGCCCATGCGCCATGGAACCGTGCAGCGTGCCGTTCTGTGCCGCTTCTGCCAGATCCGCCATGCCCTTCTTGCCGCAATCGTCAAACTCTGTATCCGCGACATCCGTGCGGGCAGGCACCGAACCCTTCACCGTGTTGAAGGCGACCTGAAAATCAGGGTCCATCACCGCTGAAGCCATCAGCTTTTGCGCCCCGACCTTATCCTCGGACACGTCGAACATGGCGAACTGATCGGAATTGAACAGGACGCTACCCTGCGTATCGGGGAAGCGGATGCAGACGAAATCCTCGCCCGGCACCAGATCCGCGCGCAGAAACTCGCCCTTGGCCCAGTCGCCCATGGCTTGCATCCCGGCCTCGCCATTGATCACCATGGCCGAGGCCAGATTCCAGTCACGACCAGAAAAGTTGGGGTCGAAATAGGTTGCCAGCTTTTCCATGCGTTCGAATGCCTCGACCATCTGGTCCGAGGCCAATGCCTCGGGATCCTGATCGATGATCGCCGCTTTGTAGAAATCGTCCCCCAGCCCCAGCACGACCGAGTCAAACACCGTCCCGTCCTGCCAGGCCTGACCGCCATGGGCCAAAGGCACGATGCCGTTTTCCTGCATCTTGTCCAGAACCGCGATCAGATCATCCCAGGTTTCAGGTGCTTCGCCGCCGGCAGCATCCAATGCAGATTTGTTGATCCACATCCAGTTGGTCGAATGCACGTTGACAGGTGCTGCGATCCATTTCCCGTCATACTTGGAAAATTCTTGCAATGCCGGGGGCACGACCTCGGCCCATCCTTCTTCGTCCGCGACTTCGCTCAGATCACCCAGGAAGCCCTCGGTTGCCCAATCCTTGATGTCAAAGCCCAGCATCTGCACGGCGGTGGGCGCGTTCCCCGATGTCACCCGCGAACGCAGTACCGTCATCGCCTCGACGCCAGATCCCCCGGCGACCGGCATGTCCTGCCAGGTCACGCCCTGAGCTTCGAGATTGTCCTTCAACACATTGAGTGCCGCAGCCTCCCCGCCCGAGGTCCACCAATGCAGGACTTCGACTTCTTCCGCCATCGCCATCGGCGCAGCGATGCACAGCACGGCGACAGACGCCGAGGCCTTGAGGGCATATTGGAATTTCATGGTCTCCTCCCCTTGAAAACAATTGCCTGTTCTTGTCGCTTTATAACGTTTCAATCATCGCATCATGTCAACACTTCATTCGCAACCCATCTTTCTTAAACCAAACTTATCTGTATATTGATCAATCACCAAAGCTGCTTAGTCAGTTTTAAATCGATTTAACTTTCAGGATTGATCTCGCATCGCATGTCCGCCCCCAAGCAACGCCCCACCCTCAGGACCATCGCCGAACTTTCCGGAGTGGCGGTTGCAACGGTTTCTCGCGCACTGGCCGACGACCCCAAGATCGCACAGACCACCCGCGACAGGATAAGCAAGATCGCAAGCTCTGTCGGCTATGAACCTGACCGCGCCGCCCGCCGCCTTCGCACTGGACGAACGATGGTGCTGAACCTGATCCTCGACCCGCATTTCGAAGTGCTTGGCTTTGGCAACGCATTGCTGATGGGGTTGACCCGCGCGCTTGAACATAGCGGCTACAACCTTGTCGTCACGCCGCAATTCAGTGAATCCGACTCGATCCGCGCCATCCGGCGCATCGTCACCAACCGGCAGGCCGACGGCATTTTCTTTACCCGGACCGCGCCATTCGATGCCCGCGTGCGTTTCTTGCAGGAACACGGCTTTCCGTTCATCAGCCACGGCCGGACAGAATTCAGCAATCAGCATCCGTGGGTCGATTTCGACAATGAAGATTTCGCCTATCGCGCCACAAGGCGACTGGTTGATCTTGGATGCAAAAAGATCTGCGCGATCCTGCCGCCGGATTCACTGACATTTCACCAGCATTTGCGCTATGGGCTGATGCGCGCCGTGCGAGAGACCGGGGTTGACTATCACATTCCCGATTGCGTGACGCTTGATTCACCCATGCGGGCGATCACGGATTGGGCACATGCCCACCTGAAGCACGATCAGCAGGTAGACGGGTTCATCTGCCCTGGCGAGGCATCCTATCTCGCCATCCGAACGGCAGTCAGAAATCTAGATCTGCGTTTCGGGCAGGATGTCCGCGCTGTTTCAAAATCAATATCCGGTATTCTCGACCAGATCGAACCACAGGGTGATATGATCCATGAGGATATCGAGGATGCGGGGCGCCTGATGGCCGAACAGCTTCTGAAAGTCCTGTCAGACAAGCAAGCCGCCCTGCCCGGTATCCTGCAACGCCCGCGCGTGGTCTTTCCCGACTGATTGTTACCCCCTCTCGGGGAATGGATTGCGGCCGCGCGGCTCTGGTATCCATATCCCGCCGCAATCCGTCCTGCCCGGGGTCAGGCTGGCATTACCTCGTCAAAGCGGCGTTCCAAGGCATCGCCGCCTGCATCGAACAAATGGGCCTTCGAGGGATCAAAGGACGCCATGACGGTGTGACCCGGATGGATCACGGCCGCGCCCTCGGCAACCATGCAGATCGAGCTGCCGTCACCGGCGGCACCATAGATCAGCGACTGATTTCCCAGCCGTTCGATCACCTCGGGAACAACCGGGATCTCGGCACCGCTTTTTCCCAAGCTCATGTCATCAGGACGCAATCCCAGAACCAGGGAATCGCCGGCGCGCACCCGACCGGCGGATACCGGGACCGTCACCGTTGTTTCGCTTGCCGGCAGGGTCACGCTCACCCCTTCGACGCCCGCAGAAACACAGGTGACCGGCAGGAAATTCATGTTGGGATTGCCGATAAACCCTGCCACGAATTGATTTCGCGGCTTGTGGAACAGTTCAAGCGGTGATCCGACCTGTTCGATCACCCCGCCCCGCAAGACGACAATCTTGTCAGCCATGGTCATCGCCTCGACCTGATCATGGGTGACATAGATCATCGTATTCTTCAGCTTGCCGTGCAGGCGTGACAATTCGACCCGCATTTCCGCGCGCAAGGCCGCATCCAGATTTGAAAGCGGTTCATCAAACAGGAATATCTGGGGTTCGCGAACGATCGCCCGACCGATCGCAACACGCTGCCGCTGACCACCGGACAGCGCACCGGGCCGGTGATCCAGCCTGTCCCGCAGTTGCAGGACATCGGCAGCCTTGTGCACCAGGCGTTCGACCTCGGCCTGCGCCAAACGCGCAACGCGCAGTGGAAAGGCGATATTCTCGAACACCGTCATATGCGGATACAGCGCATAGGACTGAAACACCATCGAGATGCCCCGCTTGACGGGGGCAAGATCGTTCACGACCTGACCATCGATCTCGATCGTGCCCGACGTCACCTCCTCAAGCCCCGCGATCATCCGCAACATGGTGCTTTTGCCGCAGCCCGACGGCCCCACAAAGACCGCAAACTCACCTTCATTGATTGTCAGGTCCGTCGGCCTGATCACATCGGCCGTGCCAAATCTCTTGGTGACGCCCGTCAGCTTGAGTTGTCCCATGTATTCTCCTGATGGAAGGACGGGGCGATCCCAGCCGCCCCGTTCCGGCATTCATGCTCAGTCGATCAGATCATTCAGTTCGTCGGCCACTTCCTGTGCAGCCTCTTCGGGCGACAATTCGCCCAGGATCACGCCCTGAATGCTTTCGTTCATGACGTCCTGCAATGCATTATAGTCGACAACCTGCGGTTCGGGGCCACCTTCCGCAACAGAACCCAGAAAATAGGCCCAGTTGGGATCTTTCCCGGGCAATGCACGGGTCAGTTCGGTATCGCGCACCGGGGTCCAGCCACCGACATCGTCGAATTCGGCCTGACGTTCGGTTTCAGACAGGTATTTCGCAAGGGACATCGCAGCGTCTTCCACGCCAGAACCTTCGAATACGGCAAGGCTGTCGGTGATCAGCAAGGTCGAGTGACCTTCGCCGCTGGGACCCGTGGGCACCCATGTGACGCCGTAATTCGCATCACCCGTGCGGGCGCGGAACCCAAAGCTCTGCTGCATCATCGCGATCTTGCCTTCCGCGAACAGCGGCTCGAGCTTGCCGCGGTCATAGGCAACCGGCCCCTCTTGTGCATAGGGCAACATGTCAGCATAGAATTGCAGCGTTTCAACGGTTTCCGGGCTGTCGAACACGACCTCGCCATCCGCGTTGATGACTTCGCCGCCATTGGCATACAGCCAGCTCAGGAACTGGTGCATCGTGTTGTCGAACGACGCCGCCGCGATACCCAAACCACGTGCATCCGTGTTTTCGGTGACCGCCTTGGCTGCCGTCATCACATCTTCCCAGGTCTGGGGGCCATCAGGCATGTCCAACCCGGCCTGTTCAAACAGGTCCTTGTTGTAAAACAGCGCACGGGTCGAGAACGCGCGCGGCACACCCCAATTCTGGCCGTTGAACTGAATCGTTGCCAGAACCGACGGCTCATAGCTTGCGGCCTCTTCCTCGGTCAGTTCGACCGGTTTCAACAGACCCGCATCCGCCAGTTGCGGCAAGACGCGGCTGCCCAGATAGGCCAGCGCAGCAGGCGAACCCGCCGAGGCAAGCGTGATCGCCTTTTCCTGGCACTGTCCCCAGGGCACATATTCCATGTTCACGCTGAACTCAGGATTATCCGCTTCCCAGGCGGCGACATGCTTTGCCTGCACCGCAGCCTCGGCGGCGTCATTGCTGCCGCAATTGATGAAGTGCAGTTCCTCTTGCGCGGCTGCCGTCTGCGCCATGCAGGCGAGGGCCGCCCCCGCGAATAGCATCGTTCTGGTTTTCATCTGAATCTCCGTGTTGGTGGATTTTATTCTTTGACCGCGCCCGCCGTGAGGCCGGCGACGATGTAACGCTGCAAGAAGATATACAGCAGAAGAACCGGCAGAATGCCGACCAGGCTGGCCGCCATCAGCTGGTTGTAGACGACCTGCTCGCGACCGAAGAATTGGTACAACCCCATCGCCAGCGGATGATAATCATCGATGGAATTGAAGGTCAGCGCGAACAGGAATTGCTGGGCATAAGCGGTGATGAAGACCGTGATCGACACCACCACGATTCCGGGTGCCGCAACCGGCAGGATCACCCGCCACAGCGTATACATGCGCGAGGCGCCATCGACAAAAGCCGCCTCTTCCAGTTCCTTTGGAATCCGCAGGAAATAGCTGCGCATCAGGAAAATGCCCGTGGGAACGGAAAATGCCGCGCCCGGAATGATCATCGCCCAATAGGTATTCAGCAGGCCCAATGTCAGCATCAGCTTGTAAAGCGGCACGATCAGAACCGCTGCGCCGATCATGTTGATGGCAAGGAATGTCGTCAGGATGCCATTGCGAAACCGGTATTCGAAGCGCGACACCGAATAGGCGGCGGGAATGATGCAGATCAGGGCCAGCAACGTGACCGCGCAAGACATGAAGAACGAATTGAAGATATAGCGCGGCAACTGCGGCACGCTGGTCCACATTTCGATATAGGCGTCGAACGTCATGTCAGGCGTGTAGAAACGATAGGGGGCGCGAAACACGGAATCCAATGGCCGCAACGACACCATGATCGCCTCGGCAAAGGGTGCCAGGATGAATGTCAGGAAAACCAGAATACCCGCATAGAGACCCAGTTTTTCCCACCACTTGTATTTGTCGATCATCACTTTGCTCCGGCTTTGCGGCCAGCGCGGGCCATCAGCATCAGGTTCACGGCGGAAAACGCCGTCAGACACAGAAGGATCATCACCGCCCGGGCCGAGCCTTCGCCAAACCGGAAACGGCTGATCGCGGTCTTGTAGGTATCGATGATCATCGTGGTCGTCGCGCCACGCGGCCCGCCTTCGGTAAGGATCCAGATGATGTCAAAGGAATTGAACGTCCAGATCGCCGACAGCAGCCCCATCGTGAAGATCGATGGGGCCAGTAACGGCAGGGTTATCCGCCGAAACCGATAAAAGCGGCTGGCACCATCAACCCAGGCCGCTTCGTGCAGCTCTTTCGGGATCGATTGCATCGCCGCCAACAGATACAGCGCGACCAGCGGCGTGCCGACCCAGACATCGGTGACGATGGTGGCAAAGAACGCCGAATTCTTATGCGCCAGAAATTCGAACGGTCCTGACAACATCCCGATCTTCTGGGCCACACCGGAAATCATGCCAAACTGGCCGTTATACATCCATGACCACATGAAAACCCCAATCGCGATTGGCACGATCCACGGCGGCATGATCAGAATGCGAAACAGATTGCGCCCCGGCAAAGCCGCGTTCAACAAGACGGCACCGATCGTCCCGACAATCAGCTTGAGCGCGACACCGAAGAACATCCAGACAAAGGTCCGCTGGATGACCTCGAAGAAATCGTCTTCGAAGATCTCGATATAGTTCTCGAAGCCGACATATTCCTCGCCCGGGCGCAGCGAAGCATTGGTCAATGACAATCTGAACGTTTCGAAAAGCGGCCAGGCCACGATGGTCAGCGTCAGAAGAAACGCCGGCAGCAAGAGCAGATAGGGAAAACTGTCAAAACGTCGGGTCATGCGAAAGCCTTTGCGCTCAATGCCATATCAAGTTTGGCCCAGACAGGCGCCAGATCGACAACCCTCATTCCGGCCATTGCCTGATCCATCGCCATGGCCGTAATCCCGGCCTCAAGCGCGTCGACACAACCAAGCGGCAACGCGGCGGCCTCACCGCGGACATAGGCCATGATATCCCGCGCCATCGCCCGGTCCGCGCCATAATGTCCCTGATCGGAGGTGGCTGCATCCGTCACCGGATCCAGATCACAAATGCAATCACCCAGATCCGATCCGGTCACCCGAAACCTGTTCCGGATGAAATCGCCCTCGGCCATGCCATCGCGGCCGATCACCGCGAAACGGCGAAACTCGTCGGGCACGTTCAGGTTGGTATGAAAGGTCAGGGCGGCGCCATTTTCATATTGGACGATGGCAGTCTGGTAATCGACAATATCGCCCTGCCCTGAAAAGGCGTCGTCCTGTCCATTCCAGCGCGGCGACATCCGCGCCAGATAGGCGGGCGCCCTATCGGGACGGTGTTGCGGCACATACTTCTTGCGCCCCCCGAAACTGGCCACATGCATCGCCCGGGCCCCGACCACACCTTGGTACAGATCGATGTCATGGCAGCATTTCTCCAACATGAAACCGCCGGAGAATTCGCGATTGCGCCGCCAGTCCCGCATGAAGAAACTGCCATGGTAGGGCGCGATATGTTCCGATGCCTCGATGGACATGATCTCGCCCAGATGGCCATCGGCCTGCGCCTGCCGCAGCGCACGATACAGCGGGGAATATCGCAGGACCAAGCCGACCATCAGGCGGCGATGCCCGTCATGGCGCGCGATCAGTTCAGCCAGTTCCAACGATTGATCGATCGTCGTCACCAGCGGTTTTTCCACGAAGATATGAGGGGTGTCTGATTGCAGCGCGTGCCGAATATGTTCCAGGTGCAGGTGATTGGGCGACCCGATCATCAACATGTCGAACCGCTGCGCCGCAAGCATCTGTTCCGCCGTGTCGTAACGCGCCACGGGCTTGGACCCCAATGCGCCGATGCGGGCATCCGACGGGTCGGCGACCGCCGCGAATTGCAGGTCGGGCGCGACATCACGAAATTCCGGCACCAGCGCCGCGATCCGCGCGCCCAGTCCGATAACGCCCACATTCATGCCGTCGCCCTCCATTCCTGACAATACTTCCTCAAGCTCGCAACCTTGTCGGGGCAGGTGACGTTGCGCGCCTCGATTCCTATTCCCGTACAGTCCTGTTGCGTCGCATCGACAACGCTGCAGGACCCGTGCAAGGCATCGACACCTGCAGCAAGCAAACATCCCGCCGACCCTATATCGACACCTGAACCGGCCATGATCTCTATGCGGCCATCGGCACGCTCGCAAAGCGCAGCGATCCGTTCGATTCCGTCCAGCGCGGTTGCCGCACCACCCGACGTCAGCACGCGCGCCACGCCAAGATCAATTACCTGCTCCAGAGCGGCAAACTGGTCACGACAAAGATCGAAAGCCCTATGAACCGTCACCTGCATATCGCCCGCCGCGGCGATCAACCGGGACATTGCGCGCAGATCCAGATCGCCATCAGGGGTCAGAACACCGATGACGATCCCCGCCAGACCAAAACTTTGCGCCGCTGCAATGTCGCCCAGCATCGCGTCCAGCGTCCCCGGGCGCAAAACAAAATCCCCGGGCGCGGGTCGGATCATCGCATGACAAGGCAGCCCCGTACCTGCAGCAACCGACATCAGCCCGGCCGAAGGCGTAAGCCCACCAAGCCCCAACGCCGCACACAGCTCGACACGATCCGCGCCGCCCTGCCCCGCACAGGCAAGCCCATCCGTGCTGTCGACACATATTTCCAGTTGCCGCGATTGACGCATCAGCCCTGCCAAAGTCCGTTCTCAGGAAAGAACTTTAGCAAAGCAAAATTAAATCGCAAGATTTTTTATTTTTACTAAACTTCTTGCGCAGATATATTTACTTTGGCACAATGCCTAAGCAATGCGTATTTAGGTTGACTAAGGTTCCATTCACATGTCTTCCAGCTCCACCCCTGCAGACTTGGTTGCCACCATTTCGGAACGGCACAGCTCGCTCAGCCCCAAGCTGGCAGGAATAGCCGCATTTGCACTGAAGAACCCCGAAGCATTCATCCGCAAGACCAGCCGTGAAATCTGTGCCGAGCTAAAGACATCCGAACCGACCCTGATCCGCTTTTGCCAGGTGTTCGGCTATGCCGGCCTGTCGGATTTCCGGATCGACCTGGCGCTTGGACTGGCAGGCAGCCGGCAAGGCTTTGTCGAACCACTGGCGGGGGATCGCAGGCTTGCCAATGCCGAAGCGAAGCAAAGCATCGCCCGCCGCGCCGCGCGCCTGGTGGAACAGGATCGTAGCCTGCTGGTCGACAATGGCTCGACCGCGGAAATATTCGCCGCATCGTTGCGCGATGTTCCGGCAATGACCATCATGACCACCGGCATCTGGGTGGCGCAGAACGCCTTGTCCCACGGCCATCACACCGTCATGCTGACAGGGGGGCGCATTCGCCCCAATGCGATGTCGATGACCGGGCGCATGGTCGAAAGCAGCATCGGTCAGATGCATTTCGACACTTTTGTCATGGGCGCCGCCTCTATTGATGCCGATCACGGCCTGTCCACCTTTCAGGAGGACGAGGCCCATAATACCCGCTTCATGCTCGAGGCTGCCCGCCGGGTCATCGTTCTGGCCGACAGCACCAAGTTCCACAAACCCAGCCTGCATCGCATTTGCGCAATGGACCATGTCGACATTCTTGTGACCGATCTGGCCAGCGACGATCCGCGATTTACCGCCCTAGAGGCGCAAGGCACCAAAATTATAACCACCAGGACAACCGATGACACCAACGCCGAAACTGCCCCAGACCGCGACCTGGACCGAGATTCAGGCTCAGCCTGACATCTGGCGCGATTGGAGCGGCACCCTTGCCTCTCAAAGCCGCGACATCAGGGAATGGATCGCCGAACGCGGCATCGACACCGTCTGGCTGGTCGGGGCCGGGACATCCGCCTTTATCGGCGGCATCATCGCCGCTGAACGCACCGATCTGCGTATCGAGGATCGCGCCAGCACCGATATCGTTTCCTGTCCGCAGGATTGCCTTGCCGCGAACGGAAAGATTCTGGTCGTCCAGTTCGGGCGTTCGGGCAACAGTTCGGAATCGGTGGGGGTTCTGGACCTGCTGGACAAGCACCGGCCTGATATCGACCGCCTGCACATCACCTGCAATCCAGACGGAGCGCTGGCAACCCGCCCTGCACCCGGTCCGGGACAGATGCGGGTTCTCAGCCTTCCCGAAGCCACGCATGACCGCGGCTTTGCAATGACGTCAAGCTTCAGCACGATGTTGCTGTCCGCGCTGGCCTGCCTGACCGATTTTGATCCGGCCCGGATCCCCGAACTTGCCGAACAAGCCCGCAGACTGATTGACCAGCTGGCCGCGGACAGCGATATCATGCGCCCGGAACGTGCGGTTTTCCTTGGGTCCGGCGCACTCAGATCCCTGGCGCGGGAAAGCGCCCTGAAAGTTCTTGAATTGACGGCCGGGCAGACGGTCACCCAATGGGACAGCCCGCTGGGTTATCGCCACGGACCGAAGGCCGCGGTCAATGACCTGACGCATGTCTATGTCAGCCTGCATCCCGATTTGCACACCTCGCGTTATGATCTGGACGTTGCCGAGGAAATTCGCAGCCAGTTCCCGGACATTCGCGTCACGACGATCGGCCGCGGCGGCGATATAGACTTCGCCGGCACCGGCGACGCGCGCGCAGATGCCGTGTTGCATGTCCTGCCGGCACAGATCAGGGCCGCGCAATGGTCTGCCGAGCTCGGCTTGCCGGTGGATGATCCGTTTCAGGGGCGAAATCTCAGCCGCGTCGTCTCGGGCGTCCAGCTATATGACTGGCAATCATGATCTGTGGCGGGATTGACCTTGGGGGCACCAAGATCGAGGCACGCCTGTTCAGCGGCCCGCAAACCGAGACCATCGACCTGCGCCGCATTCCGACCCCACGCGGCAGTTATGACGAGCTGTTGGCGGGATTGGAGGAACAGATCGCCTGGCTGGAAGAGCGCGCAGGCATTTCCGGCCTTCCGGTCGGCATTGCTGCCCCCGGCGTGATTGACCCCGATAGCGGCAAGATGTTCACCGCCAACCTGCCAGCTTCGGGGCATTCGATCCGCCACAGCCTGAATGCGCGCCTTGGCCGTGACTTTCCGGTGGTGAACGATTGCATGGCCTTTGCGCTGTCCGAGGCCCGCGGCGGCGCAGGTCAGGGTTCGAACAGTGTCATGGGGCTGATCCTGGGCACAGGAGTCGGCGGTGGTTATTGCGTGGACGGCGCGTTCCCCCATCGCCACGGCGGCCTGGCGATCGAGATTGGCCATGTTGCCTTGCCGGCTTCGGCAGTTGCGCGCCATGACCTGCCCTTGTGGCGTTGTGGATGTGGACGAACGGGCTGCATGGAAACGGCCGTCTCGGGTACGGGGCTCAGCAACATCGCACAGCATGTGCTGGGCGAAAGGCTAAGCGGCCAGGACCTTGTCGAACGAGGCGCCGAGCAGGTCTTTGACATCTGGGCCGACATCACCGGGGAATGCCTACTGACCATTCAACTCATGCTTGATCCAGATTGCATCGTTCTGGGTGGCGGCCTGTCGAATCTGCCTGATGTCGTCGCGCGGCTTGAACACGGGCTGGCGCGTCATGCGTTGGCAAACACCAGAACCCCAAAGCTTGTGCGCGCCCGTCACGGCGACAGCTCGGGCACCAGAGGCGCCGCTTTGCTGGCGAAGGGAAAATGACTGCACTTGACACGATTATCCGCGACAACCGTACCCGCAACGGTGCGGCGCTGCCTTCGATCTGTTCCGCGCATCCGGACGTTCTGACAGCATCGCTTTTGCTGGCCGAGGAACTGGACCGCCCCCTTCTGATCGAGGCGACCTCGAACCAGGTCAATCATCAGGGCGGCTATACGGGCATGACGCCCTCCGATTTCATCGCCACGCTGCGCAAGCGGGCAGAAGCGTTGGGAACAGATGCCGACCGGCTGATGTTCGGGGGCGATCACCTGGGGCCGCAAGCATGGAAGCATCTGGCTCCTGAACAGGCCATGCAGGAAGCCCGCGACATGATTTCCGCTTATGTCAGGGCCGGCTTCTCCAAGATCCATCTCGACTGTTCGGAAGGATGCGCCGGCGAACCCGCAGCACTGACCGACGCACCTGCAGCGGCACGCGCAGCCGAACTTGCCGCCGTGGCCGAGGCCGCAGCCGCAGATCCCGCGCAGCTTCGCTATATCATCGGAACCGAGGTGCCCCCGCCCGGCGGCGCCCGCCATGATGACGAAGGTATCGCCCCCACCCCGCCCGAACGGGCAAGTGCCACACTGATTGCTCATCGCGATGCCTTCGCAGCCGCAGGTCAGCAAGAGGCGTTCGGGCGCGTACGCGGGCTGGTCGTGCAACCCGGACTGGAATTCGCCCCCGCTCATGTCGATCGATTTGACATGTCGTCGCCCGATCATCTTTCCGACGTTCTGGCCCCCTATCCTGACCTATGCTTCGAGGCCCATTCCACCGATTATCAATATCCCGAGGTTTTTGCCGAACTGGCAAAGCGCAACTTCGCCATCCTGAAAGTCGGCCCCGCCCTGACCTTCGCCTGGCGCGAGGCGCTTTATGTCCTGTCCCATATAGACAGCTGGATGAATGGAACGGCACATATTTCCGACCTGACCGAACATGCCATGACCGCATCCGCAGGATACTGGAAAAGCCATTATCACGGAGACCCCGCCCATCAGCGCCTGATGCGGCATTTCGGCTTGGCCGACAGGATACGCTATTACTGGGCACAACCGGATGTCTTCGTTGCGGTTCAGGACCTGCGCGACCGGATGAATACGACCCCGCCGCCGATGCCTGTGCTGGCGCAATATTTCGACGATCGGACCATTGCGCGGGCGCAATCATTGCCGATCTGCTTTGCCGATGCGCTGCTGGTTGCACATGTCCAGCGGGCATTGCTGCCATATTATACCGGAGCGGCATGATGTTAGTGGGAACAAAGGCCCTCTGGCGGGAGGGCAGGCTTTCCCGGGACATGGCGATCGAGATCGCCAACGGCAAGGTTGCCGCCTTCCGCCCCCTTGGCAACGACACGGCGGACCTGCAGGTTGGGTTGATCTCGCCGCAATTCGTTGACTTGCAGGTCAATGGCGGCGGCGGTGTCATGGTGAACAGCCAGCCGACACCCGACGGCTTGCGCGCGATTGCCGCCGCACATCGAAGCTGTGGGACCGGTGCGATCCTGCCCACCGTCATCACCGACAGCCACGACGTGATCGAGGCCGCAGCTGAGGCCGCCCTTGCAACGCAGGGCGAACCCGGTCTTGCGGGCCTTCATATCGAAGGTCCGCATCTGGCCACCGAACGCCGCGGCACCCATGATGCGGCCAGAATCCGCCCGCTTGACCTCAAGACCGTTTCGCTGGTCGAACGGTTGCGCGCGGCGAACCTGCCCGTCATGATCACACTTGCCCCCGAATTGGCCGATCCCGACCTTTTCGCGCGCCTGGTCGCCAGCGGTGCAATCGTGTCTGGCGGACACACCCAGGCCACCGCCGAGGAAACGCGCACCGCACTGGACCGCGGCCTTGGATGTTTCACGCATCTCTACAACGCCATGCCGCCCATGACCTCGCGCGCGCCGGGCATTCTGGGCGCGGCCCTGAATTCGGATGCCCATGCCGGAATCATCGTCGACGGCATTCATGTCACCTGGGACATGATCAGGATCGCATTGCGGGCGCGCCCCCGCAAAGGCCTGACCTTCGCCGTATCCGATGCCATGGCAACCGTCGGCGGCCCCAACCATTTCAACCTTTACGGCCAGAAGATATTCGTGCGCGACGGCGCGCTGATCAATGCCGAAGGCTCTTTGGCGGGCGCACATATCGATCTTGTGAAATCACTTGCCAATCTGGTCAACCATGTCGGCCTGCCACTGGACGAGGCAATCGAAATGGTCTGCGACATCCCCTGCCGCGTCATGGGGTTGCCGGCCCCGGCGCTGCCTCTGGGCTGCGCCGTCACCGATCTGAACATTCTGACCAACGACTTCCGGAAACTGGACATCTCATGACGCTGCATCTGACTCAAAGCTGGTCCCCCGCGCCACAAGGCACCAAGGGCAGCTTCCATTTCTGCCTGACCAATCTGGGCGGCGCGGCAATTCAGATCGCGAAATTCTGCTATACCTCGCTGGGTCGTATTGACGAAAGCTCGGTGGTCACCGGGGGAACGGTCGCGCGCAATTACGGTAGCTATGTCGAGATTGTTCCTGACAATGGTCGCCTGGACCTCGAGCAAACATGGGAGCTGAAACTGGTCGGGCTGGTCTATGGGGCATCGAACCGGTCCCAGGGCGTGATCACCGCATGGGTGGAAACCGAAACCGGCGAAACGCTGGACATCACGATCGAAGACCTTCTGCCCGAACATGACACCCCCGGCGGTGCGGGCAAAGACTGGCCCGCCGGAAATGCCGAAACCCCGCTTGGATTGTTGCCTTGGCCACAAGACGCGCAGATTGACGCCTGGCATGACGATCTTCCACGGCTTTATCCGGCACCGGGCAGTGACCTTCGGCCATTCTTGCAGATCGCCCGGCTGCACCAACGCCTGTTCCCCACGGCTCCAACCGTTATTGGCATCCAACCCGCTACCGGTGGCACCGCGATCCGGGCCACGATGGATACGACATTGCCTGCCGAGGGCTATCGCCTGGTCTTCGGCGACGAAATCGATCTGGCATACAGCACACCCGACGGCCTGCGCCACGGTTTGATCGCCTTGACGCAAATGGCTCATAGCGCGGCAACCGACCGACGCTATCTCTTTCCCCGCGCGGGGGTGATCACCGATGCGCCCCGTTTTGAATGGCGGGGGCTGATGTTCGATGTCGCGCGCAATTTCTTTCCTGTGGATGTGAATCTGCGCCTGATGGATATCATGGCATGGTTGCGCATGAACCGGCTGCATTGGCACCTGACCGATGACGAGGGCTGGCGGATTCCGTCAAAGGCATTTCCCACCCTTGGCACAATCGGCGCGACGCGCGCGCAAGGCGCCCCAATGCCTCCGCAATATGGCGATGGACCCAATGGGCAAAGTGGCGCCTATAGCGCAGAAGACATCGCAACCGTGCTTGATCACGGTCGGGCGCTGGGAATTACCGTGATACCCGAAGTCGAAATGCCCGGCCACGCAGCTTCATTGCTGGCCTCGGTGCCCGGACTTGCTGATCCGGAAGAACCAGCATGCAGCTATCGTTCGATCCAGGGCTTCACGAACAATGCGCTGAACCCCGGCATTGCAAGGTCCTATGACGTGGCGGAAACGCTTCTGGACGAGGCTGCCGAGCTGTTTCCCTGCGATATCGTTCATGTGGGTGCCGACGAAGTCGACCTTTCGGCCTGGGCCCAATCCCCCGCAGCGCAGCGGTTTGCCAAGGAACATGGCCTGTCAACGACACATGAGTTGCAAGCCTGGTTCCTCCGTCATGTTCAGGCCCATCTGAAGAAATCCGGGCGCCGCATCGGGGCGTGGGACGAAGCGGCCGAAGGCGGCGGGATCGACCCCGACGGCGCCGTCATGTTTGCGTGGCGCACCAAGGAAAAAACGGCCGAACTGATCGAAAAGGGTTATGATGTCGTGGCGACGCCCGGTCAGGCCTATTATCTGGACATGGTCGAATCCGAAGGTTGGAACGCTCGTGGAATTTCATGGGCCGGGGTATCGACCCCCAGTGCCAGCTATGCCCATGACGTCAGTGCAGGTCTGCCCCAAGGGCCGGGGCGCCTGCTTGGCGTTCAGGCCGGAATCTGGTGTGAATACCTGCATGATGTCCAACGCATCAACGCCATTGCCTTTCCCCGTCTGGCAATCGTCGCCGAAGCCGGCTGGACCCCGGCGGAAAGCAAATCCGCGCCGCGCTTCTTCGCCCTGTCCCATATGGTTCCACAACTATGAAACGTATCGCGATCGGCGGATTGCACACGGAATGTTCCAGCTATTCACCGCTGGAACAGGTGGCAGCGGATTTCACCAGAACCGAAGGACAGGCGCTGATCGATTCCGTGCCCTTCGATTTTGGCGCATGTGACATGCAACCGCTGCCCCTCTTTCATGATCGCGCCGTGCCGGGCGGTCCGGTTGCGGTGGCGACCTTTGCGGCGATGCGCAACGAGTTCATGGAACGCTTGCGCGCTGCCCTGCCGCTGGATGGGGTCCTGTTGCTGATGCATGGCGCGATGTTCGTGCCCGGGATCGAGGATCCGGAGGGCGACTTTATCGCGGAGATTCGCAGGATCGTCGGCCCGCAAGCCATCATTTCGGCCGCATTCGACCTGCACGGACAGATCACGCAGCAAATATGTGACAAGCTGGATGCCTTTGCAGCCTATCGCACGGCCCCACATATCGACACGGCCCAGACATGGGGGCGTGCGGCGAAACTGCTGAGCGATGCGTTGAATGGCGGGCCGCGCCCGACGATCTGCCGTCAGGCGGTCCCTATCCTTGTGCCGGGCGAGATGTCATCGACCTTTGTATCCCCCTGCAATCGCCTTTATGCGGCGCTACCCCTGTTCGATCAGCGTCCCGGAATCTGTGATGCCAACCTGATGATCGGCTATGTCTGGGCCGACACCGCGCGCGCAACTGCCGCGGCGGTCGTCACCGCCACAGATCCCGTTGCCGGGCAACAGGCGGCCCGCGAAATCGCGGCTTCCTATCGGGATGCGCGGGACGAACTGGTCTTTGACAGCCTGGCCGCCCCGCTGGAGGATGCGTTGCGCCATGTTGTCGACAGCCCCGCCATACTTGCCGATAGCGGCGACAACCCCACCGCCGGCGGAGTCGGAGATCGGGCAGATGTTCTTGCAGCCGTCATGGACCAGCAAGGTCTG
This sequence comes from Paracoccus onchidii, assembly GCF_028294535.1. GTDB lineage: Bacteria > Pseudomonadota > Alphaproteobacteria > Rhodobacterales > Rhodobacteraceae > Paracoccus > Paracoccus onchidii. The sequence goes on along the minus strand of NZ_JAQBIE010000014.1, from coordinate 71,186 downwards.
GGCACGGTGTTGGTCGCTGGAATTGCCGACCCGGCCGTGTTTCGCCAGCTGGCCGATGGCGCGACCGAAGTGACCCTTGGCGGCGGGATGGGGGGCGGAGGCCCGCAAGTCACACTGACGGTGCATGATTGCCGGATCATCAACGAATGCGCGATCATGGTCTGCCAGGACATCACCGTCATCGTCACTGCAATCCGGCGGCCATTTCATGATATAGCAGATTTCGACAATCTGGGCCTGCCGCTGGACAGCTATCGGCTTTTGGTGGTCAAATCCGGGTATCTGTCACCCGACCTTCGGGCAATCGACCGGCAACAGGTCATGGCCCTGACCGACGGCGCGGTATGTCAGCACCTGACACGTCTGGAAAACCTGCACCGTCCTGCGGGAACGTGGCCATTTGACGAACTTGGGTGACAACATCCATGCCCGGCACGCCACATCATCCGTGGCGCGCCGAGCCATGGGAAAGCGCCGCGATGATCCCACGCAATTCCGCCAGTCCCTTGAGACGCCCGATGGACGGATAGCCGGGCTGCGCCCTGCGCCCTAGATCATCCAGAATGTCCTGCCCATGATCTGGTCGAAACGGGATCGAGGCATCGACCCGACCTGCCCCGCGGCGGCGTTTTTCTTGCCTCAGGACAGCATCGATCAGGGCAACCATGTCGCAATCCCCGTCCAGATGCGCAGATTCGTAAAAGCTGGTTTGCAGATCGGGGCTTTCCCGTTTGACGTTTCGCAAATGCAGAAAATGCACGCGATCCCCCAACCTCTCCATCATGCCGGTCAGATCATTGTCCGGCCGCGCGCCCAATGAACCGGAACACAGCGTGACACCATTCGCCATGACATCGACGGCCTGAAGAATGGTGGCGTAATCGCCCTCGGTCGACATGATGCGGGGCAAACCCAGCAAAGGCATCGGCGGATCATCGGGATGGCAGCAAAGGCGCATTCCCAGATTTTGTGCGACCGGGGCAACCTCGGACAGAAAGTCAACCAGGTTTGACCGCAAACCTTGCGCATCCACGCCTGAATAGGCCGCCAGCTGATCGCGCAGATCTTCGAGGGTGAAGCTCTCGGCGGCACCGGGCAGTCCGCAGAGGATGTTGCGCACCAATCCGTCGATCAGCGAAGCATCCATTCGCGCAAACTTTTTTCCGGCATCCGCAACAATCTCTGGATCATAGCTTTCTGCCGCGCCTGCCCTGCGCAGGATGTGAATATCGAAAGCTGCGAAAACAGTCAGGTCAAAACGCATGCAGGTCGCGCCGCTTGCCATCGGAAAGGCCAGATCCGTCCGGGTCCAATCCAGCACCGGCATGAAATTGTAGCAGACAACATCAATTCCCGCGGCGCCAAGATTGCACAGTGATTGTTTCCAGGCCTCGATATGGGCGCGCCAATCCCCGCTTTGACGCTTGATATCTTCGGACACCGGCAGGCTTTCCACCACCTCCCACTTCAATCCCGACGGCCTTCCCGCTGGGGTCACGGCTATTTCGGCCTGACGCTGTGCGATTTCCGCCGGATGCCAGACCGATCCGGTCGGGATGTGATGCAGGGCCGACACAACCCCTTCGACACCCGCCTGCAGGACCGAGTCGATCGTCACGCGATCCCTGGGACCAAACCAACGCCAAGTTTGCCTCATGAATACTCCCCCCTCCCTGAAAGACACAGGCGGCGCCTGCGCTTGCCAACCGATATGACGTCAAATCTGTTGACTAGTATGGTGGTAATCTTGCACGCTTCTATCAGGGAGGAAAGATGAACCAGGCTTCGACACCAGCAGAACCGGCAATCGATCCAAGCAGACCGGTCAGTCCGCAGCTGTTTGAACGCCTGCGTCATCGCATCGTTTCCTGCGCATTGGAGCCCGGCACTAGATTGTCCGAGGTGGACATCGCGGCGCTGTATCGCACCAGCCGCCAACCGGTGCGCGAGGCCTTCATCAAGCTGTCCGAGGCAGGGCTGATAGAAATCCGCCCCCAACGTGGCAGCTTTGTCAGCCGCATCGACATCGGTTCGGTCATCGCGGCGCAATTCGTCCGCGAGGCGGTCGAGGCGGATATCGTGCGCGCCGCCTGCCGTCGCGCCGAGAACGCTATGCTGTCCGAGCTGGAGGCCAACCTGACCGCCCAGCAAGAGGCGGTCGATAACCCCGCCCCCCAGACCTTCATGGACCTGGACGAGGCATTCCATCGCATGATTGCCGACATTGCCGGACAAGGTGCCGGCTGGGGATTTCTGGACATGTTGCGCACCCAGATGGACCGCGTCCGCCACCTGACCGCCAGTCAGCTGCCCCGCCAGATCCTGATCGAACAACACCGTCAGATCGCCGACGCAATCAAGGCCAGGGACGCAGATCGCGCTGAACAGAAAATGCGGCGTCATCTCCGCAGGGTTCTGGATGACATTCCCGTTGTCGCGGCGGCAAAGCCCGCGTTTTTCACCGAGGAACCGCAGTGATGACCGCAGAAACATACCTTGCCGCAGGAGCCGCCGAAAAGGACTAGCACCGACGAATTCGCCCGGAGGAGGCCGGGCGTCTGATCTGACGCACCAGCACAACGTGCGCGGAAAACCAAAGGGAGAGAGGAATGACCATTCACAAAGCAAGGTTTGCACGCCGCAGCGTGTTGCAACTGGGCGCGGCCGCACTGGCGACGCCGACGCTGATGCGATCAGCCTGGGCGCAGGACAAGTTCGTCTGCAAGATCGCCCATTCCGAGGCGATCGGTTCGCCCTTCACCAATGCGTTCGACAAATGGGTGGCGATGCTGAACGAACGCAGCGAGGGGCGCATCGATGCCCAGCATTTCCCCGCCAGCCAGCTTGGCGGTCTGGCCCAGCTTCTGGAAATGAGCCGCATCGGCACCATTCAGGTGACCGCCGCCGGCCCCGACAGCGAAGAGGCCATCGCCCCGGAAATCGCGGCGACCGCCGGGGCGCCGGGTTTCATCTACAAGAACGAGGCCCATGTCGACGCCGTGTTGCAAGGGGATATCGGTCAGGAAATCAGCCAGATCGCGCGCGACAAGACCGGCGTTGAATTCATCGCCTATGGCGAGGTGGGCTTTCGCCACCTGCTGACCAAGGATCCGGTTACCGATCTGGACAGCCTGCAGGGCGTCAAGCTGCGCGTCCCCGAGGTTCGCATCTGGGTCGATTTCTGGAAGACCCTTGGTGCCAACCCCACGCCCCTGCCCTATTCCGAGCAATATTCCGCACTGTCGACCGGGGTGATCGACGGGCTGGATTCGGATTATTTTTCGGTGCTGGGCTTCAAATGGCACGAACAGGCCAAGAATATCTTGCCAACCTATCATTGGTTTTTGCCCAAGGCGATCCGCATGAATGCCGCCTGGCTGGATCGCCTGCCCGCCGATCTGCAGGATCTTTGCCGCAGTTCCGCACAAGAGGTCTTTGCCGAGCAGCGCAGCATCAACCGCGCCGGGGCCGATCAGGCGCTGGAGGATCTGAAGGCGGTGGGTTGCGTCGTGCATCCGTTCCCCGACGACGAAAAAGCAAAATGGGAAGACAAATCCGCCGTCCTCTTCGAGCAGTTCGGCGCGACCAGCCCCGAAACCGCCCAGATGATCGCCAAGATCCGCGCCTTGGGCTGATCGCTGTGCTGTCTGCCCCGCAACCCCGACGCGGGGCAGAAACAGGGAGGAACGAAATTGGATGATGCGACACCGATGCCGGGCGTGACAGCCCTGCCCTATCGCCTTGTGGTCAAGGCGCTGGAAACCATCGCCGTTCTCTTGATGCTGTGTGCGACGGGGGTGGTCGTTCTTCAGGTCTTTTGCCGCTATGTCCTGAACGCGTCGCTGCCCTGGCCCGAAGAGGTCGCGCAGTTCTGTTTCGTCTGGGCGGTGTTTCTGGGCATGGCGGTCCTGACCTTTCGCGACCGCCATATCGCCATATCGCTGTTCGTCCCAAGGCTGCCCGCCAGAACCCAGACCGCGCATCGCGTCTTTCTGCGGGTGATGACGGTGATCTGCTGCGTGATCCTGTTGGTGCACGGGATCGATTTCATGAACCGCACGATGCAGGTGATGCCCGCCATCAGGGTGCCGCTGCGCTATCTGTTCATGGCGGTCCCGGCGGGCAGCGCGATCACCCTGTTGCTACTGACCAGTCCGATCCGCGGGCTTGGCAGCCAAAGCGGGATCGTCACGCTGGCCGCGGGCATCGCGGGCTATTTCCTTCTGCGTCAGGCGGGCGGATTGCTGCCGGGCGACGCCAGCAGCACGGCCATCCTGATGATCGTTTCGATGCTGCTGATCTTTGCCGAACTGCCCATCGTCTTTGCCCTGATCCTGGGGTCCTTTGCCGGACTGACGCCACTGCCCGACCTGATGATGGTGACGATCACCCAGACCATGTCGGGGGCGCTGAATTCATTCACGCTTCTGGCAATTCCCTTCTTCATTCTTGCGGCGGCGGTGATGAATGCGGGGGGTATCACCGGACGTATCGTGGATCTGGCTTATCATCTGGTCGGGCATTTTCGTGGCGGTCTGGCACAGGCCAATATCGTGACCAGCGTGATGCTGGCCGGGGTGTCGGGTTCGTCCACCGCCGACGCATCGGCCACCGCCAAGCTGATGGTCCCCGAGATGGAGAAATACGGCTACAGCCGGTCCTTCAGCTGCGCTCTGACCGCCGCCTCCTCGACCCTGGCGAACATGATCCCGCCGGGGCTGGGCCTGATCATCTATGCCGCGCTGGCCTCGGTTTCGGTCGGGGCGCTGTTTGTCGGCACCATCGTGCCGGGCATCCTGACCGCGCTGGCGCTGTCGGTCGTGGTCTGGATCATCTCGGTCCGCAAGGGCTATGGCGCGAATGCGCGACGCTCGGACCGGTCGGCGCGGTGGCGGTCCTTCCTGCTGGCGACCCCGGCGCTGTGCCTGCCGGTGATGATTGTCGGCGGCGTCCGTTTCGGGGTGTTCACCGCGACCGAGGCCGGGGCCATGGCCTTTGTCTTTTCTCTGCTTTGCGGCGCCTTCGTCTATCGTGGGTTGACAGCGGCCGACCTGTCCGAGGCGTTCCGCGACGCGGTCGAGGATACCGTCGCCGTCGCGGTGATCATCGCCGCCGCCTCGCCCTTCGCGTGGATCCTGACCTTTGAACAGACCCCCCAGAAGATCGCCGAATGGCTGGCGGCACTGACCGGGAACCGGATCTATCTTCTGTTGCTGATCAATCTGTTCCTCGTCTTCGTCGGCCTGTTCATCGAAATGATCGCCGCCATGGTGATCCTTGTGCCGATCCTTGTGCCCGTGGTGGTGGCGGCAGGCGTGGACCCGCTGCAATTCGGGATCATCATCGTGATGAACCTTGTCATCGGGGCGCTGACGCCGCCGCTTGGCGTGCTGGTCTTTACGGCCGCGCGGGTCGGCGGCGCACCGTCGACGGCGGTGTTCCGCGCCATCCTGCCGTTCATCCTGGCCCAGGTCGCCATTCTTCTGCTGGTGACCATGATCCCGCAAATCACGCTGTTGCCGATCCGGATGTTCGGCCCCTAGGGAAAGCAAAACATGACTGACGCACCAATCGCGACGCTTGCCGTCATCGGCCTTGGCATGGCCACCAAACCCCATCTGGAGGCGCTTGAGGAATTGCGCGGCAAGGTGAATGTCTCGGGCGTGTTCAACCGCACCCGCGCCAAGGCCGAGGCGGTCCGCGATACTTTCGGCTTTCCGGTTTTCGACAGCCTTCAGGCCATCGCCGACGATCCCGCGACCGATGGCGTCATCATCGCGACGCCGCCCAACCAGCGCGCACAGATCGTGGCGGTCATGGCCGCGGCGGGCAAACATATCCTGATGGAAAAACCGATCGAGCGGACGCTGGTCGCCGCCCGCGATCTTGTCAAGGAATGCGCGGATCGGCAGGTTACGCTTGGCATCGTGTTTCAGCACCGGATGCGACAGGGGGCGCGGCGGCTGCGGCAGCTGGTCGATGGCGGTCAGCTGGGCGAACTGGCCCTGATCCGGGCCGAAATCCCGTGGTGGCGCGATCAGGCCTATTATGACGTGCCGGGGCGGGGCAGCTATGATCGTGACGGCGGCGGGGTCCTGATCTCGCAGGCGATCCATGTGCTGGACCTGATGCTGAGCCTGACCGGCCCCGCCAGATCGGTGCAGGCCCTGACCGCCACCACCCGCATGCACCGGTTGGAGGCCGAGGATTTCGCCACCGCGGGCGTCACCTTCGACAATGGCGCGGTGGGGTCGATCGTCGCGACCACCGCCACCTTTCCCGGCGAACAAGAACGCTTGATCATCGACGGCACCCTTGGCACGGCCGTCCTGACCGGCGGCAGCTTGGACGTGCACTGGCGCGACGGTCGCAGTGAAACGGTCGGCGATGTTTCGGGCACGGGCGGCGGGTCGGATCCGATGGCCTTTCCCTGCGACTGGCACCGCGACCTGATCCATGATTTCGCGCAATCCATCCGCGACCGCCGCCCGCCCTGCATCACCGGCCACGAGGGTCTGCGCGTCCACCGCCTGATCGACGCGATGACCCGCTCGGCCGCGACGGGCAGCACCGTCAATGTCGAGGATACACCATGACCCCCCTGCGCTTTGCCGCCCTTGGCCTGGATCACCGCCACATCTATGGCATGTCGCAGGGAATGATCGACGCGGGCGCGGAACTGGCCGCCTGGTGGACCGAGGGCGACCCCCAGCCCGTCGCGGGCTTTACCAAGCGCTTTCCCGACGTCCCGCGCGTGACGCAGCTTGACCAGATCCTGAACGATCCCGCTATCGCGCTGGTGCTGATCGCCTGCCGCCCCGACCAACGCGCCGATCTGGCGATCCGGGCCATGCAGGCGGGCAAGGACGTGATGGTCGACAAGCCCGGCTGCATCACGCTGGACGAGCTGCGCCGCCTTCAAGACACAGTGGCCCGGACGGGCCGGATCTGGTCGGTCAATTTCTCGGAACGGTTCGAGGTTCCTGCCGTCACCGCCGCGACCGAACTGGTCAGGGCCGGCGCCATCGGCACGGTCATCCACACCACCGGCCTTGGACCGCACCGCCTGAATGCCCAGACCCGTCCCGACTGGTTCTTCAATGCGGCGACCTATGGCGGCATCCTGACCGACATCGCGTCGCATCAGATCGAACAGTTCCTGCATTTCACCGGACAAGAAGACGCCGAGATCACGATGGCGACCGTCGGAAACCATGCGAATCCGGATCATCCCGGTTTCGAGGATTTCGGAACACTGGCCCTGCGTTCCGGCTCTGCTCAGGGGTTTATCCGCGTCGACTGGTATACTGCGGATGCCTTGCCGAACTGGGGTGACGGACGGCTGTTCATCGCGGGGACCAAAGGCCAGATCGAGCTGCGCAAATATGTGGATATTGCTGGCCGCCCGGGGACGGATCACCTCTATCTGGTCAATCAGGATGAATGCACATATGTCGATTGCAGCAAAAGCGATCTGCCCTATTTCCGAAATCTGATGCAGGATATTCTGCTGCGCAGTGAAACAGCCTGTCCGCAATCGCGAACCTTCAGGGTCTGCGATCTGGCCATCCAGGCACAGGAAATGGCCCTGAAACGCGATCAGATCTGAGCAAGCGGATCAAACAGCCTTGCCCCAGTTGGCAGAAAATCAGCCGTGTTATGCGTGACGACCACCGCATCGCGCACAAGCGCCTGCCCTGCGATCATAAGGTCGGCGCCCGGATGCCCGATCCGGGCAGACAGCTCGCCCCATTTCAGCGCATCCTGAGCTGAAAATTCCAGAATCCGATCCGAAAAAACACGAACCGTTCGTTCAAGCCATACGCGCAGGTCACGGGCGAAATCCGGGTTCTTTCGTTCCTGCAAAACAATGCCGCGTTCGATTTCACCCAAGGTGATCACGCTCAGGAAAAGCGTTGCTTCATCCTGCGCGGCCAGCCATTTCGCAAGCAGTGGCGCACGTTCGACCCGGCGCGCCTGCGAAATCACATTCGTATCCAGAATGTGAATCAAAATTCCACATCGCGCGGCTTGGAACCCGCCCGGGAAAAATCCATTTCAGGATATGACAGCAAGTGGTCCTGAAAGCTTTCGCGACGGGCTTTTGCGGCGTCGACAAGGCGCGTATATTCATCCGCAGCCAAGACCACGACCGCCGGTTTTCCCCGCCGCGAAACCCGCTGCGGATGCCCGGCCAAGGCCGCTTCCACGACCGCACTGAATTTGTTCTTTGCCTCTTGAAGCGACAACATCGAACTCTCCTGTCCAGCTAACTAGACAGATAGGAATTTCCCGCCCGCTTGTCAAGAATTTGCCCCCCCTCGGGTCGGCACCTCGTCGTCCCGATCAGGGAATTTGCATGGATGTGAAAAAAAGTCGCACCCCAAGGGAATAATCCGCCTTTCCCAGACGTCAGAAATCTAGCGGCGATTGCATTTCGATGCAGGCCGAACAGCGAATACCCGAAGGAGGAGAGCCATGGCGCTGCTACAAAACATGAAACGCAGGCATTTCTTGGTTGCGGCGGCAGGCACTGCCGCCACCGCGGCATCCGGTGTGCCGGCAATGGCGCAGGACGGAAACGAACTGCCCGATTATGTCGCCTGGAAAGACGCAAACGACCTGATCGTTCATTCCAAGCAAACTCTGGAAACCCGCCGCGCCGCACAGGGCGCTGCACTGATCACGCCCAGCAATGATCTGTATATCCGCAACAACCTGCCGGCACCATCGGACGAGATCGTTGCCGATCGCGATGCCTGGGAAATTTCGTTCGAGGGGGTCGCAAATCCTGCAACGATGACCCTGGCTCAGCTCAAGACAATGGGCGTGGAAACCGTCGTCTCGGTTCTGCAATGTTCGGGCAATGGCCGCGCTTTCTTTGCGCATGAGACAAGCGGAACCCAATGGTCCGTCGGTGCCGCTGGTAATGTTGTCTGGACGGGCGTGCCGCTGCGGGCAGTCATCGACGCCCTGGGTGGTGAAAATGCCGAACTGCCCTGGCTGACCGGTACCGGCGGCGAGGAAATCCCGCCCGGAATCGACCCGACGACGGTCATGGTCGAACGTTCGGTGCCGAAAGAGGCGATCGACCAGGCCATTCTCGCCTGGGAAATGAATGGCGAACCGATCCCGCTGGCACATGGCGGACCACTGCGCCTGATCGTGCCGGGATATTTCGGCGTGAACAACGTAAAATACCTGAAAAAGCTTGCACTGACCGCCGAAGAATCGCCGGCAAAGATCCAGCAGTCCGGCTATCGCCTCCGCGCCGTCGGCGAAAAAGGCAATGCCTCGCAACCGTCGATGTTCGAGATGTCGGTCAAATCCTGGATCACCTCACCGCTGATGGATACGGCTTCGGGCAAGGTGCAGATCCACGGCGTCGCCATGGGCGGCACCTCTGCACCGTCCAAGATCGAGGTTTCCGTCGATGGTGGCGAAACCTGGACAGAGGCCAAGTTCATCGGACCGGATATGGGTCCATATGCATGGCGCCCCTTCGTCCTGATCGCCGAACTTGCTGCCGGCGATCACGTTCTGGCCAGCCGCGCGACCAATGCGGCCGGCGATAGCCAACCCGCCGATTTCGAGCCGAATGAACGTGGATATGGCAACAATGGCTGGCGCGCCCACGCAGTTGACGTAACCGTCAGCTGATACGAACGACGGGCCGGCAAAATGCCGGCCCCATCTATCCCACATATGGAAATTTGAATATGTACCAACCGAGAATTATTTTCGCGGGCGCTGCCCTGTTGCTGTCTGCAATGCAGCTGCATGCCGAAACCGATACCGAGGCAGGTCGCGCCCTGTTCAACGAATCGGCCGAGCCCGCCTGCGCGCTATGCCACGCACTGGCCGATGCAGGATCAGAAGGTGAGATCGGTCCCAATCTCGACGAATTCAAACCAACCGCGGAACAAGTCCGTGCCGCCGTAACCAGCGGCATCGGCATCATGCCCGCCTTTAATGAAACGCTCAGCAGCGAGCAGATCGAAACATTGGCCCAATATGTGTCGACCGCCGCAAGCGGAAGCTGATCAACCCGGGCGCCGGTTCAGCCGGCGCCTATCCCGCACAGGGTGCCGTCAGGTGATCGGCCAGCGCGAATTTCCGATCGGCCGGATTGCTGCGATGGCGCAAATAGTCGGCAATGGCGTTGAAACGCGCCTGGTCCATACCACTTGCCACGATCAAATGTGACAGCCCGTCATCGGACCGCCACACCGCGACCTGTTCTTGACCATTCGCTGGCAACTCGATGGTCTGGCTGGACCAGAAATAGGACAGCCGGCAACCGTTCTCACCCGAATAGTGAACGACACGCCCGGTCCCGAAATCGTCATCTGCAACCGCATAAAGGCGGGCGACCGCCAGGTTCGGCAAATCGTTCCCGGATACCTGCGTCACGCCGTGGGCAGAGAAATTCTGACCCAGAAACGCCCGATGGGCATTCAACGGTGACATTTCCCTTGGGGCCAAGCCGGCCCAGAAAGCCAGCCCCAGCAGAGAAGCCGCAACCAACCCGCCGCCCAGAAGACGAACCGGCCAGCTGTTGAGATTTGCAGGCTTGGTTGGTTGGGCAAGGGTGGGGCGCAACCCGGCAAGGCTGCGGGACATTCGGCGCACATCCTCGAGGGCGGCCTGCAACTGCGGTTCGCGAACCAGACGGGATTCCAGTGCCGCGGCCTCGGGCTGGTCCAGTTCGCCATCGTGATAGGCATTCACAAGATCCCAGTCGTGGTCGTTCAGATCGTTCATATCGTGTTCGTTCCATTGGCCGCGATCAGATCACGCAATGCCTTGCGGGCCCTGCTGACGCGGCTCATGACTGTACCCGCCGGAAGGTTCAGAACCTGCGCGGCCTCGGAATATTTGAAACCCATGACATCTACCAGAAACAAGATTTCTCGCGGTTCGGGGGGCAGCTTTTCGAATGCCAAACGGATCAGAGTATCCCGTTCGGTATCGGTGCCGGTGGTTGCTTCATCTGAATAACGTATCTGCGCCGCGGAATATTCCCTGCGCACACGCCGGCGTCGCAATTCATCGTAATGCAGATTGCGGATCACCCGAAATATCCACGGCCGCAATTCGTCCAGCATATCGGGACGAGACGGTGCCGACAGTGCCCGTTCGATGGCATCCTGCACTAGATCTTCGGCATCCTGAACATGCCCGCTGACCGAACGGGCATAGGCCCTCATCTCGGGCATAAGGGTTTCGATTTGCGCGCGTTTCATCATAGCTGCCAATAAGCCATCGCAATGGCAAAGCCAAAGGTGTTTATGATCAGACTGCAGCGTTGAAACGCGATTATGCTCAAAAGCAGATCGTCAATTCCTGACCGGGGCCGGACCGCCCGTCGCGGGCTGGACCTGAAACGCCCCCGCCACCGAACTTTCAGCCGATATGGTTGTCACCATGAGGAAAGGCCCGCGCCCTGGTGGCATCGGGCATCAGCCAGACCTTGTCACCCGGGCGTGCATTCAGGCGTTGGGGCGACAGAACCGTTATGTCCTGGCCCGCCTTGCGCACCACCAATTCGGTCGTTGCACCGGTGGGTTCGACCACGACAACCTCGGCCTGCAAAGTGCCGTCGCCGGGTTGCGCCGCAAGATTGAAACATTCGGGACGTATCCCGACAATGGCCGGCCCGGGCGGCGCAGGTTCGGCCAGACACATGGCCTCGCCATCGGGAAACCGTGCCGATCGCGGATTGTCCGCCGCCACCTCCAGCTGCAACAGATTCATCGTTGGCGACCCCAGAAAAGAACCGACAAAGGCGTTTGCAGGATTGTCATACAATTCCAGCGGCGTGCCGATCTGTTCGATCCGGCCATCGCGCAGAACCACGATCCGATCGGCCAATGTCATGGCCTCGACCTGATCATGGGTGACATATATCGTGGTCGTGCGCAGCTTCTGGTGCAACTCCTTCAGTTCGGTCCGCATCTTGACCCTAAGCTTGGCATCCAGATTTGACAGCGGTTCATCGAAAAGAAAAACCTCGGGCTTGCGCACGATCGCACGCCCCATTGCCACGCGCTGACGCTGGCCGCCCGATAGCTGTTTCGGCAATCGATCAAGATACGGGCCAAGACCCAGAATGTCGGCAGCCCGCGCAACCTTGCCGCGCCGCGAGGCATCGTCTTCACCCGCAAGCCGCAAGGAAAAAGACATGTTATCGGCACTGCTCATATGTGGGTAAAGCGCATAGCTTTGAAACACCATCGAGATGCCCCGATCCCGTGGCGGCACATCATTGACCGGACGGTCACCGATTTCCAGCGTGCCATCAGTGATGCTTTCCAGACCCGCAATCATCCGCAAAAGCGTTGATTTCCCGCATCCCGACGGGCCGATCAGAACAACGAACTCTCCGTCCTCGATGTCAAGACAGATGTCCTTGATCACGTTGACCTTGCCATAACTCTTGGACAGGCCGTTCAGCTTAACGCGTGCCATGTCAATCCTCTTGTTTGACGGATGAAAAGGTGAATTTCTGTTGTGCCTGCCATGTTTCGCCACTGATCAACCGCTGCCCCGGGGCACTGGTCCCATCGGGTTCGCGACCACAGTTGGACGGTTCGACCGCCAGGATATTGCGTCTGGGCCGGGCGTCACGCCACAGCTGAACGAATGGCAAATCGCCCTGCATCCGGACCCGCACCCCAGGCCAGTCCGCGCATCCGGAACGCGTGATCTCGGCATCAAAACCGCCGGGTGTCGCATGGCATGTCGCGGATCTGTCGTGAACCTCGATGTCGCGCCCACCCAGTTCAATCCGAGTGCGCGGCGTGACCATCGGATAACCGAAATTCGTGTGATACAGAATCCGGATCTCGGCGGGGTCAGGGCCGACGTTCTGGACCCGATCGGTCAATGTCATCGACGCCCCACCAATCGGGGCCTCGATGCGGCGGCGCATTGACAGGCACGCCCCCTGCAAATGCGCGCTGCAAATCTCGCCCTCGACATACAGGACGGGGTCGGGTCGTTCCCAATCCTCGCCACATGCCAGAACGCGCGCTGGGGTCAGGGGCAGTGAGCCATGCAACGGCAATCCCGCTCGTGGTTGGCGGGCATTATCAAGTCCGCAGGTCACGAGGAACCCCGAAAGGCTGCGCTGAATGCCAGTGCCCCGGTCGGCCTGTGCATCGTGCAAACCGGGCGCGATAAAACCCGCAGGATGATGCCAGGCCAATGGGGTTCCCCGAAAGCCAAGCGGCCCGATATCCAGACTGCGGTCTGCCAGCACCCAGAAAGCAAGCCCGCCGCCCGTATCGAAGCTGAGCGCGCTGACACCGCGTTCGGCCCCGTCTTCAAGCGTGATCCGCCGTACCGCAGCCAATTGCCGCAGATTGGCCACCTGTTCGGCCCAGTCCGAGATCATGCCGGCTCCGCCTGTCTGGACAGACCCAGGCGGGCAAAGGCCTCGGCCGGGGCATCGAGCATCTGCATCAGGCGCGCCATCTGTTCGGACAAACACGCCTCTAGTTCAGGGTTATCCAGCGGCACCCCCTGCGCGGGGTCGCTGGCCAGATCGTACAGTCGAGTATCACTTTCGATCATGCAGCCGGGACCATAGGCATTATACATCGCGGATTTCGCGCTGACAGGTACGCGCAACAACGGCATGTCGCGGCTAAAGGATGTGGGGGGCGAAAGCTGCGCGTGAACCAGTTCCTCGGGATGAAAAAAATCGAAAATATGGGTCGGCATCAACGTATATTGATACACTTCCTGCGCTGCCATATCGGGGGGATAGCGATGATAGCTGTGCCGCCCGTCGGTCAGGTTCACCGCCCCGCCGAAATAGCCATAGATCAGCGCGTCATGCGGCGATCCCTGCCCCGCAAGCATCGGACGCAGCGAGGGCGCGGGCATCTGGGCCGGTGGCTCTGCCCCGAAAAGGTCCAGAATGCTGGCCGCAAGATCGGGGGTCTGACTCAGCCCTTCGACCAGCGTTCCATCGGCACCCGGATTGGCGGGATCATGAAAGAACAGGGGGATCCGCGCGATTTCCTGATACAATGTCATCCGGTTCTTGGCCCACAGATCGTGTTCACCCAGCAGAAAGCCGTGGTCGGTCGTGACGATCAGGGCCGTGTCGCGCCACAGATCGTTGCGGTCGAACATGTCCAAAACCTGCCCAAGCAGTTCATCACACATCGCGACCGATGCATAATAGCTGGCGCGCAGTTCGTCCTGTTCCTCCAGGGGCCGGTCGCTATGGCCATATTGCGGCCAGTCCAGCGCCGGGCCCTGGTGACGCGCGCCGGCGATGTCGCGAAAACGTTTGGGCGCGAAAAAGGGTTCATGCGGGGCGAAGGTCTCGATCTGCAGGAACCAGTTGTCGGCATCCCTGTTTTCTTCGATGAACTCGACGCCCGCCGCAAAGGTCTGAAAGCTGGGATGCGCTGCTTCATCATCGATGTAGTCGCGATTGATCACATTGTGGCGCGGATAGCTGCGCGGACGACGCGAGACCTGGGCAGGATCGAAACGCGCCTCGATCGCGGGCCAGTCCGGCGCCACGACGCCTTTCCACCGATCCCCTTCCTGACCGCGGAAAAATTCATAGCTGTCATAACGGTTGTGATAGGTCGCACCGCCATCCTCCCAATAATGGAAATGATCCGTGACGAAATGGCTATAGACGCCATGCTCGCGACTCAGCACTTCGGGGAAGGTCACGTCATAGGGTTCGATCGGCCCCCAACTGCGATGCAGGAAGGACATGCGCCCGGTCAGCAGGTCGCGCCGTGCGGGCATACAGGGCATCGACCCGACATGGTGATCCCTGAAACATGCGCTGCGCGCGGCAAGGCGGTCGAAATTGGGGGTCGGAACACGATCCCCGCCATAAGGCGAAAGCGCGTTACGATTGAGCGAGTCAAACAGAACAAGAACCGTTTTCATGAGAATTTCCTATTTCACCGCGCCCGAGGTCAAACCGCGGACAATGAAACGCTGCGCAAACAGCAGCAGCAGGAAGGCGGGCAGGATCGACAAGGTCGAAGCGGCCGCCATTTCGGTAAAGGCGATGGTGTTTTCCTGAGCGTATTTGCCGATCCCCAGAGGAACGGTCGCCGTTTGCCGCTGACTCAGCACCAGCACGACCGGAAACTCGTTCCAGCTGAAGATAAATGTCAGGATTCCGGTAGCCGCCAGACCCGGACGAACGATCGGCAACACCACATGCCACAGGATCTGGGGCACTTTGGCGCCATCAATCTGCGCCGCTTCGACCAATTCCTTGGGAACATCGCGGACAAAGACCCCCATCATCCACAACGCCATCGGCAAGTGCAGCGTGGTATGGGCCAGAATAATGCCCGTATAGCTGTTATCCAGCCCGACCGAACGGAACATCGTGAACCAGGCGCCCGCAAGGGTGATGGGCGGCACCATGTGAAAAATGACCGACCACCCCAGCAGCGAATGCAGCACCCATCCCGGCCATTGCAGGCGATACAGCGAAAACGCCGCGAGCGTTGCCACGATCAGGACAAGAAAGGTGCTGATCAGGCCGATCACCATGGAGTTTCCGAAATTTCGTGCAAAGTCCGAAGTCTTGTCGAAGATCACATCAAGGAACCCGTCGATCCTGGGCGTGAAGAAGATCTTGCCCATCAACAGGTCGATTTGGGTCTTGAACGCCGCCGATATGATCCAGAAGAACGGGAACAGCACGATCAGCGCAAAGCTCATCAGAACCAGATGCCGCATCAATGCGACCTGCCGTTCCGAGGCGTTGAACCGGCGACGCCGGGAACCGGCAACCGTCAGCGGGGAATTGGTTACATCGGTCATGCCTTGGCCCCTTTTCCGGCTGTGGCGCGGGTGGCGGCAATGATCCCCGCGGCAATCACTGCGATCACGGCGATCGACATGGCTGCGCCGTAGCCCGTCTGATCCTCGGTGAAAAATCGGCGATAGATGGTGAAGCTGATCACCTCGGTCGACGTGCCCGGACCTCCTCCGGTCAGCAGGTAGATTTCATCAAAGACCTTGAAGGCAAGGATCATGCGGAACACGAATGTCACCGCAATGGTCGGCATCATCAGCGGCAGCGTGATATAGCGCAGCTGCTGCCAACGCGTTGCGCCATCGATCCGGGCCGCTTCGAAAATATCGTCCGGCAGGCTTTCCAGACCGGCCAGCAGCAGCAGGAAACAAAAGGGCGTCCAGTGCCAGACATCCACGATGATCACCGACAACAGCGCCAGATCGGGATTGCCCAGCCAGTCCTGGGGTGTCAGCCCGAACCAGGCCAGAAAGCTGTTGAGAACTCCGAAATCATAGGAATACATCAGTTTCCATATCGCGCCGATGATGATCCCCGGCACGAGGATCGGCAGTATGAACACCGTGCGGTAAAAGACGCGCCCCCGCACGACCTGAACTGTCAAAAGCGCAAGAACGAACCCGATCAGCATCTGCAGGGCCACCGCCACCACCGCGAAGATCAGCGTATTCAGCGCCCCTGCGCGCAGCAGGTTGTCTTCGGGCAGGCGGGCGTAATTCGCCAGCCCGACCCAATCCCATACCGCTTCCCGATTGATCCATTCGACATCGTTGAAGCTTAGGGCAAATAGCTTGATCAGCGGCAGAACAGTCAGAAGCGCAAAAAGGACAAGCGCGGGCCACAGCGTCGCGTGACGCCAGAAGGTGTCGGTTTTCATGACAGGCTCCGAGAAATTGGATGGTCGCGGATCTCTCCGCGACCATCGGGAAGGTTACGGAAGCATTTCCGGAGCAGGAAGGTCATAGCCAGCGTCCTGCATCACCTTGGTGATTTCCTCGGCCGCGGTATTCAGCGCTTGATTCAACGGCATTTCGCCACCAATCGCCTGGTTGAAGCGCAGCTCGGTCACCGCAAGCACCTGCGTCGCTTCGGGAAATGTGAAGGTCAGCCTTGCATTGGGCAGCGCCGCCGCCAACGCTTTCATCCAGCGGTATTCCGGCTGATCGGCCATGTCTGATTCCAGCACCGCACGACTGACCGGCATCGAGCCCGCCTCGGCATAGGCGCGCTGTGCCTCATCGCTCTGGAACCATGTCAGGAAGGCCAGTGCCGCCTGCTTATGGTCATCCGAGATGTTCTTGGGCACCCCGGCCAGCCAATGCCCCAAGGGCGTTGCCGACGGGAATTCGCTCGTGCCCGGAGGCGGCGCATAGGCAACCTGCCCCACGACCATCGATTTGCTTTCATCGTCAAACAATCCGGGTGCAGGCACCGAGTTGATATGAACTGCGCGGCCCGTCGCCATGTTCTGGATCACGTTGGTCTGGGTCTGACCAGCGGTCGAGGGATGTCCGACATCGGCTGCCAGCTTCAGATAGGTCTCCATTCCCGCCAGCGTGCCGGGGGAATTGATCGTCACCCTGTAGCTGCCGTCGTCCTGCTGGTCTACGATTCCGCCGCCATGAGACCAGATATAGGGAAACACATCATAGGTGACGTCAAACGTGCCGCGTTGTCCGCGTTGCGAAATACCATAGCGGGCATCCGTCTGCAGTGCCTTGGCATTGTCATAAAGCTCATCCCATGTGGTTGGCACCGACAAGCCGGCCTCTTCGTACAGATCCTGGCGATAATGCAGGATCAGGACATTCGGATTGACCGGAACGCTCAGCAGTCCGCCACCGTCACAACTGATCTTCTTGTCTTCGGCATTCCAGCACACACTGTCATCAAAGGTATAGATATCTTCGGACAGGCTGAATGCAGGGTCGATATCCGTCAGCGGCTGCATGAATCCCCCGCTGTAGAATTCGGAAAAGAAACCCGCATTCATGATCAGCACGTCATAAGGGCTTTGATCGGCCCGCACAGCGGTGCGTTGCTTTTCCAGGCTGCCCGCAAACGGGTTCACATCCAGTTCAACAGTATTTCCGGTGTCTTCCTCATATTTCTCGACAACGGCCTGAAAGCCGGGGAACCAGGGGGACTGATTGATCACGATCGTGATCGGAGATTCTGCGGCTGACACCCCCGAGGCAGCAAATGCCAGCACACTGGCCGCCAGGGCCCTTGTCAGTTTCCGGTTGTAGATCATGTTTCCTCCCAACATTCCTGAAACCCGATGCCTCCCGCATCGTTGTGCAAGGAAATCTAGCGCATCAACGGGCATTCCAGAAATGAAAAAAACGGCCAACTCCATAGCTATTGGCTATGGCACGCGCCAAGCGGTGCCGCGCACAGGCAGAGGCGCGGTTTCAGTTGAACGGATCGGCCTGACATTCGGCGATCAGCGCCTCGGTGATCGCACGGGCCGCCGGCGTCAGCAGACCCGGCTTGCGATAGATCAGCCCGGCCTCGCGATGTGTGACCAGTTCGGGGACGTCGATTTCAATCAGCCGGCTGCCCTCGGCCGACAGAAGCTGGGATCTGGTGGTATAGATCAAGGCGTCGGTCAGCGTCGCATGGGTCAGCAGAAATGTCAGCGAGGTAGACATGACCATCGCCCTGGGCGGGGTAAGCCCCAGACTGATCACCCGGCCATCCAGCTTGCGCCGCGCCAACGTGTCCTCGGGCGGCAGCGCCCAGGCCATTGCCAGGGCCTCGGTCGCAGGCACATTCTTGCGCCCCGCAAGGCGGTGTTCAGGGCGCCCGACGCAGACAAGATCATCAGCTGTCAGAAGGCGAAATTCAAGATTGGCGCTCTCGCCTTCCAGGGGGCGTTCGGCCACCACGAAATCCAATGCACCGGTGGTCAAACCGCGCAACAGCGATTCATCGAAACCGGTCTGGACTTCGACCAGAACATCGGGGCGTTGCTCGGTTATCCTGCTGATCGCCTCGGGCAGCTTCCTGCGCACCCAGGAAGGGCCGGCCCCGATCCGGACATGCCCGCCCTTTCCCGATCGCAGTTGCGCAATCTCATCCGAAGCATCACGCACCTGCGCAATGACGACCCCGGCATGTTCGGCAAGACGGGCACCGATCGGGGTCAGCGTGATGCCATGGGCATGGCGTTCCATCAAAGGGGTGCCGACCTGATCCTCCAACAGCTTCAACGCCTTTGACAGGGTAGGTTGGGCGACATTCAGTTCGGCCGCAGCCCGGGTGATGTTGCCGACCTGGGCGGTTCGGAAGAAATAGCCCAGAAGGCGCAGATCGAAAGTTCCACGGTCCAAGCCTCTCGCTCTCCTTGTTGCGCCGGTTTGCCCAACAGGGATAGGGCATCCTTCACCTTGAGCATAGCCCCGCCAAACACCGGGACGGCATCTGAGCCAGTTTCCTGGCGATCAGCAATGCCCGGCGGCATGCGCAGAGGATGACGGCCCGTCCACGATCATCATCGGCGAACCCCGGGAACAACGCTCGACCCTGCTGTCGATGCCGTAAAGCTGGCGGATCAGATCCGGGGTCAGAACTTCAAGCGTGTCACCGGCAGCAACGATGCGTCCCTGCGCCAATGCGATGGTCGTGGCGCAAGACCGCATCACCTGATTGAGATCGTGCAGGGCAAGCACGACCACGGCCCCCGTATCCACCGCATAGCGACGCAGCGCTTCAAGGATCTCGAACTGGCGATACAGGTCCAGCGCCGAGGTCGGCTCATCCATCAGCACGATCTTGGGTCGGGTCACCAATGTCTGGGCAATCGACACCGATTGTCTTTGTCCGCCCGACAGTTCAGGCAATTGTCGCGTGGCCAGATGGGCAATGCCAAAGCGATGAAGCACATGGTCTACAGACGCCAGTTCCTGCGCCGATAACCGCCAACCGCTTGCGCCTTGCTTCAGCGCCAGGATCACCGATTCATATACGGTCAACGCGGCCGTCATCGCGGTATCCTGCGGCATGTAACGCAGATCGTTTTGGTCGGCACCGGACAACCGCACGGAACCGCTGCCCCCCATCTGCCCGGCAATGCGGCGAAACAATGTCGACTTTCCCGCAGCATTGGCGCCCACCAGCGCCGTCAACGATCCACCTTCGATCCAGGGGGTCGTTGCATCGGATATGATGCTACGTTTGCCGTAGCGCGCGCCCAACCCCTCCAGCGCCAGCCTTACCATGCCTTGCGCCCTTTCGTCAGAATCAGGGCCATGAAAAACGGAACCCCGACCAATGCGGTGATAATCCCGATCGGCAGCACCGCCCCGGGCAGCAGCGCCTTGGACAACACCGATGTGGCCGACAGGATCACGGCACCAGACAACATGGCACCGGGCAGGAAGAACCGCTGATCCTCGCCCAGCAACAGCCTGGCAACATGGGGGCCGACGATCCCGATAAAGCCGATCGTGCCGACAAACGAGACCGGAACTGCCGCCAGCAGGGAAACAAGAACCAATGTTTCCAGCCGCAACCGCTTGACCGGAACCCCCATGGCCGCGGCACGGGTCTCGCCCAGGCGGATCGCCGTCAGCGCCCATGCGCGTCGTGCAAACAGCGGCGTGCAGATGGCCAGAATTGCCGCAGTGATAGCCACCTTGCCCCAGGTCGCCTTGGTCAGGCTACCCATGGTCCAGAACACGACGGCGGCCAGCGCCTGCTCGGACGCGAAATATTGCAGCAAGGCAAGGGCGGCGTTGAAGGTAAAGACCAATGCAATCCCCAACAAAACAATGGTTTCCACGGTGACGCCGCGCATCGTGGACAACCCGAAAATAAGAAGTGACGCGATCATTGCCGCCGCAAAGGCATTGATCGGCACCATCAATCCGACCGCCGCAGGAAACAGGGCCACGCCCAATACCATGGCCAAAGCTGCGCCAAAACTGGCTGCCGCCGACAGGCCCAGGGTAAACGGGCTGGCCAGAGGATTCGCCAGAATTGTCTGCATCTGCGCACCCGCCAGGGAAAGGCTGGCCCCCACGGTGACGGCAAGGATCGCCATCGGCATCCGGATATCCCAGACCACCACGCGCATCTGAAGATCGACCGTATTCGGCGCGACAAGTGTTTTCAGCACATCCGGCAAGGCATAGCGCGCGGGCCCCAGCGAAACATCGACGGCCACCGATAACAACAGCAGCACGCCAAGCCCCACCAGTACCATCAGCCGCCGCGCGACCAGTCCGCGATAGGTCCCCGCATGCTGCGGGGCGTCATTTGCGATGCTTGCCATGGTGACCTCTTGCTTTGGGGCGATCTCGGGGTCGCCCGTCACGCTCAGTTTTCGTGGGGGGCGGCCAAAGTCACCCAATAGCCCGGACGATACTCAACCGGCAGAAAGCGTGTATGCAGTTCCCGCAAGGTCGCTTCGGGGTCAAGGTCGGCAAACAATTCGGGATGCAGCCACTTGGCCAGCTGTTGCACCGCAACAAAGCTATAGGGCGTGTTGTAGAACTGGTGCCAGATCGCATGCACCTGCCCGTTCTCGACGGCGGCTACACCCGTAAACGCAGGCCGCTCCATCAAGGCCGCCAGTTTGCGGCGCGCCTCGGCCTGATCCGATCCGGGTCCGACCCCAACCCAGTTGCCACCCGGGACATAGGCGTCCCAATTGCCCCCCGTCGCAACGATCTGATCCGGGTTCGAGGCAATGATCTGTTCGGCATTGACGGTCCCGAATGTGCCCGCAATGAACGGTGAGGCCATGTTTTCGCCCCCCGCCAGTTCCACGAAACGGCCGAAATTCGCATCGCCAAAGGACATGCAGCAGTCTTCCGAATAGCCGGCCGCGCGTTCTACGAAGGTCAGCGGACGTTTCAGGTCGGACTGGGCCGCGATGACATCGGTGACGCGTGCGATCTGGTCCGTGTAGAATGCGTTGAATTCTGCCGCGCGGTCTTCCTTGCCGAACAGCTGTCCGATGATGTCCATCGACTTGGGCGTATGTTCAAACGGCTTTTCACGAAAATCGACATAGACGATCGGAATGCCGACCTTGGCCAGCTTGTCTTCGTACCCCGCTTCGTCGGTGGCTTGCTTGGCTTCCAGATTCATGATCATGACATCCGGTTCCAATGACACGGCCTGTTCGATATCGAATGTGCCATCCTTGAACCCGCCAAACGTCGGAATTTCGGCCAGTTCGGGGAATTTCTCGCGGTAGGCCGCATAGCTTTCGGGGGCCGCCTGTTCCAGATCATCACGCCATCCGACAACACGGCCGAACGGGTCATCGCCATCCAGCACCGAAGTAAAGAATACCTGCCGCCCTTCCCCAAGGATCACGCGTTCGACCGGCGCTTCCAGCGTGATTTCACGGCCGGCGATATCGGTCACGGTGATCGGATCTGCTTGCGCGGCGCTTGCCGCAATCAGGCCAAGCGCGGATGCACCAAGAAAGGCACGCAGGGTCATGGAGAAAACCTTATTCGAGTCATGTTGTCGCCCCATTAAGGTTACCGACAAATTTCGTCAACAATTGATCGGATGCGCACAAACTCGTGCAACACCCAAACCGGGCGTTGCCCCAAGCGGCGCATAAGCCTGCGGATGGCAAAGGCCGGGGTCAGCGTCGTGACAACGCCGCCAACGACACGCCCAGCACCGACATCAGCGCCAGCGCCGCAACGGGTGCCAGCACCGCAAAGGGCGCACGTTCGACATATGGCAGCCCATCCGCAAGTATCAGCCCCCAGTCCGGCGAAGGCGGTTTTGGCCCCAAGCCCAGAAAACCCAGCGCAGCCAATGCAAGTGCATTGCCCGGCAAACGCAGCATCGCATGCCGCAGAACCGGGCCGGTGATCGCGGGCAGAATGGACCGGGGAAGCAATTGCAGCGGACCGACCCCGAGAACCGGCGCGATCTGCACATGAGGCTGGGCACGGGTCTCGGTCACCAGTGCGGCCGTATGCGCAGCAAGCGGCGCCCAGGCGACGGCGGACACCGCGACCACGGCCCCCACGGCACTGGGCCCCATTGCGGCCGTGACGATCAGGGCCGCAATGGTCGGTGGCGTCGCCTTGGTAACCTCTATCGGGCCGATCGCCAGACGCGGCATCAGGCCCATCCCAATTCCGATCACGAATGACGCCGCGGTCACAACGATCGCCATCCCGATGGTCGATACCGCGCCATGCGCAACGCGGGCCAGAACATCCCGTCCAAGCCCGTCCGCCCCCAGCGGCAGCAAAAGACCGGGGGGTTGCAGCCGAATATATTCGGACGTGAACGGATCACGTGGCAGCCCGGCAACCACCAGAACTAACATCAGGAACGATACCACACCCGGAACGATCCACAGTCGGCGTGACGGGGCAGCCTGCAAGACCTGCGGCACCGGCATCGCCCCCATCTCCAACGCCCGGCCCAGCAAGGCGATGCGGATCAAATTTGCGACAATCCCGATGAACAATGCGTTCACCAGCAACAACAGGATACCCGCCTGCAATGCTGGCAGATCCTGGGCCGAGGCCGCGCCCAACACCGCCCGCCCCAGCCCGGGAATGGAGAACACCTGTTCAACCGCAATTGCGCCCCCCGTCATGGCCACAATGATCATCCCGATTTGCGGCATCAGCGCGGGAAGGCTGCGCCTTAATACGGCACGGGCGATCTGCCCCTTGCCAAAGCCTGCAACAGCCCATGTGGCGATCCAGCGTTCGTGAAAGGTCGCCGCGATCGCATTTTCCAGCAAACGCCCCAGCAACCCCCCGGCCGGCAACCCCAGCGCCAACGCCGGCAAGACCACATTGGCCGCGCCATGCCAACCATATGGCGGGAACCATCGCAGCCACACGGCAAAGACGACCAGCAAGACAGCCGACAGCATGAACTCCGGCAGCGCCGTCAGGCATGCGGCCACGACACCTGAAGACCGCGTATCGCGCCCCCGCAATCCACGCCGCATGGTCGGCCAGCACAACGCGACCGCCACGAACAACGCCACTGCCAGCGCCGCTGCCATCAAACCAAGCGAAACGCCAAGTGCCTGAACCAGTCCGGGCAACACCGGCGCCCCCGAAATCCACGAGGTTCCGAAATCACCGCGAAAAACACCCGCAAGCCAGTTCCAGAGATGGTCCAGCGGTCCAAGCGCAAGCCCAAGTTGCTGGCGGATCGCGGCCAGTGTCTCGGGTGTCGGGTTCTGATCGCCCATCCGTGCGCGCAGGATGCTGAGCGCGGGATCGCGCCCCGAGATCCAGGGCAGCAGACCAATCAGCACCATCACTGCAATCAGCGTGATCCCGCGCGACAGCGCGGGAATCGCAGCCCGAGTGATCCGCATCATGGGGCGAAGGTCGTGTGCTCGGTTATCAACATCCGTTCACGCGGGTCGCGCATTGCATCGGCAACACCGGCTGCTTCGCCCTGAATGACCCGCTCATGCAGGATGGGAATGGCCGCGCCCGTGGCCATAATTGCGCTCTCGGCCGTGATTATGGCCTGTTGACGCGCTTGGCCCGGTTCAGTTCTCGCGGCTGTTTCCAATGCGGCGTCGACAGCAGGATCGCAGAGCTGCGAGATATTGAACGATCCTTCGCATGAGAAATCGCTGACCATATATGAAACCGGATCTCCCGAATCCAGCACGGTTGCACGCGACAGGATGAACAGATCGAAGGTTCCCGCCAGCATATCCGCCTCGATATGGGCATATTCCCGCACATCCTGTTCGACCACGAACCCCGCCTCGGTCAAAGCCTGCGACACCAGGACGGCAACCTCGGGCAGCTCTGCCCGGTCGGTAAAGGTTCCCAGGGTGATGCGCGTGCCATCCGGCGATGATGCCGCGGGATATGAAACCGGGCTGCGCAGTCCATCGGCCCAAGGCAATGCCGGACCCAGCAAGCCGCGCGCCTCATCCGCACGCCCTTCATAGACCGTGCGCAAAATCGTCCCGCGATCAACGGCCTGACGCACGGCAGACCGCAGACCCGGATCAGTCAGCGGCCCCTTGGCGGTGTTGACATACAAGGTGTTGGTGCGAGGCATCGGCACCTCGTGGATCAAGTCTGTGTCGATCAGCGCGGCCTGACTGACCGGAACGGCTTCGACGATCTGCGCGGTGCCCGTGCGCAACGCCGCGCCGCGTGCGGTTCCATCACCCACATAATCCGCATCAATTCCCGCCAGCTTGGCCCGCTGGCCCCAGTAATCTTCGAACCGATCCAGATGCGCACTGGTCACGCCGTTGATTTCTGTCAGGACGAAGGGGCCCGTCCCGGCATTGGTGGGAACAACCACGCCGTTATCACCATAGGCGCGCTTGGCGAAAATGGCCATCTGAGGGCTGGACAGACGATTGGGAACCAGTGGATCATCTGCCCCGGTCCTGACGATCACGGCCTCATCGTCAAATTCGACCGCCATCTCGACCCCGTCAAGAATGCGCGGTTTGGGCACAGCATTGATCGCCGCATTCAGGGATGCCGCCACCCGTTCCGGCGTCAATCCGGTCCCATCGTGAAACTTTACGCCCTTGCGAATGTCAAAACGCCATGTCGAGTCATCAAGCCGTTGCCATGCCGTCGCAAGCAGCGGCTGGGGCGTGCCGCCCGCATCCAGCCGGATCAGCGTTTCTGCGGTGGACCAGCGCGAAAGCTTGAAGGCGTCATCCGACAGTGGGGACAGACCGGATCGTGGCGGCTGCAACATCGCGACCGACAGGCGCGGATCATCAGCCTGCGCAGCCCCTGAAATGACCATGGTCGCCAAAGCGGCACCAAGCATCGAGATTTTCATGGAATTTCCTTTCTAGGCCGCCGCAACCAAAGGCGGGGCAGCTTCCAGCAATTGTCGGGTATGGGGATGGTGCGGGGCCTTCAGAATCTCGGATGTCGGGCGATCTTCAACGATGCGACCATGCTCCATGACCATGGTGCGGCTGCACAGGGCCGCAACGACCGAGATGTCATGGGCGACCATGACAATGCCGGTTCCATGGGTCTGGCTTAGATCCCTGAGAACCTGCACCACTTGCGCACGAACGGTCATGTCCAACCCGCTGACAGGCTCATCCGTCATCAGAAATGCAGGGCGCATCGCGATGGCGCGGGCGATGGCCACGCGTTGCGCCTGCCCCCCGGACAGCTCATCCGGTCGTCTGGACAGGTATTGCGACCCCAGCCCCACGCTTTCCAGCGCCTCTTGGGCCCGGGATTGCGGATCGCAATCGATCCGCAGCCGGCGCAACGGTTCGGCGACAAGCTGAGCAACGGTCATCCGCGGTTCAAGCGACGCCACCGGATCCTGAGGGACATATTGCACCACACGGCGATACCATCGCAATGAGGCCGGACGACCCATGACAACCAGGCGCCCATTGCAGCGGATTTCACCGGATTGCGGACGCCCCATTGCCATCAGGCATCGCAGCAATGTCGACTTCCCGGAACCTGACATGCCGACGATCCCCACCCTTTCGCCGGCGGCCAGATCGAAGGAAAGGCTCTGCAAGACGGGCAAGTCGGGAGCGCGGCCCCACATGCGGCGCGCCCCACGATAGCTGTGCGAAAGGTCGCGCACGGTCAGGAAGCTCATGCATAGAGCCTTTCACAGGCAATACCACAACGCGCAGCCGAGTCGATCAACCGGCGGGTATGGGCGTGTTGTGGCGCTGTCACGATACGCTGCATGGGGGCCGCTTCGACAACACGCCCGCCATCGATGATCAGGGCGTCGTCGCAAAGATGCGCCGCAGCATGCAGATCATGGGTAATAAACAAAAGCGCCGGCCCGCCCGGCGCCGTGGTCACATCACGCAACAGGCGAAGGATCTGCGCCTGCGTGATCACATCCAGGGCCGACGTGGGTTCGTCGGCAATGATGACCGGTGCCTTGCAAGCCAATGCCATTGCGATGCAGATACGCTGCCGCTGTCCGCCCGACAATTGCGGCGAACAGCGCGACAGGATCTGTTCGGGATCCCGCAGGCCGACCCTTTCGATCAGATCGCATGCCCCAACCCGTGCCGCAACGCGACCAAGCCCGTTTCTGCGTAACGGCTGGATCAACTGATAGCCAATCGTGGCCAGCGGGTTCAGCGCCGCAAGTGTATCTTGCATCACCATGGCCGGCCGGGCCGGGCCGGGGCGCGACAAGGCCGGTTCATGGGTCACATCATGGCCATTCACGGCGACCTTGCCCGCGACCTGCGCATATGACGGCAACAGCCCCAGTGCGGCCAGCGCCGTCATGGATTTCCCCGACCCCGATTCACCCAGCAGGGCCAAACGCTCTCCGGGCATCAGTTCAAGGCTGATTCCATCAAGGATTGCCGCGCCCGACAGCGAGACATGCAATTCTTGAACAGACAGGGCAGCATAGGCGCTCAAGGTACTCACCATGATCGGACGGAGGCGCGATATAGTATAACATATCATGGCGGTCAATCCGATGCGACACCAGCTGAAACCGAAAAATACGCATGACTTTTGTGCGCGAGAATCGGCGCGTATTCCGCGAAAGGGGCATACCCCAGCCGCGATATTCCGCCGTCCAGATGTTGATATGTCATAACATTACATATAAGGGCATGTACCAATTGACATCATCGTGCAGAGAAGAACATGCCTAGAAATCTGATCCTCGGAACCGTGTCCGCCCTGACCCTTGCCGGTGCTGCCCAGGCCGATGGACCCTGGGTCGTTGCGGATATTCCGCCGGTCCATTCCTTGGTGGCCATGGTCATGCAGGGCGTCGGAACACCGGACCTGCTGGTTCGTCCTGGCGCTTCACCGCATGGCTATTCACTGCGCCCATCAGAAGCCGAAGCTCTGGATCGGGCCGATGCCGTGTTCTGGATCGGCGAAGGTTTGGAGCCATGGCTGCCGGCATCGCTGGAGGCGTTGGCGGCGGATGCCCGGACCGTGGAATTGACGGAGGTCAAAGGCACAACCGAGCTGGAATATCGTCAAGGGGCCACATTCGAACAACACAACCATGATGATCACGACGAACACCATCATGACGAGGCGCACGATGAGCATGAGCATGAGCATGAGCATGAGCATGAGCATGAGCATGATGATCACGATGACGATCACCACGTCCACGATCATCATGGTCATGATCCACATATGTGGCTGGACCCCGAAAACGCCTCGGTCTGGCTGGACGTGATTGCAAATGAACTTGCGGCGCTGGATCCCCGCAATGCCGAGACCTACCGCGCCAATGCCAATTCGGGCAAAGCCATGCTTGCCGAAATCACAAGTGAAATCAACGCGGAACTTGATCCTGTGCGCGGCAAGAACTTCATCGTCTTTCACGACGCTTATCAATATTTCGAGAACCGTTTCGATATTGCCGCCAGTGGTTCGATCAGCATAGGCGACGCCTCGACGCCAAGCCCGGCACGGATCAAGGAAATTCAAAACAAAGTGGATGAACTTGACATCACCTGCGTGTTCGCCGAACCACAATTCAAGCTGGATCTTATCGAAACAGTCTTTCGCGACAGCGACACGAAAATTGGCTTGATTGATCCGCTTGGCTCGGATCTTGAACCGGGTGCGGAACTTTACCCACAAGTCCTGCGTAATCTGGGAAGCAATCTGGCCGATTGCCTGACTTAACCGGATCGGGGCGCGCAACCCCGCGCCCCACCCGAGGACACGCGATGCATCTTCCCGCTGCGGTTCTGACCTTGATGCTCACCGCCACAACAGCGATGGCACATCCGCATGTATTTGTGGATGTGCGTGGCAGCTTTCTGCTGGACGAACAGCAGCGGTTGACCGCGCTGCGCATCCACTGGACATATGACGCATTCACATCTTTGGTGCTCTATGACACGCTCCAGCTCGATGATGACGGCGACGGACAGCTTGACGCCGATGATCTGCGCAAGATCGAGCGTGGTGAAACCGACTGGCCCCAGGATTACGAAGGTGACACCTATCTGTTCATCGACGGCCAAAAAACCGCACTCTCGCGTCCGCGCGACGCCAAGGCGGAAAGCCTGGGAGATCGCATCGGGGTAGGCTTCACGCTGGAGCTTGAAACGCCTGTCGACCTGGTGGGGCAAACAGCCAACCTGAAAATCTACGATCCGATCTATTATTATGCCTACAGCGTGACCGAAGACAGCGGTCTGGAAGAGAGTAACCCGGACTGTGACCTGCGCATTGCGCCCTTCGAACCAGACGGCGAAACTTCGGCAATTCAGGCCGAACTTGCCGCCCTGTCGCGCGAGGAAATCCCCGAAGACACCGAGATCGGCGCGTTGTTCGCAGAGAATATTTACCTGACATGCGCCTGACCCGTTTCCTGTTGCTGCTGCTGGCGACCGCCCTTCTGGTCGCAATTTTCGCCTATCAGATCAGCCTGACGGGCTTTTTCTGGTGGGCCGCGGAACGACAGCGCGAAATCCAGAATGCCATGGCGGGGGCATTGCGCTCCATTCAAGCCGGTGATCCGGCCGCATTGCTTGGATTATGCGGCCTGACCTTTGCATATGGGTTCGCCCATGCCATCGGTCCGGGTCACGGCAAGGTCCTGATCGGTGGTGCAGCCTTTGCGGGGCGCGCACGGTTGTTGCGCCTTGCCTTTCTGACCCTTGCGGCAAGTATCGGCCAATCCCTGACAGCGGTCATTCTGGTTCTGACCGGATCGGGGCTGATCGCCCTGAGCAGTCGTCAACTGATTGATTTCACCGAGCAGGCGCTGGCACCGCTCAGCTATGCGGCGGTGGCGTTGATCGGGCTATGGCTTGCCCTGCGTGGCGGCAGGGCCATGTGGCGCATTCTGGCCCCCGCCAACGCGCAATCCTGCAATGGACCGGGCGATGAACATTGCGGCTGCGGGCATCGGCATGCTCCGACACTGGCTGAAATAGGTGACATCATGAGCCCGCGCGAAATGCTGGCGCTGGTTCTCAGCATCGCGTTGCGGCCATGCACTGGGGCACTGTTTCTGCTGGTGATTGCCTGGCGTCTGCAAATCCTGCCAGCCGGTATAATCGCGACATTCAGCATGGGCCTTGGAACGGCAAGCTTCAATATTATCATGGCCTGTTCGGGGCTGTGGCTGAATCTGGCCGTCTCGCGTTTCAGCACGGGACGTGTTTCGGGTCTGATTTCGCCCATGACACAACTTTTCGCCGGGCTGCTTATTGCCGTCGCATCGGCTACGATGCTGCTTCGTTTTGCCTGAAACCGCATCCGTATGGGCGGGCCCCGAAACGGCCAGCAAGGGAAGGAAACGATCTGACGCGCATCGCTGAACAGCGCCGCCTGATCCCGGTGGTGACGACAGACGCCCGCGACGGACGCGTTCTGATGATCGGCGTCATCGAACGACCGGCACTTGCCCACGCAAGAGGTCTGACTGATCTGGATTACTGGTCCCGCCGCCAATGCTGCCTGTGGCAACATGACACCACGATCCGCCGCGCCGGACGGATCGAGGACATGCGCATCGCCCCGGATCAGAATACTGTCTGGCTAAGCGTTCAAACCGAGGTTACGACGCCCAAACCTGCCGCATGATCAGACTTTGAAGTCTAGCAGCAACCGCAGGATTTCCCTTGTGGCACTGCATCAAAATCGGCATCCGTCAGCGGACCGGTGTCGGTCAGAACCTCGGGCCGCACATGCAGCGCCGCCGCCAGGCGCAGCAGCATATCCTGCGTGAACTCACCTTTCATCGGCAAGGCACCTTCCAGACGGGAAATCTGCCGCTCGGTCAGGCTTGCCATCTTTGCCAGTTTGGGACGCCCGATCCCGCGCGCCTTGCGGATCTCGGTGATGCGTCCGGGTTCTATTGCAATCATCGGTGTATCCTTGTCCAAAATCCATCCGCCGGAACGGGCCACGCGACGCATTTCTGCGCGCCGTGTTTCGCAATAGCTGCACGACCGGGTGGATCGCAAGTCCCGCAACCCGTGCATGAACCGAAATGTCCGACAACTTTGATCTGCTGACCCAACACCAGTCGAGGGATTGGGATATTGTCCCGGTTATCCAACGCGGATTATTCCATTGAAATTAAATGTAATAGTATTACAAATTATTGCACGATGCCCTGTACTTGACTGGCCGTACCGCGAACAGGTCGCCGCAACGTCAGGTCGCCAAATATCGACACTCTGTTCAGGAAGACCCATGCACGAAGACATCACGACCATGCGCGTTCAGATGGATCCGGAATTCGAAGCGCAGGCAAGCCCGCACCTGGCTGCGGCACGCGCGGCATTGATCAATTGGGCCAAGGCCGTTTCGGCGAGTGATATCGATCAATTGCTGGCTCTATATGCCGACGACGCCATTCTGGTGCCCACCATGCAGGACGAAATTCGCGGTCATGATGTCGAGCGTCGTGACTATTTCGAAAGCTTTCTGGCCAATCCAGACCTGTCCTGCAGGATCGACAACATGCGCAAGCGGATCAGCCACAAGCTGGGCACCGTCGTGATCGGCGGTCACTATACATTCACATTCCTGAAAGGTGGCGAACAGCAGACGGTTCCCGCACGCTATCTGTTCACCTTCGAAGAGCTGGATGGCCAGTGGCTGATCACCGGGCACCATTCCTCGGCCTTTGTCTAACGCGGGTGCGGCGCGACCCCGACAAAAAGATGGTTGCGCCAGCCTCATCCGTCGAAACGCACGAGGTGCGTTACTTCCCGCCTGTCCAGACCGTTCCGCAATCGCGCGCCATATCGACCAGCAACCAATTCCGATCGGAGGCCTGGTCCAACCCGTCGGAAAGCTTGCCATAAGGCGTATTGAACTGATGCGATGGATGCCCCACCCGCCGTCATCTCTTATGCCATGATGGTTGCACGGCAACCAATTGGAGGTTGCAGTTTCGACACCAAAGATCAGCATGTTGGCGATCGACCTTGCGAAGGGACGCTTTCAGGTCTGCGCGGTCGCGGCGGATGGGACGGTTGCATGAAATCGCCCGCTGCCACGAGTGCGGCGGGCGACGCCTTTGGTCGAGCAGCCGTCCTGCATTGTGGCGATGGGGCCTGTGCCACATCGCATCACTGGGGTGGGATTGCGCAGTCCCATGGCCATGAGGTGCGTCTGGTGCCATTCGAAGACAGATGTGCGACCGCCTCGGCTCTGCACTATCCCGGGCATCGGTCCCGTCCGGCTGGCGCAGTCGCGGCGTTCACACCGGATCTCGATATATTCGACAGTGGACGCAGCTTCGCCGCATGGCTTGGCCCGGCACCCCGGCAGAGGTCGACCGGCGGCAAGACCACGCTCGGTTCGATCAGCAAGATGGGCCAGATCGACATCCGCCTGCGGATCGTCGGCGCCATGCACATGATCCGCCAAGTGATCCGCAAGGGCGGCAGCACGAACCGCTGGTTCGCCGCGCCTGAGCCAAGATCTTCCAGATAGATGCCAATGGCCTAAAATCGGTGTCGGACAGCTGGCGAAGCCCCGCATGGACAACAGGCAACATCGGCCCAGCCGCCACCCCCTGATGACTGGTGGCACCCGTGTCCAGATAGCTGGCAAAATCATCCGCAGTCCAGGGAATGGCGGATTCATTGTGTTCAGTCAGGGCCGGGGCGATCCATCTTTCAATCGCGGCACCTGCATGATCTGTCCTTTCCGCACCCAGAACATTGCACGGGGTGTGACATGCCCCGCAATGCGCGATGCCCTGAACCAGATATGCACCCCGATTCCACGTGTCGGATTGTGCAGGATCAGCCTGATAGCGGCCGAAATCTACGAACAGCAGCTTCCACCCCGCCTGCCATATCCGCGACCCAAGCGGAAAAGGGATGCCATTCGCCTCTTGCACGGCCTTGACCGGTGCAACATCGGTCATCAGATAGGCATAATCGTGCGAATATCCTCGTCGCTCATCTTGCCAAAGTGATCGAAAGGAAAGCCGGGAAAGAGATGCTGCCCCTCGCGATTGACGCCCTCATGCATGGCACGGCGGAATGCCTGCTCTGACCATGCCCCGATACCAAGATCCGGATCCGGGGTAATGTTCTTCGAATAGAACCTGCCGAATCCGATTTCCATCGCATAAATGCCCGCACAGGGCGCGCCATCGGCAGCCGTGTGGCAAGATGCGCGGTAACCCGCCGCCGCCAGAATCCGCCCTTTTTCGACCGGTTCGCGATCGTATTCGGGCAGGTCGTCCGCAGAGACAGGCGCGATTTCAGGTTGATAGGCAAAGGCCAGATAGCCACCGAAGACCAGGATCGAAACGCCAAGCAGTGGGCCCATAAATCCGATAATGATGGCTTCACCGAATAGAAAGATGAGTCTAGGTTGCCGCTGTTCTGCGATGCGCGATCCATCGCCGCAGGCTGTCGCGGCCAATGGCGGGGCCGATCAAGGCGCTGCCCGATCCGTTCAGGCACCTGCAAAGGTCACTGATTTCCCGCCGCGCTGGCCAAATCAATCGCGCAGTCGATCACCTCGCGGTCGCCGATATGGTTGATCAGCAGCAGAACCAGACGCGACCAGGCCTGAAGACTTTCGCCCTCGCTCAGCCCATCATGCAGGGCGATCAGGCGTTCATAGATATCGTCGTGACCCGACAGGTTCGGTGCGGTGTTCAGACTAGCCATGAAGCCCCCCTTGCGCGCGCAGCAATGCGGATTGGATCGCGTCACGGTCGGGCCTCCGCCACCGCGCCGCGACATAATGATCGGGACGGATCAGCGCGGCGTTGCCGGGTGACAGACCCAGCCGCGTGGCCGCAAGCCCGCTGACCGCGATCACCTGCACCCCGTCCGGCACCGCGCCCGACCACTCGCAGGTCAGCAGCACGAACCCCTGCCCCAGCGCGTCCAGCAGCCAGCCACCGTCATGCGGGGCGTCCAGCACGGGTGCACCCGGCGCGACACCGCCGTCCCAATCATCGCTGTCGGACGTCGAGAGCGGGCTGGCAGGATAGCTAACCGGCGTCGACAATCGGCCCGAATTCACGAAGGGCCGCGCAAAGGCGTGATCCTGCGCCAGTTGCAGAACCGCATCCCGCAGCGCCTGACTGGCCGTCGATTTCGGCGTCAGGAAATCGGTCGAACGGGACGAGTTCAGGATATTCTCATCCGCCATCACGATCGCCTCGTGGTCATAGCTGTCGATCAACCGCGCGTCGGCACGGCCCGTCAGCACCAGATCCAGCTTCCAACCCAGATTGTCGATATCAGCGAACCCGCCATTGCAGCCCCGCGCCCCGAAGGGCGATACCAGATGCGCGCTGTCGCCGGCAAAGATCACCCGGCCATGCACGAAACGCGCCATGCGACGACATTGGAACGTATAGACCGAATACCATTCGCGCTGAAATTCGACGCCCTCGCCCAGCATGGCC
Source organism: Paracoccus onchidii (assembly GCF_028294535.1). Lineage (GTDB taxonomy): Bacteria > Pseudomonadota > Alphaproteobacteria > Rhodobacterales > Rhodobacteraceae > Paracoccus > Paracoccus onchidii. The sequence goes on along the minus strand of NZ_JAQBIE010000014.1, from coordinate 37,024 downwards.
CGGACAAAGGGTTCGACATTCTCGGGCCGGGTCGCGGCGTCTCGGTCGATATCCCAGCCCAGCTGGAAATCCAGCCGCCAGACATCATCGGGCTGGCGATGCATCAGGGCCGATTTGCCCGGATTGAAGGGCGGATCGAACCAGAACCAGCGTTCGGGCGGCATGTCATGCCCGGTCATGCGGATATCGGCGATCAGGAAATTATCCTCGAACACCCGGCCTTCGAAATCCAGCCCCATGCAGTCGCGCACGGTGGAACGCGCCCCGTCGCAGGCCACCACCCATTCGGTCGTCAGGCTGTAATCGCCATCGGCGGCGCTGACCCGCAACTCGACGCCGCCGTCTTGCGGCGTGACCGCAGTGACCTGATGACCCCAGCGGATCTGGACATTGGGCAGATCCAGCAGCGCATCCAGCAGATATTCCTCGATATAGTATTGCTGGACATTCACGAAGCCGGGGCGCTTCTGATCCTTCACCGGCAGCATGTCGAACTGATAGACCGGCTGATCGCCCGCCCCCCAGAACACCTTGCCCAGGTTCCAAGTCACGCCCTTGGCAATTGCGCGGTCGCCCACGCCAAGCCGATCCAGAATATCCAGCGAACGTTTGGAAAAGCAGATCGCCTTGGAACAATGCGCGATGAAGTCCAGCCGCGTCAGCACCGTCACCGGATGACCGCGCCGCCCCAGATCCAGTGCCATGGCAAGGCCCACCGGCCCCGCCCCGACCACGGTCACCCGCGCCTTGTCCCGTGACATTCCGGCAGCCGGAACCGACCCGATCTCTCGATAGATCGGGATACCTTCGACATTCGCCATGATGGCGTCTCCCCCCTTTCTGTGGCGATCAGTCCTGAAGCTGGGCCCAGACCTCGCGGTCACGCTCGGCGGTCCAGATCCGGGGATGCTCGATCCCGTCGAACTCATCCCACAGACGCTGCACATCGAAAGGCAGGCAATGTTCAAAGATCGGCCAGGCGCCGAATTCGGGCGCAAGTGCGTCGCGCGTCGCCTCGAAGGCCTGTTTCAGATTGCCGCCCGCCTTGTGGACGCGGCCGACATTCTCGATCATGCCGTTCAGGAATTTGCGCGTCTGTTCGACCGCCGCGTCGGTTTCTGCAACGCCGCGCGAGACCGGCCCGCGCCCGCCGATCAGATATTCGGCCTGATAGGCCTTCACATTGTCCAGCGTCTTGCCGGCCCAGTCAAAGTGATAGGCATCGCCGGTGTACAGGGCGGCCTTGGATTCGACCAGATCGCCCGCGAAAAGGGTGCGCGTCTTGTCATGCCAGACCGCGACATCGCCGCCGGTATGACCGCGCCCCAGAAAGCGCAGTTCCAGCTTGCCGCGATCGCCGCCCAGATCGATATCATAGTCGGTGGCGAAGGTGACGGTGGGCCAGGTCAGGCCGGGCACCTCTTCGGCATTCTTGGCAAGGCGCGGCATCCGGCCGAATTCGCTTTTCCAGTCCTGCTCGCCGCGTTCTTCGACCAGATCGCGGCTGGCCTCGGACATGATGATATCTTGCGCATCAAATGCACTTGCGCCCAGCACCCGCACGGCATGGTAATGCGTCAGGACCAGATAGCGCACCGGCTTGTCGGTCTGTTCGCGCAACACCTTCAGCCATTCGCGCGACGCGGCAGGCGTGGCACGGGATTCGATGGCGACGACGAAATCCTCACCCTCGACCGCACCGACATTGGGATCGCCTTCGGCGGTCAGCGCATAGACGCCTTCCCCCAGAATCTCCAGCGTGTCGGTCTTGGCGGTGGTATCGGCGGATGAGGCAAAGGGCTTGGCCATGATCTCTCCCAGAATTGTCCTGTGGCGTTAGAATCATTTCTATTGCAACGAACTGCCCGCGTATGTCATCTGAACTATGGACATCCGAGGGTGCTATGCAAAAATCAGGACTGATCGACCCGGAACAGGCTGCCAACTTGATACAAGCGCGTGATCCCGGACTGTTTTCACAGCGGCTGCTTGATATTGCGCGCAACATTGCAGGTGTTGACGAACTGTTCGCATACCGCGCCTGCGAGGGGGCATACCGCACGCTTGCATCCTCCAGCGACCTGCCCGATGTCGCAGAACGTGCGGCTGCCTATGCAAAACGCTTTCATCACAGCGATCCGGCAGTGTCCGCGCGGCTGGCCACCCCCGTCGGGGCTGGGTTCATCTGCCGCATTCGCGCCGATTCCATCGAATTGGCAGCCTATCGCAAACTGTGCTTCGAACAACCCCGGTTTTCCGAGAAGATCTGCTTTGGCTGGCGGTTTCCCGATCATGATCTGGTGCTCACCTTTTACCACCGACTGCCAGATTCGGATGTAGACATGGTGCAACTAGGCGCGCTCGCCCAGTTGGCCCTCACCGGTCTTGTGCAAATTTTGCAAGCCGAAACCGCCCAGCCCCCGATCGCACGAATCGAGACACGGCTGGCCAATGCCAACACAAGGTTGACCGGGCGCGAGCTGCAAGTTTGCGCAAGAACCCTGACAGGCATGACCGCTGATCAGATCGCGAACGAATTGCAGCTATCCCCCCCAACAGTGCTGACCTACCGCCAGCGCGCGTATCAGAAAATGGGTATTTCACGGGCGAATCAAATGGTTGCGTCGGTTCTGGACTGACCACGGCCACAATCTTGTTGCAAATGAAACGAACATTGCTAAGACTGTGAAGGATCCCGGTTCAGGCCCGCTCTCTGCTTGACCGGCAATCACGATGACAGGAGGCCTGAAATGGCGATGGCAGATGTGCCGCTGCGCAGCTGGGTAGCTGGCGCGAACGATCCCGCTTGCGATTTTCCGATCCAGAACCTGCCCTTTGGCGTTTTCTCGACCGCGGATCGCGGACCGCGCTGCGGCGTGGCGATCGGGCAGATGATCGTCGATCTGGCCGCCTGCGAGGCGCAGGGGCTGCTGGACGCCGCCGGCACCTTCGACCGCCCGCAGCTGAACGATTTCATCGCCCTTGGCCGCCCGGTCTGGGACCGCATCCGCGAACAGCTGACCGCGCTGCTGGCCGACGGCGCCGATCAGACTGTGCCACTGGTCGCCATCTCCGACGCGACACTGCACCTGCCGATCCGAGTGACCGAGTTCACCGATTTCTACGCCTCGAAGAACCATGCCTTCAATGTCGGCGTGCTGTTTCGCGGCCCTGAAAATGCGCTGCCGCCGCAATGGACGCATATGCCCATCGGCTATAATGGCCGCGCCTCGTCGGTCGTCGTCTCGGGCACTGACATTCATCGCCCGATGGGTCAGGTCAAAGGCCAGGATGGCCCCGTCTGGTCGCCCTGCAAGCGGCTGGATCTGGAACTGGAACTGGGCGCGATCGTCGGGGCCGACAGCCAGATGGGTTCGCGGATCAGCGTCGATCAGGCCGAGCAGATGATCTTTGGCTATGTGCTGCTGAACGACTGGTCAGCGCGTGACATTCAGGCTTGGGAATATCAGCCGCTGGGGCCGTTTCAGGCCAAGGCGCTTAGCACCACGATCAGCCCGTGGATCGTGACGCAGGCCGCGCTGGAGCCGTTTCGCTGCGATGGCGCCGAACGGGTGAACCCGCTGTTGCCCTATCTGCAGGAAAGCCGGCCGGGATTTTACGACATGACCGTCGGCTGGACGATGAACGGCCAGCGGATGAGCCAGACGAACTATAACGTCATGTATTATTCCAGCGCCCAACAACTTGCCCATCACGCGGTGTCAGGCTGCCCGATGCGCGTCGGCGACCTGCTGGGCAGCGGGACGATTTCCGGCCCGGAACGTGACCAGACCGGCGCGCTTCTGGAAATGACCGAGGGCGGCAAAAGCCCCGTCACCGTCAATGGCGAGGACCGGACCTTCATTCAGGACGGCGACGAGATCGGCCTGTTCGCCCATGCACAGGGCGACGGCTATCGCGTGGGCTTTGGCCCCTGCACCGGCAAGATCCTTCCCGCCGTGGAATGACCATGTCGCACCCGGTCATCCTGCATGATTACTGGCGGTCCTCGGCGGGCTATCGGCTGCGGATCGCGCTGCGCCTGAAGGGGATCGCACACCGCCGCCAGTCGGTCGATCTGGTGGCGGGCGATCACCGCAGCCCCGATCACGTCGCGCTGAACCCGCAAGGCCTTGTCCCGGTTCTGGAAATCGACGGACAGGTGTTGACGCAATCGCTGGCGGTTCTGGATTATCTGGAAGAAACCCGGCCGCAGCCTGCGCTGCTGCCTGCCGACCCGGCGGCGCGGGCGCATGTCCGCGCCATTGCCCAGGCCATCGCCTGCGAGATCCACCCGATCTCGAACCTGAAGATCCTGCAGCGGGTCGAGGCGCTGGCCGGGCCGGACGCCCGCGCCGCGTGGAACCGCGACAACATCGCCAAGGGCCTGACCGCGATCGAGGCGATGCTGGATCACCCCGCCCATACCGGCAGCTTTTGTCACGGCGACACCCCCTCGCTGGCCGATTGCGTGCTGATCCCGCAGCTTTACAACGCTACGCGCTGGGGCGTCGGCTTCGACCACCTGCCCCGCATCGCGCAGGTCGCCGCGACCTGCGCCGCCCATCCCGACTTTACCGCAGCCCATCCCGACAATTTCGACCCCTCGCGGGAGGCGAGGGCGACAGAGGAGGAAACCCCATGACCATCACGAAACCGGCGCTTGCCGCCCTGCTGCTATCCGTCACCCCGGCCATGGCCGAGGAACTGATCATGTCCTCGTGGCTGCCGCCCAAACACCCGATCGTGGTCAATGCGTTCGAACCCTGGGCCGAAGAGGTCGAAAAGGTCACTGATGGCCGCGTGACCGTGCGTATCATGGGCAAGCCCCTTGGCAGCCCGCCCGCGCATTTCGACATGGCCCGCGACGGTGTGGCCGATGTGACCTATGGCCTGCATTCCTTCACCGAGGATGACCGCTTCAACCGCGCGCGACTGGGCCAGTTCAGCTTTCTGGGCGATGACGCCATCGCCAACTCTCAGGCCTATTGGTCGGTCTATGGCGATCAGTTGAACGCGGCCGAGGAACATGCAGGCACCCATCTGCTGGGCCTGTTCATGCATGGTCCCGGCCTGTTGCACAACAATGTCCGCAAGATCGAAACCCCCGCCGACATGCAGGGGCTGAAGATCCGGGTGCCCGGCGGCTATGTCGGTGATCTGGTCAGCGCGTTGGGGGCGACGCCGCTGTTCATGTCCTCGCCCGAGGTTTACGAAAAGCTGTCGCGCGGCGTCATCGACGGGGTGGCCTTTACCTATGAGGCGATGACCGCCTTCAATCTGGTCGATGACATCAAATACTCGATGACCGTGCCCGGCGGCATCTACAACACCACCTGGTTCTTCGTGATAAACGAGGACAAGTGGAACAGCCTGTCCGAAGAGGACCGCGCCGCCATCGACGCCATCTCGGGTCAGGCTTTCGCCACGCGCGTGGGCCAGGCCTGGAACGATGCAGACACCGCCGCGCAGGCCGAGATCGGCGACAAGGTCGATTTCTATCAAGCAACCCCCGAGGTCGTCGCCGCGCTGAAGGAACAGGCAGACAAGCTGGAACAGGCATGGTCCGAGGGGCTGGGCGATTATGACGGTGCCGCCGCACTGGCCGCCTTCCGCGAAATGACCGGCGTGTCGGCGGAATGACCGACCACCGCGACACCGATCCGGCCCCTGACATGGTCCCGGGCCGGACCCCACATCGCCGCGCGCCGTGGTATCGCGCGCTGGCGGGGGTGGCGGCGCTGTTGATCGTGGCGCTGATCGGCGTGACCTGCGTCGATGTGATCGGGCGCTATGCGCTGAACCGTCCCTTTGGCGGCGCGTATGAGCTGACGCAGATCCTGCTGGCGGCGCTGGTCTTTGTCGCGCTGCCCCTGACCACCGCCGATGGCGGCCATGTCGAGGTCGATCTGGCGCTGCACCTGCTGTCGCGCCGCGTGCAGCGCGTGTTGGGGCGACTGGCCGGGGCGGTGGCCTCGGTCGCGCTGGCCTTCTTTGCATGGCGGCTGGTGGTGATCGGGATGGACCAGCTGCATGACGGCACGCGCAGCGCATCGCTGGCCATTCCGATGGCGCCTCTGGCCTTTCTGGCCGCTGTCAGCTGCGCCGTTTCCGCAATCCTGATCCTGCTGCGCAAGGAAGCCCCATGACCCTGTCCCTGATCGCCCTTGCCATCCTGCTGATGATGGTCTTTGCCCGCGTGCCCATTGCCTTTGCCATGGCGCTGGTGGGCGGGATCGGCTTTGCGCTGCTGCGCGGCTGGGGTCCGGCGGGCGCGATGGTGGGCAATGCGGTGTTTGAAACCGGGTTGAACTATTCGCTGTCCGTCGTGCCGCTGTTCATCTTCATGGGCAATGTCCTGGCCGGGTCGGGCATCGCGCAGGGCCTGTTTTCCGCCGCCGACCGGGTCTTTGGACGGATGCGCGGCGGGCTTGCCATGGCCACGGTCCTGTCCTGCGGCGGCTTTTCGGCCGTCTGCGGGTCCTCGCTGGCAACGGCGGCGACCATGTCCAAGGTCACCATGCCCTCGATGCGGCGCTTTGGTTATTCCGACAGCCTTGCCACCGGCGCCATCGCGGCGGGCGGCACGCTTGGCATCCTGATCCCGCCATCGGTCGTGCTGATCATCTTCGGCCTGCTGACCGAGGCGGATATCGGCAAGCTGTTCCTTGCAGGCATCATCCCCGGCATTCTGGGGATCATCGGCTATCTTCTGGCTGTCATGGTCGCCGTGCGCCTGCGCCCCGAACTGGCCCCGCAGGTCGGAGAGGTTCAGCCGATGTCGCGGCGCGATGCGATCAGCGTCGTGGCCGTGCTGGCGCTGTTCGTCTTTATCATGGCCGGGATCTATGGCGGGTTCTTCACCCCGATCGAGGCTGCGGGAATGGGTGCCGCCGCCGCGCTGCTGATCGCCGCGCTGACCGGGGGGCTGACCCGCGCGGGCCTGTGCACCGCTTTTCTGGACAGCGCGACCGCTTCGGCGATGATCTTCGCCATCATCATCGGGGCCGAGATCTTTGGCAATTTCGTCAGCTTCGCGGGCCTGCCAGATGGGCTGTCGGACCTGATCGAACAGATGGGCCTGTCGCCCTGGGCCGTGCTGCTGCTGATCGTCGCGATCTATATGGTGCTGGGCTGTTTTCTGGAAAGCCTGTCGATGATCCTGCTGACGGTGCCGGTGTTCTATCCGCTGGTCTCGGGTCTGGATTTCGGGCTGGGCGTGCTGCAGGATCCCGACGCCGTGCTGATCTGGTTCGCGATCATCGTCGTCGTCGTGACCGAAATCAGCCTGATCACGCCGCCGATCGGGATGAATGTGTTCGTCCTGCGTTCGGTCCTTCCGGGCGTGCCGTTGACCACGATCTTCCGCGGGGTTCTTCCGTTCTGGATCGCGGATATCTTTCGTCTGGCGATCATCATCGCCCTTCCGATCCTGTCGCTGCATCTTGCGACCTGACCCAGTCGCCACGGGCCGTCACCCCGGCCCGTGGCCCGAATACCGGACCCAAATGTGAGCATCGAGACCTTCTTTCCCTATCGCCTTGCCGTCGTGGCCGAAGCCTTTTCGCGGCAACTGGTGGCCGTTTATGGCCAGGAACACGGCCTGACGCGCGAGGAATGGCGATTGCTGTTCCTGCTGGAAGGTGCCGGAACGCTGGATTCGCTGCAATTGTCACAACGCACCTCGCTGGACAAGGTGCAGGTCAGCCGCGCGGCCAGTCGCTTGCAGGACAAGGGACTGATCACACGAGAAATTCTGGGTTCCGACCGCCGCCTGCGCAACTATGCGATCACACCGGCGGGGCGCGATCTGTTCGGGCGGGCCTTTGCCGGCGTCCGGGCCCGCGCCGAGGGGATCCTGCAGGCGATGTCGCAGGACGACCGCGCCGCGCTGATCCAGGGGGTCGAGGCGCTTGGCCGCGCCATCGCCGACAGCGACGGGTCGGCCCCACAGCCACCGAAAAAAAACTAACCGTCAGACAGTTGCGCCAAGGCTCGGCGCAGGGCCGGGCCGTCTTCGCCCAGCTCGGCCAGCAACTCGTCCTGAAACTGGGTCGCGATGCGGCCCAGACGCAGCATCAGGTCACGCCCCTCATCGGTCAGCTCCAACACGATCAGCCGCCGATCCGTCTGGTGCCCGTCCTTGCGCAACAGCCCTGCCTGTTCCAGCCGGGTCGCGGCGCGGCTGACCATGGATTTGTCCAGATTGACCCGTGCGTGAATGTCGCGGACGCTGACCGCGCCCGAGTGATCCAGATGCGCCAGAACCCGCCATTCCGGGATCGTCAGCCCGGCCTCTTGCGCATAACGCGCGGCAAAGCGGCGGCTGATCTGGGCCGCGGCCACCGACAGCCGATAGGGCAGAAACTCATCCAGCTGAAAACTCATCGTGCCTCCTGACCGTCCCTAGACAGCAAGATTTCATTGCGCGCGCAACAGAAATCCGATGTCGCAATTGACTTCGTTGCTTTCACAACGATATATTCGTTGCAACCGCAATGAACTCGGAACAGGAGGCCGCATGACCACCCACGACCTGCCCCAGGGCATGATCCGCGCCGCCGGCACCACAGGAACCCATGCGGGCTACATGCCCGGTTTCGGCAATGATTTTGAAACCGAGGCCCTGCCCGACGCCCTGCCCCAAGGGCAGAACAGCCCGCAGAAATGCAATTACGGTCTTTACGCCGAACAGCTGTCCGGCACCGCCTTCACCGCGCCGCGCGGCCAGAATGAACGCACCTGGTGCTATCGCATCCGGCCTTCGGTCCATCATACGGGGCGCTTTTCGCCCATCGAGGTGCCGCATTGGAAGACGGCACCGAATATCGTGCCGAACGTGACCAGCCTTGGGCAATACCGCTGGGATCCGATCCCGGTACCAGATCAGCCGCTGACCTGGATCACCGGCATGCGCACGATCACCACGGCGGGCGACGTGAACACCCAGACCGGCATGGCCAGCCATGTCTATCTGGTCACGCAATCCATGCAGGATGAGTATTTCTTTTCCGCCGACAGCGAATTGCTGGTCGTGCCGCAGGAAGGCCGCCTGCGGTTCTGCACCGAACTGGGCGTGATCGACCTTGAACCCAAGGAAATCGCGATCCTGCCGCGCGGGCTGGTCTACCGGGTCGAGCTGCTGGACGGTCCCGCCCGCGGCTTTGTCTGCGAGAACTATGGCCAGAAATTCGACCTGCCCGACCGCGGGCCGATCGGCGCGAACTGCCTGGCGAACCCGCGCGACTTCAAATCCCCCGTCGCCGCCTTCGAGGATCGCGAGGTGCCCAGCCGCGTCGTCATCAAATGGTGCGGCCAGTTTCACGAAACCCATATCGGCCACAGCCCGCTGGATGTGGTGGCATGGCACGGCAACTATTGCGCCTACAAGTATGATCTGCGGACATATTCGCCCGTTGGCGCGATCCTGTTCGACCATCCTGATCCGTCGATCTTCACCGTGCTGACCGCCCCGTCGGGTCAGGCGGGCACCGCGAATATCGATTTCGTGCTGTTCCGCGAACGCTGGATGGTGGCGGAACACAGCTTCCGCCCGCCCTGGTATCACAAGAACATCATGTCCGAACTGATGGGCAATATCTTCGGTCAGTATGACGCCAAGCCGCAAGGCTTTGCGCCGGGCAGCATCAGCCTGCACAATTGCATGCTGCCCCATGGCCCGGATCGCGATGCCTTCGAAGGTGCCAGCAACGCCGAGCTGAAACCCGAAAAGCTGGACAACACCATGTCCTTCATGTTCGAGACCCGCTTTCCGCAGCATCTGACCGAATACGCAGCCAAGGACGCCCCGATGCAGCAGGAATATATCGAGGTCTGGCAGCATCTGGAAAAGAAGTTCGACGGCACGCCCGGCGTGAAATAGCCTGACCAGTCGGAACGCGTGAACATCATTCAAGGCAGCGGGAATGGAAATCGCCCGCTGCCTTGGGAATAGCTTTCAGGCTGACACAGGTCTGGCCGCCTTAGGCGGGCGGGCCAGAAACAGGATTTATGGGTTGAGAGCACGCTTTCCACCTCGTGCCTTTTTCATGCGCCGCAAGCTCGAGACAAGAAGACCGGTCAGGATCAGAACATTCAGCACGACAAGCGCGCTGGCGACCGGACGATCCAGAAAGATCCAATAGCCTTCCCGGGAAATCAGCAAAGACCGGCGAAGATTGCTTTCCAGAATTGGCCCCAGAATCAACCCAAGCACCACGGGTGACAATGGGTATCCCGTCAATCGGAACAGCATTCCGACCAGACCAAATGCGAACATCACAAGCAGATCGAATACGGATGCCTGAAGGGCGAAGGTTCCAATGCAGCACAGGATCAGGATTGCGGGTATCAGGTAGGCCTTGGGTATCGACAATACCCTGATGAACAGAGGCGCCGCGATAATTCCCGCCACCAGAAGAAAGACATTCGACAGCATGTAGACCAGGAATATCCCGCCCACGAAACCGGGTTCCTGAACAAACATCAATGGCCCCGGCACAAAGCCCAGGATCAACATCGCGCCCAACAGCATCGCCGAGGACGCGTCACCCGGAATGCCCAGGGCCAATGTCGGGACCAATGCGCCCCCGACCGTTGCGTTATTCGCGGCCTCGGTGGCAACCACCCCGCCCTCTTCACCTGTGCCATAGTTTTCATGCGATCCCGAGAACGCCTTGGCCACCCCATATGCGCTGAACGAACTGATATCGCCCCCAGCTCCGGGCAGGGATCCGAAAAACACCCCGATCCCCGACGAACGCAGCAGGTTTGGCCAATGTCTCAGCACCCGCACGAAAGATCCAAGACCAGGCTGCACCTTCTGAATTGTCGGGCTGGAAAGAAGATCACTTCCCATCACCTGAAACGCCATCTCCGAAACTGCAAACAATCCCACGACCACGGCCACGATATGAAATCCGTTCATCAGGTTCGGGTTGTCGAAAGTAAAACGGAACCCGGTCGAAAATTCATCGGTGCCCACGGTCGAAAGCAGCAATCCAAACGCACATGCCATCAGCCCCTTCACCAATGTTCCTTCGGATATCAGGGAAATGGTGAACAAACCGGTGATCGCAAGCATGGTGTATTCCGGTGGCCCGAAACTGCTGGCAAATCGGGCCAGGGTCGGCGATGCCATGATCAGCACCACCCCACCGGCAATGCCCCCCAAGGCTGATGCGGCCAGGGCAATCCCGATGGCATCCGCCGCCCGGCCTTTCTTTGCCATCGGATAGCCGTCTAGCAATGTTGCCGCCGCCAATGGCGTGCCCGGTATTCGCAGCAGGATCGCCGAGACCGAACCTCCGCAAGAACCACCCACGAAAATCGCGATCAGAAACCCCATTCCCGCCAGCGGAGGCATACCGATTGCGAAAGGCAGCAACAGCACGATTCCCATCAAGGGACCAAGCCCGGGCAATGCCCCGACAAGCATGCCGATCAGGATGCCCATGAAGGTCAGACCAACTGCCAGCGGCGTAAGGAACATCTCGAATCCGGATGCCAAAGTTGCAAACATGGTCTTTTCCTTACCAGGGAATATTCAGGCCGAACGTGCCGCCAGGCAGAACAACCGAGAGAATTTTTTCAAAGATAAATGCCAGTCCGAAGGCCATTCCCAATGCCACGAGAACCAGACGAAGGCCGGGCCGCGCGCCACATATCAGCATGACGGTCAAGGCCATCGGCGCCGTGCTGAGATGGTATCCCAACCAGTTCAGCCCCATCAGATACCCACCGAAAACCAACAACAAGGCAATCGCCCGTCCTCTGCCCTCGGTGCGAACCGGTGCGTCGAGCGATCTGCTTTTCATGAACAGCAGGATCGCCTGGATACCAATCAGCCCTCCAAGAAATATGGCGATGGCGCGGGGATAACTTGCGGCGTTGTCATAGGCCCCGCCAGAGGCGATCCCCTGTTCGACCATCGAGGTCGCAATCTGCTGGAATACCAGCATCACGAGGGCGGCAAAAAATGCCAATGCCACCCATTCCATCTGCCGCTTTGTCATGGCGGCTTACCGATCGAGACTGTGAAGTTGTTCTTCTTCCCAGATCAAGGCGTTGCCCATCGCCTCAAGCTGGGATTGAACCGAACTCAGGATCTCTTCATACTGGGTGTGATCCCACTCCAGTGGCACGAAACCAACGCGTTCGATAGCTTCCTGCACATCGGGGCGTTTCATTGCGGTTTCCATGGCATCGCGCAGCGTCGCCGTGACATCTTCGGGTGTATCGGGATGCACGATCCACCAAGTCCAGCCCATCGGGCCAAGCCCTGACAGGTTCAGATCAAGTTCAAGATCCGTGATCGCAGGCGCATCGTCATAGGACGCCTTGGCACCGGGCAACTCTGACATGACCAGAAGAATTTCGAAAGCGGCCGGATCAGCCTTGTAATCACCGACATTCACAAAAGAGAAATCCAGGATCCCCGACTTGAGATCCTTCACCGCATTGCCATCTTGCGTATACGGAACGTTCTGCGCGACAACGCCGTATGATTGCAGCACCTTTGCAATGACCATATGTGGCAGATTGTTGCGCGTCCCCGACGAATAGCGCAGCGCGCCCGGATTTTCCTTACCGTATTCCATCATCCCTTCGAAACTGGACCAGCGCGTTTCATCCGCCCGTCCTCCGATGGCAAAGGCATTCGAGACAGCGGCATGCAAGGGTTTGAAATCGCGGAAATCCCAATCCGCGTTTCCCAGGATCGGCTGCAGCAGCAGCGGCGCGACATAGCCGTCAAATACGGTATAACCATCCGCAGGCCGTTCCATTGCCATGATCTGACCCTTGGTGCCCGCCGCCCCCGGCACGGAAATCACGGGCATGTTCTCACCCAGCTCCTCGCCCATTGCCTTGGCGATGATCTGGCTGACGGACATGGCATTTCCCGGCCCCCAGGGATGGACAAGTTCGACGGTTCGTTCGGGAAACTCGGCGCGTGCCACGCCCAGTGTCGTTGCAGAAATCACGACCGCCGCAAGCAGTCCCTTGATTGTCGTTCTCATGGCTTCTCCTCCTCAAGAAATGGTATGGACCTTCACGCCTGCTCGGGAATCTGCGCGGCCATCTGTGCTGACAGACCGAAGCGGCCGTATATCTCATGCGGTGCGTCATGCCGGCGGAAATGCCCGACAATCGCGCATCGCAACCGTTCAATCGCGGCCGGATCCTCGATTGGTTGCTTCTGGCCCGGATCGCTGTGCAAGTCGTAAAGGACGGTTTCGCATTCCTCCAATGTCTGACCATCATTGCCGACCTGACTATTGCAGGATGAAAGCCGCAGCCGCATGACTGGCGCCCCTTTCGTAAAATCGAAGGGCGGGCTGAGCTTGGCCGTCTTCAGTTCATCGATATCAAACAGTGATGACAGATGCGCCGGCATCAACGTGTAGATATCCAGCTCCTGCTGGTTTGGATCATCGGGATACAGGAAGTAACTGTATCGCCCGTCGGTGGCACAGACAGGCCCGCCAAACATCCCAAGGATCACATCGTCATGTCCGGCGACATCTGCCCTGAGTGCCGGCATCAACGACGTTGCCGTCACTGTTTCCGGCAGGTCACAGCCATGCATCTCCAGAAATGTCGGCATCAAATCCGGTGTCTGCGTCAAGCCTGCGCGCCGTTCTCCGGCCGCACATTCAGGATGCCAGACCATCAGCGGAATATGTGAGACCTCTTCGTAATAGGGCATGCGGTTCTTGCCCCACCAATCATGTTCCGACAGCAGGAACCCGTGATCGGTCGTCAGAACCAATGCGGTATCTTTCCACAGATCATATCTGTCGAAATAGTCCAGAAGTCTTCCGAAATACTCATCACACATTGCGACCAGAGCAGCATAATTGCCGCGTATTTCGGCGATCTCCTGCGCTGAATTCGACGTCCGTTCATAGAGGGGCCAATCCAGCGATTTACCGTTATACCCGCTTGCATAGGCATTCTTGAACCTTTCGGGGGCGACGAAAGGCTCATGGGGGTCGAAACATTCAAGTTGCAGAAACCAATCGTCGCCCCCCCTGTTCAAATCAAGGAAATCAAAGGCCGCTGCAAAGCATTTGGCAATCGGATAGTCGCCCTCTTCCTGCAGGAAATCGCGATTGATGGCTGCACGCGACCGTTTCCACGCCATCTTCGGCGAATTTCCACGTGTGGCGGCCCCGTCGGGCAGGCCCTCTGTTGGATATTGCTGCTGGTCAAACTGCATCCGGATCTTGTCGAGGTCGGGCACGACAACCGGCTTTAGCGGATCATATTCCTGCCCGCGTATGTAATCCCAGCTGTCAAACGCATTGGCATAGCCCCATCCGCCATCCTCGAAATAGTGCAGGTGATCGGTCACCAGATGCGTATAGACCCCCTTCTTGCTCAGTGTGCGTGCATAGGATTCATCAAAAGGTTCCAGTGGCCCCCAATGACGATGCAAGAAATTCAGCCGGCCTGTATGCAGATCCCGCCGTGCAGGCATGCAGGGCAAACTGCCGACATAATGCGTGTCAAAGGTCACCGAACGCCGCGCAAACCGATCAAAATTCGGCGTGGCAATCCCGCTATCGGCATAAGCATTCAGTGCAAGCCGGTTTAGGGAATCGAACAAGACAAAAACGGTTCGCATTGCTGTACCTTTCAGAACGCCAGAAATTTCAGGTCAGCGCAGGTTGCAGCAGAAAATCTATTCTGTAAATTTGAAAGAATTAATGATTGCATTCGAAAAAGGAATACAATGGAAAAGAACCTCGCTGCGTTCATGGCCGTGGCCCGCCTTGGATCGCTTACATTGGCCTCCGACCATCTGGGCCTGACTCAACCGTCCGTCACGAAACGGATCGCCAATCTCGAAGCCGATTTCGACACCCCATTATTCGAACGCAGCAGGCGCGGCATGACCTTGACCGAAGCGGGGGAATTGGTCCTGAACCGGGCAAAGCGCATCGAAGATGAGTACCGGTATTGCCGTGAGGAAATCGCCACGATCCGCACCAGCGGACTTTCGGTGTTGCGTGTCGCAGCGGGACCGTTGTTTCATCTGAGTTGGGTTTCGGGCCTGTTTGCCAGCCTGAAAGATCAGTTTCCGCAGCTCAGACTGGAACTGATCGCCACGACATCGCAGCCCAATTGGCAGGCATTGCTCAACGGGCAGATCGATGTTTATCTCGGCGTTCTGAACGATGTCGATCCGGATGCTGACATCTGCTCTCAGCATGTCGCGATGATCGAACACGGGATCGTTCTGCGTCCCGATCACCGGCTTGCCCATGAAAGCCCCGTCGATCTTACGCAAATGACCGCGGAAAAATGGGTGATATTTGGTTCTGACCCTGAAACCGAAAGCCGGTTGCGCAGATCGGTATCGCCGCAGGATGACAGCGCCGATATCATCGACATCCGCACTGCGTCATTTTCAACCGGCTTGCAACTGGTCAAGGACGGGCCGTTCGTTATGTCGGCACCGCTGCAACTGGCGAACCATGCAAAGACACAAGGCCTGTTGATCCTGCCGACCTTGCAAGGCTTGCCACGCCGCGAGGCTGGAATCCATATGCGTCCCAGCTCAAAGGGGTATGGAGCAATGCAGGCGATCCTGAAACACTTTGAAAGTGTTGCATTTCCATAAAGTTGTCACAATTGGCAAGGCCAGACATTTACATGGCCACAGAACCTTCGCGACCATTCTCAGCGGCATGGCGAATGTCGCCCCGCATACCCGCGCGATAGCATCCCAAGTGGAAACGCGGCCAATCACCTGACCGAGCGGCATACTGGCCCCATGTCCGAAGCACCCCGCCGCCATCAGGCCGCGATCACCCAAGGGTGGGCTGCACGGCGTGGTTTCACCCATTCTCGACATGGCATCGCGACCAGGATCCGCCTTCGGGTGAATGCCGCCATATCGGCGGTGATCCCGGTGCGGCGGCCCTTGTAAAACGCATCAACAAGATCAATAAACGATACAATTTACAAAATAGTCGACTAAATTTCAGTTATCGTATAATAATAAATCGAATCGTGCCTTGAGGAGATCGAGATGTGCTGCAGTTCAAAGGCTAGGGCCGAAGAAAGAAGATCGTTGCCGTGGACGGATGCGGCATGAGTCGTTCACCTGACATCTTGCTGATCACCACCGACCAACAACGTGGCGACTGTATTGGCGGAGCGGGACGGGGTGTTCACACACCGAACATCCAGCGCATTGCAGATCGTGGCGCGCGTTTCGACACCTGCATTTGCCCCCACCCGATGTGTCAGCCGGCACGGGCGTCGATCCTGACGGGCAAGCTGCCCTATTCACATGGCGTGCGTGACAACGGGCGCAACCTCGACCCGCGTCTTGCGGATGAAGGGCTCGGCGCGATCTTTTCCCGGGCGGGGTATGAAACGCGATTTATCGGCAAGGCGCATCTGTCGACGCATGAAACATTCGAACCGACCGGCTTTCCCGAATGCTACGATTCCGTTGCAACCTATGAAGAAGCCTGGGCCGGACCTTACATGGGGTTTGAAAACGTCGCCCTGACCCTTCGTCCACACCATCATTGCGGCTGGAAAGACAAACCTTTCACCCTGCACTACGAAAACTACCTCGATCGGGATGGTCAGGGCAAAACCCGCTGGGACCGTGCGAAAAAGGCAGTGCCTCCGTTTACCACGCATAACCAGGTCTGGCGTTCGGACCTGGAAGATGAATGGATGTCAACCGCCTGGGTGGGCGAAAGAACCCTCGACATGCTGAACGAGGATCGCGACCGCCCGCTGATGTCCTGGGTGTCGTTCCCCGATCCGCACCCACCGTTTCTGGCCGCTGCCCCCTGGTCCACGATGTACGATCCAGAGAAGATCGATCTGCCGCCACATCGCAGACTGGACCTGGATCGTCGTCCCTGGTGGCACCGTGCCTTCCTGGAAAGCCCGGCCCGCCGCACACAAAAGCGCAAACATGCCGAGGACCAACCCTATTGGGGGAATGACGACGCATTGCAGGACGCGGATCTGCGCGATGTCATCGCAGTCTATTACGGGATGATTGCAGCAATCGACCACCAGATCGGCCGCATTCTCGATGCCCTGGAAACCAGCGGCAGGCTGGAAAACACCATTGTCATCTTCACCTCTGACCACGGCGAATGGCTGGGCGATCACGGCCTGCTGCTGAAGGGACCGATGCTCTATGACGGATTGCTTCGCGTGCCTCTGGTCATGTCGGGGCCAGGCATTGCCACGGGCCGCTTCGATGAACCGGTCTCGACGCTGGATCTGCGCGCAACGCTGACCGAGCTTTGCGGCCTGACCGTGACCGGGGACGATGGCACATCGCTGACCGATGTCATGGCCGGAGCGACCCGCGAGGTTGCCCATAACGAATGGGAGGTCGATGCAAGCCGCAGCGGTGTTGACCTCGACCTGCGCACCGTGCGGTCGAAAACCCACCGCCTGTCCGTGGATCTGAAAAGCGGCGCAGGCGAGCTTTACGACCTTGCCGCCGATCCGCACGAAATGACCAACCTCTGGGACAGTTCCAGCGCCGCGTCCATTCGGGACCGGTTGACGGCAACCATCGTCGAGGAACGTCCCAGCATTATTCCCGCCGCGCCACGCGTTGGCTGGCACTGAAAGGCTTATTGCATGTCCAAGATTACCGCCATCGAACCACTCCTTGCCCGTGTCGGGATTCGCAACCAGTTGCTGGTGAAGGTCTCGACCGATGACGGCCTGATCGGATGGGGGGAATCCGGTCTGTCGGCCCGAGAAGGCGCCGTCGCAGCGACGATCCAGCATTTCGCCAGCTTTCTGATCGGCAAGGATTCCAACCAGATCGGCCGCATCTGGCAGGAAAGCTACCGCAGTCAGTATTTCGAAGGTGGTCGCGTACTGACCGCTGCCATGTCGGCCATCGACATCGCGTTGCATGACATTCTGGGCAAACGTCTCGGCGTGCCGGTTTATCAATTGCTTGGCGGCAAGCAGCGCGACGAGATTCCGACATTCCCCAGCGCCCAATCCGCCAACCTCGATGAATTGATCGCCAAGGCGCGGGTTCTGGTGGACGCAGGATGGGACTGCCTGCGTATCTATACGGGAGAGTTCAACGGAGATGGCGCTTTCGACCCGCGCAAGAACCTAAATCAAGCATCGAAAGAACTGATCGCGCTGCGCGAAGAATTCGGCAGCGATCTGGTGCTGGGCATTGACCTGCATCACCGCCTGTCCATCGCCGAAACGGCGGATTTCTGCAACCGGCTGCCTGCCGGCACGCTGGACTTCCTTGAAGAACCCATTCGCTGCGAAACACCCGAGGCCTATCGCACCCTGCGGTCCATGACGAATGTCCCTTTCGCCGTCGGAGAAGAGTTCTCATCGAAGTGGCAGGCTGCGCCCTATATCGAGCAGGGGCTGACCCAGTATATGCGGCTGGATATCTGCAACATCGGCGGTTTCACCGAGGCGATGAAGGTCGCCGGCTGGTGCGAACGGCATTATATCGACTTGATGCCGCACAACCCGCTTGGCCCGGTCTGCACCGCGGCCACCATCCACATGGCCGCGGCGGTCCCGAATTTCAGCTGGGCCGAGACGCGGCAGGGTCCGACCGAGGATCTTGGCTTCCACGACAGAGAATTGTTCCCCGTTCAGATCCCGCTCGACGGCATCACCTACAAGGTGCCCGACAGCCCGGGCCTTGGAATCGAGGTCAACGAAGAGAAGATCAGGGCAACAACACCCACCCACGTCGAACCGCCGCATCTGTGGCGGCCGGATGGCTCTGTCACCAACTGGTGACAATTTCCAACGGAGGAGGAGAAGGTAAATGAACAAATGGCTGACAAGCACGGCACTTGCCTGTGCGCTGGCCCTTGTGGCTTCGGATCAAGCCCTGGCGTTCGAGGAGGCGCCGGAGCTGACTGAAAAGGTCGCTGCGGGCGAATTGCCGCCGGTCGACGAACGCTTGCCGAGCGATCCATTGGTAATGGACCTTGTCGAAGCGCCCGGCGAATACGGCGGCACCTTGCGCCGCGCCATCCTTGGCGGTGGCGACCAGCACAATCTGGTCCGCACCATCGGAAGCGACAACATGGTACGCTGGTCCCCGGACTGGTCCGAAGTGCGCCCGAACATCGCCAAAAGCTGGGATGTGTCCGAGGACGCCTCGACCTTCACCTTTCATCTGCGTGAAGGGATGAAATGGTCGGACGGCGCGCCATTCACCGCCGACGACATCATGTTCTGGTACGAGGATGTCTTCACCAATCCCGACCTGACGCCCAACAAGGATTCGACCTTCGTCGGCCCCGCCGGTCCGGTCAAGCTGCGCAAGATCGACGACTACACCGTGGCCTTCGATTTCGGCGCACCCAACGGGCTGTTCCTGCAGGCGCTGGCCTATGGCTTTGGCTATCATCCGACGGCCTATCCCAAGCACTACCTCAGCCAGTTCCACAAGGATCACAACGCGAATGTCGATGATCTGGTGGCCAGCGAACCCGCCGCCGGCGATTGGGTTCAGCTGTTCAACCTGAAGGCCGGGCCGATGGATACGCCGCTGTTCTGGCAAAATCCCGATCGCCCCACACTGCACGCCTGGCACCTGACCAATGCCTACGGCGCCACCGACCGCGTTGTGGCCGAGCGCAACCCCTATTACTACAAGGTGGACAGCGAGGGTCAGCAACTGCCCTATATCGACCGGATCACCTATGATCAGGTCGAGGATGTCGAGACCATCCTGCTGAAGTCGTTCAATGGCGAAATCGACTACATGCTGCGCCATATCGGCCGGCCCGCCAACAAGGCGGCGCTGACCGACAACATGGAACGTGGCCAGTACCGTTTCTATGATGTCGGCGACCTGCCGGCCAACATCATGATCCTGATGATGAATCTCAACCACAAGGATCCGGTCAAGCACGAGATCATCAACAACAAGGATTTCCGCATCGGTGTCAGCCATGCCATGAACCGGCAGGAGATCATCGATCTGCTGTATTTCGGCGCGGGCACCCCGGCGCAGACCGCCCCGCGCGAAGGGACCGAGCTGTACAAGGACTGGTACGCCAAGCAGTTCACCGAATACGATCTGGACCTTGCCAACGAATATCTCGACAAGGTGCTGCCAGAAAAGGATGACGAAGGCTTCCGCCTTGGACCGGATGGCGAACGTTTCTCGCTGATTTTCTTGGTCGCGGATGTCTTTGGCCTGCAATATCCCGACGCGATGGAACTGATCGCCAGCTATGCGCGGGATGTCGGCCTCGATTTCCAGATCCGCGCCACAGACCGGTCACGGCTGATCGAGCTGCATACGTCGAACGATTTCGATGCTTATCTTTGGAATTGTTCGGGCGGGCAGGCCGACGCCTATACCTCGCCGATCTGCTATGTGCCGACCATCTCGAACTCGGTCAGCTGGGCGCGCGAATGGGCGGCCTGGGGTGTTGATCCCGCGACCGGAGAAGAACCACCGCAAGCGGTCAAGCACATATTTGACACCTACAAGCAGGTCCGCGCCGCCGCCGTGCCCGAGGAGCAGAAGGAACTGATGCAGAAGGTGCTGGACATGGCCGCCGAGCAGTTCTTCACCATCGGCCTGGTCCAGAACGACCCCGTCTTCGGCATCGCGCGCAACAACCTGCGCAATGTGCCCGACCCGCTGCCCATCGCGGGCCAGCTATGGTTCCCGGCGCCCTATACCGCACAGATGTATTTCGAGGGCGGCGCCAACCTGCCGTAACATAGAAGTACATCATGAGGTGCCCGGTCTCCTCCCGGCTGGGCACCTCGATATTCACATCGAACAGGAACGGAGCGGACATGGGTGGCTTCATCCTCCGAAGGGTTCTTTACATGATCCCGACGGTCTTTCTGGTCTCCATCGTGACCTTCATCATCATCCAGTTGCCGCCGGGTGACTACCTTGACACCCTGGCCGCCGAGATGGGCGAAGCCGGTGTCGACAACAGCGCCGTCGTCGAACAGCTGCGTGAACAGTACGGGCTGGGCCAGCCGATGTACCTGCAATATTGGAAATGGATGTCCGGCATCCTGCTGGAGGGCGATTTCGGGATCTCGTTCGAAAAGAACCTGCCAGTGACCGACGTGATCTGGGATCGACTGGGCTGGACCTTCGCGATCTCGCTGCTCACGCTGGTGTTCATCTGGGCGGTGGCGCTGCCCATCGGCATCTATTCCGCGGTGCGCAAATACTCTGTCGGGGACTATGTGGCCACATTCTTCGGCTTCGTCGGCCTTGCAGTGCCCAACTTCCTGCTGGCGCTTGTCATGATGTATGTGGCCTTCAAGTATTTCGGCCAATCGGTCGGTGGGTTGGTCAGCCCCGAATACCTGGACCAGCCCTGGTCCTGGGCAAAGTTCGGCAACCTGTTGCAGCACATCTGGATGCCGGTTTTCGTCGTCGGCACCTCTGGTGCCGCTGCCCTCATCCGCATCATGCGCGCCAACCTGCTGGATGAGCTTTACCGTCCTTATGTCGTGACCGCACGCGCCAAGGGCATGTCGGAATTTCAGCTTCTGATGCGCTATCCCGTGCGCGTTGCGCTGAACCCTTTCATCTCGACCATCGGGTGGATCCTGCCGACGCTGGTGTCGGGCGAGATCATCGTCGCCGTGGTCATGAACCTGCCCACCACCGGACCGCTGCTGCTGCGCGCATTGCTGGTGCAGGACATGTATCTGGCAGGATCGCTTATCCTTATCGTCAGCATGTTGACGGTGATAGGCACGCTGCTGTCCGATGTTCTGCTTGCCTGGGTCGACCCGAGGATACGTTACCAATGACCGCCATCGACACCGCCACCACCACCGAATCTCAGGCCGCCGAGTCGGTAGATGCCCCCGCGCTGCTTGGCCCATGGGCCTTGATGTGGCGCCAGTTCCGCCGTCACAAGATCGCGTATTTCAGCCTTTACATTGTCGGCTTCATCTATCTGGTCGCGCTGTTCGGCGAATTTCTGGCCCCTTCAGATTATCTTGCAACCAACACCCGTGCTCCTTTTGCCCCCCCGCAAGGCGTCCATGTCTTCACCGAGGGCGAGGACGGAAGCCGCGACTTCCAGCTCCACGCCTATGGCTTGAAGATGGAAATCGACCGCGAGGCGATGCGCCGCCACTTTGTGGAAGACCCTGAAAAGATCATTCCGTTGGGTTTTTTCGTGGAAGGCTACGAATACAAGCTGCTTTGGCTGATCCCGACCAATCGACACTTCTTCGGCCCCAAGAACCCTGCGGACAAGGTCTATTTCTTCGGCGCCGACCGGCTGGGGCGCGACATCCTGAGCCGGATCATCATGGGCACGCGTATTTCCATGTCCATCGGCCTTGTCGGAGTCGCGGTCTCATTGATCGTGGGGGTCAGCCTTGGCGGGTTTTCGGGCTACTATGGCGGTTGGGTGGACAACGCGATCCAGCGCCTGATCGAGTTCCTGCGTTCAATCCCCACGATCCCGCTATGGATGGGCCTCGCCGCGGCGATCCCGCTGGATTGGCCGCCGCTGCGCACCTATTTCGTGGTAACGCTGATCGTTTCAATGATCGGCTGGACAACGCTGGCCCGCGAGGTGCGTGGCAAGTTCCTGTCGCTGAGGCACGAGGATTTTGTCACCGCCGCACGATTGGATGGTCTTTCGGACTGGGAGGTGATCCGCAAACATCTCGTTCCAAGTTTTGCCAGCCACATCATTGCCTCGCTCACCCTTGCGGTGCCGCTGATGATCCTGGCGGAAACCTCGCTGTCCTTCCTTGGCATCGGACTGCAACCGCCCATCGTATCCTGGGGCACGCTGCTGAAAGAGGCCCAGAACATCCGCACCATCATCGAAGCGCCCTGGCTTCTGATCGCCCCCGGCTCGGTTATCGTGATTGCCGTGCTTGCCCTCAACTTTCTAGGAGACGGCCTACGCGATGCCGCAGATCCCTATGCTCAATGACACTGCAAAACCGCTGATCGAGATACAGGGGCTGAAGACCCACTTTTTCACCGATGACGGTCTGGTCAAGGCAGTCGAAGGTGTGGATCTCGATATCCTGCCTGACCGAACGCTTTGCCTGTTGGGGGAATCGGGTTGTGGCAAGTCAATTCTGGCGCGCTCGATCCTGCGCATTGTCGACGCACCGGGGAAAATTACCGGCGGGACAATCCTCTATCATGCGGCGGACGGGCGCACCGTTGATCTGGCACGCGCAAGAGCCGGGTCCAGAGAGTTGCGGTCGATCAGGGGCAGCGACATCGCCATGATCTTCCAGGAGCCGATGTCCTCGCTCGGGCCCATCCAGAAGATCGGACGCCAGATCACGGAAACCATCCGTCTGCACCGCCATGTCACCAAGGCCGAGGCCCGCGAAGAGGCCATCGAAATGCTGGCACGCGTCGGCATTCCCCGTCCGGCGGAACGGTTCGAATCCTTTCCTTTCGAGTTGTCGGGCGGCATGCGCCAGCGCGCGATGATTGCGATGGCGCTGTCCTGTCAGCCGCGCCTTCTGATCGCGGATGAGCCGACCACCGCGCTGGACGTGACCACGCAGGCACAGATCCTCGACCTGATCGCCGAGCTCAAGGAAGAATTCAAGATGGCAGTCATGCTCATCACCCATGACCTGGGCGTCGTGGCCGAGGTCGCCGATGACGTGGCGGTGATGTATATGGGCAAGGTCGTCGAGAAATCGGACGTTTACGGATTGTTTGAAAACCCGCAGCATCCCTACACCCGCGCACTGCTTGAATCCGTGCCGCGCATCGGCGTGGCATCGCGCGACCGACTGCCGGCCATTCGCGGCATGGTGCCCCATCCACTGGCGCGCCCCTCGGGTTGCACCTTCCGGACGCGCTGCGATCAGTTCATGAAAGGTATCTGCGATCTGAAAGAACCGCAGTTGAAACCACAGGACGAGGGCCAGGTGGCCTGCTTCCTGCACGACGAGGAGGCACGTGCCAATGTCTGAGGCCATTCTCGAGATCAAGGACCTGACCATGAGCTTCGGCAACACCAAGGGTGGCTGGTTTTCCAAGCCGCAAACCGGTTTTGTCGCAGTGGACGCGGTGTCATTCGAGGTAAAACGTGGGGAAACCTTTGGCATCGTCGGCGAAAGCGGCAGCGGCAAGACCACGTTGGGCCGCTGCATCCTGAGGGTGTTGGACCCTAGCTCCGGATCGATCCGTTTCATGCCCAGAGAAGGCGGCGAGGTCGAACTGGCCGATGCGCCGCTCGACCAGCTGCGGCAGGTCTGGCGCAAGGTTAGGATGATCTTCCAGGATCCACAGGCCTCGCTCAACCCGCGTCTGCGCGTAATCGACGTGGTCGGTCAGGCGTTGCAGAAGACCGAAGGACTGAAGGGAAAGGCGTTGAGTGAACGCGTCGGCACGCTTCTTGAAAATGTCGGGATGCGCCGCGAATTCATGCACCGCTATCCCAACGCCTTTTCCGGCGGCCAGCGCCAGCGGCTGGGCATCGCCCGCGCCCTGTCCACACAGCCCGAACTGGTGGTCGCGGACGAGGCGGTCTCGGCACTGGACGTGTCGATCCAAGCGCAGACCCTGAACCTTTTGCAGGATCTTCAGGAAGAATTTGCGCTGACTTTCCTTTTCATTGCTCATGATCTTGCCGTGGTAGAGCATATCTGCGACCGTGTCGCGGTGATGTATCGAGGTCAGTTCGTCGAGGTGGCCGATACAGAAACCCTTTTTCGCAACCCGCAGCACCCCTACACGCGCGCCTTGCTGGACGCGGTGCCGGTGGCCGATCCGCGCAAACGCCGCCGCACCACGGGCAAGGCCGCAACGGTGGATGTGGGCGCCCCACCCAAGGGTTGCCGATTTTCTACCCGCTGTCCGCATGCCACGGACCTGTGTCGCAGCACCCGCCCCCCCGCGCAGAAGATCGGCGGCGCGGATGTATTGTGCCACTATGCCGGACAAATCTAACGCGAGATTGATACCAATTTGGATCAGGGTGTTATGCTTGGCTGATGATCTATCAGAACAGAAACGCATGACGAACAGAAGACGACAATTGATCAGGACGCTGAAAAGACCAGTGCGCTCAACGCCAACGCCTCGAAAGCATCCAGCGCGCTGCCCGTGCCATCGGGGACTGGACAAAGCTTCACAACTATTGCCGAACGCGTCAGACAGCTGCCATGTGCGCCCATAAGAGGCGTCCGGGTTAACGATCTTGACTAGAGCAACTCCTTCCGGGTCAATATATGCGATCGCGGAGCCACAAGGAGTTGCCGGCCAGCTGTCAGCCCGCACTGAAACAACCTTCGCGGGTGGTATACGGAACTGACGCTCATGGCAGGGTCGCAAGGGCGCGGCGAAAGAAATCCGGTTGCCCGAAATTGCCGGATTTGAGTGCCAGGGCAAGGCTGGCGTCCGGCGCCGTGGTCCAAGGCACGCCCGGCGCGATCGATGCCCCGATGCGCAGCGCGGTCAATCCCAGCGCCGTCACCACTGCCCCCGAGGTTTCTCCCCCGGCGACGACAATCCGGTTGATCCCCATGGAGGGCAGGCTCTGTGCCAGCCTCCCCATCAATGTCTCGATGGCGCTGCCAGCAACCTCCGCGCCGAAACGCGCCTGCAACGCCGTGACCTCGGCCGGATCGGCAGAGGCCTGAATCAGCAGCGGCCCCGCGGGATGCGCGGCAATCCAGTCAAGCGTCTCGGGCAGGATATCCTCACCCGCCGCAGCCCGCTCGGTATCAAGCTTCAATATCGGCCAGTCTTTGGCCACCTCGGCAATCTGTCCGCGTGTGGCCGCCGAGCAGCTGCCGGCCAGCACGATCCCCCGCCCCGGTGCGAGCAATTTCAGCGGATCGTCTGACCCGGCGGCCCTGCCCCAAAGCGCCCCCAAGGACATCCCCAATGCCGAGCCACCTGTGACCAACCGATGGCCGCGCGCTGCGTGGGCGATAGACACAAGATCATCAGCAGCAGTCGCATCAACGACACCGTAGGAAATGCCGGCTGCCTTCAACGTCTCGATACGCGCGGCAATCGCCCCGGCGCCGGCGCGAACCGTGGCAAGATCTACCAACCCGACGCGGCCCGCGCTTTGCTGTTGCATCAACGTCACCACGCTGGATTGGCGCATCGGGGTCAACGGGTGATCCTTCATCGGGCTGTCAGACAGGAGCAGATCGAAGACAAAGAGATGACCCTGATAAACTGTCCTGCCATTCTCTGGGAATGCCGGGCAGATCAACGCGAAGTCCGTCTTCAGCCGGACCCGAAGGGCATCAGAGACGGGACCGATATTCCCCTCGGGTCGGCTGTCAAAGGTCGAGCAATACTTGAAAAAAACCTGCTCCGCACCTCGCGCGTCCAACCAGTCGGCGGCAGCAAGCGATTGCGCGACGGCCTTGGACGGTGCGATGGTTCGGGTTTTCAGCGCGATCACCACGGCATCGACGGTGGAAAGATCGATCCCGCCATCGCCATCGGGCACGCCGTTCAGCTGCGCCACGCGCAGACCCGCACGCTGCATGAGGCTGGCCAGATCGGTTGCCCCGGTAAAATCGTCTGCGATACCGCCGATTAGAAGCGTCACTTGCTATCCTTTCGCATCTTGTCAGGAGGCCAGAAGCGCCAGCAATTCGTCCGTGACGGCACGGGTGCCCATATCGCCCCCGAACTCCATGGGGCGCAGGCGGTTCTCGGCGAAACCCCGATCAACCGCCCCCTCGATCAGCGCGGCAGCCGCGCCATAGCGTGGATCGGTCAGCTTTTCGTCAAGGTAGTCCAGCATCAACGCCCCGCTGAGGATCGCGGCCAGCGGGTTTGCCTTGTCCTGCCCCATGATGTCTGGCGCGCTGCCATGAGCGGGCTGAAACAGACCGGTGCTGTCGCCAATCTCTGCACAGGCTGCCATGCCCATACCGCCAACAAGCCCCCCGGCCAGATCCGACAAGATGTCACCGAACATGTTCTCTGTCACCATCACGTCGAAATCCCAGGGGCGGCGCACCAGGTCGAGCGCCTGCGCATCGACATAATTGTACCCGGTTTCAACATCCGTGTTTTCGGCGGCGATCTCGTCAAAGATCTTTCGAAAGAACGCCATCGAGGTGAAAACATTCGCCTTGTCGACACAGGTCAGTCGCCCGGATTTGCCACGCTCGCGCCGCTTGCGTGCGAGTTGGAAGGCAAAGCGGTGCAGCTTTTCAGTGGTGCTGCGGGTGATGCGCAATGTGTCGCGCACCTCGGCATCGTCAATGATCTGGCTGCGCTTGTGCACCGCGGCGGAATAGAACAACCCTTCGGTGGATTCGCGCAGGATCACCATGTCGATGCCCGCCGCCCGCGGATCGGCCAACCGCTGCGGCGCATTGGGATAGGCTTTCACCGGGCGCACCCCGGCATAAAGCCCAAAGCGGTCGCGCAGGCGCAGGTGGGGTGAAATCTCGGTGCCGTCATCATGGCGAACACTGGGAAGACCGATGGCCCCAAGAAAGATCGCGTCGGCCGCGCCGCAACGCTCTTCGCCGCCCGGCTCGATATCCACACCATGCGTCGCGTAATGCCCCGCCCCGGCAAAGATCTCGTCATATTCTATTTTCGTGGCACCGGCCTTGTCGCAGGCGGTGGAAACGATGGTCATCGTGGCGTCGGAAACATCCACTCCTATGCCATCCCCCTTGATGAGGGCTACCTTGGCTTTCATGTCCAAGTCCTTGCTGTTGATTTTCTTCTAAAGCTGCTGCAGCCGGAAAGTGTCGAGTATGCCAAGCAACTCGCGCGCCGCCCGTTCGCGGTGCTCGCGGAACACGACGCGCACCTTGTCGGCCTCACCGCGGCACAGCAGATCGAGAATTTGCGCGTGTTCCTCGGTGGATTTTTCCGGCATCTCGCGCAGGCGCAGCGTAATGATCCGTGCCCTATGCGCCTGATCATACAGATGCATGACAAAGGCCTTTCGTCTTTGATTGCCCGCAGCCTCCAGCAGAGAAACATGGTATTGGTCATCTGCCTTGGCCCAAGCGTCGAGATCCTTTGCCGCCAATGCCACGCGCATCCCGTCTAGCGCCTTCTGCAACGCGCGCCGGTCTGCGTCCTCCAATCCACGTTGTGCAAGCTCTGCCGCCGCCTCGGGCTCGATCGCCTTCAGCAGCTCATAGATCTCCTGCATATCCTCGGCCTTGATCGGCAGCACTCGTGCGCCGCGACGTGGCTTCAGTTCGACCAGCCCTTCGGCCTCAAGACGGATCAGCGCCTCTCGAACGGGCGTTCGGCTCATGCCCAGTCGCATGGCATATTCCGCCTCTGGTGCCTGATAACCCGGCGACAGGCTATTGGTTCTTATCTCGGCCCTGAGCCGCTCATAAGCGTCATCGGTGCGTGAAATCTTGAGTTTTTCCGTCATGAGCGCCTCCTTTCTACGACCTAACCTTTTTTAAAATGCGTTGTCAAATTTTTTAATGCATACATTGACGCGTTCATTAATTCTTCATAAGGTGGCCGAGCAGTGCAGACCTGATGGTTTGCGCAATGAGATTCCGAGGGAGGACATCGTGAAGACATTATTGACCACCATCGCCGCCGCCGCGCTGGCTACGCCGCTGATGGCGCAAACCCAGTTGCAGGTTCAGACCTCAACCCAGTCAGGGGGATTTTCCTTTCGTTATCTCGACGAACAATGGACAGCAAAGCTGGCCGAGATGACCGATGGCGAGGTTGCGCTTGAATTCCTGCCGATCGATGCGGTGGTTCCTCGTACCGAAACCCCCGAAGTCGTGGCGGCAGGCGTGCTGGGTGGCGATCTGACCTCGGTTGCCTATTTCTCGGGCCGCGATCCTGCCTTCGCGATTCTCGGTGATCTGATCGCGGGCTATGACACGCCTCAGCAGGTGCAGGATTTCTGCCGCGTGGGTGGCGGCGCCGAGGCGCTGCAGGAACTGTGGGACCAGCTTCTTCCCGATCAGATCCATGTAATCGGCTGCGGCGCAGTTTCGAAGGAAGCCCTGGTGAGCGCGGTTCCAATTCGCGGCGTGGACGACCTCCAGGGCGTCAAAATCCGCTCACCCGAAGGGCTGGCCGCGACGGTCTTCAGCAAGGCCGGAGCAAGCCCGGTGAACATTCCCTTCTCAGAGGTTTTCACATCGCTGGAGAAAAAGGTGGTCGATGCCGCCGATGCCTCGGCTTATGTGAATAACGACCAGAACGGGTTTCACGAGATTGCGACATATCCGCTATACCCGGGCATTCATTCGATGGCGGTGCACCAGTTCACCGTGGGTCAAACCTTCTGGGACGGCCTCTCGCCCGAGGCGCAGGCGGGCCTGACCGAATGGTTCTACGCCGCCTATGCAGATCTGGCTTCTGCGCTGCACGAAGAAGACGAGAAACTGGCCGAGCGTGACCGCGCAGGCGACAAGATCGAAGTCATTGACTGGGCGCAAGAGGATCGCGACCGGTTCCGCGAGATCGCCGTCGAAGCCTGGGAAGAGACCGCAGACAAGTCCCCGGCCGCGCGCAAGGCGCTGGATGCGCAGATGGCCTATATGCGGTCCATCGACTTGCTGGACTGATCCCCGACCGGCACGGCCCCCGCTGCGGGGCCGTGCGCTTTGTGCAATCTGGATGAACGACATGATGGCAAAACTCGCCACGGGCGTGAGCCGCCTGAACCTGATCGTCGGACGCATGTGCGGAATGTTCTACGCCGCTGCCGTGTTGCTGGCGGTCTTTGAAGTGTTCAGCCGCTACGTCCTCGACGCGCCGACGGTATGGTCGAGCGAAATAGTCCTTGCCCTGTGCGGGACGGCATGGATCCTCTCTGCCGGGCCGGTAAGCCGCCAGAACCGGCATATCACGGTGACCGTGCTGGAACTGGTGCTGGGGGCGCGCGTCTGGCGCATGCTGCAACGCATTGCGCTGGCAATCACGACGCTGGCCGTGATGGGGCTGCTTTACGCCAGCCATATCCCTTTCCTGCGCACACTGTCCCATATGGAACGCTCGGGCAGCGCCTTCAATCCACCATTGCCCAGCTATCTTCGGGTGATGCTGATGATCGGGCTGACGCTGTATCTTGCGCAGACCCTGGTCGCCCTGTTCTCACCCCTGCCCCCGGCAGCAGCTGACACACCGCAGGAGGGTGATTGATGGGTATCGAACTGATCACTGCGCTGATCATCCTGGGGCTGTTCAGCCTCATGGCGATCGGCGTGCCGCTCGGTGCTTCGACGCTGATCGTATCACTGACAACGGCGTATCTGAATTATGGCGTGAACGGGCTGGCGCTTGTGTCGTCCAATGTGCTGCATGTCTTCGAGAAAGAGACCCTGATCGCAGTGCCCTTCTTCGTGCTGATGGCAAACATCCTCGAACGCGGCGGGGTCGCGCGTGAGCTGTTCCAGTCAATGGCGATCCTCGGCGGGCGGTTGCGCGGCGGTGTGGCGGTGCAGACCGTCTTTGTCTCGGTGATCCTTGCCGCGATGAGCGGCATCGTCGGTGGCGAGATCGTGCTTCTGGGCCTTATCGCCCTGCCCCAGATGTTCCGGCTGGGCTATGATCGCAAGCTGTCCATCGGCACCATCGCGGCGTCGGGTTCGCTGGCGACGCTGGTGCCGCCATCCGTGGTGTTCATTGTCTACGGTGCCGAGGCCGGGGTGTCGATCAAGGCGTTGTTCACCGGGGGAATCCTGCCGGGTCTTCTGCTGGCCAGCCTCTATGTCAGCTATATCCTGATCCGCACCCGGCTGAATCCGGCGCTTGGTCCCGCCTATGACGCCCCCGAGGCCGCGCTGCCCTTCACCGGAAGGATCCGACATATGCGTGGGCTGATCATGCCTGCCGTGCTGATCGGCGGTGTTCTCGGCTCGATCTATCTCGGCATCGCGACGGTGACGGAATCTGCGGCCATCGGTGCCGTAGGGGCTTTGTTGCTGGCGTTGCTGCGGCAGGAATTGTCGACATCGGACCTCAAATCCGCACTCTGGAGCACGACCGTCACCACCGGTTCGATCATCTGGCTGATCGTCGGCGCCGTAAGCCTTGTCGGCATCTACAATCTTCTGGGTGGAACGCGTTTCCTGCGCGGGGTGCTGACCGGGATGGATGTCGCGCCAATCGTGGTCATCCTGGTGATGATGGCAATCATCATGGTGCTTGGCACCTTCATGGACTGGATCGCGATTGTCTTCATCACCGTGCCGGTCTTTGCGCCGGTGGTGGTCGACCTGGGTTACGACCCGGTCTGGTTTGGCATCCTGTTCGCGATGAACATCCAGATCTACATGCTGTCACCCCCTTTCGGACCAGCCTGTTTCTACCTCAAGAGCGTGGCCCCGAAGGATGTGACGCTGCAGGAAATTTTTTCCGCCGTGTTGCCCTTTATCGGCCTGCAACTGATCGGGCTGGCTCTGGTCATCATCTTCCCGCAGATTGCCCTTTGGCTGCCATCGCTTTCAAACTGACGGAGTGATCCATGCAAGACCATGACGACGACGCACCCATTCATGAATATGGCTGGTGGCCCGAGATTGCCGGGGTGCTGGCGGTCGCGGCGGTGGTGTGGTTCCTCTTCATCTTCGCCACGGGCAGCATCTGAGCGCGCCTCACAACCCGATCGGCCTGCCCGGGATTGCCACGACAATCCGGGGCAGGTTTTGGATGTCATCGGAATGCCTCAACTGCGATCCATACCAGATGATCCACGGCCCGTTTCAACCGTTGCATCTGCGCATTGGCGCTACTATGCCCAACAAGAATGTATTTCTTCATGCCAATCTCCACACCATGTTCACTTGTCACGGCGCCGCCAAGTGACGGGTGATCCAGCCCCCATTTCACCGGACACCTAGACGCTGCCATTGTCAGGGAACAGCTCGACCTGCTCCAGCGGTTGATAGGCGTCCAACCGGTGCTCAACCGCCTCCCGCAGCATGTCACGCATATCCGGTCCGCTGATCCCGGCATCCGCCGTCCGCCAGGAGATGATCTCGCGGTCATGGGCGTCGATCAGGAAAGCCGCCCGGATGACGTCACCATTCCAGCAGGTGAACGCGAAGCCGTCACTGCACCAACGCAGGTTCGAGCGCATCATCACCACCTTGCCGTCATGGTTCCGTCCGCGCCGGTCAAATCCGCATGGCTGAAGCAGCAGATCGATACACTCCATGGCAAGCTTCCGGCGGCGGCTGTCTGATTTCGGGATGGATCCGATGGTAAGTCCGACTTTATCAACCGCCCTCAAATCGAAGTTCTTTCTGCCGCTGATGGTGAACGCCGCCGGTATTGGTCGGATGATGACAAACTGCGCCTTGTGGAGGACAGCTTCATCGGCCACCGCCAGGCGGCAGCCACAGCGCGGCGGCATGGCATTTGCCGGTCGCTGCAGACAACCTGGCGGCGGCAGTATCGAAACGGTGAGCTTTGGTCTTCTCGCCCGGTAGCTTTTGCCGGTGACTGTGACGAAAGCGCCCGCGCCACAGACCAATTCAGTTGATCCCTGTCCGCCTCCGGGCTGTCAGGTTGGGATAGCCCTGCCGAACGGGCGCCGGGTCACCGTGCCGGTGAGCCGGTCGGGCGAAGCGGTGCAGATCTCGGCGGCGCAGTTGGGCTATCTTCTGGAAGGCATTGACTGGCGCAATCCACGTTGGACGCAATGCCCTATAAAGGCTGGATAAATTTCGAATAAAAGCCTGTTTTTATTGGTGTCCCGTGGCTCCGGCTGGTAAATATTGGCCATGTCGAATACCGCCTCCGAACTCACCAGATTGCGCACTGCCCTGGCCGCCGCCGAGGCGCGTGCAGATGTGGCGGAAAGCGAGCTGGCACAGGCCCGAGCGGTTGTCTCCTGCTCGGAAGCGATGATCCAAGAGCTCAAGATCGAAATGGACCGTGGGCACGCGCGCTGACCTCGCCACAGCCTACGCCAGATGCTTACACTCCATGATGCGATAGACGCGCTTATGGGTTAGCAGGCGGTAAGCCCTGCATACGCAGCTCCCGGTTCAAAATGGTGGTAATGCAACGGTAGCCATAGGTCGGGCGCTTCGAGCCCATTCATCTTGGCGGTTTCGATCAGCGTCATGGCGCGGGCCAGGGTTTCACCGCCGGTGTCGGATCCAGCGAAGAGCCCGTTTTTCCGACCGGTGCCGATGGGGCGCAATGCCCGTTCAGCAGCGTTGTTGTCGATGGCGGCTCGGCCATCGGCCAAGAACAAGCTGAAGGCTTCCTGTCGACGGAACGCATAACGGAAGGCTTTCGCCAGAGCGCCCTTGCCCGGAATGCCGGACAACTGCGCTTCAACCCGGGTCTTGAAGGCCATGACCTTGGGCCGGCTGTGCTCCCGACATAGGCCGAGCCGCGCCTCGGCCGGTTGACATGACAGGCATGCGTTCAACCCGAACAGAGCTGCCTATACGTGAAACTCTTGCCAGCCTGTAGGCAGCCGAAGTAGTGACCGCCCTGGTCTATGGTGACACGGGGCGGAACACCGTGCGTGGCGAAGGCCCGTATGAAGAACCTGCAGGCCGCGTTTTAAGCGGCGCATATTTCATGATCCCGCAGTGCAGTGTGGCATGGTCGATTGCAACGCCTCACTCCACAAGGATTTCTCCGGGATCGTGGGACGACACAGCGCAGTCGTTGCGACAGCACCCCGGACGCAGCCAAAGCCTGGCTGCGCGATCACTTGGCAGCCGCACGGGAACAGATCCAGCAGGTCTGATGATCTGCCGCGTGATTTAGCCCCGATCAGTAGCGCTGATAGACCGTTCGCTTTTGCAAGTAACCTTCGATCCCGTGAACGCCGTCCTCGCCGCCCACACCGGATAGCTTGTGGCCGTTGTGATAGCCTTGGATATAGCCGACGATGCCGCTGTTCAGGAAAATCGTTCCGGTTTCCAACCGTTGGATCGCATCCATATAAACCGACGGATTCTGCGTCCAGAGATAGGCGGACAGCCCGTCCGGGCGCGAATTTGCGACCGCCAATGCCTCTTCATAATCAGCAACGCGAACCACCGGCAGAACCGGACCGAAAATTTCTTCCTGCACAGCCGCGGTTTCAGGCGTGGCATCGACAAGAACCGTTGGCTCGTACCAGTTTCCCGATGCAAAAACCGCAGCTTCGGGGCGCTTGCCACCAAGTGCGACCTTGGCCCCGGACGCGACGGAATCGGCCACGATACGCTCGACGCGCTGCAAGGCATCCGCGGTCGTGATCGGCCCCATGCCGCCATTGACCGCCGGATCTCCAAGCTGGATTTCGGCCGCATATGCCAATAGTTTCTCGGTAAAGGCGTCGGCAACGGAATCTTCGACCAGCACCGATTCACTGCAGATGCAAACCTGCCCGGCATTCGCAAAACGCGCCTGCACACATGCTGCCGCGGCGGCATCCAGATCGGCATCCTTCAGCACGATGAACGGCGCGCTGCCGCCCAGTTCCAGCGACAGGGCCGTGATGTTCTGCGCCGACGCCTTGGCAACCGCCTGCCCCGCCCTGATCGAGCCCGTCAGCGTGATCATTCGGACAATCGGGCTTGCCACCAGCGGCGCCCCCACTTCGCCGCCGGTTCCCGTGACCATGTTGATCACACCCGGCGGCAAGCCAGCTTCCTCCACGATGCGGCAAAAAACCGAAGCCGTGACTGGGGTCGCCTCATGTGGCTTGAGGATCATCGTGTTGCCAGTCACCAGCGCGGGACCGGCCTTTCGGCCAATCAGCGCCAGCGGATAGTTGTAGGCGCAAAGACCCAGTGTCACGCCATAGGGCACGCGATAGACAAACAATTGTTCCCGCGGGTTGTCCGACGGAAAAATATCGCCGCGCAGCCGGCGGGCCGCCTCGGCGGAATAGGTCAGATAGCGGATCGTATCCGTGACCTCGCCCGCCGCCTCGGCACGAGACTTCCCCTGTTCCTTGACCAGCAATTCTTCGAACAGATCGCGTTCGCGTTCGATCCCCTCGGTAATCCTGTAGATATAGGCCGCACGCTCGACGGGCGGCAGCAAGGCCCATTCCTTTTGGGCGCGCTGAGAACTGGCCAGGGCGCGCGCCACATCTTCGCCCGTACAGGCCGGGACTTCGGCCCAGACCTCGCCATTCGCGGGGTTTTGCACCTGCATCCGGGCACCGTTCGAGGCTTCGACCCATTCATTGTCGATAAAACTCTTGTAAAACATGTCTGAAACTCTCCTCGGCGTTCAGTGCGATTGACCAACGCCGGCCATGTCGGCCAGCATCTGATCCTTATCGAAAGCGGGATAGGCATATTCGGCAACGGTTTCGCCCTGATACATCGTGATCACCCGGTCAGCGAGCATGATGACCTCATCGATCTCGTAGGACAGGATGAGAATGGCGACGCCGCGCTGAGCCAGTTCTTCGATGATCCGATAAATGTAAGCCTTGGCGTGAACGTCGATGCCCCGTGTCGGCTCTAGCAGGATCAACAGCCGCAATTCTTCGTCCAGCCAGCGCGAGAAACAGATCTTTTGCTTGTTCCCTCCGCTCAGAAAGCGGATTTCCTGATTGGGCGAGGATGTCTTCGTCGAGGTGTCCCGGATCGCCTTTGCGACCGTCTTGTCGATCCTCGCGCCGTCTATCAGACCGCCGCGCGCGAATTTTTCGAGATAGGGCAACGCGATATTGTCGCGCACGGACAACACCGGCAGAATGCCGTTCTTGTCACGGTTCTCGGTGACAAGCCCCATTCCATCCTGCACTGCCTTTGCCGGACCGCGCCCAGGCTGCAAGACCTGTCCCAGATAGGTCACCGTGCCCAAGTATCCAGCATCAAGCCCGAAGACCGCCTTGGCAAGCTCTGGTGCACCACAGCCGCGCAGCCCCGTCAGCACCACGATTTCGCCCGCATGAACATCAAGCGAGATGTCCTCATAGCTGCCCTGATGGCAAAGCCCCTCGATCGACAGGATCTTGTCGCCGCTGATCTGCTTGTGCGGTTTGACGAACTCATCAAGCTCGGCACCTGTCATCGAACGGATGACAAAATCCTCGGTCGTCTCGGCGGTAGGTTCGGACAGAACGATCACGCCATCGCGCATTACTGTCACCTCTTCGGCGATGCTAAAGATTTCCGGCATATGATGCGAGATATAGATGATGGCGATGCCTTCGGATTTCATCCGGCGAATAAACTCGAACAGCATTTCCTTATCTTCTTCGGACAGCGCCGAAGTCGGCTCATCCATGACGATCAGCCAGGCATCGGACATCAAGGCACGAATGATCTCGACGATCTGCTTCTCGCCCGAATTCAGCTCTCGCACGGGTTTGTTGGGATCAAGCTTCAGGCCAAAGCGGTCCAACTGCTCTTTCACCTGCTGTGCCATTTCACGCTTGTTGGTGAAGGGCGTCCCGGGATAAGTCAGCTCGCGGCCGAGAAAGACATTTCCGGCGACCGTCAACTCGTTGATCAACGACAGTTCCTGATGGATCATGACGATTCCGTGCCTGCCAGCATCGGCCGGCGCCGCGATCTCGATATCCTGATCGTCGATCTGAATCGTTCCCTCATCGCGCTGATAAACGCCGCCAAGGATCTTCATAAGCGTTGATTTTCCGGCACCGTTCAAACCGACCAGTGCATGAACCTCGCCCGCGGTGCAGGAAAAATTCACATCGTCCAGTGCACGGTTGGACATGAAGCTTTTTCCGATACCCTTCATTTCCAGTCGCTTGGTCATGATGATTTCCCCCGCTGCGTCAAGGTATCCAGCAGCACCACCCCCAACAGGATCAGTCCCTTGATCAAGCTTTGCAGATATGGATTGGTGCCCGTCAGAACGAGGCCATTGATGATGATGCCGTAAAGCGGCATTGTAAAGTTATGGTCGGCTGCCACGGGATGTGGGACATGGCAACATGACTCACGCTCGCCTTTATAGCCACCACCGTTTCCCGCCTGATGTTATCGCCTATGCGGTCTGGCTGTATTTCCGCTTTCCGCTGAGCCTGCGGATGGTAGAGGACCTTCTGGCCGAGCGCGGCATCATCGTGTCGCATCAAACGGTGCGAGCTTGGGCAGATAAATTCGG
>NZ_JAQBIE010000013.1 GCF_028294535.1 Paracoccus onchidii | reverse complement strand
CCATCAGGGTTGTGGATGCCAACGCGATCATCGCCGCCGAACGCATAGCCCACCGAAAGGCCGCCATAGGCACCGGCCCAGTCAAACGAAGGCTGTGCGACGGGCGCAACCACCGGAACCACCTCGACCGGCGCAGAGTAACCGCCTGCAACCGCGGCACCGGTCGTGGCAAACAAAACGCAGGACACCAACGCAGAGGTCGACAACTTATTAAACATCTCAAATATCCTCGATAGGCGGTAAGGACGGCGCCTCACGGATGAACCAAGCTCTCACGAAAGCTTAGAATTGAAATGCTTGCGAAGCAATGAATCGCCCCTGTTCACGGTCCGACAGGGCCGAAAAATATCGGGGCCGCGACTCTTGTGTCACAGAATCGCCGAACTTTCTGACTTCGCGTGATGGCGGTTGTATCGTGAACGGCCTTTTGCCAAGACCATCGACAGGCAATCGGGCAAGAACATCGGCCCGCCCCAACAAAGGCAATGACATTTGGCACGACATAACCCCCCTTCGGACACATCGCTGCGCATTGCGGCCATTGTCGTGACTTATCGGCGGCTGGACAAGCTGCGCGACACGGTGACACGCCTGTTGTCCGAGCCGATCGACCACCTGATCGTTTTTGACAACGCATCCGGTGATGGAACGGCGGAATGGCTGGCCCAGGTGGATGATCCGCGGCTGATTTTCCGATGCAGCGATCGCAACCTGGGCGGAGCGGGCGGTTTTTCCGCCGCGATGCAGGAAGCCCGCGATCTGATCGATGCCGACTGGACGGTTGTCATGGATGACGACGGACGGCCCTTGCCCGGCGCAATATCGGCATTTCGAAAAATGGATCTGGCCGGTTGGGATGCACTGGGTGCCGCCGTGTTTCATCCCGACGGCACGGTCTGCGAAATGAACCGCCCCTATCGCAATCCCTTCTGGCGTGGCCATGAATTTCTGCGCACACTTGGCGGCAAGGGCCGCGCGGGTTTTCATCTGCAGGATGATGCCTATGCAGCGAATGCACCCATGATCGAGGTCGACATGTCCTCATTCGTGGGCCTGTTCCTGTCACGCCACGCGCTTGATGTTGCGGGTGTGCCGGATCCCCGGCTGTTCATCTATGGCGATGACCAGCTGTATACGCTGAACATGCGGCGCAAGGGGCTGAAGATCGGTTTTGCCCCCCGGATCAGATTCGAACATGACACCGAGGCCAAGCAAGGATCGTCCGGCCTGATCCTGTCTCCGCTGTGGAAGGTGTATTACATGTATCGCAACGCACTGATTGCCTATCGGGTCGCGGCCGGGGCCTTGTTCTGGCCGCTGGTGCCGGTGCTCTTGATCAAATGGCGGCGCAAGGCGCGCGATTATGGCGCCGAGGGAACCAGATTTCGCAAGATTTTGTCGGTTGCTGTCCGGGACGGTCTGGCCGGACGGTTAAACCGCAGCCATGATGAGGTTCTTGCCCTGTCGCAGCAACCTTGCGACCCGGCGGATCGCTGAACGAAATTCTTGGGCCGTGGATCGGGGCGGATGCAGATTTTACTTGTCGGAGCAGGACTGTCGGGCGCGGTAATCGGGCGCTTTCTGGCCGAGGCGGGGCATCAATGCCGCATCATAGACCGGCGCCCCCATATCGGCGGAAACTGTCATACCCGGCGTGACGACGAAACCGGCGTGATGATGCATGTCTATGGCCCGCACATCTTTCACACCGACGACCGGCAGGTCTGGGATTACGTCAATCGCTTCGCCGAATTCCTGCCCTATCGAAACCGCGTCAAGACGACGGTCGGGAACAAGGTCTTTTCGCTGCCAATCAACCTGCTGACCATCAACCAGTTCTTTGGCAAGGCACTGCGCCCGGACGAAGCGCGCGACTTTATCGCATCGCGGGCCGACCACAGCATCACCGATCCCGTCAGCTTCGAAGAACAGGCGCTTCGATTTGTAGGGGCGGATCTCTATGAGGCGTTCTTCAAGGGCTATACGGAAAAGCAATGGGGCTGTTCGCCCAGGGATCTGCCTGCCTCGATCCTCAAACGCCTGCCGGTCCGCTTCAACTATGACGACAACTACTTTTTCCACCGGTATCAAGGTATGCCGCGTCAGGGCTATACGCAGATGATCCAGGCGATACTGGATCATCCGGGGATCACGGTTGAACTGAACACCGATTTTTCGCCGGACATGAGCAGACAGGCCGACCATGTCTTCTGGTCCGGGCCTCTTGATGGCTTTTTCGATTACCGCCTGGGGCGGCTGGGATACCGGACACTCGATTTCGAGCGTTTCACCTATGACGGCGACTATCAGGGATGTGCGGTGATGAACTATGGCGACCGCGCCGTGCCCTATACCCGCATTACCGAACACAAGCATTTCAGCCCCTGGGAAGACCACAGGCATAGCGTCTGCTATCGTGAATACAGCCGTGCTGCCGGCCCGGACGACATTCCCTATTACCCGATCCGGCTGGTGCGCGAAAAAGCCCTGCTGGAAGAATATCTGACCAAAGCCCGCCAGACGCGTGGGGTCACATTCGTCGGGCGTCTTGGCACCTATCGCTATCTGGATATGGACGTGACCATCCGCGAGTCGATGGATACGGCGCAGATGTTCCTGACCCACCTGAAAAATGGCAAGGCCATACCCGCATTCCTGACCGACGCATGACCCTGCCCCTGCGTGCCTTATTCGAGATGGCTGGCAATCGCACGCGCAAGCGCGAAGGCGCGTTGTTCCAGAATGACCGGTGTTTCACAAACATAGGTCAGCGATTTCTGCCTTTCGACAAAGACCCGCTGATCCCAGTCCAGCGCCTCTTCTTCGGCGTCGATCGCATCGAAATCAGGTGATGCGGCCGCCTCGAGCCGGGCCATGGCCTCTCGTCGTTCTTCGATCTTGCGGGCAAGCTGCACCTGCTTGCGGCCATATCGTGCGATCCCGCGGATCAAGGCCGTCCGGTCCGGCTCGATCCGTTCGAGAACCGCAACCATCAAGGCGGTCAGCCCGTCATTGTCGGATGTATCGGCAAAGCTGGCGATTTCGCTTTCTGCGGTTTCGATGGGCATCCTGCGCTGTTCCAGCCGGTCGGCCAGATTGCCGATCAGATCATCCTGCGCCAGTTGATTGATACGATCATCGGGTATCGGGCCGCTCCACATCTGACCCAGGGAAAGATGCGGCTGCTTGCGCTGAATGCAGGGCCAGTCAGGATCCGTCCCATCCGCCGCCATGGCCTGACCTGCAAACAGGGCCACGCATATAACCAGTGCCGTTCTCATGCCGTTCCCCCTTGTTTCCTCCAACGTCCCTTGCCGGGATCATACATGAATATCGCCAGACCAAAAAACAGCACCAGACACCCCAGAACCACCGCCAGAGACAGCCAGTTCACCTGACAATACAATGCGAAACGGATCAGCTCGACGGCATGGGTGAACGGGTTGAACGCGCAAATATCATGAAGCAGGGTCGAACTTTCACGCATGCGCCACAGAGGATAGAGCGCCGAAGATGCGAAGAACATCGGGAAGATCACAAAGTTCATCACGCCGGCAAAATTCTCCAGCTGCCTGATCGCCGATGACAGGAACAAACCCATCGCCCCCAGCATCAATCCCGCCAACATCAACGCGGGAAGAACGGCCACATATCCCAATAGCGGCGGGCGTATATCCCACAGCCAGGCGATCGCCAGAAAGGCATAGACCTGGATGATCGACACAACGACACCGGCCACCAATTTTGACCCCAACAGGAACCAACGCGGAAACGGGCTGACCAAAAGGGTTCGCATCGCCCCTGTTTCGCGGTCATAGACCATCGACAGCGACGACTGCATCCCGTTGAACAACTGGATCATCGCGCACAGGCCCGGCGTCACATAAACCTCGTATAGCACATAGGTTTCATAGGGCGCGGTGATCGACAGGCCCAGAACCGCGCGAAACCCGGCCGCGAAGATGAACAGCCACACCAGCGGGCGCACAAGCGCCGCAAGAAAACGGCCGCGCTGATTAATGAAACGCAGGGCCTCGCGGCGGGTTATTCCGCAAAATGCAATCAGCCAGGCCCGCACGGAAAACCCGTTCATGCCGCAATCCCGGTCAGGTCCAGAAACGCCTGCGTCAAACCCCGTGAGCCCGCGATCTCCGCCGCAGGACCTTGCCGCAGAACCTGCCCCTCATGCAGGATCACCAGCCCGTCATCCGGTTGAATTTCATCCAGGATATGCGTCGCCCAAAGAACTGATACCTGGCCCTGCCGAACCAGACGGCGCGTCAGCGAAAGAACCTCGGCGCGCGACTTCACGTCCAGCCCGACCGTCGCCTCATCCAGCAACAACACATCAGGACGGTGAATAAGTGCGCGGGCAATTTCGGCGCGGCGCTGCTGACCGCCCGACAATGACGACACACGATGCCCCAGTCTTTCGCCCAACCCGACCTGGCCTGCCAGTTCGACGATGCGCGAGCGTGCGTCGGAGCGCGCAATACCATGTAGGCTGGCATGATAGGCGAGGTTTTGCATGACGGTCAGGTCCGCATCCAGCGCCCGGCTTTGAAACACCACGCCCAGCCGCGCCAAAGCCCGGGATGGCTGACGGCGCAGGTCATGACCCGCGACCCTGATCCTGCCCGAATTGTTGTCGTAAAGTCGGGTAATCAGCGAAAACAACGTGGTCTTTCCGGCGCCATTCACCCCCAAAAGCGCGGCAAAGCTGCTTTTGGGGATGGTGAAGGAAACCTCCTTCAGCGCCTGAACCGGACCAAAACTATGGCTGACCCGATCAATGTCCAGCGCGTTGTCGGACATTTCAGCGGATGTTGAAGACAGCTTGCTGGGTTTCACCCGATGATCCCGGGATCGACAGGGTATACCGCCCCGGAACGACCGCCACAAAGCTCATCGTGGCGGTGCCTGCATCGTCGAACTCAAGGCTGTGCACGCCCATCGGGCGGATCTCTATATCTTCAATGACGATTTCATTCACCCAGATTGCCCGAAAGAAATCCCCGCCCGACAGTGCAAGTTCCTGGCTGCCATCGGCATTGATGTCCAGCCGGTAATACCCACCGGATTTCAGGCTGTATTCCGCCGTTGCAACCGGCTGGCCGGCAGCAAGGGTCAGGGGCGCCAATTGGGTGCGGTTGTCACGCGCCAGAACACCGGGAAAACCGTAGTCGAATTTCGCTCCGGCCTCGTGAACCCCGGCATCCTCCCCGCCCTCGTCGTCGTCATCATCGTCGTCATCCTCTTGCGAGGCTTCGACTGCGGTTGCGGCCATGTCGTCGTCGGTGGACTCGGCAATGGCTTGTTGGGCAGTTGCGGCACCAGCCATGAATGCCATCAGCATAATGTAACGGATCACTTTATTCCTCCTCTTCGGTAAGGCTTCAGTCCGGCGCGACAACAACCCCCCAGGGCTGTTGGCCAACGGCGACCGATTTTACGACCTTTGCTGCCTCGACATCGATCACCGAAACATCGTTCGAATTTCCGTTTGTCGTGAACAGGTATTTCTCATCCGGCGTGAAGGCCATCTGCCAGACACGTTGCCCCACCAGCAGATAATCCTGCACCTCGTCGGTTGCGCCATCGATCACCGCCACCCGGTTCGCGGGACCCAATGCAACAAAAACCCTGGCGCCATCGCTGCTGACCCTGACACCGACCGGTTGGATCGCCTCGGGCAGCACGCCGGGGATCTCGAATTCGATCTTGTGTGAAATCTGCTGTGTGGACGGGTCTATCACACTGATCGTTCCGCCGATTTCAGAACTGACATACAGCTTGCTGCCGTCATGGTTGTATTCGGCGAAACGCGGACG
The DNA here is from genome assembly GCF_028294535.1 of Paracoccus onchidii. GTDB lineage: Bacteria > Pseudomonadota > Alphaproteobacteria > Rhodobacterales > Rhodobacteraceae > Paracoccus > Paracoccus onchidii. Next base: position 107,213 of record NZ_JAQBIE010000013.1, on the reverse strand, counting down.
GGAATCGACAAGCACATTCCCAAAGATCTCAAGCGTATCCGTATCAATGAAATGCGCCATATTGGTCGTTTCCGACGTATTGATGACAACCTTTCCATCGGGGCTGACCCCCATCCCTTCGGGTTCGACACCGACCGGTATTTCAGCCAGAACCTGATGGGTCCTGGTATCGACAACGGTCACAAGGTTGTCGTCTTCATTGGCCACATACAGCGGATTTCCGGATGGATGCAGCACGAACAGCTCGGGGTCCGGCCCCGAAGGCAATGTGTGCAGTTCTTCCATCGTCTGCGGGTCGAACACGCGCACGATATCATCATCGGACACGCAGACATACAATTCGGACCCATTGGGGCTGATCGTGATCCCGCGCGGGCGGTTTCCGACCGGATAGGTTCCGATCACCTCCAGGGTATCGCTGTCCAGCACCGTGACGTCATTGCCTTTTTCATTGCTGACAAACACCCGGTTGGCAAAGGCCGGGGTCACTGACAAACAAAGCCCGATCACGATCAACGGTTTCATTTCGCCTCCGCAAAGCTGCATTCGGTTTCGGGCCGGTCGATGCCCAATGTATCCAGCCGGCTCGTTTGGTGAAGATACTGCTCTTGCGGGCTGACCGAAGTCATCAGCAAGCCCGTGCTCAGCAAGATCGGCTGACGCAACTGATGGTCCCAATCACGCAGGGTCAGCTTTTGGCCCTTGAACCCGGCCACCTCGAATTGCTCCGACAACAGATAGTCGCGCAATTCCCCTGTCTCGCTGGACCCGCTGCGGGTCGCAGCCTCGCCCAGCATGCGCAGGGCCAGCCATGTCTGATAGTCAAGTTCACGCATCGGCCGGTTGGCCAGCGCTTCGAACCGGTTCTGGAACTGGGATGCGCCCCATGCTTCCATGGCAGGATGCCAGCTGCGCGGCACCAACCCCGCCGAGCCGGTGATCGGCCGCGGATCCCAGACCTGATAGGGCAGATAGGCCGCGAAAACATCCGCGTCATCTGCCGCCACGACAACATCATGTTCCGCCGCGCGCTGGGTAAAGACGGGCATTTGCTTTTGCACCTGCACATGCCCCGAATCCGTGCGCCTGGCCCCGCCTGTATCCTCGTATAACCGTTCCTCGACAATCCTGGCGCCGAACTTGGCCGCTGAACGGCGATAGGCATTCGCCAGATCGATGTCGCTCTGGTGGCTGCCCTCGATCAGGAACCAGCGTGTCCAGTTCTTCCACATCAGGAACTGCGCCAGCGCGTCGGCCAGCATCGCATGACTGGGCGCGACGTGAATGGTGTTGAACCGGCAATCGCGACCGCGAAGATTGTCGCCCCGCGCCGCCGCATTCAACACAGTCACGCGATCGCCTGCCTGATCGGCCAAAGACAAGGTCAGGCCGTCATCCGCCAACAGGACGACAAAACCGATATCGTCCTCGATCAGACGTTCCAGTTCGTCTGCGGCCGTATCGGGGGTGGCGACAACCTCTTGAGCTGTGAATTTCTGACCCATGAAGCGCCCGGTCGTGTCATTGTCCTCGATCGCCAGACGCGCACCCGCAAAGCCCAGATCCTCGGTCGCCAGTTCCAGGCGCGAGGTCGGCGGCAATTCCTGCCGGTCAACGCGCAGCACCGCCGCGCGAATGACCTCGGGCGTGGCTTGCTGTGCCATTGCCGGCAACGCCAGCATCCCGGCACCTGCCAGAAAAGCTATGATTCCCCTGAACATTTTTCCTCACTCCCTGTTTCATGTTGGGGTGCGTCGCCACGTGGAACAAGACGGTTTTTCTTCCCGACATCACCGGGAATTTTTCCCTCAGTCTTTGGTCGTATGGACGATTTCGCCCCGGACGATCATGGTCAGAGGCAAAATGCGGGGAGAAAGGGTTTACATGTTCAAAGCGATATTCAGCATGGCGCTTGCTGCCGGACTGGCCTTGGCAACGGGCGCGGCGGCCCACGGACCGTCACGCCAGAAAACCCAGATGACCATCACACTGGATGCCAGCCCCGCCGAGGTTTGGGACGCGATCGGAAAATTCGACGATATGGGATGGCACCCTGCCGTGGCTTCGACGGAAATCACGCCCGAAGGCGCCCCGATCGATGTTCCGGATGAATCGACCCGTATTCTGCATCTCAAATCCGAAAGCGGCGATCCGACGATCACCGAGCAATTGATGAAGATCGACCCCGACAAGATGATGTATAAATACATGATCACCGAGGTTGCCGTCGAGGTGCTGCCCGTCACCAATTACTCGGCAACCATTCAGGTCAGCGACAATGACGGCAAGGCCGAGGTCATGTGGAAGGGCGGCTATTATCGCGGCTATCCCAATAACGATCCCCCTGAAAACCTGAATGACGAAGCCGCAATCGCTGCTGTAACTGCCATCTACCAGGCCGGTTTCGATGCATTGGCAGAACGGTTCGGCAAGGTCGAATAGGCTGCCATGCGGCTTTGGTTATGGGCATGGCTGGTGATCGCGTCCCCGGCACAGGCCGGGGATCTTGCCTTCATAACCTCGCAGAACGGCAATCAGGTTTCGATCATCGATCTGCAAACCCGGACGATCATCGCCAAAACGATACTGGCCGATGCCCCCGCACCGGTTGCCTATGATCCTGCCAGCGCACGGGCCTATGTCATCGCAGCGGATAGCGGACGGCTGTCCGTGATCGATGAAACCGGCACGCTGATTGACCACAGGGATCTTGGTTCCGGTGCCTTCGGTATTGCGGCGATCCCCGATGCGGGCCTGTTGGTCACCGATTGGTATGGCGACCGCGTGATGCGCCTGGACATGAATCTGGCCGAAATCTGGGTCGCGCGAACCGGACGCATACCTTCAGGCGTTGCGATCAGTGAAGACGGCGCCCTTGTCGCCACGGCCGACCGGGATGACAACGCGATCAGCCTGTTCGCCGCCGAAACAGGCAGGTTCATTCGCAAGATTTCCACCTTCGGCGAACATCCGTTCGCGGTGACCTTTCACGACGGCAAGCTGTTCAGCGCGGATGTTCTGGGTGACGCGGTATCGGTCATGGACCCCGGATCCGGTGCCTTGCTGGGGCATGTAGACACCGGCAAGCGCCCCTATGGCATCGCATTTTCCAGCGGGTTGGGCTTTGTGACCAATCAGTATTCCGGCACTGTCACGGTGTTCGACCCCGAAACCCTGACAGCGGTCGCCAGCATCGATGTCGGCGACTATCCCGAAGGCATCGCACCAATGCCCGATGGAAGCGGCGTTGTCTTGGCCAATTGGGATTCCGATACGGTCATGGTGATCGACGGTGATGATCTGGCTGTTGCCGCCGAAATCGAGGTTCCCGCCGGGCCGCGGGCATTTGGCCGGTTCACGGGACGGCAGGTTCTGCCCTGACCAGATCCGGCCCCAAATTGGCCTGCCAATCATCGATTCCACCCGGAAACCAGTTGACCCGTTGGTATCCCAGTTCAACGGCACGCTTGGCGGCATTCCAGCTCATCCAGCAATCGGCCCGGCAAAATATGACCAATGCCCTGTCGGGATCATCCCGCGTCAGATCGGCAAGCCCATCTGCCAACCGCTGCGCCTCGGCCGGGGTCAGTTTTTCATATCCGGTGTTCCACAGCCAGACGGCGCCGGGAATGGTGTCGTGGCGCGGCTCTTTCCAGATCGTGCCCTCGGGCAGACCATCAGGCTTGACCGTTCTTGGATAGACATCCACGAAACCCGCGCCGTCATTCCATAGCACAAGCGCCTCTTCGGCACCGATCACCTGCGCCCCGCTCAGGCTGTCGGGAACGGCGGCAAGATAAGGCTCGCCCCTGAATGTATCAGGTTCGGGCACCTGCCCCGCGACCGGGCTGACAATTGCGACACATAGCGCAATTGCCAGCCGGATCACGGCAACATCTCCTTGCCGTAATCATCGACCAGGGGAACACCGGCATCGCGCAACAGCGCATTGATGTCTTCCTGATGGCGCCGGATCAGGCTGTTCAGCTGACGCTTCCATTCCTGTTCGCCCGGCCGCACCCCCATGGTGATCCGATAGAACATTTTCGGGCCGCCCTGTTCCTTGAGCAAGGGGGTGAATTGCAGCTGTGGATCATCCTTGATCCGCGGACCGGCCAATGGTCCCCACAACACCGCCGCATCCAGATCGCCATCGCGAACCCCCGCGATCATCTGCCCGACCGGATCCTTGACCCGACGGTCCACGAACAGATCCCCGCCGCGCATATCCTTGGCCAGCCCGGCACGCGCCATGATCGTGGCCGGTGGACTGCCTGCAATGACCCCGATCGGATGGCCAGCCAGCGCCGGATCGTCCAGATGATCGATTTCGGCAAGCGGGCTGTCCTTTCGTGTGATGATGCCGAATACCGATGTGTAGTAATGATTGGTGTTCTGCACCAGCTCATCACCCTGAGCATATCCCATCACCACATCACAGCTTCCGGCACGAAGGGTCTTGGTGATGAACCCCATTCCCGACGGGAACCAGCTATAGGTTACGGGCAGGTCCAGCCACCCCCCGAACTGATCGGCAAGGCGGTTCTCGAAACCGCTGCCGTCACGCATCGACATCGGAGCATTGGCCGGATCGGCACAAACACGGAAACTGGTGGTCGAGCGCAGATCGGCCACTTGCGCCAGGGCGGGCTGCCCCGCGCTAAACAGGCCGATCAGCGCGCCGGTGATCAATCGCAACATGTCACATCGACATGCAGGAATCTTCCTGCTCGCGGAACTCATCCGATTTCGGTCCTTTCTTGGCCGGTCGCCCGCGCGGCAAGTCATCAGTGCCGCGTGCCAGAAGGTAAGCATAGATATCGTCGATGTAACACCAGACATTCTTGTTGGTGCCAAAGGCCGGCATCACCTGGTTCTGCGCGGTATTCACCTCTTGCTTGCCCGATGCGACAACCTGCTGGAAATCATAGTAATCCATGCGCAGAACCGATTCCTTCAATGCCGGCGCATAGGTCGACCCCTCGCCATCGGGGCCGTGGCAAACATGGCATTCCGCAGAATAGCGCCGATAGCCGTTGAAGGTGGCAAAATCGATGGCACCTTCATCATCGAACTTGTAGGTCGGAATCCCCTCGGCATTATACCAGCGGCCGTATTCCTGATAATCGGGCGTGATATCCATGCCATTTGGCAGGGTCGTGGTCTCGGACTGCGCGGCGGCCTGTCCGGCCAGCAGCACGGCAAATGCCAGCGCCGCAAGGCTGGTGGTGGCGTTCATTATTGATTTCCTCCCTAGGTTCGGACCTGTCTGCTCTCCTCAGGCAGAACCGCCCCAGTTTATCGCTGGGGCGGTCCCTTCACAGATCACTTTTGTCTTTGCGAAACGAAAGTATTAGCCTTCGCTGGGTGCATCACCGGGCAGTTCGAACACGGTCAGCTGACCACCAAGCTCGGTGTAATCGCTCAGTGAGGCATAGCCGCCGACCGCACCCAGGCCGTCATTGGGATTGGTCAGGCCCGCCGCCAGACCGATCCCGGCCCAGCCACCGACACCAGACAGGATGCCGATATACTGCTTGCCGCCCTGCACATAGGTCATGACATTGCCGATGATCCCCGAAGGGGTCTTGAACTTGTACAGTTCCTCACCCGTTTCGGCATCCACGGCCTTCAGATAGCCTTCCAGCGTGCCATAGAACACAATGTCGCCCGCGGTTGCCAGCGCCCCGGACCAGACCGAGAACTGTTCGGGCAGCGACCATTTGATCTCGCCCGCGACATTATCCCATGCGATGAAATTCCCCATGCCACCATGACTTTCAGGTGCGGGGAACATCGACAGGGTGGCGCCGACATAGGGCTGACCTGCGGTATAGGCCACGCGGAACGGTTCGTAATCCATGCAGACATGGTTCGTCGGCACGTAGAACAGGTTTGTCTTGGGCGAGAACGCCGCCGGTTGCTGGTCCTTTGATCCCAGCGCCGCAGGGCAGATGCCGGTTGTGTTGGTGTCTTCGCCATTTTGGGCGGTGGAATATTCCTCGACCACGGCCGGACGGCCATAGTTTTCGGATTCCGGGTCCATATCGACGCCGGTGGTCCAGTTCACCGCCGGATCGAATTTCTCGGCCACCAGCAATTCACCGGTCTCGCGATCAAGCGTATAGCCCAGACCGTTGCGGTCGAAATGGGTCAGCAGCTTGCGCGATTCACCATCGATTTCCTGATCGGTCAGGATCATTTCATTGACGCCGTCGAAGTCCCATTCGTCATGGGGCGTCATCTGATAGAACCATTTGGCCATGCCGGTATCGGCATCGCGGGCCATGATCGTCATCGACCATTTGTTGTCGCCGGGACGCTGCGACGGGTTCCAGGTCGAGGGGTTGCCGGTTCCGTAATAGACGAGGTTCAGGTCCGGATCATAGGAATACCAGCCCCAGGTCGTGCCGCCGCCAATCTTCCACTGATCGCCTTCCCAGCTGTTCAGGCTGCTGTCAGGGCCGACGGGCTTGCCCAGATGCATGGTGTTTTCGGGGTCAACCAGCATTTCATCATCCGGGCCGGTCGAATACGCTTTCCACGCCTCGGAGCCGTCGGCCAGATTATAGGCCGTGACGCGCCCACGCACGCCGTATTCACCACCCGAAACGCCGACGATCACCTTGTCCTTGACCGGCAGAACCGTGGCAGTGTTGGTTTCACCGATGGCGGGATCGCCCGTAACGATCTTCCATTTTTCCTCGCCCGTCATCGCATCCAGCGCAACCAGCGTCGTATCGGCCTGATGCATCAGGATCATGCCATCGGCATAGGCCACGCCGCGATTGACGGTATCACAGCACATCACCGCAATGACTTCGGGATCCTGCTGTGGTTCATACCGCCAGACGATCTTGCCGTCATTGGCCAGATCCAGCGCAAATACCTTGTTCGGGAATGGTGTATGCACATACATCATGTCGCCGATCACCAGCGGGCTGCCCTCGTGGCCGCGCAACACACCGGTCGAGAATGTCCAGGCAACGCGCAGGTCCTTGACGTTGTCCTTGTTGATCTGGTCCAGCTCGGAATAACGCGTATTGGCGTAATCGCCGGTCTGGATTGCCCATTGTTCGGATTTGGCCATTTCGGCCATGACGCTGTCATTTGCATAGGCCGTGGCACTACTCAGCAGCAGCGCCGCCGCGGCACTGTTCAGCAGGTATTTCATCGATGTGCTCCTCCGCTCTTGGATCGAACGCCGCGGGTTCTCCTCCGGCCACGGCTCTCCATTTCATCAGTGTTGGCCGCACATCTGCCTGCGTCAATCCGCCGCCCTGCCACTTACCCCTAAAGTCTGATGGGCAATTCGGCAGAGCGGACGGGAACTATTGGCAAAATTACTCAGGCCAGCCGTTCGGCATGCCAAAGCACGTGATCGGCCATGAAGGTCTGCACGAAGAAATAGCTGTGGTCATAGCCGGGCTGCATCCGGAACTGGCCCGGCTGGCGGCGCGCCATCATCGCCTGTGCCAATGCCTCGGGCTTGAGCAGGTCAAGAAACTGGTCGCTGCTGCCCTGATCTATCAGGACTTCGCCCGGATAGCCCTTTTCGGTCATCAGGATTGTCGCGTCATGCGCCCGCCAGGCAGCCTTGTCATCGCCCAGATAGGCCGAAAGCTGTTTCCTGCCCCAATCCGATTCCGTCGGGTTGGCAATGGGCGCAAAAGCCGAAACGGATCTGTAGCGATCGGGATGGGTCATCGCGATTGTCAGCGCGCCGTGGCCGCCCATTGAATGTCCGGTAATTCCCATCGCATCGCGATCAATCGGAAAGTTGTCGCCAACCAGTTCGGGCAATTCATGAACGATATACTGCCACATCTGGAAATGCGGCTTCCACGGATCCTGGGTCGCGTTCACATAGAACCCGGCGCCCTTGCCCAGATCATAGGCGTCATCGTCGGCAACATCGTCGCCGCGCGGCGACGTGTCGGGAAACACGATGGCAATGCCTGCCTCGGCACACCATTCCTGTGCGGCAGCCTTGGTCATGGCGTTTTCATGCGTGCAGGTCAGCCCCGACAGATACCACAGCACCGGAACACGGCCATGCTGTGCCTCTTCGGGCAGGAACAGGGCGAATGTCATCTCGGTGCCCGTGGTTTGCGATTTGTGGCGATAGACGCCCTGCGTCCCGCCAAAGCTGCGGTTTTCGGAAACTGTCTCGATGCTCACGCGATGCCCCTTTCAGAAAATCTAAATCCCTATCTGCGCCCCACAAAACCCGTGACCCGCACCAAGAGCAACGCGAAAACACCAGATGCCACACAAAGGGACGAGGGCAATCGTGTCCGTGGCGACACGAAAACGACAGAGGGGCAGATTTGCAGGCAACCCGACGGCGAAATCTTTTGCTTTGACGCGCCGTGCTGGAATGATGGCCACATGACCCAACATATGCACCAACGCGTTCCCCTGGGCGGCCTTTTGGCCGTGATCTTGTCCTTCGGCCCATATCAACAGGCCGAGGCATTCGAGTTCTCACAATTCATCGACCCGCAGGATGGCCGGCTTGATGCATCCGAATTTCTTGAGAAAGGCGGGTTCATTCCCGTGCCGGTCATCATTACCGAACCGGCTGTGGACGGTGGTTTCGGCATAATCGGGCAATTCATCCGAAACCCCGATACGCCGGGCGATCAACCCACCCGCACCATGTTCGGCATTGCACGCACCGGAAACGAGTCCACCGCCGGAGGTATCCTGCGCAGCGGCAGCATGTTTGACGGCGATGTGCGATACAAACTGGGCTTCGGGGCCGCCGATATCACCTTGCCGATCTTTCCTTTCGGCCTCAGTCAGCCAATCAACTATGAAAACATGACCTATGGTCTGTTCGGAACGGCACGGATGCGCTTGGGCGATAGTGACTTCTGGGCCGGCCCGCGCCTTATCTATCGCCAGGCGGACCTGTCACTGTCCTCAAGCCGAGGATTGACGCCCGAATTCGAAAGGTTACGCGACAGGGTCGATGATCTTCTTGATGTCAAACGCTATGCCGCGGTGGGGGCATCGCTGCACTATGACACACGCAACAACCCGTTCACCCCGACCGATGGCGTGAACGCGGTCCTGAAATTCGACGCCTATGGCAAGGCGATCGGAAGCGACGCGAATTTCACCAACACGCAGTTTGCAATTTCCAGCTTTGCCGATCTGGGCGCTAAGTGGGGCATGGGGATTCTGGGCACGGTCAACATGGTCGACGGAGATTCACCGTTCTTCATTGCGCCCTCCGTCGATTTGCGCGGCGTTCAGGCCGGACGATATGCCGGCGATGCCGCATTCAGCACCGAAGTCGAATTCCGTCGCCAGCTGACATCGCGATGGGCTGGCGTCGCCTTTGGCGGCTATGGCGAAACGACGGTCAGCAGTTCCGATATATTCGAGGCAGAAGACGGAATCTGGACCTATGGGGCGGGTATCCGGTATCGGATTGCGCGCAAGCTGGGACTGGATGTCGGACTGGATATCGCCAAGGGGCCGGAAGAGCATATCGTCTATATTCAGTTCGGCCACGCCTGGTCGCGCAGCATGGATTGAGCGCAACCTTGCCAATGAAGATGGCAGGGCCATCCGGCCCCGCCACCCCAAGGATCACTTCAGTTCATCGACCGAACGGATGACCTGACCCAAAAGACCGTAATCCAGCGCCTCTTGCGTGTTCAGCCAGAAATCGCGCTGCGTGTCCTGTTCGATCCTGTCGAGCTTCTGCCCCGTCGCATCGGCAAAGATCTGGTTCAGGCGGTCGCGCATCAGGCGGACCTGTTCGGCCTGAATCATCATGTCCGAGGACGTGCCGCCAATACCACCCGAGGGCTGGTGGATCAGGAAGCGCGTGTTGGGCAGGCAGTAGCGGTTTTCCTTTTCCGCGCCGACAAAGATCAGCGCGCCGGCACTGGCCACCCAGCCCGAGCCGATGGTGCGGACGGTCGGACGGATGAACTTGATCACGTCATGGATCATGTCGCCCGATTCCACATGCCCGCCAGGCGAGGAAATCAGCATGTTGATCGGATCATCGCTTTCTTCGGCCAGGGCCAGAAGATGGGCAACCGTGCGCTGCGCCAGCTTGTCATTGATTGCGCCGGCAACGATCACCGTGCGCGATTTGAAATACAGCTTGCCGATATTGTCGCCTTCGGGAAGGCCCAGGCCACCATCCTTGCCGCCCTGTTCGGGGCGATCATCGTCATCATTGTCGTCATCATCGTCCAGCCACTGATGGCGCATGGGCCTGCTCCTTGCCTTTTTCTCATAGCGACGGCGGGACCAGCGGCCCCGCCGTTCTTTTACCTAAGCAGCCGTGAAGGATCAGTAAAGCACGACCGAACGAATCGATTCACCATGATGCATCAGATCGAAGCCCTTGTTGATGTCATCAAGCCCCATGGTGTGGGTGATCATCGGGTCGATCTCGATCTTGCCGTCCATATACCAATCGACGATTTTCGGCACGTCGGTGCGCCCGCGCGCGCCGCCAAATGCCGTGCCCTTCCAGACCCGGCCGGTGACCAGCTGGAACGGGCGGGTGCTGATTTCGGCACCCGCAGGCGCGACGCCGATAACGACCGATTGCCCCCAGCCGCGATGGGTGCATTCCAGCGCATCGCGCATGACCTTGACGTTGCCCGTCGCATCAAAGCTGTAATCCGCGCCACCAATGTCGTCGAACGGGGTTTTCGTCATCTCGACGATTTCCTGAACGACATTCTCGACATTCTTCGGATTGACGAAATGGGTCATGCCGAAACGCTCGGCCATTTCCTTCTTGTCGTCGTTCAGATCGACACCGATGATCATGTCGGCACCGGCCATGCGCAGGCCCTGAATGACGTTCAGGCCGATCCCGCCCAGACCGAAGACAACGGCCTTGGCGCCGATCTCGACCTTGGCGGTGTTGATGACGGCGCCGATCCCGGTGGTCACGCCACAGCCGATATAACAGATCTTGTCGAAAGGCGCGTCCTCTCGGACCTTGGCAAGCGCAATCTCGGGCAGGACGGTGTGGTTGGCGAAGGTCGAGCAGCCCATGTAGTGATAGATCGGCGTGCCATCCAGCATCGAAAAGCGGGTGGTGCCATCGGGCATCAGGCCCTGACCCTGCGTCGCGCGGATCCGCGTGCACAGGTTGGTCTTGCCCGACAGGCAGGACGCGCATTCGCGGCATTCCGGGGTGTATAGCGGAATGACGTGATCGCCCGGCTTCAACGAGGTCACGCCGGGGCCGACCTCCAGCACGACGCCCGCGCCCTCATGTCCCAGAATTGCCGGAAAGATGCCCTCGGGGTCGGCACCCGAACGGGTGAACTCATCGGTATGGCAGATACCGGTCGCCTTGATCTCGATCAGGACCTCGCCAGCCTTGGGCCCTTCCAGATTGACCTCCATCACCTCAAGCGGTTTGCCGGCCTCTACGGCCACTGCAGCGCGGGTTCTCATTTGCTGTCTCCTGTCATTCAAGTTCGTCAGATTCCGTTGGCCAGAAGGGCGTTGGGTTTGATCCCCAAGGGCCGCGTTTCGATTGATATGCCTGCTTCGTCAAGCGGGAATGGTTCCTGTCCGTTTCGCGACATGCGTCGCGATAGCGTCCATCAATGCAGGGGAAAGCACGTCATAGGGTTCAAGGCCCAGTTCGCGCAACCGCGCCCGGATCGCGCCCATCCGGGAAGGATCGACACCCGTTTCAATCACCGAGCTGACATAGGCGGCGAATTCCGGTGCCGACCATCCCCGGTCCGGTGACAATTCGGTGTGAACAAAGTCCAGACCGTAGAACGGGTGCTGCTTGTCTTCGATCCGACCATACATGTGCACACCGCAATCACGGCAGCGATGTCGCTGAATGGCGGCCGCAGAATCGATGACCTCCAGTTTATCGGCGTTTTGCAGAATCTGGATACTGTCACGCGCCACCACGGCCACCTGACTGAACAGCGCGCCAACCGGCTTCCAGCATTTGCTGCAACCGCAGATATGGTTATGCGAGGTCTGGGCGTTGATGCGGATTGCCACCGGGTCGGTTGTGCAATGACACGACAGCACACCACCGCCAAAGGACGGGTTGCCCGGCCTGACACCACCGTCGACTGCGGGGTGAATTTTCACCCCTTCCGTTGCTGCCATGGTCCCCTCCTGCGTTGACCGAATCCCCTAAAGTTCGCGCGGGCGGGAAAAATCGGCAAGTCAGAGGAAGGTTGTAGCGCCGCGCGTGATCCGCACGGCGCAGGGGCAGAAATCAGCTGGCCGGGGTCGAGCTGACACCAACCTTTGCCGGGCGCAACAGGCGGTCATGCAGGCGGAAACCGTTATCCATGACCTGAATGATTTCGCCAGCCACGGTGCCTGGAACGGCGGCTTCGAACATTGCTTCGTGCCAGGTCGGGTCGAATTTTTCACCATGTTCAGGGCGAATCACCGTGATGCCGTGCTTGGCAAAAACATTCGACAACTCGCGCAGCGTCAGTTCGACACCTTCGATCAAGGCACCGGCAGCTTCGCGTTGTTCATCGGTTGCGGCATCAAGCGCGCGCGTCAGGGCGTCATGAACCGGCAGCAGGTCGCGCGCCAGGCGCGAACCGCCATATTGCTCGGCGTCGCGGCGATCCTTGTCGGCACGCTTGCGCGAATTCTCGGCATCGGCCAAGGCCCGCATCCATTTGTCGCGGAACTCGTCGCGCTCGGCCCGGACCGCTTCGATCTCGTCCGAAGGATCGGCCAGCGGGTCTTCGATGATGTCGTCTAGCGGCTGTTCGTTCTGTTCGGTCATTCTCAACTTATCCTTTCCGGCCGGACAACACGCGCCCGACCAGTTGGGCGGTGTAGTCGACAATCGGTACGATACGGCCATAGTTCAACCGCGTCGGACCGATGACGCCCACCGCGCCTACAATCTTTCGGTCGGCATTCATATAGGGTGAAACCACCAGAGCGGAACCCGAAAGTGAAAAAAGCTTGTTCTCGGAGCCAATGAAAATGCGCACACCATCACCCTGTTCGGTCAGTTCCAGAAACTCGACGATGTCGCGTTTGCGTTCCAGATCGTCAAACAGCACGCGTATCCGGTCCAGATCCGCCGCCTCACTATCCAGCAGGTTGGCGCGGCCGCGCACGATCAGGCGCGGATCCGTCGCCTCCGTATCCCACAGCGCCAGACCCGATTCCACCAGCTCGGCGGCCAATACGTCCAGTTCGCGCCGCCGGGCCGCGATTTCGCGGGCCATGTGACTGCGCAATTCCGGGACGGTCTTGCCCTCGGCCATGGCATTCAGGAAATTCCCGGCCTCGCGCATGGATGACGGCGTTTGCCCCGGCGGCGGCGTAAAGATCCGGTTCTCGACATGCCCATCGGCAAAGACCAGCACGACCAGCGCCCGATCCTGCGCGAGACTGACGAATTCGATATGGCGGATAGGCGCTTCATGTTTGGGCATCAGGACCAGTGACGCCCCATGCGTCAGCGAACTGAGCGTCGTGCTGACACGATCAAGAAGCATGCCCGTATCGGGATCATCATTGCCCAGGGTCTGGTCGATGGCGGCCCGGTCGGTCGGTGTGACATTGTCTATCTCCATCATGCCGTCGACGAACAGCCGCAGCCCCAATTGTGATGGCAAACGCCCCGCCGAAACATGCGGGCTGTCCAGGAGGCCCAGAAATTCCAGATCCTGCATCACATTTCTGACAGTGGCCGCGCTGACCTTTTCGGACAGTTCACGCGTCAAGCTGCGCGAACCGATCGGCTCGCCGGTTTCAAGATAGGTCTGGACCACCCGGCGAAACACTTCGCGGGACCGGTCGTTCAGTTCAGAGAGCAGCGTTTCCTGGTTCATATCCTACACGGGCTTGCGTGATGCCGGCGCAGACCTGTATTGGGCAGCCAATCTTCACCGAAAGGAATACCCATGCGCCCTTCAGGCCGGAATCTAAGCCAAATGCGCCCAATTTCAATCGAAACCGGTGTGATGCGCCATGCCGAGGGATCATGCCTGATCCGTTGTGGCAACACCCATGTTCTGTGCAGCGCCTCGATCGAGGATAATCCGCCCCGTTTTCTCAAGGGCACCGGCCTTGGCTGGGTGACGGCAGAATACGGAATGCTGCCCCGCGCCACCAACACCCGCAACCGCCGAGAGGCCGCGCAGGGCAAGCAATCGGGCCGCACTCAGGAAATCCAACGCCTGATCGGGCGCAGCCTCCGCGCCGGCGTCGATCGTGTTGCGCTGGGTGAACGTCAGATCACCATCGACTGCGATGTCATTCAGGCCGACGGCGGCACGCGCTGCGCGTCGATCACCGGTGGCTGGGTCGCATTGCGCCTTGCCGTGAACAAGCTGATGTCCGCAGGCGTTCTGCACAGCGATCCCATCGTCGATCACGTCGCCGCTGTCAGCTGCGGAATCTATGCCGGTCAGCCGGTGCTGGATCTGGATTACGCCGAAGACAGCGAAGCGGGCACCGACGGCAACTTTGTCCTGACCGGTTCAGGCAAGTTGATCGAAGTGCAGATGTCCGCCGAGGGGGCAACCTTTTCGCGCGATGAAATGAACCAGTTGCTGGATCTGGCCGATGCCGGCATGCAGGAACTTGTCGCCGCCCAGAAGGCCGCGATCGCATGAGGAAGTTCACCGAAAAGAAACTTTTGGTGGCGACCCACAATGCCGGAAAGCTGGCCGAGATGCGCGCCTTGTTGACCCCGTATGGCGTCGAGGTTATCGGCGCCGCCGAAACCGCCCTGGCCGAACCCGTCGAAACCGAGGACAATTTCGTCGGCAATGCGCGTATCAAGGCGCGCTCTGCCGTCGAGGCCACCGGCCTGCCTGCCCTGTCAGACGACAGCGGCATCAGCGTCGACGCCCTGAATGGTGCCCCCGGTGTCTATACTGCCGATTGGGCGGAAACCGGCAACGGGCGCGATTTCGCAATGGCCATGCAGCGCACCTGGAACGAGCTGGAGGCCGTTCAGGCGGCTGAACCCCGCAACGCCCAGTTTCGCTGCACTCTTGTCCTGATGTGGCCTGATGGTCATGACGAAGTGTTCGAGGGGGTGTTGCCGGGTCGCGTCGTCTGGCCCCCTCGTGGTGCCGAAGGGCATGGCTATGACCCTATCTTCATGCCGGACGGGCATGAAGTGACCCTGGGCGAAATGAGCGCCGATCAAAAGAACAGCCTCAGCCATCGTGCTCTGGCTGTCAGCCAGATGATCGAGACCTGTTTTGCATAGGATATCGACCGGCTCGCCATTCGAAAGTCAAATGGCCTATAGCCGCGCAATCGTCCGGGACAAATGGTGTTTTGTCTCGGGCGTCACCGGCTATGATTACAAAACCATGGTCATGCCGCAGGATGTGGGCCAGCAGGCCCGCAACTGCTTTGCCACGATCTTCGATGTTCTGGAGCAGGCGGGGTTCAGCCCCACCGACATCATGCGCGTCCAATATACAATCACGGATGCCGCAATGGTTCCCGACCTTGCCCCCGCCCTGCAAGAAGCATTGGGTGATATTCGACCGGCCGCAACGATGATTGTTGCGGGGCTGATCCGTCCGGAAATGAAAATCGAGATTGAAGCTACGGCGCTACGCGAATGACGGAAAACGCCCCTCAATTGACCGATGACTGGCGCGCAGGCGGGTTCGGACTATATGTTCATTGGCCCTTCTGCGCCGCCAAATGCCCCTATTGCGATTTCAACAGCCATGTTGTCGATCACATCGACCAGACCCGATGGGCTGCTGCGCTGGCTCGGGAAATCGACCGTCTTGCAGCCGAGTTGCCCGGCAGGCATCTGAACAGCATCTTCTTTGGCGGCGGCACCCCGTCGCTGATGCAACCCGAAACCGTCGATCACGTCATCCGCGCCGCAAGACGGGGCTGGGGCTTTGCAAATGATATCGAGATCTCGCTCGAGGCAAATCCGACCAGCGTCGAAATGGGCCGCTTTCGCGGCTATGCTCAGGCCGGCGTGAATCGTCTGTCCATGGGCATACAGGCTCTGGACGATCAGGATCTTCGGCGCCTAGGGCGCCTGCATTCCGTGGCCGAGGCCCGCGCGGCCTTTGACGTGGCCCGCGACTGCTTTGACCGGGTCAGCTTTGACCTGATTTACGCACGCCAGAACCAAAGCATCGACCAATGGCGCAACGAACTGCGCGAAGCCATCGCCATGGCGGTCGACCACCTCTCGCTCTATCAACTGACCGTAGAGCCCGGCACAGCCTTTGGCGCGCGCGCAGCGGCAGGAAAGCTGCGCGACCTGCCTACCGACGATCTGGCCGCAGATATGTATCTTGAAACGCAAGAGATCTGCGCGGCGGCCGGAATGCCCGGCTATGAAACATCGAACCATGCTGCACCGGGATCGGAAAGCCGCCACAACCTGATCTATTGGCGTCAAGGAGACTGGGTCGCCGTCGGACCCGGTGCCCATGGCAGGATCACCCTGCCCCATGGACGCTATGCAACCGAAGCGTATCGCGCCCCCGGAGAATGGCTGGCAGCGGTCACCCAGAATGGCACCGGCGACAAGGACAGATCCCTGGTGCCGACCGAAGAGATGGCATTGGAATATCTGCTCATGTCGATGCGGCTGCACGAGGGTATGGATATAGCCCGCTACGAACGTCTGGTCGGACACGAACTTGTGCCCGGGACAATCGCCCATCTAACCGATATGGGTATGATCACACGATCTGACGGGCGTCTGGCCACGACAGCCGAAGGCAGGCCCGTCCTGAATGCGATATTGCGCGAATTGGCGGATTGACATGCGATTGTTCTGGTATGCGTTCGGGGCGTTTTTTCTGGGCTTGGCCATTATCGGCATCGCCCTGCCCGTCATGCCGACGGTACCGTTCCTGTTGGTTGCCGCATGGGCCTTTGCAAAAAGTTCGCCCGAGTTGCGGCGCAAGATCCAGGAACATCCGACATACGGCCCCTCAGTTCGTGCCTGGCAGGAACGCGGTGCCATAAGCAGAAACGCCAAGATCTGGGCTGTTGGCGCAATGACATTCGGAATTGCCATTTCCTTCTGGGTCGGAATGCCCGTCTGGGTGGTCGCCACGCAGGCAAGTATCTGCGCCGTTGTCGGTGTCTATGTCACCACCCGTCCGGACCTATAATCGCTTATATGGTGCGCCGAGTGCTGGATTCTACAATATCAGCGGTGCCCGCCTAGAATTTGGCAAAGTTGATCCAGCTGCTCCAGATCCTTGTAGGCGATGGCGATCGTTCCGCCCTTTGTGCCACCGTGATCGATCGAAACCTTCATGCTCAGCTGAGCGGAAAGGTCCGATTCCAAGGCGC
Source organism: Paracoccus onchidii (assembly GCF_028294535.1). Lineage (GTDB taxonomy): Bacteria > Pseudomonadota > Alphaproteobacteria > Rhodobacterales > Rhodobacteraceae > Paracoccus > Paracoccus onchidii. The sequence goes on along the minus strand of NZ_JAQBIE010000013.1, from coordinate 89,903 downwards.
GCGTATCGGCATCTTTCTCTCGTTGCCGGCGGGCCGGTTTTTTGCCTTGCTCATCAGGATTGATCTGTTTGCGCACCAGTTCCTCGGTTTCGCGCACTGACAACCCTTTTTCCATCACCTTTCGGGCAAGCAGAGCCGGATTGGGCGCTGTGATCAACGCACGCGCGTGACCGGCCGACAATTTGCCTTCCTTGACGAAATCCTGAACTTGATCCGGAAGGTTCAACAGGCGCAGCAGATTTGCGATATGACTGCGGCTTTTGTTCAGGGCATCTGCCAAACGCTCTTGCGTGTGACCAAAGCGATCCATAAGCTGGCGGAAGGACGCCGCTTCCTCGATCGCGTTCAGATCAGCGCGTTGAATATTCTCGATAATCGCGACTTCCAATACTTCTGTATCGGACAGTTGGCGAACAATCACGGGCAATTCATGCAGCTGCGCCATTTGCGCAGCGCGCCAACGCCGCTCACCTGCAACGATCTGGAAAATTCCATCGTCCTGTGGATGCGGACGCACGATCAACGGCTGAAGAACCCCGCGGTTTTTCAGTGAATCGGCCAGTTCCCGCAATGCTTCCGGCTCAAAACTGCGCCGTGGCTGATCTGGATTGGCCGTAATCTGTTCAATCGGGATCATGGTCCGATCGCGTGTCGGATTTGCGGGTTCCGCAGTCGACAGATCCATATCGGCCATCAATGCAGAAAGGCCGCGTCCCAGCCCCCGTTTTGCCAGCTTGTTATCCCCCATTTTACGCCACCTCCCTGGCAATTCTCGCGCGTGTGGCGAATTCTTCCGCAAATTTTATATAAGACAAGCTGCCCTTCGAGGCAGGATCGTAGACCAATACGGGCTGGGCATGCGACGGCGCCTCGGACACACGGACATTCCGAGGGATCACGGTTTGATAAACAAGCTCTCCCAAGGTTTCGCGGGCATCAGCTTCGACTTGCTGGGACAAGTTGTTTCGATAATCAGACATTGTCAAAAGAACGCCGTTAATTCGAAGATCTGGGTTGGCGGTTTGACGAACGTGCTGCACAGTCGAAAGCAGTTGGGACAGCCCTTCCAAAGCATAAAATTCGGCTTGCAATGGAACCAATACACTGTCTGCCGCAACCATTGCATTCAATGTCAGCAAACCAAGCGCGGGCGGACAGTCAATCAGAACAATCTTCCCCTGCGATGAATCCGTCAGCTTTCTCCGCAAAAGCCGAATGCGGTCCTGTACTTGCGAAAGCTGGACATCCGCTGACGCCAGATCAGATGTCGCGGGAACGACTTTGAGGTTGTCAATATCTGTGCCGAGGGCACATTCTTCCAGAGACTCATCGCCGGCAAGAAGATCGTAAACATTCAACTCTCGCTGCTCGAGATCGATACCCAAACCGGTTGACGCATTCCCCTGAGGATCCAAATCTACCAGGATCGTCTGATGACCCAGCTTGGCAAGAGCGGCACCAAGATTGATCGCGGTCGTAGTTTTTCCCACCCCGCCTTTCTGATTGGCGATAGCCACAATACAGGTCTCAGACATGGGAAACCTCGCTCACCTTCAGTACAGCTGCCTCATCACTTGTCTTACTTGGAAAAGTCTCAAGATTGAATGCCCAATTTTCTCTGGCCTCATCAACTTCTGCTTGCCAGTTCCGACCTTTGAGAAGCCAGGCTTCTCCGGAAGCTCTCAGGTGCAGATCCAGAAACGTCAGTAGAACCGGTAAGCCCGCCAAAGCGCGTGCCGAAACATAATCAGCATTCAACGAAGGTATGCGCTCAATCCGATCACATTTCACTTTTGCGTTAGTGAGTGATAATTCCCGAATAGCTGTGCGCAGAAATGTTGCTTTACGCTGATCGCTTTCAACAAGCGTAAAAGAAAGATCTGTTTCGCGGAATGCAACCGCAAGAACGATTCCTGGAAACCCACCTCCAGAACCTAAATCAGCCCAATGACCAGAAAAAGGCGCGGCATTCTCAAAAATTTGAAGTGAATCAGAGATATGTCGGTCCCAAAATGCTGGCAGAGTGGATCCAGAAACCAAGTTTATTCTCGAATTCCACTTTTCCGCGAGTGCCTGAAATTCTTTCAGGAGGTCCATTGTTTCACGTGAAACATCAACCTTCATGCAGTTTTCCTGGACTTGGTTCGTGTGATTGCAACAATAAGCGAAAGCGCGGCAGGTGTTATCCCTTCGATCTTCGCAGCCGCGGCTAATGTTCTAGGCTTTACATCTACCAACTTCGCAGTCAACTCGGCGGAAAGTCCTGATATCTTTGCATAATCTAGGTCTTCTGGTAGATAGACCGCTTCATCTGAACGGAGCGCCGCAGCATCCTGAGCCTGCCTATCGCTATATTGTGCATATAGCGCATCGTTCTGAAGCTGCGCTAAGGTTTCCGAAGAAAATTCAGTCAATCTCGGTTCAAGATCAAGAATCGTACTTCTATCTATGGTCCCTAAGCCCAGAAGCGCAAATGCCGAGCGTTTCTGCCCATCCATTCGCACTTTAAGACCTGCGCGCGATAGCTCTGTTGGTGAAAACAAGCTAGATTGACCAATTTCACGCGCCTTTTCATAGCGTTCTTGGCGATCAAGGAAAAATTCTTTTCTCTGACTAGAAACGCAGCCCAAGTCAATTCCAAGAGGTGTAAGACGTTGGTCTGCATTGTCTGCGCGCAGGGTTAGCCGGAATTCCGCGCGCGACGTAAACATTCGATACGGCTCGGTCACCCCTCGAGTTGTCAGATCATCAATCATGACACCGAGGTAACTATTTGTTCTACTGAACCGGATCATCTCTTCGTTGCGCGCCAATTTTGCGGCATTTAAACCGGCCACCAAGCCCTGTGCCGCGGCCTCTTCGTATCCAGTAGTGCCGTTGATTTGCCCGGCAAGAAACAATCCTTCAACCGAACGCATTGCCAACGTCGCGTCCAGAGATCGCGGATCCACATAATCATACTCTACGGCATAGCCAGGCTGAAGGATTTGTACAGATTCAAGCCCATTTATTGACCTGACATATGCCTCTTGTACATCCAATGGAAGCGAAGTGGAGATACCATTGGGATAAACGGTGTCGTCATTCAGGCCCTCTGGTTCTAGAAATATTTGATGCGAGGTTTTGTCATGAAAACGAACAATTTTATCTTCAATTGACGGGCAATACCTGGGTCCTCGCCCGGAAATATGCCCGCCATACATGGCAGAGCGAGATAGATTTTCCCGAATAATATTATGGGTATGCTCATTTGTATGTGTGACACCGCACGAAATCTGCTCAGCTGCCGGTGCCTCACTCAGATAAGAAAACATCGTTGGAACGTCATCACCTGGCTGCACTTCCAACCCTGCCCAGTTGATAGTCTTTCCCTTGAGTCTTGGTGGTGTACCCGTTTTCAACCGGCCGAAAGAAACGCCGAAGTCCCGTATTGAATCGGCCAAACGATTTGATGGTTGATTTCCCCAACGCCCGGCGGACCGGCTTTCTTCACCAATATGGATAACGCCATTTAGAAAAGTGCCGGTCGTGAGAATAACGGCAGCAGCTGACAGTTTGGTTCCGTCCGCAAGCTCGATACCTACAATTTTGCCAGATTTTTCAGTCAATCCAGCCACTTCGCCCAACAACAAAGAAAGATTCGTTTGCCGGGTGACGAGTTCTCCAGCCGCCTCCCGATAGAGCGACCGATCCATTTGTGCGCGCGGGCCTTGAACCGCCGGTCCCTTCCGACGATTTAACAGCCGAAATTGAATACCGGCACGATCCGCCAATCGCCCCATGACACCGTCAAGTGCATCGATTTCACGGACAAGATGGCCTTTTCCCAATCCACCAATGGCGGGATTACACGACAGTGAACCGAGATCTGACTTTTGCATTGTAACCAGCGCAGTAGCGACACCCATGCGCGCTGCTGCGCAAGCCGCTTCCAATCCTGCGTGGCCTGCCCCGATAACAATGACGTCAAATTGTTTCACGTGAAACACCCTCTATTTCCCGATGCAAAAAGACGAGAAGATTACATCTAGATACTCTTCCGCACCGATTCGGCCAAGCAATCGATCCAACGAAACCGCTGTTTGACGAATCGACTCCGCCACAATTTCAGCCGGTAGGTCCGTATCAACATCAAGTGAAGCCGCCGCAGTTCGAAGTGCTGATGCCTGCCGCTCGTGACTGATAATAGAGGCGCCTGAAATACGTTCTTGAAGAATTGAGTACAGCCTCTGCAGGAGATCATCAAATCCGTTCCCATTCAAAGCTGAAACAGACATCCCATCTTCACCGGTAGAAAGATCAGATTTGCTGCGCACCACAATATCCCCAGGAACAAACAGCTCGGTATCCGCATCGCCGAACTCGGATAGGTGAATTCTAAGATCCGCAGCCTCGGCTCTTATTCTTGCGGCGTCAACACCAAGACTTTCGACAACATCATCGGTCTCACGCAAACCAGCCGTATCGAGAAGCGTTACCGCAATACCTTTCAGATCAATCCGCAGTTCAATAATATCTCTTGTTGTTCCCGCGATATCTGAAACAAGTGCAACGTTTCTCTTTGCTATACGATTGATAAAGCTTGATTTTCCTGTGTTTGGGGGACCGACAATGGCCACTTCGAATCCGGTCCGCAACCTTTCTGCCGCCGGAAAACCTGAAATCTCGGCATCAATTTCCTGACGCAGCTGCTGCAATAGATCGAATACTTCGCTTGGAATGTCATCGGGCACTTCTTCATCGGCGAAATCGACACTGACCTCTACAAGCGCACCCGCCCTGATCAGCAACTCTCGCCAAGCAGCAACCTTTGTCCCCAGTTCACCGCCGCTACTGCGCAGTGCAAGTCGCCGTTGAAGCTCTGTTTCCGCTTCAAGAAGATCGCCAAGCCCTTCAACTTCGGCCAGATCCATACGGCCATTAAGAAAGGCCCTTCGGGTAAATTCACCTGCTTCAGCCTGGCGTGCACCCGACATAGCAAGAACAGCCTGGACCCGACGAGAAATTACTGGCGCCCCATGCAGGTGAAGTTCTGCGACCTCTTCCCCCGTGAAGCTTGATCCATCTTCAAACCAGATGGCCAATGCATGATCGAGTTCCTCGCCTTTATAGCGAAGAGTCCGAAAATATGCATGGCGCGGATCTGGCATAGACCCGCAGAGAAGCTCGGCAAGATCGCGAGCTCCATCTCCACTAATCCGAATGACCGAAACGCCCCCCCGCCCTGGCGGGGTGGCCTCGGAATAAATCAGGTCCATCTCAGCCTCGTCAGGCGTTCATCGAATCGAAGAACTCGGAATTGCTCTTGGTTTGTTTCAGCTTGGAAATAAGGAACTCGACCGCATCCGTCGTTCCCATCGGGTTCAGGATCCGACGAAGCAAATAGGTCTTTTGCAGATCCTTGGCATCGACCAGAAGTTCTTCCTTCCGGGTTCCGGATTTCAGGATGTCCATCGCCGGGAACACCCGCTTGTCCGCAACCTTGCGATCAAGCACGATCTCGCTGTTGCCGGTACCCTTGAACTCTTCAAAGATGACTTCATCCATACGCGAACCGGTGTCGATCAACGCGGTCGCAATGATTGTCAGACTGCCACCTTCTTCGATATTCCGGGCCGCACCAAAGAACCGTTTCGGACGCTGCAAGGCGTTGGCATCGACGCCACCAGTTAAAACCTTGCCCGAACTAGGCACCACGGTATTGAAGGCTCTACCAAGTCTTGTGATCGAATCAAGCAAGATAACAACATCTCGCTTATGCTCGACCAGGCGCTTTGCCTTTTCAATGACCATTTCAGACACAGCAACATGCCTGCTGGCCGGTTCGTCGAAGGTCGAAGAGATCACTTCACCATGCACGCTGCGCTGCATATCGGTGACCTCTTCGGGGCGTTCATCGATCAACAGAACGATCAGGTAGCATTCCGGATGATTGCGTTCGATCGAATGCGCGATGTTTTGCAGCAAAACCGTCTTACCCGTCCGAGGAGGCGCAACGATCAAAGACCGCTGGCCCTTGCCGATCGGTGAGACAAGATCGATGATCCGGGCACTGCGATCCTTGATCGTCGGATCCTCGATCTCCATTTTCAGGCGATCATTCGGATAAAGCGGCGTCAGGTTGTCAAAGGCAACCTTGTGACGGGCTTTTTCGGGGCTTTCAAAATTGATCCTCTCGACCTTGGTCAGCGCAAAATAGCGCTCATTCTCGCCAGGTGCGCGAATAACGCCTTCGACCGTGTCACCAGTGCGCAGGCTGTGCTGACGGATCATGTCGGGACTGACATAGATATCATCCGGACCGGGAAGATAGTTCGCCTCGGTTGACCGCAAAAAACCGAAACCGTCCTGAACCACCTCGAGAACACCTTCCCCGCCGATGTCCCAGCCTTCATCGGCATGCTCTTTGAGGATCGAGAACATCATCTCGCCCTTGCGCATGGTTGATGCGTTCTCGATTTCCCATTCTTCGGCCATCGCCAGAAGATCCGCCGGGCTTTTGGCCTTGAGGTCGGACAGGTTCAATCGTTCTTCGGTCATAGGTAATCACCAGATCGCCACGCCTGCATCGGCTGGCAGCTAATTCGTTCGTCGGGGAATCCCGTGCCGGATGGACGGGTTTGACCGCGCAGATAAGCGCCATCAGGCCACGAGTCAATCTTTGCGTTCAGAATTTCACAATAACCGACAGAACAATGACCAACATCAGCAGCGTCGGAACCTCATTCATCATCCGGTATTGCCGCCCGCTCAGCGATGATCCTTGCAGCAATTTGACATGTTGTCCTGCACACCAGTGATGAAATCCGGTCATGGCAATGACGCTGGCGGCCTTGGTCCAGGGCCAAATCATCGTCCAGTCAACGATACCGGGTGTCAGGACAAGGCAAATACCGCTGATCCAGGTCGCAATCATTGCGGGACGCATGATCACGCCCAGTAATTTGCGTTCCATGATCTCGAAGCTTGCTGTGGGTTCGCCATCAGGGCCGCCTCGTTCGGCATGATAGACAAACAATCGCGGCAGATAGAACAGTCCGGCCATCCAGGAAATGACGGCCATGACGTGAAACGCCTTCGCGTAGGGATAGATCGTTGCAAGCATGACAGGTCCAGGAAATCCGATCTCCCTCACTTAAAATATAAAAGTATAGAAAGAAATGTTGTTGTTGTAGGGCCTGTGGACATTGGGATCGGCGGCTTATCCGACGTGATTTCCCCTGATTTCAGCTTTGTGGACAAGGATTCTGAATTCGGGCAAAAAAAGGAAAAAATTCTTTTTTAACAAAACGATGACTTGTGGATAATTCTGTGACTAAATGTCAGAGACACGGTTTATCCACAAGAAGCCGAAAGCAGCTTTTCAACTTATCCACTTGTGGATCAAGTGCCTTCGTTCTTGTTTCGTCCAAAGTGGAATCCGCGTGGTTTTTGTCTGACCACAATTCAAACACATACGACAAGGACTCTTCTCCATAGGGTTATCCACAAGCATTCCTGCCTCAACGTGAAGTCGTGGTGCGAAACACAAGATCCTGCCCCTTTTTTCCGGATGCCTGTCGGCATAGTCTGGGCCACCCATAGAAAGTGACGACATATCGCCATGACTGACGAACCTTCTTCTTCGACCGAGATCAGGCACGCGCCATTGGCCGGGGTTATCGGGTTGCCGATCGCCCATTCGCGATCGCCGCGTCTGCATGGGCATTGGCTTAAGCGTTATGGCATCGAAGGAAGCTATCTGGCGATGCCGGTGCGGCCCGAACATCTGGCAGATGTTCTGCGTGTCTTGCCGCGTGCGGGTTTCGTTGGCCTCAATGTCACCATTCCACACAAGGAAGCGGTTTTGACGCTGGCCGATGTGGTAACTGATCGCGCGGCATTGATCGGTGCCGCGAATACGCTGATCTTTCGCCCGGACGGCAAGATCCATGCGGACAATACCGACGGATATGGCTTCATTGCAAATTTGCGCCAGAATGCGCCTGACTGGGATCCTCAGGCGGGTCCTGCCGCGGTGATCGGGGCGGGCGGCGCGGCGCGCGCCGTTGTGGCCTCGTTGCTTGACAGTGGTGTTCGTGAGCTGAGGATCACGAACAGAACGCGGATCAGGTCAGAACAGATCAAGGCAGAATTTGGCGCACGTCTTGTCGTCTATGACTGGGCGCAAGCCGGCAATATGCTTGAAGGGGCGGCGACCGTCGTGAACGCCACCTCTTTGGGCATGACTGGAAAGCAGGCTTTGCGTGTGCCCCTGGACGCACTGTCATCGGATGCGTTGGTCACGGATCTGGTTTATACGCCGCTGATGACCCCATTGCTCATCGAGGCCCGACAGCGGGGTTGCCGCGTTGTGGATGGGCTTGGGATGTTGTTGCATCAGGCGGCGCCGGGTTTTGAACGCTGGTTCGGGCAACGACCGGAGGTCGATGAAGAAACACGGCAGGTCCTTCTGGAATGAGCTTTGTTCTTGGCCTGACCGGCAGCATCGGGATGGGGAAATCGACCACGGCACAGATGTTTCGCGATCGCGGGTATCCCGTATGGGACGCGGATCGTGTCGTACACGATCTGTATGAGCCGGGCGGTGCCGCGGTGGACGCAGTTTCAGCATTGTTCCCGGCGGCCCTGATCGAGAATGCCATTGACCGGGATGTGCTGAAATCCTGTATCGCCAAGGATCCGACGGCATTGACGCGGCTGGAACAGGTCGTTCATCCGATGGTATCTGAAAATCGCCAGGGCTTTCTTGGCGCGAATCGTGATGCCTTGCTTGTGGTGCTGGATATTCCGCTGTTGTTCGAAGGAAACATGGAGCCGGACCTGGACGGCGTTGCCGTGGTTTCGACCAATCGCGAAACCCAGAGGGCGCGGGTTCTGGCCCGGCCGGGCATGACGGAAAGCACGTTCGAGATGATCCTGTCGCGTCAGGTTCCAGATGCTGAAAAGCGGGCGCGGGCAAATTGGGTCATCCCCACCGATACGTTGGATGCCGCCAACGCCGCCGTTGACGCAATTTGCCAAGAGATCGAAGAAAAATGCGTGAGATAGTCCTCGATACGGAAACCACCGGCTTCTATGCGGACAAGGATGATCGGATCGTCGAGATTGGCGCGATCGAACTGGTTGGGCACTTGCCTACTGGGCGCACCTTTCATGTCTATATCAATCCTGAACGCTCGATGCCCCAAGAGGCGTTCGACGTGCATGGGCTGGGTGATGAATTCCTGCGCGACCAACCTAAATTCGCCGAGATTGCGCAGGATTTCGTCGATTTCGTGGCCGAGGATTCCAAGCTGGTCATTCACAATGCCAGCTTTGACATGAAATTCCTGAATGCCGAATTGCAGCGTGCCGGATATGCGCCGCTTGCCTGGAACCGGGCCTTGGACACGCTGGCCATGGCGCGAGACAAGTTTCCCGGTGCGGGTAATTCTCTGGACGCGTTGTGCCGGCGCTTTGGGGTCGACAACTCGGGGCGCGAACTGCATGGCGCGCTGCTGGATTCCGAACTGCTAGCCGAGGTTTATCTGCAGCTGATCGGCGGGCGGCAGCCGGATCTGGTGCTGGACCAACCCGATGACGACGGCGACCAGTCTTCGGGTCAAGATCGGTCGATGACGCGCCGTGCACAGCGCCCGAACCCGTTGCCGCCGCGATTGACGGCCGCCGAGGAACAGGCCCATGCCGTCTTTGTTGAAAAACTGGGCGAAGATTCCGTCTGGGCGCGATACCGGGAATAGAGCGCGGGGTTGCGCCATATCCTGATGCAGCCCATGCTGAGCGAGAATCTGGCAGGAGGTCCGCTCTGGGTCTGTTTCACGAATTTCGCGATTTCTGGTCCGCCATCTTCGAGCGGATGCACAAGATCCATATGGGCCTGATCGCCGCCGGAGTGGCGTTTTATGCGATGTTCGCGGTCTTTCCCGGTCTGGCCGCCATTCTGGCGCTTTGGAGCCTGTGGTTCGACCCGACGGTCATCATGGCCTATGTCGATGTGGCGCATGAATTTCTGCCCGATGGTGCGCAGGAGATCATCGACGCACAGATCCAGTCCATGACGTCGACAGGGCGCACCTCGATCGGTTGGGCGTCGTTTCTGTCGTTCATGGTTGCGACTGTTGCGGCACGGGCCGGTGTCGATGGGCTGGTGCGGGGGTTGAACGCCGCCTATGGCGTCCGCGGTCATTCGACGATCTTTGGCTTTGTCTTGGCCTATGCCTTGACCCTGGCCATTGTCGGTATCTCGCTGGCCGGGCTTGCGACCATCGTGATCGTGCCGGTGATGCTGAATTTCGTGGTGGATGCGCAGGTCCGAATCTGGCTGGTTACCGCCCTGCCATGGGCGGCGATGTTCACATTGGTGATCCTGGGGATCGGAATCCTGTATCGCTATGGACCGAATGTGAAAACGCCACGTACCCCGTTGTTTACCTGGGGGGCATTTTTCGCCACCATTCTTTGGGGCGTCGCTTCGGTGGCGTTTTCAGCCTATCTGGGCAGCTTCAACAGCTATAACCGCATCTACGGATCGATTGGCACGGTGATTGCACTGTTGATGTGGTTCTATCTGGCTGGATTTTCGGTCCTGCTGGGGGCGTTGATCAATGTAGAACTGGCCCGCAGAAGGCGGCTGCACGCGGTCAGGCGTGCAGCCAGATCCGACCGCCTGCCCGATTAAACGGCAAGCCCTTCGGTCGAGGCAAAGAACATTGCCTGACTGACCGCCGACCGGACCTGTTCCTCGCTATATGGTTTCGAGATCAGGAAGGCCGGTTCGGGGCGATCGCCCGTCAACAGGCGTTCCGGGAACGCGGTGATGAAGATCACCGGTATGTCGCCCAGATCGGCCAGCAATTCGTTGACCGCATCAATGCCAGACGATCCGTCGGCCAACTGAATATCAGCAAGAATCAGGTCGGGCCGTGCCTGGCCGGCCAGCTCAATGGCCTGACTGTGGGTTCGTGCAACGCCGGTCACATCGTGGCCCATCGCCTGCACGATGCCCTTCAGATCCATCGCGATGATCATCTCATCCTCGATCACCATGACCTTTCCGCGCAGGGATTGGCCCATTTCCGTCAGCGCGATCTGCACCAGTTCTTCTGCTTCGGGCTGGTCGATCTGCATGACGGTTGCGATCTGATCATAGCGCAGTTCTTCGATGGTGCGCAGCAACAGCGCCTCGCGGGAATTCGGCGTCAGGTCGCGCAGATGGCTTTGGGCGCGTTTTTCGCGCGCACTCTGATCGGCTTCGGCAACCGGCTGACCCGAACTTTGCCAGATCGCGTGAAAGGCGCGGAACAGTCCGACACGGGTGTCATCGGTTTCCGCCATTACCGAACGATCGGTCAGAATCGCCTCCAGCGTGGCGGCGGCATAGTTGTCTCCGGCGCTTTGACTTCCGGTCAGGGCACGTGCGTAACGACGCAGAAACGGAAGCTCGCGCGCGATGGATTGGGCCAGGTCGGCAGACGCCATGATTGTTTCCTCGGTTTTTCTTAATCCAAGCGGAACTTTTATAAGGGCCTAATGGTTGCATCGCGTGCGCACAAGATTTTCGGGATTAACAAAAACATGACTTCGAAACAGGACGACGGTCGCCGCGCGGCGGTCGAAAAGCAGATCGATGAGAACCTGCGGCGCGTCTATGAACAGGACGTGACCGAACAGGTGCCCGATCGCTTTCTTGATTTGCTAAAGAAACTGCGAGAGCAGGAATGAAACAACCAATCAGGCACGCAGGTGCCACGGTGACAGCATGAAAAATACCGTGACGACGGATCCGCGCGATCAATTGGTCGATCACCTCCCTGCGCTACGGGCATTTGCGCTGTCTCTGACGCGAGAGGGTGCCTCGGCGGATGATCTGGTGCAGGACACGATCGTCAAGGCATGGACCAACATGGACAAGTTTCAGGCCGGCACGAATTTGCGCGCCTGGTTGTTCACGATCCTGCGCAACACGTTTTATTCCGCCCGCCGCAAGACCAAGCGGGAGGTCAGCGATACTGATGGCATCCATGCCGCGCGCCAGGCGGCCAAGCCTGACCACGACGGCAAGCTGGCGATGCGCGATTTTCGCCATGCGTTCCAACAGCTTCCGGATGAACAGCGCGAGGCGCTGATCCTGGTTGGCGCATCAGGGTTTTCATACGAAGAAGCCGCCGAGATGACCGGCGTTGCTGTCGGAACCGTGAAATCGCGCGCCAATCGCGGACGCAAGAAGCTGGCGGAGCTGTTGGATTTGAGCGGCACGGATGAACTGGATTTGACCGATCAGGCAACGCGGGCGGTGATCGCCAACAACTATACCGGTTCGCGGTAGGCGGACGGTCCGGTGCTGCGACGGTTTCGGGACAGGTTGGATTTCACGCGACGGCTTGGCTTTCGACTGGCTGCGCTGTTGTCGATGGCGATCCTGCCGATCGGGCTGATGTCCCTGGTCCAGAACCTGCATTTGTCGCGCGATGCACAGGACAGTGCGGAAATCGCGTTGCTTGGGCGCACGGCTTCGGCCGCGGCGGGCGAACGGGCTTTGCTGATCAGCGCATTGGGGTCGGCGGATGCGCTGGGGCCGGCGGTATTGGAAACCATGGACCGGCCCGGCGATTGCTCGGACCTGATGCAGAATTTCATCGAACGCAGCGCAACCTATCTGAATGCAGTCTTCGTGCCGCTGAACGGGATCAGCAAATGCTCGTCCAATCTCGGCGCGGGGGGCAGCGTGGATCTGCGCGACAATGGCGTTTACAAGCAATTCCTGTCCGAGCCGGGAACCATGATCAAATCCGTGCGGCACGGGGCGCTCAGCGGGCAATCGGTGGTGGTGGTGCTGCACCCACTCTATCGTGATCAGCAACTGCTGGGCTATATCGCCCTGTCGTTGACACAGGAATTGCTGCGCTCGACCCATGCCATCAGTTTCGGAACCGAGGGTGCGCGGATCGTGACCTTCAACAACCGGGGTGAAATTCTGACTTCGGACAGCGCCGATCAGGGGCTTGCCGAGGACATATTGCCTGCCGATACCCCGCTGCTCAGTCTTTTGTCGCGCAAGCAGACGACGTTCAGTGCGCAATCGAACGGCGGCGAGATGCGGGTGTTTACCGTGGTTCCGGTCGTTCCCGGTCTTGTCTATGCGCTTGGCAGCTGGAGCCCGAAGATCGCCGGGATCGGGCTTTTGCAACTGTCCAGTTTCGGGGCACTGATGTTTCCGATCGTGCTTTGGCTGGTATCGCTTGGCGTTGCCTATTTCGCGGTGTTCCGGCTGGTCCTGCGTCATATTTCGGTGCTGCGCGGGCAGATGCGCCGTTTCGCCATCGGTAATCGCGACACCCCGCCCGAGGTGCTGCGCGATGCACCGACCGAGATTCGCGATGTCAGTCAGACCTTTCACAACATGGCGCGAATCCTGATCCGGGATGAAGAGGCGATGGAAGAGGCGGTCACCGAAAAAACCGTATTGCTGAAAGAGGTTCACCACCGGGTAAAGAACAACCTTCAGCTGATTGCCTCGATCATCAATATGCAAAGCCGGATGATTGACGATGATGATGCCAAGCGCGTCTTGCGTTCGGTTCAGGATCGTGTCGCCGCCCTGGCTACGATCTATCGCAATCTCTATCAGGCTGAACATCTGGACGCGGTAGAGGCCGATCGCCTGATTGGCGATATCATCAACCAGATGGTCAATGCTTCGGTTGGTCCGGGCAGCAATCTTCGGGTCGACACATCGATCGAACCCTTGACCTTGCTGCCGGATCAGGCCGTGCCACTGTCTTTGCTGGCGACCGAGGCATTCACCAACGCACTGAAATATGCCGGCACCCCGCCGGGCGCGGACGGGCCTTGGGTGCGGGTGGTGCTGCGGGCGGACAGCGATGGGCACGGATTGCTTGAGATCGAGAACTCGACCGGCGCAGGTCAGGGTGAAAACGAAAGCACGGGTCTGGGCAGCCAGTTGATCGAGGCGTTTTCGACCCAGCTTGAAGGGGCCGCTGAAACCCTGGCACAAGATAACAGCTTCGCCCTGCGCCTGCATTTCAAGATCGAGGCACCCGCCTTCATTTCTGGCGACGATCCGCGAAACGTGGTGCTGACATCCGCCGCGCGTGACGGCGCAATTCACTGATATGCGTCTTGTCTGGCCGCGCGCATGCTCTATCTTTGGGGCATGATGTCGCAGAACCCCTTTGATCTGAAAACCGGTGCGGGGCTTCTTGCCTGTCCGCGTTGTGACGCCCTGCATGTCGAAGAGGAACTGGACAGCGGCGAGACCGCGCGTTGCATCCGTTGTGGAACCGTGCTTGCCAAACCGCGCGGCGGGGCGTTCAGTCAGCTGATCGCTCTGGCTTTCACCTCGATGGTGTTGCTGATCGGCGCGGTATTCTTTCCTTTTCTGGAAATCAGCCGCATGGGCTTTGGCAACGCGACGTCATTGTTCGGGGTTGCACTGGCTTTTGCCGATGGCGTTCTTTTGCCGCTGGTTGCCGCCTTGCTGATCATGATTGTCGGCCTGCCGGTCGCGCGGTCCTTTCTGCTGGTCTATACGCTGGCACCCCTTGCCAAGGGCAAGCCGCCAAACCGCCATGCGGCAACGGCATTTCGCTGGTCCGAAGCGATGCGCCCCTGGTCCATGGCCGAGATCTTTATCATTGGCACCGCGGTTGCGCTGGTGAAGGTTGCGGGACTTGCGACGGTTCATCTGGGCCCGGCATTCTGGGCCTTTTGCGGCCTGATCCTGGTGAATTTGGCGTCGCGGGGCTTCATGTGCCATACGACGATATGGGATGCGATCGAGGATGCGGGCCTGCATACCGATGGCCGTGAAATGGTCGAGGGGCGCAATTCATGAGTGAGCAGTCGACGGGTCATCCGATCCTGACGGCCCATCGTGCCGGGCTTGTGGGTTGCCACAGCTGTGGCCGCGTCTGGCCCGAAGATCAGCGCCGTTGCAAACGATGTGGCGCCCGGCTGCACAAGCCGGACCGCCGCGGGTTGCAGGCGGTCTGGGCGTGGTGGTTTGCCGGTCTGATCATGTATATCCCGGCGAATATCTTTCCGATGATGAGCACGCAGACCTTCGCGGGTCTGGCCGGCAATTCCGAGGCGACCATAGCTGAAGGTGTGCTGGAGCTGATCCACCATGGCAGCTATGATATCGCGGCCATCGTCTTTATCGCGTCGATCGTGGTGCCGATTGCGAAATTCCTGTCCATCGCATGGCTTGCGATGGTTGCCGGAAAGCCCGCGACGACGGATCAGGCGCATTCGCGCCTCAAGGTCTTTGAGGTGGTCGAGTTCGTCGGCCGCTGGTCCATGATCGACGTTTTTGTTGTCGCCATTCTGTCCGCGCTTGTGCAGCTTGGCTTTGTTGCATCCATCCATCCGGGATCGGCTGCCGTTTGTTTCGCCCTGTCAGTTGCCTTCACGATGCTTTCTGCGCAAAGCTTTGATCCGCGGCTGATCTGGCGTGGCCTACCGCTGCGCAGCCGCACCAGGGACTGACGGGCAGGGAACATATACTGGAATGACCAACACTCCACCGCCGTTGAAGCCGGCAAGCCCCGTAAGAAAAACGGCCGTACGCGCCGCACAGGCAGGTGTGAACGTGATCTGGCTGGTGCCGATCATCGCCTTGATCGTCACGCTGGCCATCGCCTGGAATGCCTATTCCGATCGCGGCGCCCTGATCGAGGTCGAATTCGCGGATGCCACCGGTATCGTGCCCGGTTCGACCGCATTGCGGTTTCGCGAGATCACTGTCGGGCAGGTCGAAGGTGTCCAGTTTACCGAAGACCTGTCGCGGGTCGAGGTGCAGATCCGGGTCGACAAGGATGTCGCGTCCTATATCGATGCCGACGCGGCCTTCTGGATCGTTCGACCGCAGGTGACCGCGCAGGGGGTCAGCCGTCTTGATACGGTGCTGACGGGTTCGTTTATCGAAGGTTATTGGGACGCCGAGGTCAGCGAACCGCAGCGTCGCTTTGTCGGTGTTGATCGTCCACCGCTTGTGCGCGAAGACGCAAAGGGCACATGGGTAAAGCTGTCCTATGAAAGCGGCGAAGGCCTGACCGAAGGCGCGCCGATCCTTTATCGTGGCATCCAGGTCGGCCGCATGGAAAACCTGCGTCTGGCCGAAGATGGCAATTCTGTGGTGGTGGACGGGTTCATCCAGGCACCACATGATCGCCGCCTGACCAGCGCCACGGTGTTCTGGGACAGTTCGGGTTTTTCGGTGTCCCTGGGCGCGCAGGGGGTGTCGCTGAACGTCAATTCCCTGACCAGCCTGCTGCAGGGCGGGGTGTCGTTTGATACGCCGGTCAGCGGCGGCAAGCCGGTCGATACCGTCGAAGCCTTTCCCGTTCAGCCGGATGAGGCCACCGCACGCAGCAATGTGTTCGTGGCCGATGAAGCGGGGCAATTGCAGCTGACGATGCTGATCGACGAGGCCGTGACCGGTCTGAACAAGGGCGCAGATGTCCAGTTTCAGGGGCTGAATGTCGGCCAGGTCGCCGATCTGGCGGTTCGCGCGACCAGCGATGAAACGACCGGAGCCGGTATCAGCGAAGAGGTGACCCTGGCGATTTCACCCACGCGCCTTGGTCTCGACCCAGACGCCACGCCCGAAGATGCGCTGGATTTCCTGCAACGCGCCGTCGCCGATGGTTTGCGTGCGCGGGTGGCAAGCTCGGGCCTGTTCGGCACCCAATTGGTGATCGAGCTGGTTGAAATTCCCGATGCTCAGGCGGCCGAGATCGACATGGCCGGTGAACCCTTCCCGTTGATCCCGACCGCGCCCGCTGATGTGACCGATTTCACCTCGACGGCACAGGGCGTTCTGACCAAGGTGGGCGATCTGCCCATCGAAGAGGTCATGAACTCGGCGACCGAAATGCTGAACAGCGTGACGGCCTTTGTCCGCTCCGAGGACACCCGCGCAATCCCCGGCAGCTTGCGACAAACCATCGAAGAAGCACAGGCTGCCGCCACGGATTTGCGCGGTGTCCTGCAAGAGCTTCGCGAAAGCGATGCCGCAATCAACGCCGGTGAGGCGATGGCCGCGGCCAGCGAACTGGTCGCCAAGGTGAACGATGCGGCGGATCGCCTGCCGGAATTGCTGGATTCGCTGAATGCCACTGCGGGATCGGTGCGCAATATCGACTTTACCTCGATCGGCGCGGAACTGGATGCCACCCTGCAGGAATTGCGCGATGTCGTCGGCACACAGGCTGCGGCCAACCTGCCTGCGCAGCTTTCGTCGCTGATCAAAACGCTGGAAGGCGCCGCATCCGAGATTTCCGTCGTTGCAGGGGAAATTCGCGATTCAGGTGCGGGCAGCGGCATGGGACGGATGATTCAAGAGGCCACGGCCGCCTTTGAATCGGTTCAGGCCGCGGCGGTTGATGTGCCCGATATGGTCAACCAGATCGATGCCGCCGCCGCCAAGGTCGATGAGGTGAACTTTGCGGCCATAAGCGCGCAAGCCGAAGGAATTCTGGCCGATCTGCGTGCCATGCTGGGCAGCGAGGATGCCGAACGCCTGCCGCGCAACCTGTCCAACACACTCGAGGCCGCTGCCGGTCTGCTGAACGATCTGCGCGATGGGAATGCCGCGGGCAGCCTGAACAACGCGCTCAGTTCGGCAAGTGTCGCAGCGGATGAGGTCGCCAAATCGGTCGAGGAACTGCCCGCGCTGATCCAGCGCTTGCAGGCGACGGCGGCACGTGCGGATTCCGTCATGGCCGCCTATGGCGATCGCTCGGCCTTCAATACCGAAACCATCAACATGCTGCGCGAATTGCGCCGGGCAACCGAATCCTTCGGATCGCTGGCCCGGATGATCGAACGGAATCCGCGTGCATTCATCCTGGGACGATAAAGATGAAAACGACCCGTATTCTTGCTGTGACCTTGCTGGGCGCGACGGTTCTTTCGGCCTGTTCCAACCCCGAAAAGACGGGGCGGTTTCTGATCGACCCGCCTGCGGCACAAACGCGTGTGCCCGACCGGCTGGGGACTGCGGAACTGAAAGACGTATCGTTGCCTGAATACGCGTCGGATCAAGAGGTGATGTGGCAAACGGCGGACGGGGCGGTTCGATCGAACCCCGACAGTCTTTGGGCCGACAATCCTCAGCGTGCGTTTTCCCTGGCGCTTGCGCGCGCCATTTCGGACATGTCGGGGGCAACGGTTGTCAATGAACCCTGGCCCCTGGCCGAGCCACCCAAGCGGGAAATCGAGGTCAGGGTGACGCGTGCGCTGGCACAGTCAAACGGTGTTTATCGCCTGACCGGACGGTATTTCGTGTCCGATGAGGGCAGCGGCGGCACCAATCACGCGCGCAGCTTTGATATTTCGGTGCCCTTGGCCAGCGACCAGCCTGCGTCAATTGCCGCAGCACTGTCGCAGGCAATCGGGCAGCTTGCCGGCCAGATCGCGACGCTTTCGGGGCCGGGCCGCACCGTCGTGACGCGCCGTTCGGTGGCGAATGATCCCTTTGGGCTGGACCCGATTTTCTGACGCGTCATCTTGAAAAGATTGGCGGGCGGCGTTTTTCGCCACCCGCCAAGCCACCCATGGACAAACTGGGAAAGAGAACTTTTTAAACGAACTGTCCATGCAGTGTTCCTGCCCGATGCATTACTGCATGGGAAGGATTCCGTCGCTGACCCGATGTCCCATGACGCGGGCAATCACAGGCAGAACGAACTGATCGAAACATTTCTTGTCCGGCGCAAAGGTGCCGGGTTTTCCGATGCCGCCGCAATCTTCGCAATCGGGGATGGTGCCCCAACAATTCGGGCACGCCCCCAGCGCGCAGGCCATCATTTCGGCATGGTCGATCAGCAAACGGTTTTCCCGTTCCAGCAATCGATATGCGGCCCAGGTGGGGCGGTCAGGTCCGGGCAGAGGAAATCCCTGACCCGACCGCCCCTCGTCCGCCTCCTGCATGATCCTGAGGGCACTGCAGAACGGTTCATTCTTTGCACCCCCCGTCTGGGCACCCCATTGCTGCAGGGCGGCGACAACGTTGTCCAGATGGGATATTTTTTGCGCACACATGGCGAAACACCCTTTCTGTTGATCGGATTCGGGATCAGGGGTGATCCGCAAGGCCCGATGCTTGTGTAAGGGCAGATTGGCGCAACCGGCGTGAAAGCGGCGTGAATCCGGGGCGGGAAAAAGCGTAAAATTGGCCGAAAAACGCGATTCCGGCAAATTTTTTCTTAAAATGGCGGGAATTTATCCGAATGTGGCAACACCGGCGTCGGAAAAGGCGTCGCCGATTGCGTGACCGCCAATGCGCGAATCGCGGCACGGTCATTCACCGGCTGACCCTGCGCCAACTGGCGGGCAAGCCATTTGGTCAATTGCGGGGCCGCCATGGATGTCCCCGACATCACGCCAAAGCTGCCGCTGTTGCGGCCACGGACCAGCATTCCGGCTTGGGTCAGGGCGCGGTCGACGACGGCAAGGCAATCTCCGCCCGCGTCGTCATGCAGCAGCGAACAATAGGGTGACGGGTGCATGCGTTGCCCATCGACCGCCCCGGCACGCAGGCTGTGTTTCCCGCCGGCATAGGCATTCATGGTGCCGCGGCGCAGAACCCGGGGCGCACCGCCATTCTGCGCATCAGTTTCGATCAAGCGTCCGGCCTCGTCATGAATGCGATATTCCGGATCGTGCAGCCAGCTTTGCCGCGCTTCACGGTGAAAACCCCGGATCACCTCATCGCGCTGGACGCCGATCTGGTATTCTGCATCGACCGAGCTTTCGGATATGCCGATCCGCCATTCACCGGCCGGCGCATATGGCTCGTGCAATCTCTCGGGGCAGGTGGGCATCACGATAACCGTCACCCCCTCGCGCCATTGATCGTTCCCAAGATAGCGGGGCGTGTAATAGGCGCGCGCGATTTCCTGACCCGTTGCATCATGCATGACGGTGAACTGCCAGGGCGCGGAAAAAGCGGTCGTGGCCCCCGCCATCCCCGGAGGCGTCAAGGTGATCTGCAGCTTGTTATCGGGCAGACCCTCGCGCACCGGTCCCCAGACCTCAAGCCCGGTGATGGTCCGGTCATCGGGCGGCAAGCGCCAGCCAAGATCCTGACCGGGGTTCAGATGCCCATGCAGACGCGACAGCCGGTGATTGCCGGTGGGCAACACGAAATGAATTGGCCCCAGATCATCGGATCCGGACACCGAAACCGCATCCATGAACTGTTCCAGCAGGCTCGACCCGTCACGTGCGCCAGCGGTCAGCCCGAAGCTGAGATTGACCACCACCGGCAACCTGACCGAGCCGGCCATCAGGCCGCGGCGCTTTTCGATGAACCTGCACAACCGGCGCGCACGGGTGATAATGAACAGCATCGAGGCCAGGATCGACACCGGGGCCAGTGTCCCCATGGAATCCTCGGTGATCTTTGCGGGCAGGTTCACGGCAATTACCGGATGATTGCGCGCCGACGGATCTTCAGGTGAAAACCCTGCCGCCAGCGCGGCGACGGCGGCCCCATGGCCATATGCATATGCCGCGGATGGCGTGGTTGGGCGGCCCATGTCGACCGTGCCGCTTTGACGATAGATCGAGTCTTCTCCCGGGATGTGGCCGCTTGCGGCGGATGTCAGCCATTCATCAATTGCCGTGCCACGCAATTCAATGCCCGAGGGCAGGTCGGCGCCGGTTCCGCCGGGCTGGTGGCGCGCATCCTGAACCCAGATCGACGCGACGCGGCTGTGGCCGTTTTTCAGCCGCAGCGTTTCATGGGCAAAGGGGATCGCATCGTCGATAATGGCGATGATGCAACCGCTTTCCGGGTCGGGCAGCGCATCGTCGGACAGATAGCCGAGCGCGGGGTCGGTCAGGTCAGAGTCGTCGAATTCCTGGGGGGCGGGATTGATCGCATCAGCGGGCAGGATTCCTGCCGGATCATCCAGGAATTGCTCGAAAGCGGAAATCATCGCCTGCGCTATCATGACCCAAAGCTCCTGCGGATCAGATCCTCCAGCGTCTCTTGCATCTGGCCGGGCAGTTCGCTGCCGGCATCCGGGTCGTAATCCGGCAGCGGTTCGGTTTCCTTGCGGCTGGCGCGCAGCCCGTGCCAGTAATGCAGATAGGGAGAAAGGCCCGGGCGATAGCTGCCATAGGCGGCTTGCGGTGAATCCCAGGTCGCCGATGGGCGGGATGGGTGTTCTTCGTCCTTTCCCTTGCATTTCAGCTCCACCGTTGCCCCCATTCATTCATTGCACGCATGACCAGCGACCCCCACATCGGCGCAGGGCGAACCGCTGTGGCCGCGCCGGTGAAATCCGCCGAAGGATCGGTGCCGTTCGTCATTTCATTCAGGATGGCATAGTGGAAATCGCGGGCCTGACCGCCATTGGTGAACTGGGTGCCGTCAAAGCTGGCATTGCCGACCTTGCCAGAGCCGTTGATCTGTGCGCCGGCGCGGGCAGCCAGATACCGGCCCAACTGGATCCCAAGCACGGCCCCCGCGGCGCTGTCGGCGGGGAAATGGACGCCGGCGACGGTGCGGTTTATCGCGATACGACAGGCCAGGCGATAAAGCTGGCTGTCTGGTGCGACCGTCGCGGCGGGGTTTTCAAGCAGGCTGAGAACCGTCGCCAGTGTAAAGGCCTG
The DNA here is from genome assembly GCF_028294535.1 of Paracoccus onchidii. Classification (GTDB taxonomy): domain Bacteria; phylum Pseudomonadota; class Alphaproteobacteria; order Rhodobacterales; family Rhodobacteraceae; genus Paracoccus; species Paracoccus onchidii. The sequence goes on along the minus strand of NZ_JAQBIE010000013.1, from coordinate 68,255 downwards.
TGTCGCGTGCCCGCTTGGCAGGGTGGCGTGGCTTGGGCAGGTGATCATCGGCTGGATGCGGTTGCTGAACTGTGTCGGACGCGGGCAACCAAGCGCCAGCTTGACCCGCATGACCACGAAAGTGGCCACGTCCAGGGCGGTGAACAGCGCCTCGCGGATGGCCGGCGAACGGCTGGCCTCGATCGGCATGATACTGGCGAAGAAGGGCACAAGATGCTGGGTTTGAACCTGAATTTCGGCCGAACGGTCGGCGCGAAGCTCGGCATAATTGGCGACCATCTGCGTGGCCTCGCTGAACTCGGCCAGACCGGGGCGGGTGATCTGGGCCAGCGATACATAGCTGGCGTTCAGGGCATCGCCATCCGTCGTCCGGCGCAACACCGTGACCGTTTGGCTGGTGTTTTCAGCAGGGGCGTAATCGGTGAAGGAAAAGGAAATATCCTCCAGCAACTCGCCTGCCATGACGGCGGCGCGATGGTCCCCGTCCAGCCGTTCCAGGCGCGCGGCCATATCCAGTGACGACGCCGTGCCGGCATCGGGCGAAATCAGCTCTGCACCCGCGATGGCATCTCGGGCGCGCATCAGTGCCATTGTCATCAGGGAAGACCCTTCGCCGCCCCCTACACCCTGGGCATTTTGTGCGTTTTGCGCATTCTGTGCGTTCTGAGCATTTTGTGCATTTTGCGCATTCAACAACGACATAGCGGCCTACCCTCCTGCCAACCTGCGGAATTTTGATCCGGGTTGTTTTTCTGTGTCATTCTGGCTGATTGAAGATTAACACAATGTCTTGAACACAGCGACGGATAAGTTCCGTGAGCCAATTGGTACTGCGCCTTGCCGGGCCTGTTTCGTTGACAGGACCCGAGAACGAGAACCTGACCCCGCGCGGGATGAAGGCGCGCGGGGCCTTGGCCGTTATCGGGTCATCGACCGGTATGCGCATCGCCCGGCCCAAGCTTCAGGATCTGCTGTTCAGCGAACGCGATGCCGAACACGGATCAGCAAGTCTGCGGCAGTTGCTGCGTGAAATCCGGATCGCTCTCGGGCCGCATCGGGCCGCGATGATCACCGGACCCGGATGGGTCGGGTTTGACAATGCGCTTGTGCGGCTGGACATGGCAGGTCACGTCGGGGTGGATGGGCGCAGGGCGGAATTTGCGGCTGATCTTGATATCGCGGATCCCGAGTTCGAGGATTGGCTACGCGATGCCCGGATCCATTACGAGGATCAGGCCGATCAGGTTCTGGCGGAAACCGTCACCGATGATGCCGTTCCCACCCTGATCGTGCAGGTTCCGGTGACCTCGGATGCGCAATCTGCGGTCGCATCGGCAATGGTCTTGCAAGAGGCTGCTTCGCGTGTTGCGGACATGCTGCCGATTCAGGTCTTGAATGGTGATCCCGGAATTGGCCGTATCGCCGTGGGAATCGAGCTTGGCGCGATGGCGAGCCGCATGGGCAATGATATTGTCCTGCTGTTTACTGCCAGGCTTCGAAGCGATGGCCGGATGTTGTGGACACGGCGCTTTGCCCTGCCATCGGACGACATGAACGCTGCGTTGCGCCGGATTGCCGGAGGTGTTGCCGTCGCCATCATGCACGGGCTGGAACATCTGCGTGACGTGGTGCCCGATGCGTCGGTCCGACGCATGCCTTTGCAGGATGTCTTCAGCTATTCCGCATCGCGCCTGAGCCGCGCTGACGAACAGCTTTCGCAGATCGATCCCAATGGCGATCGGGCCGTTATCCTGGCGCTACGATCCTATATCCGCCACACCATGCTGCTGGAACGGCTGTCGCGCGACCCTGATGCCGATTCCGAACTGGCCGCTGAAATGGCCGGACGGGCCCGCGAATTGTCGCCGGGCAACCCGACCGCCCTTGGGGTCAACGCCATGGTGGCCGCCTGGAAGGGGCAGTTTGAAACCTCGTTCGACATGGCAAGGCATGCGATCGCGATCGATGATGAAAACCCGATTGCGCGTCTTGCCTATTCCAGCGCCCTGACCAGCATGGGGTACCACCGCGAAGCCGAAGCCGAGGCCAGCGCCGCACATCTCAGTGCGTTGTCCGAGTTGGGTCCGGCGGCGTGGGTTCTGCGCCGGGCGATTGCCGCGACGCGGGTCGGTGACCTGAAATCCGCGGAACGTTATTTCGCGACAACGCATGGATATGCACCGCAGAATCGGCCGGCTTTGCGGTTTCTAAGCGCAATCAGGTATCAGTTGGGCGATGAAACCGGCGCGATAGACGCGCTTCGGAAACTGAAGAAGCTGGAGCCGGATTTTACCTTGGAGCTGATGGCCAGCGATCAGTATCCGGTGGAATCCCTGCGTCGTGCCGGGTTGCTGCGCGTAACGAAATCGGGGCTGATCTAGGGGCGCAACCGGGCGATGATCTGGCCATGCAGGCGGGGCCCGGCAACGACAAGGCCGTCAACCATTGCGCGGGGGCTGTTGAAGCGCATCGGCTTGCCGCGCCGGTCGGTGGCCAGCGCCCCTGCCCGTTCGGCAATCAGGCTGCCCGCGGCGATATCCCATTCCCAGGCCATGCGCAGCGACAATGCCGCGTCAAAGCGCCCTTCCCCGGCAAGGCACAGACGCCATGCCAACGAGGGGCGAAATTCCCGTTGGAAGGCCGGGGGCTGGTCGTCGCGCCACCAATGCGGTTCGGATACCGCACGATAGGTCAGAATGTGCGCTTCGTCCAGATTCTGGTCGCTGGGGCCGATGGGCTGCCCGTTCTTCAGGGCTGGCCCATCAGCATGGGCCACATAGCAACAATCGCTGACCGGCAGATAGACCACCGCGGCCACGATCCTGTCGCCATCTGCCACCGCCAGAGAATGGGAAAACCCTTCTTGTCCGGCGATAAAGGCGCGGGTGCCGTCAATCGGGTCGATGATAAAGCATTTGCGCGCGTCCAGCCGCGACGGATCCGCCTCGCTTTCCTCGGACAGCCAGCCATAATCGGGACGGGTCGATGCCAGAATACCCTGCACTTCTTCGTTGACGGCCAGATCGGCCTCGGTCACGGGGCCGGCCCCGTCGGGTTTTTCCCAACTGCGCGGTTGTTTCTGCCAATATTGCAAGGCCACACGGCCCGCCGCGCGCGCCGCCTGTTCCAGCAAGGCCAGATCCTGTTCATGCTCCGGCAACGGTCATCCCCCTGACAAGCAGGCTTGGAACCTCGGCGCCGCGCCATGGCGGGGCATCATTGGCCGCAGTCAGCGACAACAGCATATCCTTCAGGTTGCCCGCAATCGTGCATTCATTGACAGCATAGGCGATCTGGCCGTTTTCAACCCAGAATCCTGCCGCGCCACGCGAATAATCCCCCGTGGTGCCATTGATCGACGCCCCCAGCATCGAGGTGACGACAAGGCCGGTCCCCATCTCTGCGATCAGATCGTCGCGACTGCGCGTGCCGGGCGTCAGAATCACGTTGCTGTTCGTCGGTGACGGTGCCGAGGCCAGGCCGCGCGCCGCGGATGCGGTGCTGTCCATGCCCAGTTTTCGTGCATTGGCCAGATCCAGTGTCCAGCCCCGCAAGATGCCGTCTGCGATTATGTCGCGGGGGCTCGTTGCCAGACCTTCGGCGTCAAAAGGGCGCGAAGACGGAAAGCGAGTCCGCAGCGGGTCTTCGTGCAAGGTCATTCCCGCCGGCAGCACCTGTTCGTCCAGCGACTTGCGCAGCCAGCTGGCCCCGCGTGCAACGGCAGAGCCATTCACCGCCGACAACAGATGACCGATCAGCGAAGATGAGACCCGCTGATCATACAGGATCGGAAATGCCCCGGTTGGCGGTTTGCGAGATCCGGTCCGTGCCAGCGTGCGTTCGGCGGCCAGCCGGCCGATATCTTCGGGAGCGGGCAGATCCGCCGCCCAGACACGCGCTTCGGCGGCATAATCACGTTCCATCGACAGGCCTTCGCCGGTGATCGCGACCGCCGAGATGACATGGGTCGTGCGTCCATAGCCCCCCGAGAACCCGTTGCTTGCCGCCATCCAGATCTGACGGCGGCTGAAGCTGGCATTCGCGCTTTCGACCTGCGAAATGCCCCGGCTTTGCAATGCCGCCGCCTCGGCGCGCAGCGCCAGATCCTGCAAATGCGCCGGAGAAGGATCGGGAAGGTTGTCGCATATTTCCAGATCCTGCGCGTCACGCCGGGCCGCCAATTGGCCGGGTTCGGCCAGTCCAAGCGCGTCATCCACCGGGGCCTCGCGCGCCATTGCAACGGCACGGGCCGCCATTTCGTCGATGCTGGCGGCGCTGTGATCCGAAGCCGAAACACATGCCTGCCGGCCACCGATCAGGACGCGCAGCCCGATTTCGATCGCTTCGGCGCGATCGGCATGTTCCAGAGCGCCGGCTCTTACGTCTATGCTGGTCGACTGACCGGCCACGGCCATTGCGTCGGCCTCGTCGGCGCCTGCCTTTCTGGCGGCCGCGATCAGGGTCTCGGCCAGATTGCCGAGATCGGCGGTGTCGTTCTTCGCGGTTGTGTTGCTGGCCATCATACCCTCGCTTGGATTTGCCCCCTTTTCCCGCGACAGAGTGACGGGCGCAAATGAAAAGGGCCGGACAGATGCCCGGCCCCGTATCAATATCGCATGTTCAGATCACTTGACCTGTTGGCCATTTGCAAAGATCGAGCCGTCCTCGCGGAACTCGATCGCGGTTTGCAGCTGGTCGGGATTGCCTTCTGCGGGGCGGGCAAACATGGCGATCATCATGCGCGCACCCATCAGCTGTTCCTGAGGCATCACGCCCATATTGGCCAGAACCTCAAGCAGCCCGTTCAGGCCGGTAAAGGTGCCGGTCACCTCGCCCACCGGCTGCGCGGCACCTTCGGGGATGGTCAGGTCGCCGGACACGTTGGCCTGGGCGCCGACAGCGTCCAGGGCCAGCTTGTTGATCTTGACGGTTTGGGGTTGGAACGGAACAGGCATTTGCGCGGGCGGCGCGGCGCCTTCCTCGATGGCGGCCATTTCCTCGGACATGCGCTGACCGAATTCCGGGTCCAGCAGGTCCTCGCGCATCTGTGCCAGGCCCTCCAGGTCGATCATCAGGCTGGCCGGTTCGCGTGACAGCTGGCCTTCCGGATCGAACAGGTTCCAGATGCCCTCTGCCAGGGTCAGGCCGGACAGTTCATAGGTCAGGTGATAGGGCTGCGGTTCATCGGATTTACTGACCGGGAACACCACATTCGCGGATGCGTTTTCAATGGCATAGCTGATCGGGAACGGCAGATCGTCCGAGGTCAGCTCGGCGGTCGATCCCTGGGCGCTGCCGCCATAACTGATGCCTTCCTGCGACATGCGCAGGGCGATTTCGCTTTTCTCGGTCTGGATTGCGGCGGCACCGGATTGAGGATTGCCATCGGCATCGGTTCCCGCGAACTGCATGTCACCGGTTATGGCGCCCATGGTCACCTTGCCTTCGACGCTCATGCCCGATTTCAGCGCCTCATGCGCCTGATCGGCCATGTTGAACTGTCCTGTCGGCGCGATCATCAGACCGGCCATTTCCAGGCCGTCAATATGCGCCTTGGCATTGACCGAACCGGCGCCGGTTTCCTCGGTTCCGTTATCGGCAAGGCTGAGAACAAGGTCGAGGCCGGCAACGGCCATGTCATAGGTGGATTCGGCGCCGTCACCCGCGCGGCTGCGGTATTCGCCGGTCATGTCGTTCAAGGTGACGGTGACGGGCATTTCCGCGGCGTCGGGATCATCCACCTCGTCAAACCGGGCGGTGATCGTGACCGACGGATAGGTCAGTTCATGCAGCATGTCATCGGCGTCACCAGAGGACAGCATCTCGTTCGAGGGCATCGCGATGACCGCCTGCGCGCTGACATCATCCTGACCTTCGATATGCGTCGTCATATTGGCGGTCACCTCGCCTTCGATGACGGTTCTGACCTTCGCATCGCCCGTTTCCTGCAAGGTCATCTTGGGAATTGCGATGGTGACTTCTTCCGCCTCGCCCTTGGAGGCGACCTCGACATCGGTCAGGGTCAGCGTGCTGCCGGCCTCATCGCGGCTGCCGGTGGTGACCTGATATCCCATATCCGAATAATAACGGTCCAGATTTTCCCAGACCTCGGCGGGCGAAACCTCGGCCAGCAGGGGCGATGCGCCCGCAATCAGGGCAAGAGACGAGGTTGCAAGCGATCGGAACATGCCGGATACCTTTCAAAAGCTGCAATTTGCCCGATGTCTGACACAGCACCGGGATCAGGGAAAGGGAACAATCCGTGATCAGGACAGAACGCCACGGCTCTTTGGGCAAATTGATCATCTCGCGACCAGACAAGGCCAATTCCCTGACGGCGGATATGTTGCGGCAGCTGACGCGCGCGCTTGAAGACATGGCTGCACAAAATTGCGCAGCGTTGATCCTGACGGGAGAAGGACGGGTGTTTTCCGCCGGTGCCGATCTTGATGAGGCGCGGGCCGGGCTTGCGACCTCGCCTGAATGGGAGCGGCTTTCGACCCGGCTGGCCTCTATGCCCTGTCTGACCATCGCGGCACTGAACGGCACGCTTGCGGGGGGCGCGTTCGGCATGGCTCTTGCCTGCGATCTGCGCATCGCCGTGCCGGAGGCCAGATTTTTCTATCCGGTGATGAAGCTGGGCTTTCTGCCCCAACCAAGCGATCCGCGCCGTCTTGCCGGTCTGATCGGACCGGCCCGCGCCAAGATGATCCTGATGGGCGGACAGAAAATCGACGCCCACGAGGCATTGAATTGGGGGTTGATCGACCGGGTCCTGCCGGCCGCAGAGCTGATGGCCGGCGCCGAGACGCTGGCGGGCGATTGTCTGGCCGCTGATCCCGGTCACGTGTCGGCCATCAAGGCGATGGTCGGTCAGCTGTAAACCGCTTCCTTGTTGAAATGGCGGCACAGCAGGTAATAGACGACCGCGCGATACTTGGTTCGGTTGGAACGACCATAGGCGTCGATGACAGCGTTGATCCCGTCCATCAGCGCGGGGCCATCGGGCAAGCCGAGCTTCTTCATCAGATAGCTTTGACGAATACGGTCCAGTTCTTCCTGATCGCTGGAAGCGACGGTCGAGGCATCGTCGTTATAGATTGAAGGGCCGCAGCCGATGGTCACCTTGGTCAACAGGTCCATATCGGGCGTTTGACCCAGCTTTTCCTTGATGTCCGCAGCATATTTTTCGATCAGATCGTCGCGCTTTCCCATGTCCCTCTTCTCCCTGTTGTTGAGACTTTGGAAAAGAATGCGGTCCCTGCCCCGTTTTGGCAAGTCAGCCGGCATCAGACATATAGGGTCAGGTCGGAAATGCGCGATGTAATCGCCGGAAGTGCAGAACCGTGTCCCAGATGTAACAGTGATCTCGGGGCTTTCGCGAACCTTGTTCTGCGGTTGAGTTGTGTTTTGGATATATTTCCCTGCACGGTTCGAAACGCTTGCCAAGGCGTTCTTTTTTCGCCCTGTTTGGTTCATGTCGGTTGTCGGCGCGGGGTCAAGCCCGCATCTAGGGGGCAACGAATTCTAGGAGTTTTCCATGCGCAAGACGATCCTGACCGCAATCCTTGCCCTGTCCACCGCAGTTCCGGCGGCTGCCGAAACGATCCGTGTGGGCATGTCGGGCGGGTATTTTCCGTTCACCTTCACCAAGGCCGACGAGCTTCAGGGCTTCGAGGTCGATTTTCTGAACGCTATCGGCGAGGAAACCGGCGATGACATCGAATTCGTGACGATGTCGTTCTCGGGGCTGATCGGTGCCCTGGAATCCGGGCGTATCGATACGGTTGCAAACCAGATTACCATCACCCCCGAACGTGAAGCCAAGTTCGCCTTTTCCCAGCCCTATGTCTATGACGGTGTGCAGGTGGTTGTGAAAGCGGGCAACGAAACCGAGATTACCGGGCCTGAAAGCCTGAAGGGACGCTCGGTCGCGGTGAATCTGGGGTCGAATTTCGAAGAGGTTCTGCGCCATCTGCCATATGCGGATGAAATCGACATCCGCACCTATGAAAGCAATATCGCCCAGGATACGGCGCTGGGGCGGGTCGACGCCTTTGTGATGGATCGCGTGTCTTCGGCGCAGGTGATCAAGGAAAGCCCGCTGCCGCTGGCGCTGGCGGGCGCGCCTTTCGACGGTATCGAAAATGCACTGCCGTTCCGTAATGATGAAGAAGGCAAGGCGATGCGTGATCGCGTGAACGAGGCGATCTCGACCCTGAAGGAAAACGGCAAACTGACCGAGATTTCGGAAAAGTGGCTTGATATCGACGTGACCAAGCCGCTGGCTGACTAAGATGAACGCTTTGGATATCGCCTATATGTGGGATCTGGTTCCGGTGATCGCCGGCTATATCCCGCTGACCCTGTTCATGGCCCTGGTGTCGATGGTTCTGGCGCTGATTCTGTCGGCGATGCTGGCGATCGTGCGGGTGCTGAAGCTGCCGGTCATCGACAGGGGCGTGGCGATATTCATCAGTTTCTTTCGGGGTACGCCGTTGCTGGTTCAGTTGTTCCTGTTCTACTACGGCCTGCCCCAACTGTTCAGCTTCATGACCAATATCAATGGCGTGACGGCGGCAATCATCGGGCTGACCCTGCATTTTTCGGCCTATATGGCCGAAAGCATCAGGGGTGCCATTCTGGGCGTCGATCGCAGTCAATGGGAGGCGGCGGCCTCGATCGGGATGACGCAGGGGCAGTTGTTGCGCCGGATCATTCTGCCCCAGGCCGCGCGCACGGCCGCGCCGACATTGATGAATTACTTCATCGATATGATCAAAGGCACGTCCCTGGCTTTCACCCTGGGCGTCACGGAAATGATGGGTGCTGCACAGAAGGAAGCCGCCGGCAGCTTTCTGTATCTTGAGGCGTTTCTGGTGGTCGCACTGTTTTATTGGGGCATCGTCGAGATCCTGTCAGTTGGACAGCGCCGAATGGAGCAATATCTGGGCAAGGCGGTGGCAAGATGAGCTGCAACATCGAGATTTCCGGCCTGACCAAGCGTTTCGGGCAGAATACGGTTCTGAACAATATCGACCTGTGCCTGAAGCCCGGCGAACGCGTGGCCATCATCGGGCCGTCGGGCACTGGTAAATCCACCCTGCTCCGTTGCCTGAATTTTCTGGATGCACCGGATGAGGGTCGTATCACTCTGGGTGATCTGAAGGTGGATGCCGCGCGCGCCAGCAAGGCCGATATTCTTGCACTGCGCCGCCGCACGGGCTTTGTGTTCCAGAATTATGCGTTGTTCGCCAATAAATCCGCACGCCAGAATATCATGGAAGGGCTGACCACCGTTCGGGGCTGGCCGGCTGCCAAGGCCACCGATCGCGCGAACCAGATCCTGACGAGGATTGGTCTCGCGGATCGCGGTGACAGCTTTCCTTCCGCCTTGTCGGGCGGGCAACAGCAACGTGTCGGTATCGGTCGGGCCATGGCGCTGGATGCGGATCTGATGTTGTTTGACGAACCGACCAGCGCGCTGGACCCCGAATGGGTTGGTGAGGTGCTGGACCTGATCCGCGCGATTGCCGATGGTCGCCAGACCATGCTGATCGTGACACATGAAATGCAGTTCGCGCGCGAAATCGCGGATCGCGTCGTTTTCATGGAGGGTGGCCGGATCGTCGAGCAAGGGCCCCCGGACCAGATTTTCGGCAATGCCCGCGATGAACGGACCCGCGCCTTCCTGCGCAGGGTTGGTTAATCGGTCAATCCGGCTGTCTCGAAGTAGATTTCGGCCTTGCGGTCGGCATCATACCCGATCCCCGAGGCGATGATGCAGCTTGTCTGGTCCTGGCGTTCTGCGACCAGAGTCCACGTGCCCATTTGGTCTGATCCCCAAAGGCGCGCGATGTCGTGCCCTGCGTTTTCGACGGGAGATTCGTTGAAATCGTGACGCAATGTCCGGTCGATCTCATCATTTGGTGCACAATAAGGTTGATCGCTGGTGGTCATGCCCCCTTGTGGCAGTGTTTCGGCGTGGCGCAGCAGGTCGGCGCTGTCGATGCCGTGATGCGCGGACCATCCTTGAACTTGCTGGTCATCTGCGCGGCTGGCAAGAACGGGCATCGCGACCAACAGAGCGACGCTGCCGGCCGATATCAGGCGGGCGGTGCGATGGGCATTGCGGGTCATGTGACATAGCCTCTTGAATTGCGGTTTATGTCAGAAAAACAAAAGCGTCGCGGGACTGGTTCCCTCACATGCATGTCAGTTGGGCACGGTATGGTGCATGGGCGCCGCCACAACACCCAGGTGTCGAATACCCGGCACCAGATCGCACCCAAAAGCGATCGCCCGGTTTCCGATCCCGCGAAACTGTCTTAGCGTGTCAGCCGAAAAGCCGAACATTGGACGAGGTAGATTGATGGCGATGCTATTGGCGGATGTGGGCGGCACGAATGCCCGGCTGGCCATCGCGCGGAACGGGGTGATCGATGCGGCGACCGTGACCCGGTTTCGAGGCGACGATTTCGACAGTTTCGATGATGTGGTGCGGCGGTTCCTGCGCGAACAGCAGCATCCCCATATCAGCAAGGTCTGCGTTGCGGTGGCGGGGCCTGTCAGTGGCGGGTCGGCACGCCTGACCAATCGCGATTGGGATTTCGAGGAAAACCGGCTGGCGCGGCTGACCGATGCCGACCATGTTCGCCTGATCAACGATCTGACTGCGCTGGGATATGCGACCCCGGCCCTGAAAGATGGCGGCGTGATGCCCTTGCGCTCTGCCCCCGGCGATCGGTCGCGCAATGGCCAAAGCCTTGTTGTCGGATTGGGCACGGGGTTCAATGTCTGCGCTGTCCGGGCGTTACCCGGCGATACGATCACCGCGATGGAGGCCGAAGAGGGCCACACCAACCTGCCGGCGAATATCTATCGCAGGCTGGTCGACGAGATCGGCGCGACAGATGCGGCGGCATTTGATTCGACCGAGGAAACCTTTGCCGGGCGTGGTTTGGCGCGCCTTCACGGGCTGCGCACGGGTCAGGCCTCGGTTCGTGGCGAAGAGATTGCCCGGGCGGCGGAAGCCGGGGATCCGCAGGCCAACGCGACCTATGACCTGTTTGCCGAGCTGGTCGGCCTGTTGTGCCGTGAACTTACGCTGCGCTTCATGCCGCTGGAAGGTTTGTTCCTGGCCGGCAGCGTCGGGCGCAGCATTGCAGACCGGATCGAGTGTTTCGAGGCCGGGTTTCTTAACGACCCGTTCATGCGTCACATTCCCGGCAACACGCCGGTCCTGCTGATCCGCGACGACATGGCCGCCCTGCATGGATGCCTTGCCGCGCTGACATAGTTGCCTATTCGCGACGGTTCGTCCGGTTACTCGGGGTTTCCAGTGAATTTCTGGAAATTTCGCCGCATTTCTGTTCATAATGACGAAAAGCCAAAGGGACGGGGCAGGAATGATGCGGGCATATCTGCGGGCAGGCTTGGTGCTGACGACCGCGCTGGGATTTGCCGGAATGGCGCTGGGGCAATCCTCATCGCCGTTTTCGGGCTGGTTCGGGGGCGGCAGCGAATCTGAAAGCCCTGTCGATTTCACGGTGCGCATCACGGGGGGCGATGAAGACGGGCTGGAAAAATCCATCCGCAACACTTCGCTGATATCTTCGGCGCTGTCCGAGGGGCGCGTTACCGGTCAGGATATTCTAGCCGCCGCACGTGGCGATTACGCCCGTATTCTGGGCGCGCTTTATGATCAGGGGCATTATTCAGCGCTGATCTATATTACCCTGGATGGGGTCGAAGCCGCCGAGATCGCGCCACTGGATGCGCCCGCCAATGTCCGGAAGATCGTGGTCACCGTGGATCCGGGGGCGGAGTTCAAATTCTCTCGTGCGGCCATTGCTCCGATTGCCAGGGCGGACGACATTTCCAAGGATTACGCCAGGGGCGAGCCGGCAGGAACCGGCACCATCAAGAACGCAGCCGTCGATGGGGTGCAGGGGTGGCGGAACCGGGGTCATGCCAAGGCGGATGTTTCCGGCCAACAGATTGTCGCGGACCACAACCAGAACGCCGTGGACAGTCAGATCCAACTGGAACCCGGCCCGGCCGTCACCTTTGGTAAGCTGAACATATCGGGTTACAAGCGGATGGATCCGCGCCGTCTGCGAAAGATCGCCGGCTTTCCCGAGGGTGAGCAATTCGACCCCGAAGAAATCGAGAACGTTCGCAAACGCTTGCGCCGCAGCGGCGTGTTTTCCGCGATCACCCTGGAAGAAGCCGACGATCTGGGGCCGGGAAATACGCTGGACGTGAACTTGGCCGTGGTCGAACAGAAAACCCGCCGGATCGGCGCGGGCTTCGAGATTTCCAGCACGGATGGGGCGCGGGTGTCGGCCTATTGGTTGCATCGCAATCTGTTCGGCGGCGGCGAAAGCCTGAGCATTGATGCCGAGATTTCGGATATCGGATCCGATGTCAGTGGCCGCGACGAGGAATTCACTATTCGTATCGACCGCCCCGCGACCCTGACACCCGACACATCGGCCTATGTCGAAACCAAACTGGCGCGCATGCGCGAAGAGGATTACGATTCCGACAGCGCCAGCATTGCCTTGGGTTTCCAGTATCTTCCCAGCGATGAACTGACCGTGGATGTCGCGATCCAATATCAGTATTCGCGTGTGAACGACGCCGATGAAATCCGCAAGTTTCGCGTTCTGGCCTTTCCGATTTCCGCGACATGGGACAAGCGCGATGACCCGACCGATGCGAAGCGCGGCTTTTATCTTGACGGCGAGGCGACGCCCTTCAAGGGCTTTGACGGCACCGATTCAGGGGCACGGCTGACCGGCGAGGGGCGCGGTTACTATTCATTCGGAGAAGATGATCGTTTCACCCTGGCCGGACGGGCCGTTCTGGGCACGATCCTTGGCAGCGAAATCCAGAATACACCACGTGAATATCTGTTCTATTCGGGTGGTGGCGGAAGCGTGCGTGGTCAGGCCTATGAATCCCTTGGGGTCGAGGAAATCGTCGGCAGGGATGGCCCGATCGAAACGGGCGGCATGAGCCTGGCGAATGCCAGCGCCGAAGTCCGGTTTCGTGTGCGCAACAATATCGGATTGGCCGCCTTTGTCGATGCAGGCGAGGTCTGGACCGAAGGAAGCTGGTCGGGCGAAAGCTATTGGCATGCGGGGGCTGGCGCGGGTGTGCGCTACAACACGCCTGTCGGACCTTTGCGTTTTGATATCGCGGCGCCTCTGGGCAATGGTGATACCGATGACGGAGTTCAGGTTTATCTCGGATTGGGGCAGGCATTCTGATGCGCAAGACTTGTATATTGCTGTTCGCTATCCTGTTTCCGCTGACGGTTCTGGGACAGGATGTCGCCGACCTGTCCGAAGAGGTGGATGACGATCGGGGGTTTCTGACCCGGCTGCTGGAAAAGAACCTGTCGGGGGATGGCCGACAGGTCACGATCGACGGTTTCGAAGGCGCGCTTTCGTCGCGGGCAACCTTCCGCAAGATTACCATCAGCGACCCTGACGGGGCATGGCTGACACTGGAAGATGGTGCGATTCAGTGGAATCGCGCGGCGCTGCTGCGGGGCAGGGTCAGCATCGCTGAACTGCATGCGACACAAATCGATCTGCCCCGGCTGCCTGCCGCAGGCGAATCCGCGCCCTCTGCCGAGGCCAGGGAATTTGCGCTGCCAGAGCTGCCGGTTTCAATTGCCATCGACAAGATCGAGGCCGAGCGCGTCGAACTGGGCGAACCGGTGATTGGCGTTGCCGCAGCCATCAGCGTGAATGGCAGCATGAGCCTTGCCGATGGCGAAGGCGAGGCGCAGCTGACCGTCGACCGGTTGGACGCTGCGCGCGGGGAATTTGTTCTGGATGCAGGATATTCGAATGAAACCAAGGAAATACGCGTCAATCTAGGCCTGGATGAAGCGGCTGACGGGCTGTTGGTCAATTTGGTCAACCTATATGATAAACCTTCGGTCAAGGCGCAGATTTCCGGCGAAGGGCCGCTATCGGATTTCAGTGCCGATATCAGTCTGGAAACCGACGGCCAGCCACGCGTCGAAGGCATGGTTGGCATTGTCGGCCAATCCGGACCGGATGGCAGCGACGGCACCGGATTCAGCTTTGACCTTGGTGGCGATATTGCCGCACTTGTTCCCCCGGCGGACCGGGCGTTCTTTGGTGCGCAAACGCAGATGTCGGTAAAGGGCTGGCGCGGCGCTGATGGACAATTGCAGATCCCCGAACTGGCGGTTGATACCGAGGCGCTGGGTATCTCGGGATCGCTGGCCATGAACGCGCAATCCGCGCCGAAAAAGGCCGATCTGCAGATTCTTCTGGGGCGCGATGCCAATGCCGCCACCGTACCCGTCGCCCTGCCATTCGGTGATGGCGGCATGAGTGTCGAGGGCGGTCAGTTGCAGCTGACCTATGATGCCGCGCAAGGGCAGGGCTGGAGCCTGACCGGACAAGTCGATGAACTTGATCAGGGTGACATCAGGATTCAGGATCTGACGCTGAATGGCGCGGGCGAGGTGTTGCTGGACGGCAGCGCCCTGCAAGAGGTCACGGGGAAAATCGAGTTCGGCACCGCCGGAATGGAATTCGCGGATCAGGGATTGGCGGATGCTGTGGGTGCGTCGGTGACGGGCGATGCAAGCTTTGACTTCACACCGGGGCAGTCCTTTGTGGTGCCCGAACTGAAGGTCGCCGGGGATCAATATGGCCTGACGGGCTATTTGATGTTGTCGGGTCTTTCCGCCGGGTTTCTTGTTTCGGCGGATATTGATGCGGAATATGCGGATCTCGGACGCCTTTCCGGTCTGGCGGGCAGGCAGGTTTCGGGGCGCGCGGATGCGGCGCTGACCGGATATTATCGGTTGTTCAACAACAGCTTCGACATTGATGCAAAGATTTCCGGCTTGGACATCCAGATCGACCAGGAACAGGCTGATCGCCTGCTGGCGGGCGAATCCGTCATCGACCTGAGCGCAAGACGTGACGACACGGGTATCGAACTGCAGCATTTCGGGATCAATGCGCAGGGTTTGACCGCAGAGGCGCAAGGCTATCTGAACAGTTTGTCCAGCGATGTGACGGCGCAGATCTCGATGCCGTCGCTGTCTGCGGCGGATCCTGACTATGCTGGCGGTCTTGACGCACAGGCCAAGATTTCGGGGGCGGATGGACAAAGACGGCTGACCGTGACCGGCGAAGCCGACGATTTGCAGATCGGCATCGAGGCGTTGGACAATGCCTTGCAGGGGCGCACGAATCTGACGGTCATCGCACAGCAGCAGGATGACGGTTTCGGGCTTGAGAATTTTCAACTGTCCAATCCGCAGCTGAGCGCCGAAGCGGAAGGAAGTTTCGTCGCGGGGGCACTGGACG
This sequence comes from Paracoccus onchidii, assembly GCF_028294535.1. Taxonomy (GTDB): domain Bacteria; phylum Pseudomonadota; class Alphaproteobacteria; order Rhodobacterales; family Rhodobacteraceae; genus Paracoccus; species Paracoccus onchidii. The sequence goes on along the minus strand of NZ_JAQBIE010000013.1, from coordinate 52,884 downwards.
CCACGGCCAGTTTCGACATTCCCGACATGGCTGCCTTCAAGGCTGGATGGTCGGGCGACCTGCAGGCCGATGCCAAGGTGACCGAAACGGATGGGGTGCGATTTCTGGACCTGACCGGAACGGGCCAGAACTTGAGCCTCGGGCAGCAGAATGTCGATGGCGCGCTGACCGGAACCACCTTGCTGAAGGTCGAGGCCGAAGAAAATTCAGGCGTGATCACCCTGCGGGATGTGCGTCTGAACAACGAACAGGTTACCGCCCATGCCGACGGTGTCTATGGCACGGGTGTCACCGACATCACGGCACAGATCGAGGCGCGTTCGCTGGCGTTTCTGGGTGAAGGATGGCGTGGCTCGGTCTCGCTCGACGGTGAATTCAAGCAGGCAAACGAAGATGTGCGGCGTCTGGAATTGACCGGGACTGCCCAGGATCTGGCGATTGGTCAGGCGCAGGTCGATGGCGCGTTGGCTGGCGAAACGCGCCTGAAGGTCACCGGGACAGAACAGAACGGCGTTTTCAGTATCGAACAGGCCCAGTTCGAAAATCCGCGATTGAATGCCTCGGCCAGCGGTAAGGTCGGCGCGGGCGAGACGGATCTGAATGCCACCGTCAACGCCCAGGATCTGCGTTTTGTCGGCAATGGCGTAAGTGGCGCCGTTGCGCTTGAAGGGCGCGTCAGTGAAAGCAACGGGGTTCGCCGGATCGAAGCCACCGGGCAGGCAAATGCCCTGTCCGTCGGTCAGGCATCGGTCGATCCGCTGTTGCGGGGACAGACGAATTTCGAACTTGCCGCATCGCAATCGGATGCCGGGCTTTCAGTTCAGCGCATCGATATTGCCAACCCGCAATTGCGGGTGGACGCCAGTGGTGACACCTCGACCGGTTTGACCGTTGATGCGCGGCTGAACGATCTGGGATTGGTGGTCCGGCAATTGCCTGGGGCCGTCACGGCGTCAGGGACGGTTCGCGAGCAGGGTGAGAATTTCATTCTCGATCTGAATGCGACAGCCCCCGGCGCGACCAATCTGCAGATTTCCGGATCGGCTGCGCGGAACTTTGCGACAACCGACCTGAGCATTACAGGCAACACCAATGCATCGCTTGCCAATGGTTTTCTGCGCACGCGCAGCATCGAAGGGCCGCTTGGGGTCGATTTGCGTTTGGCGGGCGCGCCGTCATTGCAGGCCCTGTCCGGGCAAGTGCAGTTGCGCAACGGCGAGCTTGCCGAGCCCGGTCTTGGCTTGCGGCTGGAACGGATGAATGTGACGGCTGGTTTCCAGAACGGAAACATCAATGTCGATGCAGAAGCAGGTGTCGGAGCGGGCGGACGGCTGACGGTTGATGGTCCGGTGAATCTGACTGCCGGCAGCGCTGATCTGGATGTGGTGCTGGACAATGTTGTCGTGCGGGATCCAAATCTTTACGAGACGCGCATCAATGGGGATGTGCGCTTCACCGGCAGTTTCGCCGACGGGCCACTGATTTCTGGCCGTGTCGATCTGGGCGAGACCGAGCTTCGCATTCCTTCCACGGGTCTGGGCGGCGCAAAATCCATTCCCGATATCGAACATGTCGGAGATACAAGGCCGATGCGCGCGACGCGTGCCAAGGCGGGGATCGAGGAATACCCCAGCGCAGCATCGCGCGATGCCGGAATGGCGGCACCGCCATCGACGCCGCCGGCGAACCCTCCGCGTCTGGACCTTCAGATCAATGCCCCCCAAAGGATCTTCATTCGCGGTCGTGGGGTCGATGCCGAGATGGGCGGAGATTTGACCGTTCAGGGAACGACCCGGAATGCGATTCCCATCGGGCATCTGGAACTGATCCGCGGGCGTGTGGATCTGTTGGGCAAGCGTTTCGTGCTGACCGAGGGGCTGGTCGAGCTGCAGGGGTCATTGATCCCGGTGATTACGCTTGTCGCCGAGACAACCCAGGATGACATCACCACCCGCATCATTATCGACGGAGAGGCGCGCGACCCGGATATCAAGTTCGAATCCTCGCCCGAATTGCCCGAGGAAGAAGTGCTTTCGCAGCTGTTGTTCGGGCAGGGGCTGGACAATATCAGCCCCCTTCAGGCTGCGCAGCTGGCCAATGCGCTGGCGGTTCTTGCCGGCCGGGGCGGCGAGGGTATCGTCAGTCGTCTGCGTGCCGGCGCAGGGCTGGACGATCTGGATCTGCAGACCGATGATGAAGGAAATGTCGAAGTTCGCGCCGGAAAATACCTGAGCGAGAATGTCTATACCGACGTCGCGATCGGCGATGATGGGACGACGAACATAAATCTGAACCTCGACATCACGAAAAGCCTGCGCGCACGCGGATCTGTTGCAAGCGATGGTGAAAGCACCATAGGTGTCTTTTTCGAGCGCGATTATTGACCTGTTGGCGCGGATCTCAATCCGCGCCGATCGCCCGCGCTGTCTTCACGTCGATTTGGGATTCTGCGGGGTCAGTGATCTGATCCCATGACGCTTCTGACGACCGGAATCGCAGCATTCGACGACCGCCGGCCAGGGTGGATACGCTCCAACGTAGCAGCTTGCCATCAGGCCCGCTGATGGCGCCACTGCTGCGGTTCTGACCATCCTGGCCCGACAGGCGTGAGACCAGGGCATCAAAGCCGGGTCCCGTTTCTATGCGCTGCTGCCATTGCGCCAGCGCCGCGGCCAGATCTTCGGGCTGGTCCTGCCACAATTCCCGATAGGACTGGTTCATCGTCAGCATGTCACCGCCGGGACCAAAGACGATCAGGGCGTCTTCTATTCCGTCAAGAACATGTGCGGCCATCAAAAGCTCGGCTCGGAATTGTCGGGTCTTGGACATTTCCGAGGTGATGTCCTCGAACAGAAATGCAACCGCACCATCGGGGTGAGGACGGCCGGTCACGCGATAGGTTTGCCCGCCGGGCAGGGACCAGGTTTCGACATGCCGTCCTGTGGCTGCGGCGCTTTCCAACTGATTCATCTGCTGGCGCCAACTGCGGAAATCCTTTGGTTCCGGAACCATGCGCAGTTCGCGCAACTTGTCCAGCAGGTCGAACAGGGTCGGGCGGGCGGTCAGGAAACCGGTCGGCAACCCCGTCAGATCCAGCAGGGCGGGGTTGAACAGTTGCAGGTTTCGTTCCCGATCAAAGATCGCAAGCCCGGTGGGCAGATCCGCAAATGTCTTGGTCAGGGTCTGCACGAATTCCCGCAGGCTGCGCTCGGCGCGGACGGCGGCATCGGCGGGAAGGGCGAACATCATCGTTTCGTCGCCGATTTTGTGACTGTAGCATTCGAACCAGGAAATGACGCCATTGGTATCCAGCTGCGCCCGACGGGTTTGATTGTCCGTCCCGGGTGCCTGCCTTGAGGCCTCAAGCAGCCGGGGAAGCGGCCAACCGATCATAGCGCCGTCGCGTTCCTCGACACGACGCAGATAGGTGCTGTTGGCCCAGGTGACACGACCCTCGCCATCCTGGCGCCAGATCAGAGTCGGGGTCTGGTCCAGCGCGCCACGCAGCAGGTCCAACTCTTCTTCCATGGCTTGCTGACACAGTGCATCGACGACGATACCGGCACCTTGCGCCGACGGATCAGTCAGGGTTATTCGGATTGTGTCCCCGCCGATATGTTCTGCCACGACACGCAGGGTGGCGGTTCCGCTGCCATCGTTTCCGACAAGCTCATCCCGCCCATGTGGGGGGATGTCTGCCAGCCGTTCCTGTGCGTTGTCAAAGCGCGGCGCAAGCCATTGCATCAGTCGCTGCCATTCCCCCGAAGGTGCGGGGATGCGCGACAGAAGATCGCGGGCCGGTTCAGTGGCATCGATCAGGCGGCCTTCCTGAAACAGGAACACCATCGGTTGAAGCCGCGCTTCGAGCCGGCCCGCACGTTTCGTCGCAAAATAGCTGTTTCGTGTGCGATCCCACAAGCGTATGCAGGCTATGGCAAGGACAACCGAAACCGTCCCGCCCAGAATCGCGGTCGCAACAACGACGATACCTTCAGAAAACACGGGACTCAGCCTCCATTCGTTTTTCTGACCATAGGGTCGGCGGACTTAATGATCGGTTAACGCGCAGCTATTCGAGGGGCGGGTTGTGGCCCAGACGCGCCCTTTCATCCATGACGATCCGTTCCAACGGCCAGCGCACGGTGACCAGCGCCCCGGGCCCGCCATTGGCAAATGACAGCTTCGCGCCCGATCGTTCAAGCAGGGTCTTGGCGATGAACAGTCCAAGCCCCATGCCGTCATATCCATCGCGTTGCGCGCCCGTCTTGCGGCTGGTCAGAAAGGGGTCACCGATCCGCGCCAGCAAGGCGGCAGGATAGCCCGGTCCGTCATCGCGAATGGTCACGGTCAGATGCGAGGCGGTTGCAACCCCTTCTATGACGACGCGGGTGCTGGCGAAATCGACGGCGTTCTGGATCAGGTTGCGCAGTGCGTGCGTAATGGCCGGGTCGCGCCTGATGCCCGGTCCTTCGGCAAGGATTTCCACGAAGGGACCACGGCCCTGATGCGGCTCGGCAGCGTCTTCGAGAATGGCGCGCAGAGGCGCTGCGTGCAGCAACAGGTCATCCTTGCCCGCGCGACCCATGCTGCGAAGGATTTCGCCGCAACGCTCGGCCGATTGACGCAGGGCAACAGCGTCATCGCGCAAATCCGGCCGATCCGTCAGTTCATCGGCCAGCTCGGCCGCAATCAACTTGATCGTCGCCAGGGGGGTGCCCATTTCATGCGCTGCCGCCGCCACAACTCCGCCAAGATGTTGCAGGCGCTGTTCCCGTGCCAGGGCCATTTGCGTGGCAAATAACGCATCCGCGGTTGCCGTCAGCTCTGCGGTCACCCGATGCGTATAGACCGCGAAGAACCCAACCCCGATTACCAGCGCGACCCAATGGCCAAGCGCCAGCAAAGGCTGTATTTCCAGCGGCGTTCCATGACGGTCATGCAACGGCAGGGCCAGCCAGGACGCCAGCGTGATCATGACGACTGTCGCCAGCCCCAGCGCAAGGGTTTGACGGGAGTTCAGCGTCGTCGCAGACACGGTGACGGGTGCAAGAACCAGCAATGCGAAGGGATTGGTCAGGCCGCCGGTCAGGGCAATCAACGCGGAAATCTGAATCAGGTCGAAGGCCAGATGACGCGCGGCGCGGCCAGGTGACGTCCGTCGGGGCGGATTGAGAATTTGCCAAAGGTTCATCGCCAGCATGACGCAGATCAGCGCCAGCACCGACCCCAGCGCAAATTCGATTCCAATGGTCCAGGCCGCGATGACCGCTGCAAGCTGTCCGACGATAGCGACCCAGCGCAACAGAACCAATGTGCGCATGCGGATCGGTTCGGCCCGCCGGGCGGAACCGAGCTGTTCACTAATCTGTGCGGATTGCTGCGACATCGCGTGCCTTGATACCTGTCCGGCTATGCGCGATCAATGCGGCCGAATTCAAACCCGAAAGGACTGCCATATGCCCAATCGCACTAGCCTGATCCTTGGATCTGTCGCAGCCTTGGCACTGCTGGTTGGCGGCGGTGTCTATCTTTCGCAGAAAAGTGGCGGCGATCAATACGCACAATGTCGCAGCAGTACGGTTTCCGGTGGTATGGACAGTTTCGGCGCCGATTTCACCCTGACGCGGGATGATGGCGAACGGGTAACTGCCGCACAGGTATTTACCAAGCCGACCCTTTTGTATTTTGGATATACCTTCTGTCCAGATGTCTGCCCGCTGGATAATGCGCGAAACGCAGAAGCGCAGGCCTTGCTGGCCGAGCAGGGCAAGGATGCGCAGATGGTTTTCATCACCGTGGATCCACGTCGCGATACGCCGGAAGTTTTGGCCGATTACACAGATATGATTTCGGACGAGATGATTGGCCTGACGGGCACGGACGAGGAAGTCGCCGCGGCGAACAAGGGCTGGCGCAACTATTACAAGGCCAATGACGAAGAAGACGATGAATATTATCTGGTGGACCACATGACCAATACTTATCTGGTCATGCCGGGAAACCAGACCGTCGAATTCTTTGCACGTAATGTTTCCCCCACCGAAATGAGCGAAAGGGTCGGTTGCTTCATTGATAAGGCGACCTGAATCCATTCAGATCGCGCCACATTGAATTTTCCGCCCTTTCACGTTTAGATCGGGCAAACGCGAGGGCTGACCATGAACGATGAAAAACGGCTGGCGCTGGGGCCGGATCCTTCCTTGCTGCTGGTCGATGACGATGACATGTTCGTTAGCCGTCTGGCACGGGCAATGGAACGTCGTGGCTTCCAGACCCGCACGGCGCTGTCGGTCGCAGATGCGATGGTCATGATCGAAGATTCCGCCCCCGCCTATGCGGTTATTGATTTGCGGTTGGAAGACGGCAATGGGCTGGATGTCGTCGAAGCGCTGCGCGAGGCGCGCGAAGAGGCCAAGATTATTGTTCTGACGGGATATGGCGCCATTGCAACGGCGGTGGCCGCCGTGAAAATGGGCGCAACCGATTATCTTTCCAAGCCGGCTGATGCCAACGATATCACCTCGGCGTTGCTGGCAGACGGAGAGCTTTTGCCGCCGCCACCCGAAAACCCCATGTCGGCGGATAGGGTAAGGTGGGAACATATTCAGCGTGTTTATGAACAATGCGACCGCAATGTCAGCGAAACTGCACGCCGTCTTCATATGCATCGCAGGACGCTTCAGCGAATTCTTGCCAAAAGGGGCCCAAGATAAATAGTTCTGATTCTATTGAAACTAAACTATGTTGATATAGGTTGCCTGAATATCAGGAAATGGACGCCAAAGATATGAACATAGATTTTGACAAACTTAACCTTAAGGAAATGCGCGAATTGCGGGCAAAGATTGACCGCGCGATCAATTCCTATGAGGATCGCAAAAGGCGTGAAGCACTGGCCGCCGTTGAAGAGGCCGCAAGATCCCATGGTTTTAACCTGTCGGAGCTGACGGGCGCCAAGCCCCCTCGTACCGGAACCGTCGCGCCGAAATATGCGAACCCGAATGATCCGACCATGACCTGGACGGGGCGTGGACGTAAGCCGCGCTGGGTGCAGGAAAACCTTGAAAACGGCAAGACGCTGGAAGATCTGTTGATCTGAACGGATCGGAAGACGGTGGAAACACCCGATCTGCGTGAATCTGAACCTGCCTGACGGGGCCTGTCAGTTTCTTGAATCGATCAGGCCCATCAGGAAATGGAAGCGCGCCAGATACGCGGCCCGCACTGTCGCCGGCGGTTCGGGCGTGATTTCCAAAGATGTCAGCAGCTCCGCGTTCGGAACTGGAAACAATCGCCGGGCTTCGCTTTCTGAAAAGCCCGCGATCTGAACCGCTTCGAGGCGGGCAGATATCCGGTCTGCCAGCTTGATCTTTTTCTTGATCGCCGCGGGAAGTATCGCAGGCAGGCCGAAACGGCGATGGATTGCGGTTGTCAGACGTTCATCCATTGCACCATATTCGTGACCAAGTGCGGATTTTACCGGCGAAATCATGTCTCCGATGACATATTCCGGTGCATCGTGCAGCAGGGCAGCCAGGCGCCACGAAGGTTCCGATGCAGGGTTCAGGCGCGCGAAGATATCTTCAACCAGAACCGAGTGTTCTGCGACTGAATACGGCCAGTCGCCATGCGTCTGGCCGTTCCAGCGCGCCACGAAGGCAAGGCCGTGGGCGATATCCTCGATCTCGATATCGAAAGGGGTCGGATCCAGAAGATCAAGGCGCCGGCCCGACAGCATTCGCTGCCAGGCGCGGCTGGATCTGCGTGCCATTCAGGAAAGTTTCTGATTGGCCGGTGCGCCGGCTTCCGTTTGGGCCTGGGCGCGGCGCGCCAATTCCTGACGATAGAGTGCGACGAAATCGACCGGATCCATGTTGAAGGGCGGAAAACCACCATCGCGCGACAGGTCAGAGACAATCCGGCGCACGAAGGGGAACAGCATGCGCGGGCATTCGATCATCAGAAACGGGTGCAACTGGTCTTCGGGAACGCCTTCGACATGAAACACCCCGCCATAATCCAGCTCGATGAGAAACATCGTGCTGTCATCGGCCTTGTTCTTCGATGTGACCCGAAACTTGGAAATCACCTCATACTGATGCTCGGTCGAACGCTTGCGCGCATCGAGGCTGACCTGCACGGTCATTTCGGGCTGCACATCTCCCGATGGGGCGCCTTTGGTGGCAACCGCGTTTTCGAAGGACAGATCCCGGATATATTGCGCCAGGATCTGCATGCGAACCGGCTGTTGCGCCGGTTGCTGCGCGGCTGCTTCACCGTTCGGAGTGGTTTCGTCGGCCATTTTTCTACCTCACAAGTTCGAACTTGGGGCAGGTTCTAGCAGGTGGTTGTTACGGCCTCAATGGCGCGTCCAGCCCGAATTGCCGCGCGGTGGCTGGTCGTCGCCCTCCAGTTCCGGCGGCAGGTCTGTGGGCGTGCGGCGACCGTTTCCGTCATGTGGTTCGGTCACTTCGTATTCACCGTCGATCACGCCTTCGCCATAGGGGGCGCGGTGCGTGTCACGCCGGTGCATGCCCGAATTGACCGAAAAACCAGAAACCCGCACATGGCGGGACAGCTGGTTCATGACCCGATCGCGCAGTTTTGGCACCAGCAACAGCAACCCGACGGTATCGGTAAAGAAGCCGGGGGTCAGAAGCAGCATCCCGGCAATCAGGATCATCACCCCATGCGCCAGCGGCCGGCTGGGATCGCGCAACTCGTTGAAACTGCGTTGGACTTCGGCCAGTGCACTGGCGCCCTGACTGCGCATCAACGATGACCCGATAACCGCGGTCAGGATCACGATCGCCAATGTCGGCCAAAGCCCGATCAGCCCGCCCACCTGAATGAACAGCGCGATTTCAACAATCGGTATGGCGACAAACAGCCAGAAAAGCCACATCTGAATTCCCCTTCCTGCCAGTGCCTGAACTGGACTTGCACCGGTCCGATACTTACATAGGAATGCGAAGCAAAGAAACAAACCGAACTGTCATTATTGAGGCCTTCAACATGCTGTCCAACCCGCTGATCCAGTTGCTTGTGCTGGCCGCGATCGCGATTTTTCTGATCTTGCGGCTCCGCAATGTCCTGGGGACGCGTGACGGATTTGAACCGCCAAAGGCCGAAGCGCCTGAAACCCAGCGCCGTTTCGAGGTGATCGAGGGCAGCGCCGATGAGGTTGATCACGACATCGTTGATCTTGTCGATGCCGACAGCCCCGCCGCCGCCGCGCTGGCCGCGATGAAGCGCGCCGAGCCATCTTTTGCGGCGCATGATTTCCTGTCGGGCGCCAAATCGGCCTATGAAATGATCCTGATGTCTTTTGAACGCGGAGAGCTGGACGAGGTTCGTCCCTTCCTGTCAGAGCCGGTTGCCGACGCATTCCAATCGGTCATCGACCAGCGCAAGGCGCAGGGGCAAAACGTTGAGGCACAGTTTCTGGGCATTCGTGAAACCTCTTTGGCCGGCGCTGAATTTGATACGCAAAGCGGGCTTGCCGAGTTGTCGGTTCGCTTTGTCGGTGAAATGATCGCAGCGACCCGCGACGCCGATGGCAATGTGGTCGAAGGCGATCCCAAGGCATCACGCAAACAGCGCGATGTCTGGACCTTTGCGCGCCGTATGGGCCAGAACGATCCGAACTGGCAGTTGGTCGCAACCGGCTGATGGCCCGGCGCCGGCGGGGATTGACGACCGAAGAACGAGAGCTTTGGTCCAGGGTTGCGCGTAGCGCCACCCCCTTGCCGTCAAGGGGCGGTGCCCCCGCAGAGGAACCGCCCAAGAAGGCCTCATCGCGCGATCTGTCAGAGGTCAAGCGGCAGGCCGAAAGTTTTGAGGCCGAAAGTTTTGGTGCCGAATTGGCGCGGTTCCGCATCGGACAGAATGCGCTGCCCAACCCGGCGGCGCATCGCGCCGAGGCCAGCCCGGCCGAGCGCCTTCGCAGTGCACCGCTGCGGATGGACCACAAGCTTCACCGCAAGATGTCTCAGGGCAAGATGAAACCACAGGCGCGATTGGACCTGCACGGCATGACGCTGAGCGCTGCCCATCCCGAACTGATCCGGTTTGTGCTGAGCTGCCATCAGAACGAATTGCGCCTGATACTGGTGATCACGGGCAAGGGCCGCGGCGATCACGGCCCCCTTCCGACACGCCCTGGCGCATTGCGCCATCAGGTGCCCCACTGGCTGCATACGCCGCCGCTGTCCGGGGTTGTTCAGCAGGTCACGGCCGCACATTACCGCCATGGCGGCGAGGGCGCGTATTATGTCTATCTGAGGCGCGGCGCGTTCGCGTGACGGCGCCGCGCGTCCTGTTCAGGCCCGATTGCCCTTTGGGCCCATGAAATACCAGATCAGCAGGCCCAGAACCGGCAGCACTGCGATCAGGATGATCCACAACAGTTTCGTGCCGTTGGTTTCATTCGTATTGATGACCGTGGCAATCGCCCAGACATCCAGAACAAAGATGATGATCCCGAATAGGTATTCCATGACCGATTTCCCCGTTGCTGATCCAAAGGCCAAACACCGCGGACCGCCTTCTGGTTCCTAGAGAACGTATCGCGACAGGTCGGCCGAGCGTGACAGATCTCCAAGATAGCGCTCGACAAAGGCTGCGTCGACATCGACCTGTTCGCCGCCCTGGTCCGGTGCGTTGAAGGACAGTTCCTCGAAGACCCGCTCGATAACGGTGTAGAGCCGGCGGGCACCGATGTTTTCGACCGTGCCATTCACCTCGGCGGCGATGCGGGCCAAGGCCGAAATGCCGTTCTCGGTAAAGGTGACGGTAACATTTTCCGTGGCCATCAGTGCGGTATACTGGCGCGTCAGGGCGTTATCGGTTTCGGTCAGGATCCGCACGAAGTCATCTTCTGTCAGCGCCCGCAATTCGACCCGGATCGGCAAACGCCCCTGCAGTTCAGGCAACAGATCCGAAGGCTTTGACACGTGGAACGCGCCCGAGGCGATGAACAGGATATGATCCGTCTTCAGGGGGCCGTATTTCGTGCTGACGGTGGTCCCTTCGATCAGGGGAAGCAGGTCGCGCTGCACGCCTTCGCGGCTGACATCGCCGCCGCGTGCATCGGCGCGCGCGCAAACCTTGTCGATTTCATCGATGAACACGATGCCGTTTTCCTGAACCGATTCCAGTGCCGCCGCCTTGACGGTTTCATCGTCCAGCAGCTTGTCGGCCTCTTCCGCGATCAACAGCTCATAGCTTTCCGCCACGGTCACCTTGCGCCGGACGCGCCGCCCGCCAAACGCTTTCATCAGGCCGGACAGATCCATCATTCCACCGACTCCGGCACCCGGTTGACCGGGAATTTCCATGCCGCCCAAGGGGTTGGAATTGTCCTGCAGTTCAAGCTCGATCTCGGTATCGTCCAGTTCGCCGCGCTTGAGCTTGTCGCGGAACATCTGACGGGTGGCGTCCCGCGCGCCTTCACCTGCCAGGGCTTCGATCACGCGTTCCTCGGCGGAATGATGCGCGCGCGACTTGACCTCGTCGCGCATCCGTTCGCGCGTGCCGATGACGGCGGTATCGACCAGATCGCGGATGATCTGTTCGACATCGCGTCCGACATATCCCACCTCGGTGAACTTGGTGGCCTCGACCTTGATGAAGGGGGCATTGGCCAGCTTGGCCAGACGGCGGCTGATCTCGGTCTTGCCGACGCCGGTGGGGCCGATCATCAGGATATTCTTGGGATAGACTTCGTCGCGCAGGTCATCGCCAAGTTGCTTGCGCCGCCAGCGGTTGCGCAGGGCAACGGCAACGGCGCGCTTGGCCTCTTTTTGGCCGATGATGAAACGGTCCAGTTCAGAGACGATTTGGCGCGGGGTCAGGTCGGTCATGATTTGCCTCGGGTGGGGTGACTGTCGTCGGGAAATGCGGCGCAAGCAGGCCGTGGCCTAGCGTTCCAGCATTTCGACGGTCAGGTTGCCATTCGTGTACACGCAGATATCCGCTGCGATAGCCATTGCCTGACGTGTGATTGCTTCTGCATCCAGATCGGATGCCAGCAGTCCACGCGCCGCCGCCAATGCGAAATTGCCGCCCGAGCCGATGGCGGCAACGTCATGTTCGGGTTCCAGAACATCACCCGCACCGGTCACGACATAGACCTGATCGCCATCGGTCACGATCAACATGGCTTCCAGGTTGCGCAGGTATTTGTCGGTACGCCAGTCCTTGGCCAGCTCCACACAGGCGCGTTGCAGCTGTCCGGGGGCGGATTCCAGCTTTTTCTCAAGCCGTTCAAGCAGGGTAAAGGCATCGGCGGTCGATCCCGCAAAGCCGACAACGACATCGCGCCCGCCCGGCGAAAGGCGGCGTACCTTGCGTGCGGTTCCCTTCATCACGGTCTGACCGACGCTGACCTGCCCGTCGCCGGCAACGACCACCTTGCCGTTGCGGCGCACGGCAAGAATCGTGGTGCCGTGCCAGCCAGGAAATGAATCATCCGCCATGAAAAGGATCTCCGTCGTTTGTGCGTTTGGGTTCAGATATGGTCAGGCCCGGCGCTGCGCAACCCGTTCGGCCTGTCGGTCGGAATGCGATTTCGTGATTGCCACGAACTGCCTGCCATGAAAAACGCCGCGGCCCGGCGGGACGCGGCGCATGTGGGACAGCGGGCCGCCGATCAGACGGATTCGTCGATCCAGCTTTTCAGTGCGGCCTTGGGTGCGGCGCCCATGCGGTTCGAGATCACTTCACCGTCCTTGAACATGAACAGCGCGGGGATACCGCGAACGCCCAATGCAGCGGCCTGTTCGGGGTTCTCGTCGACATTGACCTTTACCACTTTCAGTTTACCGGCATATTCATCCGACAGTTCTTCGAGGGCTGGGCCGATCTGTTTGCACGGTCCGCACCATTCGGCCCAGAAATCGACGATGACCGGGGTATCTGCCTTGCGCACTTCGGTATCGAAGTCGGCGTCGTTCACATGCACGGTTGCCATGCTGAAAGCTCCTTGCGATGGCCGGTCGGGTTGCGCCGGCGCGATGAATTCCGACTACAGCTATGAACGCAATCGCGCGGGGTCAAGGGCGGCCAGCACGTCATCCATTGCCGCGTCAGGCATGGTCATCAGCGAACGCGTGGCTGTCCACAGCACCGAAACCCGCAACTGATGGGCGGGATAGATCAGGCGCAGGGCCTCGCGATAGGCGGCCATCTGACGCAGGATTCCGTCGGGTGTGGCCTCGGGGTGATCGGGAACCTGGCTGTTTGATTTGTAGTCGATGGCGTGAACCAGATCGGGCGCCACGACCAGCCGGTCTATCGTTCCATGCAACAAGGGAATTTGCGGCAATGGGGCGGTCAGTTCAACTTCGCGCAGAACCACGGCATCGGGCGGTGGCGTCATCACCTCGGTCAGCTCGGGTGCGGTGATGACCTGCCTTGCCTCGGTCAGCAACCAATCCAGTTCAGCCTGATCGGGAAGCCCGCCTTCGCCCCCCGCCAAGGCCGATCGCGCAAGTTCGGGCCATTCGTCTTGCGGAGTGTCGGGCAGATGTTCCAGCAACAGGTGCAGTCGCGTGCCGCGCAACATCGCGGCGGCAGGGTCGGCATTTTCCACCATCGCGCCGATGACCTTGGCACCGCCAAGGCTGGTGGCGGCCGTTGGCAGGATGCGCTCGGGCGGTGGGGGCGCGGGCAGGTTCGCCCAGTCCGGCAAGGAAACCTTTGGCCGAGGCGGGGTGTCATCCTGCTGCACCGGTTCCGAGGGCCACTCGCCATAGGACAGCCGCAATGCGCTGCCGATGCCGTCGATATCGATCTGACTGCGATGCAGGCCGGTGCGTTCGGGGGCGGCCGCGATCATGCTGTACCAGCTGTCCAGATTGTCACCGGTTTCACCGGCGGCCGCGACAACAAGCCAGCTTTCCGCCCGCGTCATCGCGACATACAGAAGGCGCCTGCGTTCCTGTTCCTGCTTCAGGGCAAGATCGGCGACAGCATCCGCGACGATTTCGGGACGGTCCCCCGAGGCCCCGCGCCAGAATGGCAGATCACCGATCTGAATTGTCCGGGCGCGGGAATCCGGGCGGCGTTTCTTGGTTTCAGGCAGGATGACCACCGGACTTTCCAGTCCCTTCGAGCCATGCACCGTCATGATGCGGATCAGGCCACCCGCGCCGCCGGGAAGCTGGCGCTTGACCTCGACCTCGTCACTGGACAGCCAGACAAGGAACCCGGTCAGAGACGGCGTTTCGACCGTTTCATAGGCCAAGGCCTGTGACAACAGCTCGTCGATGCCGTCCTCTGCCTCGGTTCCCAGCCGTGCCAGCAATGCTGCCCTGCCGCCGTGGCGGATCAGCAATCGCGAAATCAGGTCATAGGGTCGCATGATATCGGTTTGCGACCTTAGATCAGCCAAAACTTCTCGGACTCGATGGTGATCCGAGGATCTGAGCCGTTGATCTAGTAACATTTTGCCGCGCCCTGCGGCCAGGCGAAACAGGTCATCTTCGGTCAGCCCGAACAGCGGTGATCGCAGGGCGGCGGCCAGCGACAGGTCATCTTCGGGCGTTGCCAGAACGGCCAGGGTTGCGGTGATGTCACGCACCGCCAGTTCGGCCGCCAGTTTCAGCCGGTCGGCCCCCGCGACCGGCAGGTTGGCCGCCTTGCATTCGCGCAGCAGATCATCGAACAGACCGGCGCGGCGCTGCACAAGGATCTGGATGTCGCCGGCGGCGATATTGCGCACGCTGTTTGATTTGGCGTCAAAAAATGGCGTTCCGATCATCGATTTGATCTGGGCCGCAATGCTGCGTGCCAGCACCGTGTCGGCGGCATTTTCGGCGGGGGCATCGACAGGGGCCGTCCAGTCGCTGGCCTCGGGTTGTTCGGGTTCCGGCAGGGGGGGCCAGATATCGACGCGACCGGGAAGGTTGTCACGGAAGGCGATGTGCCGGGGTGGTGCGCCCAGACCCTGGGCAGCCTGTTGCTGGAACACCGCGTCAACAAGGGACAGGATCGCCGGAGAAGACCGAAAACTGTGCGCCAGGCCGCGCTGTTGCATGGGGCGTTGGACCGCGTCGAAATCATGGGCGAAACGATCGCGCATTTCCTCGAACACGGCGATATCTGCCCCTTGGAAGGAATAGATCGATTGCTTGGGGTCGCCGACGACAAACAATGTGCGGGGGCGGTCTTGCGCGCCCATCCCGCTGGTAAATTCATCCGTCAGGCTGCGAATGACCCGCCATTGCGCCGGGCTGGTATCCTGGGCCTCATCGACAAGGATATGGTCGATGCCGCCATCCAGTCGCCACAACACCCATTGCGCCATGCTGGATTCACGCAATAGGCGCGCGGTGCGCAGGATCAGGTCATCGAAATCCAGCCACCCATGCGCGGCCTTGCGCTGGGACATGCGTTTGGTGAATTCATGGGCAAAGCGATGCAGGGCAAGGGTTTTCTGTGCCAGCGCCAACCCCAGTGCCAAGGCTCTGGCATCCTGCACCCGCAGCATCAGATCCTCTAGCTCTGACATGAACGGAGCGCAGGCCCCCGTCTGCAGGGCCTTGGTTGGCAGTTTGCCGATCTTGGCCGTATAGGGTGCCTTGGCGGAACCGCCAGTCAGCAAGGCGCCGATCAGGATGTTCAGGTCGGACAGGTCCGGATCGTGCCAGTTGCCCTGCAACAGCTTGCCCGCAAGCCGGGCATCGGTGCTGGAGCCCTTGGCAAAGATCGGGATCAGCGCGTCAAACAGATCACCCTCGGCCCCATCAAAGACCTGACCCAGCAAGGCATCGCCATCCAGACCTGCGGGCAGGGACAGCGCGGACCAGATCCGATCGGGATCCGGCGGCGATGCAAAATCAGCGGATGACAACCCGGCCAGAAACCCGTCAAGATTGTCCCCGCCATGCAGCGATGTCAGGTCGCGCATCGCGGGATCGTTGTCCTCGGCCATTTCCTCGACAATCTCGGCGCGCAGGGTGCGGGCGCTGCGATCATCCATCTCGGCAAAGCCCATCGGCACCCCGGCCTCCAGCGGAAAGCGGCGCAGCAGGGCGGCGCAAAAGCTGTGGATCGTTTGCACCTTCAGGCCACCCGGCGTTTCGATGGCGCGTGCGAACAGGCGGCGTGCTTCGGACAGGTCGGGGGCCTGAACCTCGCCCAGATCCGTCAGGGCAGCACGCAGGCTGTCTTCGGGCAGCATTGCCCATTCGCCCAGCCGCTTCAGCAGGCGGTTCTGCATTTCGGTCGCGGCGGCCTTGGTATAGGTCAGGCACAGAATGCGTTCGGGCGGGCTGCCGGCCAACAACAGGCGCGCGACCCGATCGGTCAGCACGCGCGTCTTGCCCGAGCCGGCATTGGCCGTCAGCCATGTCGAACGCGCCGGATCCGCGGCCGCGATCTGGTTCAGTGTCGCATCATTCGTCATCGCCGACCTTTTCCGGTATGGCGGGATCGGCCAGAGACCATTCGCCCAGACGGGCCAGATGATCATAATCGCCCGCATAGCTGGTTTTCGTGGGGGCCCGCATTGATGTGAAGCCCGCTTCGCCGCGAAGATAGGCCGCGATCAGGCGCAGGAACCCTTCCCAGTTTTCGGTTTCGAACTGAAAGCTGTAGCTGCGTTCGTGGGTTTTGCCATCGCCGCCCAGCTGGATATAGCGAATTCCGGCGACATCCACGGGGCCAAGATCGCTAAAGCCGCCACGCCGCGCCATTGCCGCCTCGAGGATCAATTGCTTGTCGAAATGTTCGATCTGGGCATCGGTGGGCGGTGTGCCTGATTTATAGTCATAGATCATCGCCTGACCGTCATTTTGCAGATCGATCCGATCGGGTTTGGCCGTCAGTTTGAAATCCATTGCCGGTGTGGTCACCGCGCCGCGCGCCTCGACGATATGGGGCTGACCCTGCGCCAAGCGTTCGATTTCGTCACTGACGATCTGATCGGCGATGCGCGCGATGCGGGCCTGCCAGAACGCCCGCGCCGACGGCCATGGAACGTCCTGTTCCAGAACGCGGGCGGTGATATCCAGAAAATCGCCCTTCAGCTTATCCGGCGGGGTTTCGGCTGTGGGCTTTGATTTCAACAGCTCTTCGACGATGCGATGCAGGGTCTGACCCCGCAATGCGGGATCCGGTTCGGGGCGCAACGGGTTCAGGGGCCGCAGCTTCAGCACCCGTTTGGCATAGACCGCATATGGGTCACGGATCAGCAAGGAAATATCGGTGACCGGCAATTCGTCGAATGGCGGCGCCGGCGGGATCGGGGACGGGCGCAGCGCGGGGGCAACACCGTGATCCGGTCGCGCCAGCCGTTCGGCCATGGCCAGCCAGTGCTTGCCCTTTTCGCGCATTTGCCCCAGGGCTTCGGGACCGTGGCGTTCGGGAAGGCCCGCCATGAGGTTGGTCAACCGGTTCAGCCAGCGGGACGGGATGGTTTCGGCCTCGGCATTGCGTTTCGCGCGGGTCAGGATCACCTGTTTCGCGCCGATGGCCTGCTGAAAATCATGCGCGGCCAAGCCGATAAGGCGTTCCGGCAGGGTCAGTCCTGCCTGACCTCGCATCTGCCGCGACAACCATGGATCAGGGGTCAGCGCCCGGGGCCAGCCGCCTTCGTTCAGGCCCGACAGGATGACCAGATCATCGCTGAGGATTCGGGCTTCGCGCGGGCCGCGTATTTTCAGCAACGGGTGATAATCGGCCTCGGTCCGGTCGGACAGTTCCTGCATTTCGCCAAGCAGCAGTGTCGCGAAGTCGCCCGGGCCCAGATCCGGTCCGGTTGCCGCATGTTCGCGCAGATGTTCCAGGCAGCTGCGGGCCAGCTGGCCGGGCTTTCTCCTCCACAGTTCCGAGGCTTCGTGATCGCCATCGGGACCCGCCGCCAGATCCCGTGCGATAAGGACCAGATCGGCAAGGCGGTCGGAAATGGGGCGGGGACAGGTGTCGTGCTCATGGGATTTTATGCGGCTGATGATCGCGGCGACCCATCCGGCCCAGATCTTGCGGGTCTCGTCACCCTTGTCACCCCAGTCAAGGAGGGTGTCGGCGGTCGGAAAGCTGGGCCCTTTGGCGCGCAACCGCAGTTCCAGATCACGGGCCTGCTTGCGGGCATCCCGGCTGTCAATTCGATCTGATCCGGTGGCTGTCAGCGGATGTTTCAGCAGGATCAGCAGGCGATCGATGGTCAGCGGCTGCCCGAACAGTTCCGCGATCTGGCGCAGGAACAGGCCCGGCGCCGTCAAGGGCAGGGGGCGGCCGGCACTGTCATCGGGGCGCAATTGCCAACGATCCAGAGCCGCATTTACCCGTCGGATCAATCCGCTATCTGCGGCAATCAGGGTGACGGGCTGTTGTCGCTGTGCTGCGTCGCGCATGACCAGCGCAATCGCCTCGGCCTCTTGTCCGGGTTGATCGGCCTCGATCAAGGTCACGTCGCGTGTTGCGTCAAGCAGATCGGGCAGATGCGGACCCTCTGCGATCCACTGATCCGTGACCGGTGCTGGCCGCAGCGCCAAGGATACCAGCGCATTGCGATCAGGGGCAGGGGCCGGTTGCGCGGACCAGGCACGGGGCATCCCCAGCGATTGAACAAGCGGTGCATAGCGAGCCTGAGGGTGATCGTCGGCACCGCTGAGGATGCCTTGCCAGACCGAAGCGGGCTGATCGTGGTCGAAACCGGGCAGCACGACCGCGCCATTGGGCAATGCCGCCACGGCCTGCATGAACATGCGCGTCGCACCGTGAGATCCGGTCGAACCCGCCACGATGATCGGATCGGCGGGCAGGTTGTGCCCGTCACCCCATTCCGAGACAAGCTGTTCGGCGATTGCACGCTGGCGCGAAGCGCGGTCAAGGGGATCGCCCCGCAGGAAGAAGCCGGATGCAATGCGCAGGAACTCCAGTGCATTCTGCCAGTGGCGGGCATGATCGCCGGTATCGATCTGTTCCAGCGCCTCGGGGCCGCAACCTTCGGTTTGCATCTCGGTCATCAGATCGGTCAGTGACCGCGCAAGCGCCGGCACCGAATGCCCGGCCGCCAGATCAGGACGTCTGGCCAGAAATCCCGAGATCAGCTTTGCCAGCTCAAGGCGGCGCGCCAGCGGTGCCGACAGCGGACCGGCGTTCCTGGCCGAGCCGGCGCCGAGATCGGTCACGACACGCAGTTGCGGCAACAGCAATGGCCCGCGCTGATCGAAGGCTTGCTTCATCGCCGTCAGAGTGCGGCCGGAATTCGCATAGATGGTAATGCGGGCGATGTCTTCAGGTTTGTGCCCGGCCAGACGGTCCAGAAGCCCGGCGACAAATTCATTCGCGAAATCGACGCCGGGCGGCAACGCGAAGAGGCCGTTTTCCCACCTAGTCATCGGCCAGCATCGCCTCGGCCTGGGTTATGGCGTCGGGGCGGCCGACATCACACCAGCCGCCATCATGGATCAGGCCAAAGGCCGTTCCATCCGCGATCATCAGATCCCATAACCGGTTCAGTGAAAATACCTTGTCCGGGATCTCGGTAAGTCTTTCGGTTCGGATGATCTGTGCACCGGCATAGACGAAATCGCCCTTGCGGCTGATCCGCCCGTCGCAATCCATATCGAAATCGCCCCCACCGACCCGCGCGGTCGCCCGTTCCAGCGGGACCAATGCCAAAAGCGCCTCCATCCTGTCGTCCCATGCGTTTGCAAGTGCAGCCAGCGGATTGCGACCCGTCCAGACAACGTCGGGGTTCAGTGTCGCAACCGGACCTGTGCCCAACATGGGAAGGGCGGCGCGCAGCCCCCCTCCGGTATCCAGCAGAAGATCGTTTTCCTCGCTGATCGCGACATCCGTTCCGTCAAGATGTGCGGCAATCTGTCCGGGCAGATAGTGGCTGTTGACGGCGATGGGGTGCAATCCCGCCTGACGACCCAGCTTCAGGGCGCGATCCAGCAAGGTCTGTTGTGCAACCTTGATCAGCGGCTTGGGACAGGTATTTGTCAGCGGGCGCATGCGCGTGCCCAATCCTGCCGCGAAAATCATCAGGGGCGGGCGCATTTTCTGCGGATCCTTTCAATCGTATCTGAATCGGGTGCGGGCAGCCCTTTGACCAGCTGCGCAAGCGAGGTCAGGGCGGGGTGTGACAGATCGCGCCACAGGTTGTCCCAGACCCGCGGCATGAATTGCAGGTATCTGGATTTGCCATCGCGCAGGCAGAGCCTTGCGAAGATTCCCATGATCCGCAGATTGCGCTGGGCGCCGAGCAAGGCATAGGCCGCCCGAAAGCGATCGTCGTCCAGACCGGTCGCATCCAGATAGCGGGCGATGGCGGATGTTTCGATTTTCCGGGGCACATCACGGCGGGCATCCTGCAGGGCCGATACCAGATCATAGGCCGGATGCGTGGCGACAGCGTCCTGAAAATCGATCAGGCCAAGGGGGGCATCACCACGCCAGATCAGGTTCTCGGCGTGAAAATCCCTCAGCGACAAGACAGGCGGCAGGTCCGCGGCCCATTTTGCATGCAGGGCTGCGACGGTTTCGCCGATCTGCGTTGCGGGGTCCGGATCGCTGTCGGTTGCCTGCGGATACCATTGGGCGAACATCCCGACCTGCTGTGCCAGCATCGCGCCATCCAGAGCCGGAACAAATCCGGGTGGTTCGTGACGGTGCAGTTCGATCAGGAAATCCGTGATGCGATCATAGATCTGTGGCGTCAGCTGCGGTTTTTCCACAAGAACCCGTGCGACCAGATCATCGCCAAGATCCTCGACCAGCAACAGCCCGGCAGGCAGGTCGCGATGCAACATCGTCGGGGCTTTGAAGCCGCGCTCTGTCAACCATTGCGATATCGCGCAGAATGCTTCGCTGCTGCCACCGGGGTCGTCCATCAGAACGGCGTCGCCCCGGGCAGAGAGCAACCGGAAAAACCGTCGCGCCGAGGCATCGGCCGCAAGGGGGCGGATATCGTCCCCGATCCTGCCGGCCTCTACCAGAAAGCGCGCGCATCGGGCCAGGCGGTCAAGGCCCTCGCCGATCATCGTGATTCGGCGCAGATCCGGATCGTCCAGTGTTTCAAAGGCCAGAGTCCAGGCACCCGGGGGCAGCATATCCAGCCTGTCGGGCCATTCGATCAGGCAAATGGCATTGTCCTGTGCCTCTTCCAGGCCCAGCTCGTCCAGCTCGGACGGGTCGGTCAGACGGTACAGATCCGCATGCCAGATTTCGGTTCCCGAAGGATCGTCATAGGTCTGGACCAGCGTGAAGGTCGGGCTGGGGACATCTTCGGCCTGATCGCCCTGTCGCGCACGGATGAAGCTGCGTGCGAAATGGGTCTTGCCCGCGCCGACCGGTCCGTCCAGCAGGATGGTCCGCCCGGGCCCTGCGGCCGCGGCAAGCAGGCGCGCCAGCAGGACCACGGTGTGTTCGTCGGCGATCAGGCAGTTCGATGTCATGGCTTGGTTCTATCCCGTTGCTGGCCGCGTGCAAATGACCTGTAGGCCAGGACCTGCTAGATTGGAAAGAACCGGAGGAAAAGTTTGATGAACAGATATGTTGCGATACTGCTATGGGTGCTGGGCGCACCATGCGCGATGGCACAGGATCACGCGCTGCCCACATTGTTTGATGTCACTGGCGTGGCCAGTGACGATGTGCTGAACATTCGCGCGCAGCCCGACGCGTCCGCCCCGATACTGGAGAGTTTGCCCCCCGATGCCACGGCGATCGAAATCACCGCCGAGCGCGATGGCTGGGGACGGCTGAATGTTGGTGAAACCGTTGGTTGGGTGTCCCTGCGCTATCTGGTCGATCAACCGCAGGTCTGGCAGGCGGGGCGCTTGCCAGACGGTTTTTCATGCTTTGGAACAGAGCCGTTCTGGGCGCTGACCGTCAGGGATGGCCATCTGACATTGCAACAACCCGGAGAGGAAGGGCAATCCTATCCGGTGCAGGATGTGCTGGATCGCGGTTTCGCGCAGGATCGGTTGCGCGCGGTTCTGGCCGACGGAGCAAGCGTGATCGCAACGCCGCAACAATGTTCCGACGGCATGTCCGACCGACTATATGCCCTGCGTGCAAGCGTCATCCTTTCGGCGTCGCCGCCGCGGTTGCTGGACGGATGCTGCTCCGTCCAGCCCTAGGGGTCAATCGTTCAGGCCCAGGACGTCGGACATGTCGTATTCGCCCGGACCCTTGTCCTGCCCCCAAAGTGCGGCACGTATCGCCCCGCGGGCGAAGATCGCGCGGTCGGTTGCCAGGTGGCGCAGCACAAGGCGTTCGCCATCGGCCGCGAAAATGACATCATGTTCCCCGACCACATCGCCGCCGCGGATGGCGGAAAACCCGATGCTGCCTTCGGGGCGGGCACCGGTGATTCCCTCGCGTGCGGCGGTGCGCAGATCGTCCAGCCTTGCGCCCCGGCCTTCGGCGGCGGCTTCGCCCAGCATCAATGCGGTGCCCGAAGGTGCATCGACCTTGTGGCGATGATGGCTTTCGACCACCTCGATATCCCAATCCTCGCCCAACGCGGCGGCGACCTTGCGCGTCAGCCCGACAAGCAGGTTGACCCCAAGGCTCATGTTTCCGGCGCGGATGATCGGGGCGTGGCGCGCAGCAGCTGATAGCCGGGCCAGATCCCCGGCCTCCATTCCGGTTGTGCCGATCACATGGACGGCACGGGCCTGTGCGGTCAGTTCCGCAAATGCGACGGTTGCTGCGGGCGAGGTGAAATCGATCACTGCCTGGGCGCGGGCAATCGTTTCCACGGCATCATCGCTGACGACGATGCCGACCGGCGCGCCGCCCATGGCTTCGCCTATATCGCGACCAACCCAATCATGACCGCTGCGTTCCAGAACGCCGACCAGCCGGGCCTGCGTGCTTTCCAGCAGCAATCGAATCAGCATCTGACCCATTCTGCCGGACCCGCCGGTTACCACGATGCCGGGCAAACCAGCGCTTCCTGTCTGTTCTGTATCACTCATGCGTCACCCCCAGTGCTTTCCTGCGTCATATCCCGTTGCGGTGCGGCTCGCGACCCCCTACATCGGTGTCATGGCACAGAACCGTTTCTCTACTGGTCAAGGTCCCTCACAGCGGCAGTTGCGCGTGGGCGAACTTATCCGCCGCACCTTGTCCGACGTGCTTTTGCGCGGCGATGTGCATGATCCTGAACTCAACCGTCATTCGATCACGGTCGGTGAGGTGCGTGCTTCGCCCGACCTCAAGGTGGCGACGGCCTATGTTCTGCCCCTGGGTGGGCATGATGCCGAAGAAGCGTTGCAGGCCCTGCGCCGCAACGCCGCTGAATTGCGTCATCTGGTCGCAAAGGGCCTGACGCTGAAATATGCGCCCCAGTTGCGGTTCCAGCTGGACGAGACCTTTGACCGGCTTGACGACACCCGCCGCATGTTCGCCGAAGAGCGTGTGCGCCGTGACATTGAAAACCCCGATGACGATGATCGCGATGATGCTTGAATTGCAGCGCCAGCTTGGCGTTGCAATCGGTGCTGTGTTCGCGATGGCGTTGCCAGCGTCCTCAGAGGGGTGCGGGCGTCTTGAACATGACGGGCAGGGTTATGTCGTTTGCGAGGTGCGCGCCGATCAAGAGCCGCGTCTTCGGCTGTGGCAGAACGGCGCCGATGGGCAACCACTGAAAAATTTCAGCAATGTGCGCAAGACGCTGGCACCTGACGAGTCACTGGGCTTCGCGATGAATGCCGGGATGTTTCATCCCGATTATCGGCCCGTCGGCCTGCTGGTTGTCGATGGCGAGACGCTTTCCGATATCAATCTGGCTGCAGGACGCGGCAATTTCGGCATGTTGCCGAATGGGGTGTTCTGTACGGGCGGCGAAAGGCCGTTTCAGGTCACTGAAAGCCGCAACTTTGCAACGCGCCGGCCAGAATGCCGCCTGGCCACGCAATCGGGACCGATGCTGGTCATCGATGGTGATCTGCATCCGCGCTTCCTGATCGATTCAGACAGCCGCTACATTCGCAATGGGGTCGGGGTCTCGGATGATGGAGATACCGCTTGGTTCGCCATTTCCGACCGGCCGGTGACATTCCACGAATTCGGACGCCTGTTTCGCGACGGTCTGGGTGTGCGCAACGCGCTTTATCTGGACGGATCGATCTCGCGGCTGTTTGCACCGGCGGTGAACCGTGCCGATTTCGGTCGCGCAATGGGGCCGATCATCGGGTTGGTCGACAGCAACAGTTGACGGCCATGGCCCTTGGCGCTATGCCCCGCGGCTTCGCATTTGCAGAGGGTTTCATGGGACGCAAGAAGGGTCGCGATATCAATGGCTGGCTGATTGTGGACAAGCCGGCGGGCATTACGTCGACATCCGTCGTGAACAAGGTCCGATGGGCGCTTGATGCCAAGAAGGCCGGGCATGCCGGCACCCTTGACCCGGATGCGACGGGCGTGCTGGCCGTGGCGCTTGGCGAAGCGACCAAGACGGTTGCCACGATTACCGATGCGTTCAAATGCTATGATTTCACGATAGATTGGGGGGCGGAAACCTCGACGGACGATGCTTCTGGCGAAGTGCTGCGCCAAACGGATACGCGGCCCGCGCGCCAGGACATCGAAGCCGCGCTGAAAGAGTTCCTGGGCGAGATCATGCAGGTCCCGCCGCAGTTCTCGGCGGTGAAGGTCGACGGTGCACGCGCCTATGATCTGGCCCGAGAGGGCGAAGAACTGGAATTGGCCGCGCGACCGCTATGGGTTGAAAGCCTGGATCTTCTGGATGCGGATGACCGTTCCGCCAGACTTGAAATGGTGTGCGGCAAAGGTGGCTATGTGCGGGCCATTGCGCGTGATCTTGGGCGCAAGCTTGGCTGCCTGGGGCATGTTCGGACGTTGCGCAGAACCTGGTCTGGCCCCTTCGATGTCGAAGATGGCGTGAATTTCGAGGATGTCGACCGCGAACGGCAAGACTTCCTCGAAGGCAGGCTCTTGCCCCTGGAAACCGCCCTGGCAGACCTGCCGATGTTGCGTGCGACGCCGGATGGCGCGCGACGCATTCGCAACGGAAACCCCGGCGAGGTGACCGGTGGTGCGGAATGGGGCGAGCTGGTCTGGGTTTCGGATGCCGGGGGTCCGGTTTGCATCGGCCGCTATCAGGGTGGCACGGTCCAGCCGGAACGGGTGTTCAACCTCTAGAACGACGCCCCGGACCCATGATCCTTGATGGCGCAGTTATCGTGGGTGACAGGGGCGCCGGATACCCAGAAACGGCCCGTCGCCGGCGGCATCGATCCGGGCAATGGCATCCTTGATGGGTTCGCGGATCACCGCCATCTTCCACGCTGTCGCGTGGATCATCACGTCCGCCGAAATCGCCATTGCGACATGACCCGGCCAGAACAGCAGATCGCCGCGCTGAATTTCCGAAACCTCGGGGAAGCAGTCGCGTTGCAGATCGCTGTCGCCGGGGCACGGCATGGCACAGGCAGTCAGCGCGGCCTGAACCAGACCGGAACAATCGATACCCCAGTCGCTGTTCCCGCCCCAGAGATAGGGCGTGCCAAGCAGCGATTCTGCGACAAGGACCGGGTCGGTCTGCGGCGTGTCATGAATATGCTGGACCGGAACGAACCCCCCGGTTGCGAGGGCCGCGAAACCACCTTCCGTCCCCGTCACCGCAAGCCGGGCTCCTATGGACAGGGCATGAAGCTGGTGTTGTTTCAGGTCTGCTGCTGGATAGACATGGGTCGCCGGAGCAATCACACGATGGGTGATCGCCGGACGTTCGGCGGTCAGCGCCGCCGCAAGCAGCCAGCCGCAATAACCATCAAGCGCGGTTTGAACAAAACACCAGTCGTCGCTTTCATCGATGACGGTTACATCCGCGCCGAAATTCACCTGTCGATCACGCCGCCCATTGGGCATATTCATCAGATCGGCCAAGGGCACGGCCACGCGCATCGGCGTGCCGGCGGTGTATTGCGGTCGCTCCAGAATGCCGCGCAGGCTGTCCAGGGCGATGCGGTCCGTGGCGGGGGTGATGCGGCGGTCAACGCTCATGGCAGCATATCCGGCAGGGCGGTGAGGATGGCGCGAGGGCCCTGGCCGATGCCGCCCTTCGGGCGTGCGGGGGCGGCTGCGGGCTGCCAGCCATAGATGTCCAGATGGATATATCGCTGTGCCTTGCCGGCGAAGCGGCGCAGGAACAGGGCCGCGGTGATCGAACCTGCCATGCCACCTGCCGGGGCGTTGTCCAGATCGGCGATCTGCGGTTCGATCCTGCCTTCATAGGCCGGCCAGAACGGCATGCGCCACAACGGGTCCCGTGCCGTTTTCGCCGCCTTGGCCAAGGCAAGCGCAGTTGCGTCATCATCACAGTAAAAGGGTGGTATATCGGGGCCAAGGGCCACCCGCGCCGCGCCGGTCAGGGTCGCAAGCGAAATCATCAGATCGGGCGATTCTTCGCAGGCCAAGGCCATGGCATCGGCCAGCACAAGCCGCCCTTCGGCGTCGGTATTATTGACCTCGACCGTCAGTCCAAGGCGGCTGGTCAGCACGTCGCCGGGGCGAAATGCATTTCCGGCAATGCTGTTTTCGACAGCCGGAATCAGCACCCTGACGCGCTTGCCCTTCGCAGCACCGGTTTCCGCCAGCATTTTCAACAGGCCCAACGCATTGGCGGCGCCACCCATGTCCTTTTTCATCAATCCCATTGACGAGGGGGGCTTGATATCCAGCCCTCCGGTGTCAAAGCAGACACCCTTGCCGACAATCGTCAGCATTGGCCCGCTGTCACCAAGGCGGATGTCGATCAGGCGCGGCGCATCCTGTGCCGCGCGGCCGACGGCATGGATCAATGGCAGGTTTTCATGCAGCAGGTCATCGCCGCGCGTGACCGTGATGGATGCGCCAAGGCTGTTTGCCAGATCAGTGGCCGCAGCCTCCAGCTGGGATGGGTCCATGTCGTTGGCGGGTGTATTGATCAGGTCGCGGATCAGGAACTCCGCAGCGGCGAAGCTTTCGATACGGGCTGCATCCACGCCATCGGGTGCGACCAGTTCCGGGCCATCGGCGGGTTGACCCTTGTAGCGGGTAAAGCGGTATTGACCCAACAGCCAGGCCAGCGCCGCTTCTTCGGGGTTCAGCCCATCCGGCATTGCCGCGATGCGCCAGGTGCCGGCCGGCAATTTGCGGGCGCGCGCGAAGGCAAATCGTTCGCGTTCAGCCAGTTCTGGGTCGCCAAGCCCAAACAGCGCGCCGACAATTGCCCCGGACCCGTCCGGCAACAGGCAGATCTGGCCGGCATCGCCCCTGAAACCGCAGGCTTCGGGCCATGCCGGGTTGCCGATTTCCTTTGGCAGCGCATCGCCCTTCCACAGGGGCCAGATTGGCAGGGCATCATCGGAAGCGGGCGCAAATCTGGGTGTCATGGCTGGTTCCTTCGCTGTTCATCGCGCAGACTACTACCTGCACAACTGCCCGCAAGCCCCCGCTGGCCCTAGCCGCTTTCACTGCGATCCCAGATCGCGGTCAACGAGCGATTGCCAACGCGTTTCAGGCGCGCACGCACCGCAGCCAAGGCCCAAAGGTCGCGCCGCTCGGCGCAAGTGCCAAGATCCATGGCCACCCCGGCAAGGGACAGAAGCCCGATTTGCCATGCCAGTCGCGACAAGCGGTCGGCATGGGCGACGGTCTGCGCCAGGTCGTCTGCATCAAGCGCGGCCTCGGTCGCCTGCAGGGCAAGCGCAAGCTGTTCCAGGGCGATCCCGATCACATTCTCGGCGGCGGTTTCGCCCAGCTCGCTGACGATGTCGCCAACCCTTCTCGAGTCGACCTTGACGGGTTCCGTCATTGCCAGCGGCATGATTTGCGCCATCGATTATCTCCTGCAACTGTTGCTGTTCGCGTGTTCAGGCAACATGGGCAAAAGCCGTGAACAAAGCCTTGAGCGTTGCGCAAGAAACCGCTCGAATTTTCATCAATCTTCCCATATCAAGCAACCAAACTGCGCGAGGTAGCTATGCATAACGTACGTCCTTTGCCCCAATATCTGGTCGGACGCTTTCACGGATGGAAAGCCACAGCCTATTCCGACAACAGCGCTTGGTATCGTCACCTTGCCGATGAAGGGCAGCATCCACGAGCCATGGTGATTTCATGTTGCGATTCGCGCGTGCATGTCACCGGCATTTTCGGGGCGGATACCGGTGAGTTCTTCATCCACCGCAACATTGCCAATCTGGTGCCGCCTTATGCGCCGGACGGACAGCAGCACGGCACATCGGCTGCGGTGGAATATGCAGTGACGGCGCTGAAGATCTCGCATCTGATCGTGGTCGGGCACACGAATTGTGGCGGCGTTGCCGGCTGTCATGCCATGTGTTCGGGACACGCCCCCGACCTGGAAGAGAAATCCAGTTTTGTCGGGCGCTGGATGGATATCCTGCGTCCCGGTTACGAACGCATCAAGGATTTGCCGGAAGATCAGCAGATCAGGGCGTTGGAGCGCGAGGCCGTAATGGTGTCGATCGAAAACCTGTCGACTTTCCCCTTTGTCAAAGAGGCTGTCGACGCGGGCAAGCTGTCGCTGCATGGTTTGCTGCACGACATCCGCGAGGGATCGCTGTGGCAGGCCGAAGATGCCGGCAAACGCTGGACCGAGTTGTGATCAGGCCATAACGTTATCTGGGCCAAGGAAAACGGGCGGCGAAGGTTTCACCCTCGCCGCCCGCTGAATTTTCCCCCGTTGAATATTCGGGGGCATTGCCGGGGCGATCAGCCCTTTTTCAGGACGCGCTTGCCCAGCAACTCGGCGATCTGCACGGCGTTCAGCGCCGCGCCTTTGCGCAGGTTGTCGCTGACGCACCACAGGTTCAGGCCGTTCTCGATCGTGCCATCCTGACGGATGCGGCTGATGAAGGTGGCGAAATCGCCCACGCATTCGACCGGGGTCGTGTAGCCGCCGGGTTCGCGTTTGTCGACGACCATGATGCCGGGGGCCTCGCGCAGGATGTCGCGGGCTTCGTCTTCGTCCAGGAAGTCTTCGAACTCGATGTTGATCGCTTCCGAGTGGCCAACGAAGACCGGCACGCGAACGCAGGTCGCGGTGACCTTGATCGACGGATCGATGATCTTCTTCGTTTCGACGACCATCTTCCATTCTTCCTTGGTCGATCCGTCTTCCATGAAGACATCGATCTGAGGAATCACGTTGAAGGCGATCTGTTTCTGGAACTTGCTGGGTTCGACCTCTTGACCGGGAACATACATGCCCTTGGTCTGGTCCCACAGCTCGTCCATACCTTCCTTGCCCGAACCCGACACCGATTGATAGGTCGAGACAACGACGCGCTTGATGCGCGCGCGATCATGCAGCGGCTTCAGCGCGACAACCATCTGCGCGGTCGAGCAGTTGGGGTTGGCGATAATGTTTTTCTTCGCATAGCCTTCGATCGCGTCGGGGTTCACCTCGGGGACGATCAACGGAATGTCGGGGTCATACCGATACAGCGACGAGTTATCGATCACGACGCAACCGGCCTTGGCGGCGACGGGGGCGTATTTCTTGGTCGCGTCCGAGCCAATCGCAAACAGGGCCATATCCCAACCGCTAAAGTCGAATTGGTCAATGTCCTGAATTTTCAGCGTCTTGTCGTCAAAGCTGACCTCAGTTCCCTGACTGCGGCGCGATGCCAGTACGGCAATCTCGTCCACCGGGAACTGGCGTTCGGCCAGGATATTCAGCATCTCGCGGCCCACATTCCCCGTGGCGCCGGCAACAACGACTCTGTAGCCCATAGGGGACTCCTTTTCCTGCGGTCGCTGGCATTTAGCGCAAGCAGGGGCCGGATGGAAGGGGCGGGCTTGGTGTGGGCGGCGTCAGGGTGTCCGTCGTCGGGTATATGATCAGCCGATCATCGTGCTGCGCAAGGTCGCGGACCCATGCTGCCTCGGCCTGAAAGTCATGTGGAACCTGCGCTGCGCTGCGGCTGCCAGACAGGCTCTGGCTGGCAAAGAAATCAAAGCCGTGCAGCGCAAGCCGTTCAAGATGTGATCGCAACAGCAGATCAATCATCATCGCGCCGGTAGTGGGCGGAGCAGCCAGCCTGTCGCGCAGGTCATGGTAAGCGTCCAGCGGATGCAGATAAAAGCCGGGCCCATGCGCGGTGCGCCAGTCAAGCCGCTTGCGCTTGTGTGACATCCAGAGGATACGGCCGGGGGCGATCCGGGCCTTGTCCTGATCCGAAAGGCGGGTCGCCAATGCCAGCCAATCCGTCCTGCTGCCGTGGCTTTGCGGGCTTGGCATAGGTGCGCGATTGATGCGCACAACCAGATCGGCGGCATCGATCCGCGCCCCCTGGGCGGTGTGAGCAAGCGCGCGGGCATTGCCCACCAGCGCGACCGAGCGCCCCGACAGCGCAGCGAACAGTTCCGCGCCGGGGACCGACAGCCGCGCGAGGGCGGTTTCGTCACGCATCAGCCGTGCCGCATAAAAGCCCAGCCGCGTCATTCGCGTTCCAGCAGTTCGCGATAGATTTCCACCAGGGCGCGGGCCTCGGCCTGGATGCTGTGATTGACCTCGACATGTTGCCGTGCGTCTTGTCCGGCCTGTCGCCGTGCCGCGTCGTCGTCAAGCCAGTGGCCGATTGCATCGGTCAGCGAATCCGCATCACCGGTTTCGACCAGGCTGCCGCTATGGCCATCGGCGATGATCGCTTCATACGCGCCGACACGGGACCCGATCGCAGGAACCCCACAGGCCATGGCTTCCAGAGGGGTCAGGCCGAACCCTTCCCAACGCCCCGGAGCGACGAACAGGTCCAATGCCTGATAATGGCGGACAAGGTGATCCCAGGGCAATTCGCCCAGAAAACGGATGCGGTCCTTCAGTCCGGCGGCGTCGATGCGCGCAACAAGGTTGTCGACAAAGGCGCGATTGTCCGGGGTAACGCGGCCGGTGAAGATGATCTGGGCGCGGGGTCTGTCGGGCAGCAGCCGCAATCCCGCCTCGACCAGAAGATCGACGCCCTTTTGTTCGCGCACCCTGCCAAAGCATCCGATCAGCACCGCATCGGGATCCAGCCCCAGTTCGCGGCGCAAGGCCGCCCGATCGGATGGTGGATGAAAGATCGCCGTATCTACCCCGTGCATGACCACCGTTGCCGGGCGCTCAAGGTAACTCGCGGCTTGCGGGGTTGTTGCAACCAGCGCTTCCTGTTGGCGGATCAGCCAGCGGGTAAAGCCCGTGTGACGCCGCTGCGCCGCCGAAGTAAACATCAGGCGGAACTTGCGACGCAGAACGCGACGCAAGATCAGGCCAAGCGCCATTTCCGTGTTGCGCCGCGCATGCCAGACCCGCCACCGGTCACGCCCCAAGGCCGCCACCTGTGCCAGCGGCATATGCGGCACATCGTCGGGCAGGCCGGGGCCGGTGGCGCGTATCGGGATCATCCCTGCCTGTACCGGGATCAGGCGCACGACGGTCGCGGTCACCCCCGACAGGCGCCGCTTGAGGTTTGGCGCAATCACAAGCGGCGTTTCGTCGGGGGTTTCAGCCATGCTTGGCCTCCGGGGCAGGGAATCTTGGATAATCCTGATCACAGCTTGGATCGGGCGGCAACACCGGCAACATAGCGAAACCCGATGCCCGAGGATAGGCTGCGGATCGGTCGGCGCGGATCAGGTCATGGCAGAAATCGACGGCATATATGCTTGTGCGCGGACGGGGCGCGAAATCACCCCTCTAAGTCACCCCGCTTCGGTGGGGCGCGGTTCGGATGGGTTTGGTTCGGTGGCGCCGCCCATATCGATCAGGCGATCAATCAGCGGATCAACTTCGGGCCCGATCCGATCGCAGCTTTCCGGATCGTCCAGCAGGGCATAGGCCGGGGCAATGACCTCTTGTTCATAGGCGGCGGGGTCCATGTCCAGCTTGCCTGCCAGCAATTCACCGGTTCCGGTCAGCAGCGTCCATGCGCCGTCGCTGATGGCGTAGGCCGGGCAGTTCGAGGTAATGACATCGGCTTCGACGATTTGTCGTGTCAGGGACTGGGCTTCGCTTTGGGACAGCGACGAAATGTCGGGCAGCGGCACCACCAGCCGGTCCTGCCCCAATGAGGCATCTGCCGTGGCCAACAACAATGTCCCGCCCGCGACTGTCGCAATCATCAGTGCATCCAGAAATTTCATTACGTTTCCCGTCTGTCTTTCGCGCGGATATGGGGCATGAAAGCGACTAAACGCGCAAACCAAAACAACGTGAGCTTGACCCGCCCCTGCACCGGGTCTAACCCCACAACCCATCAGCCAATCGCGCGACCGCAGGGAGATTTCGCATGTCCGAACCTTATTCGCTTCTTATTCTGCCGGGTGACGGTATCGGTCCCGAAGTGATGGCAGAGGTGGTCAAGGTCATCGACTGGTTTCAGGCCAATCGCGGTCTGAACTTTGACGTCAGCCACGATCTGGTTGGCGGTGCGGCGTATGACGCCCATGGCGTTCCCCTTGCCGATGACACGATGGCACGCGCTCAGGCTGCGGATGCCGTGTTGCTGGGGGCCGTGGGTGGCCCGAAATACGATCAGCTGGATTTCAGCGTCAAACCTGAACGCGGCCTGTTGCGACTGCGCAAGGAAATGGATCTCTTTGCCAATCTGCGCCCCGCGCAATGCTTTGATGCGCTTGCCGATTTCTCGTCGCTCAAGCGCGATGTGGTGGCCGGACTGGACATTCTGATTGTCCGCGAACTGACCTCGGGCGTCTATTTCGGCGAGCCGCGCGGCATCCATTCCGATGACAACAACCCCGAAAACGAAGGCGGCCGCGTCGGCATCAACACCCAGCGCTATACCAGTGGCGAAATCCGCCGCGTCGCGCGTGCTGCCTTCGAACTTGCCAAGCGTCGCGGCAACAAGGTCTGCTCGATGGAAAAGGCCAACGTGATGGAATCCGGCATTCTGTGGCGCGAAGAAGTCCAGTGGGTTCATGACAATGAATATCCCGATGTCGAACTGACGCATATGTATGCCGATAATGGCGCAATGCAGCTGGTTCGCCGCCCACAGCAATTTGACGTGATCGTCACCGACAACCTGTTCGGCGATATCCTGTCGGACGCGGCGGCGATGCTGACCGGCAGCCTTGGCATGCTGCCTTCCGCCAGCCTCGGGGCGCCGATGGCCAATGGTCGCCCCAAGGCGTTGTATGAACCAGTTCACGGCTCGGCCCCCGATATCGCGGGTCAGGGCAAGGCCAACCCGATCGCCTGCATTCTCAGCTTTGCGATGGCGCTGCGGTATTCCTTTGACCAAGGCGATGCCGCGGCCGAGTTGGAGCAAGCCGTCGAAAAGGTTTTGGCGGATGGGGTGCGCACACCGGATCTGATGGGCGCGCAGGGCGGCATTCAGGTTTCGACGGCGCAAATGGGCGACAAGATCATCGCCGCCCTGGCCGGCGGCTAAAGCCGCCTTGCCTTCGGCGTCATCCGTTGTGGCGCGACAGCCCGCAACAGGGTTTCGCTGATGCCCCTTGGGTCGCGACGGCTTGACAAATCTGGCCGTCGCTTCACTGTTCGCGGTAACAGGGCTGAGGTGGCAAAATGGGCGCAGACAATATCCGGGGGGCACTTCTGGCGCTTTTGGCGATGGGCCTCTACGCCACACATGATGTCGTGATCAAGGTTCTGGGCGCCTCTTACCCTTCGTTGCAGATACTTTTCTTTTCATCGCTGATGTCGTTTCCGCTGGTGTCGATGGTGCTGATGCGCGACCCGACCAGCGGTACGCTAAGACCGACGCAGCCGGGATGGGTTGCCTTGCGGACCCTGTGCGGGGTCGTCGCGGGAATGGGGGGATTCTACGCGTTCTCGACGCTGCCGCTGGCGCAGGTCTATGCGATCCTCTTTGCGTCCCCACTGCTGGTGACGATCTTGTCCATCCCCTTGCTGCGAGAACGGGTTGGCGCGCATCGCTGGGGTGCGGTGGTGATGGGGCTGATCGGGGTTCTGGTCGTTTTGCGACCGGGCGCACAACCGCTTTCGCTTGGCCATCTCGCCGCGCTGATCGGGGCTTTGGGCAGCTCTACGGCGGCGGTCATCGTACGCAGGCTTGGTCGTTCGGAACGGCCGCTGGTTCTGATCATGTGGCCGATGCTGGGCAATTTCGTTCTGACAGGGGCGTCGTTGGGGTTGGAATACCGGCCGATGGAACTGTCGCACCTGGCCCTGACCGGAGTGATTGCGGCGTTGGGGCTGACGGCCGGTTTCCTGCTTATTCTGGCCTATCGCGCGGCCGAGGCGGCGCTGGTTGCGCCAATGCAGTATTCCCAGATCCTCTGGGCGATTGGATATGGCTGGTTCCTGTTCGGTGAAAGCCTTGACACGCCGACCATGGCCGGCGCCATAATCATCATCTCATCGGGTATCTATATTGTCTGGCGCGAACGCAGTGGCGGAAATTCCACCAACCATCCGGCGACATCGGCGCGTCTGCGCAACGAAACGGTAACCGCCCCCAAGACTGCATTATTGCAAAGATTATGGCAGCCCCGCAGTTGATGGGGCTTGCCAACTGCCCGCCGTCGCGCTATTGGCCCGTCTCACGGTCGGAGCGTAGCGCAGCCTGGTAGCGCACCTGCTTCGGGAGCAGGGGGTCGGAGGTTCGAATCCTCTCGCTCCGACCAACTTCCCGTTTGTCGATAGTCAGGACATTTGTCCTTTCGCGTCACGATATGCCCTTTGGGCGCCGTTACGCCCTGGCTCGGTTTGCCCGCCGCTAGAGGGCAAACACGTTGTCAGCACCTGCCGCGCAGGTGTGCCGCTTCGTAAAGACCCACGAAATTTCTTCGAGCCAAAGGACCGCGTTGCTGCTGCCTACGCCGCGTGACAATGGGTTTATAACCAATACCATATGGTTGTCGGCGAAGTAGCGCAGGTGGGTAAAAGAACTGGATGGAAAATATACTAATCAGTATGCGTGAACGCATGTCTTGGAGCGTCGCGCGAGTTATCTTCAAATGGGCGGGTCTCGAACCAGCGCATGGGTGGGACAAAACTCAGGCAAAGTACGCAGAGATCCGCAATCCAGATGCCGAAGCAAAATTGCTCGAGTACCTGAGTGATCACAACGTCTGCGGCGACAAGTTCACAAAGATCTACCAAATTTCATCGGATCAGAGAGACGCCCTCCAGGCAGCGATGCTGAACCTTACTCCTAGCAATAACGGGTTCGCACTTTGCTATCCACTTTCGCAGAATCTGGAGGAGATTTCTCAGCTGGGCGACCCGGAGCTAGTTGCAATCCAGAAAACTGACGACGGGGTCGGGGCTGTCTATGCCAACGCGGTTCGGCTGGTCGATGCAGAGCCGGCAGACGACTGATGTTGTGTTGCAGGCTCTGCATATGGCGGTCTGGCGTCGAAAGCCTAAGGGGAAGGTCCTGATCCATTCGGACCAAGGCAGCCAATTCACCAGCATGGACTGGGCCGCCTTCCTACGTTCCCACAATCTGGAACATTCCATGAGCCGGCGCGGCAACTGCCATGACAACGCGGTCGCGGAGAGCTTCTTCAACCTGCTCAAGCGCGAACGGATCAGACGCAGGACATACAGAACCCGCGTAAAAGCCAGGCAGGATGTGTTCGATTACATCGAGATGTTCTACAATCCGAAGCGCAAGCATGCGAGAAACGGGATGCTGTCGCCCGTAGAGTTCGAACGGCAGCGGAAACCGAGACCCGAAGGCGTCTAGGAAACGCGGGGCTATTCATTACATGCTTCACCGGCATCTTGTCGGTGATGGCATAGATGATGACAGAGCATATCGAAGCACCGAGGTTGGAAAATACCACAACACCCTGATCGGGCCGAAAGAGGAGACGGAGGCCAATAAGTTTGCTGCCAATCTCTTGATGCCCCGTGACGCAATAAATCGCGAACGGGCGAGGCTGAATGATGACGTGTCTGCGATGGCAGGCCTGTTCGAGGTTTCGAGGCACGCTATGTCCATTCGCATGGGCGTGCCCTTCACTGGCTAGTTAAGTATATAGCCCCCCTTTTTAACGCCCAGGCTGGACGCCGAATGATCAACCCACGCACGTAAACGTGGATTTTCCGTCGTGGGTTGTCGAAAGATTGGACAAGCGGGCCTGGCACTTGGGCGTGGCGCGACAATCTCTGATCAAGCCAGGATTGTTGAGCAACTTGGGGACGCGCGGTCAGAGTGGATCACAGCATACCCTCAACATCATCCCGCAGGGTCAGCGCCTGGCCATCCCAATTGTAACCGTACTGACGCAACGCATCCCAAGCGATGCCGTAGATATGTGCCCGCTGCTGCTCCGTCAGCCGCTGGTACTTCTCCGTCGAGGCCTTGTTGATCGGCTTCCACAATTTTATCCCGCCATGGCCCGTCTCGCCTTCCGCATAGAGTTCATGGGACCTCATCACCTTGTCATCCCATTCGAGTCCCAAGTGTGCCACTATCTTGCGCAGGAACCGCTCAGGATCCTGAACGAAATCCTCATAGCGCACGAAGGGCAGGCCATCATAGCGATCCTGCAGCATCTTCCGAGTATAAAGAACAGTGAAGCCGGTCAGGGTTGGGTCCTCGCCCATCAGTCCGAAAGTAAGCGGGTCGATCCCCTCGGCCCAACGGAACTGCTGCTTTTTCTGGTGCTTGCCCTGGTCTCGCGCCGGTATATCGCGATACGCGCTTGTCACGACAGAGAATGGATTTCGGACCAGTGTGAACCCACGGCGGGGATACTTGTGCGTCCATACTGCGTTCTTGAGCAGCAAGATGTTACCCGGAGCCAACTTGCGATGCGCGACAAGCGGATCGTCCTGCGGAATGCTACGCTCTTCGCGTTTAGTCAACGCCCTAAAGAGTTTCAAATCCTCTGCCGTATCGGGTTCCAAGATCTGATGGACGACCTCGATCTGAGGGTGAGCACTCAAGCAACGTAGCACGAGCGTCTCGCCCGAGCGCGAGAAGCTGGCCATGTGAAAAATAGGAGTATCCATAGAACTTTCTGGCTGTAACTGTTCGCCAAGAAAAAGAGCATGAAAACAGCCGGTCAACAACCCACAGACGGGGAATGTCATGAACTTTGTGTGTCTGGTCCGGCCCATGCGGGTTTCAGATACGGCTATCTTGTTAGCTTAGCGCAGCGTTGCGTTGCGTTATGAACCGGGCAGTCTTGCGAGGTTGTTTGCGGTTCGTGTCAGAATGGAGCTTACACAGACCCGAAAACTATTCATCGCAATGAGACGCCGCATCTGCGTGGTCCATGTAGGCGTGAGATATGCTGCGGCAGTGCATGCCGCAGCATGGACACTTGCGCGCACATACTGGATACATTCACTGGTGACGCGCGTTGGTTGTTGCCTCTAGACTTGGATGCTAGGCGCGAGATGGGCCAATGGATTATTGCTAACGCAGGGTGTGAACCAAATCATGATCTTTCTCTATCGGGCAAAAACTTCCCAGCGTGGCAATGCCGTGGATCGCCTTCCTCCGCCGCTAGTCGTGGTTCTGGATCCGATCGCAACAAAGGATCAGGCTGGCTGGAAAGCAGTTGTCGAAGCGATAGCCACCAAGGCCGATCGCCCTGTCTACGGGCTGTCTTCACACGCGCTGGATGGTGTAGAGGCTGATCTCGGCTTTGAACCGGCAGACATTGATCTCTGGATGGCGTTCGACCTGATTATTCCCTCTGAAAACGATCATGCTGCTTTGCCGACTGAATTGCTGGGGTTCCTGCTGACCCTTCGCATGAGATCTGTCAGAACCCTGTACCCCGACGGACATTTGGTGCCGTATAGCCGTCCCTCGGTTCCCGGTGCGCGACGAGTCCTGTTCCTGTTTCCCGGAATGTTCTGTCCCCCAGAGATGGGATCCCACCAAAGGGCGTGCTCGACCGTGATGGCCCTGCTGAACGCAGGGTTCGAAGTCGATATCGTCTTACGGGCATCCGGTTCCCAGGACTTCAGGTCCAAGGAACGTTACCTGCGCCTTCTTTCGAACCGGACAGAATGGTTTTCGACCCCGCGTGCGCTGAAGACGGAGGAACGCAAAGCTTACGAGACACAATGCAAGGCCGAAGGCATTCGGCCACGTTTTCCGCTGACATTGCAGGAACGCATGGGGCCGCTGAGTTCTCCGGCCGCCAAGGAACTCGTCGAAAGACTTCTTGCTACACAAAGCTATGACAGCGTGCTGGCGTCCTATATCTGGTGGAGTGATCTGCTGCGGTCCATTGATCTCGATGGGGCGCGGCTAATCTACGATACCCATGATGTTCATACCATGCGACTGGCGCAGCATTCTGATGCAGTGGCAGAGTCGATATTTGACATGGAGGCCGAGCGGGAGAAGGAAATTTCTGTATTGCGGGAGGCTGATCATGTGCTCGCGATCTCGCAGCGAGACAAGGACATCTTCGAGGAAGATTACGGGTTGACGAATGTTGTCAATATCCCTGTTCCCTATATTGGTGGCGCCAGACCTGGTCGTCTGCCACGATCTATGCAGTCGCTGACCTTCGGATTTCTGGGGTCTGGCATGGATGCAAATATCAGAGCACTCGAGTTTATATTGTCAGAGTGGTGGCCGAGCATTCATCACCATACTCCTGAGAGTAAATTCCTGATAGCAGGAGCTATCTCGGACAATCCGACGGTTCAGGACATCGTTTTTCTCAGGGACGAGGTCACCTCTCTCGGACGCGTAGAGTTCATAGGCAGTTTTTACGACCAGATCGACGTCCTTCTTTCGCCGGTGATCATTCCGGGAGGCTTGAACATCAAGATGGTAGAGGCCCTGCTCAGCAGTTGCATTGTCATTACCAACACCCTCGGCGCACAGCCGCTTCTGCCGCTGGAGATAGCCACCAAGGCGGATACAGCTGACGAGGTCATTGGTTTGATCGAAGGGATCGAGTCCGGATCAGAACATCTGAGAACCAGTATAGACGCCAATTTCCGCGAGGCGAATCGACTGTTTCAGACCCAAGATGATGCTGTCCTGGTTGTACGTTCCATCTTTGCACATGATGTCGAATATGCTCTTTGATAGGCGTCCGATTGCCGTCATCCAATGCGGTGATGGGCTGGAAAACCGGCAGCGCATCCTGCCGCTGGCGCTCTCTCTAAAAGATGCCGGCTGGTTCCCCACTGTCTTCGTGGATCGGTTTGAGCGCGGTGGTGCGATGTTTCTGGCCCATGGGGTCGGGGTCATTCCTATGGCAACCGCGCCGGTGCCAAAAAGCTACAGGCCGCAATCTGTACCGACCCTCAACGAACTCTGTCCGCTGGACATGCAGCGGGCATGGGCCAATGGAGGACGTTTGCAGGAGCGGAAGAACCGCGAGATTTTTCGGCGTTATTCCTATGTTCTCGACCGGATTCGGCCTGGGATGATCTGCGTCTGGAACGGCTATACCGGCGCGACGGCCAATGCACTGCGCTGCTACAAGGATCACCACGGCATTTCTGGCGGCTACATGGAGAGGGGGATCGCCGGAAATTCGATCTTCTACGACTCCGAAGGTGTCAACGGGTTCTCTGCCCTGGCGCGGGGCACGGTCCAGACGGCTGAGCCGCCGACCTCTGTCAGTCCGCACCTGCAGAAATACCATGACCAACTCGATGCAGGGGCGCGGCGGAGCGTGCCGCGCATCCTCGTTCCTCTGCAGGTTCAGGATGACAGCAACATCCTCCTGTTCGGCAACCGAATGCTGAAGATGCGGGACCTTGTCTCCTACGCGGTGAAGTTCGCCTGTGCGATGGGCGAGGACTGGAAGGTCGTCGTCCGTCCCCATCCCGAGGAAAGGCCGAATACACGTCTCAACCTGCCGCAGCATGAACGAATTGAGATCGACGATGTTTCTTCGCTCGAAGAGACGATTCTGTCGACCAGCATCTGCCTCACGATCAACAGCACCGTCGGGCTAGAGGCCGCCTTTCTGGGCGCCACAACCATATGTCTCGGTGAGGGAATCTATTGCCGCGAGCCCTTCGTCCTCCAAGGGCAGGATCGCCCTGTTTCGGAAGTGGTTGCGGAAGCGCGCGACCGATTGGCCGATCCGTGCCCCCACGAGGCCAAGAAACGTAACTTTCTCTACAGGATCCAGTCTCATCATCAGGTCGCCTACAGGACGGGATCAACCGCATCAGGACGGATCGGCGAGTGGCGCGAAGCCGCACAGCGTATGCGCCCGGGCCTGCGCGAAACGGTCGCACGCGCACTGCGGCGGTCACATTCGAGCATTCTTCACCGATCCGCGACCCTGCCGCAAGTTTGGCGCAGAATGCAGAAGCTGGATGCAGGACCGCCGCTTGAGGTTCATGTTTTTCTGAAACCACGCGACCGGCTGTTCCTGACCTATAGGAACGTTTCCGAGCGCATTACCCAAGGCTATCTAGTTTCCATGCTGGAGGAGAGGGGGATTCCGATGAGTTCATTGTCGCGCATGGACACACCCGGGCTAGGCAGGGGACGCATCGCGATCCTGCACTCGGAGTCCGATCTAGACCTTTCCGACTATGACCTGGTTCTGGATGAATATGGATATCCTCATGTGAAAACATACAGATGAAATCGACAAGATGTTTTCGCCGCAATCATATATCCTTCGGCAGTGCGGTCCACCTCATGTCTGAGCTATCCCCAGGAAATCGGACGCTGCCGCAAGCTATGATTTGCTGTCTGCTGATCTTCGACGAGAAGGAGATCAGAGATGTCGAAACGGAAGCAGCCTTCGCCTGAGTTCAAGGCGAAGGTGGCGCTTGCAGCGCGGAAGGGTGAACATATGGTGGCCGGTTCGGGATTCATCCGACGCTCGGTAATCCCCCCCGATCTTAAGGCGATTCGGAAGTAGAATTTTCTCGGCAGGATGAACGAGGAGATTCCGATGAAGAAGACACGATTCACCGAGGCCCCGAATGAGGTCTGGTCGATGGACTTCATGGCCGACAGGCTGGGGGATGGACGGCAATTCCGGCTGCTAAACGTTTTGGACGACTTCAACCGCGAAGGACTGGGCATTGAGATCGACTTTTCACTGCCTGCGGAACGGGTCGTTCGAACCCTGAACCAGATCATCGAATGGCGCGCTATTCCCAACATGCTACGGACTGGAATACGTCAGTGGCACCCTCAGTCGATCTGACCGAAAAGCATCGGGCATTCTTGGAGTGGCACCGAACGAAGGTATTCGACGTCAAAGCGCCTGACGCCCCGCCTGCTGAATGAAAGCTGAAGCAGATTTGAAATTTCGCTTAAGGCAGAATCGGGTAAGTTTCTTCGGACTGCGTGGACTGACTAATCCCTGTGCGGCTGTCGCAACCTATCGCAATCAAGCACCTAGGATGTTGGCGGATGGGTGGGCGGGTAGGCCCGCGGTGACTAGCCAACACCCCGCATAAACAAGGGCTGATACAGGTAAATGGTAGCGGAGGAGGGACTTGAACCCCCGACACGCGGATTATGATTCCGCTGCTCTAACCAACTGAGCTACTCCGCCACAGGTGAGGGGCGATTTAAGGCGTGGCGCGAGGGGCGTCAAGCAGTTTTCTTGCCTTTTCCCGATCACGCGCTACGAGGGTGCCAGAGTTGAAGGAAAACGGATGCAGCCTGATATTGCCGTCTCTCGTGATCTGGTTCTGGTCGGCGGAGGACATACCCATGCACTCTTGTTGCGCAAGTGGGGGATGCGCCCGTTGGCGGGTGCAAGGCTGACACTGATCAATCCGAACCCCGTGGCTGAATATTCGGGGATGCTGCCCGGTTTCATTGCCGGCCATTATTGTCGCGACGAGATTTCAATCGATCTGGTAAAACTGTGCCGGCACGCCGGGGCGCGCCTGATTCTGGACCGGGCCACGGGTATGGATCGCGAGTCGCGAATGATCACCTTGGCGGGACGCGGACCGGTGGCCTATGATCTGATGTCGATTGATATCGGCGTCAGCTCGGCCACCGACGCCATTCCGGGCTTTGCCAGATATGCCGTGCCGGTCAAGCCAACGGATCGGTTTGTCGAGGTCTGGCAGCGCTTTCGTGACGCCGGTGGTGGGCGGATTCTGGTCATCGGGGCCGGGCTTGCGGGGGGCGAGATTGCGCTTGCCGCCCGTCGCGCCCTGCCCAATGTGCCGATCCATGTCATCGAAGCCCAGCAAATGCCTTTGCGAGAGGTTTCGGCGCGTTCACGCAGGCTGATCCGTGCGCGGATGCAGGCCGCCGATATTCGTCTGTCATGTGGTGCGGCGGTGGTGGCCGTGACACAGGGCGGCGTCGAGCTGGCCGATGGCACCCGTCACAAGGCTGATCTGGTGATCGGGGCCGGGGGTGGCAGCGTCGCGGGGTGGCTGGGACAGCAAGGATTGCTGATGCAAGGGGACAGGGTTGCGACCGATGCACGGCTGGTCAGTTCGGATCCTGCGATCCATGCCGTCGGCGATTGCGCGGTTCTGCGCACTGCCCCACGGCCGCAAGCCGGCGTTTTCGCGGTGCGTCAGGCCCCCGTCCTGTTCCACAATCTTCGCAACGCGTTGATGGACAGGCCGGCCCGCCGCCGTTTTCGGCCTCAGCGTGATTGGTTGCGTCTGATCGCGGCCGGGGGGGATGCCGTTGCCGATAAATGGCGACTGGGCATGCAAGGTGATTGGATCTGGCGATGGAAGGACCGGATCGACCAGCGCTTCATGGCCAGATTGCACGACCTTCCCGACATGCCAGCGCCGGCTCTGCCCCGGAGGTTGGCGGCAGGTGCGCGTGACGCAATGGGCGAGAAGCCGCTTTGTGGCGGTTGTGGCGCCAAGATGGGGCGCGCTGCCCTGCGGCAGGTTCTTGCACGGCAACCGGATGTCGCGCGCGCCGATATTCTGACCGGACCGGGCGATGATGCCGCGGTGATCGAAATGGGCGGAACAAGACAGGTGCTGACCACGGATCACCTGCGGTCTTTCCTGTCCGACCCTGCGCTGATGGCGCGGATTGCGGCATTGCATGCGCTG
This sequence comes from Paracoccus onchidii, assembly GCF_028294535.1. Taxonomy (GTDB): domain Bacteria; phylum Pseudomonadota; class Alphaproteobacteria; order Rhodobacterales; family Rhodobacteraceae; genus Paracoccus; species Paracoccus onchidii. Next base: position 9,935 of record NZ_JAQBIE010000013.1, on the reverse strand, counting down.
GGTGATATCCGGGCGATGGGCGCACGCCCGCAATCCAGCCTGATACAGGTCACCTTGCCGCGTATGTCCGAACAGCTTCAGGCCCGCAGCCTCGCAGAAATCATGGAGGCGGCAGGCAAGGTGCTGGCGCGCGCCGGGGCGCCCATTATCGGGGGGCACAGTTCAGTCGGGGCCGAATTGACAATCGGGTTTTCGGTGACTGGTCTGGTCGATGAACCGATCGGGCAGGCCGCATGTCCCGGGGATGTTCTGGTCCTGACCAAACCTATCGGCAGCGGCGTAATCATGGCCGCTGAAATGCAAAAGCGTGCGGCGGGGGCGCATGTTGGGCGGGCATGGCGGGTCATGGCGCAGGATCAGGGCCGGCTTGCCGCGATACTGGCGGGTTCCGGGGAAGGCGGGGCGCGTGCGATGACCGATCTGACCGGTTTCGGTCTGGCGGGCCATCTGGCCGGAATGGCCGAGCAATCGACCGCGACCTTGCGGGTCCAGCTTGGTGCCTTGCCAATTCTGGACGGTGCCGAGGAACTGGCCAGGCAAGGGATCCGCAGTTCGCTATATGCCGCAAATCGTTCCGCGGTGATCGCCATGGTCACGACCCCTGATACGCCGCGCGGGCAACTGGTCTTTGATCCGCAGACCTCGGGCGGGTTGCTGGCTGCCCTGCCGGCCAGTCAGGCAGGGCAACTGATGCGGGCTTGCCGCGATGCAGGCGAAGAGATCTGGGAAATCGGTTGCGTCCAGAAAGGTCCGGCGCAGGTCATTTTCGAATAAGATCGCCGAGATGGCAGGCGCTGGGACGCGCCTGCAAAGGGGATCAGCCGCGGGCTTTCACGACACGCAGCAACGGCATGACATCGGACATATCCGGCCCATGCGCCTGACCCGTTACGGCCTTGCGCAGCGGCATGAACAACCCCTTGCCCTTGCGGCCCGTGGCGGCCTTGACCTCGGCCGTCCATTCCGACCAGCTTGAGTCGTGATAGGGCGGAGGTGGCAGCAGGCGCATGGCCTCGGCGATGAACTCGGCGTCTTCGGGGTCGATCTGGGGTTCGGCGCCCTTGTTGAAAATGGTCCACCATTCGCCCAGATCGTCCAGCCGCGTGATGTTTTGCGACGCGACGCGCCAGAACCGCTGAGCCTGATCGTCGGGCACGCCAAGCGCGGCAATCCGATCCTTGACGGCGTCAAATGGCATGGCCTGATTGCGTTCGCGCGTCAGTGGCCACAGGTCCTCGGCATCGAACTTGGTCGGGGAAGCGCCGAAATGCGACAGGTCGAATTCCTCGGCAAGCTCATCGAGGCTGGCCAACTTGACCGGTTGGCCCGATCCAAGGCGCGCCATCAGCGACAGCAGTGCTTCGGGCGCGACGCCGGCTTCGCGCAGGTCCTTCAGCGACAATGCGCCGATACGCTTGGACAGTTCTTCACCCTTGGCCCCGGTCAGCAGGCTGTGATGGGCGAATGATGGCGGTGTGCCCCCGATCGAGCGAATGATCTGGATCTGGGTTGCGGTATTGGTGACGTGATCCGAACCGCGTACGATATCGGTCACCCCCATATCGGTGTCGTCGATGCTGCTTGCAAAGGTGTACAGAACCTGCCCGTCGGCGCGGATCAGCACCGGGTCGCTGACCGAGGCGGCGTCGATCGAGATGTCCCCGAGAATGCCGTCATTCCATTCGATGCGTTCGTGATCCAGCCGGAAACGCCAATAACCTTCACGGCCCTCGCCCCGCAGTTTTTCCTTGTCGGCATCCGTCAGGCCAAGGCCGGTCCGGTCATAGACCGGCGGCTTGCCCATGTTCAGCTGCTTCTTGCGCTTCAGGTCCAGCTCGGTCGGTGTTTCGAAGACTTCGTAAAGGTTGCCGGCCTTGCGCAGGTCCTGGGCGACGCTGGCATAGCGGTCAAGGCGCTGCGACTGCCGTTCGACGCGATCCCAGTGAAGCCCGAGCCATTCGAGATCGCGCTTGATGCCATCGACATATTCTTCCTTGGAACGTTCCTGATCGGTGTCGTCCAGTCGCAGGATGAATGTGCCGCCGGCCTTGCGCGCGATCAGGTAATTGAAAAGCGCGGTGCGAAGATTTCCGACATGGATGTGCCCGGTGGGGGACGGTGCAAAGCGGGTGATGGTCATGGAAACGTCTCCTGTTGCAGGCTGCTCTTTCACAGAAGGCGTTTTTTGTCCATATCAGGGAGAGAACGCAGGAGGCCTGAATGACTGATTGGGACGGGTTGAAAGCCCCCGATGCGGCAGGATTGGAAGCAATGGCGCGTGCCGCGTTGGCAACCTTGCCGGCGGAATTCGCAGGTCACGCGCAGGATGTGGCGATTCGCGTCGCCGAATTCGCGCCCGAAGACATGCTGGATGAATTGCAGATCGATGATCCGTTCGAGTTGACCGGGCTGTATGATGGTATTCCTCTGACCCATAAATCGGTGTCCGATCAGCCCGACGGCCCCGATATCGTCTGGCTGTTCCGGCGCCCGCTTCTGGATGAATGGGCGTCGCGGGGAAACGTGTCCCTGGGCGAACTGGTCGGCCATGTCGTCACGCATGAGCTGGCCCATCACTTTGGCTGGAGCGATGAACAGATCGCGCGTGTGGACAGGTGGTGGGAATGAGCGATCATGCCCCGATCCTGACGGTGACACTGAATCCGGCGCTGGATCTGTCGACCGGTGCGGATGAGGTCCGCCCTGATCTGAAACTGCGTTGCGACAAACCGGTTGTCGATCCCGGCGGCGGTGGGATCAATGTCAGTCGGGCGATCAAGATCATGGGCGGGCAATCCACCGCGATGGTTGCCCTTGGTGGCGCCACGGGCGCGCGGATTTCGGAAATGTTGCGTACGGATGGCCTGAGCGTAAAGCGTCTGACCGCACCCGGCGAAACCCGGCAATCCCTGGCCGTCAAGGATCGCTCGACGGGCGGGCAATATCGCTTTGTCCTGCCAGGGCCGGAATGGCACATGACCCATGTTTCGGGCATGATGTCGGCCATCGCCGAATCCGCGATGGCCGGGGGCTGGGTTGTGGTTTCGGGGTCCAATCCTCCGGGTGTTGCGCCGGGGTTCGAACAGATGCTGACAGTGCGGCTGAAGGATGGGCGCGCCAGATTGTTGGTCGACACCTCGGGCGAGGCGTTGCAGGCGCTGGCGGGTTCATCGACGCCCGTCGACGTATTGCGCATGGATAGCCACGAGGCCGAGGGTCTGGCCGGGCGGCCCCTTCCCGACAGGCGCGACAGCGCGGAATTTGCCGCCGGGCTGGTACGTGATGGCGCGGCCAGGGCCGTGATCGTGGCAAGGGGGGCGGACGGGTCCGTCATCGCCGAGGCCGACAGCGCCTGGCATGCCGAAGCCGCCAGCGTTCCTGTGGTCAGCGCCGTGGGTGCGGGGGACAGTTTCGTGGCGGGGTTCGTGCTGGCGATGGCGCGCGACTGGCCGGTTCCAGAAGCCCTGGCCCTTGGTGCAGCGGCGGCATCGGCGGCGGTCATGACCCCCGCGACCGAACTGTGCCATAACCACGATGTCGAACGTTACTATGCGCAGCGTGTGATCACGCGGCTTTGACATGTTTTCGCCTTTCCCCGACATATTCGGGGAAAGGCACTGTTATCGGGTCAGCCTGCCAGCAATGCGGCGTTGCCGCCTGCTGCAGTCGTGTCGACACATAGATGGCGTTCATGGGCTGCATGTGCCCGATCGGGCATCGCGGTAATCAACGGAATGATCGGACCGGTTTGTGCCGCCAGCGTTTCGGCATATTTCCGGGCGATGTCCTGATCTCCCCACCAGATCGCAGCCGAGATCCCGGCAATGCCGGCCAGATCCTCGGGTGCGATCATCCCCGAAACCGCAACGGCCTGACCGCCCAGGGCTTCGACCGCCCGGACCTGTGCACGCGCGGCATCCGCGCCCGGCCCGAGGCACAGGATCGGCGGACGTGCGACCGTCACCAGACGGTTCAGCTCGCCGGTGGGACCGGGCATGATCTGTTCGTCCAGTACGACCTCTTTCGGGGCCGGCATGTTCAGCCGCGCCGGATCGGCCTTGTCGTCCCAGGTCGCCGTGGTCGCGGCACCGTCGACCGGTTTGAAGAAGCGGCTGACATACAGCGGACCGCCGGCTTTGGGGCCGGTGCCGGACAGGCCTTCGCCGCCGAATGGCTGGCTGCCGACAACGGCGCCGATCTGGTTGCGGTTCACATAGAGGTTGCCGCAATGAATTGCGTCGGTCACCTCTTGCACGCGCGAGTCGATGCGCGTGTGCAGGCCGAAGGTCAGGCCGAAGCCACGGGCATTGATGTCGCCGATGACCTTTTCCAGATCGCGGTTGCGGAAGGTCGCGACATGCAGGACGGGGCCGAAGATTTCTCGTTCGAGATCGTCGATGCCATTCACCTTCAACAAGGTCGGCGACAGGAAATGACCGCAATCGGGGGCGGGAACCTGATGCAGGATGCGATTGTTGTTCGTTTCCAGATAGGACGCAATGCCTTCATGCGCTTCGGAATCGATCAATGGGCCGACATCCGTCGACAGCTTCCAGGGATCGCCGACGCTCAGCTCGTCCATCGCGCCTTGAATCATCTTGATCAGGCCTGGCGCGATATCTTCCTGCACATACAGGCAGCGCAGGGCCGAGCAACGCTGCCCGGCGGATTGGAAGGACGAGGCAACGATGTCGCGCACCGCCTGTTCGGGCAGGGCGGTGGAATCGACGATCATCGCGTTCAGGCCACCGGTTTCCGCAATCAGCGGGGTGCCTGGGGCCATATGGCTGGCCATGGCACGTGCAATCACACGGGCCGTATCGGTCGAGCCAGTAAAGACCACGCCATTGATGCGTTCATCCGATGTCAGGGCCGCGCCGACCGTGGCACCATCGCCGGGCAGGAATTGCAGGGCAGATACCGGCACGCCGGCTTCGTGCAACAGGCGCACGCCGATGGCCGCGATCAGCGGGGTCTGTTCGGCCGGTTTTGCCAGAACGGCATTCCCCGCAGCCAGAGCGGCCGAGATCTGGCCCGTGAAGATTGCCAGCGGGAAATTCCAGGGGCTGATGGCAGTGAACACGCCTCGGGCAGATCCGTTCTGCGCCTCGGCCTGCGCCGCATAGTAGCGCAGGAAATCCACGGCTTCGCGCAGCTCGCCGACGGCGTCGGTCATGATCTTGCCTGCCTCACGGGCCAGCGTGGCGAAGATGACGCCGAAGTTTTCCTCGTACAGATCCGCAGCGCGGCGCAAGATGGCGGCACGTTCGGCGGCGCTGGCATCCCAGGGGCGGGCATCGGAAATGGCTTGTGCAACAGTGGCGGAATCGGCTTCGTCAACCTGCGCCACGGTGTCGCCATCGGTGGGGTTCCGGACCGGCATCGGTTTGGCCGAAGGCGGCGAGACCGTGATCGGTGCCGCGTCGGGAATGGCGATGTCGCGGGCCGCATCGATGCGTGCCAGCGTTTCGGCATCGGTCAGGTCGAAGCCGGTCGAGTTGCGGCGTCCTTCACCGAACAGGGCGCCGGGGGTGACAAGCCCCGAAGGCGCGCTGGCGGTCTTGACGTCATCGAACGGATCCGAGGCGACCTCTTCGGGGCTGACGCTTTCATCGACGATCTGATGGACAAAGGATGAGTTCGCGCCGTTTTCCAGCAAGCGCCGCACCAGATAGGCCAACAGGTCGCGATGTGCCCCGACCGGCGCATAGATGCGACAAGCCCCCTTGGTTTCGCGGATCACGATGTCATGCAGGCGCTCGCCCATACCGTGAAGCCGCTGGAACTCAAAATCGATATCGCCAACCATTTCCAGAACCGCAGCGACGGTCTGGGCGTTATGGGTGGCGAATTGCGGATAGATGCGATCCGCATATCCGATCAGCTTCTTGGCATTCGCGATATAACTGACATCGGTGGCGGCCTTGTTGGTGAACAGCGTAAAGCCGGGCATGCCTTCTATCTGGGCATGTTTGATTTCGGTATCCCAATAGGCGCCCTTGACCAGACGGACCATGATCTTGCGATCAAGCCGTTCGGCCGTGGCATGCAGCCAGTCGATCACGGCGCCCGCACGCTTGCCATAGGCCTGCACGACGACCCCGAAACCATCCCAGCCGGCAAGGGAAGGATCCGACAGGACCGCTTCGATCACCTTGAGTGAGATGACCAGCCGGTCCTGTTCCTCGGCATCGATATTCATACCCATGCCTGCGGCCTTGGCCTTGCGCGCCAGATCCAGGACGATGGGCACCAGCTCGGCCAGAACACGTTCTTCCTGCGCGACCTCGTAGCGGGGGTGAAGGGCCGAAAGCTTGATCGAGATGCCGGGGTTCTTCCGGACCGAGGGCTTGTCGCAGGCCTTTGCAATCGCGGCGATCGCGCCCGTATATTCACGGGCATAGCGCGCCGCGTCTTCGGCCGTCATCGCGGCTTCGCCCAGCATGTCATAGCTGTAGGTATAGCCTTGCTTTTCCAGATTGCGGGCGCGGTCCAATGCGGCGTCGATGGTTTGCCCCAGCACGAACTGGCGTCCCATTTCCTTCATGGCGCGGCCCACGGCGGTACGGATCACCGGCTCACCCAGTCGGCGGATGGCTCCGCGCAATGTGCCTGCGATGCCCGGTTGTTCGTCATCCAGGACCTTGCCGGTCAGCATCAGCGCCCAGGTCGATGCGTTCACAAGCGAAGAGGACGCCTCGCCCATATGCTTGCCCCAGTCGGAAGGCGCGATCTTGTCTTCGATCAATGCATCGATGGTCATCTTGTCGGGAACGCGCAGCATGGCTTCGGCCAGGCACATCAGGGCGACGCCTTCGCGCGTGGACAGCCCGTATTCCGCCAGGAAATGTTCCATCAGGCTGGGCTTGGCTTCGCTGCGGATGCGCCGGACCAGATCGGCGGCGCGTGCCGAGATCTGCCTGCGCGTGTCGTCAGTCAGATCGGCGCTGGAAATCAGGCTTTGCACAAGCGTGGCTTCGTCACGGAACTTGGCGTCGGTCGTGAAGGCCGAAAGATCGGTATGGGTCATGGGGCACCTCCTGCGGGAATAACTCTTGATAGCTGATCCTGCGCAGGTAATGTGTCCAACTAGAGATATTAATCTGGGCAATATGCCCAAAATTCAGGGATTATTCAGGCCATGGACGATGTTCTTGACGCCACCAACCGCAAGATTCTGGGCGAACTGGTCGTGAATGCGCGAATCCCCGTGACCGAACTGGCCAAGCGCGTCGGCCTGTCCAAGACCCCGGTGGCGCTGCGGATCCGGCAGATGGAAGAGATGGGCCTGATCACCGGCTATCGGGCCATGCTGTCGCCCCTGAAGCTGGGGCTGACGCATGTGACCTATATGGAAGTGCGGTTGACGGATACACGTCAGAAGGCGCTGGAACAGTTCAATGCCGCCATCCGCGTGATCCCCGAGGTCGAAGAATGCTATATGATTGCAGGGGGCTTCGATTATCTGGTCAAGGTTCGGTCGCGGGATATGGCTGATTTCAGGAATATCATGGCTGAAAAAATATCAACCTTGCCCCATGTCGCGGGCACATCCAGCTATGTATCGATGGAAGCGGTGGTCGAGCAGGGCTGGACCTCGATCTAGGCTGCCTGTGCGGGGCAATTGGGGGGAGAATGGGGCAGATCATGAATGTCGAGGCGTTGAACGCCTTTCTGTCGGCAGAGTTTCCACAGGTTGCCGGGCGGTATGTGGTTGAAACTGTCGAGCCGGACTTGCTGGTCATGCGATTGCAGGTCAGTCACGCCCATTTGCGTCCTGGCGGTACGGTCAGCGGGCCGACCATGTTCGAATTGGCTGATCTTGCGATCTATTGCGCGATCCTTGCCCGTATCGGTCCGGTCGCGCTGGCGGTCACCACAAACGCAACGATTGATTTCATGCGCAAGCCCGCGGCCGGGGGCGATCTGACCGCGCATTGCCGCATTCTGAAGCTGGGGCGCGTGCTGGCCGTCGCGGATGTGCTTCTTTATTCGGAAGGTCAGGATGAGCCAGTCGCGCGCTGTTCGATGACCTACTCGATTCCGCCCAAAAGCTAGGTTTTTCGGGGCTCGCAGTGGGGTATTTTAATACCTATTTAGCAAGCCATTGTTATTGCTTGGTTAATTGGATCGCTTGGCACTTGACCCGAGCGCCGCGATTTTCGATATACCGCCATCTCGAATTGATTATCGACCCCGAAGGGACGTCAAATGAAAACCTATACCGCGAAACCGGCGGAAATCGAGAAGAAGTGGATCCTGATCGACGCCGAGGGCGTTGTTCTGGGCCGTCTCGCCTCGATCGTCGCAAATCGCCTGCGTGGCAAGCACAAGCCGTCGTTCACGCCGCACATGGATATGGGCGACAATGTTATCATCATCAACGCCGACAAGGTGCAGATGACCGGTAACAAGCGCGCCGACAAGAAATACTACTGGCACACCGGCCACCCGGGCGGCATCAAGCACCGGACCGCTGGTCAGGTTCTGGATGGTGCACATCCCGAGCGTGTCGTCATCAAAGCCGTCGAGCGGATGATCAGCCGCAACAAGCTGGGCAAGCAGCAGATGACCAATCTGCGCGTCTATGCCGGTGCCGAGCACCCGCATGAAGCTCAGCAGCCCGAAGTTCTGGACGTGAAGTCCCTGAACGCCAAAAACACCCGGAGCGCGTGATCATGGCCGAAGACATCAAAACTCTCGACGACCTGAAATCGGCCGTCTCGGGCACCGAGACCGCGGTTGCGGCTGCTCCGGTTGCGCGCGAGCCGCAGCGCGATCAGCTGGGCCGTTCCTATGCGACCGGCAAGCGTAAAGACGCGGTTGCACGCGTCTGGGTCAAGCCCGGCTCGGGCAAGGTCACCGTCAACGGCAAGGACATGGGCGAATATTTCGCCCGTCCCGTGCTGCAGATGATCCTGCGTCAGCCCTTCGACGTGGCCGGCGTTGCTGGACAATATGATGTGACCGCAACCGTCAAGGGCGGTGGTCTGTCGGGTCAGGCCGGTGCCGTGAAGCACGGTATCAGCCAGGCGCTGCAACTGCACGAGCCCAGCCTGCGCGCCGCGCTGAAAGCTGCCGGCTTCCTGACCCGCGACAGCCGCGTGGTCGAGCGTAAGAAATACGGCCGTGCAAAAGCACGCCGCAGCTTCCAGTTCTCGAAGCGTTAAGAGCTACAGATATTCTATCTGGAACGCGGTCCCATCGGGGCCGCGTTTTTCGTTTCTGTGACCCCTATACATGTTGGCGATCTGTGCTGGTCTCGGGCTGGCGCGGTCAGGTCGCTAGGGGGGCAACTCAAACAGCCCGCGCAACAGGCTGTGTAAACGCTTCTTGGCTGCCTTACGCGGCGGCGCCATCTCGATAGCCACTCAACCAAAGCTGCGGCGCAGGCTGCTGCAATCCCCGGTATCCGGGATCTGGCGCACAGATCGGCCGGGAAAGATCTGTATCCATGGGGCCAATCTTGATGCGTTTGCAGATCTGTTATCCTGGTCGCGGATTTCAGCAATGTGGCAGGGGTTTTTGATGAGGGGATGTGTTTTCGCAGCGTTCGCGCGTGTTGCGGTTTGTTTTGAGGGCTGTCTGGCGTTTTCTGATTCTCTTTGATTCTGTTGATCTGCTTTTGGGTCTGGGGTGTGTTTTTGCCAGCATTTGCTGTGTTTTGTTGGGTTCCGGGGTGTTTTCGGGTGGGTTTGGCGGCGTTTGCTTTGTGCTGTGGCTGGCGGTTTCGCGTGCTGGTGCCGGGGATTCTTTTTCATGAATGTTTGTTTGTTTTCAGGCGCTTGATACTTTTCTTGGGATTCATGTGAATTTTCCTCTTGCGGCTTTTGTTGTCTATCCGTAAACACCGCTTCACCGAGACGGCGGGGACGCAAGAACGGGACGGAGCGGACGGTTTGACTTGAAGCTTTGTGAGACATTTCGGGAATTGA
>NZ_JAQBIE010000012.1 GCF_028294535.1 Paracoccus onchidii | reverse complement strand
TAAGGTTCAAGACGCGCCATCTGGGCATCGCTCAACCAGAAAAGATCAGACATGGTCACCGCTCTCTTTTTTGCGGTGAATCACGAACCCCCAAACAAATCAATGGGTCCTGAGCCTAGGAAGATATTTGACCTGTCGGATCTCAGTGGTGCGCCCGCAGCCGGTGAATTTCAGGCTCACGTTCACCGCTTGCAGCCCTGCGAGATTGGCGCCACTCTTGTCGATGACGATCCGGTCCGGCACACCGTTCGTGCAGATCGCTCGCTTGAAGAACCGCCGTGCGGCAGCCAGATCGCGGCGCTCAGAGAGCATGAAATCAAGGGTTTGCCCATCGCGGCCCACAGCTCGGTAGAGGTAGGTCCAGCGCCCCTTCACCTTGATGTAGGTCTCGTCCATCCGCCATAAAGTAGCCGCCCGCCGCTTCCTCGCCCGAGCCCGAGCGCGATCTGCGGAGCGAACTTGATCACCCAGCGGTTCAGGGTCGCGTGATCGACGGCGACGCTCCGCTCCCCCAGCATCTCCGCGAGATCACGATAGGAAACAGCATAGCGCAGGTAGAAGAACACCGCGTGTAGGATCGCCGACTTCGGAAAGTGTACGCCTTCGACATTGATCACGCCGCAAGCCCCTCGCCAACGACCTGACAACGTTGATCTACAAGAGAATGCCACAGAACCGGAAACTTTACGACAGAACCGTTCAGCCTTTGGGCCGACCATGCCGCAGATCTGGCCGTCTGAAAACCGTGCTGGCGGATCGTAACACTCACGGCGAAGCAACCTGACAAAGCCCTCGGCGATGCCGATCCCCCAGGCTTCCAGATGGGAAAACAGCTGGCCGAAAATGAAAAACGCCGGCCATGTCCGGCCGGCGTTTTCAAATCTTGATCGGATGTTTCATCCGTTTCAGCGATCAGGAACCGCCCAGGGTTTTCGCGACTTCCGCAGCGAAATCCTCTTCTTTCTTTTCGATGCCTTCGCCGACGGCCACGCGGGCATAACCGGTTACTTCAACGCCAGCTTCCTTGGCGGCTTCGGCAACGGTGACGTCCGGGTTGACGACGAATTTCTGACCCAGAAGTGTCACTTCTTCGAAGAATTTCTTCATCCGGCCTTCGATCATCTTTTCGATGACGGCTTCGGGTTTGCCCGATTCGCGCGCCTGTTCGGTCAGAACGGTTTTCTCACGCTCGACCAGTTCCTGATCAAGATCGGCTTCGGACAGGGAGGCAGGGTTGGTCGCTGCGATATGCATTGCGATCTGCTTGCCGACTTCCTTGGCTTTGTCTTCGGGACCGTTCAGCGCGACGAGAACACCGATCTTGCCCATGCCTTCGGCAGCCGAGTTATGGACATAGGACACGATCGTGCTGCCTTCCAGAACGTGCATCCGGCGCAGGGTCATGTTTTCGCCGATGCGCGCGATGGCGTCGGTCAGCACATCTGCAACGGGACGGCCGTTCAGCGCGGTTGCCTTGAGAACCTCGATGTCATCACCGGTGGTCAGTGCAACATCCGCGATTTCACGAACCAGCTGCTGGAAATCGGCGTTCTTTGCAACAAAGTCGGTTTCCGAGTTCAGCTCGACCGCGACACCCTTGCCATCGGTGACGGACACGCCGACCAGACCTTCGGCAGCGACGCGGCCGGACTTCTTGGCGGCTTTGGCCAGGCCCTTGGTGCGCAGCCAGTCCTGAGCGGCTTCCATGTTGCCGTCATTTTCGGTCAGCGCCTTTTTGGCGTCCATCATACCTGCGCCGGTTGTCTCGCGCAGCTCTTTCACCATCGCGGCAGTGATAGCCATGATCCGTCTCCTTTGTTCAATACGTCAGGCGGGGCATATCCCCGCCTGACGACAATTCCGTAAATCTACGGCGTATTTTGATCCGTTTCGGGCGGGATCAGGCGTCTGCCGTCGCTTGTTCTTCGGCGCTGGCTTCGGCTTCGCCTTCTTCCAGTGCTTCTTCAGGCGTTTCTGCCAGCGCGCCGACGTCAACGCCAGCAGCGCCCATCTGTGCGGACATACCGTCCAGAGCAGCGCGGCTGACCAGATCGCAATACAGCGCGATCGCACGTGCGGCATCGTCATTGCCCGGGATGATGTAATCAACGCCATCGGGCGAGCAGTTGGTATCAACAACAGCCACAACCGGGATACCCAGTTTCTTGGCTTCTGCGATGGCCAGATCTTCCTTGTTCACGTCGATGACGAACAGCAGGTCCGGCAGGCCGCCCATGTCGCGGATACCGCCAAGCGAAGCTTGCAGCTTGGCCTGTTCGCGTTCCAGACCCAGACGTTCTTTCTTGGTCATGCCTTCGGCACCGCCGGCCATGGTTTCGTCAATCGCCTTCAGGCGGTTGATCGACTGGCTGACGGTTTTCCAGTTGGTCAGCGTGCCGCCCAGCCAACGGTGGTTCATGTAGAACTGTGCCGAACGCTCGGCCGCATCAGCAATGGCTTTCTGCGCCTGACGCTTGGTGCCCACGAACAGAACGCGGCCACCCTTGGCGACGGTGTCGTGCACGACCTGCAGGGCCGCGTCCAGCATCGGAACGGTCTGGGTCAGGTCCAGAATGTGGATGCCGTTGCGGTCACCATAGATGAATTCGCCCATGCGCGGGTTCCAGCGCTGGGTTTGGTGACCATAGTGAACGCCAGCTTCCAAGAGCTGACGCAGAGAAAATTCAGGAAGCGCCATATCCATGTCCTTTCCGGTTTGCGCCTTGGCAGAGGTTTTGAAGGCATATGCCTCAACCGGTGGACCTTTCGCGGATGTCTCCCGCAAGGGCCCTCCTCTGCCTGAGAAGTGAGCGCGCAAATAGCCGCTGTTCGCATGGATTGCAAGTGTATTCCGAGGACTGATCAGACGAAAGAGTCGGGCACCGCGGCTTTCTTGCGCAGGATATAATCGTCCAGCGCCTCGGATATGCCCGGATCAAGGCCGGGCGCCTGGTATTCACCCAGCATTTTCTGGACCTTCTGCTGGGCCAGCGCAGACGTATCCCGCGCGCCCTCTTCCTCCCAGGTCTCGAAAGGCTTGTAGTCCAGCACGCCGCTACGCCAGAACGCGTCCTTGTAATTTTCCTGCGTATGGCTGCATCCAAGGTAATGACCGCCCGGTCCGACCTCGCGGATGGCATCCATGCCCTGCCCGTTCGTGCTTAAATCGATCCCGGCGGCCATCTTGTGCAGAACACCCAGCTGATCGGCATCCATGACATATTTTTCATACGAGGACACCAACCCGCCTTCCAGCCATCCACAGGCATGCAGCATGAAATTCACACCCGACAGCAGACCGATATTCAGACTGTTGGCGGTTTCATACCCCGCCTGCGCATCCGGCAGCTTCGAGCCGCAGAACGACCCCGCACTGCGATAGGGCAGACCCAGCCGCCGGGCCAGCTGGCCGGCGCCCAGGGTGATCTGCGCGGCTTCGGGCGTGCCGAATGTCGGCGCGCCGCTATTCATGTCGATCGAGGTGACAAAGGCACCGAACACGACCGGGGCACCTGTTCGGATCAACTGGCTATAGGCCACACCCGCCATGACTTCGGCCAAGACCTGTGTCAGCGTTCCGGCCACCGTGACGGGGGCCATCGCGCCACCGACGATAAAGGGGCTGATGATCGCGGCCTGATTGGCGCGTGCATAAACTTCCAATGCGCCCATCATCACCGAATCGAAGGTCAGCGGGCTGTTGATGTTCACGAGGCTGGTCATGACAGTATGTTGATCAACAAAATCGCTGCCGAACACGATCCGGGACATCTCGATGGAATCCTCGGCCCGTTCAGGCAATGTGACCGACCCCATATATGGCTTGTCCGACAGCGTCATATGCGCGTGAAGCATGTCCAGATGACGCTTGTTGACCGCAACATCCGTCGGTTCGCAAACGGTTCCGCCACTGTGATGCAGCCATTTCGACATCTGTCCCAGTTTGACGAAATTGCGGAAATCCTCGATCGTGGCATATCGCCGCCCGCCCGCAAGATCGCGCACGAATGGCGGGCCATAGACGGGTGCCAACACCAGATTTCGCCCACCGATCTCGACATTGCGTTCGGGGTTGCGCGCATGCTGGGTAAAGGTCGAAGGCGCGGTCGCGCAAAGCTGACGCGCAAGACCTTTCGGAATGCGCACACGTTCGCCGTCGATATCTGCCCCGGCGTCCTTCCACAGCGCAAGCGCGGATGGATTGTCCACGAAATTGACGCCGACTTCCTGCAGCAGGGTTTCGGCATTGGCCTCGATAATCTCAAGCGCTTCGGCGTTCAAAACCTCGAGGTCAGGCACATTGCGGGTAATGAAACGCGAAAACTCGAAACGCGTGGCCGTACGTTCGGCCCGTCGCGCTGCACCACCACCTGCCCGGCGACCACGGCGCACCGCGCCAGCTTCATTGGTCATCGCATCCTCTCTATGTGTGGACTTCCTTCATTGATACCGATGACGCAACTACAGCGCAGCTTGATTGCGCCGGTCCGTCGCCTCAAAACGACATTTCACATGCTGAAAGCGTCCGCGGCAAGATTGTCCAAAAGAACGAATTGTCTAAGGGCGTCATAGCGGTCACCATCGGAACCGGACCAGACCGGAACCTTGAAAGGACCCGCAGAGATGAACAGCCAATTTCGCTTTGGCAGGGATTATGACTTCGGGGAACTGCTTGCCGATGGCATCGTGCATGGTCTTGGTGTGGTGCTGGCGCTGATCGGTGTTACGGCACTCATTTTTCACGCCAGCGTCTGGGGCGATACCGGCATGCGGGTGGCCGCCTGGGTTTATGGCCTGGGCCTGATCACCGCGCTGGCCGTGTCTTTCACCTACAACATGCTGCCGCCATCGCGATTGAAATGGGTGCTGCGCCGGCTGGACCACTCGGCCATCTTCATTCTGATTGCCGCGACCTATACGCCCTTTCTGCAACCTGGCACATCCGATCCAAGGATCAGGATCCTGTTGGTCGCAATCTGGGTCATGGCGGCACTGGGGGTGGTGCTTAAATGCGCGCTGCCGGGGCGCTATGATCGCGCAGCGATCATCCTTTATCTGCTGATGGGTTGGAGCGGAATCGTCGCAATCCACCCCATCGCCCAGCATGTGCCGCCCCTTTCGGTCACGCTGATCGTTGTCGGTGGCATCATCTATTCCGCTGGCGTCGTGTTTCACGTCTGGGAAAAACTGCGCTATCAGAACGCGATCTGGCACAGCTTTGTCATCACGGCCGCGGCCACGCATTACGTGGCGGTGGTCGCCACATTCCGCCAGGCCGCGCTTTAGGCAAGCCCTGCGGCAACAACCGGATAGCCGTGCTATCGCTAACACCCTTCCGGCCAGATACGGACGCTAATCTGCCATTTGCCTTGCATCGCCGCGCATGAGGCGTCACTTTACGCGCGAAAACCAGATCCAGATAAGGTGTCAGCATGAACCCCACGGCGCAATCGCAGCAGACCCGGACCCTGTGCAATCTTGCCCCGGTCGTTCCCGTCATCGTCATCAAGGACGCCGCGAAAGCACAGGATCTGGCCCGATCGCTGGTCAATGGCGGCCTTCCGGTGCTGGAGGTCACGCTGCGCTCGGATGCGGCGCTGGACGCGATCAAGGCGATGTCATCGGTCGAGGGCGGACAGGTCGGCGCCGGCACCGTCCTGACCCCCGACGACGCCAAACGCGCCAAGGACGCGGGCGCGAAATTCGCAGTATCGCCCGGCCTGACCGACCAGCTGATCGCCGCATGCGAGGATCTCGCGCTGCCGCTTCTGCCCGGTGCCGTCACGGCGTCCGAGGTCATGCGGGCCGCGGATGCAGGCTTTGACATGCTGAAATTCTTTCCCGCAGAAGCCGCGGGCGGTGCGCCGGCGCTGAAATCTCTGGCTGGCCCGCTGCCCAAGATCAGCTTCTGCCCGACCGGTGGCGTCTCGCCCGACAATGCGCGCAGCTATCTTTCCCTGCCCAATGTCGTCTGCGTCGGCGGCAGCTGGATCGTGACCGATGCCGATGTCTCGGCGGGCAACTGGTCCGCCATCGAAGACCGCGCGCGCATCGCGGCCACACTTGGCCAGAACTGAGCAAGACCGGCAAAATGGACAGCGCGGGCCGCAATGTCGCGGTCCTGGTGGCCGCGCAGGCGGTGCTGGGATCGCAGATGCCGATCAACTTCATCATCGGCGGATTGGCGGGGCAAATTCTTGCACCCAATCCCTGCCTTGCGACGCTGCCCATTTCGCTGATCGTGCTTGGTTCGGCACTGACGGCGCGGCCCATGGCCCGCTTCATGCAGCACCACGGCAGGCGGGCGGGCTTTCTTCTGGCGGTGCTTGCCGGCGGAATGGGCGCTGCCATATCCGCCGCCGGGCTGTGGCAAGGGTCGTTCCTGCTGTTCCTGGCCGGATCCCTGCTGACCGGGGTTTATATGTCGGCGCAGGGTTTTTATCGCTTTGCGGCCACCGACACCGCCTCGGCCGAATTCGCCCCCCGGGCGATTTCATGGGTCATGGCAGGCGGGCTGGCCTCGGCCATCATCGGTCCTGCGATTGTCCGCGCAACCAGCGACATGACGGCTGTGCCCTTTCTGGCCAGCTATGTCGCGGTCATTGCGATCAACCTTCTGGGGCCGGTTCTGTTCATGTTCCTAGACATTCCCCGCCCTGCCGCAACGAATTCGTCGCACGCCAATGGCCGTCCGCTGGCAAAACTGCTGCGCAGCCCGGAGATCGCCGTCGCGATGATCTGCGGGATGGTGTCCTATGCGCTGATGAACCTGGTCATGACCTCGACCCCGCTTGCGGTCGTGGGCTGCGGATTTCAGCCATCCAAGGCAGCAGATATCGTCAGCGCGCATGTGCTGGCCATGTTTGCCCCCAGCTTCTTTACCGGACATCTGATCGCCCGTTTCGGGGCACGCCTGATCGTCGGCCTGGGCCTGATCATTCTGGCATGTGCGGGTGCGGTCGCCCTGTCTGGCGTGGAACTTGGCAATTTCTTTGGTGCCCTTATCCTGTTGGGATTTGGGTGGAATTTCGGTTTTATCGGGGCAACCTCGATGCTGGCCCAAAGCCACAGCCCTCAGGAACGCGGCCGGGTGCAGGGCATCAACGACCTGTTTGTCTTTGGCGGTGTTTTCGTGGCCTCGCTGTCATCGGGCGGGCTGATGAATTGCATGGGCGGTTCGGTCCAGACCGGCTGGAGCGCCGTCAATATCGCCATGCTGCCATTCCTGATTCTGGCGGGCGCTTCGCTGATATGGCTGACCATGCGGCCGACCAGAGCCTAGCCGCCCGACAGGTCCGTCAGAACAGGGTTTTCTGCTCGGGTGGCTTCTTGGGGCTGCGGGTTTTCGCCCCCCCACCTTCGGGGCGGGCATCGACGCGACCATCGCTGAACTCGATTTCAACGCGCGGCGTCACCCTGGTGGCCTGTGCCGATGTCAGCACCCCTTCCTGACCATGAACGCGGACCACCGCGTAACCCCGTTTCAGTGTTTCGCGATAGCCAAGGGTCTGGCGCGTGCGATCAAGCCGGGTCAGCGCATCGCGACGTTGCTGGATCATTCGCGTCGATGCCCCCTGCAGCTTCGCAGAGAGCTGTTCAAGCCGTTCGCCCTGCGTCACCACGGCACGCCTTGTGAGGGCGACCACGCGGGACAGAGACCCGTCCAACCGTTGTTGAAACGCGACCAGCCGATCCTTGCGACGTTCGCTGCGCCGCTGGTGTCCTGTTTCCAGCTGCAACACAACACGCTCTAGCCCGTGGCGTTTGGCGGCAGTGAACTGGCGCAAGGTCGCGACCGGTATCGGTCGCGACGCCAGCTCCTGCCGCCGCCGCCGGACAAGACCGTGCAGGGCCGGTTCCAGCCTGACGCCCCAAAGATCCAGTCGCTGGCGATGCGCCTCGGTCAACGAAGCCGGGCGGCCCATCGCACGGCCCAGATCGTGCAGGCGTTGCCGGGGGCGTTCGATGCGCTGGCCCAATGCGCGCTCCATCCGTGCCGCCGATTCCGACAGCCGCATGGCCAGTTCGCCGCGCACGGGAACAGCAATCTCTGCCGCGGCAGTAGGGGTAGGTGCGCGGCGATCGGATGCAAAATCGATCAGGGTGGTGTCGGTTTCATGCCCGACCGCGGAAATCAGCGGAATCCGGCTTGCAGCCGCGGCGCGCACCACGATTTCTTCGTTGAACCCCCAAAGATCTTCCAGGCTGCCACCACCGCGTGCAACAATGATCAGATCAGGCCGGGGAATCGCATCATCTGGCCCCAAGGCATTGAACCCGTTGATGGCCGCAGCAACCTGGCCGGCACAGGCATCGCCCTGAACCGCGACAGGCCAGATCACGACATGTGACGGGAAACGGTCGCGCAATCGATGCAGGATATCGCGAATGACGGCGCCCGAGGGCGAAGTCACGACACCGATCACGCGCGGCAAGAATGGCAACGGTTGCTTGCGCCCCTCGTCAAACAGCCCCTCTGCTGCCAACATCTTGCGCCGCTTTTCCAGCATGGCCATCAGCGCGCCGACCCCGGCGGGTTCGATCTGATCGACAATCAGCTGGTATTTCGACTGCCCTGCAAAGGTCGTCATTCGCCCGGTCGCGATGACCTCCATGCCTTCCTCGGGCCGTTGGGCCAGGCGCCCCGCCTGACCTTTCCAGGTCACGGCCGCCAGAACCGACCGGTCATCCTTGAGGTCGAAATACAAATGCCCCGAGGACGGCCGGGACACGCGCCCGACCTCGCCGCGAACGCGGACACGCCCGAACTGGTCCTCGATGCTGCGTTTGACCGCCCCCGACAATTCGGACACGGTGAATTCATGGGCATTGTTGCCCGGGGCGTCTTCCAGAAGATCCATGCGGCTTGTTCCCTTTCCCAACGCAGATTAGAACGCCGCGACAGCAAGTGAAAGGGCGGCAGATGAACATCCTGATCCTGGGAAGCGGCGGGCGCGAACATGCGCTGGCCTGGGCGATCCGGCAGAACCCCAAATGTGACCGACTGATCGTCGCGCCGGGCAATGCGGGCATCGAACGCATTGCCGATTGCGCCGCGATCGACATCAATTCCCGCGCGGATGTTCTTGAATTTGCCGAAGACAACGCGATCGACTTCGTTGTCATCGGCCCCGAGGCACCGCTGGCTGCCGGCGTTTCGGATGCGTTGCGCGCGGCGGGGTTCCTGGTCTTTGGCCCTTCGCAGGCGGCTGCGCAGCTGGAAGCCTCGAAAACCTTCACCAAGGAAATTTGCGACGCGTGCAACGCCCCGACGGCCGCCTGGGCGCGATTCACCGATCCGCTCGGGGCGCGCGAATACGTCACGAAACAGGGTGCGCCGATCGTGATCAAGGCCGATGGCCTGGCTGCGGGAAAGGGCGTAACCGTCGCGGAAACCATCGCCCAGGCGCATGAGGCCATCGACCTGATCTTTCAGGGTGAATTTGGCGACACCTCGGTTGTCATCGAAGAATTCATGGCCGGTGAAGAAGCCAGTTTCTTCATCCTGTGCGACGGCACCGATTGCTTGCCGATTGGCACCGCCCAGGACCACAAGCGCGTCGGCGAAGGCGATACCGGCCCCAATACCGGTGGCATGGGGGCCTATAGCCCTGCCCCGGTTCTTACCGATGCGTTGCAACAGCAGGTGATGGACCGTATCGTGCGTCCGACCGTCGCGGAAATGGCGCGAAAGGGAATGCCGTTTCAAGGCGTTCTCTATGCGGGATTGATGATTCAGGACGGACAGGCGCGTCTGGTCGAATACAATGTCCGCTTTGGCGACCCCGAATGCCAGGCATTGATGATGCGGCTGGGCGCGCAGGTTCTCGATCTGCTTCTGGCCTGCGCCGAGGAACGTCTGGGCGCGGCAAAGGTGAACTGGGCCGATGATCACGCCATGACCATCGTCATGGCCGCGAATGGCTATCCCGGCAGCTACGAGAAGGGCACGGTCATTTCCGGCCTGGACGAGATTCCCGAAACCAGCTTCGAGATGGTGTTCCACGCGGGCACCGCATCGGATGACGGCAAGGTGCTTGCGACAGGCGGCCGGGTTCTGGCCTGCACCGGGCGCGGCGACAGCCTGGCCGAAGCACATGAACGGGCCTACAAGCTGGTCGACATGATCGATTGGCCTCAGGGGTTCTGCCGTCGTGATATTGGCTGGCGCGCGCTGCCGGAAAGCTGAGTCCTGCAAAGCGCGCGTCACACCGCACAGATCTTTGCCCCGAACATTGAAAAAGCCTGCCAGACAACTGGCAGGCTTTGTCGGTTTTCAGATCGGCAGAACCCGAATTATTCGCGGTTGCCGAGGAATTGCAGCAGGAACATGAACAGGTTGATAAAGTCCAGATACAGCTGCAGGGCACCCATGATCGCGGTCTTGCCCAGGAATTCCTGATCCGAACCGGCCATGCGCAGATAGGTGTTCTTGATGTTCTGCGTGTCATAAGCGGTCAGACCCGCAAAGATCAGAACGCCCAGAATGGAAATCGCGAACTGCATCGCCGAGCTTTGCAGGAAGATGTTCACGATCGAGGCGACGACCAGACCGATCACCCCCATGATCAGGAAGCTGCCCCAACCCGAGATGTCTTTCTTGGTCGTATAGCCCCAAAGCGAAAGGCCCGCAAAGGCGATTGCCGTCACAAGGAAGGTCTGAACGATCGAGAACGGCGTATAGACCAGAAAGATCGAGCTGATCGACAGTCCCATCAATGCCGCAAAACCGTAAAACACCATCGTCGCGCCCTGAACGGACATCTTGTTCAGCATGGCGCCGAAAGCAAAGACGACCAGCAGCGGCGCGAACATGATCACCCATTTCAGGGGCGATGCATAGATCGCCGTGCCAAGCTGCGTCAGCTGACCGGTGGCGTCGACGGCCATGGTGCTGACACCATAGGCGGCGACGGCAGTTACCCCCATGCCAACCGCCATCAGCCCATAAACCTTGTTCATGTAGGCCCGCAGTCCTTCGTCGATCACCGCGCTGCGGGTGCCGACGCCCTGCGCGGAGCGGTAAGTATTGTAATCTGCCATCTATGTCTCCCCTATAGGCGGATCAGGGCGTGCAGCCCCGTTTCCCTTGCAATATTGGCAGGCGCGCGCAGCATTTCAATGCTGAAACGCCCCCAATCGCGACCATATTACAAGGTTATGATTATCTTGCCGACCGATTTGCGTGTCCGCAACAGATCATAGCCGTCAACCAGCTGTTCCAAAGGCAGAACCTTACCGGCGACCGGATGCAGTTTGCCCGCCTCGAACAGTGACAACAGGCGTGACATGCTGCTCCGCAACGCCCCCGGATCAAGAAGGCGATACCCGCCCCAATAGAATCCGTGGACCGCGATATTCTTGACGAGGGCGTGGTTCAGGGGCAATGCCGGGGCACCGCCCCCCGCGAATCCGATCACCAGAAAGCGCCCGCCCCGCTTCAGCGCGCGAAATGCCGCCTCACCCATCGCGCCGCCAACGGGATCATAGACCACATCGACACCGCCCAGTTCGCGCAATGCGGATTTCAGATCACCGCAATCGTCGCTGTCGATCATCACATCGGCCCCGGCCGCCCTGACGGTTTCAAGCCGCGCCGCGCCGCGGGCGACCGCGATCACCCGCGCCCCCATTGCCTTGCCGATCTCGACCGCCGTCAGCCCGACCCCTCCGGCGGCACCCAGAACGACCAACGTTTCTCCGGCGCGCAGATCCGCCCGCCCGTCCAGCGCCAGATGGCTGGTTCCATAAGCCACCTGGAAACCGGCCGCCTGCTCGAAGCTCATGCAGTCAGGTATTTTCTGGCAGGCAACCGGGGGAACGGAAATGACCTGCGCCATTGTGCCCGGATGGGAAACGATAATGCGGTCACCGGGATTGAACCCGCTGTTTTCGGGTGCCGACATGACCTCGCCCGCGCCCTCCAGCCCGGCCAGGAACGGCGGATCCTGCGGTTCCTGATATTGTCCCTTGGCCTTCAGCAAATCGGCAAAGTTCAGCGCCGCCGCGCGCATCCGGACCTGGACCTGCCCCGGCGGGCAGTCAGCCAGCGCGACATCGCGCAGCACGGGGTCGGATCCAAGCTGTTCCACAGAAGCGATTCGTATATTCTCGGCCATGCAATTCTCCGGTTGGCACCTATGTTTCGATGCAGCAATCGCTGGGGTCACGAAAACTGCACATTACGCAAATCAGGACCTGTCTTTTTGGTCAGAAACGGGCTTGTTAACCATGTTGACACTCGATAATTGAGGGCTGTTGGGCTACTGCCTCTTTAGATTGTAAGAGGTAATGCTATGAAGCACGGTGTTGATGTTCATGTTGGCAAGCGTATCCGCCATCGTCGCTGGATGATCGGAATGACCCAACAACAACTCGCCGACAAGGTCGGTATCAAGTTTCAACAGATTCAGAAATACGAAACCGGCATGAACCGCGTTTCCGCATCGCGGCTGTGGGATATAGCCCGTGCTGTCGACGTGCCGGTCAGTTTTTTCTTCGAAGGCCTGCACGAAGGCGAGATGCCCGATTCGGTCGAAGGCGATATCCTTGCCGACAAGGAAGCGTTGCAGCTGGTGCGTGCCTATTACGCCATGCCCGCCGCGCAACGCCGCCAGATTTTCGAACTTGCACGGGTTCTTTCCGACGCCGCGTGATGCTCTGACCGGACCCCGCGTAGATCGAGATCAAGTTCGGGCCAAGGCATCTTTTTTTTGAAGTTGTATCAGACACCTACCACGCCACTTATAAACGCGCGGCAGGTGAAGGATTGCTCTTCCATAGCCAATGAGGGCGACTGCGCCCGACATTTGGCCCGCCGTCTCACCCCCCCCCCGTCTCGGCCCATCCGAACGGCTCCTCGATCTTTTCTCGGCACCGCTGCGAGGTTGCGTAACCTGCGTGACGGGCAGTTCGACCGTCGATCGTGGAGAATTTCGCCTTCTGCACCACGACGCCATGCCGGTTCTCCATCAACCTATGCCCCATCAAGCAAAGGGCGGCGCCGGCACCGGGGGGGGGCAGAGCCGCGCCCCTGGATCCGTGACCGATGCGTGGGTCGCATCCGAGCGTTTTTCGCCCCGGAAATTTGCTCCGGCCTTTCGGGTTCCAGGCTTCGGCGTGGTCACCCGGGCAAGCTCTGGATTGGACGGTTCGTGGGCCCGAGGGGCGCCCGCCCATGGCATGAAGCCGGTCGAATGCACCATCGAGGCTGACGAGCGTCATTCACCACCTGTTGGATCTTGCGCAGCGGATGCCGGGCGGGGATGCGCTGTGCAAGATCAACATAGCTGAAAAGCGAACCACGCGCCTCGTCCGATCCCCGCATCCACTTCCCTTCTCGTCTTGCAGGAACCGGCAATCATGTTCCGCGGGCTGCGTCGATCCGGGCGTTCTTCGGCAACGTGCCAGGATATCCCTGATTACCTAGGCTCCAGACTCGTTCTTGATCACAGCCAGAACAAGACGGTTGCGGCGAGCATGATTGCGGAGAAGAAGGTTTCCGGACACCGATCGTATCGGGTGGCGATCCGCCTCCAATCTTTCAGGCGCCCAAACATGATCTCAATGCGGTTGCGCCGTTTGTAGCGCCGCTTGTCGTATTTCACGGCTTTCTTGCGCGACTTCCGGCCTGGGATGCAGACCTTTATCCCCTTGTCTTTCAACGCTTCTCTGAACCAATCGGCATCATAGCCTCTGTCGGCGAGCAGCCACCCGGCTTTCGGCAAGCTGCCCAGCAGCGCCGCCGCACCGGTGTAGTCGCTGACCTGGCCGGCGGACATGAAGAACCCGATCGGCCGCCCCTTGGCATCGGCAACGGCGTGTAACTTGGTGTTCATGCCGCCTTTGGTGCGCCCGATCTGACGCCCACGCCCCCCTTTTTGACGCACAGGCTCGAGGCCGTGCGGTGCGCCTTCAGATACGTCGCGTCGATCATGATCGTCTTGTGCTCGGCGCTCGCGGCGGCCAGGCCCACCATGATCCGGGCGAACACGCCATTGTCGCTCCAGCGTTTCCAACGGTTGTAAAGGGTCTTCGCCGGGCCGTATTCCTTCGGCGCATCACACCACCGCAACCCATTGCGATTGATGAAGATTATGCCACTGAGAACGCGGCGATCATCGACGCGAGGCTTGCCATGGCTCTTGGGGAAGAACGGCTTCAGACGCTCCATTTGTGCGTCCGTCAGCCAGAAAAGGCTGCTCATCAATCAGGTCTCCTTGCGAAACCTGAATCACGCCAAAGACCTGAAATCAATGGGTCTGGACCCTACGGCGACGATCGCATGACCAACGCCTCCGAGCCGCGAGTGAACCGCACCGGGTTTTCCGGAGGTTCCGACTCCTGAGTAGGATGGAGCATCATGAGCAAGACCACGAATAAGTTTTCGCCTGAAGTGCGCGAGCGGGCCGTGCGGTTGGTTCTCGACAACGAGGGGCAGCACGGCTCTCGCTGGCAGGCGATCACGTCGATCTCCGCGAAGATCGGATGTTCGGCGAACACGCTGAACGATTGGGTGAAGAAGGCCGAAGTCGACAGCGGGATGCGTGCCGGTATCCCGAGCGACATGGCTAAGAAGATGAAGGCCCTTGAGCGTGAGAACCGGGAGCTCCGGCAGGCGAACGAGATCCTGCGTAAGGCGAGCGCCTATTTTGCGATGATCGAAGGCAGCAGCGGCATCGCTTCGAGCGCTGCCTGAAATGCTCGACCGCCGGTCGAGGTGATGGTCGGGTTTATTGACGATCATCGGGAGGCGCATGGGGTCGAGCCGTTCTGCAAGGTTCTGCCGATCGCCCCGTCCACCTGCTACGATCACCTGGCGAAGCGTGCCGATCCGGCCCGGCTGTCGGATCGCGTCCGGCGGGAGGCGGCCTTGCGACCCGAGATCGAGCGCGTGTTCGAAGAGAACCGGCGTGTCTATGGCGTGCGCAAGGTCTGGCGGCAACTGGATCGGGAAGGCTTCGATGTCGCCCGTTGCACGATGGCCCGGTTGATGAGGGGGATGGGCATTCAGGGCATTATTGCGAGGCAAGCCACACAAGACGACCATCCCTGACAAGAAGGTCCCGTGCCCGCAGGACAAGGTGAACCGGCAGTTCCGCGTGCCCGCGCCAAACCTGCTCTGGGTCAGCGACGTCACCTGCGTCGCCACCTGGAAAGGCTTCGTCTATGTCGCTTTCGTCATCGACGCCGACGCGCGCCAGATCGTCGGCTGGCGGGTCAGTACATCGGCGCGGACAGGGTTCGCCCTGGATGCACTGGAGCAGGCAGTTCATGACAGGCGGCCGACCAAGACTATGGGGCTGGTCCCTCACAGCGACCGCGGCTCGCAATACCTATCTATTCGCGACACCGAAAGGCTGGGCGAAGCCGGCATCGAGCCCCCTGTCGGTAGTGTAGGCGACAGCTATGACAATGCTTTGGCTGAGACCATCAATGGCCTTTACAAGGCCGAGATCATCCATCGCCGCGGCCCTTGGCGCAACTGCGAAGCCGTCGAATACGCGACTCTGGAAACTGAGAACATGGCCGCGTAACTAACCAAAATCAGCCTCCGGAAAAACCCGGCGCGGTTCACTTAATGGTGGCAGCGTTTCATTGTATTAGCTTTCAAGAGCGATAGCTGAGAGATCGGCTGAAAGCGGGATGCATCCAAGCCTTTCAAAATAGACCTTTGCCGGATCTTGTGGCCTATTCGACCGCAACTTGATCCCGATCTACGCCCAGAGGCCCGGTCAGGATTCTTGCCAGGTCACTTTTGGCCCCTCAGTCAAATATAACGCCCCGTCACTTCACGCCATGCACAGGCATCATGTCATATCATGGACACGGGTCTGTGCTTTTGTGACCAAGCCTTGATTTTAAGCTGAAATCCCATGCACGGACACTGGCCGAAAGCTGCGACAACCGCTAGACCCGCATCATGGGATTTCACCACGGGTTTGGGGTACCGATGCAGGATATTCAGCAGATCATCGACACCGCACACGAAATGGCCGACGCCGCCAGACAGGTGATCCTGCCACTGTTTCGGACCCGCGATATCGAAACCGAAAACAAGCGCCCCGCAGATTTCGATCCGGTCACCCAAGCCGATCGCGCCGCCGAACGCGTAATGCGCGAGGTGCTGGCCCGGCGCCGCCCTCAGGACGCGATACTTGGCGAAGAGTTTGGCGAAAGCCAGGGCAATTCGGGACTGACCTGGATCCTGGACCCGATTGACGGAACCCGGGCTTTTATCTCTGGCGCGCCAAGCTGGGGCGTCCTGATCGGGCTGAGCGATGGCAACGGCATCCGTTACGGGCTGATCGACCAACCCTATATCGGTGAACGTTTCGAGGGCGGGTTCGGAATTTCGCGCCTGCGCACCCGGAACCAAGAGCACCCCCTGTCGGTTCGCACCGGCCACGAGCTGTCCCACGCGACGCTGATGACGACCTTTCCCGAAATCGGCACCCCTGATGAAGCAGCCGCGTTTCAGCGCGTTTCGCGACAGGTCAGGCTGACGCGCTATGGTCTGGATTGCTACGCGTATGCGTTGCTGGCACTTGGACAGATCGATCTGGTGATCGAAGCCGGGTTGCAAAGCTATGACATCGCCGGCCCGCTGGCGGTGGTCGAGGCCGCCGGGGGAATTGTAACCGACTGGTCCGGGGGACCGGCCGCAGCAGGCGGACAGGTGATCGCCGCCGCCACGCTGGAACTGCATCGCGCCGCAATGGCGCTGCTGCTGAACGAATAGGATCGCACCGCGGCACTGCATCGCCGCGACATGCGTAAATTTGGCCGCTTATCGCCACAGGACAATCAGGAGGGCGCATGACAGACCAGCAGGACCCCCAGGGCGCAGATCAGGCCAGCGCGAATCCGTCGGACCCGGACCGCGACGAAGATGAATTCCTGCCCCGCCGCGAATTGTTGGATCAGATCGATGCGGCGCTGGAGGCGAGGGACACCGACAGGCTGAACGAGCTGCTGGAACCGATGCACGCGGCCGACATTGCCGACATCATCGAGCAATTGCACGGTGCCGAACGCAACGCCTTCCTGCAATTGTATTCCGACCAGATCGACGGCGAAATCCTGTCCGAGATCGACGAGGCGATCCGCGAAGAGGTCATGGAATTCCTGCCCCGCGACGTGCTTGCAGAAGCCGTGCGGGAAATGGACAGCGACGATGTCGTTGACCTGATCGAAGATCTCGACGAACCCGAACGGGCCGAAATTCTTGCCGCGCTGGATGACAGTGACCGGGCCGCAGTTCAGCAATCGCTGGCTTACCCCGAGCATTCGGCAGGTCGCCTGATGCAATCCGAGATCGTCACCGCCCCCGAACACTGGTCCGTGGGCGAGACGATCGACTTCATGCGCGCCGAAGAGTGGCTGCCCGAGCAGTTCTATCATGTCATCCTGGTGGATCCCCGCCGGCATCCGATCGGGTATGTCACATTGGGGCGCCTGCTGGCGTCGCGTCGCGATGTTCTGTTGAAGGATTTGTGCGAAGACAGTTTCCGCACCGTCAGCGCCTATGCGGAAGAAGGCGATGTCGCCTATGCCTTCAACCAGTATCACCTGATCTCGGCGCCGGTCGTGGATGCCGATGATCGCCTTGTCGGGGTCATCACGATCGATGACGCCATGTATGTGCTGGACGAAGAGCACGAAGAGGACATCCTGCGCCTTGCCGGGGTCGGCGAGGATTCGGCGATCACCGACACCGTGCTGGAAACCCTGCGCCAGCGCGTGCCCTGGCTGATGGTGAACCTGATCACTGCAATTCTTGCGTCTCTGGTGATCGCGGTTTTTGAAACGACCATTCAGAAAGTGGTCGCATTGGCGGTTCTGATGCCGATTGTTGCGTCGATGGGCGGAAACGCCGGAACCCAAACCCTGACGGTGGCGGTCAGGGCGCTGGCAACCAAAAGCCTGACGGGCAGCAATGTCTGGCGGGTCGTCAGACGCGAGGCGATTGTCGGGCTGCTGAACGGGCTGGCCTTCGCGATCGTCATGGCCGTGGTTGCCTGGTTCTGGTTTGACGGCGTATCGCTGGCCGCTGTGATCGGAATCGCGATGATCGTGAATCTTGCGATCGCGGCGCTGGCGGGAATCCTTATTCCGCTGGCCATGGAAAAGGCGGGTGCCGATCCCGCCCTTGCATCGGGCACTTTCGTGACCACGGTCACCGATGTCGTCGGGTTCTTCGCATTCCTCGGGCTGGCATCGGCAATATTGCTATGACTGGGCAAGCCAAGTCCCTGTTACGCAAGGAAGCCTTGGCCAAGAGACTGCGACTTGCGGGGGATCAGGACGCGATCCACCGGATGCTGCGCCGTGCACTCGGCCCTTTTCGGGAACATGTCCTGGCCGGATATTGGCCCATGCGCGGCGAAGCGGATCCCCGTGCCGCCATGGCGGAACATAGCGGCCCGACCTGCCTTCCTGTCGTGACCGGTCGTGCCGTGCCCCTTGTTTTTCGCGCATGGACAGGCGGCGCGCTTGTGGCCGGGCCATTCGGAACCTCGCATCCGCCCGAATCAGCAGCGCCATTGGTGCCAAATGTCCTTATCGTTCCGCTTGCCGGCTTTGACCGCCGCGGAAACCGCATTGGTTATGGCGGCGGATATTATGACAGAACTCTGGAATTACTAAGAAAATCCGGGGGCGTGCAGGCAATTGGCCTGGCCTTTTCATCGCAGGAACTGTCGGAAATTCCTGCTGAACGCTTTGATCAGCCCCTGGATCAGATTGTTACCGACCGGGAAATCATCACCGCAAACCCATGAAAAGACGGGACCTGTTGCATAGCTGCATCGGCTGTGCGCAACCTGAGGATGAGCGTGGGATAACCCTGTGGAAAACGTCTGGATACTAAACGGCAGACCATTGTTTTTGATAGATTAAACGACGGATCAGGGTCAATGGAAAACCCTGGACTTCCCGTCCTGTGAACGAATCTCGATCAATTGACAGTCATAGGCTGTCAATGAAAATCGCGGCCTGAAAGGACGAAAAAATCTGTTGAAAGCGTGACAAGAACTGTTCAATTTGTGTCTCACGGCGACGAAGTTACTAAATGTGGTAGGAACACCTGCCCGAGATCACAATTCACCGCGCCGTTCTTTGATCTGATGCCTTCGAGACGGTTCAACCGTCCGACCCCTTGCTGCGCATGCGCGGTGAGCCACGATTGACATGGCATGGGCGCAGGTCGGGGACCGAGGGACAGTATCAACGCTCGGAGGAGCAGGCATGAAAATCGAACGGCGCTTTACGACCGAACATGGTGGTGCATATGGCAGTATCGCCTTTACCGCGACCACCAGCGAGATCCGCAATCCTGACGGACAGATCGTCTTTCGCAATGACCATGTCGAGGTTCCGCAAGGCTGGAGCCAGGTGGCAAGCGATGTCATCGCACAAAAATATTTCCGCAAGGCCGGCGTTCCTGCCGCGTTGAAGCCCGTTCGGGAGAAGGGTGTTCCCGAGTTCCTGTGGCGCAAGGTCGCGGACGATGCCGCGCTGGAGAAACTGCCCGAGGCGGATCGCTATACGGGCGAGACGAGCGCAAAGCAGGTCTTTGACCGACTGGCCGGTGCATGGACTTATTGGGGGTGGAAAGGCGGGTATTTTTCCGAAGAAGAAGACGCGCGCGCCTATTTTGATGAAATGCGCCATATGCTTGCGCGGCAGATGGCCGCCCCGAACAGCCCGCAATGGTTCAATACCGGGCTGCATTGGGCCTATGGTATAGATGGGCCGTCGCAGGGTCATTTCTATGTCGATTTCAAGACCGGAAAACTGGTGAAATCCGCCAGTGCCTATGAACATCCCCAGCCACATGCATGTTTCATCCAATCGGTCTGCGATGACCTGGTGAATGAAGGCGGGATCATGGATCTTTGGGTTCGTGAGGCGCGGCTGTTCAAATACGGATCGGGGACAGGCACCAATTTCAGCAGCCTGCGGGCCGCAGGGGAAAGCCTGTCTGGGGGCGGGAAATCCAGTGGATTGATGGGCTTTCTGAAGATTGGCGACCGGGCAGCGGGGTCCATCAAATCGGGGGGCACAACGCGCCGCGCGGCCAAGATGGTCATCTGCGACATGGATCACCCGGATATCGAGCAGTTCATCAACTGGAAGGTCATCGAAGAGCAGAAAGTCGCATCGCTTGTAGCCGGGTCGAAGATGCATGAGCGGAAGCTGAATGACATCTTTCGGGCGATTCGCAGCTGGGATGGCGCATATGCGGCAGCCACGGATCCGGCCGAGAATGGCGGCTTGAAGAGCGCAATTCGCGATGCGAAACGGGCCATGATCCCTGAAACCTATATCAATCGCGTCTTGCAATACGCAGCGCAGGGTTTCGACAGCATCGAGTTTCCGACCTATGATACCGATTGGGACAGCGACGCCTATAACAGCGTGTCGGGCCAGAATTCGAACAACTCGGTCAGAGTGACCGACACATTCCTGCGTGCTGTTCGTGAGGATGCGCCCTGGGAACTGATCCGGCGCACTGACGGCAAAGTTGCCAAGACGGTATCGGCGCGCGAGTTATGGGAACAGATCGGGCATGCAGCCTGGGCCTGTGCCGATCCTGGGATCCAGTTCCACGATACGGTGAATGCCTGGCACACCTGCCCGGCCGATGGCCCAATTCGCGGAAGCAATCCGTGCAGCGAATACATGTTCCTCGACGATACGGCGTGCAACCTTGCCTCGATGAACCTGCTGACATTCTATCGGGACGGGCAGTTCCAGGCCGATGACTATGTTCACGCTACCCGTCTCTGGACGGTTACACTGGAGATCAGCGTGATGATGGCGCAATTCCCCAGCAAGGAAATTGCGCAGCGGTCATATGACTATCGGACGCTGGGATTGGGCTATGCCAATATCGGCGGATTGCTGATGAATATGGGCCTTGGCTATGACAGCGACGCAGGTCGTGCGTTGTGCGGGGCACTGACGGCGATCATGACCGGTGTGGCCTATTCGACCTCGGCCGAGATGGCCGCCGAACTGGGCGCATTTCCGGGTTATGCGCGCAATGCGGATCACATGCTGCGGGTTGTCCGAAATCACCGCGCCGCGGCCCATGGAACGGACGCCTATCAAGGCATCAATATCCGCCCGGTGCAATTGGATGCCGAGCATTGCCCCGACCAAAGCCTGATTGCCATTGCGCGCGAAGCCTGGGACGAGGCGCTGACGCTTGGCGAAGACCACGGATATCGCAATGCGCAGGCCACCGTCATCGCCCCGACAGGCACCATCGGCTTGGTGATGGATTGCGACACGACAGGGATCGAACCCGATTTTGCCCTGGTCAAGTTCAAGAAACTGGCTGGTGGCGGCTATTTCAAGATCATCAATCAATCCGTTCCCGCCGCCCTTGAGACACTTGGGTATTCCTCTGCGCAGATCGA
This sequence comes from Paracoccus onchidii, assembly GCF_028294535.1. Lineage (GTDB taxonomy): Bacteria > Pseudomonadota > Alphaproteobacteria > Rhodobacterales > Rhodobacteraceae > Paracoccus > Paracoccus onchidii. The sequence goes on along the minus strand of NZ_JAQBIE010000012.1, from coordinate 109,890 downwards.
GGAAATCATTGCCCATGCGGTCGGTCATGGCACGTTGGGCAATTGCCCCGACATCAACCACACCTCTCTGGCGGGACATGGTTTCGGAGCCGCCGAAATAGACAAGATCGAAGCCGCACTTGGCACGGCCTTTGATATTCGCTTTGTCTTCAACCAGTGGACATTGGGCGAAGAGTTCTGCCGTGGCAGCCTGGGCATTCCAGCGGAAAAACTGAACGATCCGACCTTTGATCTTCTGCGCCATCTGGGGTTCACCCGCGCCCAGATCGACGCGGCCAACGATCATGTCTGCGGCACCATGACGCTGGAAGGCGCACCGCATTTGAAAGCACGGCACCTGCCGGTCTTTGATTGTGCCAATGCCTGCGGAAAGAAAGGCACCCGTTATCTGTCTGTCGAAAGCCACATTCACATGATGGCTGCCGCGCAGTCTTTTGTTTCGGGCGCGATCAGCAAGACGATCAACATGCCCAACAGCGCCACGATCGGTGATGCGCTGGCCGCCTATGAGCTGTCCTGGTCACTGGGGGTCAAGGCCAATGCCCTGTATCGGGATGGATCGAAATTGTCGCAACCGCTGGCCTCGGCTCTGATCGAGGATGACGAAGAGGCCGAAGAACTCCTGATCAGTGGCAATCCGCAGGAAAGGGCCACCGTGATCGCCGAGAAGGTGGTCGAAAAGATCATCGTGAAAGAGGCGCTTCGCAATCACCGTGAAAAGCTGCCGCAGCGGCGCAAGGGCTATACCCAAAAGGCGATTGTCGGCGGGCACAAGGTGTATTTGCGCACGGGAGAATATGACAACGGGTCGTTGGGCGAAATCTTCATCGACATGCACAAGGAGGGCGCCGGCTTTCGTGCGATGATGAACAATTTCGCCATCGCCGTGTCGGTCGGGCTGCAATATGGCGTGCCGCTGGAAGAATTCGTGGATGCGTTCACCTTCACCCGATTTGAACCGGCAGGCATGGTGCAGGGCAATGACAGTATCAAGAACGCGACCTCGATCCTTGACTACGTATTCCGTGAACTGGCCGTCAGTTATCTGGACCGGACCGATCTGGCGCATGTCAAGCCCGAGGGAGCGCGGTTCGATGACATGGGCGGGGGCGAGGCCGAGGGTCAGAACCTGACGCCTGTCAGTGAACAGGCCGAGTTGAAATCGCTGACCATGCTGAAACAGATCAGCAGCGCGGGCTATCTGCGCAAGCGATTGCCCCAAGAGCTGATGGTCCTGCAGACCGGGGTTTCGGCTGAGCTGCAATCGGGAACCGCAATGGCGCAACCAGCAACCCCGGCTGCGTCGGTCGATGCCAGGGCCAAGGCCCGCATGCAGGGGTACGAAGGCGACCCATGCAGCGAATGCGGTAACTATACATTGGTTCGCAATGGAACCTGCATGAAATGCAACACCTGCGGCAGCACCAGTGGCTGCAGCTGATCGCGGGCGGCACCTTGGGGTGCCGCCACTATTTGTCAGGCCAAGGGCCGCGATGATGTCCGCGCCCCCTATCGATGCAGCCAGCCGCCCGGCAAGAGGCGCAGCCTGACCCAGCCCCCGCACCCCAATATCAGGGTGCGGGGGCCTTTTTCTGCACCCATCGGTGTCTTCACTGTACGGCGACGATGGGCAAGGGTGATTCGCTGTCACGAGCCCCCGCCCCTTCCATTGCATCTGAACCATGCGCCCTTTCGCGAAAATATTGCGTCCATGACGGCTGTTTTCTGATGGAAATTGCGTGCATCGCGGCGCGGCTTTACGAATGATCCTGTGCTTGCCAACCGCATCCAAGGCGGTTTTCTGACACTGTTTCATTGGCAGTTCGCCGCGAATTGCCTGCAATGGGAGGAAATCGGAATGGCCCTGACACTGACTGATTTGCAGGCCCCGCATGGGTTCGAGCGTCTGGTCGAGGCAAAGGACCAGAGCGCCGGGCTGCACGCGCTGATCTGTGTGCATTCAACCGTGCTGGGACCAGCTGCTGGCGGGTGCCGGATGTGGGCCTATGCATCCCCATCCGAAGCGATCCGGGACGTGACCCGGCTCGCCAGAGGCATGACCTACAAGAACGCGATGGCAGATCTGGGTTTGGGCGGCGGGAAATCCGTCATCATAGGGGATGCCAGACGCGACAAGACCCCGGATATGATGCGCGCCTTCGGACGCGCCGTGCAATTGCTCGAAGGGCGCTACTTTACTGCGGAAGATGTTGGCATCTCTCCTGCGGACATGGCCCATGCGGCGGAAGAAACAGAGTTTGCCGTCGGTCTTTCGACTGCCTCTGGCGATCCCTCGCCCTGGACCGCCGAAGGGGTGTTCCGTTGCCTGCTGGTTGGGGCGCAACATGTCTTTGGCAGCAATGATCTGCAAGGACGTCGCGTTCTGGTGCAGGGCCTCGGGCATGTCGGGTTGTCGCTGGCAGAAAAACTGCATGACGCAGGCGCCGATCTGATCGTGACAGATATCAATCCGGATGCCGTGGAAGATGCGCGCGTGCGGTTGAAAGCAGACGTCTGTGCACCCGATGCGGTCTTTGACCAGCAGATGGACATCTTCGCGCCCTGCGCCCTTGGCGGGGTGCTGACCGGTGATCACGTCGCGCGGCTGACGGCCCGGCTGGTCTGTGGCGCCGCGAACAATCAGCTTGCCACACCGACTGTCGGGCAGGACCTGATTTCCCGCAATATCACCTACCTGCCCGATTACGTCGTGAATGCCGGCGGCATCATCAGCGTGGCCAGCGAAATCCACGGAACTGGCAATGGCTGGCGACGCGCAAGGCTGGACGGAATTGCAGGTCGGGTTTCCCAGATGCTTGACCGCGCTGCCCAACATAATCGCAGCACCACCGAAATCGCCGACGAAATGGTGGAAACCATGCTTGCACGCAATAGCGCCGCCTAGGCGGCTTGTGCCCGGGTGGCGACGCCACCCAGCTTTGGCAGCCCTTCGATGGGGCTGTCAAAGCTTGCGCGCCGGGACGGATGCAACTTCGCCCCGAAGCCTCGCGCCGATGCTTGGCAAATCAGCGTGCGTCCGCCAGGACCGAGGCCAAAACCGATGTCTCGACATCATCGCTGACAAAGGCATTGCCGATGCCCCGCGCCAGAACGAAGCGCAACTGCCCGTCAACGACTTTCTTGTCCTGCGCCATCAATGAAATCAACGCGCTGTCATCAGGCAGCTCTCCGGGCACATCCCCCAGACGGGCCGGCATGCCCATCTGGCGCAAATGTTCCAGAACCCGGCTGGGTGCCTCCTGGCTGCAAAGCCCCATTCGCGCCGACAGATCGAAGGCAAGCGCGCAACCGATCGCGACACCTTCGCCATGCAGCAAGCGATCAGAATACCCCGTCGCGGCCTCAAGCGCGTGGCCAAAGGTATGTCCCAGATTCAACAGCGCACGCTCGCCCTGTTCGGTCTCGTCGCGGGTTACAACACCGGCCTTCATCCTTACCGAATGCGCCACGGCCTCTTGTCGCAAACCGGCATCCGTTCTCAGTGATGTGGCGTTTTCTTCCAGCCATTCGAAGAAACGCTCGTCCCCCAGAAGGCCATATTTCATCACCTCGCCATAGCCGGCCAGAAAGTCCCGGGGCGTCAGGCTGTCCAGGATCGCAATATCGGCCAGAACCAGCGAAGGCTGATGAAAGGCACCGATCAGATTCTTGCCGAATGCACTGTTGATGCCGGTCTTGCCACCGACACTGCTGTCGACCTGGGCCAGCAGCGTTGTCGGAATCTGAACAAAGCGCACGCCCCGGCGCAGGATCGCCGCCGCGAAGCCGACCAGATCGCCAATGACGCCACCGCCAAAGCCGATAACGATATCGCGCCGCTCAATCCTGCTTTCCAGCAACCATTCGACGGTCCGGGTCAGATGCGGCCAGCTTTTCGTACCCTCACCGGCGGGCAGGACAAGGACTTCGGAGCCGATCCCTTCGGCCTGCAAAGCCGACCGCAACCTTGCCAGATGCAGATCGGCCACGGTGTCATCGGTGACAATCGCAACCCGTGGCCGGGCCAGATACGGCGCGATTTCGCGCCCTGCACTGTCGATCAGCCCGGCACCGATGCGGACATCATAGGCGCGTTCGTCCAGGGGCACGTGAATGGTGACGGATTCGGTCATTTCAGCTCCAGAAGGTCAGGATACGCGGCGCGAATTTCTTCGATCAACCGCGTCGCGGTCGCTTCGACACTGTCGCCGCCGCGCGACGGGAAATTCAGATCGGCCAGTTGATAGACGGGATACCGCTCGTCGATAAGGCGGGCCAATGTGCCCTTGGGATCAGCGGTTTTCAACAACGGGCGCGTGCTGCGCTGCCGAACCCTGTGCCACAGCGTTTCCAGATCGCAGTTCAGCCAGACCGACAATCCCGCTTCGGCGATCAGATCGCGATTGCGTGGCTGCATCCATGCCCCGCCCCCCGTCGAAACGATCGAAGGCGGAGCCGCAAGAATGCGCGTCAGGATCTGCGTTTCCCGGCGCCGAAAGAACTCTTCGCCGTCCCGTTCGAAGATCTCGCTGATCGACATGGCCGCCGCAGCTTCGATTTCGGCATCCGAATCCGTGAAGTTCACGCCATAGCGTCGCGCGATCTCGGATCCGATCGCGGTCTTGCCCGCCCCCATCATTCCGATCAGCACGATATGACGCCCAAGCCGATGATTCATCCGCGCCCTCCTTTCTTCGCGTCACTGAATGGCGTGATCTTTCGGCAATTGCCATATATATTCCGACCGAACCGGCGCCGAAGCCGTCGGAATATGGCGAAACCCTGGGCGAATGAGGCAAAATTTCATGCGGTTGATCAAGCTTTTGGTGGTATTGATTCTGGCGGGTCTGATCGGGCTGGTCGGATATGCCTATCTGGGCGACATGGAGCCGCAGCGTCAGGAAGTGCGCAGTCCGGTGGGCGATGGGGCGGCGGGTGACTGATATCGACCCCACAAAGCCAACAGATCCCGCCCTGCGCGGGATTTCACCGACCCTGTCATGTCTGGCGGTGGCAGCACTGATGGCGTTGACTTCACCGGTTCACGCCCAGCAGCCGCTATCGGCCAGTGACTGGCTTTCGGGCAGCGTGCGCGGGCCCGTCCGCGAAAGCTCGGCCTGGCGGCCGACACCGCGCCCGCCCTCGGACAGCAACAGTTCGCCCGTCGCGGCCACCGGCTCGGTCAGTCCGGTGCTGGTGTCGCGCCTTGCGGATGTCGATCTGGATGCGGCGGGCATTGTCACGGCCCGCAAGGCCGGACTGCCCACGGGGTTGTGGGCAGGCAGCGACCCGACCGAACTGGCGGCGCTGGTGCTTTCGACCCCTGCCCGCCTGCCGGCGATGTCGAACCTGCTGACCCGTATCCTGACCGCGCAACTGACCCCGCCCACCGTGACCAACGCCCAACAGCGCGGTCAGCTGTTTCTGGCCCGTGCGGACCGGTTGCTTGACATGGGGGCCGTCGAACCCGCCGGTCGCCTGCTGCTTTCGGCGGCACCGGGCGACCCCGAGGTGTTCCGGCGCCTGTTTGATATTGCATTGCTGACAGGTGAGGAAAGCCGCGCCTGCCTGAAAATGGACGACACGCCGGGTGTTGCCCCCAGTTTTTCGGCCCGAATCTATTGCCTCGCACAGACCGGCGATTGGGCGGCTGCGGCGATCAGCCTGCGCGGCGCCGAAACCCTGGGCCTGCTCGATGCGCAGCAAGGCCTGTTGCTGACGCATTTCCTGGATGATGCCTTTGTCGATAGCGGCGAGCATCTTGCGCCATCCGACAGGATGACCCCGCTGGAATTTCGCGTCCACGAGGCCATCGGCCAGCCACTGCCGACCGGCAACCTGCCAATTGCATTCGCCCATTCCGACCTGCGCCTGAACAACGGCTGGAAGGCCCGGATCGAAGCCGCCGAGCGGCTGGCCCGCGCCAACGCCATTCCCGCCACAACGCTGCGCCAGATCTATGCCGAACAAAAACCGGCCGCGTCGGGCGGTGTCTGGGAACGTGCCGGCGCAATGCGCACATTGGAGGCCGCGATTGCATCGGGCGATCCACTCAGCGCCCTGCCCCGTGCCTTCGAGGAATTTCGCCGCAATGACATGACCCATGTGCTTGCCGCCATGGTCGCCGCGGATCTGCCCGGCGATGTTCAGGGCGAAGCCGGGCAGATCGCCGGATGGTTGCGACAATGGCAGGGTTTGCCGGTTCGCGATCCGGTGGAAATTCCGTCCGATCTGCGCTCTGGCCCTCTGCCCGCGCCATCGGATCGCGCGGCCGAGGCCCTGCTGTCGGCAATGACGGATATCGATGCGGGAATGGACGGCGCGGTGACGCGCGCGGCGCGCGGGCTGGCGACATTGAGGGCGCTTGGACTGCGGGAAGATGCCGATCTCGCCGCCGCGCAGCTGGCGTTGTTGCAGCAATTCAGGGACGCAGCCCAATGAACCAGTCTGACCTGCGCGCGATCTCGACCTTCCTGGATGCGATTGCGGCAGAGCTTGGGTCGTCGCAAAATACACTGATGGCCTATGGGCGGGACCTGCGCGATGTTGTGGACTGGCTGTCACAACGCAATTTGTCGCTGCGCTCGATCACCCGCGATGACATCGAAAACTATCTGTCAGATTGCGATGCCCTGGGCTTGTCACGCGCCACGCGCGCGCGACGCCTGTCCTCGATCAAGCAATTCTGCCGCTTTGCGCTGGAAGAAGGCTGGCGCGAAGATGACCCTGCCTTGCGGATTTCCGGTCCGGGCAACAGCAAGCGCCTGCCCAGAACATTGTCCCCCGAAGAGGTCGAAGCGCTGCTGGCCGCCGCCCCCACGCTTGGCCGGACCGATCGCGACAAGTGTCGGAACCGATGCCTGTTGGAGCTGTTATACGCCACGGGGATGCGGGTCAGCGAATTGGTCATGCTGCCTGTGGCCTCTTGCCGGGGGGACCCGCGTATCCTGATGATACGCGGCAAGGGAAACAAGGATCGCATGGTTCCGCTGACCGATCCCGCGCGTGACGCGCTGGCGGACTGGCTGGCCTGCCGCGACAACGCCCCCGAAAAGTCAAGCCTTGGGCGGCTGGTCGCGGGCAATGGGGCGAAATGGCTGTTTCCCGCACCCGGCAATGCGGGACATATGCCACGTCAAAGTTTCGGTCGGCTTCTCAAGGAGATCGCGATTGTCGCCGGAATTGATCCGACGCGCGTTACCCCGCATGTCATTCGCCACGCTTTCGCCACCCATTTGTTGCAAGGCGGGGCCGACCTTCGCAGCATTCAGACCCTGCTTGGCCATGCCGATCTGGGCACAACGGAAATTTATACCCATGTTCTGGATGCGCGCATGCGCGATCTGGTGCTGAACCATCACCCTTTGGCGCATCCTGCGCCATCAACCGACAGTGAACGTTAAGGAATCATGGACGACCCTTCGAGTATGTTCGACGCCGCCTTCTGGATGACAAGTGCGGCCATTTGTGTGCTTTTGATGATGTCGGGGTTCTTTTCCGGCTCGGAAACGGCACTGACCGCCGCCAGCCGCGCCAAGCTGAAATCGCGCTCGGACAAGGGCGATGCGGGCGCCGAAGTCGCGCTGAAGGTCACCGCCGACAATGAGCGTCTGATCGGGGCGATCCTGCTTGGGAACAACGTGGTCAACATCCTGTCCGCCAGCCTTGCGACGGCGCTGTTCACGCGGCTTCTGGGGTCCAGCGGTGTGGCGATTGCAACATTGGTCATGACGATTCTGGTGCTGATCTTTTCCGAAGTGATGCCCAAGACCTATGCCATCTCGGCGCCGGAAACCGTCGCCAGCACCGTTGCGCGGCCCATTCGCTGGGTGACGCTTGCGCTGTCTCCGATCGTGGCGGTGGTGCGTTTGATCGTGCGCGCGATCCTTTCGCTGTTCGGGCTGAAAACGGACCCCGAATCCAACATGTTCTCGGTGCGCGACGAAATTGCCGGGGCGCTTTCGATCGGCCATGCCGCGGGCGAGGTCCACAAGGAGGATCGCGATCGCCTGCTGGGCGCTTTGGATCTGGGCAATCGCACGGTCGAGGAAATCATGCGGCACCGTTCGGGCATCGAAATGATCAATGCCGACCTGCCCCCGTCAGAAATCCTCGATCAGGTCTTGCACAGCCCGCATACCCGCCTGCCCGTATACAAGGAAGAGCGTGAAAACGTCGTCGGCGTGGTCCATACCAAGGATCTGCTGCGCGCCGTGAACAAGGCGGCACGCGAAACGCCCGATCGCGATGCGGTGCAGGATCTGGACCTGATGTCGGTGGCGATGAAACCATATTTCGTCCCCGACACCACGGCGCTTGACGAACAGATGCGCGAGTTTCTGAAACGGCGCACCCATTTCGCCCTTGTCGTGGATGAATACGGCACGCTGCGTGGTCTGATCACACTTGAGGATATTCTGGAAGAAATCGTTGGCGAGATCGCCGACGAACATGACACCGAAGACGACCAGACCCTGATCCCGAATGCCCAGGGTGATTATACGGTCGATGGCGGCATGACGATCCGGGATCTGAACCGGCAACTGGACTGGACCCTGCCCGATGACGAAGCCAACACCGTGGCCGGGCTGGTCATTCACATGGCCCAGTCCATCCCCGATGCCGGGCAGGTCTTTTCGTTTCACGGCTATCGCTTCGAGGTGGTCACGCGCCGGGAAAACCGGATTACCCGCCTGCGGGTCCGCCGTTTGGCACCGCTGACCGCCAGCCGGGATTGAACGCCCTGAACCGACCAGCGAAGCCGTGCGGCGCTTGCAACCACGTCGCTTCGCCCCTAACACACCATCAACCGTTATCAGCCCAAAGGGACCGCCATGGATATCGACGCCCGCCGCAAAGCCGACCCCGAACATTGGAAATTGGCCAGTGCGATCCGCGTATTGGCAATGGACGCTGTCGAAGCCGCAAATTCCGGCCATCCCGGCATGCCGATGGGCATGGCGGATGTCGCTACCGTGCTGTTTCGCAACCACCTGAAATTCGACGCTGCGGCACCGCATTGGTTTGATCGCGATCGTTTTGTTCTGTCGGCCGGCCACGGTTCGATGCTGATCTATGCCTTGCTGCATCTGACCGGCTATCAGCAGATGACGATCGAACAGATCCGTAATTTCCGTCAATCGGGTTCGATCACCGCCGGCCACCCCGAATATGGTCATGTCGAGGGCGTTGAAACCACGACCGGCCCGCTGGGTCAGGGCATTGCCACAGCCGTCGGCATGGCAATGGCCGAAGAAGCAATGCGCGCAGAATTCGGGGCCGAGCTGTGTGATCACCGCACCTGGGTCATCGCGGGCGATGGCTGCCTGATGGAAGGTATCAGCCAGGAAGCAATCGGTCTGGCCGGCGCGCAGAAGCTGGGCCGTCTGGTCGTTCTGTGGGACAATAACGACATCACCATCGACGGACGCGTCAGCCTGTCTGACAAGACCGACCAGCGCGCCCGCTTCGAGGCGTCGGGATGGCGCGTCCTGTCCTGTGACGGACATGATGCCGCCGATATCGACCGCGCCCTGCGTGAAGCCGCTCAAGACGATGGTCGTCCGGTTCTGGTGGATTGCAAGACCATTATCGGTTTCGGTTCGCCCAACAAGGCCGACAGCGCCAAGGCCCATGGCTCGCCGCTGGGGGCCGAAGAAATCGCCGCCGTGCGCAAGGCATTTGGCTGGGATGCGCCGGCCTTTGAAATTCCTTCCGATATTGCAGCGACCTGGAAGGCCATCGGCAGCCGTGGCAACGAACACCGCAGCGCCTGGGAAAGCCGTGTCGGCGCGCTGAGCAATGATTCCCGCGACGAATTCACCCGCCGCATCGACAACAAGCCGAACGCGCAGCTGGCCGCCAGCATCACCGCGCTGAAGGCCAGGACGTCGGAAGAAAAGCCAAAGGTCGCAACCCGCAAGGCCAGCGAAAACACCCTTGCCGTCCTGAACCCCGACATGCCGGAAAACTTTGGCGGATCTGCGGATCTGACGGGGTCGAACAACACCAAGACCGCCGATATGGGCATCTTCTCTGCGGATAACCGCATGGGTCGTTATATTCATTACGGCATTCGCGAACATGGCATGGCCGCCGCAATGAACGGCATCTGGCTGCATGGCGGTTTCCGCGCCTATGGTGGCACCTTCCTGACCTTCACCGATTATGCACGCGGGGCGATCCGTCTATCGGCCCTGATGGGACTGCCCGTGACTTATGTCATGACCCATGACAGCATCGGCCTGGGCGAAGACGGCCCGACACACCAACCGGTCGAACATCTGGCGATCTGTCGTGCAACGCCCAACCTGCTGATGCTGCGTCCCTGCGACCAGGTGGAAACCGCCGAGGCATGGGAAATCGCGCTGACGCAATCAAACCGCCCCTCGGTCATGGCATTGTCGCGTCAGGGCTTGCCGACACTGCGCAGCACGCATCACGATGAAAACCTGTCAGCCAAAGGGGCCTATACCCTGCGCGAGGCCACTGGCGGCAAGCCCCAGGTCGTGCTGCTGGCAACGGGTTCCGAGGTCGAGATCGCTGTCAATGCCCGCGAAACCCTGGAAGCGGCCGGCACCCCGACGCGCGTGGTCTCGGTACCGTCGATGGAGTTGTTCCGCGCGCAATCCCAAGCCTATCGCGAAGAGGTTCTGCCCGCCGGGAATGTCCGCATCGCGATCGAAGCCGCGATTCGCCAACCTTGGGACTGGCTGCTGCTGGGTGAGCGCGGCCGCGAGGAAAAATCGGCTTTCGTCGGCATGAACGGTTTTGGCGCCTCGGCTCCGGCGCCCGAACTTTACAAGGAATTCGGCATTACGGCCGAAGCCGTGGTCGAGCAGGCGAAATCGCTGCTGTAACAACCATCCGGCGGGGCGACACAGATCGCCCCGCCGACACCCAAATTTGTTCGCCTTTCAGGCAAAGTGACGTCTTGCAACAGCGCGCTCAAGCGGCTAAACCGCAACAACTCTTGGATCAGCGGTGGGTTGGCGGAGAGGTTACGCACCGGATTGCAAATCCGTGTAGACCGGTTCGATTCCGGTACCCACCTCCAAGAGATTTCACCAATCGAGCAGCTTGATTACCGTTGGCAGACATCCTTGGCTGGTTCGCAAGCTCTGGGTGGCAGAAATCAACGGGCACCCCGCCATAGCATACTAAGCTCGGCCCGAATGATCGAACAGCTTGGTCGATGCATCAAGTCGCACTTGGAAACGGCTCAACGACATTCGTGACCTGGCGAAAAACAGCAGGCGGTCTCGGCCCGTAAATCTGTTTGAAACAACCGTCTTCAACCGTACGCAGCAACGAAGAAACTGTGATTTCCGGAGTTCGGCGGCATTGTTTACCCTCACCAGAGGATTGCCTTGACGCGTTGCAACCGTCAAACGCCGCCGCGACGACCGGTCAGAACAGCTGTGCAATCATCTCGTCGATTTCCGGGATATCTTCATTCATGCCCCGAACCGAACATCCACGACCTTGCTTGACGCCTCAACCAACAGGGAACCGTCGCGGTCGGGAATCCAGCGCCTTCATTTTCCGAAGACGTCGACGATTTGTTTATTTTGTTGTTTTAGGACGTTGAGTTTCATGTCGTATATTTTGCTGAGGACATCTGTTGTGATGACGTTTTCGGGTTTTCCGTCGGCGATGATTTTTCCGTCGCGCATTGCGATGATCCTGTCGCTGTGTCTTGCCGCGAAGTTGAGATCATGGAGGACGACGATGGCGGTTTTCCCGTGCTGGTCGACGGCGCGGCGCAGCAATTGCATGATGCCAACAGCATGTTTGATATCGAGACTGTTCAGGGGTTCGTCGAACAGGGCGTATTCGGTGTTCTGGGCCAGGACCATGGCGATGAAGGCGCGCTGGCGCTGGCCGCCCGACATCTCGTCAAGGAAGCTGTGCTGATATTCCTCCAGCGCGACCAGCTTGATGGCATGGGCGATATGGCGGACGTCGCACGCGTTCAGCCGCCCCCGCGAATGGGGATAGCGCCCAAAGCCGACCAGATCGCGCACGGTCAGGCGGGCATTGATGCTGTTGTCCTGGCGCAGCACCGCCAGCCGGCGGGCAAAGCGGTTGCGCGGCATGCGCAGGATGTCTTGCCCGTCCAGAATCACCTGCCCCCGTGTCGGGCGCTGCAGGCCGGCGATCATGCCCAGCAGGCTGGATTTTCCCGCGCCATTGGGCCCGATGATCGAGGTCAGGCCACCCTCGGGCAATGTCAGGGCGTCGACATCGACGACCGTGCGGCTGCCATAGTTCTGGCGCAGGTTTTTCAGCTCTATCATCTGGCTCGCTCGATCAGCAAAAGAATGAACAACAGCCCGCCAAGGAATTCGACGGCCATGCCGACCGTGCCGTCAAAGCCCAGCACCCGTTCCAGCACGACCTGCCCGACCACCAGCAGCAACGCCCCGGCCAGCCCGGCCACCGGGATCGTCTGGCGCAGCGGCGCCCCGGGCAGCATCCGATAGGTGGCATGGGCGACCAGCAGGCCAAAGAAGGTGATCGGCCCCACCAGCGCGGTCGAGGCCGAGACCAGCATGGTGACGATGGCAAAGACTTCCAGCGACAGGCGGCGATGGGACAGCCCGACCGACATCGCGCCCGATCGCCCCAGGATCATCACGTCGATGGCCGGCAGCCGCCAGAAGGCCCAGGCCGAGGCCAGCCCGATACAGGCCGCCGCCATGGCCTGCACCTGCGGGTCGGCGCCGCCGAAGCTGGCGAAGATGCGCCCCTGCAGCACCAGGAATTCTCCGGGGTCGATCATCCGTTGCAACAGCCCCGAGATCGACCGGAACAGCACCCCCAGAACGATCCCGACCAGCAGCAACAGCTCGAGGCTGCCCGCCACCCGGCGCAGCAGCAGGCCGTAAAGCCCCATTGCAAAGCCGGTCATGACCAGCACTTCACCCAGGAACACCCCCTGCACCGGCAGGATGTTGATCCGCTCGGAGCCGATAAAGAAGATCAGCAGCGTCTGGATCAGCACGAAGAGCGCATCGAACCCCATGATCGACGGGGTCAGGATCCGGTTGTCCGAGATCGCGTGGAACAGGATCGTGGACAATGGAACCGCCCAGGCCACAAGCAGCACGGTCAGCAGCTTTTCCCCCCGGTAGGGCAGGATGAACGACCAGTTGCCCGTGGCCCCCAACGTCATGAAGGCCGCGATCATCGCGATCAGCAGCAAGGCAAGACCGCCCCCCGCAAGGCGGCTGCGATTTCGGCGTGTCTCGGGGGTCATCGGGGATGTCTCTTCAGCAGGAGAAACAGGAACACCGCCGCGCCCAGCACACCCATCGTGGCCCCGATCGGCAATTCGAACGGGTAAAAGACCAGCCGGCCCAGGATGTCGCAGGCCAGGGTCACCGTCGCGCCCAGCCAGGCCACCATCGGCAAGGCCGTGCGCAGGTTGTCCCCCACCCGGCGCGACACCAGATTGGGAACGATCAGCCCCAGGAACGGGATGAACCCGACCGTCACCACGATGCTGCCGGCCGTGACCGCCACGATCGAAACCCCCAGCGCCAGCACCCGGCGCGGGTTCAGCCCGACCGAGCTGGCAATGTCATCGCCCAGCCCCGCCAATGTGAAGCGGTCGGCCGCGAACCAGGCCAGCGCCGTCACCCCGGCCGCCACGTATAACAACTCGTACCGGCCCGACAGCACGATCGAGAAATCGGCCGTCGTCCAGGCCCCCAGGGCCTGCATCAGCCCGGTCTGCCATGCGATAAAAGCCGAGATCGCCCCGATGACGCCGCCATAGGCAATGCCCAGCAATGGCGGCATCAGCGCATTGCGGCGCGGCATCGCGCGCAGGACCAGCAGGAACAGCACCGTGCCCAGCCATGACGCCACCGCCGCCATCGCCATGCGCGTCAGCGGCGCGGCATCGGGCAGAAAGATCACCCCCAGCAACAGGCCCAGGCAGGCCGCATCCACCGTGCCCATCGTCGAGGGTTCGACAAAGCGGTTCTGCACCAGGCGCTGCATGATCAGTCCGGTGATCGCCGAGGCCGTCCCCGCCAGCAGCAGCGCCAGCGTGCGCGGCAGGCGGCTGACCAGGAAGAGCTTGGCCGAAGCGGGATCGTTCAACAGCGCCGAAAGCCCGATGCCGCCGCTGCCCACCAGCAGGCTGGCCACCGCCAGCAGCGCCAGCAAGGCCAGCGCCAGAACCGGCTGCCAGACCGGCATGGCCCGCAACCCCGGCTCGTCCGCTGCGATCGATCCCGTCATCACGGCCTATTGCGCCAATGCGTCCGAGAGCTGCGCGACACTGTTCTCGACAGCCGTGATGCTGGCACCGACGATATACCAGTCGACCGGGTCCAGATACAGGATCTGCCCCGATTGCGCGGCCCTGGTGTCATTGACCAGCGGATTGTCCAGCATCTGCGCGGCGGGCTGGCCATCGCGCCCGATCGCCGCGTCGCGGTCAATCACGAAGATCCAGTCCGGATCGCTTGAACGGATGAATTCGTTGGAAATGGGCTGGCCATGATTGCCCGCCTTGATATCGGTCACCGCAGGCGCAAAGCCGAACGCGTCATAAAGCACCGCGAAACGCCCTTCGGCGCCATGGGTGCTCATTCGTCCGCCGGTGGTCAGAACCGTCAGCGCGGTCCCCGCATCTTCCGCCAGGTCATGCAGATCTGCAACCTGTGCGTCCAGATCGGCCAGCGCAGCCTCGGCCTCGGCCTCGCGGCCATAGATCGCGCCCAGGGTCCGGGTGTTGCGATGGATGCTGTCGATCACCGCGGTCGGATCAGGGGTCAGGTCAATGGTCGGGGCAAGCCCGGCCAATTCGTCATATTTGGCCTGCGAACGCCCCGACACGATGATCAGATCGGGTTCAAGCGCCGCAATCGCCTCGATGTCGGGCTCGAAAAACGTGCCGATCTCGGCATAACCGTCACCGGAATATTGCGACAGGTAATCCGGCTTGATGCCGTTGGGCACCCCGACCACATCGCCACCCAGAGCCGAAATCGTGTCCAGCGCCGCAAGGTCCATCGTCACGACCCGCAAAGGCCCCGCCTCAAGCGCAACCGGCCCCCGCGCCGTCTCGACCGTCACCGGCCCGGCATGCAGCGCCGTCGCCCCCATGAACGCACAAAAAGCGCCAGAAAAATATCGCATCATCCACCCCGTCAGAATTCAAGCACAGCGAAAAAACAAAAATGACCATAAAGCCAAAATTGCATTCCCGACCGTTTTCGTGGAGTATTGGCAGCAACCGCATTTTGCAAGGGCCACGATCGCCATCCGACAGGAAATTGCACATCCAGCGACGAGGGAAACCACGTCTTGAATGATTTGCGGGTTCTCCCGAATGTCGTCTGCCCGCGTTCAACGAAGGCCAGAACTGCCAGCGGCAAGCCGGATGGCCGCTTAGACGTCATTGGTGCAGACTGCAACATGGATGGGCGTACCATTCGCCCGGATAGTTGAACCGGTGACAATCAGATCCGGTCTTTTTGAATACTTCCGCGAGCGCCCGATCGTGTTGTTTGGCATCGAGGGTGAAATTTGAGGGCGATCCACTTGTTGCATCAATTGTGAAGTCAACGTCACCGAATTGCTGATCACCCGTCTGTTTTTCCAAGATCATGCCACTGATTTCACGACTTCCGGCGCGCAGCATGTGTCGCCGCATCCAGCGGGTTACATCAGCCTTCAGCCACAGTTGCATCCGCAGACTCCTTGTCAGGCACATGGTCCTACAGAAGCTGCAAGAGCGATTCGGCTCCAACAGATCCGCTGGCTCCCCCTGACCCGACAGGTCGCAAATCGATGGATGAGCTGCCCCTGGATTTGTAGACGCTTTCGAACCCCACCGGCGCGGCCCAAGGCCGCGCAAAGGAGCCGCGCACGGAAACCTTCGTTTCCGATGCTCGACGCAAGAGAAGGCCGCGCTTCGGGCTAAAGCCGAAGCGGCAGGTCTGCCAGCCGCCGAGCTTCTGCGGGAGCACGCAGTCTTGGCGGCGCAAACCCGCGCCCCAGGTTGACCCTTCTCTCGTTCTGGCCGTGGCGCGCTACGGCGGAAACCTCAACCAGATCGCGCGTTGGCTGAACACGGCGACACCCGCGTGATCTACGCGGGCTACATCGAAGCGCCAAACTGGAACGTCTCGCTGCATATGGCTCAGCATGAACGCTTGGTTGGCTTCGAGACATTCGAGAAGATTCAGGCACGCCTGAAAGGGACGGCAAAGGCTCCTGCTCGCAAGAACATCAACGAAAATTTCCCGCTGCGGGGCTTCATGCTTTGTGATGATTTACGTGTCGATCAGCAATGTTCCGCGATGCGTGGGATATGCGCCTTACTCAAGCATCTGAGGACACGAAGGGCGAGAAAGCGAAGATCAAGCAAACTGAAAAGCAGGTCGATCAGCTCCTTGATCGGATTGTCGATGCCAACAGAGATTCCGTGATTTTTGTTTATGAGAAGCGCATTGCTAAGCTGGAGCGCGAGGAAGTTCTCGCCAAGAGTGGCAAACCCCGCCACACCTTTGAGGTGTCGTTCGAACACGCCATGCGTTTTCTCTCAAACCCTTCGAGTATATGGCAGAATTCAGATTTAACCCTAAAGAAAACCGTCCTTGGGTTGGCGTTTGTAGAGCCTTTGCCCTGCCGCCGAAACCAAGGACCTCGAACACCTAATTTAGCCTTACCGTTCAAGGCTTTAGGCGACATTCTCGGTCAAAAATATAAGATGGCGCACCCGAGAGGATTCGAACCTCTGGCCTCTGCCTTCGGAGGGCAGCGCTCTATCCAGCTGAGCTACGGGTGCCTGAGCATTGCATAACCGCGTGGCGCGGGCTGTGCAATGCCCAATTCAGTCCTTTCGAACGATGGAAAACCCGGCCATCGCCGCATAACCTCGGACCAGAGCTTCGCGGTCGTGACGCGGCAACACTGTTTCGATATCGTCAAAACCGCCCGGAGCCAGCTTTTCGACCGCATCGATCACCCCTTCCGGGCCGCCAATGCGATTCTGGGCGACCAGATCGGAGGTCTTTGGCCGGCGATCCTGTTCATAGGCCCATAGCCCGGCACGAGGATGTGGTTGGGATTTCAATGCGTCGGCCAGGGATTCTGCATCAAGCACCGCTTGGCTGGCACCGTTGGAGCCGACGGGATACATCGGATGGGCCGCATCCCCAAGCAAGGTAATCCGGCCAAATGTCCAGCGCGGCAGGGGGTCACGATCGGCCATCGGATATTCATAGATGTCATCGGTCGCGCGCACCAATGCCTCGATGTCATAATCGGGAATGATGAACCGGCGCGCGAATGGCAAGACGGTCGCATGGGCAACCTTGCGCGTCCAATTATCAGGGGGCGGACCACTGATCGCGGGATCCTTGGTGCGGACATTCACCACCCAGTTCATCAACTGCAATCCATCGGCCTCGGGTGGCGCGATAGGATACAGGACCATCTTGGCGCCGAAACCTCCGCCGATCGCCATTTCGGTGCCGCCGCGCCATGCCGGGGCATGGGCTGCCCCGCGCCACATCGACACACCATTCCAGGACGGGGCCCCCTCGTCGGGATAGAACTGTCTGCGCCCGGCCGAGTGAATGCCGTCGGCGCAGATCAACACATCGCCGCGAACCGTTTCGCCCGGCCCGCCGGCACCTGAATCGAGAAACTGCGCCGTGACACCCGCCTCATCCTGAACGAAACCCGCCAGCCGGCGACCACACCGGATGGCATCCGGCCCCAAGCGTGCAAGCACGGCATCATGAAGGATCTTTTGCAGCCTGCCACGATGAATCGAAAATTGCGGAACATCATGCCCGGCCAGCATCCCCCGAGGTTCATCCCAGACCAGCTGGCCATTTCGCGTGTAATAAAAAAGATGCGAAGTGCGCACGGCATGCCGATCCAGATCCGGCAGCAGACCCAGTGCCTGGAAACGGGCGATTGCATGGGGCAAGACATTGATCCCCACGCCGACCTCGCGTACCTGCGGGGCGGTTTCCCAGATGCGGCACGGAATGCCCCGCGCATGCAACATCAATGCGGTGGTCAAACCGCCAATCCCGGCCCCCGCAATCAGGACACGCATCAGTCCTGATCCTCGGGCGGCAGGAAATCCACCTCATGCGCGGCAGACACGGCGACCACATCGGCGGGGTTCGGATTGGGGCCCAGATTGTGCAGCGCCCAGAACAGATCAAACAACCTGCGTGACGGCGACACCCAGAACAGGCATTTGATGTCGCTGTCCTGTTTGTTGAAAATGCCATGGGCCTTGCCCATCGGCAACCGCACAAGGTCACCCGGTTCCGCCCTGAGTTCCGCACCGTCCAGCCACAGGTCAAAGCATCCGTCCAGGATGTAGAGAAACTCGTCCTGAGTGGGGTGAATATGTGGCGGCACAAAGGTGCCCTTGGGCAATGTGGCATGCCAGGACAACGAATTTTCACTGTGCTGTTTGGGAATGTAGACCTGCCCCAGAATATTCCAGGTGATCCCGTCCATTGCTTCGGTCGCGCGCGTCACTCCGGCTGGCATCGTCATTGAGCTATCTCCTTCAGACATTCAGAAAGCGTTCCTTGATCTCGGGCGTATTGCGCAGGGCGTCATTGTCTCCGCTCCAGACGACGCGTCCCTTCTCGATCACCACATGCCGGTCGGCAAAACGGGTCAGCGCATCGACATTCTTGTCGATGATCAGGATCGATTCGCCCGCCATTTTCAATTGTGTGAGACAGGCCCAGATTTCATCGCGGATCAGGGGCGCAAGCCCTTCGGTCGCCTCGTCCAACACGACAAGACGCGGATTGGTCATCAGCGCGCGTCCAATAGCCAGCATCTGCTGTTCGCCGCCAGACAACTGATTGCCCATATGGGACATGCGTTCACCCAGGCGAGGAAACAAGCCCAGCACCTCGGCCAAGGTCCAGCGTCCGGGCTGCGCAGTCGCGATCAGATTTTCCCGAACGTTGAGATTGGGAAAAACCTGCCGCCCTTCGGGGACCAGGCCAAGGCCGGCGCGTGCAATCCGGTGGGCGGGGGCATTGGTCATGTCAACGCCCGCAACCCGGACATGCCCCGCCCCGGCCGGCAACAGCCCGAAAATCGTCGAAACCGTCGTCGTCTTGCCCATACCGTTGCGCCCCAGAAGGGTCACGACCTCACCTTCGGCCACGTGAAAGTTGATGTCGAACAGAACCTTGCTTTCGCCATAGGCAGCCTGAAGCCCTTCAATCTGCAACATCGCCAGCCCCCGCGCTTTCTTCGCCCAGATAGGCTTGCCGGACCTTGGGATCAGCCCGGATGATGTCAGGGGGGCCTGTCGCGATGATCTGTCCATACACCAGCACACTGACCCGATCGGCCAGCGAAAACACCGCCGCCATGTCATGTTCGATCAGCACCAGCGTCACCTGACCGCGCAGGCTGTGCATCACCTCGACCAGCCTTTCTGCCTCTTGGCCGCTGGTGCCCGCAAGGGGTTCATCCAACAACAACAGGCGCGGACGCGTCGCCAATGCGATCGCCAGTTCGAGTTGCCGCTTTTCACCATGTGACAGGCTGCCCGCGCGGAAAAAGGCCCGATCGGCGATGCCGACCCTGTCCAACGCCTCCAGGGCCTGGTCATTCAGACGATTTTCCTGATCGACAGGACTGAAAAAGCGAAAGCTGCTGCCGGTTCGCGCCTGCACAGCGGTTGCCACATTCTCCAGCGCGGTAAAGCCCGGCAGAATCGAAGTGATCTGAAAGCTGCGGGAAATCCCCGCGCGGACCCGGCGATGCATTGCCATGCCCATCATCTCGGCGTCGGCGAAGCGGACGGACCCGCCATCTGACAGGCTCTCGCCCGACAGTTGCGCGATCAATGTCGATTTACCGGCTCCGTTGGGGCCGATAATAGCGTGAATTTCGCCTTCTTCGACGGTCAGATCCAGATCGTCCGTGACCTTCAACGCACCATAGGCTTTGCGCAGATTGCGGACCTCGAGCAGGCTCATGTCCGCCTCCTGAACAGGCCACTCAGCCCATCGCGCGAATACAGGACCACCATCACGAGAATGACCCCGAACAACAGCGGCCAATGTTCGGTCAGTATCGACAGCCATTCCTCCAGCAGCAGCGCAACCGTCGCCCCCGCCACTGCGCCCAACAGGTTACCGACCCCGCCAAAGACCACCATCACGACCAGTTCGCCCGATCGGTGCCAATCCATGAATGCCGGCGAGACATAATTGGTCTGATTGGCCAACATCACCCCCGCCACGGCCGCCATGCAGCCCGAAATCACGAATGCGGTCAGTTGATAGCGAAACGGCGAAAAACCTATGGCGCGCATCCGCACCGGATTTTCACGCGTTCCCGTCAAGACCCGCCCGAAACGCGATCTCGTGATGGCCACCGCCAGCAGATACAATCCCAACAGCAAGGCAAAAGCGGTGTAATAAAGCGCCCGGTCGCTTTCCAGAACCGGTTGCCCGAACAATGTCGATCTTTGGGCCAGCGTCACGCCGTCATCTCCGCCATAGGCTGATAACGAAACGAAAAAGAAATAGCCCATCTGCGCGAAGGCCAGGGTGATCATGATGAAATAGATGCCCTTGGTTCGCAGCGAAATCGCACCGGTAATCGTGGCGAAAATCGCAGCACCCGCGATTGCCGCCGCCAGGTGCAGCCCCAGATCGGTAATGCCCGCGCGGCTGAGAATGGCAACACTATAGGCCCCGATCCCCAGATAGGCTGCGTGACCAAAGCTGACCAGCCCGCCATATCCAAGGATCAGATCCAGCGCCAATGCGGCGATGGCATAGGCGATAATCCGGGTCGCGATGACCACCAGATAGCTGTCATCCAGTGCATCCGCCAGAAAGGGCAAGATCGCGAATGCCGTGAACAACGCCGTTGCGGCCCAGGCACGTGTGGGAATGATCCTCATGATTTCGCCCCGAACAACCCGGCCGGGCGCAATGCCAGAATGATGGCCATCAGGATATAGACCAACATCGGCGCCAGCACCCTGCCCGCCTGCGAGGCCGCGGATGGGTCCATGATCGCCCGCAACAGGATCGGCCCGAAGCTGCGCCCCAGCGTATCCACCAGCCCGACCAGAATGGCCGCGGCGAACGCCCCCTTGACCGATCCGATACCGCCGATCACGATCACCACGAATGCCAGGATCAACACGCTTTCCCCCATTCCGGGATCAACTGTCAGGATCGGGGCAACCATAGCTCCGGCAAAGCCCGCCAGCATGGCACCGAAGGCAAAGATGATGGTGAACAACGATCTGATATCGACCCCCAGAGCCGCGATCATGTTGCGATTGGCGGCCCCTGCCCGCAATCGCATACCGATACGTGTTCGGGTAATGACCAGCCACAGCCCCAGTGCCGTCAGCAAACCCGCACCGATGACGACCAGCCTGAAAACCGGATAACGCAACGGGCCAATCAGGGGGACCGAACCGGACAGAAATTGCGGGATCTCGACCGAAAGCGGCGCCGAACCCCAGATCATTTCCACGGCTTCGCTGATGATCATCACCAGGCCGAAGGTGGCCAGCACCTGGTCCAGATGGGGGCGGTCATACAGCTTGCGAAACACCAGAATTTCCAGAACCAGCCCAACCATCAACGTGGCCGGCAGGGTCAACAACAACCCCAGCCCATAGCTGCCCGTGACCTGACTGAACGTCACTGCCAGATAGGCCCCGACCATATAGATCACACCATGGGCAAGATTGACGAAATCCATGATGCCGAACACCAATGTCAGGCCGGCGGCAATCAGGAAAAGGAGGATGCCGAACTGCATCCCGTTCAGAAGCTGAAGCAAAAACAGGTTGGTCATGCGCGATCCTGGCAAGGCCGGGGCCTGCTGGCCCCGAGCCAGTGCTTATCCCATATCGCAATCAGAAACGTAGTTATCGGCGTAATCGTCAAAGATCTTCTTGACGATCGAAGTCGCAAACTGCCCGTCCTCGCGTTGAACCACCTTGGTCAGATAGAAATCCTGAATCGGGTAGTGATTGGGACCAAAGCTGAAATCACCGCGAACCGACGTGAACGGGGCCGTCTCGAGCGCGGCAATCAGGGCATCCTTGTCCTGAACGCCGCCTGCTTCGCGAATGGCGCCATCAATCAGATTGGCGGCATCAAAAGCCTGCATCGCATATGTGGCCGGCACCTTGCCGTATTTTTCTTCGTATGCAGCAACGAACGTCTTGCTTTCGGGGGTATCGGTATCAGGCGCCCAGTTCGAACCGGCAAAGAACCCCAGCGCGGCATCCTGCTGCGCGGGCAAGGTCGATTCATCAACCGTAAAGGCCGAAAGGAACGGAATGGTATCCAGTCCGGCTTGCCGATATTGCTTAACCAGATTCACGCCCATGCCGCCGGGCATGAAGGCAAACACGGCGTCTGGCTGCATCGCCGCGATCTGGGCCAGCTCGGCCGAATAGTCCAGCTGCCCAAGCTGGGTGAAGATTTCACCGGCGAAGCCGCCCGAATAGCTGTTCTTGAACCCTGCCAGACTGTCCTTGCCCGCCTGGTAATTGGGCGCCAGCAGGAACACATTGTCATAGCCCTGTTCCTGCGCATATGCGCCCATGACCTCGTGCATCTGATCATTCTGATACGAGGTGACAAAGAAATTCCGGTTGCAATCCGCGCCCGCGAAATTCGAGGTGCCGGCATTGGGGCTGATCAGGATCGCGCCACTATCGGTCACAGGTTTCTGGATCGCGCCGAGAATATTCGAGAATATCGGCCCCACAACGATGTCCACCTCGTCGCGCTCGACCAGTTCACGGGCCTTGTTGGCGGCAATGTCAGGCTTTTGCTCATCGTCGACCACGATGATCTCGGTGTTCAGACCGCCGATATCGCCAATCTGCTCAGCCGCCAGAAGAAACCCGTCGCGGCCCATTTCGCCCAGAACCGCCGCCGGGCCGGACAGCGTGAAGATCAATCCGATCTTCAGGGTTTCCTGATCCTGCGCCGCTGCAGGACCTGTCAGCATCGTCGTGGCCACAAGGGCCGCCAATAGCTTGCGCGAATGGGTCATGTCCATCTTCCTGTTGGGATAGCCGCGTTCGCCGCAGCCCGTTCTGTTCTCTACCAGAGCGCACCAAGGAAGGGGTATGTGTCAAGAATTTATTACAGGCTTAAAATAATTTCGGGCCGCAGTACGGCCCGAACATCCCGATTCGGCAATCAGAAATTAAGCGAAATGTTTCGCGTGATCCCCAGCCGAATCACAGGTTGATCACGGTCCTGAACAATCGGAGAATCCCCGGCATCACCGATCAGACGGCCATATTCGAACTCACCCTGCAAGGCTGTGATTTCGTTCAGGGAATAACGCATCGAGAATTTGGCGGCCGCCTTGGTGAACCCGCTGCCAGCGTCATATTCGCCATACGAACTGCGCGACGCTTCATCGGCCGATACGCCGAAATAGGTGCCCACGAATTCGGAATCACCATATTCGACCTCTAGCCCTGACCAGATGCTCAGCCGATCATTAATATCGGTGCGATAGCGAAACCCGACTTCGCCGGTCACGCCGTCATGGCCACCAAACCCAAGGCGCGAGGTCACGTAAGAGGTCAGTGGCCCATATCCGAAATTGACGCGTCCACCCAATTCATAGGCGCGATCAATATCGTCCAGCCCGGCAAGCGCAGCCTCATCGCTTGTATCCCGTTCGCCCACATAGCCGAAATCAGGCAGGAAGACGAACCCGTCCAGTTCGGCCTTGCCGCGTTCACCGAAACCGGCGTTGCGCAGCGGAATCCACGGCGCGAATTCCATTTCGTCCGAACCAGGATAGCTGGGCCCGGCCGAGAAACCCAGACCAACGTCGAATGAGAACTTACCGTTGCCTGGAATCGCCGGAATGTCGAATTCTTCCGCATAGACCGGAGAAGCCAACACCGCAAAGGCAGCCAGATATTTCCACATCGATTCGGTTCTTTCATTGGATGGTCAACGCTGCCGCCAGCATAAGACGACAACCCGTTTCGAAACAAGCAAAGAGCCGGATCAATCCAGAACCATGGCAGTTGGGCAACGCCTTGCGGCGGATCAGGGGTTTTCTGCCAGTTCCAGTCTTTCCAACGCCCGCATCCACAGGTTTTCCGCGCGCGTCATCGCCTCGACAGCCTCGGCATGCTTGCGCCCCCATTTTTCGGCTTCGGGTGGATCTTGGTAAACGGCGGGATCAGCCAGCTTCACATCCAGCTTTTCCAACATCTCGGACAGTTTCTGCACGCGTTCCTCGGCCTTGCGCACATCGCTGCGCAGGGATTGGAATTCATCTTTGGACGGACGTGGGGCTGCTGGCTTCGCGGCCGGACCAGGCGTCTTTTTCTTCGCGGTTTCCGCACCCGTCAGCAGAAAGCGTCGATAATCGTCCAGATCGCCCTCATAAGGGGTGACGCCGCCAGCATCAACCAACCATAGACGTTCGGCCACCAATCCCAGCAGATGCATATCATGGCTGACAAGCACGACCGCACCGGTATAGTCGTTCAAAGCCTCGGACAGCGCTTCGCGGCTTTCGATATCCAGGTGGTTTGTCGGTTCGTCCAGAATCAGGATATGCGGCGCGTCTATCGTCGCGATCAGCAGCGAAAGCCGCGCCTTCTGCCCCCCCGACAACCGCCCGACCTGGGTTTCCGCCTGTGCTTCCATCAGACCGAAACCCGCCAGACGGGCACGCAACCGCGCGGGTGCCTCATCCGGGCGAAGCCTGCGTACATGGTCGATCGGGGTTTCGTTCAAAACCAGCTCATCGACCTGATGCTGCGCAAAATACCCGACGCGCAGCTTGCCAGAACGGGTGATCTTTCCGTCCATTTCGCTCAGCCTGCCCGCAAGCATCTTCGACAACGTGGATTTTCCCTGCCCGTTGCGGCCAAGCAGTGCGATCCGGTCATCCTGATCGATCCGCAGGTCAAGCCGGCGCAGCACGGTGCGATCGCCATAGCCGACGGCCACGTTCTGCATCGAGATAATGGGTGGGGAAAGTTCTTCCGGCTGGGCAAAGCTGAAACGATGCAGACGCGCCTCTTCGGGGGCTGTGATCGGCTGCATCTTTTCCAGCATCTTGACACGCGCCTGCGCCTGGCGTGCCTTGCTGGCCTTGGCACGAAAACGATCCACGAAACCTTGCAGGTGGGCGCGCCTCTCTGCCTGTTTCTTGGCTTCGGCGGCCTGCAATGCGCGCCTTTCGGCACGGATCCGGGTAAAGCCGTCATAACCGCCGGTATAAAGCGTCAGCTTGCGATCCTCGAGATGCAGGATATGTCCGACCGCCCGGTTCAGAAGCCCGCGATCATGACTGATGATGATGACAGTATGGGGATAGCGCGCCAGATAACCTTCCAGCCACAACGCCCCTTCCAGATCCAGATAGTTTGTCGGCTCGTCCAGCAACAGAAGATCAGGTTGCGAGAACAAGACCCCGGCCAATGCCACCCGCATTCGCCAGCCGCCCGAAAAATCGCTGGTCGGTCGCGCCTGATCCGTCGTCGCGAAACCAAGCCCGTCAAGTATCGACGCCGCACGCGCCTCGGCGGACCAGGCGTCGATGTCAGCCAGGCGCATCTGAATTTCGGCGATGCGATTGGGATCCGTGGCTTGCTCGGATTCAGCCATCAGGGAGGCACGCTCCTTGTCTTCGGCCAGCACGGTTTCAAGCACCGACAACCCCGTTCCCGGAGCTTCCTGCGCGACACCCCCGATACGTGCCCGAGAAGGCAACGTGATCTCGCCGCCATCCAGCGACAACTCGCCACGTATCAGGCGAAACAACGTCGTCTTGCCAGCACCGTTTGGACCGACCAACCCGACCTTGTGTCCTTCGGGAATAGCGGCGGAGCACCCTTCGAAAAGAGGGCGACCCTGAATGGAATAGGAAATATCATCAATTCGCAGCATGAATGGGGCATGACGCAAGCCGGCCCTCGCGTCAATGCCGTGAAATGCCCCGACAGGATCCGGTCGGGGCGTTTCATTCCGTGACGGCGCTATTTTACCGTGATGCGCCCATCAAGATAGGGTTCATATGCCTGCTGCCCTGAAAGGTAATCCGCCAGCACCTCTGCCAGGTCGGGACCGTAATCATAGGCATTGCGCGCGTTGCTCGCAAAAATCGCATAGCCGTCGCCACCCGAACGCATGTAATTGTTGGAAACGACGCCATAGACCGTTTCAGGTTCGATCGCGGCCCACTCCCCGTCCTTGCGCACCCTCACATCGCTGATACGCTGCCCGGCCTCTGCGGCGGGATCGACGCTGTATTGCAGACCGGCCACCTGCGAGAAACGACCGGCAACCTCTTCATACTGGCTTGCTCCGTTTTCCAATGCGGACACGATGTCGGCACCGCTCAACTCGAAAGTCGCAAGTGTATTCTGAAACGGAAGAACCGTATAGACTTCGCCCATGGTGACGGGCCCGGAATCGATGGATGCGCGCAGACCACCTCCATTCGTGATTGCAATGCTGACGCCCTGATCCTTTACCCGGTCCAGCATCGCATCCGCGACCAGAACCCCCATCTGGCACTCGCGCGCGCGACAATTTGCACGATCACCGTCAATCATTGCCCCAGCCTCGGCGACGACCTTCTGGCGCAATTCCTGGATGGGTGCGGCCATCTCCTTGACCCGGCCTGCAATTTCGCTGTCTTCGGGCACAGAATTGTCCAGCAAGACCGGCTGCCCCTCTGCCTTTAGAAGCGTGCCGTCATCATCGAAAGTCAGGATCAGGTGGCCTAGATATTTGGAATAGGCATAAGCCTGAGCCACCGGCACTTCCACACCCGCCGGACCTGCAACCATCGTCGGATAAGGACCTTCGGCCCCGTCCATATCCCCCAGTAAACTGTGCGAATGACCGCCGATCACCGCGTCGATCCCTTCGACTTCACCGGCGAATTTCTGGTCGCGCTGGTAGCCGACATGGGTCAGGGCGATAATCTTGTTCACCCCCGCTTCTTCCAGTTTTGCGACGCCAGCCCTAAGGCTTTCAATATCATCCTTGAAAATCACATCCGCCCCGGGCGACGATGTTTCGGGCGTATCCATTGCCAGCGCGGACACCACCCCGATCCGATTTCCCCCGACGTCCAGAACCGCAACGTCACCGATCTTTTCCTTCAGAACAGACGACATCGAAAGGTCGAGATTGCCGGAAATTACTGGAAACCCGACCCCATCGGCCAGCAATGCCAGCCCCTCAGGTCCGTCGTCAAATTCATGATTGCCAACCGCCATTGCATCATAGCCGATCGCGGTCATGAACTCGACGACATCCGCGCCCTTGTAAGTGGTATAAAACAACGAACCCTGATATTGGTCACCGGCATCCAGAACGATCACGTTGCCGCCATCCGCACGGATCTGCTCACGCAGCTCATGCACCTTATGCGCAACCCGGGCGACTCCGCCAAAGCACTCGCCGGCGTCCACCGCTTCTGCATCGCAGGTGCTGTCATATTTGTTGATCGGTTCAATTCGACTATGCAGGTCATTTGTGTGCAGCACATGCAGCACCATTTCCGCCTGAGCCGATCCAGCCATCAGTGCCGCCACGGAAACCGCAGTAATAAAACGCAGGTGCATTCGGCAATTCCTTTTCCCGCTCATATGTTCCTGCAAGCACCTTGGCGCACCACCCGGCACCGGTCAATTTTCCTGATCACCGATTTTTCGGAAACAACCCGAATGACGCGGTTTTCCAAGCGAGCCTCTTGACCAGGACAGCACGCAGCGGGCAAATGCCTGCATGATCATCTACAAGATATTTCGTCAGTCCGAATGGGATGCTTTCAAGGTTGATCGATCGACGCCGGGCGCACCGATCGATCTTCAGGATGGTTATATCCATTTTTCCACGCGCGATCAGGTGGCGGGAACGCTGGCCAAGCATTTCGCAGCCGAAAACGACCTTGTTCTATTGGCCATCGATTCCGCCAGGCTTGGCCCAAAGCTGATCTGGGAGGAAGCGCGCGGAGGCGACCTGTTTCCGCATCTGTATCGCGCGTTACGGATGGATGAGGTTCTTTGGTCGCGCTCGATCGAATTGACATCGCAAGGCCACGCAACGGGACCCCTGGAATGAACCTGATCGAACGGCTCGGTGTTACTGCGCTGCATCGCCTGCCCCCCGAAACCGCGCATGACCTGTCCATACTGGCGCTTGCCAAGGGCCTCGTGCCGCTCCATGGGGGGCCTGTCGCGTCAGAACGACTAACGACGTCATTGGCTGGGATGCGCCTTGCCAATCCCGTCGGGCTTGCTGCCGGATATGACAAGAACGCCAAGGCCGTTGCTGCGCTGATGCGTGCCGGATTTGGCTTCATCGAACTGGGTGCCGCCACCCCGCGTCCACAGCCCGGGAACGCCAAACCCCGCTTGTTTCGGTTGCGCGCAGATCAAGCCATCATCAATCGGTTCGGCTTCAATAATGAAGGCGCACAGGTAATTGCGCAGCGATTGTCCGAACGTCCGCAAGGCATCCCTGTGGGGTTGAATATAGGCGCCAACAAGGACAGCATCGACCGTGCCGATGATTTTGCGCATGTGGTCGCTGCGGCCGGCACAGCCGCCGATTTTCTGACCGTCAACATATCTTCGCCCAACACCGAAAAGCTGCGCGACCTTCAGGGGGCGCAGGCATTGGCGGCATTGTTGCAAGGTGTCATGCAGGCACGTGACAACCTGCCCCTGCGCAAGCCTGTCTTTGTCAAGATTGCACCTGACCTTGATGATGACGGGTTGGCAGATATTGCCGCCGTGGCACGTGACGCAAAGATCGATGGCATTATTGCAACGAATACCACGCTAAGCCGCGACAACCTTGTGTCTGCATGCAAATCACAGGCTGGTGGCATGTCTGGCGCTCCATTGTTCAACCGCGCGACCACTGTTCTGGCGAAATTGTATCGCGCAACCGAAGGGAAAATTCCCCTGATCGGCGTCGGTGGTATCACGAATAGCGAACAGGCATGGCAAAAGCTGCGGGCGGGTGCAACAGCGGTGCAAATCTATTCCGCGCTGATTTATCAGGGGCTTTCACTGGCCGTGCGTATTGCAACCGAGCTGGACGAACGGTTGCAACGCGAAGGCCTGACCCTTGCGGAACTTCGCGGCAGCGGTGCCAAGGACTGGTGCTAGGAATATTCTCCGGTTCCCAACAGCTGGTTCATGCTGTGTGACGGTTCGGAACAACCGGCATCACCGATGACTTTCGCGGGAACGCCCGCGACCGTCTTGCAGCTTGGCACTTCGTGCAAGACCACTGAACCAGCGGCAATACGCGAATGGTGACCGACACTGATATTGCCCAGCACCTTGGCGCCTGCCCCGATCATCACACCATCGCCGATCTTGGGATGGCGATCCCCGTCTTCTTTGCCGGTTCCGCCAAGCGTCACCGAATGCAGCATGGAAACGTCATTTCCAACCGTCGCGGTTTCGCCAATGACGATGGAGTGCGCATGGTCGATCATGACGCCAGTTCCAATTCTGGCTGCCGGATGAATATCGACGCCAAAGCATTCCGAGCAGCGCATCTGCACGAAATAGGCCATGTCATAGCGTCCCTGCCGCCACAGCCAATGCCCCATGCGATAGGCTTGCAACGCCTGGAACCCCTTGAAGAAAAGGATCGGCTGGATCAACCGATGCGTCGCCGGGTCACGATCATAAACGGCCAGCAGATCGGCACGCGCTGCATCCCCCAGCTCGTCGGAACTTGAATAGGCCTGATCGGCAATCTCGCGCAGGATCTGCTCGCTCATCTCACCGCTGGCCAGCTTCAGGGAAAACCGATAGGCCAGCGCAGCCTCGAGGCTGCTGTGATGCAACAGCCCCGCATGTATCAACGCGCCCAGCAATGGCTCATTCCGCACTGCGGTTGCGGATTCGTCGCGAATCTGGGTCCAGACGGCATCCCGATCCAGATCGACTTTCTTGGCGTCATGCTGCATGTTCATCCAAACCACCCGCGTTTCATGAGGGACCTTCATACCGCAGATAGGCCAGCGGGAAAAGGCAGAGCCACCCATCAGGTGATCACATCGGCAGGCGCAAGGACAGCCAGTGGACCGCAAGGCTGACGCGACCGCCGGTAAAATCGCCACCCTCAGCGCGCATCTGAAGCGTTGCCGGCTGATAATAAGTCATTGGCGCGCCCAGAATGCCGCGCGCCCAGGAATTCCGCGCGGTCCCAAGTCCTTGTCCAAAGCGATCATTGGCCCCATCCGTACCCAACCGCCAGCTGCTCAGGCTACCGGTAATGGCCTCTTTGACGCGGGCAACCGCGCCGATGACCATAACCCCGGCGGGGATCGTTACCGGCGTGTCGATCGTCATCCCCGAAGTTATCGTGAAATCAGCCTCGGCCATCGCGCAATCGAGACCCGACCCCAACACGCCGGCAGTGACCGCCCCCACAACCCAGTTCAGCCCGTCATGGATTGCCTGAACACCCTGATCCACGACAAAGGCGCGCATGCCAATCGAAGGCGGAACGAACTGCCACCCACCGTTCGAGCCGACCGCGATCAAACCGTCTTGCCCTGTCCACCCCGACAACGCCCCTGCAGGCACCGCCCAGCATTGCCCGTCGAACACGACGTCGGGCGGTCGTTTGCTGGTCGTGCTTTGCAGAACCAGGTTCACCACCCCGTCAAGGCGCATAAGCGCCTCATTGACCGTGACGTGTTTTTGCGCCTGCGCAGCCTGCAGCAGTGGCATCGCAAATCGCGTGGTTTCATTCGTAGGCATGGAATGTCCTCCTTGCAAATGGACCTGCTCCGAACTGGTCCGACAATTGTGCAACGGCAATCTCGAATGCTCCGCCCGACAGAGTGGATTGCCAAAGATCGTTGGGGATCTGATAAGCCGGTGCCGTCACCTGAACCTCGGCCAATACCTGTCCTTGCCGGATGACCCGCAGAAGATAGATCTCACGGGTTTCACCCAGGGGCACATCCAGCCCGTCCCAGCCGTCGCCATCGATCCGCGTGCGGCGCACCCAACTGATGGACCGGCCCTGCACCCGCAATTGACACGGGGCATAAGGACGCAAACCAATGCCCCGCGCGATTGTCCGTCGCGATCGATAACTGGCGTCATCCGGGGCCCGCAAGGCCGGACCAACACGCCAAAAACGTTCCTGGCCGCGCGTGCTGGGGGCGATCGGGACTTGCTTGACCGCATTGTTCAACAATACGACGACACTGCCTTCAGGCCAGATGTCGGGCATATTGCCATCAGTGCCCGCCTGCCCGCGCAGACGCTCAGACAGATCCCAAAGGTCGTTGCCGACAGGCACGGCCGAACGGAACTGGAAGATCTCCCAGTTGTCCAGCGACCCGTCGCCAATCGCCATCGCGTTGGCCCCAGCCAAAAGGCTTTTGTCTGACACCGATCTCAGCGAATGACCCTTTAGCCGGACACGCAGCGGCGCCCCCCGATCCAGAACCGAAGATCGCGCCGATACCAGACCATTCTCGGTCCGCCCGATGACGGATGCCCGATCAAGCCGCAATGAAAAGTCATACCCGCCTTCCTCTTCAACCGACATATAGGCCGCTACCGATCCCGGCCACGGTCGCGCGGTCGCCGCGAGATAGGGCGCATGCGGATCTTCGTTACCCTTGAGCAGTGGCAGATCTAGGAAGATCGGCCAAACCGGCATTGGCGGGACATAACGCCGAATGGAAGTGTCGTCCTCATTCGACAAAGCCGGCCGATAGACGCCCGGCTCGACCCGCACCGCATCCACCGTCAAGGCGCCGGCACGCTCGATCCGGTCAAGCCGCCACAATCTTGGCTGCGTCGTGCCATCGTCAATGCGCAGAACATCCCCGACCCCTAAATCGGACATGGATGGCGGCAGTGCAAACCGCGCAGTGTCGCGTGAAACCGTTGACTCCGAAAGCCAGCGCTCTGCTATGGCACGTCCCTCGGCACGGGTCAGTGACATGGTAAATTCGCTGTCGCTGACGGTTTCCTGGTCGTTTTCCGGCAAGTTGGTTTCGGTTGTTGCCGCGCCATAATCGGCGCCTGCCTCGACATGGGTCAGGCGCAGCCGCCCGACAAGCTCGGGCTCGGCGGCCCTGACCGTTTCAAAGCCTGGCACCTCTGCCGTGACGGCCATATCGCTGACCGACAACTCACCGGTCGCCAAGCCCTTACGCGGCACAAAGCGCAATGCTCCGTCCCCGTCAACAGCATCAAAGCCATGCACCAGCATCAATGATTGCAGTGCAGCTCGCCCTGAATCACCGCCCGCGACCGTATAGCCCCGAACAACACCGTGAATGCGACTCGTGTCAAAAGATGTCACACCGGCGGAACGACATATATCGCCCACGACGGCCGGCAGCATCACGGCGCCCGCACGCCCGTTGAGCCAATGCCCCCGTTCCCATGCCGGACCGTCCGACCAAAGATCGCGACGCGCAGGGAACGCCGGATACGGCCGCGCATCCCAACACCAGACATGGGCGCGTGACAAATCGACCATGCGACCGCCATCCTCCATTTCTGGGTTGTTGTCCGGATCCGACCAATAACCATTCACGGCCGCGACATAAGCTGACTGCACGGCATCATCCCGCTGCCCCGTTGAAAAATACGGCAACACGCTTTCCGAGCTATAGGCATCCAGAAACTTGTTGGGTTGGTTTGTGGCCTTGTCCAGCGCCGCACATCCATATTCGGTGAACCAGATCGGCTTGGACCCGGGCACCCAACCGGTTGCCTCGCGCGATCTGACGCCGCCGGGCCGATTGAAATGCAGGTTCTGCCACCAGCTTTTCAGATCCTTGTATTTCCAGACCCAGGCCTCATCATACTGGCCATCGCTAATCGGCGTTCGGCGCTGTTCGTTCCTATCGGATTCACTGGCGTAAAACCAATCGAACCCCTCGCCACCGCAGACATTTTTCTTGAGGTAGTCGACATTGCGAACATCGCCCCAATGCGCATCCAGATGATCTTCTCCGTCCCGCCAGTCAGACAGCGGCATGTAATTGTCGATTCCAATGAAATCGATGTTTTCATCGGCCCAAAGCGGGTCCAGATGGAAGAACAGCTCGCCATCGCCCGGATGATGCCCGAAATACTCGGACCAATCAGCCGCATATCCGATCTTCACATCCGGCCCCAGAACAGCACGCACATCCCGTGCCAGCCTGCGCAATTGCGCAACGGCCGGATAGCTGTTCTGAGGCCCGCGAATCTGCGTCATCCCGATCATTTCCGACCCGATAAGAAATGCGTCGATACCCCCGGCCGCGGCACATAGATGTGCATAATGCAGAATGAAACGACGGTATGACCATTCCGCAGGGCCATGATACTCGACATGCGCATCGCGCCGGGTGAAATCCGCAACCTCTGCCGAACCAAAGAACGTGGCGACCTCGGCAACTGCCTGTTCCGTCCCGTCCACAGATCCGTTCCGCCCCGCGGCCACCGAACATGTAATCCTGCCCCGCCATGGCATGACTGGCTGTTCCGTACCGCCATAGGGGTTGGGCAGACCATTGCCCTGCAGTTGTTCCATAAGAATGAACGGATAGAACACCGCGCGCTGTCCGCGTTCGTCCAGCGCCTGCAAGGCCTCAACGATGGATTGATCGCTGGGTGTGCCGCCATAAATCGGCCGGTCATCTATGGTCGCGACCTCCTGGGCCGAACTACGCGTGAGGCCACCCGCGTGCCAGGCCATTTCGCTGCCATCGACACGCGACTGTTCGACTTTTGGTTTCAGGGCGCAGTTATTGATGCGCAGGTCATCGCCAAACCACGACACCACCAAGGCGACCGAGCCGACATTGGGCAGTTCGCGCCCCATGACATTCATGGACGCACTGAAATCCGTACCTCCCATCGGCGTGTTGACATTGATGGTCTTCGTTTCGCCCAGGTCAAGATCCTGTGTCACCTGGGTCGTCGCCAGCGAATATTCCCCCGTTCCCGGAATCAGCGCCACCGCACGCACATCACGGTGCAATCCGGTTCCGTCGCGCGCAGGGCATGTGACCTCAAAGCTGAGCTGCGGCATGCGATTGCCCCAGCGCT
Source organism: Paracoccus onchidii (assembly GCF_028294535.1). Classification (GTDB taxonomy): domain Bacteria; phylum Pseudomonadota; class Alphaproteobacteria; order Rhodobacterales; family Rhodobacteraceae; genus Paracoccus; species Paracoccus onchidii. Next base: position 75,779 of record NZ_JAQBIE010000012.1, on the reverse strand, counting down.
CCAGCCCCAGATCTTCCAGAACGACATAGGCCAGACCGCGATATGCCGGGGTATTTTCGCCTTCATGCGCAACGATCGCGGGATCGGGCATCTGATCTGCATCGCCGCAATAGATCCGCAGGTTGAGATCTTCGGCCGCGATTTCCTCGCCATCCGCCCACACTCGCCCGACACCCAGCACCGGCCCCTCGCACAGCGAGATCGCAACGGACAAGCGATAGCCGATCTGCGTGACGCTGGGTTGCGACGGCGCACCCTTGCCGCCTCCGCCACCTTCGGTGGTCTGCGTTTCCTCCAGCGGCGAGGCCCAGATCACATGTCCCGGCAGCCGCATCTGCCCCCAGATCCGCGGAATCGGCACACCTTCGCCGGCGGATTGCAGTCGCAGACGATCAATGCGCCCGGTCTCGACCGCTCTCGAACCTCCGCCCAGCAGGCGTTGATCGATGGCGCGACCAACCGTTGCGCCGACGGCACGCCCGATTACCGCACCGGATAGACCCAACACGGCGCCACCCATGCTGCCCCCGATTGATGCGCCAACTGCCGACAATACGATCGTGGCCATCGTCAACCTCCTGTTTCATGATCTCAAGGAAAGCGGAACCGACCCGATATCCGGTTCCGCCATGGGGTTGTCAGCGGGCTCTCGACGACTCCGTGATGCGTGTAGGCATGCACGAAACGCGGCGCTTCCCCACCGCTGACCAAAATCCCCAGATGTTTGGCAACAGCCCCGCTGCGCATCCTGAACAGCAGGACCTGCCCCGCACCGACGGGTTCCGAACGAAGCACGGGAACCAGATGCCTCTTGGCACCCAGCCACAGCAATTCAGCCGCCCCGGTCTCACCCCAGTCGGGCGTATAGGCAGGCGGGACCTCGGGCTCCTGCCCGTAAAGGTCGCGCCAAACGCCCCTGATCAGGCCGAGGCAATCCGTCCCGGCCTGAAAGTGACTGGCTTGATGGACATAGGGTGTTCCGATCCATGCACGCACCAAATCAACGATCTTGTCCGCGTCCGCCATGTCAGCCCCCCGCCCTCGGCGCCAGCAACCAATCTTCACTCGGCAGATGCGGAAAGCCGCGAAAATTCAGAAAATTATTGAATTTCAAACGACATGTTTCGGCACGTTTATCGCACCCGGCGATCAGGCGCAGACGATCCCCGGTTTCAGGGTGGATGCCCAGGGATTTCCAAAGTTCGACCTCTCGCCCGCCATCCGGCAAGGCCGTGTCGTTCTTGATCGCTCCTTGCAAACCCTCTGCCTGACCGTTGCGCATCATCAACACGCCTCGCTCGAACCAGCCGGATTCATAGCCGGGGAACATGGCGAAACGAAAGATCCGCCCATCTTCACAACCCTCGACATCAAGCACAGTGGAATAGGCAGCGCCGTCAAGCTTCATTGTGCATGCATCATCACCCAGCCTTGCCGAGCAACGTGGATGATAGACGCGCCCCTGCGCCGCATTCAGCGGTTCGGACAGGCCACGAAGCTCGGCGCGGAATGCGCCCCGCGACCGCGAAACTTCGCCCAGACTTCCTGCAAAAACCTTCTTGCGCCGCATTGGGTCGGCCCAGTCGACCTCCCACATGGTCAACTCGGCGCTGTCCCATTTCCCTGCCAGGATGTCTTGCTCGGTGATCGCGCCATCTGTCAGGGCGCCTTCCGCCTCGGAATTGTCGACAGACAACCCCGAAGCCTGCATCAGCGATCGCGCGTTCATGCCATGGTCCGGGCGAAACGCGACCCCATCCAATGTCAGCACCGCATCGTGATCGGTAAAACCCAGGCGCAATCCGTCTTTTCGCGCGATCAACCAGGCGCGGCATATCGTTGTCGTCGTCATACGCGCACCTCGACGATCGGAATCTGTGGCATCTCGCCCGCCTGGAAAGAGGCAACCGATACCGCAATCCGGTCGGTGTCGAACCGGACAGGCACATCGAACTCAAAGCCGGCTGTGATCGCCGCTCCCGGCTCAGGGGGATCGTAAAAGGTGACAAGACCCTTCTCGTGATCGACCTCGTAGTCGTCGCCGACGAACCGTTCGACACCACCAATCCCGGCGCGCACCGATGCTTGCACCGGCTTGCAAATCGGCCGCGAGTATTTTGCGGGCCCCGACACATATGCCTTGGTCAACTGGAACGAAACCGTGTTCCCGTCGCCACGCGCGATCTGCTGATCCTCAAAAGCGACCCCCCGCGAAGGCAGCCCGCTCTTGTAATCTGACCAGTCTTTCCACCGAAACCCATGCAACTGCCCCGAGCGCGCTTCGAAGAACGCCACAAGTGTCGACAGATCGTCCATCGAGCGCAGCCCCATACCTGCGTCATAACGACGACGGGCATGTGCCCAGGGTGTGTTGCGTTCCTCGAACCCGCTTGCCAGCGCCACGATATCGGTACGCCGTTCGGGGCCGCCGACAGAACCGAATGACAGGTTCGCCGGAAACCGCACTTCATGAAATGCCATGCTCTCCCCTTTCCTGATTGATCAGCTGTTGCGTTCGCCGCGTGCCAGCGCCCGACCTAACTGCGCCGCAATCTGGGATTGGCTGCGCTGAAACCCCGCAACATCCGGTGTGCTGACATTGACGGTTACATTCACGGGTCGTTGCCCGCCCGACGCCGCCGCAACACCCAATCGGCCATCGGCACCACGCCGCAGAGGCATAATGGCCTCGGGTCCAGCTTCGCCCATCAGACCCGTCGCCCCGCGCATCGGGAAGGTGGTCGGCGACGAAACCACCCCGCCATTGGCGAAGGGCACCACACGCCCTTGCGCAAAAGCCCCGCCATTGGCAAATGGCATCACGCCCGACATCAACCCGGTCACACCTTGCGCGATGGATCCGGAAATCGCGTTTTCCACCGGTTTCATGGCAAGCGAATACACCGTATCCGCGATCGATTGCCCAATGCCCTTCAACGCATCGGAAAACTTCATTCCGTCCAGAACCATCCCGTCAAAGGCACGCCGCAATCCGCCTTCGATCCCTGAACTCAGGGTAGTCACTTCACGCGACGTAAGAACCATTTCCTGCTTCAGCCGTGCCAGTTCCGCCTGAAACTCTGCTGCCATGCGTCCCGCGTCGCCCAGCCCATTGTCCACTTCATCCAGCGCAGTGCCGAACCCGTCATTATCAGCCATCGTCAAACCTCCGTCCGACTGGTGTTTTGCTCACCTGACGCAGCGACCCGATCAGGAAATTTCTGTGACAGGGCCGCCAGGCGACTGCGTGTCATGCCCGACATGCCCTCTTCGACGCCCAGCATCAGGGCCAGTTCGGCAGGCGTCAGCGACCAGAACTGATCCGGGTGCAATCTCAGGCCACGCAATCCGGCCCGCATCAAACCTGCCCAATCAATGCCCGTGCCGGTTTCCGGCCCGAAACCACTCATGACGAGATCCGAAACGCCCGTGCCAGCAACGCGGCCGCCAGTCGCCCGGCGGCGACCGGGCCGCCCGCAATCTCGGCGGTCAACAGATCGCGGGCCTCGCCTTTCCAACCTCCGCCCCGCAGACCGGCCACCAGGACCGCCACAACGTCTCGGCTGCTGAATTGCCCGGATTCGAAACGCTCGGCGATCGCCATCAGGCTGCTGGCACCCAGCTGGCCCTCCAGTTCGGCAAGCGCGCCCAACGTCAAACGTGCTACATGGGCTTGACCGTCAATCTCGACGCTGACCTCTCCTCGCATCGGATTGACCATCAAAGCGCCGTGAAGCTAAGTGCGCCCGCCGACGCCATCGTCAGCTCATATGTGGCCTCTCCGTTATAGCTGCCCGCATATTCCAATGCAGTCAGCTGGAATGGCCCTTCGACCGTGCCGAAATCGGGGATGATGACCTGGAAACGGGGCACTTCACCATTGAAAAAAATCTGGCGCGCGCGCCCATCGGTATCGGCATCGCGAAAAACCCCCGATCCGGAAATCGACGCGCTGCGCATGCCCGCGCCGCCCAGCAATTCGCGCCAGCCTCCTTCGCTTTCAAGGCTGGTGACATCAACCGTTTCCGCGTTGAATGACAGCCTGGTCGTGCGCAGCCCCGCCACGGTCTCGAATGCGCCGTCACCTGTCATATCCATCTTGATCAGAAGATCACGTCCGTTCTGTACCGCCATGATGATATCTCCTCAGCCCAAATCAATGCGCGCGCGAAAGGTCAGATCGACCCGTCGCGCCGCGCCACTTTCCACCCGCCTTGCCTTGGCCCGACGAAACCACAGCCCCGCCAGATGACCCTGCTCCAACGCCAGCTCTCCGCGCTCCAGGGCCTCGGAAACCGCAACCGCTGCCGCCTTGACCGTGGCGAATCCGGCCGTTTCATCCGACCCGGACAAAACCGAGACGATAAAGTCATGCTGTGATCCGCCGCCGGTCACATCGCCCGCATCGCGCACGTCTTCGGGGCCAAGCGAAACATAGACCCCGCTCGGTGCCTCGACCGGCATCGCGTCATAGATCGCGTCACCGATCAGCGCCGACAACGCCTCGTCCTGCCTCAGCCTCAGATAGACTGCCGATTGCAATGAAATGCTTGCCGCATAGCTCATGCCTGCACCTCTTCAGTCGCAAAACAGGTCAACCAGTGGCCGGCACCGTCCCGTTCGGCGACGGCATCGATATGAAACACGCGCTGCCCCATGCGGAATCTCTGGCCCGCGCGGGGACGCCGCGGATCACCCAAACGCGCCGCACGAACAATGATGCGCCACGACACAACACTTTCCGCACCCACCTGCGCCGAGCGGCGTCGACCGCTGCCGGAATCCATTTCTCCGAAAAGAGCGCCAAGGCGGCGCCAGGTCACCACATGCCCACCAAGGCCGTCGCTGTCCCTTTGTTGATCTTCCAATTCCAACCGGATCATGCGCCTCGCCATCAGCGCACCTCGCGTTGGCCGCGCCCGCCCAGAACGCGTACCTGCCGCCAACGTTCGATCAGTGCACTGACCCCAAAGGGCATGCCACCCCGATGGCTGTCGCTTCCTCGATCTTCGTAATATCGCGCAGCAAGCATCAGCACCGCCTGCGCAAGATCATCGGGAACCGCCTGCCATTGCGTGCCAAACCCTGCCGAGAACACGATCTCGACCCAGCCCCGCCGGGGCACGTTGGGCAAGATCACACCCGTTGGCAGGATCAGCGGTCGTTGACTATCCGGCACCAGGCGCCAGGCCTCTGCCGGCAAATCGGTTGCCAAACCGTCCCCGTCATCCATGCGTATGGCCTCGACGGCGGTCACGGGTGCCAATGGCAATGGCTGTGCCAGCCTGTCCCGCCATTCGTCGATGCGCATCCTGAATCTGCGCTGCAGCAAGACCTTGCCAGTGCGCGCCTCAATCGTCGCGATTGCAGCGCGCAAGAACCCTGTAAGGGCCGCCGTTTCCGCACCGTCTTCCGGGTCATTAAAGCCCGACCCAAGGCGCAAATGCTCGCGCAGCGCTGCCACAGGCAGCGCCTCCGCCGCGGGCGCCGTTTCCTCTATCAGCATCATGTCGCGAACCTCCCGTCCTGCCGTCCGCATCGTCGTTCCACCGTGGCGGGGCCATGACAGGCCCCGCCAATCCCGTTCATTGCAGGAAGGGATCGCGCCCGCGCGCCAGCCATCAGCGCGCGCGGACAGTTGCAAAGCCGGTATGGCCAACACCAAGCGCGATCCCTTCCCTCACCTGATCAACCTTTGATCAGGCGAACTGCAGCAGCTTGACGGCACGAAAGTCGGTGATGCAGCCACCGACACGCTTGGTGGCGTAAAACAACACATGCGGCTTGGCGCTGAAGGGATCGCGCAGAACCCGCAGATCGGGACGCTCAACGATCGTGTAGGCGGCCCGAAAGTCGCCGAACGCCACCGAAAGCGTTTCGATATCCGTGTCGGGCATGTCTTCGCTGATCATCACCGGATAGCCCAGCAATTGCGGCGTTTGCGCCGAGGACAGCGCGTCGGTCCACAGGAACCGCCCTTCCGCATCCTTCATCTTGCGAACCTGTGCCGCCGTTTTCGAGTTCATGACGAAGCTGGCATTCGCACGATATTCGGCATCCAGCGCATAGATCAGATCGATCAGCGCATCACCCGGGGCCTCGCTGGAAAATCCGCCCAGCGCACCGGTCACCAAAGTGCCGATCTGACCGTCGGTCTCGCTGCCATTGGGCGCGATCGGATAGGTCAGAATGCCACGCGGTTTTGCGACCCCATCGCCATTGATGAACGCGGCGGCTTCCGAACGGGCGAACTTGTCGGCGATGCGTTCGGCCAGCCAGGCTTCAACATCGAAAGCAGCATCGTCCAGCAAACGCTGACTTGCCTTCGGCATTGCCGATAGCTCATGAACCGGGATCGAAATCCGCTCGATCCCGCCCGAGCCGGTCTCGGTTGCATCGGCTTCGGTCGCCCAACCTGCGCCGATATCGCCCTTGTCGATCAGCACTTCATATGACGAGGATTCGACCATCACGACATTGGCCAACGACCGCAACGAGGCACTGTTGCGCAACGAATTCTGGACCGTCTCTGCAACCTGCGGTGCGGCCAGGAACCCCCCGTCACTGGCGACCGTCAGGCCCTTTTCCTCGATTGTCAGGCCGCGCAGGCCATCATCGTCACCGCTGCGCAAATAGGCGTTGAACGCCTTCTGATGCGGCAGTTCGGTGTCCGCCGTCGTCGAAAGCGGGGCGCGGCCACGAAGGGCGGTTTTGCGATCAAGAATGTTCATGCGTTCTTCCTGTTCTTGCAGTTTGTTGTGAATGTCTTCGCGGAACCCCTTGAGTTCACTTACGAACCCGCTCATGGCCCCTTTAAGATCAACGGACATGTCCGTCCCGCCCGTGGATTTCACCTCGGTCATGGTCTTCTCCTCATCGCGATAAGTGGGCTAGCCAGCCCCAGACCCGGATCCCGCACTGTCGGGGATCCGGGCAGATTTCGGTGCCGTTCCCCACACCGAAATTCCCGTTTGTCGCCGGTGATGACCGGCGAGCATCATCCAGTGCGCAAGGCGTCTGTTGCGGCGGAAAACAGGTTTGCAATCTCGCGCAGATCATCCGCGTCCTTGCGTCCGACCTTGGCCTCGGGCAGCATTGGAAATGTCACCAGAGACACCTCCCACAGCTCGACTTCGGCCAATACGCGCCGGCCTTTTTCATCCCGTTGTGCGCGAATGGTGCGATATCCGATCGACAAACCATCGATAGCACCCGCCGTCAGCAAGGCGGCTGCCTCACGGGCCTGTTCGACATCAGGCAGTAGCCGCCCCTTGACCCACAGGCCTTTTTCATCCTCGCGAACCTCGTCCCAAACGCCGATCGGTCGGGCGGGGTCGTGTTGCCAAAGCATCCGCACCTTGTCACCTTTCGTGGACAGTTTGCGCAAACTGTTCACGAAGGCACCGGCAAGAACCGCATCCCCGCCCTGGTCGGTCAGGCCGAACAGGCTGGCATAGCCTTCGATCACATGACCATCCGTCAGGGTCGGCACCCCGCCGGCAAATTTCACTTCCAGTCCCGGTGTCATTCCCTCATCCTCCTTTCGGCGCAAAATCGAGTATCCCCTGCAGCGCCTGTGTCAGGATGACGGCGACCACGCCATAGACGGTCATCCACAACCTTCGCTCCAGCCCTTCGATCAATGCCTCGATGCGCTCCAGCCGCTTTTCCATGCTGCCAAACTGCAGTGCCATGATGCGCTCTTGCGCTTCGAAACGCTGGTCGTGCCAGGCGTTTTCCTTGACAAAGCGCGACCCTTCCATCACCTCACCCATCGCTCAGTGGCGGCAGGCCCAACAGCGTCCGTTTTTCGGCATCGCTCAGGAATGTCGCGGCGCTGATGCGCGCCCATTGCTGATCCCGTTCCGCCGCCAGCGCCGGAATCCGGTCCGGATCAGGGCGCAGCGCGATCTCGGCACCAAGATGTTCAGACAACCACCAAGCCACGGCCGCACTCACCCGCGTTGCCAAAGGCAGGACAGTCAGGCGATAGAAGGCGCGATGGGCCTCGGCATAGTTGGCATAGGTCGCATCGCCGGGAATACCCAACAGCATGGGGGGGACGCCGAATGCCTGCGCGATCTCGCGGGCGGCACTGATCTTGGTCTCGTGGAACTCCATGTCGCTGGGGCTGAACCCCATCGGCTTCCAGTCCAAACCACCTTCCAGCAACATCGGACGACCTGCGTTGCGGGCGCCCTGATGGTTCATCTCGATTTCGCCGACCAATCGATCATACTGCTCGGGACTAAGAACCCCCTGACCATCAACCCCTTTATAGACAATCGCCCCGGACGGACGGGCCGCGTTGTCCAGCAATGCTTTTGACCATGCCGACGCGCTGTTATGCACGTCCATTGCCACTGCGGCGGCCTGCATCGGCGACAAGCCGTAATGATCGTCCTGGGGATGAAAGCTCTTGATGTGGCAAATCGGATCAGGGCGACCCGTCATGTCGAAACGATGTTTGCGGCCACCGACGGCATATTCAAAGGCAACAGGCCAGCCATCCGCACCGGGAACGATACTCATCCGGTCAGACCGCAAGATATGCATCTCTTCGGGCAGACCCTCGCCGGTGATGCCAACCGCTTCGACATAAGCGTTGCCCGACAACAGCAATTGCCCGAACAAACTTTCGAAAAGCTCGGCACGTCCCTGCCCGGCATTCGGACGGCGCAACAGGTCGATAACCGGATGGCTCTCGTATCGGCGGTCCGTATCCTCGCAGACAAGCGGAACTGCGGCCGCGGCCTCGGCGATCAACTTGACCGACCGAAATCCGACCGGATTGCCGACAAAGCCCCCCCGCGTCAGGCTGTTACTGTCGCGCGCGGACCAGACCGCCCGCCCCGAACCGGTTGCAAATGCCACCACGCGGCCGGTGGCACTGGCCTTTTCTTCTGGCGCAGAAGCAGGTTTCTGCTCCCGCGAAAACAATCGCAACGCCATTCTCGCCTCCATATTCAGCCATGAAAAAGGCCGCCCCGATGGCGGCCTCCTGGAACTGTCTTGTCATCTGCAATCTGCTGGCGCCGGCATCACAACCGTCGCATCTGCGGCCTTCGCCATCCCGAGGCGGGTTCGATCATCAACTCGTGCAACGCCCAGACCAACGCGTCCAACCGATCCGGACTGCCCCGCCCCTCAAAGCCCCGAACCGACATCTGGCACATCTGATCCTCCAGGGTTCCAAGGTTTCCAGACAGCAGGTGCTTGACGCGACCCTGCTCATACAGCGCCGCCACGGGCTCGGCCCGCATCCCTTTTCCGCGCGACGCACGCAGCCCCTTGAACGGAACAAGCGGATCAACCTGGCGAATGACACTTTCGACCAGATCGCCCCCCTGATTCACCTCGGCAACCAAACGTTCGGCGCCGTGGCGTTCCATCGCCGCAATCGCCGCACGCGCCCATTCCACTGGCCCGCCACGAACGCTTGCATCTTCCAGAACATAGGCCCGCCAATCCTGCGGCTCTCCTCGGGTGACGACACCAGCCACGACAATACCGCATTCATCGCTGGCCTTGCATGCCGTGACTGCCGGGTCCACGGCGACAACAATCCGGGAAAGCTCGGGCAGCCGCTCGACGCGACATTGTTCCAACGTGCCGGTGGCCCAAAGCGCCCCCTCCACATCGTCCAGCAAGACTCCGTCCAACTCTTGGCGCCCCAACCGCGTGCCCCCATAGCGTGATTGCACTTCGGCCAAAAAGCTCTCGGCAAGATAGGCCCTGTTGGCATCGGTGGGGGCATGGGTCGTCACTGTCGAGGCATTGCGCAGAATGCGCTTCAACACCCCGACATTGCGAGGCGTTGTCGTAATCACCTGCTGCGGATGCGCCCCAAGACGCAGCGCGAATTGCAGCATATCCCAGGTTTCCTCGGCTTTCTTCCACTTGGCCAGCTCATCCACCCATGCCGCATCGAATTGCGGGCCGCGCAATGCCTCGGGCTCGTGGGCGGAATACACCGTTGCGGTGGCGCCGTTCGCCCAGACCAGCCTGCGCCGCCCCGCCTCCCAGACCGGGCGGCGGTCGGGGGGTGAACAGGCAAGGATGCCGCTCTCTCCCATGATCATCACCTCACGGGCCTGATCAAAGGTTTCCCCGACCAGGGCGACCCGATGGCATTTTCCGGGCGCGGCTGCAGTCGGCCCCTCGACCAGCTTTCGCACCCATTCCGATCCGGCACGGGTCTTTCCCGCACCGCGCCCGCCCATGATCACCCAGCTTTTCCAATCGCCCTCTGGCGGTAACTGATGCGGCAATGCCCAGAACTCGAACAGCCAGGGCAGTGCCGTCAGGGCATTGTCGCTCAGCCCTTCCAGAAAGGCATCAACCTCCCTGGGCGCGGCGGAGGCAAGCCAGGCGGCGCCCGATTTCATCTCTTGCCGAGTCAAGGTCGAGGCTACCTCCTCCGACCCCGCCGGTGATATCCTTGCGAAGTTTGTCAACCTTGTTCCTTTCCGACAGCAACAGATGGACCGCCTCGCGGACGACCTTTGCGCTGTGCATAGCCTCTTTCAGTTCTGCTGGATCCACGGCGCCACGCTCTCGCGCCTCCAGCGCCGCCTCATGTCGTCTCAGGTCCCGGATATAGGACCAGAAAAGTCCCTCCACGACGGAAATTGCCTCTTCAGGGCTGCATTCCTGCCGCGCGTCCCCCAATTGGTTGTCAGAGCGATTGCCGCTGCCCCCATTCGACAACGGTCCTCGTTCGGAATCCTGGATTCCGCACCATTCCATATCGTTCATGCAAGCCGTCCCGCCTCGTGTCCTGTCCGCACGAGCCGAGAAATGAAAAAACGGCCTCGGGGTTTCCCCCTGGCCGCTTGCCCACTTCTCCCAGCATGTAAACTTTCTACCCAGGGGCGTTCTCAAAGTCAATAACTTCAACCAATGAGCGAATGACTTGAAGGGTTTATAATTATTCTTCAGTAGCTTACGCGTTGCGCATCTGTTGCGAACGCAATGCAACACCCTGCGTTGCATTGACGAAAATGATTGGAATCGCCCGCTACAAGAATCGCAACGGGCGCGAATCCATCATGCCTTGCGGTTGGAGTTGTCCTTAGCGCGCGCTTCGGTTGCAGCGGCGATCGCGTTTGACGCTTCATCCTGCATCTTTTGTGCGAAAGCGACCATCTGGGCGGCATAAGCCTCGGCCCAATCGGGGAAATGGCCGCTTTTCCGGGCCGCCTCGCGCATTTCTTCGCCCTTTTCCTGCATGCGCTGGAACTGTTCTTCCCATGCGCTTTGCATGGTCTGCCACTGGTTGCGGACATTGTCGCCAGCTTCTTCAAAGTAACCGCGCATCTGTTGGTTCATTTCTTCCTGACGCTGCATGGCGGCCTCTTGCCATTTGCGGGCACTGGCGGTCATTTCCTCATTCTTGGCGGACATTTCATCCTGCCATTTGGCCGCGCGCTCTTCGAACATGCGTGCATTGTCAGCCAGCGTGGAAAACATATCGGACAGTTTCATCGCGAATCCTCCTGTAACCAGAGGCTCGGGCCGGCGCAGCCTACGCCATTGAAAAAGCCCGCCCCTTGCCGCGAAGCCTGCGGCGAGGAACGGGCGTTGTCAAACCCTATAAGCTGCGGGTTCCGGCCTTAACCACCATCCTGAACCGGGGTGTTGGTTTCCTGACCGCGCTGCGCCTCGATCTCGCGCCAACGCGCGACATTCGCATTATGCTCATCCAGTGTCCGGGCAAAGGCGTGCCCCCCGCTGCCATCCGCAACAAAGAACAGGAAATCGGTATCGGCCGGGTTCAACGCAGCCCTGATCGCCTCGCGTCCCGGGTTGGCAATCGGCGTCGGGGGAAGCCCGTCGATCTGATAGGTATTATAGGCGGTCCGCTGGTTAAGCTCGGACCGGCGCAACCCGCGGTTCAACACCGACCGTCCCTCGGTGACACCATAGATCACCGTCGGGTCGGTTTGCAGGCGCATCCCTTCTTCCAGTCGATTGACAAAGACACTTGCGACCTGTGCGCGTTCTTGTGCCAGCCCGGTTTCCTTTTCAACGATGGATGCCATGATCAGCGCCTCTTCGGGCGTTTCATATGGCAAACCGAACGGCCGTTCTTCCCAGGCTTGCTCGAGAATCACTGACTGGCGCGCGGCCATCTCGGCCAGCAATTCGACGCGCCCAGCCCCCTTCTCGACCGCATAGGTATCCGGTGCCAGACTACCCTCGGCAGGTACATCATCGATGTCACCGGACAGGAAATCGACCTGTTTCAATGCTTCGGCGATTTGCCAGCTTGTCACGCCTTCGGCCACGGTGATGCGCATACGGGCATCGGGCTTCTGTTGTGCAGCGGCAATCGCTTCGGGTTCATCACCGGATGCCGGATCAAAGCGGGCCATTTCCTCGAATGCACCGGTTTCGGGGTTCATGTCGCGCAGCAGCACATTATTGCCCCGCACCCCGACCAGCAGGATGACCTGCGTGCCACAGGTCGATGGCCCGCCTGCGGTAATGACATTCACGATGTCATTCATGCTTGCATTCGGCTCGACCAGATAGCTGCCGAATTTCAGGTCCCGCGACTTGTCCAGATAATCGGCGCCCGCCCGAAAGATATAGGCGCTAGAGACCGCCCCTTGCGCCGCAAGCTGTTGACTGACAGCGTTCAGGCTGGCGCCCGGCGCAATCTGCACGCATTGGGCCACTTCGCTTGGGCCGGGTCCGCTGAACTGGTGTTTACCCCAGGCAATCGCACCGGCCAGCGCCAGCAGCAGAACAATCGCAAGGGTCAAAAAATTCGAGGCGATATTGCGCCAGATCATCCCTCGACCTTCCCAAGCACCAGACTTGCATTGGTGCCACCGAAACCAAAGCTGTTGGACAAGGCCACATCGACCTTGCGCCGAACCGCCGCGTTCGCGGCCAGGTCCAGCTTGGGTTCGACCGCCGGGTTGTCGAGATTGATCGTAGGCGGGCAAATCTGGTCGCGGATCGCCAGAACGCAGAAAATTGCCTCGACAGCACCGGCCGCACCCAACAAATGCCCGATACTGGATTTGGTTGACGACATCACGGCATTCTTGGCCGCTTCACCCATCAGACGTTCAACCGCGCCCAGTTCGATCGTATCCGCCATGGTCGATGTGCCATGCGCGTTGATATAATCGATCTTGTCCGCATCCAGCCCGGCCGAACGCAGTGCCGCCTGCATTGCCCGATAGCCGCCGTCACCATCTTCCGAGGGTGCGGTAATGTGATAGGCGTCGCCTGACAGGCCATAGCCCAGAACCTCGGCATATATCCTGGCGCCACGGGCCTTGGCATGTTCATATTCTTCCAGCACAACGACACCGGCACCTTCGCCCATCACGAATCCGTCGCGATCCTGGTCATAGGGACGGCTGGCCGAGCTCGGGTCATCTTCGCGCTTGGTTGACAACGCCTTGCAGGCATTGAAGCCTGCAATGCCGATTTCGCTGATCGGAGATTCCGCGCCCCCTGCCAGCATGACATCCGCATCACCCAGCATGATCAGGCGCGCCGCGTCGCCGATGGCATGCGCCCCTGTCGAACAGGCCGTCACCGGTGCGTGGTTCGGCCCCTTGAACCCATAGCGAATGGAAACCTGACCGGAAATCAGGTTGATAAGGGCGCCCGGAATGAAAAACGGCGACACGCGCTTGGGGCCGCGTTCCTTGATCAGGACGGCTGTCTCGGCAATGCTGGTCAGACCGCCGATGCCGGAACCGATCATCACGCCCGTGCGCAACCGTTCGTCTTCATCCTCGGGTTTCCAACCGGCATCGCGCACCGCCTGTTCGGCTGCGGCCATGCCATACAGGATAAAGTCATCGACCTTGCGCCGATCCTTGGGCGACATCCAGTCATCGGGATTAAAGCTGCCATCGCTGCCATCGCCCAACGGGATCTCGCAGGCATATTTCGTCACCACATCCTTGGGATCAAACCGGGTGATCGGACCCGCGCCCGACTGCCCCGCCAACAAACGTTCCCAAGTGGCTTCGACGCCCGAGGCCAACGGCGTGACCATTCCAAGTCCCGTGACAACAACCCTGCGCATCTTCTTGTCCTTGCCTGCCTAGTTTCGGGCGGTCATACACGCCCGCACAACAACGCGCAACGAAACAACGTCCGCCGCGCATCGCCACAAGCAAGCGTGAAGTTCCGTCAGGCTCAGTGAAGCTGAACCATCGGCTTTGCATTCGCCAGATGCCGCGCCGCAAGTTTGCGACCGCGCCGGCCCGATACCAAAGGTCGCGCCGGGTTCAGGATCTCGACCTGCGAACCGATCTCGGCAAGCTGCGGGAACAGCGCCAAAATCTCTTCGCGTGCAGCCTCGCTGACCCCTTTCAGCGCCTCGGGGCCGGTGAACAGCGACTCGGTCGCAGCGCCGTTCGCGGTAACGATTTCATGCTGGTCAAACAGCAGGTGGACATAGGTAACCTGCCCGGCATCCTCGACGATCTCGATCCCCGGAAGCCCGGTCAGATGCTTGGCCGCGACCAGAACCTCGGAGGCATCGAACATGCGCGCCGCCGCGGCGGAACGCACCAGAATGCGGTGCTGCTGGGACAGCAGAAGATCGGCATTCGGGCTGTTTTCACCCAATGCACGCGCGCTGATGCGCACCGGGCGCAAATTCGGTTGCGCGGCGCTGTCCAGCTTGCGCGATCCGGTCCAGACAAGCGGCCGAGCCCCGTGGTCTGCAGTCAGCACCATATCGCCGGCGCGCAGATCCTCGACCGGGCGCAACCCGTCAGGGGTTTCGATCAGGGTGCCGGCCACGAAACAGGTCACGAAATCGGCGGCCTGACGATCAGCGGTCAGGTTCGCCGTATCAATCGTTAACGCCGTCAGCTCGATCGATTCAATCGGCCCCTGTTGATAGATCGCTGAATCTGCGTTCGCGGTGATTTCAGGAGCAAGGAAGAAGTTGCGTGCCTCATCCTGAAACAACACTGCGCTCACTTGGGCGGTCGTGCCATCAAGGAACGTCACCGTCGCATCATACACGGCAATCCCTTCGAAGGTGGCAACCATCGCGCTGGTCTCACCCGGCAACGTATAACTGACCTGATCCACCCCACCGGCCCCGCCATCGGTATCCAATGACCCCGCCTGACCCGCCCGATCCAGCGCCGTGACCTCGACGATCCGCTCAAACAATGGTGAGGCTGCCGATCCTGCCGACGCTCCTACCAGCTGATCGGCATTTTCGCTTTGTGAGTTTCCTTCGATCGGATCGATGTTGAAACTACCCGAGTTTCCCAGATAAATCGCGTTCCATGTCGTCGGCATCGTTACATCCTCAAAATCGGTTCCGGCACGGCATCAGCAGGCGGAAAATCTACCTTATTCAAAACGCACGCAGCAAATAAAGAAAAGTTGCAATTCGAACGAAAATTTCGGCAGGCAAATTCCTGCTGCGTGACTTCTTGGTTTACCTGCGACAATCGTCACTTTGGGTCAATGGTTTAACAAACCTTCCAAGCGAAAATCCGCGCGCAGGTCACGCTCGGGTCGCGGCCCCACATGGCTGATCACTTCGGCCGCGGCTATACAGCCCATGCGCCCGGCGACCTCCAGCGGTGCACCCGTGGCCAGGCCATAGATCAGCCCGGCAGCGAACTGGTCACCCGCCCCCGTCGCATCGATCGGAACGATTTTCTGCACCGGCGCGGTGACCCTTTCGCCATCGCGGATCAGAACGGCGTCCTCGCCCGAGCGCGTGCAAATGACCGTCGCGCAATCCGCCGTCGCCTGCGCCAAGGCCGCCTCGAGATCCTCAGTCTGGTAAAGTGATGTCCATTCATGGGCATTGCCGATCACGAAATCCATCGGCCCGGCCACAAGCCTGCGAAAATCCTCTCGGTGGCGGTCGACGCAAAACGGGTCACTCAGCGCGATGCCGGCCTGCCCCCCCGCCTCGTGACAGGATTTCGCGGCCTTCAGAAACGCGTCCTTACCCTTGGGCTTGTCGAACAGATACCCCTCAAGAAACAGCCAGCCAGCGCCCTGGAACACCGAAGGGTTCACGTCATCGGTGCCCAATTCAGCCGATATGCCCAGATAGGTATTCATCGAACGTTCGCCATCCGGCGTCACGAAGATAATGCTGCGCGATGTCGGCAACTCGCCCCCCGCCACAGGCGGATTGACGAACACCGTTCCCGCCGCCTCGGTCTGTTCGGCATAGCTCAACCCAAGAGGGTCATCCGCGACGCGGCCGATAAATGCGGTCTTCAGTCCCAGCGCCCCGATGCCCGCAAGCGTATTGGCAACCGATCCCCCCGGCACAAGGCGCGCATCGGCGCGCCGGGCGCCATGATCGTCTGCCTGCGCGGCCATAAGATATTCGGAACGCTCGCGTTCAATCAGCTGCATGATCCCCTTTTGAACACCCAATGTCTGCAATTGGGCATCATCCGTCGGCGAAATGACATCCATGACAGCATTTCCAATTCCGATGACATAAGGGGTGGTCATGCGGTTTTCTCCTCATAGGGGCAAAGATCATTGATGATACAGACCGCACAGCGCGGGCGACGCGCCTGACAGATATAGCGGCCGTGCAGGATCAGCCAGTGATGCGCATGTTGCTGAAAGCGGACAGGAACATGGTCCTCGATATTCCGCTCGACCTCGTCCACATCGCGCCCCGGTGCGATCCGCGTCCGGTTTCCGACCCGGAATATATGCGTATCCACGGCCTGCGCACTGTGACCGAACGCGCAGTTCAGAACCACATTCGCAGTCTTGCGGCCAACACCGGGCAATCCGGTCAGGGCCGCCCGGCTGTCGGGCACCTGACCGTCATAATCCTCGACCAGAATTCTGGACAGGGCGATGACGTTCCTGGCCTTCTGGCGAAACAGACCGATTGTCTTGATATGATCGGTCAGCCCCTCCAGCCCAAGATCCAGCATCTTCTGGGGGGTGTCCGCGATCTTGAAAAGCTCTGCGGTCGCCTTGTTCACCCCGATATCCGTTGCCTGCGCCGACAGGGCCACGGCGACAACCAGCGTGTAGGGATTGGAATAATTCAGCTCGGTCTCTGGGCTGGGATCATGCGCTTGCAACCGCTCGAAAATGGCGACCTGATCGGCAAAGGGCAATGCGGGGGGCAAACGACGGGATTGAGCCATGCATGTCTATTGAACCGCCCTGCCTGCCAATGCAAGCCCGTGGCACGGCACGTGCGCACGCGAAATCGTCATCGTGCCGGGCGCTTGAAGGCTTCCATTTTCAGGTCAACTGCGCCAGTTTGACCCGGCAAATAGCGATGACGGCCCCGCCATGCAGGGCCAGCAATACGTTCAACAGTTCCACGAGACAGGAATCTTTACGATATGAACCTGAAATTCACCGCGATTCTTGGCGCGACCGCATTGACGGCCCTGGGCGCTTGTACGGACCCCAACGGCACGACGGCCTTTGGCAATATGAACAGAACCCAACAAGGTGCATTGGCTGGCGCGGCGATCGGTGCCGTTCTTGGCGGCACCCGCGATGACGACAAGAACGATCAGGGCAAGGACGCCGTCAAGGGTGCGATTCTCGGCGCTGCTGCCGGGGCTGTTGCGGGCAATATCCTCGATCGTCAGGCCGCTGCGCTAGAGCAGGCTGTTCAGAACCCGAATGTCCAGATCGTGAACCACGGATCCTACCTGCAGGTTGTGCTGCCCGAAGGCATCCTGTTCGCGACCGACTCGGCAGCGGTATCGGGCATTGCCCAGAACGATCTTTACGCGGTTGCGCGCAACCTGAACGAATATCCCAACAGCCGCGTCGAAGTGGTCGGACACACCGACAATACCGGCAGTGCCGCTTATAATCAGGATCTTTCGCAACGGCGCGCGCAATCCGTAGCCGGTATCCTGACCGCTGGCGGTGTCTCGGCCGGCCGGATCGTCGCAGTTGGACGTGGCGAGGATCAACCGGTTGCCTCGAACGCATCGGAACAAGGCCGTGCTCAGAACCGCCGTGTCGAAATCCTGATCCGGCCAAACGGCTAAGCGCCGCACGCGGATATTCGCCTGAATGCGGGGCCGGTCTTGATCGGCCCCCAATTTTGCTGCAATCTGGCAACAACCTAAAGTTGTATCAAAGTTACGCAGCGTTTTTTGACCAAATGGTCAAATTTTTACTGGTAATAGTAGGCCAATCCACACATCTATCACATGCGTGACAGGAATGTTTCGTGATCGCCCCCAGAAGATCACGAAGGGATGCGCGCATCGGTCCGACTGCCAGAAGGCCGGTGACCAGACAGGCATCCGGGTTTCGTCGCGTCTTCTTTCGTTTGGCAGAGCAGACGAGTTTGCTGAATGAAAGAACCCCCGGCCTTTTGGCCGGGGGTAACCCTGTCCCTCGAAACTTCAGCTCGTGCCGCAGATGGCACAGGAACTCAGTTCAGGCGACGCGCCACATCTTCGATGGCATCGTCAATACCGGCCGAGCGGGTGCCCGCCTTGACTTGCTGCGACAGCAATTCCGACGCTGCGGAAACCGCGGTCTGCACGGCACGGTCGCGAACCGCGCGAACCGCATCGTTTTCGGCACTGGCGATCTGGTCGGATGCTGCTTGCAGCCGGCGCTCGATCGAGGTTTTCAGATCGGCCTGTGCCTTTTCCGCCTGTGCCTCGGCTTCGCGCTTGGCATTCGCCACGATCTGCTCAGCCTGACCTTTGACTTCGCGCTGGCGGCGCTCATAGCTGGCATAGATTTCCTGCGCTTCTTCGCGCAGGCGCCGAGCTTCATCAAGATCACCGCGGATTCCCTGGGCCCGCTTGTCCAGAAGCGAACCGATCAGGCCAGGAACCTTGAAATAGATCAGCACGCCCACGAACACGAGGAACGAGATCAATACGATGAAATCGGTGTTGCGCAGCGAAAAGAACGGGCCCGACGCGGCCGCAGCCGGACCGGCCATCAGCATTGCAGCGGCGATCGTTGCAAAACGTTTCATTGCACGGCCCCTTTCATGCGTTGGTCGACGACCTTGTCGACCGCACCCTGATCCACATCACCGCCAAAGCTGCGCACCAGTTCCGCGGTCACATCCCGCGCAACGGTTGTCGCATCCGCGGCTGCGGATTCACGGATTTCGGCCAGCCGCTTTTCGGATTCCGCAGTGCGGGCAGCGATTTCGGCATCTGCCTTGGCAATCGCTTCGTCCAGCTCTTTCTGGATGTCGGCGCGGTTGGCGGCGACGATCTTCTGAGCTTCGGACCGCGCATCTGCCAGCGCCTTGTCATAGGCAGCTTCGGCTTCCTTGGCCTTCTGTTTGAATTCCTCGGCAGCCATCAGGTCGCCGGTAATGGCCCCCTGCCGGTCCGAGATGACGGCGGCGATCCGGGGCAACGCAATCTTGGACAGCACCCAGTAAAGCACCAGGATTGTCACCACGAGCCAGAAGATCTGGTTCGGGAAACTGCTGAGATCGAGCTGCGGAAGACCCGTCGAGGCTTCGGCCGCGTGGCCAGCGGCCTCGGCCCCATGCGCAGCGGCATCGCCGTGCTGCGCCACAGCCGCGGCGGCGTCTTCGGTGTGTTCGGCCGCGTGCGTGGCGGCCTCTTGCAACAGGCTGAACATTTCCTACCCCTTGGCCTATCAGGTCACGAAGGGGCGAGGGATTTCCCCCACCCCGCCGCAAGGATGGCGAAGGATCAGACCGCGAACATCAGCAGAAGCGCGACCAGGAACGAAAAGATCCCCAGAGCTT
This sequence comes from Paracoccus onchidii, assembly GCF_028294535.1. Lineage (GTDB taxonomy): Bacteria > Pseudomonadota > Alphaproteobacteria > Rhodobacterales > Rhodobacteraceae > Paracoccus > Paracoccus onchidii. The sequence continues at coordinate 56,056 of NZ_JAQBIE010000012.1, read as the reverse complement.
CCGCGAAGGCCATGCCGATGAACAGCGTAGCGGTCTGGCCAGCAGCGGCCGAAGGGTTGCGCAGGGCGCCCGACAGGAAGTTGCCGGCAACGTTGCCCACACCGATAGCAGCCCCGCCCATGCCGATGGCGGTAAGGCCGACGCCGATGTACTGGCCCAGTTCTCCGATATTGCCTTCCATGATGATACTCCTTGCGGTTGGAAGTTGTGAATTCGGGTTAATCTCAGGTCAGGCCCGAAGGCATGACCAGGGAAAGTCTGGCCTGCCCCGCTTAGTGCGACGGGTGCAGCGCGTCCTTCAGGTAGACACAGGTCAGGATCGTAAAGACATATGCCTGGATGAAGGCCACAAGAATTTCAAAGGCATACATGCCGACCACCGCGATGATCGAAACCGGGGCAACAGCGGCAATCCCGGCAAAACCTGCGAAAACCTTGATAACCGCATGGCCGGCAATCATGTTGCCTGCAAGACGAATGGAATGGCTGACCGGGCGCACGAAATAAGAGATCACCTCGATCACGGCCAGAACCGGGCGGATCGCCAGCGGGGCCGAGCGAACCCAGAACAGGTCAAGGAAATGCGCGCCGTTCTTGATGAAGCCGATGGCGGTCACGGTGAAAAACACCGCGAAAGCCAGAACGCCGGTCACCGCGATATGCGAAGTGACGGTGAACGCCTTGGGCAGCAGACCTGCAAAGTTCGAAAAGACGATGAACATGAACAGCGTCATGATATAGGGGAAATATTTCAGACCTTCCTTGCCTGCAATATCCTCGATCATCTTGTGAACCATGCCATATGCCAGTTCCGCGATCGATTGCGAACGGCTCGGCACGATCGCCCGGCCGCGCGTTCCCAGAACCAGCAGCGCGATGATTCCAAGCGCGACCACCGCCATCCACAGCGTGACATTCGTCGGGGTATACCAATGAACGGGGCCATCGCCGAACAGCGGCTTGACGATGAACTGATCCATCGGGTGGAAGGTCAGGCCGGTTGCTTCACCATGCGCTTCGGTCGCCACGATCAATCCCTCTCATCGGTCTCCGGCGCATTGCCGGGTTTTGTGTCCAGCTCGGACGCGGTGCGCATCATGGTCTTGATGCCGGCCGCAAAGCCGAGAAATATAAACAGGATCATCAGGAACGGCTTCGTGCCGAACAGATAATCCAATCCGTAGCCGAGCCCGCAGCCCATCAGGATGCCTGCGACGATCTCGGTGACCATGCGCCAGGCGATATGCCCTTTGTCATAGCCGGCCATCGGCCCGCTGGCCTCTGGTTTGGAGGTCACTTTCGACAGCCGTTCCTCCAGATCGCGCAAGCGGGTCGTATCATCGTCCCTGCCGTTGCCATTCCGGGGCCCTTCGGCCATCTCTCACGCCCCCGTTATCGTTCGATGGGGTGTCTAGGGGGGAAACCGCTGCAAGTCAAGCAAGGCGCTCTACATATAAATTTGTTTGTTTTCAGTGTCTTGCGATTACCCACGATTCGAATCCCGATCTTGCAATCCTTTTGCGCTGCCGACATTATTCAACCACCAAGTTGACCATTCCGCCTTTGCAGGACAATTCACCGACAATGCCAATCCCTGACCGGCTCGATCTTATCTTCTCGGCACTGGCCGATCCGACGCGTCGGCGGGTTCTGTCGATGCTGCTGGAAGACGATATGGCCGTCAGTGACGTCGCGGCACCCTTTGACATGAGCCTTGCGGCGGTATCGAAACATCTCTCCGTGCTTGCGGCCGCCGGCCTGATCCGGCAGGAACGCCGCGGCCGGATCACCTGGTGCATGCTGGACCCCGAAGGGATGCGCAGCGCATCGGTCTGGATGCAGGGTTTTGGTCAGTTCGACCCCGTGGATCTGGATGATTTCGAACGCTTCCTGAAGGTGCAGATCGACGAATGGAACCAGGAATGAACAAAGACCCCGACATCCTCTGTATCGGCGCCATGCTTTGGGATGTCATTGGCCGCGCCCCGCGGCGGATGGCTTCGGGCGCAGATGTGCCCGGGCGCATTCGCCATGTGCCCGGCGGCGTTGCATTGAATGTCGCGGTCGCACTGGCGCGCTGGCAGGTGAGCTCGGCCGTTCTGTCCGCGGTTGGCCGCGACCCGGAAGGCAATTCGCTTGTCGCCGAGGCCGAACGTCTGGGTGTGCTGACCCGATGGCTGTGCCGTGACAGTGGTCTGCCCACCGATTGCTACATGGCCATCGAAGACAGCGAGGGGTTGATTGCCGCCATCGCCGATGCCCACAGCCTTGAAGAAGCTGGCGGCACGATCCTGGCACCTCTGGACAACGCTCTGGCCGGTTGGTCCGGGCCTGTGGTTCTGGATGGGAACCTTACGGAAGAACTTCTGGCATCGATCGCCCGCGACCCGCGCCTTAGCGGCGCCGATTTGCGTGTCGTGCCGGCAAGCCCCGGCAAGGCCGAACGGCTGGAGCCGCTGATCGCCACGCGTCGGGGGTGCTTTTACCTGAACCGGCTTGAAGCCGAGATTCTGGCCGGGCGCGCTTGCCCCGACGCCGCAAGCGCCGCCGAGGCCGTGGTCGGACGCGGCGCGGCACGGGTGTTGGTCACCGATGGTCCGAACACCGCCGCCGAGGCCATTGCAAACGGCCCCACGATCACCGTAACGCCACCAAAAGTGACAGTCGCCCGCGTGACCGGCGCCGGCGATTGTTTCCTGGCCGCGCATCTTGCGGCCGAACTGAACCGATTGCCGCGCGACGCGGCGCTGCGCCGGGCGGTTGACGCTTCGGCCGCACATGTTTCCGGAAAGGACGTACCATGACCTCCGCCCCCCTGACCTTCTCTCCCGAAGTGGAACGGGCGCTTGCCGCCCGACGGCCCGTCGTCGCGCTGGAATCCACGATCATCACGCATGGAATGCCCTATCCGCAGAACCTGCAGATGGCACGCGATGTCGAACAGATGATCCGCGACAACGGTGCCGTACCAGCGACCATCGCGGTCATGGGCGGCAAGATTCACATCGGCTTGACCGATGACACGCTGGAAGCCCTGGCCCAGACGCCGGCAGACCAGGCAATGAAGCTGAGCCGCGCGGATCTGGCGGTTTGCCTGGCGAACGGGCGCACTGGGGCCACGACCGTCGCCGCCACGATGATCTGTGCCGCGCTCGCGGGCATCACCGTCTTTGCCACCGGGGGCATCGGGGGTGTGCATCGCGGTGCGGAAACCAGCTTTGACATTTCCGCCGACCTTCAGGAACTGGCGCAAACGCCGGTGACCGTTGTGGCGGCGGGCGCCAAGGCAATTCTGGACCTGCCGAAGACATGGGAAGTTCTGGAAACGCTTGGCGTCCCGGTCATTGCCTATGGTCAGGATGAATTGCCGGCCTTCTGGTCGCGCAAATCCGGCATTCCCGCGCCTTTGCGCATGGATACGGCCGCCCAGATCGCCCAGGCTGCGCGGATGCGCGCCGCACTTGGGCTGAAAGGCGGGCAGCTGGTTGCCAACCCGATCCCGCAAGATGCCGAGATCACGCAATCCGAAATCCTGCCGGTGATCCTCAAGGCGCTGGACGAGGCCGAGGTTCAGGGAGTCGCCGCCAAGTCGGTGACCCCCTTCCTGCTGCAACGCATCTTTGAACTGACCGACGGTCGCTCGCTGACATCAAATATCGCGCTTGTGATGAACAATGCGCGACTGGCTGCGGAAATTGCCGCCGAGATGTCGAAAGCGGCTTGACCAACACGGGGATTGCGCTGTTCCAATTCGCTCATGCGCGTCCCCGACCCCACCCCCTTGCAGATCCCTCCCCGCAAACGCGGGTTTCTGGGCATGCTGCGATCGAATTTTCTGGCCGGGCTGGTCGTGGTCGCCCCGATCGGCATCACGGTCTGGCTGATCTGGACCCTGACAGGCTGGATGGACAGCTGGGTTCTGCCCATGGTGCCGGCGCGATGGCGCCCCGAACAATATATCGGCATCAACCTGCGTGGCGTCGGTGTGGTGTTCTTTCTGTTCTTCACCGTCGTCATCGGCTGGCTTGCCAAAGGCTTGCTGGGGCGATCCCTGCTGCGGACCGGGGAACACATCGTCAGCCGGATGCCGATCATCCGGTCTGTCTATGGCGCGCTGAAACAGATCGCGGAAACGATCCTGTCCCAAAGCGAGGCCCGGTTTGACCGCGCCTGCATGCTGGAATATCCCCGCAAGGGCCTTTGGGCGATCGGATTTGTCGCCGGTCCCGCCAAGGGTGAGCTGATCGAACATGTTTCCGACGATCTGATCGCGGTCTTCGTTCCAACGACGCCGAACCCGACCTCTGGCTTTCTGATCTATGTGCCCGAAAGCGACGTGACCTTCCTGAAAATGAATATCGAGGACGCCGCCAAACTAGTGATATCCGCCGGGCTCGTCTATCCGACGATGCCCGACCCGGTCAAAAGCTCGGGCAAGTCAACTGTGTCATGACGGTTCAGCGCGTCGGCGTGATCTTCCAGAAACCGGTCCGCCGCCGCCTGCCCTGCCCTTTTCATCCGCTCCAGCAAGCCCGGGGCGGGCATCATCTTGGATCGGGCATTCAGGTCATTCATCAGCAGATCATCCAGGATCATGTGGATCAGCGGATCCTTCATCGCCTTGTCCTGCAGACGGTTTTCGCCATGCAATCGCTTGACGAAATTGATCGCACGCAGTTCCGACATCAACGAGCTGTTGAAGCTGACCTCATTGACACGATCTGATATTTCAACCGGCGTCTTTGGTATGCCGTCGCGCATCAGGGGATTGATATTCACGATCACGATGTCGCGCGGCAAATGCCGGGCATAAAGCGGGAACAGCGCCGGGTTTCCGGTAAAGCCGCCATCCCAAAACGCTTCGACGCGTCCGGTCGCCGGGTCCGGGATCTCAACCGCCCGAAACAATGTCGGCAGGCAGGCCGAGGCCAGTACCGCATCCACGGTCACGCGGCGTCCGGTAAACACCCTGATCCGGCCGCTGCGGACATTGGTCGCGGCCACGAACAATTCGGGGCCGGAATCACCGTCAAATCCCGGATATGGCAGCTCGCGCAGCACGGCGCCTAGCGGGTTCGAATAAAAGGGACCATAGTCATAGGGGCTGAAGATACGGCTCAGCCCGTCCAGCCAGGCCGCCGGAGAAAACATCTCGGTCAGACGGTGCATGCTGCGCGGCATCGGCACCAGGGAATGCATCCAGCGCACCATCCGGTTATCCGACAGCTGCCCGACCTCACCCCATAGACAATCCAGATTGCGTTGCGCCGCACGGCGCCCCTGCACCCCATTGTGGCGCGCCATCCCCGCCTTGATCGCGGCGCCGTTCAGCGCGCCTGCCGATGTTCCGCTGATGGCGCTGAATCGCAGCCAGCTTTCATCCAGCAGGCGATCCAGAACCCCCCAGGCGAATGCTCCATGCGCCCCGCCGCCCTGCAACGCCAGATTGATCTGTTTTTCCTGCATGGACGGCCCCGCATGTTGCGTTGTTTTCGGGGCATAGTAACTGCCATTTGGCCTGCTGCAAGCCGGGTTCCCCTACCCCCCTTGCAGGAAGGCCACAGGCACCTGATACACTTGGCTGTCATCGATGATGACCTGCCAGATATCATCCTGCAATGCGGCATCCGCGTTGCGATTGGTCGCGTTGACATAGGGATCGCCGGTCGTCACGTCCTTCATGAAATTCATGGTGAACTGGTTCCCTGCGCCGTCCAGCACCGTCACCGAGGCCTGCCCGTCTTCCATCCGCATCACGCCAGCGGGACAACCGGCCGTCAGCTCGGCACCGGTCGCGCCGCAATTCAACAGGGCTGTCGCGTCATAATCATCGGTGGAAAACGGTGCGGTCGGATTGTCTGCATCCGACGTCTGATCACCATGCCCCCAATAGACAAACAGACTGAAATCCGGAAAGCGAAAGATCGTGCCAGCATCCGCCAGACCGCTTTGGCGATAGACCGGATTGCCCTGCGGATCCTCAAAGTTTCCGGGCATATCGCCGACCGGCATCAGGTCGTGATCGACGCCATCTTGCCGGGTGATGGTGATATGCCCCTGCCGTTGGCTGAATGTGCAAGGCGTCATCGTCTCGACCCGATCAGAGCCCGCCGGATAAATCTCGCATTGCGCCTCGGCGGTGTCGGCCCCCGCCTGGAACGCCCATATCCCCGAAACCAACAGTGAAAAGATTACAGAAACGCGCATCTGACCGCCCTTTCGCGTCATGGATGGAAACCACATCATGACACGAAACCCCGCCCCGGTCAGCAATAGGCTTCGGGGCCTTTTGACATCGCCTCGCCGTATCGGGGACCATGGGCCCAGCCAACCGGCAGTATCGCCTCGATCTGGGCAAGCTGTTGGGCACTCAGCGAAATCGTGGCGCCCAACGCGTTTTCGCGCATATGTGCAATACTGCGCGATCCGGGCAGCGCCAGAACCTGCGGCCCGCGTGACAAAAGCCAGGCGATGGCCAGTGTCGCCGGGCTGTGTCCCAGATCACGGGCATAGGCGTTGAACGCTTGCAGATATGGCAGGTTGCGCGACCAGTTCACTGGGTCGAAACGCGGCATGCCCTGACGCAGATCCCCCGGACCAAAAGCCGTGGGCTCCGGCAATTGCGACGCAAAGACCCCGCGCCCCACCGGGGAAAACGCCATCAATGCAACGCCACCACGCCCACAGGCCTGCACCAGACCCAGTTCCGGTTGGCGCGACCACAGTGAATATTCCGACTGGACGGCGGCAACCGGCCCGACAGCCAGCGCGCGTTGCAACGTCGAGGGCGCAATCTCGGACAGGCCGATGGCCCCGATCTTGCCTTCGTCACGCAGGCGCATCAGCGTATCCATCACATCTTCAATGGGGCGGCCCGGTTCGTGACGGTGCAGATAGTACAGGTCGATATGATCGACCCCCAACCGTTTCAGCGACCCCTCCAGCGATCGCCGGATATATTCAGGCGAATTGTCAAAGGGCCGTTCGGGGTTGCGGGTAATGCCGCATTTGCTTGCCAGCACGACACGATCGCGATGATCGCGCAGAAACTCGGACAAAAGCTGTTCCGCACGCCCCATGCCATAGACATCCGAGGTATCGAAATGATCCACGCCCATCTCAAGGCATTCCGCCATGCAGCGCAGGCTCTCACGTCGGTCCGCATCCCCATAGGTGCCGACGAAATTCATCGTGCCAAGGGCGACTGCGCCGATCTTGCGACCATTGCGCCCCAATTCGCGTGTCTGCATGTTCTGCCCCTGTCCTGACGCCGGGCTTCGCCCCCGGATATTCACGATCGGCGGCGGGGATCAGTCCTCGGACTGGGCCTCGGCGCGGCTTTTGCCCGCCACATCCAACGCCAGCGTTGCAGCCATGAACGCATCCAGATCGCCATCCAGAACGCCTTGCGTATCGCTGGTTTCCTCGGAGGTGCGAAGATCCTTCACCATCTGGTAGGGATGCAGCACATATGACCGGATCTGGTTTCCCCAGCCGGCATCGCCTTTGGCATCATGCTGGGCCTGAATGCTTTCGGTGCGCTTGCGCAACTCCATCTCGTACAGGCGTGACTTCAGCGCGGCCATCGCGTTGGCGCGGTTCTGGTGCTGCGACTTTTCAGAACTGGTCACCACGATTCCGGTTGGAATATGGGTGATCCGCACGGCCGAGTCCGTCGTGTTCACGTGCTGGCCGCCCGCACCCGACGAGCGATAGGTATCGACGCGGATTTCACTGTCGGGAACGGTGATCTCGATATTGTCATCCACCACCGGATAGACCCAGACCGAGCTAAAGCTGGTGTGCCGCCGCGCCGCGCTGTCATAGGGGCTGATACGCACAAGCCGATGCACGCCCGATTCGGATTTCAGCCAGCCATAGGCGTTGTGTCCGCTGATCTTGTAGGCGGCGCTGCGAATCCCGGCCTCATCGCCCGAGCTTTCGCTGATCAGTTCGACATTATAGCCCTTTTTCTCGGCCCAACGCACATACATCCGCGCCAGCATCGACGCCCAGTCACAGCTTTCCGTGCCGCCTGCCCCGGCGTTGATTTCAAGGAAGGTATCGTTGCTGTCGGCCTCACCGTTCAGCAGGGCCTCCAATTCCTTCTGGGCGGCCATTGCCGCCAGCTCTTTCAGATTGGCCTCGGATTCGGCGACCAGCTCGGCATCGCCTTCGGCCTCGGCCAGTTCGACCATCTCGGCATTGGCGGTCAGATCACCTTCGATCCGCTTATAGGTTTCGATGGCGTCGGCCAGGGACTGGCGTTCGCGCATCAGCTTTTGCGCGCGGGCCGGATCCGACCACAGATCGCCATCCTCGATCATCGCATTCATTTCTTCCAGGCGATGCGGCGCGGTCTGCCAATCCATCCGCTGCCCAAGCAGGCTCAGCGATTTGCGAATGGCTTCGATGGTGGACTGCGTCTCGGCGCGCATGTGACGATCCTTCTGGAATTTCAGGCGCGAGTGATAACGCCTGGGGGCCGGGGGAACAAGTGCCGCCGACATGACCGGCGCCGATTGCCGGGGGTCAGTACAACCCCCCGGAAGACATCGTGCCGAAATCCGTTCGCTTTGGAATGACCTTGCGTTGTCCCGTAGAGGTCGTGATCGAGGTCGCCGCACGCGACGCTGCGCCTGCTTCCCAGGGCAAAACGACCTTTTCATCGCCAAAACCGGAAATGATCACCGGCGACAACCAATCCGGATCGGTGCCGTCGCGGAAATATTCGGCGATGACATTGTCACCGGCGGCATCATCATCCAGTCGCTGACCGGTAATGCGGTCGATCTTGACCCAATGACCACCCGGCGGAACCGCAAATTCCGTGCCGCCGAATTCGGCAACCGCATCGCGCATGAAGGCGTTGAACACCGGCACGCACAGCGTCCCGCCATAGGCGTTGCGCCCCAGGCTGCGCGGCTGATCATATCCAAGATAGCAGCCGGCGACGATATTGCTCGAAAACCCGATGAACCAGACATCCTTGGCATCGTTGGTGGTGCCGGTCTTGCCGGCGATCGGCACCGGCAGGTTCACGCCCTTGCCCGATCCCCTCTGGACCACACCTTCCATCATCGAGGTCAACTGATAGGCGGTGACCGCATCCATGACCCGTTCGCGATTGCTGTCGATGACCGGGGCCTGTCCCGCCGGCAATGCCTGCATGCCACAGGTTTCACATTCACGCTGATCGTGGCGATAGATCGTTCTGCCGCGACGGTCCTGCACGCGGTCGACCAGCGTCGGCTCGACACGCTCACCGCCATTGGCAAACATCGCGTAGGCGGCCACCATCTTGAACAGGGTCGTTTCCTGCGCACCCAGGGCGTTGGCCAGGAATGGCTTCAACTGATCATATGCGCCGAATTTTTCAGCATACTGCGCCACGACATCCATGCCGATATCCTGCGCGATCCGAATGGTCATCAGGTTGCGCGATTGTTCGATCCCGGTGCGCAGCGGTGTCGGGCCATAATGGCGGCCACCCGCGTTCTTCGGCTCCCACAGACCATAGGGGGTGTTCAGACGGATCGGTTCGTCCACGACAATGGTCGCAGGGGTGTAATTGTTGTCCAGCGCGGCCGCATAGACAAAGGGCTTGAAGGACGAACCGGGCTGACGCTGCGCCTGGGTCGCACGGTTGAAGACCGAGGATTGATAGGAAAAACCGCCCTGCATCGCCATGACGCGTCCGGTATTGACATCCATCGCCATGAACCCGCCCTGAACCTGCGGCACCTGCCGCAACGTCCAGCGAATAAAGCTGCCGTCGCTGTCACTGGTCATCGGCCGTACCAACACGACATCACCCACCGACAGCAAATCGCCAGCAGTGCGGGCCTTGGGGGCCAGCTGCCCCGTCGAACGATCCAGCTTTCGCGCCCATTGAACATCCTTGGCCGGAATCCAGTGACCATCGGAATCCTCTTCGATGCCTTCGATACCGATGCGGGCATCCGATTGCCCCACCTGCAACACGACCGCAGGCGACCAGTCGGGGATGTCACGCGGCACACGGGTCTCATACAGCGCGCCACGCCATGACGCCTCGTCGGTCAGTTCCTCGGCCGGGATGGTCACCCCGGTGCCACGCCATACGCCGCGCCCGCGATCATACTGTTCCAGCGCGGTGCGCAACGCATCCGCCGCCGATTGCTGCAGCTTGGGTTCGACAGTGGCACGGATCGTCAGCCCGCCACCGAAAAACTCGTCCTGCCCGAATTCGCGGCTGAGTTGCCGCCGGATCTCGTCGGTAAAATAATCACGCGGCGGCATCTGGCTGTTGAAGGACGGGTAATCGCCATTCTGAACCGACTTCAGCGGCAGCTTGGCTTCGGCCTCGTAATTCTCCTGAGAAATATACCCATTCTGCCACATCTCGCGCAGAACATAGTTACGCCGTTCGGTGACACGTTCCTTTGCGCGAACCGGATGATAACGACCCGGTGCCTGAGGCATGGCGGCCAGCATCGCGGCCTCATGCGGGGTCAGCTCTGCCAGCGACTTGTTGAAGTAGCTTTGCGCTGCGGCGGCAACCCCAAAGCTGTTCTGCCCCAGAAAGATCTCGTTCAGATACAGTTCAAGAATCTGGTCCTTGCTCAGCGACCGTTCCAGACGCGATGCAAGAATCAGCTCCTTGACCTTGCGCTCGACGCTGCGATCGCTGGACAGCAGGAAATTCTTCATGACCTGCTGGGTAATGGTCGATGCACCGCGAACATTCGATCCACCCGAACGCGCCGCCTCGTATGCCGCGCCCAGAATACCGCGCAGGTCATAGCCGGGATGGATGTAGAAATTCTTGTCCTCGGCGCTGATGAACGCTTGCTTGACCAGATCGGGAATATCCTCGATCGGCACGAAAATCCGGCGCTCCTGGGCGAATTCGTCGATCAGGCGCCCTTCACCCGAATAGATGCGGCTGATCGTCTTGGGGCTGTATTGCGCCAATGTCTCATGGCTGGGCAAATCCCGCGAATAGACCCAGAAGATCCCCCCGACCGTCAGGGCAATAAAGAAGCTGGCGGTCACGAACCAGGAAAAGATCGCACCGAAAAATGACAGGATGCTGCGCAGCACGTCCAAACGCCTTTCAATCACTTGCCCCGTCTATAGCGATGGCCATGCCGGGGGTCAAAACAACACTGAATCAGGTGGCCCGTTCAGCGTCGCAACATGCCCTTGCGCGCAGCCTCGTCGCGGGCCCAACCGGTAACGGATTGCGCGATCACATCCACCATGCGGGTCCGCCAGCGCGGATCAACCAGATTGGCACGGTCGCCATCATCCGAAATGAAGCCCAGTTCCAGCAGGGCCGACGGAATATCCGGCGACTTAAGCACCGAAAACGACGCCGTCTGCACCGGACGTCCATGCAAGCCAATCCCCATCAATGCCAACCGCGAGGTCAGGAAACGTGCGAAATTCTCGGATCGGGGCTGGGTATCGGTGCGCGCGAAATCCATCAGAACCGATGTCAACGCATCATCCTGACCCTCCAGATCCTGCCCCGCCAACAGATCGTCGCGGTCATGGCGCAGCGCCAGCTGGTGGGCGGCGCGCCGGTTCGACCGTGAATTCCACAGATACACGGTCGCGCCCGCCGCCTGCCCTTCGGGCAAGGCATCCGCATGCAGCGACAGGAACAGATCAGCGCCCCCTTTGCGCGCGATGGTCATGCGATCTTCAAGGCGCACGAAGACATCCGCATCCCGCGTCATGATGACCTGAACACCACGTGCCTCCAACGCGGTGCGCAATTCCTGTGCGAATTCCAGAACCAGATCGGATTCCTTTTCGCCCCCCGCCTCGGCCCCCGGATCGAAACCGCCATGCCCCGGATCAAGCGCGACGACCAGACTGGAATCCTCGGGCGGTGCAGTCAGTTCGGCAGGGTTCGGCAAATTTCGCAACGCGGTCGCCGCGCTGGCCCGGGGCGCGAAATCGGCCTCGCTGACCGGATCCAGCGCCACGGTAATCGCAGGCCGGGAATCCGCGGTCCGTTGCCCCGCCTTTTCGATCCGATACGGCCCCGGCAGCTCGATCACGATGCGCGACCACCCGCGGCGATAACGCCCCCATCGGATCGCCGGCACAAGATCCGCCCCGGCCAGATCAGTGCCGGTCATATCGGGAAACTCGACCCCTTTCAGGTCAACGATCAACCGCGCGGGGTCTGCGACGATATACACCCGGTATGGCACTGCCTGCGTCAACCCCAGCGTCAGTTCCAGCGGCGCGGACCGCCCCCACCAGCCGCGCCCCGTCTGGACCAGACCCGAACCGCCCGGATCCAGACGTGCCACATCCTGCGCCACCACCGCAAATGGCAGCCATATCAGCACAAGGCACAGGGCAATCCATCTCATCGCGATGCCATGAACTCCGTCAGGCGGCGCAGTCCTTCGACGATATCTTCCGTCGAACGCGCATAGGAAAACCGCAGGGTGCGGGCGCCACGATCGGGGTCGAAATCCAGACCGGGCGTCACCGCGACCCCGGCCTTTTCAAGAATTTCACCCGCAAAGGCCAATGAATCATCCGTCAGATCCGAAATATCGGCATAGATATAGAACGCCCCTTCGGGCGGCGCGATGCGGGTGAACCCGGCCTTGGGCAAGCCGTCCAGCATCAATTGCCGGTTCCGCGCATAGACCTGCAGGTTCTGTTCGGTCTCGTCGATGCAATCCAGCGCCGCCAATGCTGCAACCTGGCTTGCATGAGGCGGGCAGATGAACATGTTCTGCGCCAGCCGCTCGACGGTACGCAAATGGGTTTCCGGCACGACCATCCAGCCCACGCGCCACCCTGTCATCGAGAAATACTTGCTGAAGGAATTGACAACGAACACCTCGTCGGTCGCCTCAAGCGCGCTATGGCACCGCTGACCATATGACAGCCCGTGATAGATCTCGTCGGAAATCACCGCCATCCCCTTGCCCCAAGCCGCATCCGTAAGGGCCTGCATCTCGTCAAGGCGCAGCACCGTCCCCGAAGGATTGCCCGGCGATGCCAGGATCAGCCCTTCGGCGTCGGGCAGCTTGTCCGGGCGGGGCTGATAGCGATCCTCGGGGCGGGTCTGGATTCCGATCGGTTGCAAGGACATTGCCCGCAATATCTGGCGATAGCTGGGATAGCCGGGAAACCCCATTGCCACGCGGTCGCCCGCATCGAACAATGTCGCAAACGCCAGAAGAAAGGCACCGCTGCTGCCGGGTGTGACGACAACACGGGCCGGGTCCAGATCGACTCCGTACCAGCGCCGATACAGTCCCGCGATACCCTGGCGCAGTCGCGGCAATCCCAATGCGCCAGTATAGCCCAAAGGTTGTTCAAGCGCGCGTGCCAAGGCATTGCGCGCGCCAAGCGGTGCCGGGGTTCCGGGCTGTCCGACCTCCATGTGGATGATATGGCGTCCTGTGGCTTCGGCGCGCGCCGCTGCCTCCATCACATCCATGACGATGAAAGGGTCAACCTGTCCGCGGGCGGATTGTCGCATTGCTCTTGCCTCAGATCTTGTTTTGTCTGCTGTCATAGCGCGACATGCGCCCCGGCTCTAGCCTTTTGGCCTTATCACGCAGCCGTGTGCCGGGCTTTCTTGCCATCTGCGGCCCATACGGCCAAGCTGCGCTGGACATATACAGAGGAATTCCATGAAACGCCTGATCGCTGCGCTGCTGCTGACCGCAACACCCGCCCTGTCTTTTGACCTTTCGGCAATGTCCGACAGCGAAAAAACCGCCTTTGGCGAAGCCGTGCGCGAATATCTGATGGCCAATCCCGAGGTGCTGGTCGAATCGATCAACGTGCTTGAAGAACGCCGCGCGGCCGAGGCGGTGCAGAATGACCAACAGCTTGTCGCCGCGAACCAACAGGATTTGTTCGATGATGGCTACAGCTGGGTCGGCGGCAATCCCGAGGGCGACCTGACCATCGTCGAGTTCATCGATTATCGCTGCGGCGTCTGTCGCCGCTTTAACGACGAAGTGCATGAACTGGTCAAGAATGACGGCAATATCCGCCTGATCATCAAGGAATTCCCCATTCTCGGTCAGGATAGCGACATGTCGGCGCGCTTTGCTGTTGCGGTCAAGCAGATCGCCGGCGACGACGCCTATATGAAGGCCCATGACGAACTGATCACGCTGCGCAGTGCCGCAACGCTGGAATCACTGAAGAAAGTCGCGGACAAGATCGGCGTCGATCCCGACGAGGTGGTGAACACGATGAACACGGCGTCGGTCGATGATGTCTTGCGCCAGAACCATCAGCTGGCCGAACGCATGGCGATCATGGGCACGCCAACATTCGTGATTGGTGATGAATTGCTGCGCGGCGTGCCGCAGGCCGGGCTGACACAGACCGTCGAACAGATCCGCGCCAGCAAGGGGTAGTGACGCCGAAAGGCAGGCGCGCCACCGGCGACGCCTGCCACCCTTATCGCGATCCGGCGATACGGCCCAGAATATGATCGGCGCCCTTTTCGCCGACCATGATCGAAGGGCCATTCAGGTTGCCATTGGTGATGCGCGGGAAAACCGAGCTGTCGACCACCCGCAACCCTTCGACACCGATGACGCGCAATTGCGGATCGACCGCCGCCTGCGGATCATCAGCGCGCCCCATGCGCGCCGTCCCGCAGGGATGATAGGCCGATTCCGCATGTTCACGAATAAAGGCGTCGATCTGCGCGTCACTTTGAATATCATCACCGGGTTGAATTTCCTCGCCCCGATATTCCTTGAACGCGGGTTGATCGAAGATCTGGCGCGTCAGCCTGACACAAGCACGAAATTCTTTCCAATCATCCTCATGCGACATGTAGTTAAAGTGAATGCGCGGTGCCTGAACCGGATCCGCGGAGTTCAGCCGCACCGTTCCCCGCGACTTTGACCGCATGGGGCCGACATGGGCCTGGAACCCATGTCCCTGTGCGGCGGCCTTGCCATCATACCGCACGGCCAGGGGCAGGAAATGATACTGGATATCAGGATATTCGATATCATCGCCCGACCGGATGAACCCGCAGCTTTCAAACTGGTTCGATGCCCCAAGCCCGGTTTTCTGCAACAGCCATTCGACGCCGACCCGGCTTTTGCCCAGCAGGTTGTAATAAGTATACAGGCTGACCGGCCTGAGCGATTTATACTGCATATAGATCTCGAGATGATCCTGCAGGTTCGCCCCGACCCCCGGCCGATCCACCAGCGGCGCGATGCCATGTTCGCGCAGATGATCGGCCGGCCCCACCCCCGACAACATCAGCAATTTGGGGGTATTGATCGAACTTGCCGACAGGATCACCTCTTTGCCCGCCGTGACCTGTTCGATGCGGCCCTTGCGGTCGATCTCGACGCCATAGGCCCGCTTGCCGTCAAACAACACCTTGCGCGCCAGCGCCCTGACCACGGTCAGCTTGCCCGATTTGCGCGCCGGACGCAGATAGGCATTGGCCGTGGACCAACGCCGCCCCTTCCAGATCGTGGCCTCCATCGGGCCAAAGCCTTCCTGGTTTTCGCCATTATAATCAGGCGTATGGGGCCAGCCGGCCTGCTGTCCGGCCTCGATGAAGGCATTGAACAACGGGTTCTTGCGCTTGCCGCGCGTGATATGAAGCGGGCCATCGGTCCCGCGCAGGGGCGAACTGCCGCCATGCCAGGTTTCCATGCGCTTGAAATAGGGCAGCACATCCCCGAAGGCCCAGCCATCCGCGCCGGATTCTGCCCAGTGATCGAAATCCTTGGGGTTGCCGCGCACGAACACCATGCCGTTGATCGATGACGACCCGCCCAGAACCTTGCCGCGGGGCGTAGCCAGATTGCGCCCGCCCAGATGCTGTTCCGGTTCCGAGGAAAAACCCCAATCATATCGCGGCATGTTCATCGGATAAGACAGCGCACCGGGCATCTGGATAAAGATCCCGATATCGCTTCCCCCGAATTCGATCAGGGTGACGGTCCTGCCCGCCTCGGTCAGCCGATAGGCCAGCGCACATCCCGCGCTGCCTGCGCCGACAATGACATAATCTGACTGGCTCATGCCAATGATACCCTCATGCAAAGGTTGGATCGGCTCAGTAGGGCGCCTCGACGTCGCCCATGCCGACATAGACCGATTTCAGTTGTGAATAATGTTCGATGGCCGCCGCCGAGTTTTCGCGGCCCAGACCGGACATCTTGACGCCGCCGAATGGCATCTCGACCGGCGTCAGGTTATAGGTGTTGATCCAGCAGGTGCCTGCCTGCAGACGGGAAATGACCCGATGCGCGCGTGTCAGATCCTGGGTGAATACGCCGGCCGCCAGACCGAACCCGGTGTCATTGGCGCGGCGCACGACCTCATCTTCGTCATAGAAGGCCAGCGTGGTCATCACCGGTCCGAATATCTCGTCACGAGTGATGCTCATGTCATCCGTGGCATCCACAAAGACCGTCGGCGGGATAAACGCTCCTTCACCGCCGCCCCCACAAAGAAGGCTGGCCCCGGCTTCTTGCCCGGCCTGGATCGCGGCGCGAATCTTGTCCGCCTGTATCGGGCTGACAATGGGGCCATGCTGGGTTTCGGGATCCAGCGGATCGCCCATGCGCACGTTGCGAACCCGTTCGGCCAGACGGTCAAGGAACCGTTCGCGGATACCTTCCTGCAGGAAAACCCGCGTGCCATTCGAGCAGATCTGCCCCGAGGAATAGAAATTCGCGTTGATCGCGGCGCTGACGGCATTTTCCAGATTCGCGTCGTCAAACACGATCAGCGGCGATTTCCCGCCCAACTCCATGGTGACGTGCCGCATCCCCTCGGCTGCTGCGGCATAGACCTTGCGACCGGTCGGCACGGACCCGGTCAGCGACACCTTGTCCACATTTGCATCGGTGGTCAGCGCAGCCCCGACGCCGCCCCTTCCCTGAACGACATTGAAGACACCGGCAGGTAGCCCCGCTTCGATCAGGATCTCGGCCAGTTTCAGTGCCCCCAACGGGGTCTCTTCCGAGGGTTTGAACACCATCGCATTGCCCATGACCAGAGCTGGCGCAGCCTTCCAGCAGGCGATCTGGCTGGGATAATTCCATGCCCCGATCCCCGCGCAGACGCCCAGAGCTTCGCGCCGGGTATAGGCCCAGTCCTGCCCCAACGGGATCATCTGCCCGGTAAGCGTTGCGGCCAGGCCTCCGAAAAACTCCAACGCTTGTGCGCCTGATTCCCAGTCGGCAATCAGGGTTTCCTGAATCGGCTTGCCGGTATCCAGGGTTTCAAGACGCGACAGTTCCTCGTTTCGTTCGCGAATGATGGCGGCGGCGCGGGTCAGAACACGCCCGCGATCGACGGGGGCCATGGCTGCCCATTCGGGCTGGGCATCGGCGGCGACCTGACAGGCAAGCGCGACCTGTTCCAGAGACGCTTCGCGCAAAGCGGCGATTTCTTCGCCGGTAAAGGGATAGCGCACGGACAGTGCATCACCTTCGCCTTCGACGGGACGGCCGTTGATGAACAAACTGGCGGCGGGTTGGGCGTTCAGGCTCATGCGAGCGCCTCCTCGATATATTCCGTGATGGTGGTCAAGGCCGCGTCACTGTCGACGGGACCCGGTGTCAGAACGGCGCGCAGATACACACCGTCAATCAGCGCGCCCAGGGTTTCAGCGGTGCGAACGGGATGATCGGTCAGCGGCCGCAGTGTCGAGATCAGGTTCGAACGCAGGCGTCGATGATAGATCTTCAACAGCCGCGCCGCCTGGCGGTTGATCAGCGCCAGCGCATAGAAATTAACCCAGGCGCTGATGATCTCGCGCTGAAAATTCTCGGGGGCGAAATTGGCACGTGCGATCGCATTCAGCCGTGCGCGGGCATCGTTCCTGGGCAGGGATGATCGAACAGAACGTCCGTAAACCGACAGGATATGGCGCATCGCAGCCAGGAATATCTGCTCCTTGGAACCGAAATAGTGATGCGCCAGCGCAGGCGACATCCCCGCCGCACGCGCGATCTGCGCGACGGTCACGTCCAGCGATCCTGCCCGCCCCACCTCGGAGATGGTTGCGTTGATTAACGCGGCTTTTCGGATAGGCTCTGCCCCAAGTTTCGGCATCTGCACACCTGCTGTCGGAGTTTTCGGTTGCTTTTTGACTGTAACCGATCTTTAATTGACTGGTCAATCAATAACAGGGAGCCCGCCATGACCCTTTCTCGCATTGCCTCCGCCTTTGCGCTGACAACCGCCCTGACAGGCACTGCCACCCTGGCAGCCGAACCCGATCAATGTCGCACCGTGGTCTTTTCGGATGTGGGCTGGACCGACATCACGGCCACCACTGCGCTGGCCTCGACCGTGCTGCAGGCGCTTGGCTATGATACGGAAACCAAGATCCTTTCAGTGCCGGTCACCTATACGGCGATGTCCACGGATGATGTCGATGTCTTTCTGGGCAACTGGATGCCGACCATGCAGGCGGATATCGGTCCTTATACCGATGCGGGCACCGTCGACACCGTGCGCACCAATCTGACCGGCGCGAAATACACATTGGCCACGAACAAGGCAGGCGCAGATCTTGGAATCGATGATTTCGCCAAGATCACCGAGCACAAGGACGCCCTCGACGGCAAGATCTACGGCATCGAGCCGGGCAATGACGGCAACCGCCTGTTGCTGGAAATGGTGGCCGAGGACAAATTCGGCCTTGGCACCTTTGAAATTGTCGAATCCAGCGAACAGGGCATGTTGGCTCAGGTTTCACGCGCGGGCAATTCGGACAAGCCGGTCGTGTTCCTTGGCTGGGAACCCCATCCGATGAACGCCCAGTTCGACATGACCTACCTGACCGGCGGCGATGACATCTTCGGCCCCGACCTTGGCGGCGCCGAGGTGCGTACCAACACCCGCACCGGCTATGTCGACGAATGCAGCAATGTCGGAACCTTCCTGAAGAACCTCGAATTCACGCTGGCGATGGAAAACGAGGTCATGGGCAAGATCCTGAACGATGGCGAAGATCCCATGGACGCCGCCAAGGCCTGGCTGGCCGACAATCCGGATGCGGCGACGCCCTGGCTTGACGGGGTCACCACTGTGGACGGCAATGACGCCCAGGCCGCGCTTGGCGCGGCATTGAACGGCTGATCCCGGCCGCATTTCCGGGGCTGTCCGGGCCCCGGCACACCCGTCGAAACTAGAAATGTCACGCAGCCTTTCTCAAAGCTGCGTGACCTAGCGTTAACAGGGAAGACGTATGGAACAGCTGACCGCAATCGTGACCGACAACAAGATCCCCGTCGGCAAGACAGCAAAGGCGCTGTTCGATTGGCTGAACACGAATGCCGCCGTGCTGTTCAACAGCATCTCGACGGCGATGGACTGGCTTATCGGACAGATTCTGGCCGCGCTGGAATTTCCGCACCCTTTCGTCTTCATCATTCTTGCGGCTGCGCTGACCTGGGCGCTGCAACGCCGATGGCAGCCCTGCCTGCTGATGATCGTGGGCCTGCTCTTTGTTCTGAACCAGGGCTATTGGGAAGAAACGCTGCAATCGCTGACGCTGGTTCTGGCCGCCTGTATCGTCTGCATGGCCATTGGCGTTCCCATCGGGATCGCCGCTGCGCACAGACCGCGCCTATATGCCTGGATGCGCCCGGTTCTGGACCTGATGCAGACCCTGCCGACCTTTGTCTACCTGATTCCCGCGATCGTGTTTTTCGGGATCGGCATGGTGCCGGGCCTGCTGGCCACGGTGATCTTTGTGCTTCCCGCCCCCATCAGGCTGACCCAGCTTGGGGTTGCCTCGACCCCGCAACCTCTGATCGAGGCCGCCCGCGCCTTTGGCGCCACCCCCCGGCAATTGCTATGGAAGGTCGAACTGCCAAGTGCGTTGCCCCAGATCATGGCGGGCCTGAACCAGACAATCATGCTGTCGCTGTCGATGGTCGTGATCGCTGCGCTGGTGGGTGCGTCGGGCCTGGGTGTCCCGGTGGTGCGCGCCCTGAACAGCGTCAACACCGCCCTGGGATTCGAATCGGGCTTCGTCATCGTTGTCGTGGCCATCTTGCTTGACCGTATGCTGCGCATGGAGGGCCGGAAATGAGCGACACCACGCCGAACGCCGTTGAATTCGACAATGTAAGCATCGTTTTCGGGGATTCCCCCGACGAGGCGCTGCCCTTGATGGACGAGGGTCAGGAGCGCGGCCAGATCAAGGAAGAAACCGGTCAGGTGCTGGGCGTGCATGATTGCAGCGTCGATGTGAAACAGGGCGAGATTCTTGTTCTGATGGGGCTGTCAGGTTCGGGGAAATCCACCTTGCTGCGCGCTGTCAACGCGCTGAACGATGTCTGCCGCGGCGAGGTACGCGTCTGGGATGGCGACAAGATGATCCCCGTGACCGGCACCGACAAGAAAACCCTGCGCGACATCCGGCTGCGCCATGTCGCAATGGTCTTCCAGCAATTCGGCCTGCTGCCCTGGCGCACGGTGCGCGAGAATGTCGGACTCGGGCTGGAACTGGCCGGGCTTTCGCCGCGCGAACGCAAGGCGCAGGTCGATCAACAGCTGGAAACCGTCGGCCTTGACGAATGGGCCGAGCGCAAGGTGGGCGAATTGTCGGGCGGCATGCAGCAGCGCGTCGGACTGGCCCGGGCCTTTGCGACGCAGGCTCCGATCCTGTTGATGGACGAGCCGTTCAGCGCCCTGGACCCCCTGATCCGCGCGCGGCTTCAGGATGAATTGCTGGAATTGCAGGAAAAAACCCGTCGCACGATCATTTTTGTCAGCCACGACCTCGACGAGGCCTTCAAGCTGGGCAACCGCATCGCCCTGATGGAAGGCGGGCGGATCGTTCAGATCGGCACCGCGCGCGAGATCATTGCCAGCCCGGTCAATGATTACGTGGCCGATTTTGTGGCCCATATGAACCCGCTTGGCGTGCTGACGGCGGCCGATGTCGCACAACCCGGCGAAGCGCAGGGCGAGGCGGTGCCCGCCGACATGCCGGTGCGCGAGGTCATGGAATTGCTGGCCGGACAAAACGCGATTGCCGTGCAGGGCGGCGGCCGGATCACCCGTGACGCAGTGCTGGCCCGCCTGATCGACCCGCGCGGCTAGCTGTTCAGAAGGTCACGATGGTATCGCTGCAACAAGGCGATACCGATCACCATCAGGATCAGGCCCAACGAAAAGACATAGACGGGCGTCACGTATTCGCCCTGATAGGACGTATAGAACGACTTGCGCATTTGCCCGACCACATGGACCAGCGGATTGAACCAGAGATAGGGTTTGACGATATCCGGCACATTGTCGAAAACGAAAAAGATGCAGGACAGCAAGAACAGCGGCCGCGTAATGATCGACCAGACCTGTTGCCACCACGGAAAAGCGCTGAACAGAAAACAGTTCACCGCCCCCACGCCGATCGCGATGGTAAAGGCCATCAGGAACGACAGCGCGATGCCCAGAATCTGGGGATCGGTCCTGGTATCCTGCGTAACCATGATGAAGGTGAACACGATATAGGCCACCAACAATTGGGTGACGACATTGAAGAACACCTTGGCCAGCATCGCATCCATGAAGGTGACCGCCGGATAGGCCAGCAATGATTTCGATTGCCTGATCGAATTGGCAACCTTGTTGGCGATATTATTATACGCGACGAAGGGAACCACGCCAGTCGCATAGAAGATGGCGAAATTGGTCCCCAGTGCAGGTGTGCGGAACCCCAATGAAAAGATCAGTGTCAACATCATGATCCCGCCGACCGGCTCGGCGACCGCCCAGAAATACCCGCCCGGAGATCGCCCGTAACTGGTCGCCATTTCGCGCAGCACAAGTGCCCCGATCGACCTGAGACTGGCAAAGCGGCGCTGTTTGTGCACCGGCCGCAGACGGGGTTTCCCCTTTTCCGGGGCGGTTTTTTTCATGGATGGAAATGTAATGCCGGACATCTTGGCTGCTCTGCCGCCCTTTTCTGTCACAACCCTGTCAGGAACGGGCCTGTCAGGAAAGGACGCTGGAACTGTCGGGCTGCTTTATGTATGAGAACCGACGACAGATCAACTGACAGGCCGGAGTTCACGCGCATGTCCGCCCATGACAAAGCCACCGGCACGGATGTTTCGCCCGACACCCCCGACAACGAGGCGGCTGCGCCCCGGAGACCTGGCTTTCTAAGCCGTGCCCCCATGTCGGTACCGGCAACTGACCCAACCGAACCCGAACAGGCCCAAACCGAACAGACGGGCCATGCCGTCACGGCAGGACCGGAAAAGGCATCGGAACCCACCACCCCATCCCCCCCCGATGACGCGACCGAAAGCGACGAAAACAAGGGGCCGCGCGGGCGCGGAAAGAAAGGCCAGGGACAAGGGCGCGGAAAAGGCCGAGGCAAGGCCGGGGGCGGCGCAGCAGAGGAACGCCGCAAGAAGGTGCGCGAACGGCAGGCCGAACGCGAAGCCAAGCGCCTTGCGCGCCCTCAACCACCCGTTCTGCCCCCTGCCCGTCCCGCCACCATCGAGCGCCGGCATGTCGGCATTCTGGTCAGTCTGTGCCTGATCGTGATCCTGCCCATCGCGATCAGCGGCTGGTATCTTTATAACCGCGCGGCCGATCAATATGCCTCGTTCGTCGGCTTTGCCGTGCGCAGCGAGGCCGGACCAAGTTCCTCGGACATTCTGGGCGGCCTGACATCTTCGCTTGTCGGGATGACCAGCAGCTCCAGCAGCGACACCGACATCCTGTACAAGTTCATCCAGAGCCGCGACCTTGTCGATCGCGTCGACCAAAAGCTGGGCCTGCGCGAAATCTGGTCCAAGGCACCCAATGATCCGATTTTCCGCTTTACAGGCAAGGACTCTCTGGAAGATCTGTTGTCCGAATGGGAACGCAAGGTCAAAGTCTATTATGACAACGGCATGATCGACCTGCGCGTGCAGGCATTTGACCCCAATGACGCCCAGAATATCGCCCAGGCGATCCTCGATGAAAGCACGCTGGTCATCAACCAGTTGAACGACATCGCCCGGGAAGACGCCCTACGCTATGCCCGCGACGAGCTGGATTCCGCGCTAGGGCGGCTGAAGGCGGCGCGCCAGGCCGTGACCGAATTCCGCAACCGCCATCAGCTGGTCGACCCTTCAGCCGATGTGCAGGGCCAGATCGGCGTGGTATCTTCGTTGCAGCAACAGCTTGCCGAACAGCTTGTTTCCCTGGGGTTGCTGCAGGCCAATGCCCAGCCCAACGACCCCCGCATCGAACAGACCGAGCTGCGCATCGAGGTGATCCGCGAACAGATCCGCGCCGAGCGGCAAAAATTCGGCTCTGAAACCTCGGGGGGCGAGGTTCTGTCAGAGCTGGTCGGTCAATATGAAACCCTGTCGGTTGACCGCGAATTCGCCGAGCGCACCTATACCGCCGCTCTGGCATCCTTCGACACGGCCAAGGCGGATGCTGCAAGACAGTCGCGCTATCTGGCGGCCTATGTGAAACCCACCCTCGCCCAGGAAGCAGAATACCCCCAGCGCAGCCGGCTGATGCTGATCATCGGCGGTTTCCTGATGTTGATCTGGATCCTGGGTGTGCTGATCTTCTACAGCCTGCGCGACCGTCGATGATCCGGCTACAGAACCTGACCAAGATCTATACCATGGACGGCCGCCACAAGCGGATCGCCGACAACATCACGGCCACCTTTCCTACCGGCGTGTCGGTCGCGCTGCTGGGAAGAAACGGCGCGGGCAAGTCCTCGCTGCTGCGGATGATCTCGGGGGCGATGCTGCCGACTTCGGGGCAAATCCTGTCAACCGGATCGATCAGTTGGCCGGTGGGCTTTGCGGGGTCATTCAACGGCGAACTGACCGGCGAGCAAAACACCCGGTTCATCGCCCGCGTCTATGGTGTGGACAGCACCGAAATGCGCGATTTCGTCGAGGATTTCGCGGAACTGGGCCAACATTTCTATTTGCCACTGCGCACCTATTCATCGGGGATGCGGTCGCGGCTGGCTTTCGGCGTTTCGATGGCGGTTCCCTTTGACACCTATCTGGTCGATGAGGTCTCTGCCGTTGGCGATGCCGCCTTCAAGGCGAAATCCAACCGGGTCTTCAACGCGCGCATGGCAAATGCCGGCGCCCTTGTCGTGTCGCATTCCATGAACATGCTGCGCAAGAATTGTGACGCAGGCGCCGTTCTGGAAGGCGGCAAGCTCAGCTATTTTCACGACATCAATGACGCCATCGAGGTGCATCTGGACAATATGGAACGCGCCAAATCCTGACCGGCCGGCCAATTGTAACAACCACATGGCAAAGTTGTTTCACGGGTTGGCGTCCCCCTTGCCGCCGTTTTACAAGCGATCGTCAAGACTTGTAACGAAGGCAACGACATGAAGATCATCGTTCTGGGCGGAGACGGATTTTGCGGCTGGCCCACCGCGTTGCACCTTTCGGCGCGCGGTCACGACGTCATCATCGTGGACAACCTGTCCCGTCGCAAAATCGATGTTGAACTCGAGGTCAGCAGCCTGACCCCGATCCGCCCGCTGGGTGAACGGGTGCGCGCGTGGAAGGAACTGACCGGTCACGATATTCGCGTGGAAAACTTTACGGTCGGTGAACATTACCACCGCCTGCTGACATTGTTGCAGCAGGAAAAGCCCGACACCGTGATCCATTTCGCCGAACAACGCGCAGCCCCCTATTCCATGAAATCCAGCTGGCACAAACGCTATACCGTCAGCAACAACCTGAACGCGACCAATGACGTGCTGGCCGCGATCGTGGAAAGCGGGCAAGACATTCACCTGGTGCATCTGGGAACAATGGGCGTCTATGGCTACGGCACCGCAGGCATGAAGATCCCCGAGGGTTATCTGCAGGTGACGGTCGACACCTCGAACGGCCCAAGCCAGCAAGAGATCCTGTATCCCGCCAATCCGGGCAGCATCTATCACATGACCAAGACCCAGGATCAGCTGTTCTTCTTTTACTACAACAAGAATGACGGCGTCAGGATCACCGATCTGCATCAGGGTATCGTCTGGGGCACCCAGACCGAAGAAACGCGCATGGATGACCGGCTGATCAACCGTTTCGACTATGACGGCGATTACGGCACGGTGCTGAACCGCTTTCTGATGCAGGCCGCGGTGGATTATCCGCTGACCGTGCACGGGACTGGCGGACAGACCCGCGCGTTCATCCACATTCAGGACACCTGCCGCTGTATCGAACTGGCCGTGACCAATCCGCCGGCACAGGGCGACCGGGTCAGCATTCTGAACCAGATGACGGAAACCCATCGCGTGCGGGATCTGGCCAGGATGATCGCGGATCAAACCGGCGTTGAAATCGCGCATCTGAAGAATCCGCGCAACGAAGCGGATGAGAACGACCTGCACGTGGCCAATGACCGTTTCCTTGGTCTGGGGTTGGAACCGATCAAGCTGGCGGACGGCCTGTTGGCCGAAGTGCAGGAAATCGCGCGCAAATATGCCGACCGTTGTGATCGCGCCAAGATCCCCTGCGCATCGCAATGGCGGCGCGATTCCTGATCGCCCACCTCCTCTGGCCCGTGCGGTGTTGCCCCGCGCGGGCCGCAGACGCTATGGACCGACCTTGGCCCAGGTCTGGCTTTTGCAGATCAGCCCGCCCGCGACACAGCCCGACAGGCTCATCCGGTCGCCCGACACGCTGGCCTTGCCCTTGTAGATCTTGTCATTGGCCGGGCGCAGCACCTTGCCCTGATAGCTTCCGCCACCGGTCGGAGCCATATCGATCACGATCTGGCGGCCGATATTGGGCGATTGATACTCGGACTTGCCCTTGAAAGTCCTGGTGATCACACCGCAATAGGCGTTTCCGCAGGGGCCTATATCGACATGGGCGAACGCGCCTTCATCGGGCTGCGTCTGCCAGATGCCTTCGATCGGGTCCGCATTGGCGACCGTTGCGCCCAAAACGAGCACCGCCGCAATGACAAGTTGTTTCATGATCCCTCCTCCTCAGGATGCCATGAGCGCAGCCTGCTGTGTCCGGGGGCACCAAGGCAAGCCTGACGTGAGGTCGCACCCTTTCCCTTTGCCGTCCAAACTGGCAAAGGAACAGGAACCTTATGATCAAGAGACTGAACATGATCCTTTATCCCGCAATCGACCTCAAGGATGGCAACTGCGTCAGGCTGCTGCGCGGAGACATGGATGCCGCGACGGTATTCGGCAGTGACCCCGCCGCCCAGGCGCGTGCATTTCAGGATGCCGGGGCGGAATGGCTGCACCTGGTGGATCTGAACGGCGCATTCGAAGGAAAGCCGGTGAATGCCGGGGCGGTGGAAGCCATTCTGGGTGCTGTTGACATTCCGGCCCAGCTGGGTGGTGGCATTCGCGACATGGCCACAATCGAGAACTGGCTGAGCCGTGGATTGACACGGGTGATCCTGGGCACGGTTGCCGTCGAAAACCCGGCATTGGTCCACGAAGCCGCCGCAGCGTTTCCCGGTCGCATCGCCGTGGGGATCGATGCGCGGCAGGGCCGCGTGGCAACCCGCGGCTGGGCGACGGAAACGAATGTGAATGCCACAGATCTTGCGCGTCAGTTCGAAGATGCCGGCGTTGCGGCAATCATCTATACCGACATCGAACGTGATGGCGCGATGCAAGGGCCGAACATCCCGGCCACAGAGGCGCTTGCGCGGGCAGTCAGCATACCGGTCATCGCCTCGGGCGGAGTTTCATCGATGGGCGATCTTCGTGCGCTGGCCGGTACCCGTGTCATCGCCGGAGCGATATCGGGCCGCGCCCTTTACGATGGCGCCATCGATCTGGCCGAGGCGTTGAACGCGTTGAAATAACCAGGCAGGGACGGAACGAACCCCGTCCCCCATCGAAGGGGACTGGGTTCGTGGGGGGCTTTGCCCCCTTTCCACCCCCGGCCAGCCGCGCTAGGAACATGATATGTTGAAAACCCGGATCATTCCCTGCATGGATGTCGCAGATGGCCGCGTGGTCAAAGGCGTCAACTTTGTCGATCTTGTCGATGCCGGCGACCCGGTAGAGATCGCACGCGCCTATGATGCCGCCGGGGCCGACGAGATCTGTTTTCTGGACATCCACGCCACGCATGAGAACCGCGGCACGATGTTCGATCTGGTCACCCGCACCGCCGAACAATGCTTTGTTCCCCTGACCGTCGGCGGCGGCGTGCGCAGCCACGAGGATGTCCGCGCATTGCTGTTGGCGGGCGCAGACAAGGTCAGTTTCAATTCCGCAGCGGTCGCCGACCCTGATGTTGTTGCCGCCGCGGCAGATCGGTTTGGCAGCCAATGCATCGTCGTGGCCATAGATGCCAAGACAACCGCCCCCGGAAAATGGGAGATCTTCACCCATGGTGGCCGCAAGCCCACCGGCATCGACGCAATCGAATTCGCCCGGACCGTCGAAGCCAAGGGCGCCGGCGAGATCCTGTTGACCAGCATGGATCGCGACGGCACCCGCAGCGGCTTTAACCTGCCGCTCAATCGCGCGGTTTCGGATGCCGTCTCGGTGCCGGTCATCGCATCAGGTGGCGTCGGCACGCTGGATCATCTGGTCGAAGGCGTGACCGAAGGCCATGCCAGCGCCGTTCTGGCCGCGTCGATATTCCATTTCGGCACCTACAGCATTGCCGAAGCCAAGGCGCATATGGCCGCTGCAGGTATCCCCATGAGGCTGACATGAGTGACGCATTGAACCGGTTGGCCGCAACGGTCGAGGCACGCAAATCCGCTGATCCTGACGGCAGCTGGACTGCCCGGCTGCTGGCGCGCGGACCGGAAAAATGTGCTGAGAAATTCGGCGAGGAAGCCATCGAAGCCGTCATCGAAGCGGTCAAGGGTGACCGCGCAAGGCTGACCTCCGAAGCCGCCGATGTCATGTTTCACCTGCTGGTGATGCTTGCGGCGCGCGACATCACCTTGCAGGATGTCACAGATGAACTGGAACGACGCGAAGGCGTGTCGGGCATTGCCGAAAAGGCTGCGCGCGAACAAACACCCTGAGTATTCAACCATGGGGCGGCCTGGCATGACCATCAGGTCAACGCTTGCCGACAAGGCAAGTATGGTTTACGGCGAATCCCTTCCCCTTATTGGTCATCCAAGGCTATAAGCGGCATAATTCCCGCACGAAATTTGACAAGCGCGGCATCAGAACACGGCAGAGGACGGCATGAGCAACGAATCCCATAACGGCAAGCATCACGAAGGCGACGTGGCCTTCATCCAGTCGCTGGCCGAGTTGTTGAACGCAAGCGAACTGAATGAAATCTCGGTCAAACGCGAATATGGCGAACATGACCGCCTGACCGTCAGCCTGTCCAAACAGGGCAAACAGGTCGCGATTGCAGCGCAACCGGCATATGCGCCAAGCGCCCCCGCCCCGGTGGCAGCGCCCGCCGCCCCGGCACCCGCTGCCCCCGCCGCAAGCGACAACAATGAAGACCCCGCAAGCCTGCCCGGCGCAGTCACCTCGCCCATGGTGGGCACGGCCTATCTGTCACCCGAACCCGGCGCCCCCGCATTCGTCCAGGTCGGGCAAACGGTGGCCGAGGGTGAAACCCTGCTGATCGTGGAAGCCATGAAAACCATGAACCACATTCCGGCACCCAAATCTGGCACCGTGAAGCGGATTCTGGTCGATGACGGCAACCCGGTCGAATTCGGCGCCCCGCTGATGATCGTCGAGTGAGGCCGGCATGTTCGACAAGATCCTGATCGCCAATCGCGGTGAAATCGCGCTGCGGGTGATTCGCGCCTGCCGCGAAATGGGCATTGCCTCGGTCGCGGTCCATTCAACGGCAGATGCGGACGCAATGCATGTCCGCATGGCCGACGAATCGGTCTGCATCGGCCCGCCCCCGTCAGGCAGCAGCTATCTGTCGATGCCTGCCATCATCTCTGCCTGTGAAATCACCGGCGCACAGGCCATCCATCCCGGCTATGGCTTCCTGTCGGAAAACGCCGGTTTCGTGCAGATGCTGGAAGATCACGGCATCACCTTCATCGGTCCCCGCGCCGAACATATCCGCATCATGGGTGACAAGATCACCGCCAAGGACACGATGAAGGCGCTTGGCGTGCCTTGCGTTCCCGGCAGCGATGGCGGCGTCGATGACGTCGAACAGGCCAAGAAAATCTCATCGGATATCGGCTATCCCGTCATCATCAAGGCGACGGCCGGCGGTGGCGGTCGCGGCATGAAGGTCGCCAAGGACGAAGCCGGTCTGGAAGTCGCCTTCCGCACGGCCCGCGCCGAAGCAAAGGCAGCGTTCGGAAACCCCGATGTCTATATCGAAAAATACCTGCAGCGCCCCCGCCATATCGAAATTCAGGTCTTTGGCGACGGCAAGGGCCGCGCCGTGCATCTGGGTGAACGCGACTGTTCGCTTCAGCGCCGCCACCAAAAGGTTCTGGAAGAGGCACCCGGCCCGATCATCACCGAAGAACAGCGCGCCCATATCGGCAAGGTCTGTGCCGATGCTGTCGGCAAGATCGGCTATGCGGGTGCCGGCACGATCGAATTCCTGTTCGAAGACGGCGAGTTCTACTTCATCGAAATGAACACGCGGCTTCAGGTCGAACATCCCGTGACCGAGGCCATTTTCGGGGTCGACCTCGTGCGTCAGCAAATTCGCGTCGCAGCGGGTGAAGAGATGGAGTTCGAACAGGACAAGCTATCCATCCTTGGCCACGCCATCGAGGTCCGCATCAACGCGGAAAAGGTACCAACCTTCAGCCCCTGCCCCGGCAAGATCACCCAGTATCATGCACCGGGCGGGTTGGGCGTGCGTATCGATTCGGCGCTGTATCAGGGCTATTCGATCCCGCCCTATTATGACAGCCTGATCGGAAAACTGATCGTCCACGGACGTGATCGCCAAGAGGCGCTGGCCCGCCTGGATCGCGCCCTGGGTGAGCTGATCGTCGATGGTGTCGATACGACAGCTCCGTTGTTCAGCGCATTGCTGCAGGAAGCGGATATCCAGTCGGGCAACTATTCGATCCACTGGCTGGAACGCTGGCTGGATCAGAATTTCGGCTGATCGGACAGAATGCTGACGGCTGCGCAACTGCTCAGAGGTTATGCGCGAGGGGTTTTTCCAATGGCCGAGAGCGCGGGAGATCCGCGCCTCTATTGGTTCGATCCGCCGATGCGGGGCATCCTGCCCATCGGCGGCGTCCATGCCTCGCGTTCGCTGCTGCGCGATCTGCGCAAGGGGCCCTGGTCAGCCAGGATTGACGGCGATTTCGGCGCAACGGTGGCCGCCTGCGCCAATCGCGACGAGACCTGGATCAATGAACCGCTAACCGATCTTTACCACCAGCTTCATGAACAAGGGCACGCCCACGCCCTTGATATCTACCAGGACGGAGTTTTTGCCGGCGGTATCTTCGGCGTCACCCTCGGCGCGGCGTTTTTTGGCGAATCGATGATGTCGGCGCGCAAGAACGGGTCCAAGATGGCGCTGCTCTGGCTGTCGAACCACCTGGCGCGATGCGGATACCAGCTATTTGACACACAATTCCTGACACCGCATCTGGCGCGTATGGGCGGTATCGAGATCACGCGCATGCAATATCTGCGCAGATTGGATGCCGCCATCACGGTTCGTGCCGACTTTACTGCACACGGCCTGCCCGATAATGATCAGCTTTGGCAGGAAATCACCCAGACATCATAGCGCGCATCGTCCAGCGCTGACAGCGCCGGCGAGCTGGCGATCATCCAGCCGCTGAACAGGGTCACATTCTGCGACAGGTCGCTGATGGTCAATTGGGCATAGGCATCGGCACTGGGATTCCCGGCCGGGTAACGGCATTCGCCCAGGCGAACCTGCAACCGGCCAAAGCGCGTTTCTTCGCCGATCTGCAACTGCATGTCGGTGGTGCGCCCGGACACCTTGTCCAGACCACGTAACAACGCGCCCTGCCCGCGCGCCACATCCTGTGCCATCGCGGGCACCGTCGATGCCATGACCAGCGCCAGCAGCAAAGTCCGGATCATTCCGCCCCCTCATCCGATGATTGGCTGTCGATGAATTTCATCATCAATTGCAGCAAGCTGACCGCGCCTTGGACATCTTCGATCTCATCGCCCGCCGCCAGATTGTCTGGGCTGCCGCCCGGTTGAATCTGAATATACGCGCCACCCAGCAAACCGTCGGATTGAATGATGGCCGCGCTATCTGCGGGCAACACCACGTCATCGGGCAGCGTCAGAACGGTGTCGGCCATATATGTCTGGGGATTCAGGCGGACATCAGAGACCCTGCCAAGCGAAACGCCGGCCATACGGATTTCGGTGCCGACCTCAATTCCATCCACATCAGGGAAAGACGCCGTGACCTCATACCCGCGCCCGGAAAATGCGTCGTCACCAAGCGCCCAGATCAGAAACGACGCGGCCACCGCAAGAACTGCGGCGCCGGCGATCAGTTCCGCGCGCTGCTCGGCATTGGTGGTCATTTATTCAGGCTGCCACGCATCATAGTCACGCCGCGCCGAGGGTTCGGCGCGATACAAGGACCCATCCGGATGATATGCCTCGGGCGTGCCGGTCATGTTGGGTTCATGAGGTTCTTCCCAGGACTTGCGCGGCAAGGGCAACTTGGTCGGGGGTTCGGCCCATGTGTGGTGCAGCCAGCCATGCCATTCTGGGCTGACCCGGCTGGCCTCGGCCTCGCCCTTATAGATGACCCAGCGACGTTTTCCGTCCTTGGTCTGGTAGAAAACGTTGCCGTCGGAATCCTCTCCGACCTTGGTGCCGTTGCGCCAGGTCCAGAATTGCGTGTTGATCGTCTGGCTGTTCCACCAGGTCAAAGCGCGTAGCAGAAACGACATGAACGCCAATCCCTTCATTCAGCTGTGTCCGAGATATGGCCCAAACAGACGCGAAGGTCCAGCCTTTGCAATTGCGGACCAACCGATCCTGCACCCCCATGCCGCGAATATGAAGACGGGGGCCAATGGCCCCCGATTCAGCACAGACAGGCACCACGGGATCACCCCGCGGAGGCGCTTTCTTTCTTTTGATCCGCATGGATCAACAATGGCTTCACCTGAGCATTTTCAACGGCGTCTTCATTGACCACCACTTCTTCGACGCTTTCCATACCGGGCAGATCGAACATGGTATCCAGCAGGATATCCTCCATGATCGAGCGCAACCCGCGTGCGCCGGTCTTGCGTTCGATTGCCCGCTTGGCGATGGCACTCAGCGCGTCGTCGGTGAAGGTCAGTTGCACGTCTTCCAGATCGAACAGGCGCTGATATTGCTTGACCAGCGCGTTTTTCGGCTTGGTCAGAATGATGATCAGCGCCTCTTCGTCAAGATCCGTCAATGTGGCGATAACCGGAAGACGGCCGACAAATTCGGGGATCAGGCCGAATTTCAACAGATCTTCGGGTTCCAGTTCCTTGAACAGCTCACCCACGCCACGGTCATCGTTTTCCTTGACCGAAGCGCCAAAGCCCATCGCAGTGCCCTTGTTGCGCTGCGAAATGATGCGATCAAGGCCCGCGAAGGCACCGCCACAGATGAACAGGATATTGGTGGTGTCGACCTGCAGGAATTCCTGCTGCGGATGCTTGCGCCCGCCCTGCGGCGGTACGCTGGCAACGGTGCCTTCCATGATCTTCAGCAATGCCTGTTGAACACCTTCACCCGAGACGTCACGGGTGATCGAGGGATTGTCCGACTTGCGCGTGATCTTGTCGACTTCATCGATATAGACGATGCCGCGCTGCGCACGTTCGACATTGTATTCGCTGGCCTGCAAAAGCTTCAGGATGATGTTCTCGACATCCTCGCCGACATAGCCCGCCTCGGTCAGCGTGGTCGCGTCGGCCATGGTGAAGGGCACATCCAGAATGCGCGCCAGCGTCTGGGCCAGCAGCGTCTTGCCGCAACCCGTCGGGCCGATCAGCAGGATATTGGACTTGGCAAGTTCGATATCCCCTTTCGCGCCATGGTTCAGCCGTTTGTAATGGTTGTGAACAGCCACCGACAGAACGCGCTTGGCGTGTTCCTGACCGATCACGTAATCATCCAGGACGCCACAGATTTCCTTGGGCGTGGGCACCCCTTCGCCGGATTTCAGGCCGGTCGATTTGGTTTCCTCGCGGATAATGTCCATGCACAGCTCGACACATTCGTCGCAGATGAACACGGTTGGCCCCGCGATCAGCTTGCGGACTTCATGCTGGCTCTTGCCGCAGAAGCTGCAGTAGAGCGTGTTCTTGCTGTCACCGCCGGACTGGTTTGCCATCGTCCACTTCCTTACTTGCCACCATCCATCGCGGATGGCGGGCGATACAGGCGTGCGCCGCATCGCCACTTGTTCATGTCAACACATGGGTGCTGAACGTTTCACGCCATGTTAAGGATGACCCGCGCGGGTCACAATCCCCAACAGGGCTATTTCTTTTCCGGATCGGCCTTGCCACGCGGCTCGACCACCTCGTCGATCAGGCCCCATTCCTTGGCTTCTTCGGGCGACATGAAGCGGTCACGCTCCAAAGCCTCTTCGACCTCTTCCAGCGACTTCCCGGTATGCGAGACATAGATCTCGTTCAGGCGGCGCTTCAGCTTTTCGGTTTCACGGGCATGGATCAGGATATCCGTTGCCTGCCCCTGGAACCCGCCCGAGGGTTGATGCACCATGACGCGGCTGTTGGGCAACGAATAACGCAGCCCCGGTTCACCGGCAGCCAGCAGAAGCGACCCCATCGACGCCGCCTGCCCCACGACCAGTGTGGAAACACGCGGACGGATATACTGCATCGTGTCATAGATCGACAGGCCCGAGGTAACGACACCGCCGGGGCTGTTGATATACATGCTGATGTCCTTGTTCGGATTTTCCGCCTCCAGGAACAGCAGCTGCGCACAGATCAGCGTCGACATGCCGTCATGGACAGGGCCGGAAACGAAAATGATCCGTTCTTTCAGCAGGCGCGAGAAGATGTCATAGGCCCGTTCCCCGCGCGAGGTCTGTTCGACCACCATGGGAACGAGGGTGTTCATGTAGAATTCTGCCGGATCGCTCATCTTCTGTCCTTGCCTGTATAGTCCCTGTTCCCGCGATTCGTCCGGGCTTCTAACCCTGTCTTAGCCGCGAAACCTTGACAGAGTCTTAGTAACCGGCAAGGTCCGCCGCAAGGGATGGAACGCAATTCGACGAATGCCAGTCCATTTATTCAACGCAGGAGACGGAAATGAAACTGATTGTCGGGCTGGGAAATCCGGGGGCTAAATACGCCGGCAACCGGCACAATATCGGTTTCATGGCCCTTGACCGCATTGCCGAAGATGCCGGATTGGGGCCATGGAAATCGCGATTCCAGGGCCAGTTGATCGAAGGTCGCCTGGGCAGCGAACGCACGGCCCTGCTGAAACCGCAGACCTTCATGAACCTGTCGGGGCAATCTGTGGGCGAGGCGATGCGCTATCTGAAGCTGTCGCCCGAAGATGTGATCGTCTTGCATGACGAACTGGATCTGGCCCCGGGGAAATGCCGTTTCAAAATGGGGGGCGGCCATGCCGGCCATAACGGCCTGCGGTCCATCCACCAGCATATCGGCGCGGATTACGGACGTATTCGCCTGGGAATCGGGCATCCCGGGCACAAGGATCGTGTCGCGGCCTATGTGCTGGCCGATTTCGCCAAATCCGAACAAGATTGGCTGGATGATCTGCTGCGCGGCATTTCGGATGGCGCCACGCATCTGGCCGCGGGCGATACCGGTCGCTTTCAGAATGCGGTCGCCGCACGCGTTGCCCCGCCGCGCAGCGGCCAAGGCCGTGACAACAGGCGGCTGCCTGCTGAACCGAAACCCACGAAAGACGCAGCGGCCAAATCGCCAGCCCGGAATGCGCCCCCGTCCGAGCCGGCCTCCTTCGCCGACCGCTTGCGCGCCCTGACCGATCGCTTCAAATGAGCGCGGCAGAGGTCATTCGTGCATTCCGGGATCAGGCCAGCGCCTGCGCCAGACTTGGCTCACCCTTGACGGCGGCGCTATGCACGCATTTGGCCGATACCCTGCCGGAACAGCGCGGAGCCGTGGCCGAGCGGGTGATCGGTTGGCCCGGAAATCCCGCCACCCAGGCCGATTCGCTGCCCCTGCGCCTTGCCGGTGCGCTGCATGCCCTTGTGCTGTCGGGAACAGACAAGAACCTTGGTCACATGTACAAGACCGGAAAGATTGATGGCACCGTCCTGTCGAACGCGCTGATGACCCATGCGGATTTCATTCTGGACTGGCTGGGAACTGCGCCACAGACAAACGAGGTTGGCCGTTCGGCGGTGATCATCGCCGCGGCGCGATTTCTGGCCGGCAAGATCGACTTGCCACTGCATACGCTGGAACTGGGCGCATCGGCCGGGCTGAACCTGAATTTTGCGCATTACGGCCTGCATGACGATTCCCCGAACCGGGCGTTGCGCCTATGCCCTGACTGGCATGGCATCATGCCGAGCGCATCCTTCAGGGTCGCAAAATCCGAAGGTGTGGACCTGCGGCCCATCGATCCTGTCAAGGACAGGTTGCGCCTGATGGCATATTGCTGGGCCGATCAGGATCAGCGACTGGCCCGCCTGACTGCAGCGCTGGATCTTGCCGCACAATTCCCCACGCGCGTTACCGCCGGGGATGCCGGGGCATGGCTGCACGAACGCCTGGCCCATCCGGCGCATGGCGCGACAACCCTGGTCTTTCATACCGTCGCGGCACAATATTTCCCGCCTGACACCCTCGCCTCTTGCGAAGCCGCATTGCAACATGCCGCTGCCCAAACCGATCATGCGACCGTGCTGGCGCATCTTGGGATGGAACAGGATGGGCTTGGCGAAGGGGCCGGAGTTACGTTGCGCCTGTGGGATGGCAAACTGCGCGAATGGCAATTGGGACGCGCAGATTTCCATGGCAGATGGGTGCAATGGCAACCAGAGCCGCGCAAAGGGCTTGGCCTGATCGCCGCTCGGGGCTAGCCTGCTTGGAAAGGCATGAGGCGAAGCATGGAACCTTCACTGAACGTCCTGGGAAAAACACTGGAGCCATGCTCCAGGGATCCGCTGACGGGGTTCTATCGCAATGGCTGTTGCGACACTGGTCCCGAAGACAGGGGCAGCCATACCGTCTGCGTGATTACCACCGCCGAATTTCTGGCCATGTCCGCCTATCTGGGGAATGATCTGAGCCAACCCCGCCCCGAGTTCAACTTTCCCGGCCTGAAACCCGGAGATCGCTGGTGTCTCTGCGCGGCGCGCTTTTTGCAGGCGGCGCAGGAATATGCGGCCCCGAAGGTCATTCTGGAAGCAACACATATCAGCGCCCTGTCAGTGGTGCCGCTGGAACTGCTGAAGGCACATGCCCATACGCCGCCCGGCACGCAGGATCAGGACGAAACCGGATAAAGGGCCGGCATCACGCTATGCCGGCCCCTGCTCAGCCGATCAGGCTTGCATGTCAAAACCCAGATGTTTGGCGACCGTGAAGATATCCTTGTCGCCGCGCCCGCACATATTCATGACGATCAGATGGTCCGAGGGCAGGTCCGGCGCGATTTTCATGACATGCGCCAGCGCATGGCATGGTTCCAGCGCGGGAATGATGCCCTCGGTGGCGCAGCATAGCTGGAACGCCTCGAGCGCCTCCTTGTCGGTGATGCTGACATATTCCGCACGGCCGATATCGTTCAGCCAGGCATGTTCAGGCCCGATCCCCGGATAGTCCAGCCCGGCGCTGATCGAATGCCCCTCGAGGATCTGACCATCGTCATCCTGGAGCAGATAGGTGCGGTTGCCATGCAAGACGCCAGCGCGGCCGCCAGACAGGCTGGCGCAATGTTCCATCTGGTCGTTGACGCCCTTGCCCCCCGCCTCGACGCCGATGATCTTTACAGATTCGTCATCAAGGAAAGGAAAGAACAACCCCATCGCGTTCGAGCCACCGCCGATCGCGGCGATGATGCTGTCGGGCAGGCGGCCTTCACGTTCCAGAATCTGTTCCCGCGCCTCTTTGCCGATGATCGATTGAAAATCACGGACCATCGCCGGATAAGGATGGGGTCCGGCCACCGTCCCGATGCAATAGAAAGTGTCGCGAACATTGGTGACCCAATCGCGCAGCGCATCGTTCATGGCATCTTTCAACGTGCCGCGACCCGATGTGACCGGCACCACCTCGGCGCCCAACAGGCGCATCCGGAACACGTTCGGGGCCTGACGCTCGACATCATGAGCGCCCATATAGACCACGCATTTCAAACCAAATCGCGCGCAGACGGTCGCGGTGGCAACCCCGTGCTGACCCGCACCGGTTTCGGCAATAATTCTCGTCTTGCCCATCCGCCGCGCCAGAAGGATCTGTCCAAGCACGTTGTTGATCTTGTGGGCGCCGGTGTGATTGAGCTCGTCGCGCTTGAGGTAGATCTTCGCGCCGCCCAGATGCTCGGTCAGGCGTTCGGCGAAATACATCGGACTGGGGCGGCCGACGTAATGTTTCCAGAGATCGTCCATTTCAGCCCAGAACGAGTCATCGGTCTTGGCGCGTTCATATTCGGCCTCGAGATCGAGGATGAGTGGCATCAGGGTTTCGCTGACGAAGCGTCCGCCATAGATGCCGAACCGGCCCTGTTCATCAGGTCCGTTCTTGAAGCTGTTCACCAGATCATCGGCCATGGAATATGCTTTCCCGGTTAGGAGGGGTATTTGGGCGAAAAAGAAGCCCGGATGGCTTTCTTATAACCGATATGGCTGGGCGTGAAGCCCATCCGCTCGTAGAAACGATGCGCGTCGTGCCGGGCCTTGTTCGTCGTGAACTGAAGCAAGCTGCATCCTGCGGCGCAAGCGCGGCTTTCGGCATCCTGAAGCATGGCGTGACCCAGACCGCGACCACGCCAGTCGGGAGCGACGCGCACGCCTTCGATTTGCGCCCTGCGTGTGGCCGAGAGCGAAAGCCCCGAGATGAATGTCAGCTGGTAGCAGCCGAGAATGTCATCGGCGATGACGGCAACGATCAGATGGTTCGCGCCCTCGGCCTGTATACGGTCGAAGGCGTCAAGATAGTGCTGGATCGCCGCAGCTTCCCGATCCCTGCCGAGGATGTCATCCGCCAAGAGCGCGACAATCGCCGGAACCTCGTGGCGTCGGGCATGGCGAAAATCCGGCGTCGGTCCGGATGGTTTATCTGGATCCGATGGGTGCATCGGTCATTTCGCCGCGGCGATGAAGTCCCGGATCAACCGGCTGTCCTTGACGCCCGGCGCAGTTTCGACGCCCGAGCTGACATCCACCCCACGCGCGCCGGTCAGGCGAATGGCCTCGGCCACATTGTCAGGGGTCAGGCCCCCGGCCAGCAGCCAGGGCCGCAGCCATTTCCGGCCGACCAGAAGTCGCCAATCGAAGGTCAATCCGTTCCCGCCCGGAAGCGATGCATCCTTCGGCGCCTTGGCATCCACCAGAAGCATGTCGGCGACCAGTCCGTAATCCGTGAGAGCCGCGAGATCATCGGCCCCCGACAGGCCGATTGCCTTCATGACGGGCAGGCCGGTCCTGGCCTTGACCTCGGCAACGCGCTGCGGGCTTTCACTGCCGTGAAGCTGGATCAGATCGAGCGGTGCGGTGTCGAGCGTGCTGTGCAGAAAATCGTCATCAGGGTTCACGAACAGCCCGACCTGCGCGACACCTGCCGGCACCGCCTGGCCCAATTCGCGCGCCTGATGCGGAGTAACCGCGCGCGGAGATTTGGGGAAGAAGACAAAACCCAGATAGCGTGCGCCCGCATCGACCGCCGCTGCGACATGTTCGGCCTGTCGCAGACCGCAGATCTTGACCTGTGCCACGAGGTATCCTTAGCGCGGAGCGGGCAGCGTGCTGCCGGCGGCTGGCGTTGTTCCGGCCTTTGGCGCCCTGGGTGTGTCGAGGATTGCCACCACCTCATCGCGCGGCGCGGCGTGACGATCGCGCAGATGCCCGACCTCGCCTTCAAGCCGTGCAATCTGCGCACTGCGCTGGCGCGCTTCACGCCGGATATGGGCTTCGCGCAGATATTCCCAGACAAGGCCCGCCAGCATACCCAAGGCAAAGGCGACAAAGATAACCAGAAAGAGCGGCAGGCTGATCGACCAGTCGCCACCGAGATACTGACCGAAATTCGCCGGGAAGGCGGACAGTGTCACGACGTCTCGGTTGGCAAGCGCCACTGCGACCAGAAGGATGGCCAGAAGGGCGAGAAACAAAAGTCGAATGAAGCGCATGGATTATCCTTGAACCTTCCCGCCCGCGCCGTGGTTGCGCGGACATTGGCCGGGCATGTTTACGCCGTTCAGGCGTCGCCGTTCAACCGATCGCGCAGCAATTTTCCCGTTTTGAAGAACGGGACATGCTTTTCCTCGACCTCGACGGAATCACCTGTGCGCGGGTTGCGCCCTGTTCTGGCGTCGCGTTTCTTGACCGAGAATGCGCCAAAGCCGCGCAATTCGACCCGGTCGCCGCGCGCCATTGCATCGATGATTTCCTCGAAGACGGTGTTCACGATCCGCTCGACATCCCGCCTGAAAAGATGCGGGTTTTCGTCAGCGATCATCTGAATCAACTCGGAACGGATCATTCTATCCCCCCAACAATACGCGACAACGCGATAAGAACGGCGGGAAGGCTTTTTTGCACCCCGACCGCCGGGCAACGCAGGAAACAAAGCTATGGTTTCCTAGCGATGCCAGCTTTGCGGCGTTTGTGCAAGCCGCTTGCGCATTGCAAGCCGCGAAATTGACAGACAAAAAAGCCCGCCCCCAAGGGTTTGGGGGCGGGCCGGTCATCTGAATCGCCGTGGCGATCAGTTGTCGCGCTTCAGTGCCGCGCCAAGGATATCCCCCAGCGACGCGCCCGAATCCGAGCTGCCATACTGGTCGATGGCTTCTTTTTCCTCGGCGATTTCGCGTGCCTTGATCGACAGGCCCAGACGGCGGGTCTTGGTGTCGATATTTGTGACGCGGGCATCGACCTTGTCGCCGACCTGGAAGCGCTCGGGGCGCTGGTCCTGACGGTCGCGGGCCAGATCGCTGCGGCGGATGAACGACTTGACGCCGTTATATTCCACCTCGACGCCACCATCTTCGATGGCGGTGACTTCGACGGTCACGATCGAGCCACGCTTCACGCCGTCAACGGCTTCGGCCATGTGCTCGTTTTCAAGCGACTTGATCGACAGCGAGATGCGCTCTTTCTCGACATCCACGTCCTGAACGACAGCCTTGACGACGTCGCCCTTGCGGAAGTCCTGGATCGCATCTTCGCCACGGGCATCCCAGCTGATGTCCGACAGGTGAACCATGCCGTCGATATCGCCTTCGAGGCCGATGAACAGACCGAATTCGGTGATGTTCTTGACTTCGCCTTCGATGACGGTGCCCGACGGGTGGGTTTCGGCAAAGACTTCCCACGGGTTGCGCATGGTCTGTTTCAGACCCAGCGACACACGGCGCTTGGCTTCGTCGATTTCCAGAACCATGACGTCGACTTCCTGCGAGGTCGAAACGATCTTGCCCGGATGGACGTTCTTCTTGGTCCAGCTCATTTCCGAAACGTGGACCAGACCTTCGACACCGGCTTCCAGCTCGACGAACGCACCGTAATCGGTGATGTTGGTCACGCGGCCGTTATGCACCGAACCCAGCGGGAACTTGTCGGTCACGGTATCCCACGGATCGGCCTGCAGCTGCTTCATGCCGAGGCTGATGCGGTGGCTGTCCTTGTTGATCTTGATGACCTGAACCTTGACGGTTTCACCGATCGACAGGATCTCGGACGGGTGGTTCACACGGCGCCATGCCATGTCGGTGACGTGCAGCAGGCCGTCAACGCCGCCCAGATCAACGAACGCACCGTATTCGGTGATGTTCTTGACCACGCCGTCGACCGTCTGACCTTCGGTCAGGTTGGCGATGACTTCGGCGCGCTGTTCGGCGCGGCTTTCTTCCAGGATGGCGCGGCGCGAGACAACGATGTTGCCGCGGC
The DNA here is from genome assembly GCF_028294535.1 of Paracoccus onchidii. Classification (GTDB taxonomy): domain Bacteria; phylum Pseudomonadota; class Alphaproteobacteria; order Rhodobacterales; family Rhodobacteraceae; genus Paracoccus; species Paracoccus onchidii. The sequence continues at coordinate 15,023 of NZ_JAQBIE010000012.1, read as the reverse complement.
GGCGGTCCATTTTCAGGATCTGGAACGGCTGCTTCAGACCCATCAGCGGGCCGGCATCGCGCACGGGGCGCACGTCAACCTGCGAACCGGGCAGGAACGCAACAGCGCCGCCCAGATCGACGGTGAAGCCGCCTTTGACGCGACCGAAGATGGCGCCTTCGACGCGCTCTTCGTCTGCATAGGCTTTTTCCAGGCGATCCCAGGCTTCTTCGCGGCGGGCTTTCTCGCGCGAGATGCTGGCTTCGCCGCGGGCGTTCTCGACGCGGTCCAGATAGACCTCGACTTCGTCGCCGACGGCCAGCTGGGCGTCCTCACCGGGATTTGCGAATTCTTTCAGATCGACGCGGCCTTCCATCTTGTAGCCGACATCGATGATGGCCTGGCCTGCCTCGATGGCGATGACCTTGCCTTTGACAACGCTGCCTTCGTTGGGCGTGTCGATATCGAGGCTTTCGTTCAGAAGGGCCTCGAACTCCTCCATTGTCGCTTTAGCGCACATATATAATCAGTTTCCTTTACGTCTGTTTGTCTGGCCTGACGGTTGGCTCCGCCGGTCTGTTTGCTGTCAATTCGGCAACGACAACGGGTCGCGGCATGCTGCCCGACCCGTTGGAAAGTGGCCTGTTCTGACCATGTCGCCCATATGACTAGTGCCGATATAAGGATTGCAAGCGGAAAACTCAACGCAAAATTCGCGCTATGGGCGGCATTGGGGGCTTGCGCCGGGTGCTATCCGAGGTGTTATGTTCAACCGGACATAACGGAATCGAAAGACGCGACATGTCCCCTGCCTGCCCCGCCGCGCTCTCTTGCGCCATTTTCTTGTTGGCTTCCGCCCCGCAGGCCAGTCTGGCGGGTGATGATGTCGTGGTCTTTGCCGCGGCCTCGCTGAAAAATGCCATGGACGCCGTGACGGCCGAATTCACGGCCCAAACCGGCGTGTCAGTCGCCATCTCTTATGCCGGGTCTGGACAGCTGGCCAAACAGGTCATCGCAGGGGCGCCGGCGGATCTGTTCATTTCAGCAAATGAGAGCTGGATGGACGAGGTCGAGCGCGCCGATGCCCTGCTGGAACGTCGCGACCTGCTGGGCAACAGCTTGGTGCTGATTGCCCATGATCCAGATGCCACGCCGGTCGAACTGTCCACCGACACCGACCTGGCCGGCATGTTACAGGGCGAAAAGCTGGCCATGGCGCTGGTCGATTCCGTTCCGGCCGGCCAGTATGGCAAAGCCGCGCTTGAAACTCTGGGGTTGTGGGGCGGGGTCGCCGGATCGGTGGCGCAGGCTGACAATGTTCGCGCCGCCCTTGCGCTTGTTTCCAGTGGCGAGGCCCCCCTTGGCATCGTTTACGCCACCGATGCCGCTGCGGAACCTCAGGTTCAGGTCATCGGCCGGTTCTCGGCGCAAACCCATCCGCCGATCACATATCCCATGGCACTGATCTCGGATAAACCCGATGCGCGCAAACTGTATGACACCCTGATCGACGAAGCTGCGGCGCAACAGTTCCGACAGCATGGATTTGACGTGTTGAAATGAACGCTGGCAATTGGCTGACACCGGATGAATGGCAGGCCGTTGCCCTGTCGCTGCGCGTGGCGGCTGTGGCTGCCATTGCCAGCCTGCCGGTCGCCCTGCTGACAGCCTATGCCTTGGCGCGCTGGCGATTTCCGGGCCATGCCGTCCTGAACGGGCTTGTGCATCTGCCACTGGTGCTGCCGCCGGTCGTTACCGGCTATCTGCTGCTTTTGACCTTCGGGCGGCGCGGAACAATCGGCGCGTTTCTGGATCAGTTCGGCATTGTCTTTGCCTTTCGCTGGACGGGTGCGGCGCTGGCGGCGGCCATCATGGCCTTTCCGCTGATGGTTCGCGCGATCCGCCTGTCGATCGAGGCCGTGGACCCGGGTCTGGAACAGGCCGCCGCCACCCTTGGCGCCAGCCGCATCTGGGTGTTTCTGACCGTAACCCTGCCGCTGGTCCTGCCCGGCATTCTGGCCGGTCTGGTTCTGGCCTTTGCCAAGGCCATGGGCGAATTTGGCGCGACGATCACCTTTGTGTCCAACATTCCCGGACAGACGCAAACGCTGCCCTCGGCCATCTACAGCTTTCTGCAGGTGCCGGGCGGCGAAGGCGCTGCCGGGCGTCTGGTCCTGATCGCGGTTGCCATCGCCCTGAGCGCGGTGTTCATCTCCGAGTGGTTGGCCAAGGCGCTGGCCCGTCGCGTTTCGGGGGCATAATGCTATCGGTTTCGTTTCGTCACCGGATCGGAAATTCGCGGATCAATGCCGACTTCGCCGCGCCCAATGGGGTTACTGCGCTGTTCGGTCGATCCGGCGCGGGCAAAACCACCATCGTGCAAGCCGTCGCAGGGCTGTTGCGGCCTGAATATGGACGTATCGCGCTGGATGACACGGTTCTGTCAGACAGTGATGGCGGCCATTTCCTTCCCCCCCATCGACGTGCCATCGGTTATGTTTTTCAGGACGCACGGCTTTTCCCTCATCTGACCGTCAGTCAGAACCTGCTCTATGGACGATGGTTCAGCAGACGCTCGCAATTGGCACCGCCAGACCAGATCACCCGAATGCTGGGCATAAGCCATCTGATGCAGCGCCGTCCTGCGGCACTTTCGGGGGGGGAACGCCAGCGTGTCGCGCTTGGCCGCGCGATCCTGTCCAACCCGCGCATGCTGCTGCTGGATGAACCGCTGGCCGCACTGGATGAGGCGCGCAAGACCGAAATCCTGCCCTATCTGGAACGCCTGCGCGACGATCTGGGCCTGCCGATCCTTTACGTCAGCCATTCCGCTGCCGAAATCGCCCGCCTTGCCACCACTATCGTGTTGGTCGATCAGGGCCGGGTGATCGCCTCGGGCGAGGCCGCTTCTATGCTGTCCGACCCCGCCATGGCGCCCTATCTGGGCGCGCGCCAGACCGGCGCGATCCTGAGCGTCACCCTGGCGGCGCAAGAAGCCGACGGTCTGGCGCGCGTGGACAGCAAGGCGGGACCTTTGTGGCTGTCCTGTCTGGATCGGCCCGTCGGCACACCCTTGCGTCTGAGGATCATGGCGCAGGACGTGATGATCGCGCTGCAGCGGCCGGCGGACATATCCGCCCTGAACGTCCTGCCTGCGACCATCACCGATCTTCGCTTGGATGAGGATGGTGTTCTGGTGCGCTTGGATGCGGGCGGCGATCCGCTGTTGTCGCGCATCACCCGACGCTCGGCCGAGCGTCTTGACCTGCGCCCGGGCAAGGCGGTTCATGCCGTTCTGAAAGCGGTATCCGTCGCACCGGGAAACATCGGCGCCGCCAGCCTTTGCCCGACGCCGCCCCGCTGAGACCGGCTATAACTGCTTCGCCGCATCCTCGACCGCAGGGCTGAGCCCCTTCCCGCCCGCCTGAATATATTCGATCAGTTGCGCGCGCATCCGCGGTTCCCAGTAATCGCGCAGATGATCCGCGATCTTGCCCGATGGATCGCCGGGTTGGGTCGTGAAGAAACTGGCGATCTGATTGGCCATATGGACCATCTTGTCAGGCGACATCGGGAACCTCTGAATTCAGGCGTCTGGAATGTGTGAACAGATCAAAGCCCTCGCCTCGTGCAAAGGCGGCGACCGTGATACCGGATCGGTCGGCGACACGAAGGGCGGTCAGCGTCGGCCCCGAAACCGCGATCAGCATGGCGCAACCGGCCATGGCGCATTTCTGGACCATCTCGACCGAAACGCGGCTGGTCAGAACAATCGCCCCTCCGGCCGGGTCAAGCCCCTGCCGCGCCATCGCGCCGATCAGCTTGTCCAGGGCGTTGTGGCGGCCGACATCTTCCCGGGCAAGCAGGATACCTTTTTCCGGATGCAGGAACCCGGCGGCGTGCACCGCACGGGTGCTGTCATGCAGGGGCTGCCATTCCTGCAGCTGCCCGGTCGCCGAGGCGACCTGATCGACACTGAACACCGGCCCGACATGCGACAGATCGGGCATGTCCCGCATCGCCTGTTCCAGACTGTCGATACCGCATAGCCCGCAGCCGACCGGCCCCGCCATACTGCGCCGCCGTGCCGCCAGAACATCGCCCCGCGACCGTGTCAGCCACATCTGCACCTCGACCCCTTGCCTATGGGGCATCACCTGCCGGCTCTCGATCTGGGAGGGGTCGTCTATGACGCCCTCGCTCAGCGAGAACCCGACTGCGAAATCGTCAAGATCGGCCGGGGTGGCCATCATCACCGCGTGGCTTGTGCCGTCATAGACCAGGGCCACCGCCGTCTCCTCGGGCAGAACCCGGCGCAGGTCGCGCCGGCTGCCGTGCCGGATATGGCTGGCGACCACTGGGGCCGAACGGTCCGGCAATCCCATGGCGTCACTCGGCTGCCGGCAGGATACGGCGAGACTGTTGGGCCTGCGCGTCATAGCTTTCCTGCCAATCGGTCGGTCCGTTCGACGGGCTGATCTGCACGGCCGTCACCTTGTATTCCGGACAATTCGTCGCCCAGTCCGAGAAATCCGTGGTGACAACGTTCGCCTGCGTCGCCGGGTGGTGGAAAGTGGTATAGACCACGCCCGGTGCCACGCGATCGGTCAGGGTCGCGCGCAGCGTCGTTTCACCCGATCGGCTGGCAAGGCGCACCCAGTCCCCTTCGTTCACGCCGCGCTGTTCGGCGTCATGGGGGTGGATTTCCAGGATGTCCTCGGGGTGCCAGATCACGTTCTCGGTGCGGCGGGTCTGCGCGCCCACATTATACTGCGACAGGATCCGCCCGGTCGTCAGCAACAGCGGGAAACGCGGGCCGGTGCGTTCATCGGTCGCCAGATATTCGGTGACGATGAAATGCCCCTTGCCGGACACGAAGTGATCGACATGCATGGTCGGCGTGCCGTCGGGCGCATCCTCGTTGCAGGGCCACTGCACGCTGCCCTTTTCCTCAAGCATGTCAAAGCTGACGCCGGAAAAGCTGGGCGTGGTCGCAGCGATTTCATCCATGATCTGGCTGGCATGGGTATAGTGCCAGCTTGCGCCCATCGCATTGGCCAGAAGCTGCGTCACCTCCCAATCCTCATAGCCGTTCAGCGGGGCCATCACCTTGCGCACGCGGTTGATGCGGCGTTCGGCATTGGTGAAGGTGCCTTCCTTTTCCAGGAAGGACGATCCGGGCAGAAAGACATGGGCGTAATTCGCGGTCTCGTTCAGGAACAGGTCATGGACGATGACGCATTCCATCGCCTTCAGACCGGCGGCGACATGATGGGTGTCGGGGTCCGATTGCAGGATATCCTCGCCCTGGCAATACAGGCCCTTGAACGTGCCTTCGACGGCGGCGTCCAGCATGTTGGGGATGCGCAGACCCGGTTCCGGGTCGATTTCCACGCCCCAGGCCTTTTCAAAGATCGCGCGCACATCGGGCAGCTTCACATGGCGATAGCCCGGCAGTTCATGCGGGAACGACCCCATGTCGCAGGACCCCTGCACGTTGTTCTGGCCGCGCAGCGGGTTCACGCCCACGCCCTCGCGCCCGACATTGCCGGTCAGCATGGCCAGGTTCGCGATGCCCATCACCGTGGTCGAGCCCTGGCTGTGTTCGGTCACGCCCAGCCCGTAATAGATCGCGCCATTGCCCCCGGTCGCGTAAAGCCGCGCGGCCTCGCGCAGGTCCTTGGCCGGCACCTGCGTCAGCGCCTCGACCGCCTCGGGGCTGTGGCGGTCCTGGCTGACGAATTCCGCGTAATGCTGAAACTCGTCCCAGTCACAGCGTTCGCGAATATAGCCCTCGTCCATCAGGCCCTCGGTCACGATGACATGGGCCATGGCGGTGACGACGGCGACATTGGTGCCCGGACGCAGCGGCAGGTGATGGGCCGCCTCGACATGGGCGCTGCGCACGATATCGGTGCGGCGCGGATCGACGACGATCAGCTTGGCACCCTGACGCAGGCGTTTTTTCAGGCGGCTGGCAAAGACCGGGTGCCCGTCGGTCGGGTTCGCGCCGATGATGACAACAACGTCGGTCTTTTCGACACTGTCGAAATCCTGCGTCCCCGCCGAGGTGCCGAAGGTCTTGCCCAGCCCGTAACCGGTGGGCGAATGGCAGACCCGCGCGCAGGTATCGGTGTTGTTGTTCAGAAAGACGCCGCGCGCCAGTTTCTGCACCAGATAGGTTTCCTCATTGGTGCAGCGGCTTGATGTGATCACCCCGATCGAGCGGCGGCCATGCTTGTCCTGCAGGCCCTTCATCCGGTCGGCGGCGAATTTCAGCGCCTCGTCCCATTCCACCTCGCGCCAGGGATCCTCGATGTTTTCGCGGATCATCGGCTTCAGGATGCGGTCCTTGTGATTGGCATAGCCATAGGCAAAGCGACCCTTGACGCAGCTATGCCCCCGGTTCGCCTTGCCATGCTTGTAAGGCACCATGCGCACCAGCTGATCGCCATTCAGTTCGGCCTTGAAGGAACAGCCGACCCCGCAATAGGCGCAGGTGGTGATGACGGACCGTTCCGGCGTTCCCAGTTCGATCACCGATTTTTCCTGCAGGGTCGCCGTCGGGCAGGCCTGCACGCAGGCCCCGCAGCTGACGCAATCCGAGGTCAGGAAGTCATCGGCGGCTGTGCCCGCGCTGACCTTACTGTCGAAACCGCGTCCCTCGATGGTCAGCGCAAAGGTGCCCTGCACCTCTTCGCAGGCCCGCACGCAGCGCGAGCAGACGATGCATTTGGACGGATCGAAGGTGAAATAGGGATTGCTTTCATCCTTGGGGACATAGCGCGGATTGGCGTGATCGACGGGCATCCGCAGACGCGCCTCGGACTGGCTGCGCGCGCCGGTCCCCGACGGGTCGAAATGGTTGTCGCCGGGGGTATAGCGCACATCGCGCAGCCCCACCTGCCCCGCCGCATCCTGCAATTCGCAATCGCCATTGGCCGCGCAGGTCAGGCAATCCAGCGGGTGATCGCTGATATACAGCTCCATCACGCCCTTGCGCAGGCGCTTGATCTTGCTGGTCTGGGTGTGGACGACCATGCCTTCTTGGACCGGCGTGGTGCAGCTGGCGGGCGTGCCGCGACGGCCTTCGATTTCGACCACGCACAGACGGCAGGAGCCGAACGCCTCAAGATTGTCGCTGGCGCACAGTTTCGGGACCATAATCCCGGCCTCGGCCGCCGCCCGCATAACCGAGGTTCCCTCGGGGACCGTCACCGGAAACCCATCGACGGTCAGCGTGACCGGGGCCCCGGTCTTTGCGGGCGTGCCCATGTCGCGATCATCGCCCGGCGGAAATTGCGGAATGATGAAATCTTTCATTCGGCGGCCTCCTTCTGGGTCGCAAAGTCGTCTGGAAAGCCCTGCAACGCGGACATGACCGGGAAGGGCGTGAACCCGCCAAGCGCGCAGAGCGAACCGTCCTTCATCGTCTCGCACAGGTCGGTCAGCAATTCGGTGGCGGCGGCATCGCCCGCGGCGATACGGTCGATGGTCTCGACGCCGCGCACCGCGCCGATCCGGCAGGGGGTGCATTTGCCACAGCTTTCGACGGCGCAGAACTCCATCGCGAAACGCGCCATTTGCAGCATGTCGGCGCTGTCGTCAAAGACCACCATCCCGGCATGGCCGATCAGCCCGCCCTTCTGGTCGAATTCCTCGTATCCCATCGGCGTATCGAATTTCTGGATCGGCATATAGGCGCCCAGGGGTCCGCCGACCTGCACGGCCTTGACCGGACGCCCGCTGGCCGTGCCGCCTGCGATGTCGTTCACGACCTCGCCCAGGGTGATGCCAAAGGCGCATTCGAACAGGCCGCCCTGTCTGACATTGCCCGCGATCTGCAAGGTCGCCGTCCCGCGCGAACGGTTGACCCCGAAATCGGCGTAATGGGCCGCGCCCTTTTCAAAGATCACCGGCACCGTCGCCAGCGAGATGACATTGTTGACGACCGTGGGCTTGCCCAGAAACCCTTCCAGCGCCGGCAGCGGCGGCTTGGCCCGCACGACGCCGCGCTTGCCTTCCAGACTGTTCAGCAGGCTGGTTTCCTCGCCGCAGACATAGGCGCCTGCGCCCATGCGGATCTCCATGTCGAACGCATGGTCCGAGCCCAGAACCCGTGGCCCCAGCACCCCCCTGTCGCGGGCGATGGCGACGGCTGCATTCATCACCTTGATCGCATCGGGATATTCACTGCGCAGATAGACATAGCCCCTGGTCGCGCCGACGCCGATCCCGGCGATGGCCATGCCCTCGATCAGGGTGAAAGGGTCGCCCTCCATGATCATGCGGTCGGCAAAGGTGCCGCTGTCGCCTTCATCGGCGTTGCAGACGATGTATTTCTGATCGGCCTCGGCCTGCATCACCGTCTTCCACTTGATGCCGGTCGGAAAGCCCGCGCCGCCGCGACCGCGCAGGCCGCTGTCGGTCACTTCGGTGACGATATCCTCGCGCGGCATGGCGATGGCGCGGCGCAGACCGGCCAGACCGCCATGCGCCTGATAATCATCCAGATCCAACGGGTCGATCACCCCGCAGCGGGCAAAGGTCAGCCGGGTCTGGCGGGCAAAGAACGGGATCTGCTCGACCGGGCCAAGCCCCGGCAGCGTGCCCTCGAGCAGCGCGGGCACATCCTCGACCGAAACCGGCCCGAAACCCACGCGGCCCTGATCGGTTTCGACCTCGACCAGCGGTTCCAGCCAGATCATGCCGCGACTGCCATTGCGGATGATCTGGACGTCAATTCCGCGTGAGGCGGCGGTTTCGGCGATGCTGCGCGCGACCTCATCGGCGCCGACGGCCTTGGCGGCGCTGTCCATGGGAACCCAGATTTTCATGCGCCCGCCTCTTTCAGCAGCCGGTCCATCCGCGCATCGTCCAGCCGCGCGACGACCTTGTCGTCCAGCATCGCGGCGGGCGCACAGGCGCACATGCCAAGGCAATAGACCGGCTCAACCGTGACCGCGCCGTTGGGCGTGGTGCCGTGCCAGTCGATGCCCAGCTTGTCCAGCGTCGCCTGCGCCAGCCCGTTGCCGCCCATCGCCTGACAGGCCTCGGCCCGGCAGATCTTCAGAATATGCTTTCCTGCCGGGGCCTTACGGAAATCGTGGTAAAAGCTGATGACGCCATGCACCTCGGCCCGGCCAAGGTTCAGAATATCCGACAGGACCGGGACGGCCGCCTCGGGGACATGGCCATACGCCTCTTGCACGGCATGTAACATCGGCAGAAGTGGTCCTTCCAGCGAGGCAAGCGGCGCGGCGATGGCGCGAATATCCTCGGTGGTCGGCGCTGGCGCATTGGGATGCATGGCTAGCCTTTCAACATTCGTCAGGTTACCAGCAGACACGTTCAATGATTGGAAATCAATAATGCAATTCCGTTGATCGATAGAGATTATCTATCAACTACCATGCGCCGCGCCTCGGTCAGCAATGCCTCCAGGACCGGGGTGTGCGGCTCGCGCCAGGGGGCCACCAGACCGACGGCATGGGTGGTTTCGGGCTGATCCAGCGGGATCAGCGACACGGGCTTGCCCTGCGCCAGAAAGCCCGCGATGTCCTCGGGCAGGATCGTCACCCAGCCCCCTTCCAGCACATGCGAGACCAGAACCACGGTCGAACTGCTTTCGACCGTCGCCTGCGGCGTTACTCCGGCCTCGGCCAGATTGCGGTTGATGATCCGCCGGTTCTGCATGTCGGATGTCAGCAGGCACAGCCGGTGCCCGTCCAGATCGGCCCAACTGGCCCGCCCCTGCGCGGCCAGATCGCTGCCCGCCTCGCAGACCAGCATATAGCGTTCATCATAAAGCGGCACGGTCGAAACCTTGCCCAGAGGTTCATTGTCCAGATAGGAAATCCCGGCATCGATCTGCAGGTCATCAATCATCTGCAAAATCTCGACCGAGGTGCGCGACAGGATCGTGAAGCCGACATTGGGATGGGCGCGCCCGAAACGTGCGCTGATCTTGGCCGCCCATGTCAGCGCGGTGGGAATGACCGCGATCCGCAACCGACCCGACAGACCGTGGCGGCGGGTCCGCATCTCGTCGCGCAATTGCCGCGTATCACCGACGATCCGCCGCGCCCAGATCAGCGCCGATTGTCCCTCGGGCGTCAGGCCACCATAGCGCGAGCCGCGAAAGATCAGCAGCACGCCCAGTTGTTCTTCCAGTTGCTTGATGCCCGCCGACAGCGTGGGCTGGGTAATTCCCAGCGATTGCGCCGCGCGTCCGAAATGCCCTTCCTTGGCGACGGCCAGGAACATTTCCAGCTTGTCGATCACGGCTTCCTCCGTCCGGCGTCATCATCATTGCCAGCAAGACCGGTGGAAGCCGTCAGGTCAAGGGCCGGTCAGACGTTCTGACCGGTCGTTTGCGCCGGCGCATTCTCTTCCAGATCATCCTGACGCCCCAACAGCCGGCGCATCAGCACATAGAACAAAGGTGCAAACAGAATGCCCATCGCGGTCGCCGCCAGGGTTCCCCCCAGCACGGTTGCGCCAATGGTGTTTCGGCCATTCGCACCCGCCCCCGTCGACAGAACCAAGGGCAACACCCCCAGCGAGAAGGCAATAGAGGTCATCATGATCGGGCGGAAACGCTGTCGTGCGGCTTCGACCACCGCCTTGTAGAGCGGCACCCCTTCTTCGGATTGCTCGCGCGCGAATTCGACAATGAGGATCGCGTTCTTGCCGGTCAGACCGATCACGGTCAGCAAGCCGACCTGGAAGAACACACCATTGTCGAACTGGCCGACCCAAGCCCCCGTCAAGGCACCCAGAACGCCGATCGGCATGACCAGGATGACCGCAAACGGGATCGACCAGCTTTCATACAATGCCGCAAGACACAGGAACACCGCCATCAATGACAACGCATAAAGCAAAGTCGTCTGGTCGCCGGATTCGCGTTCCTCGAGGGAAAGGCCGGTCCAGGCCGGATAGAAACCGCCGGGCAACTGCGCAACGAGCCGTTCGATCTCGGCCATCGCCTCGCCCGAGCTGACGCCGGGGGCGGGGCTGCCTTGAATCTGCATGGCAGGCAGGCCGTTGTAACGGTTCAGGCCCTGCGGCCCATAGGTCCATTCACCTTCGGCAAAGTTCGAAAACGGCACCAATCCGCCGCTGGCGTTGCGCACGCGCCACTTGTCCAGATCACTGGGACCGGACCGCGCCGATGCCTCGCCCTGCACATAGACACGTTTGATCCTGCCGCGATCGATAAAGTCGTTCACATAGGATCCGGTCCAGGCGATCTGCAGCAGATCGGCAACATCGGTCGCCGTCACGCCCATGGCCCCGGCCTTGCGCCAATCGACATTCAACTGGAACTGCGCCGCGTCCTCCAGACCAGAGGGCCGAACCTGGGCAATCAGCGGGCTTTGGCTGGCCATGCCCAGCAACTGGTTGCGGGCCTCCAGCAATTGTTCGTGGCTCTGGCCGGCACGCGCCTGCAAATAGAAATCAAAGCCCGAAACATTGCCAAGCTCGATCACCGATGGGGGCACGATCGGGAAGACCAGCGCATCACGGATCTGGCTGAATGCCCCGAAGGCGCGCCCGGCCAGTGCCTGCACCCCTTGCGCGGGGTTGGTGCGCTCGTCCCAATCGGTCAGTCTGACAAAGGCCATGCCCACATTCTGCCCCTGCCCGACAAAGCTGAAACCAGACACGGCGAACACGGATTCAACGATCTCGCCTTCCTGTTCCAGCATATAGTCGCGCACCTGATCCAGCACGTCATTGGTCCGTTCGCTGGTCGCCCCGGTGGGCGCATTGACCAGCACGAACATGATACCCTGATCCTCGTCGGGCAAGAAGCCTTCGGGGGTCCGCACGAACAGCAGCGCCATCACCGCACCAAGACCCGCATAGATCAGCAGCATCCGGAACGGACGCCGCACCATCCAGCCCACCGTGCCCGTATAGCTGCGCGTCGTGCGGTCGAACCCGCGGTTGAACAGCCCGAAAAAGCCGCGCTTTTCACCATGGGCCGGCCGCAACATCGACGCGCAAAGCGCAGGGGTCAGGGTCATGGCCACAACCACCGAAAGCCCCATCGCGGAAACGATGGTGATCGCGAATTGCTGGTAAATGACCCCCGTAGACCCCCCGAAAAACGCCATCGGCACAAACACCGCCGACAGGACCAGCGCGATCCCGACAAGGGCGCCGGTAATCTGGCCCATCGATTTGCGGGTCGCATCACGGGGTGACAGGCCCTCTTCTTCCATCAGGCGTTCGACGTTTTCGACAACGACAATGGCGTCATCGACCAACAGGCCGATCGCCAGAACCATGGCAAGCATCGTCAGCGTGTTGATCGAGAACCCAAGCGCAGCCATGATCCCGAAGGTTCCCAACAGAACAATCGGCACCGCCAGCGTCGGGATCAGCGTCGCACGCCAGCTTTGCAAAAAGACATACATCACGATGAAGACCAGAATGATGGCCTCGACCAATGTATGTATCACCTCTTCGATCGAGATCTCGACGAAGGGCGTCGTGTCAAACGGTATGACGTAATCGACGCCTTCGGGGAAAAACTCGGCGAATTCGTTCATGCGTTCCTTGACGCGTTCTGACGTGTCCAGCGCATTCGCGCCCGGTGCCAGGCTGATTGCCATACCGGCGGCAGGACGCCCGTTATAGGTGGCTTCGGCCGCATAGCTTTCGGACCCGACCTCGACGCGCGCGACGTCCTGCAACAGCACCAGACCGCCGTTTTCCTCGGCGCGCAGAACGATCTGACGAAAATCCTCGGGCGTCGACAACAGCGATTGCGCGGTCACGGTCGCATTCAGCTGCTGGCCTTCCAGGGTCGGGCGGCTGCCGAAGGCTCCGGCGGAAATCTGGGTGTTCTGTGCCGACACCGCCGCGACGACATCCGAGGGTGCGATTTCATAGGATGCCAGCTTGGATGGGTCCAGCCAGATGCGCATGGCATATTTCGACCCGAATACCTGCACGCTGCCAACGCCTTCGACCCGGCTGAGATCGTCGACAAGATTGGTGACCATATAGTCCGACAGGTCGGTCTGGTCATAGTTTTCATCGCCGATCAGACCGATCACGACCAGAAAACCCGCCGATGATTTCTCGACCGTCACACCTTGTCGCTGCACGGCCTCGGGCAGCAATGGCGTGGCCTGTGACAGCTTGTTCTGGACCTGGACCTGCGCAATATCGACATCGGTGCCGGTTTCGAAGGTCAGCGTTGTCGACGAAGTGCCCGATGACGTCGCGCTGGACGACATATAGCGCAGCCCGTCCAGCCCCGTCATCTGCTGTTCGATGACCTGGGTGACGGTGTTGGTGATCGTATCGGCCGACGCACCGGGATAGGTCGCGCTGACCGACACCGAAGGCGGCGCAATCTGGGGATATTGCGCGACCGGAAGGGTCAGGATCGAAAGGACCCCGATGCCCATGATGATGATCGAGATCACCCAGGCAAAAACCGGACGGTCGATGAAGAAACGTGCCATGAGGATCTCGTTCTGATCAGTTGGGGGCGCCCAGCCCGGAAATTCAGTCTGCGGCGGTTTCGGTTGATGCCGCCGAAGCCTGGTCTTGATCGGCCGGCTGCCGTTCTTCGGGGGCGACGGTCATCCCGACACCGATTTTCTGCAATCCGGCAACCACGATACGGTCGCCGTCCTCCAGGCCGCTGCTGACGACCCAGCGGCTATCGAGGTCCTGCAAAATCTCGAGCTGGCGTTCTTCGACGACATTTTCCGCGTTGACCACCATGGCAACAGGCCGGCCGCGGCGATCCCGTGTCACGCCTTCTTGCGGGGCCAAAATCGCATCGTTGAGAACCGCCTGGGGAATGTCGGCCAACACATACATGCCCGGAAGCAGCAAGTTGTCGGGGTTGTCAAACTGCATTCGCAGGGTCACGACCCCGGTCGTTTCGTCGACATGCGGTTCAGCTGCGGTCAGCGACCCGGTATTTTCATAGAACGATCCATCCGCAAGGCGCAGCTTGACCGTGCGGTCGGCGCCCGGCGCCAGCGCGGCCTCGGCGCCCTTGCGCTGCCAGCGGATGATCTCGGCGGCCGATTGCGTCACATCGACCCGCACCGGATCAATGCCGCGGATCACCGCCAGCGGCGTCGCCTGCCCCGCCGTCACCAGCGCCCCCTGACTGACCAGCGCCAGCCCGATCACCCCGTCAATGGGCGCGGTCACCGTGGTGCGATCCAGATCGATCCGGGCGGCCTGCAACTGCGCTTCGGCCGCCTTCACCGATGCCTCGGCGGCATCGCGGGCAGCAATGGCGCTGTCTTCGGTCTGTTCACTTGCAACGCGACGTTCGCGCAATTCGGCGACACGTTCGGCTTCGCGGCGTGCTTCATCGGCCTGCGCCTTGGCCTGTGCCAGCGACGCTTCGGCCTGTGCTAACGCCGCTTCATAGCTGCGCGCATCAATCCGATAGAGCGGGTCCCCTTCGGACACCTCGCTGCCCTCGTCGAACAGCCGTTCAATGATCAGGCCGCCGACCTGTGGCCGCACTTCGGCCTCGGCGGCCGATACGACCCGTCCGGGCAAACTGGAGGTCAAAGTAACATCCTGCGCCTGCAGCGTGACCACCGTCACGGCCGTCGGCAGCGCTTCGCCTTCGGGGGCCTGTGCCGACACAGGCGAAACAAGGGCCAATGCTGCGGCCGCTCCGGCCAGTGCGAAGGTTCGGATCAGCGTTTTCATGCAGTCAGGTCCGCCTGAAGAGGAAGGTTCAGATATTCGTCATGCGATCTGCGCCGCTCATCAGCGCGTGATCGGGCAGATACAGTCCCGAGGGCAAAATTTCAACCTCGGCTGCGTTTGAAGAATAGCTGAGTTGCACAGTGCGCAAGGCACATCGACCGCCAATCGGGTTTGCCCTCCCCCGCAAGCGACCGGGCGCTGCTTCGGGCAGCAGAGTTTGTCGGCCAGCCTGCGCATGAGCCAGGATTCGAAGTTGTTGGGCTGGGGCCGTTCGGCATCGGCTAGTCGTTGGATGTCAGTGAAGTTTTCTTCGATGATCTGGGCAACATCCATTT
>NZ_JAQBIE010000011.1 GCF_028294535.1 Paracoccus onchidii | reverse complement strand
CTCGGTGATCTGCGCGACCGCGTCACGCTTGAACTCGGCGCTGAAATTGCCTTTGCCCATCTCGGCCTCCTTGCCTCAAAATTAGGGAAGAAGGCGTCTACGAATCTAGGGGCTATTCACACTCCGCGCGGATTTTCTGAATGCCAAGTTTCTAGCCTCTGAGCCCATTATTCCATTACCCCACAACCAGAAAGAGCCGCCTCTGACCATTCTCTCGTGCTGCTGCCATGCCAGAAGGTCAGGCTGGACGGAAACCTACGCGATTCTGGCAGGCTTGTCGCTAGTCCCGGGAGCGACCGTTCGCTGCACCGGGACGAACGAGCCGGGAGGGCTCGAAGTGAATATGCAGCAACGCAGGAACCCTGCGCACACAGGGCGTGCATGACGATGCTTGAACCGCGCCAAGCCAGCCTAGGATGACCGGCAGAACGAGATGATCTTCTGAATTCCGCTCAGAAATATACGCCGTGCTGCCGGAGCATCTGATAGGGAGTTATCGTCGAAATCCCATGCGCGTTGGCAGCGTCTGGAATCTTTATCTTGTTTTTTGCTGTCGGCGCGCCTGCTTCGAGCGTGACTATCTGATGCCCTCCAAGCATAGCGTAAGCCACCAGATAGGAGTCGGCCTTGCCCAGGAACTCGGCGACCGCTGCAGGGGTGTAACCATTGGAGCCGGCCCATGTTGCGACCTGCGACATGGTGTTCGTAACCGCAGAGTCATCAGGCATGAAAATGGCGGAACCATGCATGTCGATCCAGTTTCGGATGTTATCATCCTTCTGTCTAAGCTCCCGCTTAACCGGTGAAATGCTTTTAACTTCACCCTTGGCTGCCGCATGAACGATCCACGACCAGTAGCTGCCGCAAATGTCGAAAGCGTAATACGTCATCGCAGGCGTGAGGAATGCGTTGGTGTCTAGAAGCAGGGTCAACTTGTCACTCCAAGGTGCCGTGCTTCCTTCCGGAAGGTGGTCGAATTCTTGATATTGAGAAGGTCGAACGCATCGCCCATGAGCGTCTGGCCTTCGAGCGCCGACGAGATCACCGCGGATGCGAAGTGGGGGTCAACACGGGCGCCCATCGTATTGTAGAAATCGCCACCACCGGACTTCTTCTGTTTGGCCTTCCTCTTGAGAAAATCCAACTCGGCGTCATAGGCATCTTGGAAATCGTCATAAGACAGGCGTCCCACATCCTTCATCCGGCGGAGTGCAACCAGCGTGCTTACTCTGAAGGACCGGGCAATCATCGCCTTTGCCTGGTCGACATCTAGCGGCAGATCCATATTGGATAGCTGCGCCATCGGAACAAGAACCTCAGCCGCAACCGCATTGCAGAAGCGCTCCACCTTGGAATCGAGACCAAGTTGCTCAGGCAGATCGTCAGCGGCGCTATTGCTCACGCCGTCCTTGCCGATCCAGATATGAGCCAGTTCGTGTGCGAGGGTGAAGATTTGCCCAGACTTGGTATCGGCGCCATTGATGAACACCAGCGGGGCGAAGGGATCTGTAATCGCAAATCCCCTGAACTCTCGGGTGTTCAAGGCGCGATGGGTGTTGTTTCCGACCACGCCGTTGATCATTACCAGAACACCCGCCTCGCGCACTAGCGCGATGAACTGACGTAAGAACTCTTCCCAGGTCGCCGCTTCGTTTCGGCTTCCAACTTCGAGCTTTAAAACAGTTCGGATGTGCCCTGCCACTACCGCGGGTTGATCGCCCACGTCGGCTGCACCCACGAAGGGGAGAGAGTCGGAACGAGAACCGGCAACATGTTCGCGATACCACCTCTGTCGCCGCTGACAGATGTGGATCGTGTCGATCAACTCCGTGCTAGGTCTTTGAACCCCGCCGTCCGCCATGCGCCTGAAGTCTGGAAGCGGCAGCCTCTCCTCCGGGGGCTCCCGAAGGAAAAACATGCCCATCGGCAGGTGAAGGATGCTCGCAAGGGTTTCGAGCTGCTGGAACGTGGGTCCGCCTTGCCCGTCCAGCCAGATCGGATATTTCTTGAAGCGCTTAGATAGAGTTTCAAATGGCATGCCAGCGCGCTCTCGCGCCCACTCTAGGACGGCTGGCGATATTGCTACCTGTGCCATGTGATGCCGCTCTCTTCTTCCTGGCTTCACTATGTGAGCTTAACCAAGAGTGTGTAAATAAAAAAATACGAGCGCTACATATACACACAATGTCCCGCCGACAACGCCAACTGCATCTGGAATCAGGTCATCCGAAAGTGGAGACCTTGCCACCCGCATTCTCCCGAGCGGCAAGCCTCAGCTATGGGACTTTTGCGGCCGAAGGCTTGGCGCCCGATCACGCTCGACGAATGACCGCTGTTTCCACCGCCGGGCTTTCCATGCTGCGCCGCCGCATGTCTGCAAACCGCCCGCCCCCATGTGGTGGACGCGAAACGGTCACGGTTTTTGGAGTAATTTTCGCGGCGACAACCTCAAGCCGCCTGACCTGCCCCCTTTGGATCCCTTGACTGCGGCGCCCCCGATGACTTCGACCCAGACGCAATCTGAATCCAACCACCCCATAAGATGTCTCGCGCTCACCGTCCCTCATGCCACGCGATCAGGCACCGCTGCGCGATGCCCGGCAGGCCGTGGTGATCGACCAGCAGGATCCGACGCCCGCCCTGCCAGATCGACACCCGTCACGCGTGATTCCCAGCGTGACGGGTGTCAACGTTTCCACAGCTTCCACCAGGTCGGGCGCTGCTTGCGGCCTTTCATTGCGTTGTCGCATGGCGCAATGCAGCCGACAGGGCGTCGGCTTCCTCTCGGGCTTTCAAGGCCTGTTCACGCGACCAGACGGCGCGGGTGCGACCGGTGAAGCGCTCGAACATCGCCCATCCTTCAGCCGCGGCGAAGCCGATCAGATAGATCACTTCGCTGATATCCTCGGCGCCGATCGGCAGCGGCACCCCGAACAACCCGGCCAGCGCAAAGACCAGTGCCAGCACCTGGGCGATGAAAGACCGGTTGGTCACGAACAGGGTCCAACGCGGTCCCTGCCCCGCCGCGGCCGCGATCTCATTAGCCAGTTTCACGGTTGCATTGATTTCACGGATGATGCGCAGCATCAGATCACCCCCAACAGTTTCAGGATTGCGATGGCCCCGATGCCAGCTCCGACGATCAGCGCGGGGGCGTGGCGGTTCGGTTTCGCGGCCGGGGCATCCGGCGCGGGAATATCGGGCTTGACCGGCGGGCGGCTTGTGCCGGCCAGTTCCTGGGCGACCAGGTAGCGCAGGTGATCCCCACAGCCGATCGGATCGGTTGCGCTGCTGCGCCCGGGCAGCCAGGCAATGTCCCATTTCCCCGCTTGCGTCACGCCAAGGGTGGGCTGCACCTCGGCATGGGATAGGATCGTCTGGCGGCTGACCGGGATGTTGTATCCCTTCGCCAACCGGGCGGTTTCGGTGACCAGCTGGTGCAGCTGCTCTTCTGTGATCGGATACCTGCCGGCATCGAAAGGCAACTGCACGGCCCCATCCATCGCACAGACGGCAATCCCGATGCTGTCGGTGTTCAGGCTGGCCGTGTGACGCGCATAATTGGCCGATAGCGGCGCGGCATTGGCGCTGATCGGCCGCGCGCCATAGACAACCTTGCCATCGCCCTCAATCAGCAGATGGTAATGGTCCCGATCGACTGCACTGGCGCGATGGGTTCCCGCCGTCCAGTGCCAGATAATTCTCTTCATGATGACCTCGCATGAAAAAGCCCGCGCGAGGCGGGTGGATGTGTATTTATTTGTGTTTTCAGGTCTTGTGCACAGCTTGAGTTATGTGTATATATTTACACAGAAAGGAGGGGCGGTGGAGCTTGAAACCAATTCCCGAAAGCTCCTGAAACTGCTCAAGGCCGCAGGTTTTGAAGAGATCTCGAAGAAGGGATCACACCTCAAGCTTCGGAAAGGCGATCGCACCGTGATCCTTCCACACCCGAAGAAAGACCTGCCACTGGGGACAGTCAGAAGCATTTACGAACAGGCGGGGCTGTAATGGCCCCTCCATCCACCGTTTCTTCACCAACGCAACCGCACAGGATGGACAGCATGCGTTATTTCACAGCCGTCGTTCATCAGAACGATGACAGCGCTTATGGATTGAGCTTTCCCGACCTTCCCGGCTGCTTCGCGGCTGCCGATGATTGGAACGCCATTCCGGCGGCAGTTGCGGATGCCCTTGACCTCTGGTTCGAAGACATGCCGGATGTCGAACCCCTATCCCTTGAGGAGCTGCGCCGGCGCGACGATGTTCGACAGCAATTGGCCGAAGGTGCCGTATTGATGCCCGTGCCCTATATTCCTGCGGACACGGCGCTTGCCCGCGTCAACATTTCGCTTGACCGGGGCCTGTTGCGCGCCATCGATGAAACCGCGAAGGCGCGGGGGATGACCCGATCCGCGTTTATCTCTTCCTCGGCGCGCCGGGAAATCGTCGGCGCGTGATCTGTATTGACAGGCCCGGCACAAGTCACTTCGGGCTGAGCAGCATGAAGGCGACGGGCGAGGTGCGATCGAAGACGCGTTTTCCCCCACAGTCGAATTCCAGTGACAGATGCACCGTCACCCGCCCCGCCCTGAGCTGGCGGGGCAGATCCAGGCGCAGCCGCATCGGCGTGTCGGAATCGCCCACCTGGCGCGATGGTCCGACACGCGGACCGGGCGTGGCGATATTCGTTTCATCGGTGAACAGCGCCGTGCGACTGAGCAAGGTGCAGGCGGCACCGGTGCGGGTGCGCCGCACCACGATATTCAGCGTGATCCGGTCGCCCAGGTAAACCGGCTCGGTGACATAGGTCAGGCCGGGGGCTTCGTGGATCACCCGATCTTCGCCTGTGGCCCGCATGACCTCTTCGGTCAGATAGTCCAGCTTGTCGGAAATGCTGGCCAGACGATCCGGGCTGTCCCAGATTTCCAGAAGCCTCTCTTTCCAGGGCGTGAACAGCAACACGATCACCGCTGCGCATCCCGCAAAGGCAACCCGGGTCGCCCATTTCTTCGCCTCATCGGCCACGAAGGCCCAAAATTTCAGTCTTTCGCTCATCGGCAAATCCCCCGCCCCTTCCGATCGTCCGCGCCGCGTCACTCCCAGGCAACCCATGACGGGTTCAGCCCATCGATCCACGCGTTCAGATCAACAAAGCCTTGAGAACTGGGAGGAGCCTCTGCTGCCCATGCCGCATGGATCAGATAGTATGTCTGCCCATCATTGACGGTGAAGCTGTCAGCAGCCGATGGCGTTGGATCAGAGCCGCCGCCATACTGTTGGTAAGTTACCTTGTCCGCGGAATCCCAAGAGGCATTCAGATCAACCTTTCGGAACCTTACCTGCCCATCATCAACCCAAATCTCGACCAGCCAGTCGCCGGATGTGGGCGCATCAACCATAGCAAAGCCCTGACCGGCCCCCGTGCTGTCCCAGACCTCGCCCCACAGGATCGTGGTGTTGCCGCTGTTGTGCCAATCCGGGCGAGACACTTTGAGAACCATGTGGTCACTGTCTGGCCCATATAGATGGACCAACTCGGTTTCGCTGTTCACGACATGGCTGTCAGCATTGTCGAAATTCGCAATGGCCGCCAGATACCGGACCCCATTGGAGCTGGCATTGGTCATGGCACTGCCGCCACTGACATAGCTGCCGACCCAATCACCCAATGCCAGCTCGGGAGCCTGTGCGGTCGCTGTGAGCAGCGCCGGTTCTGAATAGGACGAACCGCCGCGACCAGCAGGTGCATAGTCTGACACGATGTCTGCGGCCATCTGGCGCAGGTATGAAGCAACGGTGCCGGTGATGCCCTCCGATGCATTGTCGGGCAGCGCCAAGGCGTCCTGACCTTCGACCACATCATAGATCATGGCACGGGCGCAGTAGATCGCCAGCTTGCTTGGCATGTAGGGATGATGCCCACGGTTTTCAGCCGAATAGCCATTTTCAAGAGCATGGAAATCCAAGTGCGAAGCGATGCCTGCCGGCAAATTACCTGCCTGATCGTCATCATAGGCACGGGCATAGATCCAGTGCGTCGGGACAATCCACACATCCGACGGAAGGCTGTTCGCGGCGAGCTGAGCGGACAGGTATTCGCGGCGATAACGTAGAGCGATGTCATAGCCATCAAACCGGCCACGCCAGGCGGCATCATCGATCGGGAGAATAACCATCGGGGGCCAGTTACCACCAATGTAAGGCGTCACGCCGTTCTGTGCAGCCAGCTCAAACAGGCGATATTCATAATCCAGATCACGAGCCAAAGTGATCCGATGCCCATTGGAGCGCCAGATGTAAGGCTGGGCGAATACGCCTGTATATTCTCGCGCTACCCAATCCTCATGAAGCATCTGCTCACCCTCATACATGAGGAAAGCACCGCCCGAGAACAGAGGCATGTCATTACGTGGATCGCAATAGTCGCCCCACTCGCCGTGATAGCGGTTCCACAGCCACTGGGAATTGTTTGCAGGGCCAACCTGCATCGCCAACCCAACCCCCGGCAGTGTCTCTCCCAGTGCGGAGGACGTCACAGCGCCGGTGTAATCGCCACGGGTATCAGCAAGGATACCATGCCCGGTGTTGCCTTGCTGATCACCGTCAGAACCGCCCCACCAGTTATAGGCCAAGCCCACCGGATACGATCCGCCCGCAATCATCATGGGGGTGTCTGTGCCCACCCCCATATTCGGGGTCGCAGGCGGGGGGGACCACGAGAACCCCACCCCCTTCAGCGCAAGTGCATTCCCGCCAGCAACCTTGATGGCCGTGGCGTTCAACAGATCGAGTTTTGGCATGGATCAGCTTTCCGTCAGGACTGCAATTTCCAGCGCCGCGGGGCTGTATGCGTCATACGCGGTCTGGTCGGTGAATGTGGTGATGGTCACGCTCTCGCCGTCAATCCCAGCAGGGCCTTGCGGACCCTCTGCGCCGTCCTGACCATCAGCGCCAGCCGGTCCGGTATCGCCCTGCGGTCCTTGCTCACCCTGGATGCCCTGTTCGCCCTGAATGCCTTGCGCACCGTCCTGCCCATCCGCGCCGGGATCACCTTGCGGGCCTAGCGGACCGGCTGGCCCTTCATCGCCGCGCGGGATGGTCAGCGTGTTCGACGGCTCATCATAGGTGACATCAGATCCAGCCGCGCCCGTCGCGATCGTCACATCGGCCCAATCACCGCCACCACCGCCGCCCGATCCGGGCTCGCCCCGCCAAAATCCAGTGATCGCCATTACAAACTCCTGACTTCGATGTTGATTTCGCCATCCGGCAACGTGCGCCATCCGTTGCGGCCTTCGATCTGCAATGCAGCCCTGTAAACGCGCGGCGGCAGCAGAATTGAATCGCTCGCAATGTCGAAGGCCATGACCGTCGCGGCCGGCATGGCCACGCCGTCATCGATGACCTGCTGATCCGTCAGCCAGTAGCCGGGCAGAACCAGGTCGACGCCATCCAGATAGATGACCATTCGCGCATCGAGACCCGTCGCATCCCACGGTGCGCCCGTTTCGGGATCGATCACCGGAAACCCAAGCGTTCCGGCCTCCCCCTGCCTGTAAACTGTCGTCATGTCATTCCCCTGTGTAGATCGGCGCGGGAACCGGCACCTCGAACATCCCGTCAAGATCTTCGTCGGTGATCGTGATGCCCTTTGCAGATGCCAGCCACGGCACGAAATACGGCAGCCCGTCGCCCGGATCATCGGGATGCAATGGCCCGACAAGGCGCGTATTTCCGCGCGAAATGGTTGGCCAGGACTTGAGGCCGGCCTTGATGAGATCATGCTGCGCAGGACTGAATTCGGGCAGGTTCAGAAATTCCTCGACCGTCGCCGGCAGCGAGGTCGTATCATCGGCCAGCTGTGACATCGGATATGCGCCCGCCTCGGCAAAGCGCAGAAACGCCAGGCTTGTCGAAATCTCGGTGGCCATTCGGGCCTGATGCAGCGCCCCGTCATATTCGGCCTGGCTGCGTGGATCGATCCACTGATCGGTGGTGACATCAAAGACCACATGGGGATGATCGGGACGCGGCGGGATCGCCCAGACCGCGCCGTTCTTGATATAGATGTCATTGGGATCCGTATCGTCAGCAACCACATAGGAGCTGATGTCTTCAGGGGCGATATCGTCGATCGCGATCGATCCGTCATCGGGATCGAGATAGGCATAGCGGGTCATCTCTTGCTTCCGGAAATTGACAGGGTGATGTTGGTGATATCCAGCGGGCCGGAAGATACGGCGGCATTGCTGAATTCGCGGCTGAACCCATAAACTGCTACATGAACCGAGCTGGACCCTTTGGTCGTGGCGATCAGATGCGCAGGAATGGCGTATTTCACATCGCCATCGCCACTGGATCTGACACCAAAGCGGGATCGCGCGACCTCCTGGCCATTGACTTCCATGTAGAGAACGCAGAAGTTATCCGGCCCCTGGTTGATCGTGTCGACAACGGCCGAGAAGAAGGCCGTGAACCCGCCCCCTTCGAAACCGGTGATCGTCCGGCTGATGATCGTATGCGGATCTGACCGGTCGCGCGAAATCGTCAGGTCAGACCGGCTGAAATTATATGGTGCATAGATCGCGTCACCCTTGATGTTCAGGGTGTCGATCTCGCCGGTTCCAACGGTCAGGTTCGCCGCTTCCAGGCTGACGAATTGACCAAGAAGCGCCCGCATCGTGTTGCCGGTGATCAGGTCCGAGGTGACCCCGCCAGGCGTGATCAACGTGGCACCGCTACGCTTTCGAATGCAGCTGACACTACTGAACCCGACTGTCGCTGAGTTATTGCTATATACAAGCAAACGGATGCGCGCCCTTCTGGCATCCTCGGGGGCTGTCAAGCTGCGCTCACCTTCGTTGAAACCGTTGTCGCCAAGCCCGACCACTGTGTCTTGGCTCAGCATGTTTTCCTGATTATCCAACCAACCCACTGTTATTGCGGCAGACGCAGCGTTGTTTCCAATGGCGCGAATAATGCCGCTGAAGGTATAGGTTTCCCCCTCCAGAATACTGAAGGTAAGGCTGTTCTTGACATCATAACTGCCTGTAACCGAGCATTGTATTTCCCCGGCGCTTTCGCCTTTGACCCAATTGAATTCATCAGGAGAAAGCATGATCCAATCCGGATCGCCATCGATGCCCCATGAACTCGGGCTGACCATTTCCGCATCGGGAACCATGTTGCCAGACAGATCCATCACGGTCAGCATGTCTGCGGCCACGCTGCCTTTCAGAAGGATATGATCGGCATCGAGCTTTGCCACCGAGACAGACCCATTCGATCCATCGGCGGCGACCAGATCCAGCAATGAGACCGACCCGCCCGCCTGCGCCCGGATCAGATAGCCCGCGCTGGCATTGCCTTCGAGGTCGGAGATCGCGGTGGCTTGCGTCGTGACCGTAGCTGTCAGGCTATCAATACGCGAGTCCTCAACGGGCAACCAAGAGCCATCCCACCACCGATAAGGCCGATTGTGGTTCGAGGTATCATACCAGATATCCCCATTGCGCGGATTCGCAGGCGCGGTCGAATTTCGAAAGGTCCGAACGCGAGATGCCTCAGCAGAAACCGTCGTCATCTGCGAAGCCAGCGCCCCGGTTTCCGACGCGCGGGTTGCAGATTCTGTCGTGATATCTGCTTCGGCCGCGTCCAGACGGCTGTTCGCGCTGTCGCGATGTGCGGTGAAGGCCTGATGATTGTCTGCGACCACCACTTCCAGATCCGTGATCCGGGCAATGGCGGACTGATCGACCTTGGTGAAAGACAGGTCGGTGATCGCGATCGGATCGGTTGCAGCGGTCGGTGTGATCCGCGTGCGGAACCTGACGCTGACCGTGCCGTCGGGCGGCACTTCCTGACCGGAAAACACCCGCCATTCATTCTGGGTCAGGCTGATCGTCGTGGACGGATGCCCAAGCGATGCGCCGCCGCTGTCCAGAAACTGGATCATCACATCCAGATCCCGCCCGGTCCCGGCCGAGGTCGCATTCAGGCGCCACTGGAACACTTCACCCGTATCCAGATCGACCGAGAAGACCTGCAATAGCTCGCGATTGAACGACGCATGCCCGTCCAGCTCGACAAAATTCGCGGCGGGCGCATTCGCAGTGATCGGATCGGGCGATGCCTCATCCTGCGCGACAACCGTGGCGCTGCCGGTATGCCCCGCCCATCCGGTCAGATCGTCGCTGAAGCGCGGGTTTTCCAGGTAGTTTTCGCTGTTCAGGACAGCCGTCAGTGAATTGATCTGCGCCGCCAGTGCATCAGTCGCGGTCTGCCGTGCGGTGGTTTCGGACTGGACAGAGGTATCGGTGTAGTTCCTGGCGATATTCAGGTTGTCGATCGCCAGCTGCTCGACAGCATCGATCTCATCGCTGAGCGATGTCTGGGCCGATGTCAGGTCGGCACGGATGTCATCCGCCTTTTCGTCCGCATCGGCAGCTGCTTCCGCCGCGGCGGCGGCTTGCGCCTGCGCATCCGCAACCGCCTGCGTGACCTCTTCCTCGAAATCAAGCCAGGTAAGGCCGATATCGGGTGTGCGGACCGACAGCCACGATGACCAGCTGGACTTGGGCGTCAGCCGCGACAACAGCCGCGCCCGAACCTCGTAATCCGTGCTGGCCAGGACATCGCGCAGATACCAGGCATGCGGATCTGCAAACCGGCGCGTCGTGTCGATCGTGACCGGACGCCCCGACACCCGCGCCTGGATCTGGATATCGGTGACGCCCACCTCATCCCCATCACAGGCCACAAGGATCGCGGGACGCCGGCCAATCCCGTCGCGATCTTCGACCGCGGCTGGCGTGACCGTCAGGCCGTTGATTGGTTGCGTGATCCGCACCGGGTTCCTGGGCACGGTGATGGTCACGGGGGCTTCGAAATCGCTGGACCAATCATAATCGGATGGATTGATTTCGCGCAGCGAGACCAGGACATTCATGCCCGGCGTCTTGACCACCGTCTCGACCATGAACCTTTTGCTGTCATAGCCGTTGCGGCCACTTGTCCAGGACACCGTGTCGATCCCCGGTTCCAGCGCGTAAGCCTCGGGCGGCAGATAGAACTGGTGACGGCGCATCCGGCGGAAATCCCGCATCTGCGATCGTTGCAGCCGCTGCACCTGCTTGGCGAAGGGCGCTGCCCCGTAGCTGATCGAGGTCGGCAGATAGCGCCCGCCATCATCCGCCGTGGCGTCGGCATCGATATATTCCTTCGCGTCCTTGCTGGCCCATTTCTCGCCGGGTTCCGGATAGGTCGCGGACAGGGCATTGTAGGTTTCCGTCACCGGATAGAACGGTTTCAGCGACTGCCCTTCGGTCGTGATGATATCCTCATCCGTGAAGGAAAAGACGCTGGTTGCGGGGATATCGACCACGGGCTTGATCTGGCCGCCAACCTCGGCAAAGCGCATATTCGCCGCGCGACCCAGCTCTTCCAGAACATCCACGGGCTTCACGTCGACGCTGATTTCCATCCCGCAGCGATAGCGCCGCTCGGTGCCTCCACCAGACAGATTCACCGTCTCATCGCAAGCATTGGCAGCCGCAATCCACTCGGCAGACGGAAGGCGCCAGGCGTCCAGATCCTTGCCCCCGAAGATCCATTCGCCTTCGAAGCGAATGCCGCGAATGATGTTATAGGCGATGACGGCAGGGTTGCGCGAAGGTTCCCAGGTCGCGGGATTGTTCCAGCGATGCGACCCACTGCCGCCGTTGCTGCTGTCCTGACGGATGTCATAGACCGGCAGCGGTTCAGGCTCGAACAGATAGGCGGGATAGCTGGTCATCGAGTCGCTGTCATAGCGCACCGTCACAACCGCATAGGCCTTGCCCTCGCCAATCATGGCGGCGGTCCACGGGTAATCCGTGTCGCCCGTCGCGGCAAAGATCGTCAGCGGGTCCGCCGCCGTCTGCGTGCCGTCAACCCATTTGACCCACATGCGTGGGTTGGTGCTGTCGCCGTCATCGCGGTAATTGTTCAGCTCCGCGCCCAGATCGACATGACCAGCGGGCAATGACCCCTCATTATAGGCGATGACACTCTCGATCGGGTCTGGGCCGGCGCCGGTCGGAACCGATCCACGCCGGCCGGCCACGACCGACCAAGGTTCATCATCGATCCACATGCGCGACAGGCTCTGCGGCAAGGCGCTGAACTCAATCACCTCGGTGATGAAGCGGGTATTCTTGCCCCAGGACTTTATATACTTGCGCTTGCCCGCAGTCGCGTATTCCCCGACCGTGAAGGACAGCGGCAGGTCATCAGCCATCTGCACATCGAACTGAACCGACGCGCCCTTGAACTCGGGAGGGCGCTGGAAGGCCGAGGCAATCGCCGACACACCGATGCCGATCGCCGTATTGGCAATCGCAAAGGCCGTCGCGACACCCACATTCAGGCTGGTGGCGATCCATGTCGCGACAGCCGTTACCGGGTCCGCATGCGCAGGTGCAGCCACCGCGATCAACGCGGCGGTCAGGAAAAGCAGCTTCTTCAAGATTTACTCCCCGACGCGAAAGGCGCGGATCATGTCGGCGCGCGGGCGACGGCCCTGGCCGGTTTCGGTCAATACAATCAGGCTGGTCGCATCGACCATCCCAAGCCCCTGCCCGATCGGGCCGGTTGACGGCACGAGGCACAGATCGCCGATATGCGCCCGCGCAGGCGCGATCTCCTGCAGGTGCATCGCCACGAAATCGCCAAGGGTCAGGGCCCCGCTATCGCGCAACACGCGCAGCGCCCCCAGCGGGCTGTCATATGTTCCGCGATAGGGTGCAGCCAGATCCTCGCCGGTGATCGCCTCAACCACGCGGCAGGCAAAACCGATGGCGCAATCATGGCTGCCCCAGGCAAAGGGCGCACGGCGTTGGGCGTCCAGCTCTGCCGACAATCGCGCCCGCCAGTTCTCCAACCGCCTCATTCGTTCCACCATTGAGTTTTGCGGCTGCGGATCATGCCGGAATAGACCGAGAACAGGTCACCAGAACTGCGCCGTTTTTGGTGCGCGTCCGATGATTTTGCCGGATTGACCGTGGACATCTGGGACAGCAGCTCGGAACGCACGGTCAGGTTGATGCCGCCATCGCCCCCGGCAGATGGCGTCGAGATCTGCGCATCATCAACGATGCCGATCCAGTGCAGCTGCGGGTTCGAACTCAGGCGACCGCTATCCCAGGTGGTGACATGGGTCTCGACATAGGCCAGCCGCAGATCGAGGCCGCGCGCCAGGTATTGCGCGGCATCGGCAATCTGCGACAGGCCAATGCTGATCGGGTTGTCGGTCCAGTCGGCGACATAGGTCGGATCGCTGATGGTCAGGTTGCACCCGCCGATATATGCGCGGCTGGTCAGCCCGCCCGATGGCGTCTGAACGTTGAAGCTGTGATCGTCATCACCCGACCAGAACCCCAGCCCTTCGACCGTACCCGTGTCCCTGCTGCGCCCCTCGATCCATGCAAAATAGACCGGTGCAATGCCCTCATCCCTCGCCGCCTGCAGGGACGAAATCAGGCTTGGCTCAAGTATCTTCATGGTTTCTGGACAATCCTCATCGATCCGCCGCGCGCGATGTCACCCCCAGGCAAATCGAAATCGAACGGCTGATAGCCGCCGGGCGGAATGATCGCCTTGAAGCGCGGCTTCACCAGCTCGACCGAAAGACCGGTCGACACCGGCAATGGCAGATAGGGCCGCACCTCGCGCAATGCGCCGGCCGATCCGCCCCCTTCCATGACGCGGCCGAAGTAATATCTGTCGGCGCCATAGGCGATCGAGAAGAAATCGCCGACCGTCAGCTCAAAGCCCGGCGGGAAGCCCGAAAAGGCCGCGCGTGATCGATCCGAAGAAATACTGTCGATCGTCACGCTTCCCAGACCCGCAGTGATTCCGTTCTGGGGGCCAGAATAGCCGGGATCGGAAAACAGGAATGTCTTGCGCGCCCCATCCAGCCCGTCGATCCTGGCCTCGATGTCGCGCGCAAGATGCGCCGCCCGATCGGCCAGGCTCAGTTCGGCAGACCACAAGGGGCGCGACAATTCGCTTGACCAAACACGGCCATCGCCCGAACCCGAACTCTCATCGAAGCGCTGCATGAAAACCCGACATTTCTTGACGCGCAACTGGTCGCAAAAGAAACTCAGCGGATATGGATAGCTCAGTGGCATCAGAAACGCTTTCTCGGATTGCGGTTGTATTCCTGGATCTGTCCGGGGATCGATTTTGAAACCTTGACCCCCATATCCGCCGCACTTCGATCGGAGACCTCCTTCACGCGCGCATCGAAATACGGGCTTGGCACGATTTCAATCTGCGATCGCGAAGGCTGTGCAGTGCCCCCGCTGAGAAGGTCGCGCGTCTGTGCTGAACTGTAGTAACGCGCTGCACCAGTCGCTTCGATTTCGGGGCCGCGCTCGCCGACCAACCGAAAGCCGCCAGCATGCTGGCCGCCGTTGGCATATGCAGGCATGCCGACCGCAGCAAAGGCCGATGACAGAAGCCCGCCACCGCCTGCCATCCCGCCCCACAGCGCCTCAAAGGCCCGGTTCGCGAACACGCTGGACAAACCGTTGAGCAATTCGCTGATCGCTTCACGGGCTGTTTTCGATCCCGTCACAATGCCCTCGAACGCGGCCCCGAACGATGCCTTGAAGTCATCGGCCTTTTCACTGGCCTGATCCGTGGCCTTTCCGACATCTCGCAGCGCACCCGCAGCCCCGCCAGACTTGCCACCACCACCAGCACCGCCACCCGAAGCGGCAGTTGCAACATCATCCAACGATCCCGCAAAGCTGGCCGCAGACATCGCGCCATGATCCAACGCCTCGGAAGTACCTGCGACCATCCCCCGCAATTCACGAAGCTTTTCAGCGGCAGGGGCAAACGCCTCCGATATCGCACCAGCCGCTCTACCGGCATTTTCACTTGCAGCGGCGCGGGCATCAGCCTCTTTCGCAGCAATGCCGTCCCATGCCTGACCAGCAGCTGCTGCCTGAGCCTGAAGACTATCTGCAACATCACCCATACCAAGGTCTCTGGCGCCCGCCGACATGCTGCCGAGAAAGGAATACCAAGCCCACTGCAAGTCACCCACGAACCGCAGGAACCCGGCTTTCACGTTGGCCCAAACCGCCGCAAGCGCAGGAGGAATAGCCTGTGCCGAATCTGCTATCCCTTGCCAGACCAAAGCAGACAGCTCCCCCAACTGCCCCATCGCTTCCCCAAATCCACCAGCTGCGCTCACAAGCCGCCCGAACTGGTAAACCAACTCACCGGCGACAACGACCAGCGCCCCAATCCCGGTCCGGATTAGCGCCCCCCGCAGAGCCACCAGCGCACCAGAAAGGCTCAATGTCGCTACTCGTGCCGCCACCATGGCACCTACATAACGCACGCCGAAACCGGCAACCGCGACAGCAACATATGTTCCCAACCGCTGAAGGTTATTCGTCAAGCCATCGATCACGGAACGCAGATGACCACCTTCGCGCAGGCTATCGGTCATTGCTTTGGCCAGCCGACCCAAAGTCGGAACGATGGTGATCGCCAGCTGTTGACCGACATATTGGCCAACCAATCCCAGCCGACCGATCCGATCATTCGCCAGCTCTATCGCGTCGGAATCCACGCTGCCAAGCGCTAGACCATATTCCTCGACATCACGACGGGCATTGCGAAAGGCATCGCCGCCGGCCATGACAGCCAACAACATTTCCCGGTTTCGCACGCCCAGATCCTGCAACAACGCCGAGGCTTCACCGGTCGAAATACCCAGTTCGACGATGCGGTCCGCAATCAATGCAAGCTTTTCATCGGCGTCCTTGCCATCAAGATCCGCAGCGGCAATGCCAAGCTGTCCAAGTGCGCCGACCGCGTTCTTGCTACCACGCGCCACTTCGCGATCCATCGTCTGGACAGCATCGGTCAGCGTCGAAAGAGAAACGCCTGCCTCGCCAGCAGCCATCTCGATTGCGCGAAACCCACCTATAGTTCCACCCAGTCGGCGCGCAGACTTCGCGGCCTTATCTATATCCCCCGCCCCTTTTAGGGCCGCAGCACCGATAGCCGCTCCCAATGCAGATGCTGCCCCCGCCACTGCGAGAAACTGTGTTCGCATGGCAGCAAGAGGCTGCTTGACACGTCTGGCCCCACTCTCGAACTTCGCGCTATCAAGTCCCAGATTTACTCGAAGCGCACCAATAACCGATTGTGCCATCCACCTACCCCCAAAAAGGAATCCCTATGAACGAAAATGTAAAAGCGATACTTTCACTCGGAGTGATCGCAATCGCGGCTCCCTTTCTTTGGTGGTCTTGGACCGACGACGATCTGAACCCACCAAAGCAAGAGATGTCCCAGAAAGATAAGGATCTGAGCGAAGCGAGATATGCATGCCAGCAGTCAATCGCGGCGAACCTGCACGACCCCGAATCCGCCGAATGGGAAATGGGCAGTGACAACTGGTATGCGACTTGGCCCGCTCGGGTAAACGGCAGCACGATCACCGTAGAACCTTCGTTCCGTGTGCATAATGCGCTTGGAACAAAAATTCTTTCGCAATGGTCCTGCGTTATCGACACCACCGACAACTCATGGCGACTGGTATCCCTTGAAGAACTCTAAGTCGCGAACCGCGCACGCCACTGCGCTTGAGTGATGCGAGGCAAAGACGCTCGCAGGCAGCCCAGACGGATCGCCACCTGGGCCTGATCCTCGACCCGCCCGGCATCACCAGAGATAAACCGCTTGGCATCCGGCAGTTTCCTGGCGCGGCGAAGCGCTTCGACATGCCAGGCCAACCAGGCGCTGTTTCGATGATCCCGATCCATCCGATCCGACGCACCCAACATGTGCGCAAGATAGAGCCGGGGCGTCAGACCCCAGAAATCAGAGGGCGAAAAGCCAGCAGCTGCATAGGCCCGCAACATCGCCAGATAGTCTAGGCCGCCGGACCCTGAGCGGCCTGTCCCTTTCCCAGCTCTGCTGCCTCGGATGCGGACGGGCTTGCGGCCCTGATCACAGTCACCAGAGCATCGACATCGGCGCTGAGAAGTTCGCCGGCCTCGGTCAACGTGGCCTCAGGATGATGATGCAACATGAACGACCACATGATGGCCCGCATGTCCTTCACGCTGACCTTCCCCGCCTCGAAGCCCTCGAAGGCCTCGAAGGTCGCGAGTGCATCCTTTCCCGTTGCATCTTCGAATTCACACATCGCGTTGAAATCACAACGCAACGTATAGGTCTTGCCACCCAGCGTTGCAGTCGCTTCGCCCAGAAACCGGTTGCTCATGGTTCGATGGCCTCCGACAGCCGGAATGTGGCCGTGGCCATCATCTTGTCATTCACCGGCGCGGTGCGTGCGTAACCTTTCAGAAATCCCGCATAGGTTTCCGGCGTCCCGGCGGCAGTCAGGGTGATCTCGACCTGGACAGTTTCGCCCGACGCTTTCAGACCCAACAACAGAACATCGCTGGCGCTGCCCGGAATATAGTTCATCGGGATGCTGACCTCGCCGCCATCGGTCAGGCCCGAGATGAACTGTTTGCGCCGACCGGGCGACTGCATATGGGTGACTTCGATTTCATCGATCTGCTCATCAGGCATCTCGATATCACCCACAAATTCAAGTTCGGTCCAGTTCGGCGTTGCCCCAACACCGATCCGCACCTGGCTGCCATAGCCGATTTGTCCATCTGGCATGTCATTCGCTCCAGTTTGTCATGAAATCCATCGAGACCCGGTATGGCCGTTCAGCCTCATTGGTCCCCGCTTCCCGTCCTTCACGCGAACCCGCGTGAAATACTCCCTGCATTGGCCCGCCGTGATAGCCATCCAACGCCGCCAGAACGGCCCGTTGCAGTCGTTTCGCGGCCCCATAATTTTGCGCATAGGCGTCGATCTGGACCCGTGATTGAAACAACCCGTCAGGCCCCTGCATGCTGTGTTGATTTTCGCTGCTGACCACCTGCATGACGATCGCGGGCAGGTCCGCGCCCTGCATTCCCTCACCCCAATCAACACGACCGCCCACCACTGACGATATCGTGCCATCGGCCAGCAGCATCGCACGCAACGCTTCTTCCATCGCTCAGCCCTTCGCCGCCAGCTTGGCGGCGCGTTTCTCGGCGCGCCGGATAGCTTTCTCAAGTTCGGCCCACAGCTCTTCGGACAATCGATCGAGCATGGCGCGCTTGTCCTGATCCCAAGCCGGGCGCATGAACGGTTGTGCCGCCATCTTCCAGGTGCCGAACTCCACCAGATGGCCATGCCGCCCGCCGTCCCCCGACAGATAAGACGGACCGACGAACATCTCGACCGAGGATTTGTCATCGCGAAACATACGTCGGTGAATACGCGCCTGACGTCCGTCCAACTTGGCTCCGACAATCACGGATCTCGCAAGGTTCCCGGTTCTCACCGGGGCCATTGAACTCGCCAGGTCAGCGGTGGGCTGAGCGGCCTTTTTCAGCGCACGCCGCAATACCCCCTTGCCGGCTGCCTTTGACAGATTGTCGAGCGTTCTTTCCAGTTCGGCGAAGCCTTCCACATCAACGGTCACGCTCATGGCGCCACCAATGCTGTCGTGAACTCCCGCGCCGCGCGCCGTCCGACCTCCTTGATGCCGACAATCGCATAAACGCGACCCTCCGCTTCGATCCGATCGGTATGCTCGATGCTTGCAGACAGCCTGGACCAACGAACGGTGAAACGGGATTGAAGATTGGGCACGATCGTGCCCGCACTGAATTTTTCGCCGTCGCTTATTTCGCTCTTTGCCGCCCATAACCGGGAACCGAACGGCGTGTAATCTCCTGGCCGCGACTGGAACCCATCGTCAATCATCTGGGCGCGCAGGAACTGAATACGGCGATCAAAAGAAATACGGGCCATCAGCACAACACCTGCGGGCGGCTATATTTCACCTGCTTTACAAGCCGTTGGAAACCGAAACTCAAAACCGGCGCATCATATCGATCACCAACCGAGATCTCGGTTTCCAGCCACTCCTTTACCAGCAGGATCACTGCCTGGCGCATCTGTTGCGGAATACGGCCCTTATGCTCATATCCGACCTCGGCAACAATCGTCTCGCCGGCATAGGTGCCCCGACGGATACGAGGCTCATTGAAGGCGCTGACCAGCTCCGCACCATTCGCATCCCGAAGCGATATCACTGGCGCACAAGGCAACCAGAAAACCGACCAGGCGCATGCAGGAAGCTCGATCTCGACCTCGCGCCGCATCATCGGCCGGTTGGTCGCAGCTTCCACAACCGCGGTTGCCGCCTCGATCAGAGATTGGATTCTGTGCTCTGCATCCGGATCGAAAGGGATGTGATCAAGCAGATCTGACGCTGAAAGAGGCAACGCCACGATATCGGTAAGCACCCTCATGATGATCGCGCCTTAGCGGCCCTGCTTGGGCAGACCGCCCTTGCCACTGCGCTTGGCCTCGGGTTCGCCAGCAGCCGTATCGGGCTGATTATCCGGATCACCGGAATCCTTGGCGTCAACCACACAGAAATCACCCGGATCAGAGGCATCGATCTGTAGATCGAGTTGCGCACGAACGCCTTCGAGACGCTTTTCTTCAGCCTCCACCTGGTTGGCCCGTTCTTCCAGCTTCTGCCATTCGCCCTGGATTTCGGACATCGCATCCTTGAACGCATCCGTTTCACGGATATCGCCCACCGCGATGGTCAGTTTTTCCATTTTTGGCATGGGCTGCTTTCCCGCGCGCACGGCATGTCCGGCCTTTACAAGCTCATCTGCCTGCGCCTCGTCGAACCCGGCAACCTCGCCGGGGTTGTAGCGCGACCAGCTGCGCTTGAATTCAACTGCCACTTTCTTCATGGCTGCTCTCCAATGTTCAGGGTGACGAAATGGTGCGCGAAATCAGATCCCGCGCACCCGACGATCAGAGCGACCAGCCGGCCGCGTTGAAACCGGCGAAGGACACGTCATGCTCCAGGGCGAAGTCATGCTCTGAGATCGCACGCATCAGGGTCAGGTCGTTCTGGAAAGCCGAAACCCAATCCGATCCATCGAAATATCCGGCCTCGGTGGAAACGCCGATGCTCAGATCCATGCTGTCGCCGATCATGGCTTCAGAGAACTCACCGAAATAGACCTCGGTTTCATCGCCATCCGTGCCCAGGTTGTTGGGGATCTGTGACGTGGTGTGGATCATCCAGCCCAGCAATTGCCCATTGGCCTCGATCGAGGGGAACAGCTTGTTGCCGTTGTCATCGCGAAGATTGGCCAGGAAGTTCTTGGCCGACGCCCGCATGATCCAGCCCGCCTGGCTCATGTTCACATCTGCATCCTCGACACGCGACACGACCGTGCGCAGCGCCGCTTCTGCCGCTGCCGATGTTGCGCCGATCCCGGCATCGAGCGCCGCAATCCAGTTCGCAGCCAACAGCCAGTTGCGGATCCCGCGCGGCGTATTGGCCGTGCCGGTGCCGCGAATGAATGCCAGATCCTCGCGCCGGGCCATGACTTTCAGCAGATCGTCACGAACATGCTGCGCCATGGCCATTCCGGAATGGCGAAGCAGCGAGTTCCCAACTGGAACCAGACCAGTCAGCTTCTTGAACGACTGGTCGATCTTGTCGAACTCGGGTTCGCTCGCCGCAATCTGCGCGTTTTCAGCGGTATAGGTCGCGGTGGCCGATGCGGTTTGCTTGGAATGGCGGATCTGACCAGCAGGCATCGGGAATGTGCGCGCCCCTGCCCGACGCACCACAACACGCGAACGCAGCAGCTCGATCATTTCCTGCGCCATCGGTCGAGGGATAGTCACGCCACCCGCCGCTTCCGACGCACCCGACAATGCAGCCGAAATTCCCGAATGCCCTTCGTTGTCAAGATAGCTGGCTGCCTTGTCGCGATCGCCGCGGCACCGGGCCAGAGCATGAACCATAAAGCCGAGGCTTACGCCCTTCTGGTTGGGATCGGCGACGACGGCCGGGCGTGGCGTGGTGGCCGTGGTGGTATCAGCACCCTGATCTCCGATAGCTGCCGCAGCCTGTGCCGCTTCTGCCGCTTCCGCGCGCTTCACCTGCGCATTGAGTGTGTTGAATTCCGCCTGGGCTGCGTCGAAGGCCGCAACCGCCTCTTTATGCGCATCCTCTTCAACGCCGGTCCCGGCATCCTCAAGCGCCGCAATCGCATCGGCGGCTTCCTGGAGTTTCGTGGCAGCGGCCTTACGGTCGCGGCGAAGGTCATCGATTTTCGGCATTGTCATGCTCCTACGAAAAAGACCGCGCAATGCGCGGTCCAGGTGAACCTGCCGCGACCGGCAGGAATGAAAATCTCGGTTAAATTCGCGCCAATGCCGCAGCGGCTTCGGCACGGGCGCGATATCGAACAGACGGACCCGACGATCCGGCAGCACCATAGGCTTCGATCATCCGCGCATAGAACGCGGCCCGCGTCTCAACACTGTCCGCCAAGCCTCGCGCGATGGCCTGCTGGCCGACAAAGACGGCGCCACCATCACGCTCATCATCGGTGACCGACAACTGGCCCAGCAAAGCATCCGACGCGATGCCGCGGCCCCGCGAAACGGCCGCATGAAACTGGCCCTCTGCCTCATCCAGAGACCGGCGCAACTCGGTCATGCCCTCTTCAGTGCCAGGATCGGGGCGCTTCGCACGGGCATGGCTGGATGTCAGAAGATATCTCTGCTCGCCGTAGCTGTCCGGACCGACGACACTGGATGCCATCATCGCGACGCCGATCGACCCGACGATGCCGCCGGGCATGACAGCAATACTGTGTGCCTGAGAGGCGAGCCAATACGCAGCCGACGCCGCCATCGGCGAGGCAATTGCGTGAACCGGCTTGTTCTTCGCGGCTTCGGCGATTGCTTCGGCGGCACCTTCACAACCCACGACAGTGCCACCAGGGCTGTTCACGTCCAGGACAATAGCCGAGACATCGCCGCGCTCAGACAGCTCGGCGGCGGCTTCGGTCAGCCCGAAATAGGTTGACCACCCCAGATAGCGCTCAAGGATTTCGCTGTTCGGCGTCAACAGACCCCGGACAGGCAGCACCGCGATTCCGCGCGTGACGGTAAATCTCTCGACAGATGCCGCCGCCCTTTGTTCTTGATGCATCGCCGCATCGGGCAATTCGATCGACATCAGGTCGTGGGCAAGGTCACTGGCGATCGCGACCGGAGCCCCCGCCAACATTGCCTTGATGCTATTCGTCATCGCCGTTGTCCTTTGCGTTGCTGTCGCGTGTCATGTTGGGCGGCGGATAGAGCGCATCGCCGCCTTCGATCGGGGCCCACCCCTCTTTGCGCCGCGCCTCGTTGGGCGACACGAAAGGCCCGCCAACAGCCTTGCCGAGCGCTTCGTAACGTTCCTTGGTGGTCGGGCGAAGCAGCGTGTCGAAGTCGTGGCGGAAGAAGAACCCGCTACGCCGTTCCCGTTCACTCAGCAGGGACATGGCGTATTGATCCTCCAGTTGCTTGCCCCAATGCAGCAGGCAGTCGGTCAGATAGTCGATGGCCGCCTGCTCGGCATTTGCCTTCACCCCGTTTTCGAGGATCTGCAGTTTTGGCATCGGCACCCGATAGATCGACGCCAGTTGTTCGCGATCGAAACGCCGGGATGCCAGCAGCTCCTGGTCGGCGGCCGACAGATCCAACCGTTTGATTTCGTCACTGGCGCCGAGGATCGGCATGCCATTTGAATCGGGGTCATCGATGGCAGCACGCACCCTGCGCCCATTGCGCCGGTATGCTTCTTCATCCTCGTAGCTGTCTTCCATCTTGATATAGGCACGAAGCAAGGTTCCGGATACCGTCCGCGCTGCCGCCTCTTGGCCGGCCAGCGCAACCCCAACGCTTTCGGATGCCACCTCCAAAGGTGAACGTCCCGTCCATCCGTCCAGGGCCATGTAACGCAGATGCAGCATGGACCGGGAAGGCGCCCGCCGCAACGTTCCCGCCCCATCCTCGAAATCGTAAAACCGCGCGCGCCCGTTGCGCAGAACCGAAACCGCATCGGGGCCGATCGCTTCGATCAGTTCCAGCTCGCCCGAGCCATCACGCGGCGCATAGGCAAATGCATTGCCACGCAAGGCGAAGGTATAACCCAGCACCAACCGGGTCACAGCCGCCGGCACACCAGGCGAGCTTTCGACATTCAGCAGATAGGCTGCAGGATGGTCGCGCAACCGCTCTTCCGTCCCACCCTCCCGGCGGCGATACAGCTTGAGCGGGATCTTCGACAGATCGCCTGCGATGATGTTGCAGCACGCAAAGACCGTCGCGTGCTTCTGGGCGATGGTCGCCGAGACACGCGGCAATGTCCTGACACGGCTCTGCCCGTTCCAGCCCGCCTCCGCCATCCAGCTTGTCGCCGACGCCGTTCCAACTGGCCCATCGGCGCAAGCAACAGAACGGACCGGCGGCTCGGCCCGGATATGGGGTGCAACCTCCCGCATCTGCGGGGCCGAACTGCCGCCAAAGATCCGCGTAATGATGCTCATACCGTCTCGATCTCCCGAGCCTTGCGTTTACCTTCGGCAGCCTCTGCGCGACCGACTGCCATGATCGCGGCGACGGCAGGATCTATCCTGCCCTTCGAACGCGCCTTGTTGGGCTTGATGTTCTCGGCCGCATCCTCATCGCGATGCACATTGCCCACCGCCCAGGCGAGAACAGGATTGCCGTTGTGGCGCAGACGCTTGCGCGCGACCGATTGTTCGAACCGCTTCATTGGTGACGACATCGATGCATAGCCTTGGCCATGTTCGATCAGCGGGAACCGTCGGCGCGTCAGTTCCTTCGCCACATATTTCATCCCCCAGCGGTCGTAAGCGACTTCCTGGACGTCAAAGACATTCCGAATGATTTCCATTCTTTCGATGATCTGATCTTCATCGATGGCACCACCGCCATGAACTTCCAGCCAACCTTCTTGCCGCCATTGCACGTATTCGCGCTTTTCAGACTGAGCGCGAGCGATGAAACCTTTCGGTCCGGATGGCAGAAAGCTGTAGCAGATCAGATAGATCAACCCGTCCATCGGCACCGCAACCACGATCGAGGTGAGGTCGGTTGTCTTCGACAGGTCCAACCCGACCCATGCCTTGCGACCAAACAGGCTTTCAGGATCGAAAGGATCGGCGCCCAGATCCCAAACACTGCGCTCGATCCAGGACTGCGCACCTTCGGTCCAGAGGTTGAGGTGCAACCTCCGAAAATTCGGCATCCGCCCGGCGATTGCCAGGGCCTCATTCAGCTTGGCGCGAAAATCCTCTTCCTTGAACGCCACGCCCAGATTCGGATTGGCCATTTTCCAGATCCTTGGATCATGGATGTCGCATTCATGCGGCGGCTCGGCCACATATCCGAAAAACCTGTCATCCGTGACCGATCCGCGCAGAACCTGCTCGGAATAGTCGCGCAATTCACCACAGATCGAGACCATATCCGCGCCGGCCGTGGTGATCGCCCAATCGATCGGCTGGGCGCGCGCGATCATCGAGTTGACCACGATTTCTGCCAGCTCGCGATCCGTCCAGCGATGGACCTCATCGCGCGCCGCGAAATGCGGGTTGATCCCGTCCGAGGTATTGCCGTCGCGGGACAGGCATTTGATTTCGCCACTGGTACGCGGAATCTCGATCGAGCTGCGCCAGGGTTTCATGAACTGGCTGAGCGCGGGCGATGCATTGATCATCCGCTTCAGTTCCTTGAACAGCAGCCCGGCCTGATCGCGCGTCGTTGCCGCGCAATATCCCTGCGGCGCGGCTTCCCCGTCGAACAGTTGCGTGAACAGCGCCGGCACCGCGGTATCCGTTGTCTTGCCGTTCTTCTTTGCCACCTGGTGATAGGTCGATCGAAAACGGCGCAGCCCGTCTTCCTCGCGCTTCCATCCAAACACGCTGCCGTGCCGAAAGACCTGCCACGGTTCCAACTTGAGAGGCTGGCCGCCCATCGGCCCGGTCGTGTGCTGGATCAGCTGGGCAAAATTCGTGATCCGGCTTGCAGCCTTGCAATCGAACCACAACCCACGATCTCTGCCGGTTTCCAGATCCAGCAAGTGGCGCTGACACGCCAATGTCACCAGCTCGCCTGCGACCTCGCGCCCCTCGACCACATCAAGCGCATAGCGCGAGACCGGGTGGTCAATCGGTTCCATCGATCTTGCGCATGATGTCTTCGAAAAGATCACCCTGCGCTCCCGCCGAGATCCGGGCTGCATCAACTGGCGACAGGCCAAACAGCGCCGAATCCCGGCGCATCTGGTTCATGGCCTCCTGCTGTGCGCGCGACGCAGCCGTGGCCTTCTGTTGCCGCCCATTTCGGGTCTCGACCTCGTAATACATCCCCTCCATGCCGATCGAGTAAGTCGCATCGATGAAGTTGGCGACCGCCTCGCAATAAGACGCGAATTGGTAGAGGTAGAGCGGATCGAGGCGATCCTTTGCGACCAGTAGCGGCGCCAACTCCTTCCAGACTTCAACCGAGCGCCCTGCCATATGTGGCAATGGCTCCGGAATATGCCTTGCGGCCATGTCACCCTTCATCGGGACAACATTGTCCAGCGATGGTTTGGACCCTCGCATATGCGCCTCCTTCATTGAAAGATTGACAGGAAACCCAACTAACCTTCTGACAGATGGGCTTTTTTTATTAAATCAACGTGCGCGAAAAGGAAGCTCCCCCCGCCGGTCCACCGCTGGTAGCTCTGATTTTTCGACCACCCCCGGTGTCCCGGGATCAATCGCGGCGGCAGCCAGCAAAAACTTCGCGCGCCGTCTTCCTGCTGTGGCAGGGCTTGCAAAGCGATTGCCAGTTCGACTTGTCCCACATCAGCCTTGCATCACCACGATGCGGCACGATGTGATCAACTTCGCGCGCCGCGGTCACGATCCCGATTGCCGCGCAGTCAGCGCATAGCGGATGCCGATCAAGAAACAGCTTTGATTGCTTGCGCCAACGCCGCGTCCGATAGAAGGCAGCACCCGCCAGGGCGACCGCAGAAGTCTTTGCCGCATCTCGCCGCGCCCTCAAACGCGCATCCGCTGCCGCAGCATGCTCGGGACAATGCGCCCGCCCATCGATGGCAACCTCATCACAGCCCGGCGCACAGCACAGCTTCATCACCATGCAGCACCTCCAAACGCGAAAGCGCCCGCAAGGCAAAGCTTCGGGCGCACTTCTGGATGATGTCAAAAGTTATGGGGCCGTGCGTACTAAGCCGTCAAGGAAGAATTTTTCCGCGTTACCGGATACCCCTGCATTCGATCCAGGCAATCGCGCAAAGCAGCCACGCAGCGCACGACATTTTTTTCTCCCTCACTCCATCCATGCTTTCGCAACACCCACCGGAAGCTGCGGCCATGAAGACAAACGGCATCGGCCAGATCCCGATCGAGAATGGCCCGGGCACCTTTGCCGCCACGAGCACCCGGCCGCACTCGCCTGACCGGCATCGCAACGCCGGTGCCGATCAGTGAACGCAGCCGCTTGATCGCATCGCCTTCAGCTAGAAACGCATCCATGAAGTCGCCACCTGTGCCCGAACCCGATGCCACGCGCCCTTCCAGGCTGGCCAGCTTCATGCCACCTGCATCGTGGCGTTCGACCAGATCACGATACAACCGGGCGACGGTCACCTGACCCTTGGAAAATGGCGGCGGCTGCTTGCGCCGGGCGGCATTCATGGCAAGCGTGTCAAAGACATCCATCGCAGCGGCAGCCTTGAAACCCCGCCAGCCCATTTCCTCGGCCTTCCACCCCGTCCTGTCTTTCGCATCCGGCACCATCGATTGCGGCGTGACCGATCGGCACGCGCCCCGCGCCGGCGCAACCGGTATGGCAGGACCGCAACCCTCGGCCGGAGTCGCGCGCGCAAGGATCGCCTCCATTCGCGCCCGCTCTTCCCGAGACCTGGTATTCGCTGCCTGCCTGTCGATAACTGTCATGCTGCTGCCCCTTCTTCCACGGCTGACTGGATCGCCTCGACCTCGGCCAGATCGGCATGCCACCCTTCCAGCCAGGCCTTTTCGTCATTCGTCGCCAAGCCCGCCTCGATGTTCTCGCGGATCACGCGACGGCGGTGGCGGTGTTCTTCGGCATCGCGCTTGAGATTGGCGATGATGTATTTGCCCGGCGGCGGACCGAGGCGGCGCGCGACCTGAAACAGCTCGACCGCCCAGCCCTCTTCCATCGCGCGCCGCCCCATCGCCGACCGGATCAGGCTGCGCGCATAGGCGCAATCGCGCGGCGGCGGCACCTGCAAGGTCATCGCCCAGGCACGAACCAGACCCTCTTCCGGCCAGACACCCTTGGCAGCATGCCGGGCAATCAGATCGACCAGCCCCGAAAGGTTCGTATCCGACATGTATGTCAGGAAGGATCGCAGCCGCTCCAAACTTTTTTCATGCGCCTCGGCGCTAATCCCGCGTTTGCGCGCCAACCCCGCCAAAGGTTGCATCAGCAACGCATCAACCCGCGCCTTCGCCTCTGCTGTCGCACCGGACATCGCTTTACCCCTTTCTCAGCCAGCCAAGTTATCCACAGGCACCACACCTGAAATGTCGCGGAACAGTCGCTGTCCCTGTCTTTTTCTTTGTCCCTGTCTCTATCGTGCGGGACAGTCTCAGAGTGTCCCCGGACTGTCTTGAACTGTCCCCGGGACAATGTTGGGACAGTTAGGACGAATTAACGCGCGTCCATCTTCCGCATGCGCTCGATCGAGAAACTATGGTTGTGCCAGGCAGAAACTGCGCGCTCGACCCAGCTCGACGTGCGATATTCGCAGCCCTGCTCCTGCAACCACTCATCTACCCACAAGATGCAGGCGTCGTTCTTGGCCAGTTCGGTCCACTGGCCACCAATCACCGATCTCAGACGTTGCAACCGCTTCTTGGTGTTCGCCGCATCACTGCGCGCACGATGATCCTCACGCCGCGAAATGGCGTCATGCAAGGACCGCAGCACCATAGGATGCATAAACCGGACTTCGCCTTCGCAGGACACGCGCCGCCACTTGTGCAGCGGCCCGAACTCCAGGCGGCACAGCTGCTCGAAATGGCCCCGATCGACAAACAGCATCTTCGCCAGAACCGCCATATCGGTTGGCAACGTGCCAACTGGCGACTGATCGTAGCTGATATTGATCAGGTCGAAATACAGTGCGCGACATTCGGCGGTGCC
This sequence comes from Paracoccus onchidii, assembly GCF_028294535.1. Classification (GTDB taxonomy): domain Bacteria; phylum Pseudomonadota; class Alphaproteobacteria; order Rhodobacterales; family Rhodobacteraceae; genus Paracoccus; species Paracoccus onchidii. Next base: position 132,288 of record NZ_JAQBIE010000011.1, on the reverse strand, counting down.
CTTCAACCGCATGTCGCAGTTCAGCCAACGCCGCCGTTCCCATGGCATGAAGTAATGGCTATCCAGACGTTCATCGGCCGACAGAGGATATTCGTCCAGATCGTCAGCTCGGGCCAATTGCACTGTCATGCCGCCACCCTTCCTTTCTGAACCGGACCCGTGCCGCGTGGGTTGAAGATGGCGTCAACGGGCCGATCGCCGCGCAAAGCCGCCTCGAAACCGCCCAGGATGTGATCACCGTCAAAACCGGCCAGCGCGCAAACCGTGTGAAAATCGCCCGACCCGAACCAACGTCGCGCCGCGGCAAGGTCTTTGCGCGTAGCCTTCGGACTGGTCGAGAACGCTTCCCGCCAAGCCCCCACCAACACGGCGCACCACAACGACCGGCAGGCATCGACGGCAACGAACTCGCCGTCGGTCGCGGTGCATTGTGAAAGCGCTGCTTGGGAGCTGATGGTTCGATCAGTCATCATGTTCACCCAAACCTTCCGTAAAACTTTTGTTCTGTATTCGCGCTGATTTGAGTGCCGAATTTTCGAAAAGTGAGAAATTCTGCCCTGCCGACTGAAGTTGACGTTCTGCCACCTCAGCACGGCTCTCGGCCGGGCCAGCCGCAGGTTCCGTGATTCCGGTTTGCAACCCGCCCGAAGCGGCCAGAATCACGACGAGGTTTCGGCCAGGTTCTGCGACCCCACCTCTCCCCCGCCCCGGGCAACCTGAAAACCCGAACTGCATTAGATAGAAACCCCAGCGTAGACAGGGCCAATCGCTACTGGATATTGTGCGGACATACCCGTTTGCGAATCTGTGTGGAGTAGACAGTGTTTGGTTTGTTCAAGAAGAAGAAGATCGGCGCGACCGCCATTGAGGCCTATGCTGCCAAGAGAAGATCGAACTATGACCTCGACTTCCTTGGCACGAGCTATAAATTTGTTGCCGTCGATGTTGAGACCGCAAACGAAAATAGCCACAGCATCTGTCAGATCGGCCTTGCTCTCGTTGATCACGACAACACAATCAGAACTTACAGCTGCTTCGTGAACCCTCGAGAAAACTTCGCGAGGTTCAATATCGACCTCCATGGCATCAACCACCGCAAGGTCGCCGGAGCACCGGCGTTCCCTGAAATTTTCGGCACATTGTCTGATTTCCTCAACCGCCACATCCTCATTCAGCACAGCACGTTCGATCGAGGCGCCTTTAATGGCGCCTGTGATTTGGCCGCGATAGAAAAGATCAAAAGCCAATGGATCGACAGCGTTCAGATCGCCCGTCGCGCCTGGCCTGAATTTAAAGGCAACGGCGGACACGGGCTCGCGAACTTGAAGAACGAACTCCGTCTCGACTTCGATCACCACGACGCCGGAGAGGATGCCAGAGCAGCAGCACAGGTCGTGCTGCTCGCAGAGGAACGGCTCGGGGTAGCCTTTGACAGCATACTTACGCGCAATCCTACCAAACGCAGCTACCCCAAACGAGTGTCGATCCCCGGAAACGAAGCCGGGCCGCTTCACGGTAAAACTGTGTGTTTTACAGGCAAGTTGGGCATGTCTCGCGATGAAGCCGCTCAGATTGCTGCGCAGTCCGGCCTTACTGTTCGGACGGGCGTATCGAAAAAGCTCAACATTCTCGTTGTCGGCGATCAAGACCTTGAGGTTTTGAACGGGCACGACAAAAGCAGCAAGCACCGGAAAGCCGAGGAACTTATTGCGGATGGGCAGCCTATTCAAATCCTCGGTGAAACCGAGTTCCACGCCCTTGTAAGTGGATAGGCAACTCACGTTTTCTCCTCCCGCATGACCTTGGAAAAGCCTGACAGGCTTGCATGGGCGAAATCGACGTGATGGCCATAGGGCGCGTTTAAACCGTCGAACCAGTTGCAGGCCGTCTGAAAGGTCACGCCGAAATGCACGGCGCAGGCTTCGCGGCTGTCAAAGCTGGCGATCATCAGCAACGACCACCGTTGCAGGAACACCGCCCGATCGGGGCGATGCGCATGAACGTGGGCGCGGCGGATATGCCTGTGACCGCGCCCACGACCGTCAAGCAGATTGGCATGGGACATTTGACGCGCACAGCGATCACGCTGCGTCGTTGTCTTGGGATTTAACATGGGAGAACTCGCTATTTGTTGTGAACGACAACACCCAACTTGAAACCGCGACATTTCCTGATGTCGCAGCCTCGATTTTTTGAGCAAGCTTGAAGCTTGGCGTGATTTGCTGCCTGACAAGCTTTGAAATGGTTCCTTGTTGAACACCAACTCGTGCGGCAAACGCTGACTGCGTTTCCCCGGTGCTCTCAAGATGTTGGCTGAGTGTCATCATGGCGCATCGTATGCATGTCAGGAATATTCCCGTCAAGCATATAATTCTTGCTGCGTGTTTGCCGTTACCAACAGGTTGCCGGACAATGATCAAATGAACCTGAAGCAAATACGCCTGGCCAGGGGCCTCACACAGAAAGACGTCGCCGAGATGGCAGACGTTGAACAACCAACTGTGTCAAAAATCGAACAGGGCTTTGATGGCGTAACGCTTCGAACCCTCAACAAGATTGCGGAAGCGCTGGATATAACACTTGCCGATTTGGTTGGAGAATCTAGAACAGGGCCAGAGAACGCTATACTTTCTGCGTTTCGCCGCCTTCCCCCTGAACGTCAGCAGGGCTGGATTGACATGGCAGAGATGCTAGCTCCCCACTCTTCGAAAGAAGGTTAAGAAACTCGGCAAACTGATCGTTGCTCATCCTCCGCAACGCCTCCTCAAATCTCACAACCAACCCCAATACACCGCCCCCTCGAAATAGAACATAACGGCAACAACCTGCACCCAACCGGGCGCAGAGGCAAGGCACAACCATTGCGTGCAGCGCAATTTATTCCTGCTGTGAATATTTATCATTGACAGGAATATTCCTGTTGGGCATTTTACCCTCCATCGCACCCCGATGGAGCAACCAATGCCCTGCACTTCCAATCAAGCCATACCGACTAATAAGGCAGGCGCCGATCAGGACATCGGCTTGCCCCTCGTCGCTGCCCTCGTGATCGGCGGTGCCGTGATCACCCTTGTGCTTTTGGCTCTGTGGGCCATCGACAGGCCGACCCATCCCGACACCTGCGGCGACTATCGCGGCGCGGAATGCGTGGCCGCAATCGCGGAGGCACGGTGATGCAACAGCATGATCACGCGCCGCACAGCACCGACAACCTGCCCATCGACCTGCCGGCCTTTGCCGACACCGACGACCAGACCCCGCTGCAGGCAGTGACCAAGGGCGACATCCTCACAATTTCGGTGGCCACCGCCTGCATGATCGGCGGCGGCGCACTGGCCGTCTGGATGTTCACCTGATCCGATGTTTGGCACCCAGCATACAACGACCATGAAGATCCTGATCGCGTGCGAAACCTCGGGCGTCATGCGCCGCGCATTCGAACGCCGCGGCCACGATGTCTGGTCATGCGATCTGCTTCCGGCCGAGGATGGCAGCAACCGTCATATCCGTGGCGATGTTCGCGACCTGCTGGACGATGGCTGGGACCTGCTTGCCGTCATGCACCCGCCCTGCACCCGCCTGTGCCGATCCGGCCGGCGCTGGATGTCTGGGCCGGGCAAATGGACGCCGCCCAAGAAGCTGCCAAAGGGCCGCACGGTCCAGGACCTGCGGGCAGAATTTGAAGAAGGGGTCAGCCTGTTCATCGATTGTTGGCGCGCCCCGATCGAGCGGGTCGCGATCGAGAACCCCGAAATGAATGACCTGGCGCAAGATCGGATGCCGCCGGACTTGCCCTCACCCCAGATCGTCCAGCCCTTCTGGTTTGGCGAACCGGCCTACAAGGCCACCGGCTTTTACCTTCGCGGCTTGCCGCAACTGACAGAAACCAACCGCCTCAAAGAACCCGAGAAGGGCAGCGCGGAATGGAAGGCGTGGAATGCCGTCCATCGCGCACCACCCGGCCCCGATCGCTGGAAAATACGCAGCCGCACCTTCGAGGGTGTCGCGGATGCCTGCGCGGATCAATGGGGCGCAACAGCACTGGAGGAAGTAGCATGAACAGCTATCACATCTCACTGGATGAATCTGCCGACCGCCGCCTGCACGCCATTGCCCAGAAGCTCGGGCGGTCGGTCGAGAGCCTGATCGAAAGTGCCGCCGAAGAAGCGGCGTTGGATCACTTCCGACACAGCGCAAACGATCCCGCCCGCACGCACCGTCACCCCGATCCGGTTCAGGGCGACGAATATTGCTGGGCCTGCCACTATGCCGGCGATTGCGGATGCGGGAAAGCAGTATAGCCATGCAAACCAATTCCAGGATAGCCGATCGATACATCAGCAAAGGCGGGCGGTTGCCGGGATACGACCGATCAGCCTTTGTTGATGATCTGATCACCGCCGCAACGTTTCTCGCATGGGCTGAAGACGATCGTGCCTTCTATGCAGGCCACACCGCAGCAGAGGCATTCAAGGCCATGTGCAGGATGCTGGACATGGATCTTGTTCAGCTACGCAAAATCGCAATGGGGGAATAGCATGAGACGGCCTGACATGCAGCCCATGTTCGCCAGCGCCAATACGGCAGCAAAGATGCTGGACATGAAGCCAACAGAATTTCGCAGTCTGGTCGAGGCCGGGGCATTGCCGGGCCCCGTCCGCCACCAGCGTTGGGACGTTGAACAGATCCGCGCTACCATGCGTGGTGAATTTGTGCGCCCATCTGAGGATTTTGACCTGTGAGGAAGAACCTGCCGCCATATGTCGCGATCAAATCCGGACGCGTCTATTTCCGCAAAGTTTGGACCGATGGTGGTAAGCGACGGGAGCGGTTTGTTCGCCTGCCCGATGACATCGACAGCCCTGAATTTTCCACCGAATATTGGGCGATCAGGTCGGGCACATCCGAGAAGGTGAAGCCGAAGCAAAGGGACACGTGGCGAGAACTGATCACTGCCTATCGATCCTCTGCCAAGTATCGCAAGCTGGCGGCAGGCACACGCAAGGAATATGACCGGATCATGGAGCGCATCTTGGAAAAGAACGCCGATAAATCCGTCCGGCAGATGACGCGCAAGGCGCTGATGGATGTGCACGCCAAATACGCTGACACTCCGCGCAAGGCTGACTGGTATATTCAGGTGGTTCGCCTGCTGCTGAACTTCGCGATCCGCAAACTTGGCTGGAAGATCGAGAATGTCGCATCCGGCATCGACCTGTATGGCAAGCAGCGAGAATTCGAGCCTTGGCCCGCTTGGATGGTCAAGAAGCTGGACACCGCCCCGGAACGGGTTCGCAGCGCCGCCGAACTGATCCTCGGGACCGGGCAGCGACCACAGGCCGCAATCCTGATGCGCCGTGATCAGTTTGCCGGGGAATGGATGACAGTCACCGATGAAAAGAGCGATGAAGCCTATGAGGTATTCTGCCCCACACAGCTACGCGCCTACATCGAAAGCTTGCCAGTGTCGGGCGCTTATGTGATCGGAAAGAACCTAACCCAGCCAGTCGGGTATGACATCGTGGAAAAGGCATTCCGGGCTTGGCGAAAAGACCTTGGCGAACGGGCCGCCCCATACTCACTGCATGGCCTTCGCAAGCTTGCGATTATCCGTTTGGCCGAGGCCGGATGCTCAGATGCACAGATCCAGGCAATCACCAATCAAAGCGCAGAAATGGTCGCATACTACCGCCGCCGCGCAAATCGCAAGATTCTATCTCGGGCCGGTCATTCGATGAAAGAACGAACAGGGGGTGAACAGTGAAAGTGGGAAAAGCCATTGGGACTCGCCGTCCCCCGTACCAACAACCTGTCGCGACATTGCGTCTAAGCTGTTGTTTTTGCTTTGGTACCCGAGGCCGGACTCGAACCGGCATGCCTTGCGGCGGCGGATTTTGAATCCGCTGCGTCTACCATTCCGCCACTCGGGCAAACCATTGCCTTCGCTGCGTTTACGCAGATCAAACAGGATATGCAAGAGGTGATCTGAAGAATGCGTATGGCGGATGAAACACGACACTGAAACGGAAAACACCCGCCCCGGTGCCCGGGCCTTGACGCCCGGACTCTGTCAGCCTGGAACCCGTCAGGCGCGGCCCAGCTTTTCCAGGCGCGCGGAACGAAGCCGCGCAAAGTCGTCGCCGGCATGATAGGATGATCGCGTCAGCGGAGTTGCCGAAACCATCAGGAACCCTTTACCAAATGCGGCTTTTTCATAGCTGGCGAATTCTTCCGGCGTGACGAAGCGATCAAGACGGTGATGCTTCGGCGTCGGTTGCAGATATTGGCCGATCGTCATGAAATCGACATCGGCAGCGCGCATGTCATCCATCACCTGAAGCACGCCCTGCCGGTCTTCGCCCAGCCCAACCATGATACCCGATTTGGTAAACATGCCGGGGTCCAGTTCCTTAACCCTTTGAAGCAGACGCAACGAATGGAAATAGCGCGCGCCGGGCCGCACCGAGGGGTAAAGCCCCGGCACCGTCTCCAGATTATGGTTGAACACATCGGGCCGCGCCTCGACGACGGTTTCCAGTGCGCCGGGCTTTGATTTGAGGAAGTCCGGTGTCAGCACCTCGATGGTCGATGCGGGTGAACGATGACGGATCGCGCGAATGGTTTGGGCGAAATGTTCGGCACCGCCATCATCCAGATCGTCGCGGTCGACCGAAGTGATGACCACATGATTCAGGCCCAGTTTCTGAACAGCATGCGCCACCCTGCCCGGTTCGAACACATCCAGGGCATCCGGGCGACCGGTGATGACGTTGCAGAATGAACAGCCACGGGTACAGATTTCGCCCATGATCATCATGGTGGCGTGGCCCTGGCTCCAACATTCGCCGACATTGGGGCAGCCGGCCTCTTCGCAAACGGTCGAAAGGCGGTTTTCTCGCAGGATATCGCGCGTTTGCTTGTAACCTTCAGAGGTCGGCGCTTTCACGCGGATCCAGTCCGGCTTGCGTGGCTGGCTCTGATCGGCCCGATGGGCCTTTTCAGGATGCCGCAGGCGTGGCGGCTGGGAAGCGGTCTGATCGGACATGATCAATCTTTCGAAGCTTTTTTTCCTACTTAACGTTTGAAGGGGGCTTGATCAACGGCGCTGTCCATGCTGCACGTGCATATCCCTGTTGCCGCATCGCGGCACAAGGCAAATGGGAGGAGGCAGATTCATGCTGAAAGGACAATTCAATGAAAATCGGTGATACACTTCCGCAAGTCAGCTTTCAAACCCGCGTGCGCGACGAATCGATCGGCGGGCCCAACCCGTTTCGCTGGGAAACGCTGACCACGGACGACTATTTCAAAGGCAAGCGCGTCGTGCTGTTCTCGTTGCCCGGTGCGTTCACTCCGACATGCTCGACCTATCAGCTGCCGGGATTTGAAAAGGCGTTCGACGAAATGCGCGCTCTGGGCATCGATGCGATCTATTGCATGTCGGTGAATGACAGTTTCGTCATGAACCAATGGGCCAAGTCGCAGGGTCTGGCGAATGTGAATGTCATCCCCGACGGATCGGGTGAATTCACTGAAAAAGCCGGCATGCTGGTGCGCAAGGACAATCTGGGATTCGGTGCCCGCAGCTGGCGCTATGCAGCTGTCATCAATGACGGAGTTGTCGAAGCATGGTTCGAGGAACCGGGCCGCGCAGACAACCACGCCGAGGATCCCTATGGGGAATCCTCGCCTGAAACGGTTCTGGGCTATTTGCAAAAGGCCAAGGTTGGCGAACCGGCCTGATCGGCTCGGGACAGTCGAACATGATGGCGGGGCCGCATATGCGGCCCCGTTTTCTTTCATTCACACCGCTGAACGCAGATCCCGCCCCGCCTTTTGCAATATCTGAGCCAAGTCGTCGAACCATCCGGCCGTGCTTGTCGTCGCGCGGCGCATCAACAACACCTGCCGCGACGGCTGGGGATCTGGAAAGCTGATCGTTGCCAATCCGGGTGCCGCCGCCAATTCCTGAGCCCGGGCAATTTCGGGAAGGAATGTCAGACCCATTCCCTGCGCGGCAAGCCTGCACAGCGTCGCCAACGATGCGGCGCCGAGGTCCAGGCGGCTGCGATGGCGGCCAATGCCACATACTTCCAACGCCTGATCGCCAAGACAATGGCCTTCGTCCAGCAACAACAATTGTCCGGGGTCAAGATCTTCGGGACGAGGCGAATCGCGATCATCTTGAAACTGTCGGATGCGTTCGGCGCTGCCGGCCAACAGAAACCGATCGGCGAATAACGGAGTGGCCAACAGATTGTCGCGATCAGAAGGTGTCGCAACCACGGCGGCGTCCAACCGGCCGTTTTCAAGCTCATCCAGCAACCGGTCGGTCTGCGCCTCACGCAGATGAAGATCGCGACCAATATCGCGTGCCCGCAAGACCGGCAAAGCCTGAGGCAACAGATAAGGCGCCACCGTCGGGATCATACCCAATGTCAGCCGACCGCCCTGCCCGGGCTGTCGCAAACCTTGCTCAAGACCGGACATCGCCGCCATGACCTGCCTTGCATCGGCGGCCAACTGTCTTCCTCGTGGGGTCAATACGATCCCGGCAGAAGTGCGTTCGACCAGACTGGCACCGGCGGCGTCTTCCAGCGCCTTGATCTGCATGGACAGGGCCGGTTGGGTCACATGTGCCGTTTCAGCCGCCCGAGTGAAATGACCATGTTCGGCCAGGGCCAGAAAGTAGCGCAATTGACGCAGGGTGATGTTCATAAGCGCACACTATCGGATCATCGGGAAACGCCGCAACTGCCTTATGAGCCTGAATATTCACTCAGCCGATCAATCGCGAACCGCCGCCGTAAACCTCTTCGTAATGGCGTTCAAGACGCATCAGCGCCAGCCGCAGCACGATCTTGCCGGATCTTGCCGACCAGCCAAGGCGTCGTTCGGTCATCTCGATACCCTCGAGATAGCAGCACACCCTCAGGACGACATCGCCCATTCCGGGCCCCAGTTCGCGCAACGCGGTCGCAACGCGATCACGTGCACTTTCGGAACCGCCGCGATACCCGCCACCGTTGAAGGACCGGTCGATGCCCGCAGTCAGGAACCCGGTCCAGTTCTGTGTCACCCGCGGCCCCATCTGGGCCAATTCGAAGTCTTCGCGCAACCTCTCACCTGCGGTGACCATCCCTGCCGAAAGAAACGGCTTTCCATCCCGATCGCGCCGCCGCGCCAACAGCAACAAGGGGCTTTCGGCAATATTCACACGAGCCGTGCGCCGCTTGCCGTCTTCAGGATCCTGAATCTTCCGCTCTTCCCACACCCGATGCTGCTCTGCATGATCGGTTGCGTTCCCCCCGGTCACATCGCCTTGCGCCGAAGGCAAGTCGACAGGCGTTGCGTTTGAAAAATCACCCGGTCCGGGCACGGCAGCCCCCATGCCCGAACGCGACAACAAAGCGCGCAAGGCTTCGCGCCCGGCAGGGGCAATCGCATAGCGCTGGATACGCCCCCCATTCGAAATCATGGCCACCCAACCGCGCAGCGCCATCATTTCCGCAAGATCGCGTTCAAGCACAGCAGTCCTGATATCGTTCCGGCTCACGATTGCCTTGTCCATCCCTTCGGCAGAGGCAAGAACCGCACCTGGCTCGGCCAGACGACGCAGGATCCGCAAGGTTGTGGCATCATCATTCGCCGAAGGTTTACGTTCGGGCGACAAGGCCCGGTCGATCAAGGGATCATCGCGGCGCGCCTCGAACCGGCGAATACGACGCAATATGGTCGAAGCGTGGCAGCCCGCCTCGCGGGCCAACGCACGGATGGTCACACCGTCCTCGACATGGCGCAGATACAATCGGGCATCTTCCGGAAGGTCGGTTCGTGTCGCGGTCACGCTGGCGATCTCGGATCGGTGGTCGGCGCCGCCCGCCTCGATGGTGAAATCACCGGTGAATACGGTCATGTCAGGTCCTTTGTCATCCTCGGACAGCAAGAAGTTTGCCACCCTGGGTTGCATCACTCTGGTTAATGCGCAGGTAACTTTCTGCACATAGTGGCAACATTCCCTAACAAACTTTAAAGATTCATTGCTGCAGCGAACGGTCCAATCAATGACTTGGCAACACACGTTAAGGTTGTGTGAAGCTGACTGGGACACGCATCAAGGAGTCTCCCATGTCCACGACCGGCAACGTCATCGTTCTGCGCCAGCATTCTTCTCAGCCGGCACTTCGTCGGCCAGCGACATTGATCCGCGCCGCCCGCGCGGGCCAGGCAAGCTGGAAACGCAACCGCGACCTGGCCCGCCTGCTACGCCGCGACGGTTGTCCGGCTATTGGCCAGACCCTTCCCCGCCTGCGCGCGATGGAAGCCGTCATGAATGAGCGGCGCCTTGAAAAGGCATCCGACTATGACATGCATCGCCACGTCCTGTTGATGATCGCTATCCTGGCCGAAATGCGAGAGGTCAGCGGACAGGCCGACCCCAAGGCAGATACCGCACGCGGCGAAATTCCGGCACCCGCCCTTACCGCAATCAGCGACCGCGGAACAATGATCCAAGCACACCCCTGACCAGGGCCTGCCCGGATCTTGTGCCCAATTGGCGCGCCAGGCTTTTAGCGAATGTCTCGGCAACGCTGTCGCTGCGAGAAGATCTGCTGCGGGTCTTCGGTTTGGATGTGGGTTCATAGCGACGGGCGTTGCGATATTCGGGGCGATCCATGTTGAACAGATCATCCTCGGGCGCGGTAGAGGCCTTCTGGGCAAGCTCTTTGGCTGCCGCCTCGGCGCGAGAGGTCAGAATTTCCTTGGCTGATTCTCGTTCCAGCCGTTCTGAGTATTTGGCGCGCAGCGGGGATCCATCGACTGTCTGTGCCCGCTCGGTTTCATCGATCGGCCCCAAGCGGCTGAAGGGGGGGCGCACAAGGCAACGCTGTGCGATACCGGGCACGCCTTTGTGTTCCAACAGCGATGTCACGGCCTCGCCCGTCCCCACGCTCTGGATTGCCTGGGCAATATCGAATTCGGGATTGGTGCGATAATTTTCCGCCGCCAGACGCAGCGCCTTCTGATCCTTGGCGGTAAACGCACGCAACGCATGCTGCACCCGATTTCCCAGCTGCCCCAGAATATCCTCGGGAATATCCGCAGGATTCTGGCTGATGAACCAGACGCTGACACCTTTGGATCGAATCAATCTGGCGACCTGTTCCACCTTGTCGATCAGCGCCTTGGGCGCATCGTCGAACAACAAGTGGCTTTCATCGAAGAAGAAGGCAATCTTGGGCCGCTCTGGATCGCCGACCTCGGGCAGCTGTTCAAACAGCTCTGACAACAGCCACAACAGGAAGGTCGCGTATAGCCGCGGCGAATGCATCAGGCGATCCGCGGCCAGAATGTTGACCGTACCTCGACCATCCTTGTCGGTCGTCAGCATATCCGCCAGATCCAGTGCCGGCTCTCCGAACAGGTGATTGCCGCCCTGATTTTCCAACACCAGAAATGCGCGCTGGATTGCCCCGACACTCGCGGTGCTGATATTCCCGTATTCCAGCGACAATTCCTTGGCGTTCTGGCCAACCCAAACCAGCATGGCCTGCAAGTCATCCAGATCCAGCAGGGCCAATCCCTGCTCGTCGGCCACGCGGAATGCGATATTCATCACGCCTTCCTGCGCATCGGTCAGCCCCAGCAACCGCGACAAAAGCAGCGGCCCCATCTCGGCGGGCGTGGTGCGCACGGGGTGACCCTGCTCGCCCCAGACATCCCAGAACGTAACTGGAAATGCCTGATAATCCAGCGTCAATCCGATTTGATCCGCGCGTTTAACAAAGGCATCATGCAGCTTTCCCTGCTCGGACCCGGCGCGTGACAGGCCCGCAAGATCCCCTTTGACGTCAGACAAGAACACCGGCACGCCCGCCAGCGAAAGGCTTTCTGCGAGGGTCTGCAAGGTAACCGTCTTTCCGGTTCCGGTCGCCCCGGCGATCATGCCGTGACGGTTTGCGTATTTCAGCAACAGTGATTGTGGATCACCGTAATTCTTTCCACCCCCGCCAACGAAAATCGTGCCCGCCTGTTCATTCAGCACATTCGTCATTCGCGCCGCCTCCTGCTGCATCTTCCACCCTGTTGCGCCCCAACGCACGCTGCGACAATACAAAATTAACCGCCATGTGCCAGTATGGGAACTGTCCGGTACCCTCGTCCGGTCCGGACCTTCCTCCCTGTTGGACTGCCGCGCCCCCGGGCGCGGCTTTTTTGTGATTGAACCTATCTGTATAGGCTGTTGACGGATCACGGTTGCGCGACTAGCGTGCAGGCAATGATGACCGGCCCGTCCGGCAGGGAGAGGACGCCTTAGCGTCGGGGCCGTGGTTGAACCACGGCCCTTTTCAATTCCGGCGCCACTTTCTGCGCACGCCCTGCTACTGAAAACGGGAATGCAGGCCCGCAACCGCAAGCCTGACATCTCATGGTTTCAACAACACTCAACCCATGTTGATGCGCGCCGCGGTTCTTGTGGACTGACAAAGCGCTACAGACATGCTAGGCGGGCGTGGACTATCGAGCAAAGGGAAGACATAGACATGCCGATCAAACCCTCGCAGACTTTGCTGGCAGCGCTGGCTCTTGTTGCGGCGCCGGCGTTTGCCCAGGACAGCACCCCGGAAGCCTCTGACGAAACCAGCGCACCCGCTGAACAGGCTGCGACCGAGGCAGAACAACCCGCCGAAGCCCCCGCAGCAGAGGCCCCCGCAGCGGATGAAACCACGGCAACCGATGAAACCCCGACCGCAGAGGGTGAAGCCGCCGCGGAATCGGATGAACCGCAGGTCGGCAGCTATTACGTGAAATCGACCCATACCGACTGGACCTTGCGCTGTATTCGCGCCGCACAAGGAGAGGATCCTTGCGAACTGTATCAACTGTTGCAGGACGGCGAGGGCAATTCGGTCGCTGAAATGACGCTGATCCCGCTGAAGAATGGCAATGTTGCCGCGGGCGCGACCATCGTGGCGCCGCTGGAAACCGATCTGATCAAGGGATTGGGGTTCTCGATCGACAGCAGCAAGACACAGGAATATCCGTTCAGCTTCTGTGCGCCGGTCGGATGTGTGGCCCGCGTCGGGTTTACCGCGGGTGAACTGACGGCGCTGAAAGGCGGAAATGTCGCGAATCTTTCGCTGATGCCGTTCGGCGGAAACCCGGAAAACCCGGTCAAGCTTGAACTATCCCTGTCGGGCTTCACGGCGGCGTTCAACGAATTGTCGGAATATTCAGATCAGGCCAGCGCTGCGGCGAATTAAACTTCCCACGCGCTCAGGAAAGGAAACGGCGCCCGAATTCGGGCGCCGTTTTTACATGGGCATCTCTGACGCCGCCTAAACGCGTTGCAATGCAATCACCGCATTCAACCCCCCGAATGCAAACGCATTGGACAAAACGGCATCAACCTTGGCATCCCGCGCTTCGTTGGGCACCACATCAAGGCCGCATTCCGGATCAGGTTCCTGATATCCTATCGTCGGGGCGATCACCCCGTCGCGCAGCGCCATGATACAGGCCAGAAGTTCAACGGCACCTGTCCCGCCAATCAGATGGCCATGCATCGACTTGGTGGATGAAATCATCAGGCTGTCGGCGTGATGCCCAAACGCATGCGCCACGGCGGCGCATTCGGTCTTGTCATTCGCCGCGGTGCCGGTGCCATGCGCGTTGATATAACCGACCTGCTCGGGATTCAGCCCTGCATCGGCGATGGCGGCGGTAATCGCACGCTCGGCCCCCTGAGCAGATGGCATGACAATATCCTGCGCATCCGAGGACATTGCGAACCCGACCACTTCGGCAAGGATCTCGGCGCCACGGGCACGGGCCGATTCATAGTCTTCGAATACAAAGACCCCCGCCCCTTCACCCTGCACCATCCCGTTCCGGTTGGCACTGAAGGGTCGGCACGCATCCTTGGACATGACGCGCAAACCTTCCCAGGCCTTGACGCCCCCAAAGCAAAGCATCGCTTCCGAACCGCCGGTCAACATGACCTGCGCCGCGCCCGACCGCACCATCTGAAACGCAAGGCCCATCGCGTGATTCGAGCTGGAACAAGCGGTCGCAACGGTAAATGCAGGCCCGCGCAGGCCGAATTCCATCGACACGTGGCTGGCCGCGGCATTGTTCATCAACTTGGGCACGACAAAGGGGTGAACACGGTTCTTCCCCTCTTCATAGACGGCTCGATAGTTTTCGTCCCAGGTGTTCAATCCGCCACCAGCGGTCCCCAGAATGACACCCGAACGCAGCCCCAGCGCGCCAACGAAGCTAAGACCCGATTGGGCCACCGCCTGCTTTGCGGCCAACAGCGTGAACTGGGTGAACTTGTCATACAGAAGGATCTGTTGGCGATTGAAGTAATCTTCGGGTCGCCAGTCATGCACCTGCGCACCGATCTGGATCGACAACCGCTCGACATCGCGAAAGCTGAGCTGCGTGATCCCGCAGCGCCCTTCGCGAAAGGCGCCAAGCGTCGTATCGACATCATGTCCAAGCGCGTTGATCGTGCCTGCACCGGTGATGACCACGCGCCGCAATCCCTTGTAGCTTTCGCCGGCAAGGGGTTTGACGATTTCAGGTGCTGCGCTGGCAGATCCCGATGCTGCTGTACTCTCGGCCGCGCCTTCGTTTCGGGCGGCCTTCTTACCTGACTTCTTGGGACTCATGCAGCTTTCTGCGCCACCAGGCGTTCAACCGCCGCGATGATCGTGCCCATATTCGTGATGTCAAACTCGGATTTCTCGGGTTCGTTGGCATTGAAGGGAATCGTGATGTCGAATTCCTCTTCCAATGCGAAAATCGACTCGACCAGGCCGAGGCTGTCAATGCCCAGATCCTCGGGGGTCGCGTCGTCAGTCACCTGATCGGGTTCCAGCATCGCCTGTTCCGCGATGATGGCTGTGATTCTGGATTTGATCGTGTCGGTCATGAGGCCTCCTGTTCAGCCCTTTTCCAACAGGCGTGTAACAGTTTCCTGAAGCTTGGCGAGCTGTTGTGCAAAACGTGGCAAGCGACGCATCGCTTTCTGAATTTCCATCTGCGTTTCCATCTTCACGGCCGGATGGCCCAGAATGACCCGCCCCGCGGGCACCCTGCTGAAGATCTTGGTTGCGCCACCGGCGATCACGTCGTCGCCAATGACGATATTGTCCGAAACCCCGACCTGTCCGGCCAGAACCACCCGATCGCCGATACGCGACGATCCCGCGACACCGACCAGGCCACAGAGCAGACAATCCGTGCCGATCTCGACGTTGTGGCCGATCTGGACGAGATTGTCGATCTTGGTTCCCGACCCGATTCGGGTGGCGCGAATGGTGCCGCGATCAATGGTCGAGTTGGCGCCCAGTTCGATATCATCACCCAATTCGACACCACCCAGCGAATGGATGCGCGTCCAGTGTTGGGCGTGAATATCGGCACGGGGGCCAAGGGTGCGCCGGATTTCCTCGATCCCCGATTCCTCGGGGGTGACAAAGGAAAACCCGTCCCCACCAATCGACGACCCCGGCTGCATGATCAGCCTGTCACCGGCCTTGACGCCATGCGCGATCCTTGCGCCCGGATGGATGACACAGTTCTCGCCCAGAACGGAATCCCGTCCGATCGAGACATGGGCCGCGATCCGGGACCCTGCTCCGATCCGCACATTCGCGCCGATCACGGCCAGGGGCGCAATCGCAACCCCCTCACCGATCCGTGCAGAAGGGTCGACGATCGCGCTGGGGTGAATGCCCGGCGCGATATCGAGCCCGGGATCAAAAGCCCGCGTCAGCCCCGCCATCAGCAAGCGCGGACGAGGCGCGAATATCGCCGCCTTCAACCCATATACCTCTGGGTCCATTCCTTCGGCGAGGATCGCCATACTTCCGGGTTGCAGAGCGTCGGCATATTTTGGCGACATGGCCATCGCAATCATACCGCCTTCGGGCCCCACGGGACCAGTCGAGGCGGGCTCTGCCGCGCCAGTCACAGGCAGGGTCAGATCCCCCCAGCTGCGCGCATCCAGCGCTCGCGCCAACTCACCGATATTTACTGATTTCATCGCACCCTCTTTCAAGTGCCGACTTATTCGCTTTCGCCCGCCGAATCCAGTGCGATGGCGTCCAATCCGCGCAGGATAGCGTCATCACGCCCATAGACATCCTCAAAATAGCGGATCCGGCCGGACTTGTCAGGATAGGCGGTGAAATAGACCAGATGCACCGGCACCTCGGGCGTCAGTTTCAACCACCTTTCCCTGTCGCTATCCAACGCGCGCTGGAACAAGGCCGCCGGATCGCTGCTTTGCCGCGACAGCAATGCCCGGGCCAGGTCGAAAGGGTCTCCGACCCTCACGCATCCATGCGAATAGGCGCGGGTGCGATTGCCAAACAGATGCTTGCTTGGCGTGTCGTGCAGATAGATATTCCAACGGTTTGGAAAGATGAACTTGACCAGACCAAGCGCATTGCTCGGCCCCGGTTTCTGTCGCATTCGGTAAGGAAAGCTGGCGGCCGTGTAGCGGCCGAAATCGATGCTGCCGCGCGCAACCACCCCGCCCCTGCCATCGACCACATCCAGATGGGACAGCGCATGGCGGTTGGCCTTGAGGCGCGGCAAGTATTCACGCACGGTGATCGAGCGCGGCACGTTCCAGCGCGGATTGACAACCACATATTCCATACTGTCCGAAAACTCTGGCGTCTGAAGTCTGGCCTCGGCCTTGCCCACGACGACCCGCGTATTGAAAACCTCGGCACCGCCATCAACGATCCGCGCCGAATATTCGGGGATATTCACCCAGACATGCCGCGCCTCCAGATCTTCACCGCCCAACCAGCGCATACGTTCAAGCGCGGCGACGATCTTGCGGCTCCGCCAATCTGTCGTCGCGTCAATGTCGCCATTCAGATAGCGAATCGTATTCGGCCCGGCGATCCCATCCGCTGACAGACCGACCGCCCCCTGATAGCGCGAAACCGCTATGGACAGGGCGGCATCATACAGCATCGGATCGGCAACCTCGGCCCCGAACCCGATGCTGGCCAAGCGATCACGCAAGGGAAGCACCCCTTTGCCGCGCATACCCACGCGCCAAACCGCCTCGGGTGCGGGCGGCAGATGTGTGGGCACGGTCAATTTCCGCGGACCCGCAAGCGCATCCTGAAGGGCGGTATAGGCAGGATGGGCAGGCGCTTGCTGGCGCAGAAACGCAACTGGATACGCCGCATCCACGAACGCCGCCATCAAGGGCCCGATCGCAGGTCGACGGACCTGGCGATGGTTCTGATCCGAGACCGATTGCGGATCAAGCGCCCCGCCAGTCATGTCCGAAAGGTAACGCGCCAGCATACCGGCAAAAAGCAGCTCTGCGCGCAAACCGTTTTCTGTCGTCTTCAAGGCAGTCGGGCGATAGCGGGACCGGGGCAGACCATGCTGCGGCGCATCCACCGCCACCCTTCGCAACGCCTCGCGCAATGCGCGCCCCTCGGCACCCTGAAACACCGGCTTCAACCCGTTGCCGCCATAGAATTCCGCAAGGTAAGGCTGCCCTGCCACGGCCTGCGCCAGCTCCATTTCCGCAGCCGAAAAATTCAACCTGGGCGAGAGAAGCGCGCCCGAGCCCGCACTGACTTGAACCGCCCCCTGCCCCACGGCAGAGCCGGCCAGCCCCAACAGGGCAAATAAGGACACGGCAAATCTTTGGGAAATACGCAACATGTCAACCTCGATACTCAACTACCAATAATTTGCCTGCAAATTCTGCGCGGCACCAGCTTGCACCCACCTCAACCATGCCGCGAACACAACTGTTGCAAACCAGCCACGCCAGGAGGCAGCGTCGCAACAAAGACAAGGGCTCGGCGAAAACTCGCCTATGATAGCAGAAATCAGGCAGGCTCCACAGGAATCTGTTTATAAAACCACCAAGATTTGACATATTGTTAGCAAGTCGGGGCTAAACCCGTCTAAGCCGCAAGGAATGCGGTCAGCAGAATGAAGCAGGACAGGCGATCTGACATGACAATGGACCTTATCTCGCGTCGCGGCGTGCTTGGTGTGTTTGCGGCAACCTCGGCAACAGCTGCACCAGTGATGGCAAATGCATTCGGTTTCCTTCGCGGGGCCGGTGATGTGCGGCGCATCAAGATGTATAATGGCCGCACCGGCGAAAGCATCGATACCGTTTACTGGGTCGATGGAAAATACGTCCGCGAAGCCCTCAACGAAGTGAACATCTTCATGCGCGACTGGCGCACAGGCACGGCGATCGGCATTGACCCGCGCACGATCGACGTTGCGGCGGCCTCGCATCGGCTGCTGCAAACCAACGAACCTTACATGATGCTGTCGGGCTATCGCTCGCCCCAAACCAACGCGATGCTGCGCCGTCGCTCGCGCGGCGTGGCCAAGAATTCGCTGCATGTGCAGGGCAAGGCCGCAGATCTGCGGCTCAAGTCGCGCTCGGTCAACCAGATGTACAAGGCGGCGATGGCCTGCAAGGCAGGCGGCGTCGGAAAGTATTCGCGCTCGAATTTCGTACATATGGATTGTGGGCCGATCCGCAGCTGGGGATCCTGACCCGAAACAAACGACGAAACCCCTGTGCCACCTGCCCGTCCTGCCAGGCGGCGCACGGGTTTTGTCATTCCTGAGTCATTTACATGAAGATCCGGGCATAACATCCTGTCACTGAAACACTTGACGCGTCTGAATTGTTCCTAAACGCTGGCGTTTACCACCATCGAAACGGATAGCGGAAACCAGGAACAGATGAACCCCCAGACTTCGCGCAGATTTCGTACCGCACGCAAGATTCAGGCCGCAGCAGTCACCCTGGCCGCCCGTCACGGCCTTGCGAATGTGACGACCGAAGCAATCGCCCGCCAGGCGGAGATCAGCACGCGCACGTTCTTCAACCATTTTCCTTATAAGGAAGCGGCGATCATGGGGCCGCCGCCCGATTATCCCGCCGAGGCCTCCGAGGTGTTTGTTGCCGGCCACGGACGATTGATCGACGATTTGAACCTGCTGATTGAATCGCACCTGTCCCGTTACCTGGGGGATCGCGAAATGGTCGCGCAGATCAACCGCCTCGCCGCCGAAGACCAAAAGGTCGGTGCATTGTTCAGCAGCGCGATCCTTGCGCGACGTGCACAGATGCGCGAACTGTTGAAACGTCGCCTTCCAGATACCGATTATCGCAAGATCGAGATCCTGGCCGCGGCAATCGTGGCAGCCACCAACACCGCAACCCGCCAATGGGTGACCGGCCCGCAAGAGGATCTGATCGCACTGGCGCGGGAGCATCTGGCGCTGATCGTCGGATCAGCCCAGCTGCTGAACAGCTGAGCCTAGGTGTTCAGTCCCGGCATCTGGTGGATCGGGTTCAAGATGAATCTGTCCGGCTCTGAAGTCCAGATCTTGCAGATGTACTCGTAGGGTGTGAGCCCGTTGAGGGTCTTGAGCCGGCGCGCGAAGTTGTATGCTGCGATGAAGTCCGAGAGGTGCGTTCTCAGCTGATCATGGCTGTCGTAGTGGAAGCGTTTGACGGTGGCCTCCTTGATCGTGCGGTTCATCCGTTCGACTTGTCCGTTGGTCCAAGGATGATTGGGTTTGGTCAGCCGGTGCTCAATCCCGTTGGCCTCGCAGATCATGTCGAAACGCATAGGCCGAGAATAGGCAGTGTTCCGGTCCCGGGGCTGCTCAGCGAACTGGATGCCGTTGTCAGTGAGGACGGTGTGGACCTGATATGGCACAGCTTCGAGCATGTGTTGCAGGAACTCCCAGGCCGTCTTCCTGTCTGCTTTCTCGACGAGCTGGGTAACGGCAAACTTGCTCGTGCGGTCGATGCCAACGAACAGGAAGAGCTTTCCTTCAGCAGTCTGCACTTCGGCGATGTCTATGTGGAAGAAGCCGATCGGGTAGCGTTTGAACTTCGACCTCCTCGGTTTGTCGCCCTCGACGTCAGGCAGGCGTGAGATGCCATGCCGCTGCAGACAACGGTGCAGCGCCGAGCGTGTCAGGTGCGGGATGGACGGCTGAAGGGCATAGAGGCAATCGTCAAGCTGCAGCAGCGTGTGGCGCCGAAGCGCGACGATGGCCGCCTCCTCAGCCTCCGTGAGGACCGTCGAACGTGGCTCCTTTGGGCCGGTCTTGAGATCTTCGACCGTCTGCCGTTTACGCCACTTCGCAACCGTCTTCAGATTGATCCCCAGCTCCCGGCTCAGCGTCGCGAGCGAAGCTTGCGATTATTCGGGCAGGCCCTCGGACCGATGGCGGGCCGCCCTCATTATTGCTGCTCTGACTGCGTGCGTGGTCGTGGCGCTTCCGTGACGAACTTGTCCCATAGGGCATCCTTCCATTCCAAAGAAAGGATCGCACCATCAAACTGTGGGATCAAACACCTAGGGCTCTAACATCTGCCGAAACAGGTTCTCCAGATAAAGCTCGGCCTCGGCATAGGGATCATGTCCGGGGCCAAGCACCGCCCTTACCTGAACATCGAAATCAGCATAATGCTGGGTCAA
The DNA here is from genome assembly GCF_028294535.1 of Paracoccus onchidii. GTDB lineage: Bacteria > Pseudomonadota > Alphaproteobacteria > Rhodobacterales > Rhodobacteraceae > Paracoccus > Paracoccus onchidii. The sequence continues at coordinate 111,763 of NZ_JAQBIE010000011.1, read as the reverse complement.
CGCCCAAATCGAGAAAATCAGGTGATGCGGCTCGACGGGTTTCAGCCTTCCCTGCGCCATCCAACGTTCCAGAACCGCCACGGTGTTCTCGACCAGATCGCGCAACCTGCCCCCAAGGATGCCTTCCAGATGAGGTGCCCCTTGCAGCACTTCATAGGCGAACAGCCGGCTTTCGCGGGGATAATCGCGCGACAATTGCAGCTTGGCCGCGACATAGCCCAGCACCTCGTCCATCGGCTGCCCGTTGCTGTCGATATTCAGCATCGGCGCCAGCCAGGTATCCAACAGCGCGGTCAGAAGTGTCCTGTAGATTTCATCCTTTGATCCGAAATAGTACAGCACATTCGGCTTGGACAAACCTGCGGCATCCGCGATCCGGTCGATCGTTGCGCCCCTCAGGCCGCGTGTCGAAAACACCGTCAGCGCCGCTTCCAGAATGATGTCACGGTTCTTTTGCTGAATGCGCGTCAGCGGTGGCTTGGAGTCTTCCGTCATACTGAAACCTGTACTGCCCTGTTTTATTTCTAGGCAGCGCTTCATCTTTTGTCAGCCGCAAGTTTTTGTATCCTTGACTGACTTTCGCACCGTGCTAGCCTCAAACTGACCGTTTGGTAAAGTTTTCATGACGTCGCTGCCGACGCTTGCCTGTGCGGTTTTCCCATTCAGCCGACCTCGCACCAAGACGGGGCGGCAAGACAGGAAGGAACAAGTGATGACCTTTTCCGACACCGCATCCTCGGCGGACAATATTCGGGTAGATGGCGATCGGCTGTGGGACAGCCTGATGGAAATGGCCAAGATCGGACCGGGCATCGCGGGCGGCAACAACCGTCAAACCCTGACGGATGATGATGCCGAGGGGCGGGATTTGTTCCGGAATTGGTGCGAACAAGCCGATATGACAATGACCGTGGACCGGATGGGCAACATGTTCATGCGTCACGAAGGGGCGGATCCCGACCTTGATCCGGTCTATATCGGCAGCCACCTGGATACCCAGCCCACCGGCGGCAAATATGATGGCGTGTTGGGTGTTCTGGCGGGGCTGGAAGTCATTCGCACGATCCGCGATCTGGGCATTCAGACGCGACGCCCCATTGTCCTTACCAACTGGACAAATGAAGAAGGCACGCGATTTGCCCCGGCCATGCTGGCCTCTGGCGTATTTGCCGGCATGCATGACGAGGAATACGCCAACAGTCGTCTCGATGCCCAAGGCAAGAGCTTTGGCGACGAACTGGATCGTATCGGCTGGCGCGGTCAGGAAACACCGGGCGAACGGCCCATCCATGCGATGTTTGAATACCACATCGAACAAGGCCCCATTCTGGAAGCCGAAAAAAAAGAAATCGGTGTCGTGACCCATGGTCAGGGATTGTGGTGGCTGGAGGTTACGCTGACCGGCAAGGACGCCCATACCGGATCGACCCCGATGAATATGCGCGTGAATGCGGGGCTGGGTATGGCTCGCATCATCGAGGCCGTGAATCGCATTGCCATGGCGCATCAACCCGATGCCGTCGGCGCGGTCGGACAGGCCAATGTATATCCAAACAGCCGCAACGTGATTCCGGGCAAGACCGTTTTCACGATCGATTTCCGCAGCCCCGATCTGGATAAACTGACATCGATGCGAAGCCAGTTGGAGCAAGAGGCGGCAGAAATCGCCAGCAATCTCGGGCTTGGCATCGCGATTGAACCGGTCGGGCATTTCGATCCGGTGACATTTGACGAACGCCTCGCAGGCATGGTCCGCGATGCGGCGCGACGGCTGGGCTATGGTCACATGGACATCGTTTCAGGGGCTGGTCACGATGCCTGCTGGATCAACAGGGTCGCACCCACGGTCATGATCATGTGCCCTTGTGTTGACGGCCTGTCCCATAACGAAGCTGAAGAAATCAGTCCCGAATGGGCCAAGGCCGGCACCGACGTCTTGCTGCATGCCGTCCTGAACGCTGCAGAAGTGACCCGCACGGAATGAGCACAGCGGCCACATCCCGCAATGCGGGCGGGCGCGTCAATCTGGAAAGCCTGCAGGTTGGCCGCGCTTTTGCCGCCCAATATGTCGTGCTGTGTCACGCGCCCTTGCTGATGTCGGAACATCTTGGAGTTCAGATGTGGAACCCGATTCTGGCGGCGGGCCATTCCGGAGTCGAGTTCTTTTTCGTGCTGAGCGGGTTCATCATGTTTGTCGTTCATGGGCGCGATATCGGACAACCGGAACGGGCGCGGCGCTTCATGTCCAAACGAATCATACGGATCTATCCGCTGTTCTGGGTCTTGTTTTCTATCTTTCTTCTGGGTCAGATCATCACCGGACGGATCGATCCGCATCTTGACGGACCGATGGCCTATCTGCGTGCCTATACGCTTGCCCCATTCGCGACCGACCCACCGATGAGGGTTGCTTGGACATTGTCGCATGAACTCTTGTTCTATCTGCTTCTGTCCGTCTGCATTCTGGCCGGCGGCATCGGCATTGCCTTGATGGGGGCCTGGTGGCTGGCCTGCCTGGCGGCGCTGGCCTATGCCAGCATTGACCAAATGTCCGTTGCTTTCCCCCAAAGCTTTCTGCTTTCCCCGTACAATCTATTGTTTTTGCTTGGAATAGCCGCAACTTTTATTCACACGACGATATCGACAAGCCAGGCGGCCATCCTGTTGATCACAGGGCTTGCCGGCTTCATGCTGACCATTGCCCATGACGCCACACTGCCAGAGAAAACGCTGCGCCCGATCTATTACGGGCTTGCCTCTGCCGCCATCGTCGCGGGGCTTGCCGGGCTTGAGCGCAGAACCGGAATTGGCTTTCCACGCTGGTTGGTTTTTCTGGGTGACGCTTCCTATTCAACCTATCTCGCGCATTCGATTGCCATGATTGCCTGCGCCATGATCCTGACAGCAGGGCATCTGCAACTTGGCGCTGTGGCAACGGTTTCGTTGTTGATTGTCGCAGGAACCGTGGGCGGCATGATCACCCATTTGCTGATCGAGCGTCCCTTGTTGCGCTTCATTCATCACAAACGACAGCAGCCGCCACCACTGACCACCAATGACGCAACGGTGATTGTTTCACCTTCAGCGTCGCAGCCGGAGGATCGCATATGAGCATCGTCATCAAGAACGGAACCGTCGTCACCGCCGATCTCAGCTACAAGGCCGATGTGCTGATCGAGGGCGACAAGATCGTTGCCATTGCCGAAGGGCTGGTTGGCGATGAAACGCTGGACGCCACCGGCTGCATGATCATGCCGGGCGGAATCGACCCGCACACCCATCTGGAAATGCCCTTCATGGGCACCTATTCGGCCGATGATTTCGAAAGCGGAACGCGCGCAGCGCTTGCTGGCGGCACGACGATGGTGGTGGATTTCGCCCTTCCTTCGCCCGGTCAGGGCCTGCTGGACGCATTGCAGATGTGGGACAATAAATCCGGTCGCGCGCATTGCGACTACAGCTATCACATGGCCATCACATGGTGGGGCGAACAGGTCTTTGATGAAATGGAGGCCGTGGTCAAACGCGGGATCACCAGTTTCAAGCATTTCATGGCCTATAAGGGCGCACTGATGGTCAATGACGACGAGCTGTTTTCCAGCTTTCGCCGCGTCGGCGATCTGGGCGGGATCGCGCTTGTGCATGCCGAAAACGGCGATGTCGTGGCCGAACTGTCCGCCCGGTTGCTGGCCGAGGGCAATACCGGCCCCGAGGCGCATGCCTATTCCCGTCCTCCACAGGTCGAGGGTGAGGCAACGAACCGTGCGATCATGGTCGCCGACATGGCCGGTGTGCCGCTTTATGTAGTGCATGTCAGCTGTGAGGACAGTCACGAGGCGATCCGGCGTGCGCGCCAGCAGGGCAAGCGTGTCTGGGGCGAACCATTGATCCAACATCTGACACTGGACGAAGGTGAATATTTCAACACCGATTGGGACCATGCCGCGCGGCGCGTCATGTCGCCCCCGTTCCGGAACAAACAGCATCAGGACAGCCTTTGGGCCGGACTGCAATCCGGCAGCCTGTCGGTCGTGGCGACGGATCACTGCGCCTTCACGACCGAACAAAAGCGTTACGGCGTTGGCGATTTCACCAAGATCCCGAATGGAACCGGCGGTCTGGAAGATCGAATGCCGATGCTTTGGACACACGGGGTCAATACGGGACGGCTGACACCGAACGAATTCGTTGCGGCGACCTCGACCAACAGTGCCAAGATTCTGGGGATGTATCCACGCAAAGGTGCGGTGCTGGTCGGCAGTGACGCCGATCTTGTGGTCTGGGACCCAGAGGCGGAAAAGACCATCTCGTCGCAAAGCCAGCAATCCGCCATCGATTACAACGTGTTCGAAGGGCAAACCGTCAAGGGCCTGCCCCGCTATACCCTGACACGCGGCGTCATTGCGGTCACCGAAGGCAAGATCGCCAGCCAGGAAGGACACGGACAGTTCATCCCGCGAAATGCAAGAGGCACCGTCAATCGCGCCCTCAGCCAATGGAAGGACCTGACCGCACCAAGGCCGGTTACACGGTCCGGCATTCCTGCATCGGGGGTCTGAATTTGCAGGGCGCGGAACATCCAGCCCAGCCGGTCATTCAGGCTCAGGGTGTCAGCCTGACATTCCAGACCGCCGATGGGCCGATCCATGCCTTGAAAGATGTGGATCTGACCATCAATCAGGGCGATTTCGTCAGCTTCATCGGCCCCTCGGGATGTGGCAAGACAACCTTTCTGCGCACCATCGCGGCGTTGGAAAACGCCACTGGCGGCAGGATCTCGGTCAATGGCCAAAGCCCTGATCAGGCCCGCCGGTCGCGTGCCTATGGCTATGTCTTTCAGGCGCCAGGCCTTTACCCTTGGCGGAGCATCGCGGGCAACATCTCGTTACCGCTTGAAATCATGGGGTTTGACAAGGCGGATCGCCGCCAACGCATCGAACGGGTGCTGGAGCTGGTCGATCTTGCCGGATTCGGCGGCAAATACCCGTGGCAATTGTCGGGCGGAATGCAGCAGCGCGCCAGCATTGCGCGCGCCCTGGCCTTTGACGCCGACATATTGCTGATGGATGAACCGTTCGGCGCGTTGGACGAAATCGTCCGCGACAAGCTGAACGAGGCCCTGCTGGACCTGTGGCGCAAGACTGGCAAAACGATTGGATTTGTCACGCATTCGATCCCCGAGGCAGTCTATCTTTCCACCAGAATAGTCGTCATGTCCCCGCGCCCTGGCCGGATCACGAAAATCATCGAAAGTCCGCTGCCCCGTAATCGCCCCCTGGACATTCGCGACTCGGCCGAATTCATCGCCCTCGCCCATGAGGTGCGCGAAGGGCTGCGCGAGGGGCATGGCGATGACTGATCTGGCCCGCGCCCCGTCGGACAAAACAAGCTGGCGTACCGGTCACGCCGATCGGGTCTTGCCGGTGTTGGTCGTCTTGCTGGTCATTGTTGGGATCTGGTATCTTGCTGCGATCGGCATGAATGCCGAGTGGGTCCGGGATCAGGCCGCCCGCGCCGATGAAGATCTGACATCGGGTGAATTCCTGCGGCGGACACTGATCCTAGATCGCCCGGTCCTGCCGGCACCACATCAGGTTGCGTCCGGTTTGTGGGACGGAATTTTCGGCCAGAAGATCACCTCGAAGCGAAGCCTGATCTATCACGGCTGGATCACCTTGTCGGCGACACTGGCGGGCTTTGCGATCGGCAGTCTGGCCGGTGTCGTGCTGGCCGTGGGCATTGTCCACAACCGCGCCATGGATCAGTCCGTCATGCCCTGGGCCGTGGCAAGCCAGACGGTTCCCATCCTTGCCATTGCCCCGATGGTGATCGTGGTCTTTGCCAGCGCCGGCATTACCGGATTGCTGCCAAAAGCGATCATCGCGGCATGGTTGTCTTTCTTTCCGGTCCTGGTCGGCATGGTCAAAGGGCTGCGAACCCCGGACGCCATGCAACTGGACCTGATGCGCAGCTGGAACGCCTCGGACCGGCAGGTTTTTTGGCGACTGCGCTTGCCATCATCGCTGCCGTTCCTGTTTGCCAGCCTGAAGGTCGCGGTCGCCGCAGCCCTTGTCGGCACGATCGTCGGAGAATTGCCTGCGGGGGCAAGCGCCGGTCTGGGGGCACGCCTGTTGTCGGGCAGCTATTACGGGCAAACCATACAGATCTGGGCCGCGCTGCTTGCCGCCGCCACCCTTGCCGCAATTCTGGTTGCGTTGATCGGAATGATCCAGAAAGCAACACTTGAGCATATGGGACTGGCGCGATGAAACCCGTATCCCGACAGGAATTCCGACGCGAGATGATGCCAACGCTGTTGGCCGCCCCCTTTCTGATCCTGGCCGCCGCCATTGCGCCGCCCCTGTTTCCGGTCGTCTTGCTGTGGCTGATCGCCTGGACGTTGAACGTCGCCATGACAAGTCTGAACCTGCCATTCGCGCGTGTCCTGACCCCGATTATTTTTGGCGCAACCTTGTTGTTGATCTGGGAACTGAGCTGCCGGATCTTTGCGATTCCATCGGTCATACTTCCGCCCCCCAGTCAGATCGGGATCAGTGTCTTGCAGAATGCCGCCATCCTGTGGACCGATTTCGTCCAAACCATCCTGAAAGGTGCCTTGACGGGATGGCTCATGGGGGCGGTGGCGGCGGTCATGACCGCAATCGCCATAGACCGCAGCCCCTTCCTGCAACGCGGCCTGTTGCCAATCGGAAATTTTGTCGCCGCGTTGCCAATCGTCGGAATCGCGCCAATTCTGGTGATGTGGTTCGGTTTCGACTGGCAATCCAAGGCAGCGGTGGTTGTGGTCATGGTGTTCTTTCCAATTCTGGTGAACATGGTCGCCGGACTGGCAGCAACCGACCAGATGCAGCGGGACCAGATGGCAACCTGGGCCGCCCCCTATTGGCAATCTTTGTGGAAGTTGCGGATGCCAGCTGCAATGCCGTTCCTGTTCAACGGCCTCAAGATCACCTCCACGCTGGCCCTGATCGGCGCCATCGTGGCCGAATTCTTCGGAAGCCCGACCAAGGGAATGGGTTTTCGCATCTCGACCGCGGTCGGGCGGCTGGACCTGCCGCTTGTCTGGGCCGAAATTCTGGTCGCCGCAATCGCCGGCACCTTGTTCTATGGTATTGTCGCGCTGCTCGAAAAGAAGGTGACATTCTGGCACCCGTCTCAGCGCAATAAACGGGCCTGAGCCCCCAACAGGAGAGTGACGAATGAAATATCTGATGATTTCCGCAGCCGTATTGGCATCGTCTGCATCTGTGGCAAGCGCGGCAGATGACCTGACCTTGCAGCTGAAATGGGTAACCCAAGCACAGTTTGCGGGCTATTACGTGGCCAAGGACAAAGGTTTCTACGAGGAAGAGAACCTGAACGTCACCATCAAACCCGGCGGCCCCGACATTGCGCCGACGCAGGTTCTGGCCGGGGGCGGGGCCGATGTCACCGTGGAATGGATGCCCGCCGCGCTGGCAGCGCGCGAAAAAGGGCTGCCGCTGGTCAATATTGCACAGCCCTATAAATCTTCGGGCATGATGCTGACCTGCCTGAAAGAAAGCGGTGTATCGGACCCACAAACCGATTTCGCGGGTAAGACGCTTGGGGTCTGGTTCGCCGGAAATGAATACCCGTTTCTCAGCTGGATGAACACGCTCGGGCTTTCGACCGAGGGCGGCGAAGATGGGGTGACGGTTCTCAAACAGGGCTTCAACGTCGATCCCTTGCTGCAAAAACAGGCGGCCTGCATCAGCACCATGACCTATAATGAATATGGTCAGGTGCTGGATGCCGGACTGACCGAGGACGATCTGGTGACGTTCAAATACGAAGATCAGGATGTCGCGACGCTTGAAGACGGGCTCTACACGCTGGAACAGAATCTGGACGATCCCGAAATGGTCGACAAACTGGCACGTTTCGTCCGCGCCTCGATGAAAGGCTGGAAATACGCCGAGGAAAACCCTGATGAAGCGGCCGAAATCGTGCTGGACAATGACGAGACGGGCGCCCAGACCATCGAGCATCAGACCCGCATGATGAGCGAGGTCGCCAAGCTGACGGCCGGTTCGAACGGCACGCTGGATCAGGCAGATTACCAGCGCACCGTGGAAACCCTGTTGGCAGGTGGCTCTGATCCGGTCATCTCGAAAGAGCCCGAAGGCGCCTGGACCCATGCCATTACGGACAAGGCCCTGAACTGATCCAACCCCCTGCAAGACAGGGGGGAAAGCCCCCCCCTGTCCATCCCTGCGATCAGCGTGCAACTTCGCGCAGCACATCACCTTCACGATCGAGATCCAGCGTGACGGCCTCACCTGCCGGGTTGACCGCATCCAGTTGGATACGCGGGCCGGCCGGGCGTGGGTCTCTTAGATCAGTATAACCCGCATCACCCAGTTTCTGGTCGATGGCCGCAGAATCGATACGCTTCATCGCCCGCTCGTTGTGATGGTCGCCATCCGCTTTGCGGTGCCCCTCGGGACCGTGATCGCCACGGTGATGATCGCCATGCTTGCCATGCATTCCACCGCGCTCACCCTTGTCGTGATCACCACCTTTGCGGTGATGTTTCCCGCGGTGCTTGGGGCCATGATCCTCGTCACCCCGCCCGAAACGCATCAGACGGCCATCGGCATCAAAGCCGGCGCGCAGCTCTTCGCCATCTGCATCCTGACCCGCGACCATCGCCCGTCCTTCATGTCCTGCCACACGGTCGATGACCGCAAATTGCGACAGAATTGCGTTGTCGCGAACGGCTTGGGGCAGCATCTGATCAAGAACCGACTGAGGCAGCGCCGCATCATCACCCTTGATCATCATCACGTTGTTCTGCTTGTCGAGGATTGCCATGATCTCGCCACCATCGGGCAGTTCGGCTTCGATCCTGGTTCCGCCACGAGGCCCGTCCTTGACCTCGACATCATTCAGGTTCAGGGCATCCAGAACCTCTGGGATCTGAAAACTCTCGGCAGTGTCCTGTGCAAAGGCGGCACCGCCCAAAACGGCAATCAACGCGATCGAGGTTGCGGTCGTGGTGAAAAATCTGCTGCTCATGATATCGTCCTTGTAGAGTTCATTCCGACAACCCGGCTTGGGCTGTCAGCACGAATCACGTTCTAACTGGGCCTTGCCGAATGAAATGCCAACATCTCGTTTGGTTTCCATTTGGTCGCGGGGCGGCATAGATAGCGACATGAAACGCCGTCTTCTGATCTGCACCTGCCTGACCATCGCAGCCGCCATGACCTGGCCGCGCGATAGCCCTGTTCTGGCTCCGCATATGGCGATCGCCCCGCAATCGTTTCCGGGCGCCGCAGCGGCCCAGGATTTCCGCCCCCTGCCCTTTCACAAGCTGGCCAAACGGGTCAGCGAACGCTATCGGGGTCGCTTGATCGGGGTCAATATCATGCGGCCCACACCCAGAGAGCGCGATCTGGGGGCGGCGCTGATCTACGAGTTCAGGATTATCACGCCGCAGCAAAACCTGCTGAGAATTCGGATGGACGCGCGCGACGGCCGTTTCCTGGACGTGGCCGGTCGCGGCCAGTTGGAGGCGCTGAAACCCGTCGGAAAACCTTTGAACAACGAAAGCAAGAATTGATGCGCGCATTGATTGTCGAGGACGACAAGGTTCTGGCCCAACAGCTGATATCGGCATTTCACGAGGCGGGTTTTGCCATCGACCACGCCGAGGATGGCACGAATGGCGAGTTCATGGGAGCGACCGAAACCTATGACGTGGCAATACTGGACCTTGGTTTGCCGGGAATGTCCGGAATAGAAGTGCTGACACGATGGCGAAATCAGGGTGTGACCATGCCGGTCCTGATCCTGACGGCTCGTGGCGACTGGACCGACAAGGTTGCGGGGTTTCGGGCCGGAGCAGATGACTATGCGGTCAAGCCTTTCCGGCTGGACGAGGTTATCTTGCGTGCCCAAACGCTGATCCGCCGCGCGGCCGGACATAGCCGATCGATCATCGTGGCGGGACCGCTGTCACTGGACACGCAGCTGGGTGTGATTACCCGCGATGGCAGTCCGCTGAAGCTGACATCATTCGAGACCCGTATTCTAAGCTATCTGATCCACCATCAGAACCGCATCATCACCCGCACCGAATTGTCCGAGCATCTGTACGAAGCCGAAACGGATCGCGATTTCAAATCGATCGAAGTCGTCATCGGCCGGTTGCGCAAGAAGATCGGCGATGGGTTGATCACCACGCGCCGGGGCGAAGGATATGTGCTGGAGAGTTCGGCCGGATGAAGTCATTGCGCGGTCGATTGCTGCTTTTGGCAGGAGTGTGGTTGTCGGCCGCATTGCTGGCGGCATTTCTCCTTATCTCGCATTTGTTGAACCAGTTCGTGACCGATCGCTTCGATGCAGAAACCTTTGCCGTAGCAGATGCCTTGGTCGGGTCATTGGGTATTGATTCCGAAGAAGAAGTCAGCCTGTCCACCCTGCCGGCGGATCCACGCTTTGGTCTGCCATTCAGTGGTTGGTACTGGCAGGTCAATAGCGGAGGCCGCATCGTCGCGCGTTCTGCTTCATTGTTGGATGGACGCCTGACCGGTTCAACGGGCAGCTATGTCGGTGGCAGCGGAACTGGCGCGGATGGCGCGCCATTGCGTGTATTGCGCCGCGAGATTACGATCCCGGACGCCGAAGAGCCGATTGCCATCACGGTGACCGCGCCACAATCCGAGATCGAACAAAGCCTGCGCGAAATTCGTGCGCCTCTGGCCTTTTCGCTTATCGTTCTTGGGGTCGGTCTGGCCGCCGCGAGCCTTGTTCAGGTGACAGCCGGACTGCGCAGTCTGGATCGATTGGGCGACGACCTGCGCAATGTTCGCGAGGGCAAGGAAGATCGGATTCCCTTGCCGGACGTCGCCGAGCTGCAACCGCTGACGCATGAAATCAATGCTGCGCTCGACCAGAACGCCACCCATTTGAGCCGGTCGCGCCACCATTTGGGGAATCTGGCCCATTCGCTGAAAACCCCTTTGGCGGCCCTGGCAAATGAACTGCCATCGGATCACAATGGCCAGACGCTGATCGCACGTATGGACAGGTTGATCGGATGGCACCTGCGGCGGGCACGTCAGGCGGGACCGAAGCAAATGGGCCGTCGTTGTGAGCTGCGCCCCGTTATCGACGACATCCTGTTGGTGTTGCGTTGGCCATTGCAGGACAAGAACATGACGGCACGGATCGTCTGCCCCGAAGGTGCCACCTTTTCCGGCGAGCGCCAAGATCTGGAAGAAATAATCGGGAACCTGGCCGAGAACGCTGTGAAATGGGGGCGCAGGCAGATCGGCATAACGGTCAGTTTCCCCGGCGATCGTCTGGTCCTGTGCATAGAGGATGATGGACCGGGCATGGCGCAGACAGACGTCCCCAAGGCGATGATCAGGGGCAGTAGATTGGATGAATTCGGCCTGTCTGGTTCGGGGTTGGGGCTGTCGATCGTAGCAGATCTGGCCGCATTGCATGGGGGCGAGTTACGCCTTGAGCGCTCGTCAATGGGGGGTCTGGCGGCAATCGTCGACCTGCCGGCCTGAAGTTTTCTGGAACGCAATGGCAAGGCACAGTCTTGTTGCGCCCTAACCAAGAAAGAAAGCCGGGCCACATTTTCAGAGGTGGTTGCGAAACCTGGGGCCGGCCGCCAAGCTTTTGCGCCGGGGGAAAATTGTGCCGGGATGGCCAAACGCAGGCGCCATTGTGCCAAGTTCAATGCGAAAGTGACCCAAGCGATGGGTCTGACAACGGTCGGACTGGTCAAGAGATACGGCATCCACCCAGCGGAGAACGGCAGCCGGGCACGCATCGCGATCGAAAACAATACGCGGCGCACGTGCTGGCACCTCGCCCACCGCGTCCCGGACAACCGATCCGGCGGTCACGGAACTGCAGGTCGGAACTGGCCCGCAGCAGGGTGGGCGCCGGGAGTAGCTATCGCAATGGAAACCTCCGGACTCATGGCATCGGTTGCTGGCTCCGCTTGCAGGCGGAAAGATCCCGGCCAAATGCGAAAAGCCGCCAGGCATGAAACCCGGGTCAAAACCCGGCAGAGCGGCGAAATGGTCGCGGATCAGGAACCAACCCTGTCGTCCGCACCCTTCATGTCAGTTGTTCCCGACCATACTGCGCCGTCTGCCGAATATGGATCGATCGCAGGTTCCCGCACCCTTCATTCTTTTTTGCAGCCGACATTGCCGCGAAATTCATCCCGAGGGTTTTGGATTGCCGTGAATGTGACACATTTCCGAAGCTGGGATGACCGCCCCGCCAGAAGGCTCGACGCGTAGGCCGAAGCCCGTATGATGTGTAAGGATTGACCTCCGCGGGGCACGCCGCAAGAAATGACAGGGAACATATGCAAAGACACGTTGTTCTGACACTTGGCCGGAGTGGTTCGAATACACTTGTGAACTTGCTGAACCAGCATCCCAATGCGCTGAACATCGGTGAAGTGCTTGGAAAATGGAACCGGGTGCGCCAGATCCGTGACCGGCTGAACCTGTACCCCAATGACACATCCGCCTATCTGGACGGCGTATCCCGGAAATCGGGATTGCTGCGTGGACTTGTTGCGGGTCGGACCGCAGGTCGATGGCTGCGGCTGAAACCCAGGGAGGCAAAACCGCTAGGGCGCATCAAGACCCTTGGCTTCAAGGAATTCGCAACATTGATGTCGGAGCATGGTCAGGAAAACTGGCCCCAGACGCGCCATGACGTGAAGGTGATCGGGTTGCTGCGCGATGATGTCCTGGGGCGTTTCGTTTCATGGCAGTTGCTGAACCAGACGGGTGTCGTGTTTCACAACAAGGACGGTCAGAAAGAGCCCGAGCCAATTGACGTGGACCCCACGCGAATTGCCGATCACCTGACCACGATTTCCGCCGAAAATGACCTGTTGAAGAAAACCCTGAACCGAGTGCCGGAAGATCGCGTCTACAAGATCCGATATGATGAGTTCTATTCATCCGAGCCACGCCGAAAGAAGATCATAGACGAGGTTTTTCGCTTTCTGGACTTGCCGCATGTGTCAACCAGCATCCGCATGAACAAGATTGTAAAACGCCCACCGGCCCAGATGATCAGGAATCGCGGCGAATGCGCCGCAGCTTTGGTCGGCACGAAATTCGAAGGCATCCTCGATCACGCATGAGGCCGGACCATCGAATTGTGGTTCCGACCGGCTGGAATGAATCCTTGCGTGTCCGGCAGCCCTTCCCGAGTGGGATGTCAAAGCGTTACGAATGTGACACCAGCCCGACTGCCCAGTGACGCAGAAAGCTGTCGCAAACTCTTTTCCCGCGCGTGCGGCGCAAGGTTTGTGTCGCGCGGGATCAAGACATGCGTTGCACCATGATTGCGCGCGATCAGGCCCAGCCACAACAGATAGCGCAGCCCCGCCCCGGGCCGAAGATGTTCCGCCGAAACGACAAATGGCTGTATCGCTGAAGCGGCGTTGTCGGCCGTGGCATATTGACCCGCAATGTCATCAGCTTGCCCAGCTATGCTTGAATCAGCCACAAGGTGGATCAGACATTTCGCCTGAACATCCCGTGCGGCAGCAACAAGTTCAGCGATCCGCCCCGCATCCAGCCTTTCATCTATCGCATGGAACGCGACAGACATGGCGCCATGTTCATGAAAATACGATCGCAAGCCATTGGGACCAGACGGCATGAGGGGCTGGTTTTCCGTTGTCCTAGCCCGAATGCCCTTGACCTTTCCGCCCAGATATATCGGTCGGGTCGTTTGCAGAAATGTCTGCGCACGGGGATCCGTCGAGGCCGATGACGCAAAGACTGTTCTCGCCTCATGTTCCCGGTCAGGCCGCCATTTATCCGTCACCGACATGATCGCCAACACCGCACCATCGCAGTCACGCAACGCGATATCCATTCCGGGTTCGACATCATCCGCGAAGGCGGTGGTAACATCCAGGGTCAGCGGCATGGGCCAGAATTGCCCCGAGGACAGCTGCATATCGGACAGAACACTGTCATAGTCGGCTTGGCTCAGGAACCCCTTCAAGGGGAACAGGCCGCCATTCATCAACAAGTCCAGTTCGCTGGCCTGGGCTTCGCTCAGGGTCCAGGACAAGATCCGACCCGCATCCTCTTCGAGCGCCAGGGCGGACTCGGGCGATACGAATAGCTGGGGGATACGGATCTGATGGGGCGCTGACATGTTCGGCGATTCATTCCTTTGAGAATGGGACAGGCATTTGGGCACACGGCAAAGACAAGGCACCCTTGCCGGCCTGCGGATATTGCGGACAGCTTGCGCCCGCAATATCCATGATCCGGATCAGCTGACAGGCACGTCTTCGGGCAATTCGCCATGGGCAGGATCGGGTGCACCGGCCTCGTCAATCGAGGCAAGAAAATGTTCGGCATCCAATGCCGCCATGCAGCCCATTCCGGCGCTGGTCACAGCCTGACGGTACACATGGTCGGTCAGATCGCCAGCCGCGAACACCCCGGGAACCGACGTCCGGGTCGAGCCGGCTTCGACCTTTACATAGCCGCCGTTATGCAATTCGAGCTGGTCCTTGACCAGTTCGCTTGCCGGTGCGTGGCCAATCGCAACGAACACCCCGTCAGCGGTAACCTGCCGAGTCGCTCCATCCTTGGTCGAGGTCAGCACGGCACCGGTGACACCCATCGGATTTTCGGTCCCCTGAACTTCGGTCAGTTCGTGATCCCAGATGATTTCAACCTTCGGATTGTTGAACAGACGCTGCTGCAGGATCTTTTCCGCGCGCAGACTATCACGACGATGCACCAAGGTTACCTTGCTGGCAAACTTGGTCAGGAACAGCGCTTCTTCAACGGCGGTATTGCCGCCGCCAATCACCAGCACTTCGCGGTTACGATAGAAGAATCCGTCACAAGTTGCACATGCGCTGACCCCGAAACCCTTGAACCTTTCTTCGCTTGGCAGACCCAGCCAACGCGCCTGTGCGCCCGTCGCCAGAACAACGGCATCAGCCGTCACCCGTTTGCCGCTGTCGCATTCGGCGACAAAGGGGCGCTGCTGCAGGTCCAGCCGCGTCACCATATCCGTGACGATATTCGTCCCCATCTGACGCGCATGCTCTTCCATCTTGACCATCAGGTCGGGACCCTGGATTTCGGTTTCGCCAGGCCAGTTCTCGACCTCGGTCGTGATGGTCAGCTGTCCGCCGGGCTGCATCCCCTGAATCAGCATCGGCTCCAGCATGGCGCGCGCCCCATAGACGGCGGCCGTATAACCCGCAGGCCCCGACCCGACGATCAAAAGTTTCACATGCGTGCTGTCAGTCATCAGCCTAGTTCCCCGATCTTGCGTTGGCGGCTTAGGTAAACATCCCCGGCCGCCGCTGCAATGCCTGCGAACCCAAGCTATCCACAGAAACAATGTTGCGCGTCAGGGGCGCACATTGTAGTTTCCGGCAAATCAGAAGACCAAGGGGTAACGGGCAGCATGGCCGGCGCAAAACTGGACGAGATCGACCGCAAGATTCTGGCCGAACTGCAAAGCGACGGGCGCATGACCAATGTCGAGTTGGCCCGACGGGTCGGGATTTCGGCCCCGCCCTGCCTGCGTCGGGTCCGCACACTGGAAGAGATGGGCTTCATTCGCGGCTATCACGCCGATATCGATTCGCGGGAAATGGGCTTTGAAGTTCAGGTCTTTGCGATGGTGCGGCTTGCATCACAATCGGAACGCGACCTGTCGGCATTCGAGACGCTGATCCAGGACTGGCCGCTTGTGCGCGAATGCCACATGCTGAACGGCGAGATCGATTTTATCCTGAAATGCGTTTCACCCGATCTGTCGACCTTTCAGCGTTTTCTGACCGATGATCTGACCGCCGCGCCCAATGTTGCCAGCGTCAAGACTTCGCTTGTCATTCGTGGCGCAAAAGACGAACCCGGCGTGCCCTTCGAGGTCGTCGAGGCCCGCATTCGCGAGGCAGGCTGATCCCCGTTCCTGCACCTGCCGGCCGCCTGATGACCCTGCGGGCGCCGAAGGACGATTCACGCAACAAAAACAAAACAGCGTTTGATCTTTTGCGCGCCATCGCCCGAGTGGCATTGCTGTCCTGGACCGCCGTAACTATTGCCGCCTTGATCTGGACATTGTCCCGAAACCCGTTTCTCGCCCCTTATGTTGCCGCGTCGGCAGATCAGGCCAGATTGCAGATTGAAACCGCCGTTGCCGGAACAGTCACGGAGGATTGGCTGGCGCCACGGGTCGAAACCGCCTTGCTCAATCGCGACCTGCAAGAGCTGACATTGTTGCGGTCCTTGGCACAGGATCACGGTATCGCCCTCCCCGCAGATCTGACCGCCCGCGCTGACCAGCTTCAACAGGAACACCAAGGCGTCTTGGCGACGGTGAATGATTGTGGTCGCTGCATGATTGACCTGAATGATTGCCCCAGCCTGCAAATGGTCGCGGCTTGCGCAGTGCCGTTCGAGATGTCCCCTGCCGGTGACGTTGCGGCGTTGGCGCGACAGGCCAAGGCGAAACTGACCGGGGCCGAGGTCGATACGGTCGAGGTCGCGCTGGCGTCGGTTGGCCTGGCGGCAACAGGTGGCGCATTGATCAGTGCCGGCAGCACCGTTTCAGTCAAGGCATCCGCCACGATACTGCGCAGTGCCCGACGGGCACGAGCATTGTCGCCCGGCATGCAAAAGGCCCTGCAAGATGTCGCGCGGGGCGCAAGGCCGACAAGTGACCTTGGTGAAATTCTTGCAGATCTTGGTATCATCGCGCGGCACAGCTCGGTCCCCGAGATCATTCCCATCCTGCGCCTTGCCGATAACCCGTCAGAGCTGAGGCAACTTGCAAGGTTGTCAGAAGTAACTGGAAAAAACACGCGCAAATCATTGAATGTTCTTGGAAAATCAAAAAGCCTTCGATTGCTGAGCCGTTTCTCGGATCTGGCACTGACCGCCCTTGGACTGATCGGACTTCTGCTGGGTCAAATCGCTGCGCTGATCGGGGCAATGGCAAATCTGATCATAAGATCAGCCCTGAAAAAGAACAGCTATAACAGGGCATAACGCATCATTCCCAGAATTCACGAAAACCTGAGCGATATCGCCGAAATCAATCTGCCGTAATCGGCCTGCCCCTCATGGGTTGCCCGCCGATAGCTGAAAAAACGCTCGGGGTCGGAATAGGTGCAGTGGCGCGACCATTCGGCCTCGACCCCGCAATCACGCAATCTGGACAGTCCGAATGATGGCAGATCGAACATCGGCCGACCGTTCGGGCCGCCGCTGAAAAAGCGATGGAATTCCGGATCCTCGGCAAGAAAATCCTGCATGAAATCCTCGCCGACCTCATAGGCGGACTGGCTGATCGTAGGGCCTATGACGGCGCGGATATTCCGGGCACCGAGATTGCGCATTTCCTGAACCGTCGCCTCGATCACACCCGCCAATGCGCCACGCCAACCGGCGTGGCAAGCGCCGATAACCCCGGCGTCGCGATCTGCCATGAGAACCGGTTGGCAATCCGCTGTCAGAACCGCCAAGGCCACGTCGCGCCGCGTCGTCACGATGCCGTCCGCCTTGACGTCACGCACCTGCGCAGGATCGAGACCGTCGCCCAATACCACGGCATCCGCCGAATGCACTTGCTTGACCGTCGCCAAGGCATCGGGTGCCACCCCCATTGCCGTTGCGACACGACCACGATTGACCATCACCATATCAGATTGATCACTGGAACGGCGACCGCAATTCAAGCCTGCGAACAGGCCAGAGGATGCCCCGCCCTTGCGGGTGAAAAACCCATGTTTCACATCGCCAAGCAGCGGATGGGTCAGAATCTCAAGCGTTGTCTGCATGCTGCCCCAGAACGTCGAATCCGGGCACCGCGGGTGCCCCTTTCGGCCAGATGGCCATTGCTTTGAACAGGTGACCCATTTCATCGGCATGCGTCAACCGTGCTAGCGCAGACATCGCGCCCCGGTCCCCGGCTGCCTCCAGTTTACGCGCCCGTGCCTCGGCACCAAGCGACAGCAGCCAATCCCCCTGATGGATCGGGCGCGACACCTGCACCCCGGCGCGGAACGCTGCCGCCGCAAGGGGCGCAAAATCGACATGCGCGGTCAGGTCGGCGTCACCGGGATTGGCAAGCGGATTTTCCGGGCGGTGGCCGCGCACGGCCTGAAACGTATCACCGACCCCGTTCCAACCGCCATAATCAATGATGATCGCGGCACCGCCATGCCTTGCGATTCGGCGTGCAAGCGTGGTCATGATCGCCGTTGCGGCGGCGCAATCCTCGATCACGTCACCGATATTGCCGCTGCGGGGCAGATCGACCGCCGGAGCAAGCCCGAAGCGCAACCCGGCATCGTCCAACCCGATCACACGCTCGGCCCACCCGGTCTCGACCCGCTGAAACTGACGGATCGGCAGCGCATCGAAGAACTCATTTGCCACAAGAAACAGTGGCTGTTCAGGCAGTTGCGTCACATCGTCGACATGAAGCACCGGTCCCAGCGTTTCGCGCTGCCGCTGACGCAAATATGGTGAACGTTCGACCAGGGCGATCTGCGCGGCATCACGGGCACCCGGTGCCGCCTGTATCGCGCGACGCATGTCATTCATCAGGGTGCCACGCCCCGGCCCAAGCTCGGACAGGGTAAAAGGGCTGGGCGCACCCTGATCCAGCCAAGCCTGCGCCAAAGCCAGACCGCACATCTCGCCGAAGATCTGCGACATCTCTGGCGCGGTCACGAAATCGCCATCGCGACCGAATGGATCGCGGGTCGCGTAATAGCCGTGCCGCGGATGCATAAGGCAAAGCTCCATGTAATCGGCAATGGTCATCGGGCCGGTCGCCCTGATGCGCTGCACGATCATGTCCGCAAGCGCCGTCATGCGGTTTCGGCCACCGCAGGGCGGCGCCTGGCCCGCACCATGAAGAACAGCCCGACCAGAACCATGGGCAATGACAGCAGCTGCCCCATCGACAGACCGATCACCGGCCCGCCGACCACATGCCCCAGCGGATTGTCTGGCGTGATGAATTGCGCATCGGCAACGCGGAACAGTTCGACGAACATCCGCGCCAACCCGTAGCCGGTCAGAAACACGCCAAGCGACAGACCGGGGCGCATCAGGCCGCCACGCCGAAGGATGGCCCACAACACCAGCCCCAGCAGAACACCTTCAAGCCCCGCCTCATACAGCTGGCTTGGATGTCGCGCGCACAAACCGGCCACACCGACACAGGATTGCGCAGCCTCGCCCGGAAACACGACGCCCCACGGCAGATCGGTCGGCCGCCCCCACAGTTCGGCATTGATGAAATTCGCGATCCGTCCAAAGAACAGACCGATCGGCGCAACCACCGCCATCGCATCGGCCAAGCGCATCGGCGCGATACCGCGCGACCTGCAAAACCACCAAGAGGCAAGGACAACCCCGGCGAACCCGCCATGAAAGCTCATCCCGCCTTGCCAGATCCTCAGGATCTCGGCCGGATTGGACAGGTAGAATCCCGGTTCGTAAAACAGCACGAATCCAAGACGCCCCCCAAGGATGACACCCAGGATGATCCAGGTCAGCAGGTCATCGACCTCTTCCGGTTTCATCGGCGCACCATCGCCCCAGATACGCTGGCTGCGCATCATGCGCATCATCAGCTGCCAGCCGATCAGCAATCCTGCCAGATATGCGACCGCATACCAGCGCAGCGAAAGCGACAGGCCGCCCAGTTCAATCGTGAAAATCTCGGGGCTGATATTGGGAAAGGGGATCATGGGGCCTCGGTGTCGGATTCGCCGCGCACGCTAGCTGCGCCGTGGGCAGTGTCAACATTGAACCCGGACACCGACCGGCCCATATAGGGGGCAACCAAGCCACAAGGGTCACGCCAAATGACGACACAGAATAAGTTTTTCGACGATTTCTCGAAGCTGATGACAAATGCGATGGGTGTCGCACAAGGCGCCAAATCCGAGGCCGAAACCGCCATGAACGGCTGGATCGAGCGTTGGTTGGCCGATCGCGATTTCGTGACACGCGAAGAATTCGAAGCCGTGCGCGACATGGCGATCAAGGCCCGCACCGAAAACGCCGAACTCAAGGCGCGTCTCGACGCGATCGAGGCCGGGCGTCAGGGCGACTGATCCCCCGGCACCGCGACATCAAGCGCGGCGCTGCCATGCAAGCGCCCTGCCCTGTCATAGACCAGGACGCGGCTGTCAGAGGTCATCACCACGATCCGCTCGCCGGCAAAGGTAATGGCGGTTGCGGTGGTGCCGGACGGCAGATCGATGTTGTCAGGCAGATCGGGCAGGACCGGCTGACCCAGTCGCAGCCACAACAATGCGACGATTGCGACCATTCCCAGCCCCATGACAAGGGTCAGGCCGGTCACAAGGGTCTTTAGAAATCTCAGTTCCGGCACCGCTTTCGCAGCCGCATTCCAGTCGTTATCATCTTCGCTCATGTCCAACCTCGTTATCACCATCCCGGCCCAGCCGCCCGAACGGCTTGATAAGGCGCTTGCCATGGCTGTGCCAGCAGAAGCCGCGCTTTCACGATCACGGCTGGCGCGGCTGATCCAGCAAGGCGCAATCAGCGGCCCCGAAGGCGTGGTGCGCGACGGCAAGGCCCGCGTCCGCGAAGGGGATCAATATCACATCGCCCTGCCAAGCGCCGAACCCGTCGAAACACTGCCCGAGGCAATCCCGCTGCAGATCGCCTATGAAGACCAGGATCTGGTCGTTGTCGACAAGCCGGCGGGAATGGTCGTCCATCCAGCGCCCGGCAGCCCTTCGGGCACGTTGGTCAATGCATTGCTGGCCCATTGCGGGGACAGCCTGTCAGGCATCGGCGGCGAGCGCCGTCCCGGCATCGTGCATCGGATCGACAAGGATACGTCGGGATTGCTGGTCGTGGCAAAATCCGATCGCGCGCATCACGGGCTGGCAGCCCAGTTCGAAGCCCATAGCGCGCAACGCAAATATCTTGCCATTGCGCATGGCGTGATCGACGGCGCCGATCCAAGGCTGCGCGGGTTGGCCGGGATCAGCTTCGAAGATGGTGCGGTGCTCAAGATCACCTCTCGGCTGACACGGCACGCGACCGACCGTCAGAAGCAGGCCGTCTATTTCGACAAGGGCCGTCACGCCGTGACCCGCGCACGCCTGCTGCAATCATTCGGCAGTCCGCCTGCGGCAATGCTGGTGGAATGCCGGCTGGAAACCGGGCGAACACATCAGATCCGGGTCCACATGGCCTATGCCGGCCTGGGGCTGGTCGGCGATCCGGTTTATGGCGGCGCAAGACGCGCCACCGGCAAGGCGCTGGGATCGGCGGCGCAGGCGATTTCGACCTTTCCCCGGCAGGCCCTGCACGCAGCCCATCTGGGCTTTGACCATCCCGTCAGCGGGGACGCGATGTCATTTGACAGCGCCCTGCCCGACGATATGCAGGCCTTGCTGGACGATCTGCGGAACACGGCACCTTGACAGGATCGTGATTCATCACCACGTTACAGCGCCTTCGAAACAGGACAGAATAGTTCGCGAAACCCGACCATCCTAATGTCCGGCCCCCTCACGGCGGAACCGTGGTTTAGGTGGGTGCGTTGCCCGAACTCTGCGAAAGGCCACTGACATGGCAAATTACGGTAACCTTCCCGCGCCAAGCCCCGAACAGGGGCTGAACCGCTATCTTCAGGAAATCCGCAAGTTTCCCCTTTTGGAACCGGAAGAGGAATACATGTTGGCCAAGGCCTGGGTCGACCATGAGGACAGCGAGGCCGCGCACAAGATGGTAACAAGCCATTTGCGCCTGGCCGCAAAGATCGCGATGGGTTATCGCGGCTACGGTCTGCCCCAGGCCGAGGTCATTTCTGAAGCCAATGTCGGGCTGATGCAGGCGGTCAAGCGTTTCGACCCCGACAAGGGATTCCGGCTGGCGACCTATGCGATGTGGTGGATCCGCGCATCGATTCAGGAATATATCCTGCGGTCATGGTCGCTGGTCAAAATGGGCACCACCAGTGCGCAGAAGAAACTGTTCTTCAACCTGCGCAAGGCCAAGTCCAAGATCGGCGCACTGGAAGACGGTGATCTGCGGCCCGAAAACGTCAAGCAGATCGCCAATGATCTGAATGTGACCGAACGCGAAGTGATCGAGATGAATCGCCGCATGTCGGGGGGTGATGCCTCGCTGAACGCGACGGTCGGGTCGGCGGATGGTGATTCGACCGCCCAATGGCAGGACTGGTTGGAAGACGAAGACGCAAATCAGGCCGAAAGCTATGCCGAGACCGAAGAACTGGACACCCGGCGGCAAATGCTGATCGATGCGATGGACGCGCTGAACGACCGCGAAAAAGACATCCTGATGGAACGCCGCCTGCGCGATGACCCCATGACGCTGGAAGACCTGTCCGGCCGCTATGACGTTTCGCGCGAACGCATTCGTCAGATCGAGGTGCGCGCCTTTGAAAAACTTCAGGACCGCATGCGCGTTCTGGCACAGGAAAAGGGCATGAAGATCCCCGATACCGCGGAATGACAAGACCGGCTCGACCTGCGGCAATCATTGACCTGCCGCAGGTTCACGCTATGGTCGCCTGACAGGCAGGCAGACCAATACACATGACCGCGCTGACGGAATTTCAAAGACTCGAGGCTCAGGGATCGTGGCGGGAAACGCCCGATGCCCGCTTGCGCGAAGTCATCGTGTCGGTCGGCGATGCCACGCTGATCCTGTCAGACCCCAAATCGGAACGCCCGCTGTCGCATTGGTCCCTGCCAGCCGTGACACGGCTTAACGCGGGCAAGATGCCGGCGATCTATGCCCCCGGATCGCAAGGCGCCGATGAAACGGTCGAGATCGACGATCCCCTGATGATCGAAGCGATCGAGCGTGTCCAGCGCGCCATCGCCATGCACCGGGCGCATCCGGGGCGTCTGCGGGGCGTGCTGACGGTGATCGCAGCCGTTCTCATGCTGGCCGGATTGGTGATCTGGCTTCCCGACGCCATCATCCACCACGCCGCCCGCATCGCGCCGCCGGCCCAGACCCGCCAGATCGGCGAGGCGGTCCTGACCGATATCGAACGCAGCACCGGCAGCATCTGTCAGCGCGAATCGGGCCGGGCCGTGCTTGACTGGCTGGCGCCGAAACTGGCCGAGGACAACGCCATCCTTCAGGTCGTTCCCGGCGCACTGAACGGCGCGCTGAGGCTGCCCGGCAATCTGTATGTTCTGGGAGGGGATCTTCTGGTTGGTGCCGCAGGCCCAGAGGCCGCGGCAGGCCATATCGTCGCCGCGGGTCTGGCAACCGACGATCTTCGGGTCACACGCGACGCGCTTGAACATGCCGGGCTTGGCGCGGTCTTGCGCCTGATGACGCTGGGGGACATTCCGGCAAGCGCAATGGAAGGCTATGGCGAGGAATTGTTGTCACGCAACCTGCCGCGGCCACAAGACGACATCTTGCTTGAACAGCTGGCCGAACGCGGCCTTGGCAGCGAAGCATATGCCCGGACGCTTGATCCGACCGGGGCCAGCGTGCCGGCCCTGATCGAAAACGACCCCGCCCGAACCGCGCCCACTGGCAAACCCTTGTTGACCGATCCGCAATGGCTGGCCCTGCAACAGATCTGCGCCGGGTGACGGGTCAGACGAATTGCTCGCGCAACAGGCGTTCATCCAGCCCGTGCCCGCTGTCAAACAGCAACCGGTGACGAATATCCGCCGCGCTCTTGATGCTGACACGCGTGACATGGCGCACCGAGCGCGAATCGGCATCCGCCATGACCGGGCGCCGTTCGGGATTCAGCACCTCGATCTCGACCTGCGCAGCCTTGGGCAACAATGCCCCCCGCCATCTGCGGGGTCGGAACGGGGCAATCGCGGTCAGGGCCAGAACTTCGGAACCGATAGGCAGAATGGGACCATGCGCGGAATAGTTGTACGCCGTCGATCCCGCCGGCGTGGATACCAATGCGCCATCGCAAACCAGTTCTTCCATCCTTGTGCGCCCGTCGATATGGATCCTTAGCTTGGCGGCCTGCGGTCCCTCGCGCAGAAGGCTGACCTCGTTGATGGCAAGGGCTTCCTGCAACGAACCATCGGCGCATGTCGCCGTCATTCGCAGCGGGTTGATCACCGCCTCTTCCGCGGCACCCAGCCGTTCCATCAAGGTTTCGTCGGAATAACTGTTCATCAGAAACCCGACCGTTCCGCGATTCATGCCATAGACGGGCAAGTCACGCCCCTGAATGGCGTGAAGCGTTTGCAGCATGAACCCGTCGCCGCCCAGAGCCACAACGATCTCGGCCTCGGCCAATGCCGAATTTCCATAGCGCAGGGAAAGCCGCCGCAATGCCTCTTGCGCGAGATCGGCATGGCTTGCGGTGAAATGAATGGCAGGCGTCATCGTATCGTCGTTCCTTTGATCCGGACGCAGCATCGGACGCGACCGCGGGGATGGCAAGCCCCCCCACCTGCCTGGCACAAGTGCCGCCATTCGTTGCCGTGGTGTCGTTTTGTCGCTTTCAGCCTTGGCAGGCTTGCGCTATGACAGCGCCATTCCTGCAGCCCCCTAGCCTGAGAGGATGCGAAACAGATGAACGCACCCACCCGCGAAACCGGTTTCTTCACCGAAACGCTGGCCAGCCGTGATCCCCAAATCTCCGAAGCCATCGGCCTGGAACTTGGCCGCCAACGCGACGAGATCGAGCTGATCGCATCCGAGAACATCGTCAGCCGCGCCGTGATGGAGGCGCAGGGTTCGGTTCTGACCAACAAATACGCCGAAGGTTACCCCGGCAAGCGCTATTACGGCGGCTGCCAATATGTCGACATCGCCGAAAATCTGGCGATCGAACGCGCCAAGGAACTGTTCGGCTGCGAATTCGCAAACGTCCAGCCCAATTCGGGCAGCCAGATGAACCAGGCCGTGTTCCTGGCGCTGCTGCAGCCGGGCGACACCTTCATGGGTCTGGACCTGAATTCCGGCGGTCACCTGACCCATGGTTCGCCCGTGAACATGTCGGGCAAATGGTTCAACGTCGTCAGCTATGGCGTGCGTCAGCAGGACCAGCTGCTGGACATGGAAGCGATCGCCGAAAGCGCCCGTCAGAACAAGCCCAAGCTGATCGTTGCTGGCGGCACCGCCTATAGCCGCGTCTGGGACTGGGCCGCGTTCCGCAAGATCGCGGATGAGGTCGGCGCCTATCTGATGGTCGACATGGCCCATATCGCCGGTCTGGTCGCGGGTGGTCAGCATCCCTCGCCGCTGCCGCATGCGCATGTCGTGACCACCACCACCCACAAATCGCTGCGCGGTCCGCGTGGCGGCATGGTGCTGACCAACGACGCCGACATCGCCAAGAAGATCAACAGCGCCGTGTTCCCCGGCCTGCAGGGCGGTCCGCTGATGCATGTGATCGCCGCCAAGGCCGTGGCCTTCGGCGAGGCCCTGCGCCCCGAGTTCAAGGATTACGCCGCGCAGGTCGTCAAGAACGCGCAGGCCATGGCGGATGAGCTGATGAAGGGCGGCATCGACATCGTGTCGGGCGGCACCGACAACCATCTGTGTCTGGCCGACCTGCGCCCGAAAGGCGTGACCGGCAAGGCGACCGAGGCCGCATTGGGCCGCGCCCACATCACCTGCAACAAGAACGGCGTGCCCTTCGACCCGGAAAAACCCTTCGTCACCTCGGGCATCCGTCTGGGCGCCCCCGCCGGCACCACCCGCGGCTTCGCGGAAGAAGAGTTCCGCCAGATCGCCCGCTGGATCGTCGAGGTCGTCGACGGTCTGGCCGCCAATGGCGATGAGGGCAATGCCGAGGTCGAAGCCAAGGTAAAGGCCGAAGTTTCGGAACTTTGCGCGCGTTTCCCGCTTTACGCCGGTCTGTAAGTTCTATAGCAGAACGCCTCGCCCCGTTGCATGGCAGTGCAGCGGGGCTTTTTCATGCCTGGATGGCGGGCGACGTTCAGGCCACGCTTTCGACATGGGCGGCAAAGCGATCAAGGATCGCCTGCCAGCCCTGCCGCTGCATCTGGGCAGGATGCTGGTCCTCGGCATCGAAGGTTTCGCGGACCAGAACGGCACCGTCCTGCTGCAGGAACTCGACCAGAATCTCGCGCCCGTCCTCCATCACCGCCTGCAACAGACGGGGCGGTTCGACACGGCGATAGATGCCCGCGAAATCAAAGCCCATGCTGCCGTCCTTGGCCTCCATCCGCGAGGAAAACCGGCCGCCTTCACGCAGATCGACCGTGGCGGCGGTCGTGTGCCAGTCGTCCGACGCGGCGTTCCACGCCATGATATCCTGCGGCGTGGTCCAGCAGCGCCAGACGGTTTCGACGGGCGCCTTGACCAGCGCCTCGACCGTGATCTTCATGATGCGATCCTTTCCCTGTCAGGGTCGGATCAAGCCTGCCATATCGGTTTGCGTTTGTCGAAGAATGCGCCAATCCCTTCGGGGGCCTCGCTGCCTTCCCACGCGGCGACAAGCCGGTCGATGCTGTCCTCGATCACCGCCTGATCGATGCGCGGGCCAAGGGCGCGGCACTGGGCCTTGGCGGCGGCGATCGCCCCCGGCGCACCCAACAGGAACGGCGCGACCTCATCCTCGACCGCCTGATCCAGATCGGCCAGCGGCACGGCGCGGGCCGCAAGGTTCAGACCGACCGCCTCGTCCGCGCCGAAGATCCGCCCCGAAAAATACACCCGCCGCGCCTTGTCCTCGCCCATGCGGGCCAGAACATAGGGACCGATGGTGGCGGGGATCAGGCCCAGCCTGACCTCGGTCAGGCCGAATTTCGCATCGCGCGAGGCGATGGCGATATCGCAGACCGACATCATGCCGACGCCGCCGCCAAAGGCATTGCCCTGCACCTTGCCGATCAGCGGTTTCGGCAGCAGGTTCAGCGCCGACAGCATCCCGGCCAGCACCCGCGCCCCGTCACGGCGGGTTTCGGCATCGACCTGCATCTGCGATTTCATCCATGCCAGATCGCCACCGGCACAGAAACTTGCGCCCTCGGCGGCCAGAACGACAACCCGCACCGCGGGATCCTGACCCAGACGCGTCGCGGCATCGGTCAGTTCCTGCATCATTTCCTGGGACAGGGCGTTATGCTTTTCCGACCGCGACAGCCACAGCGTCGCCACGCCCCGCGCATCGGTCTCGATCTTGATCGTGTTATACATCGCCGCCCCCTTGCAGGCCGCGCGCCATGTCGGCAGCCTGTTCGATCAGTTCCATGTCCAGCCCGGTTTCATAGCCCGAGGCCGCCAGCTGCCGCGCCACCTTTTTGGTCGCGACATTGCCTTTCGCACCGGGCGCATAGGGGCAGCCGCCCAGACCGCCCACTGCCGCGTCAAACACCCGCAGCCCGCGTGCGAGGCTGGCCGCGATATTGTCCAGCGCCCGCCCGGCAGTGTCGTGATAATGCCCGGCCAGCTGTTCGGCGGGCAGTTCTTTCAGGACCGCCGACAACATCGCATCGATTGTTTCGGGACGACCCTGCCCGATCGTGTCGCCAAGGCTGATCTCATAGCAGCCCATATCGCGCAGCGCGGCCGCGACACGCGCGACATTTTCGGGCGACGTCGGTCCGTCGTAGGGGCAATCGGTCACCACGCTGACATAGCCGCGCACCCGGATGCCGTCGGCCCGCGCGGCCTCGGCCACCGGGCGAAAGCGATCAAGGCTTTCGGCGATGGTGGCATTCAGATTGGCCTTGCTGAACCCTTCCGAGGCGCTGGCAAAGATCGCGACCTCATCGGCGCGGGCCGCGCGTGCGCCCTCGTATCCCTTCATGTTCGGGGTCAGCACGGCATAGCTGACGCCGGGCGCGCGCGTGATCCCGGCCATCACCTGCGCGGCATCGGCCATTTGCGGCACCCATTTCGGGCTGACAAAGCTGGTCACCTCGATCCGCCGGAAGCCACATCGCGACAGCAGGTCGACAAGTGCGATCTTGTCGGCGGCCGGGATCAGGCGCTTTTCATTCTGCAACCCGTCGCGAGGGCCCATCTCGAAAATTTCGACCTTCTCAGCCATGGGGCACCTGATAGAAATCCTGCGCATAGATCGCATCAAGCCCGCCGCGTTCCTCGGCCCGGCGATAGGCCGGGCGGGCGGTCATCCGGTCGCGATAGGCGGTCAGATTGGGATAGTCGCCTTCCGGCAGAAAACGGAACAGTGCCAACATATTAAAGCCCAGCATGCAATCGGCGGCCGAAAACCCCGAGGCCAGCAGCGTGTCGTGATCCGACAGATGCCGCTCTAACGCGGCCGCCGTCACCGCCAACCGTTTCGTGTCCAGTTTCATCAACGGGACCGACCGCGCCGCTTCGGGGCGCAGAAAGATGTGATGGATGTTCAGCGCCTGAATGATATTGGCCTGCGTTTCCGCAAAGCCGATCCATTCCAGAAAATCCGCGCGCTCGGGATCGCCCGGCGCGGGGGCCAACTGGCCCTGACGCTCGGTCAGATACTGGATGATCGCGCCGGATTCAAAGATCGAGCGCCCGTCGATTTCCAATGCGGGAATACGTCCGGCGGGCGACATCGCGACGAATTCCGGGCGGCGCAGGCTGCCATCCGTCAGCGACCAGTTCTGCAGATCGCAGTCCAGCCCCAGTTCCTCAAGCAGCCACAAAACCCGCATCGAGCGGGACCCGCCAACATGATGCAAACGGACCATCAGTCTTCCTCCTCCAGACGGATCAGCGGTGCGCCGGCCTCGACCTGATCGCCGGCCTGGGCCAGAACCTCGGCCACGGTGCCGTCGCGGGCGGCGGTCAGACTGTGTTCCATCTTCATCGCTTCCAGCACGGTCAGCCTGTCGCCTGCCTTCACATCCTGTCCCGCGCTGACATGAACGGCCTTTACCAGCCCCGGCATCGGCGACAGGGTCAGCGCATCGCCGCCCGCCGAGGCCGCGTCACGCGCCAGCGGATCGTGACGGGTCAGATGCACCGTCCGGCCGCCAAAGACGCTGATCCCGGCGTCATGCGACACGATCCGGTTGCGGCGCAGCGCGTCATCGACCCACCAGCGGTCGCCCTGCCAGCGCACCTCATGGATGCTGTCGCCCAGATCGACCCGCGCCGCGCCCGGACCCAGCACCTCCAGCATGGCCTGACCGCCTTCCCAGGCGATGGTCCGGCGCAGCGGTTGCCACATGGTCGCGCCGCCCTTCACATCGGCATCGGCCAGACCGGCAAGGCCGATCACGGCCAGCGCACGCGCGCGCGGATCGGGTTCGGCGGCGGCAATCAGGTCGTCCAGATCGCGCCCGATCAGGCCGGTATCGACCTCGCCCTTGCGGAACCCGTCATGACGGGTCAGCGCGATGAGGAAATCGACATTGGTGACCGAGCCCGCGACCTCGGTATCGACAAGCGCGGATTCCAGCGCGCGCAACGCAATGGCGCGGGTGGCGCCATGCGTCACGACCTTGGCGATCATCGGATCATACCATGGGCTGATCGTGTCTCCTTGACGAATACCGGTTTCAATGCGCGCCGATGGCGGGAATTGCAGATGCGCCAGCCGCCCGGTCGCAGGCAGGAACCCCGCCGGCACATCTTCGGCGTAAAGACGTGCCTCGAAGGCATGCCCCGTTATGGTCAGATCTTCCTGACGGGCGGGCAGCGGCTCGCCGGCGGCCACGCGCAGCTGCCATTCGACAAGATCAACCCCGGTAATCAGCTCGGTCACGGGATGCTCGACCTGAAGACGGGTGTTCATCTCCATGAACCAGAACCCGTCGCTGCGCAGCCCGTCGGAACCGTCCACGATGAATTCGATGGTGCCCGCACCCTTATAGCCGATCGCCTCGGCCGCGCGGACGGCGGCGGCGCCCATGGTCTTGCGCATCTCTGCGGTCATGCCGGGAGCCGGGGCTTCCTCGATCACCTTCTGGTGGCGACGCTGCAGCGAACAGTCGCGTTCGAACAGATGCACGGCGCGGTGGCCGTCGCCAAAGACCTGCACCTCGATATGGCGGGGTTGCAGGACGTATTTCTCGATCAGCACATCGGGATTGCCGAAAGCGTTCTTCGCCTCGGACTGGGCCGAGGCCAGCGCGTCGGCGAAATCCCTGGGATCATCGACGCGGCGCATGCCCTTGCCGCCGCCGCCCGCGACGGCCTTGATCAGCACCGGATAGCCGATGTCATCCGCCTGCTGCGCCAGATGCGCCGGGTCCTGATTGCTGCCATGATAGCCCGGCACGACGGGAACGCCCGCCTCTTCCATCAGGGCCTTGGCGGCGTCTTTCAAACCCATCGCGCGAATGGCCTTGGCCGAGGGTCCGATAAAGACAAGCCCCGCAGCCTCGACCGCATCGACGAAATCGGGGTTCTCGCTGAGAAAGCCATAGCCGGGGTGGATCGCCTCTGCGCCCGTATCCCTGGCTGCGGCGATGATGCGATCCGCCATCAGATAGCTTTCCGCAGGGGCCGGCCCGCCGATGTGAATGGCCTCATCTGCCATGGCGACATGGCGCGCCGCACGATCTGCGTCGGAAAACACGGCCACGGTGGCCACACCCATCCGGTTGCAGCTATCGATGATCCGGCAGGCGATTTCACCGCGATTGGCGATCAGGATCTTGGAAAACATATCAGAACCTTCGCTGAATAAGGCTGGCCGATGCATGGCGGCGTGCCCTTGTGGAAAACATTGTCGATGCCCGCCCGGTATTTGTCGCAGCCTTGCGCATTCTGGCGACGGCCATGCTGCGGTCCGTGACAGGCATCGCGACCATCACATCCGGAATATGCCGAAACGCGTCGGCTCGATCGGGGCGTTCAGCGATGCACGCAAGGACAGCGACAGCACATCGCGGGTCTGGCGCGGGTCGATGATGCCGTCATCCCACAGGCGCGCTGAGGCATAGAGCGGGTGGGACTGCCGCTGGAACATCTCGATCGTGGGGCGCTTGAACTCGGCCTCTTCCTCGGGTGACCAGCTGCCGCCCTGCCGTTCGATCCCGTCGCGCTTGACGGTGGCCAGAACGCCCGCGGCCTGTTCGCCGCCCATGACGCTGATGCGGCTGTTGGGCCAGGTCCACAGGAACCGCGGGGAATAGGCCCGTCCCGACATGCCGTAATTGCCCGCCCCAAAGCTGCCACCGACCAGCATGGTGATCTTGGGGACATTGGTGGTGGCGACGGCGGTGACCATCTTGGCGCCGTGGCGGGCGATGCCTTCGTTTTCGTATTTGCGTCCCACCATGAAGCCAGTGATGTTCTGCAGAAAGACCAGCGGGATGCCGCGTTGCGAACACAGTTCGACGAAATGCGCGCCCTTCTGGGCGGCCTCGCTGAACAACACGCCGTTATTGGCCACGATGCCGACCGGGCAACCCTGAACATGGGCGAAGCCGGTCACCAGCGTTTCGCCGAAGCGGGCCTTGAACTCGTCAAAGCGGCTGCCGTCGACGGTGCGGGCGATCACCTCGCGGATGTCATAGGGCGTGCGCAGATCGGCCGGCACGACGCCCAGGATTTCGTCAGGATCATAGGCGGGATCCTCGGACGATTGCCAGACGACGCTGTCGGGCATGCGGCGGTTCAGATTGGCGATGGCGCGGCGGGCCTGGGCCAGCGCGTGGGCGTCATCCTCGGCCAAGTAATCGGCAACGCCGGACAGGCGGGTATGGACATCGCCGCCGCCCAGATCCTCGGAAGACACCACCTCGCCCGTGGCGGCCTTGACCAGTGGCGGGCCGGCCAGAAAGATCGTGCCCTGATCGCGGACGATGATCGTCACGTCGGACATGGCGGGAACATAGGCGCCGCCCGCCGTGCAGGACCCCATCACAACGGCGATCTGGGGAATGCCCTTCGCGCTCATCCGGGCCTGATTGTAGAAGATGCGCCCGAAATGGTCGCGGTCGGGGAACACTTCGTCCTGATTGGGCAGGTTCGCACCGCCGCTATCGACCAGATATACGCAAGGCAGGTGGCATTCCTCGGCGATTTCCTGTGCGCGAAGGTGCTTCTTGACCGTCATCGGGTAATAGGTGCCGCCCTTGACCGTGGCGTCATTGGCCACGACCATCACGTCCTGCCCATGCACCCGCCCGATGCCCGCGATCACGCCCGCGCCGGGAGCCGCGCCGTCATACATGTCATGGGCCGCCGTCGCGCCGATTTCCAGAAAGGGCGAGCCGGGGTCCAGCAGATTGGCCACCCGTTCGCGCGGCGGCATCTTGCCCCGGCTGACATGGCGGTCCATCGCCTTGGCCCCGCCACCCGCCGCAGCGGCCTGCGCCGCCTGACGCGCGGTATCCAGAAGCGCCAGATGCGCCTGCCGGTTGGCACGATAAGCATCGGAATTGGTCAGGGCTTGGCTTTTCAATTTCATCTTAAAACCCCTGCAGGTCACGAAGTTCAAATGTTCGACGCGCGGTGTGGCGCATCTGGCAATCTGCTGAAGCGATCACGCGCATTGATCCACCATGCCAGCGATCATAGGCGTATCTGCAATCTGCGTCCCGAAAGGCGATCCAGGCCCGCTGTGCCTGCAGCAGAGATTCGGCAGACGGGTTCGTTTCGCCTAGCGAATTTCGAAGCGCGGCATATTCGCGGTTCAGCAATGCGTCCCAGACATCGCGTTCGCCCATCAGGCATTGCGATGTCCCAAGCGTGGTATGGCCCTCTGGGGCATCGTTCTGGCAAGCTTCGGCGGCGCGACCTATACATGGCGGATCAACATCCCTTGTTTCGGTCGCTGCGAAACAGGCATCAACGATCGTAGGTTCCACCGCGAGTTCTTGCGCCGACGCGACATCGGGCAGCGCCGCCAGCACCATGATCGCGGCACCAGCGATCCCCCGATCGCGGATCATCCGACCAGACCCATCAGCTCGCGCCCGATCAGCATTCGGCGAATTTCACTGGTGCCCGCCCCGATTTCCATCAATTTTGCATCGCGGAACAGGCGGCTGACCACACTGTCGCTGAGGAAGCCGGCACCGCCAAGCGCCTGAACCGCCTGATGCGCCTGAACCATTGCCTGCTCGCTGGCATAAAGCACCGCGCCCGCAGCATCCTGACGTGTCACCTTGCCTGCATCACAAGCGCGCGCAACCTCATAGACGTAAGCCCGCGCCGTGTTCAGCGCGACATACATATCGGCGATCTTGCCCTGCATCAGCTGGAACGACCCGACCGGTTGACCGAATTGCTTGCGATCGCGCAGATAAGGCATCACCTCGTCCAGACATGCGGCCATGATCCCGGTGCCTATTCCCGACAGCACCAGCCGTTCGTAGTCCAGCCCCGACATCAACACGCGCACACCGCGCCCCTCTTCACCCAGAACATTCTCGAATGGGATCTCGCAATTGTCGAAGATCAGCTCGCCGGTATTGGAACCACGCATGCCCAGCTTGTCAAAATGCGGGCCGGTGGAAAAACCGTTCATGCCCCGCTCGACGATAAAGGCGGTTATGCCCTTGCTGCCGGCCTCGGGGTCGGTCTTGGCATAAACGACCAGCGTCTTTGCATCGGGCGCGTTGGTGATCCAATACTTGTTGCCGTTCAGCACATACCGGTCGTTTTTCTTTTCAGCCCGCAGCTTCATGCTGACGACATCGCTGCCCGCGCCCTCTTCGGACATGGCCAGCGCGCCGACCGCCTGGCCCGAACAAAGATCGGGAAGATATTTGGCTTTTTGTTCGGCCGTGCCGTTCAGCTTGATCTGATTGACGCACAGGTTCGAATGGGCGCCATAGGACAGGCTGATCGATGCCGATGCTCGGGCGATTTCTTCGGTCGCGATGACATGAGCCAGATACCCCATGCCGGATCCGCCGAACTCTTCGGACACGGTGATGCCCAGCAGGCCCAGCTCGCCCATTTCCGACCAAAGATCATTGGGGAATTCATTGTTGCGATCAACATCCGCCGCGATCGGCTTGACCCGGTCTTGCGCCCAACGGTGAACCATGTCGCGCAGGGCGTTAACATCCTCTCCCAGATCGAATTCCATCCCACGCGTGAACATCGTCGCACTCCTCCTGATTTATTGAACGCTTGTTCATTTAAACTGTATTTACCGCATCCCGTGGCGCTGCGTCAAGCAAAGCCTGCGCTTCCAGGATGCCATGCGTCAACATCCCTGCCTTGCCCCTTTCGACACAAAACGTCATCTTGTGCCGAATACGGCGCGAACCCGATAACGAGGCCCCGGTGAAATTGCAGATCCTGCGCCATGCCCCCGCCCTGACACAGGGTCGTCTGGCGGGCAGAACCGATGTCGATGCCGATTGTTCGGACCAGAATGCACTGGCATGGATTGCGGACCGCATCGACCGCTCGACACAGATCGTGACCAGCCCCGCCCAGCGCTGCCGCCAGACTGCGGGGGCATTGGGTTTTGACAATGCGCCTGTCGATGCCCGCTTCTGGGAACAGGATTTCGGCACCTGGGAGGGCCTGCCATACGCACGACTGCCCGATCTGGGCCCCTTGCCGGTTGCGCAGCTGGCCAATCATCGCCCTCCGGGCGGCGAAAGCTTTCACGACATGGCCGAACGCGTGCAGCAGGCCATCGAGGAACTGGCAACGGATAGCCTGTTGATCGCCCATGCCGGAACCGTTCGTGCCGCACTGGCATTGGTGGTCGGACCTGCGGCCCTGTCATTTTCGGTCGCTCCGCTGTCTTTGACGGTGCTGCGCAAATCGGGCAGGTCCTGGGGGGTTGATTTCGTCAACATGACCGCAACATGACCATCCTGACCGCCTTGATCGCCCTGCTGCTCGATGTCGCGATCGGATGGCCTGATCGTCTGTTTCGCAAGATCGGGCATCCGGTTGTCTGGCTAGGCGCTGTCATTTCGTGGCTGGATCACCGGCTGAATTCCGGGGCGCACAGGGCCATACGTGGCAGCCTGGTCAGTCTGGCCGTCATCGGCGCAGCCCTGCTGCCGGCCATCGCCCTGCAAGTCGCGCTGGGACGGGCGGTATCGGGGCACATGTTTCTGGGGCCGATCCTGGCAGGTATCGTTGCATGGCCGCTGATTGCAGCGCGATCTCTGGATGAACATGTGCGCGCGGTCGCCCTGGCTTTGGAACGCAAGGACATCACGTCCGCCCGCCAGGCAACATCCATGATCGTCGGGCGCGACGTGTCGGCGGCCACCGAAGCCGAGCTGTCGCGCGCCGCCATCGAAAGCCTGGCCGAAAACGCATCGGATGGCGTGATCGCACCGCTGTTCTGGGCCTGTGTCGCAGGATTGCCCGGCGTGGCGGCCTATAAGGCGATCAACACGCTGGATTCGATGATCGGCCATCGCACCCCACGCCACCAAGCCTTTGGTCGCTTTGCCGCGCGGCTGGACGATGTGGCCAACCTGATCCCCGCGCGGCTGACCGCATTGCTGATCGTGCTGGCCAGCGGAAAGACCCGGTGGGCCGGCCTGCGACGTGACGCCATCCGCCACAGATCACCCAATGCCGGCTGGCCGGAAACCGCCATGGCAAAGGCCCTGGACATCAGGCTGTCGGGACCGCGGGTCTATGCTGATCGCGTGGCCAACGAACCTTGGTTGAATGGCAAGGCAAAGGACCCTGATGCGCACACCGTCGCGCAGGCATTGCGGCTCTATCGTCGCGCCATGATCCTTGCGGCGATCTTGATGGCGGGTGTTTTTCTGATCACCCGATGACTTGCGATCCATCCATGCGCGGTCCACATCTATGCAAAAGCTGAAAGGACATTCCGATGGCAGGACCAATAACATTTGACGCAGGCGATCAGGCAAAGGCAGGCGGTTTCGGCGACTTGCCGGAATGGGATCTGGACGATCTATATCCCGCGCCGGATTCGCCCGAGCTGAAATCCGACCTCAAGGCGCTTGCCGCTCAGGTTTCGCAGTTCGCCGAACGTTATCAGGGCAAGCTGGCCCAACTCAGCCCATCGGACATGCTGGCCTGTATCACCGAATACGAACAGATCGACATCATTGCCGGGCGCGTAATGTCTTATGCCGGCTTGCGCTATTATCAGAACACCACCGATGCCGACCGCGCGAAGATGCTGGGGGATTTGCAGGCCCAGATCACGGACATCACGACGGCGCTGGTCTTCTTCAGCCTCGAATTCAACCGGATCCCGGATGATGTCTATGAAGCGATGTTCACCGCGGATGATGGCCCGGCACGCTATCGGCCAGTGTTTGATCGCATGCGGGCGATGCGCCCCCATCAGCTGTCTGATGAACTGGAACAGTTCCTGCACGACAACTCGGTCGTAGGTGCGGCCGCCTGGAACCGCCTGTTTGACGAAACGACGGCCGGGCTTGAATTCACCGTCGATGGTGAAACATTGGGGCTGGAAGCAACGCTGAACCTGCTGACCGAACACGACCGCGCGCAGCGGCAGGCCGCAGCCGAGGCATTGGCCAAGGTGTTTGGTCAGAACATCAAGCTGTTCGCGCGCATCCACAACACTCTGGCCAAGGAAAAGGCCATCGAGGACAAATGGCGCAAGATGCCGTCACCCCAGCATGGCCGACACTTGTCGAACCATGTCGAACCCGAGGTGGTCGAGGCGCTGCGCAATGCCGTCACCAAGGCCTATCCGCGCCTGTCCCACCGTTATTACGCGCTGAAGGCCAAATGGCTGGGTCTGGACAAGCTGCAGGTCTGGGATCGCAATGCCCCCTTGCCGACCGATGCCCCGCGCACGATCGACTGGTCCGAGGCACGCAGCACCGTTCTGGATGCCTATGCCGGTTTCGCCCCCGAGCTGGCCGAGCTGGCCGAGCCGTTCTTCGACAAGGGCTGGATCGACGCGGCTGTCAAACCGGGCAAGGCCCCCGGCGCATTCGCACATCCGACCGTCACGACCGTGCATCCCTATGTCCTGCTCAACTATCTGGGCAAACCACGCGACGTGATGACGCTGGCGCATGAACTGGGTCATGGCGTGCATCAGCGGCTTGCCGCCAAACAAGGGGAAATGTTGGCCTCGACACCGCTGACTCTTGCCGAAACGGCCTCGGTCTTCGGCGAGATGCTGACCTTCCGCGCCTTGCTGGCGAAAACCACCGATCCGGCTCAGAAAAAGGCGCTGCTTGCCGGCAAGGTCGAGGACATGATCAACACGGTCGTGCGCCAGATCGCCTTCTATGATTTTGAATGCAAGCTGCATGCAGCACGCGCCGAGGGCGAGCTGACGCCGGATGACATCAACGCCCTGTGGATGAGCGTGCAGGCCGAAAGCCTTGGGCCGATATTCGAATTCATGCCCGGCTATGAAACCTTCTGGAGCTATGTCCCCCATTTCGTGCATTCGCCATTCTATGTTTATGCCTATGCTTTCGGGGATGGGTTGGTGAACGCGCTTTATGCGGCCTATGAAGAAGGTCTGCCCGACTTCCAGTCCAAGTATTTCGACCTGCTGTCGGCCGGAGGCTCGAAGCACCATTCCGAACTTCTGGCACCCTTCGGTCTGGACGCATCAGATCCGGCATTCTGGGACAAGGGGCTGTCGATGATCGAAGGTTTCATCGACGAGCTGGAAGCACTTGAGAAAGACGCCTGACCACGACTAAGCTGAACCGGTCGCGCCAGCCGCGCCCGGTTCAGGAATTGCCGCCCGGCCCCGATCAAGGACAGGACGACGAATGTTAAAACGAATTCTCATCGTTCTTGCCGGTCTGTTGATCGCCGCATTGGTCGCCTTTTTCTCATTGGCGCCGGGCTATGTCGAAACCGCGCTGAACCCACTGCGCATGCCCGAAGATGGCTGGCCGGTCACCGGCAGGGCCGAAAGCCTGCATCAACGTCTGGTCATCGGCGATCTGCATGCCGACCCCTTGCTGTGGGACCGAGACTTGCTGAAACGCAGCGAAAGGGGGCATACCGACGTGCCCCGCCTGCTGGATGGCAATGTCGCGGTGCAGGTGCTGACCACTGTCACCAAAAGCCCGCGCGGCCAGAATTACGACGAAAACGAAACCGGCGCCGCCGACAACATCACCCCGCTATTCATGGGCCAGCTGCGCCCGGTGAGATCGTGGTTTTCACTGCGCGAACGTGCCCTGGTTCAAGCCGAAGCCCTGCAAGAAATGGTCGATCGCGCCCCCGACAGGCTGCGCGTCATTCGCAGCCGCCAAGACCTCGCGCGGCTTTTGGCCGACCGCGCCGACGGACAGCGGGTTCTGGGCACGATTCTGGGGGCCGAAGGCGGTCATCCCCTTGAAGGTGATCTTGCCAATATCGACCTGTTCCATGACGCCGGGTTCCGCCTGATCGGCTTGACCCATTTCTTTGACAACGAACTTGGCGGCAGCTTGCACGGCAAGGGCGGCACAGGATCGGGGCTTAGCCAGTTCGGATATGATGTCGTGGCGCGCATGATGGAAAAGGGCATGATTATCGATCTGGCCCATGCTTCACCGCAGATGGTCGAGGACGTGCTGGACATAGATGGCGCACGTCCGCTGCTTTCCCATACGGGCATCCATTCGCATTGCCGGACGCCGCGCAACCTGGATGACAGGCTGATGCAACGGATTGCCGCGAAGGGCGGCATCATCGGAATCGGATTCTGGTCCGATGTCGTCTGTGGTGCGACACCCACGGATATTGCCGGTGCGATCGGCGCGGCCATTGCGCTGCTTGGCGAAGATCATGTGGCTTTGGGGTCGGATTATGACGGTTCGGTCGACGCCCCTTTCGATGCCGCGCATCTGGTATTCTTGACTCAGGCGCTGCTGGATGAGGGACTGACCGAACAACAGATCGAAAAGGTCATGGGTGGGAACATGATGCGCTATCTTGCCGAGGTCCTGCCCTCACAATCGGGTGAAAACGGGGCCTGACACCGCAACCGGTGCCGTTTTCGACCAATGACATGCACAAATCGGATACTGACGCGATCAGCCTGAATCCGCGAATCACCGCTGGTAGGCCCGGAGGGACTCGAACCCCCAACCAAGGCGTTATGAGCGCCCTGCTCTAACCAATTGAGCTACAGGCCCACGCAGCCACCACTGCCTAATCGCACTCTGCGGGGCCGTCAAGCTACTGCATATGGTCAGGCAAACACGCCCTTTGACGGCGATACACGGACTGTTTCGGCAAGATTCCACCGCAGGCATAAAAACTCACGCGCAAGTTGCATCACATGTATACAGACGAGCGAATTTCACCTATTTTATAAACATGTACTTATTGAAGCGGCCAGAAACACATCGCAGACGCTCATGGCGGGTTCAGGCATCCCGCCAGCCGATGACTGATGTTGAATTTGTCCGTCCGATATGGTCCGCAGGCCCCGCAAACCGGATCTGCAAGACAATGGTGACGGCATGCTGATCGTTCCCGCAATGATTGTGGCAATCGGCTGCGGAACGCTGGCTGCCATTCTGGCATTCGCCTCTGGGTTTGGCTGGAAAGCCGCGCTGATCGGTTATTGGCTGGCCGGTAATCTTGGGATACTTGCCGCCGTTCTGCCCAGTCTGTTTTCCACATCGGACAATGGCGATCTGGAACCGTCCGCCCGCGATAAATTTGGATCATTGGTTTCAGTGGCCATGATCTCTTTGGGGCTGGCGATGATTTTCTTGCAGAATTTTCATATCCCGCTGCTGATGCATGGCGATTCGCCCTCGTATCAGATCGGGGCGGTTCTGAACCTGGCTGAAACCCATTCCGACGGCCTCGTCTATGCCGTTTCTCAGGGCGTGCCGGGCCTGTTTGCAATGACCATCGACCATGTGCTGCGGCTGGAACTCTGGGTTGCAGGGCTGTTGCTTTATGCGCTGGGTCTGGCGCAGGCCGGTTTGGTTTTGGCCAGCCGGTTTGCTCAGGACCGCGACCACAATCAAAATTCCGAAGCATATTGAGAAGATCACCGCACCGGGTAAGCTGACCCGAGAACGTGCAGGAGATCCGCTTGCCCCCAAAGCTTGTCATTTTCGACTGCGACGGCGTCGTCGCGGACAGTGAAGTCCTTTCGGCTCTGGTCTTGATCGACCAGCTTGCCGAGATCGGCATTCGTATCACCCCAGACGACGTGCGACGCGATTTTCTGGGCCGCAGCTTTCCCACCGTCGCGGCAAGCCTTCGTGACCGCTTTGGCGCGCCGCTTCCTGCGGATTTCGAAGCCCGCTACCGGACAAGGCTGCTTGAACGCTTTGAACACAACCTGACGCCTACCCCGGGGCTTGCGGCACTGCTTTCGCGCCTGGACATGCCGATCTGCATCGCAACATCTTCAAGCCCGCCGCGCGTCGCCCGCACATTGGAGATTCTGGGTCTGGCCAAAGTCTTTGGCCCGAATGTCTTTACCGCAAGTCAAGTCCGGCACGGCAAGCCCGCGCCCGACCTGTTCCTGTTCGCTGCGGACAGGATGCAGGTCAGCCCCCGGCATTGCGTGGTCATCGAAGACAGCGCCCCGGGCATTGCAGCGGGGTTGGCCGCAGGCATGTCGGTGCTGCATTACGTTGGCGGGGCGCATCTGAAGGATCAGGTTCATCCCGCCGGCAATGTCCCGGTCTTTGACAATTGGAATGAATTTGAGCATGTGTTGGAATGCTTGGAAAAAAGGGCCGTCAAGTCGTGAACGCAGGACGTTTCAATCCCGAGGCCACCCGCCTTGACGACGCCGCGCGGGCCGGATGGCTGTATTACGTCGCCGGCAACACCCAGGATGAAATCGCGCGCAAACTAGGCGTAAGCCGTCAATCTGCACAGCGTCTGGTTGCAATGGCCATCAGCGAGCGGCTGATCAAGGTCCGCCTTGATCACCCGATCGCGCGTTGCATGGATCTGGCCAAGGCGCTGAAAGATCAGTTCGGCCTGGCGTCCTGCGAGGTGGTTCCTTCCGACCCGGACGCGCCCGATCTGCTGACCGGCCCTGCAATCGCCGCCGCCGCAGAGCTGGAACGCGTGTTGAAATCGCCCGAACGCCGCATCGTCAGCCTGGGCACCGGACGGGCCTTGAAGGCGATGGTCGAACAATTGCCACGGATGTCCTGCCCGCAGCATGTCGTTGTTTCCCGCCTTGGGAACATGATGCAAGACGGTTCTGCATCGCCCTATAACGCAACGATCAGGCTGGCCGAGCGTATCGACGCGCCCCATTACCCCTATCCTCTGCCCGTTCTGGCACGGGACCCGGCCGAGCTTCTTGCGATGCAGCATCAGGAAGCGGTGAGAAACACGATCTCACTATGCGAACAGGCGGATTTGTCGCTTGTGGGAATAGGCCAGATGGACCGGAGCGCACCGCTTTTCGTCGATGGCTTCGCCAGCGAAGACGAAATGGATCAGCTTGTCCGCGCCGGCGCGACCGGCGAAATCACAAGCTGGGTCTATGACAGGAACGGGCGCATCATCGATTGCGATTTCAACGCACGTGTTGCATCAGCCCCCCTGCCTCAATCACCTGCGAACCGGGTGATTGCCGTCGCTGCGGGCGAAACGAAACTGCCCGCGATGCGTGCGGCACTGACTGGAAAGCTGGTCAACGGGTTGATCACCTCCGAGGCCACTGCCGAACGGCTGCTTTCCCACCACGCATCCACCTGAACGATATTCGCCTTAATTTCAATTCTCTAACCTTATTTCGCCGCCCGCGAAATGAGGTCCGTCGAGATATTTTCTTGACAGAATCATGTCCATGTCCGAATATTTGCCCATCGCGTTGGCATATGCCCACACGTAAGGGAGGATAATCATGAAGACGACTTTGCGCGCCGTGATGGGCGCAACCGCACTATGCGCCATCAGCGGAACGGCCTTTGCCCAGGACACGGTGACACTGACCATCGCCACGGTGAATAATGGCGACATGATCCGAATGCAGGGATTGTCCGACGAATTCACGGCGTCACATCCCGGTATCGAGCTGGAATGGGTCACGCTTGAGGAAAACGTCCTGCGCCAGCGCGTCACGACCGATGTCGCGACCAGCGGCGGCAAGCACGACGTGCAATATGATGTCGTGACCGTCGGCACCTACGAGGTTCCGATCTGGGGCAAACAGGGTTGGCTGGTCTCATTGAATGATCTGCCGGCGGAATATGATGTCGACGACCTGCTGCCCGCCATCCGCAACGGCCTGACCGTCGACGGCGAATTGTTCGCTGCGCCCTTTTATGGCGAAAGCTCGATGGTGATGTATCGCACCGACCTGATCGAACA
Organism: Paracoccus onchidii; assembly: GCF_028294535.1. Classification (GTDB taxonomy): domain Bacteria; phylum Pseudomonadota; class Alphaproteobacteria; order Rhodobacterales; family Rhodobacteraceae; genus Paracoccus; species Paracoccus onchidii. The sequence goes on along the minus strand of NZ_JAQBIE010000011.1, from coordinate 69,569 downwards.
AGCCGGTCTCGAAATGCCCGATGCCCCCACATGGGAATTCATCAGGCAGGCCGCAGAAGCCATGACCGACAAGGAGGGCGAGGTCTATGGGATCTGCCTGCGTGGCAAGGCCGGATGGGGCGAGAACATGGCCTTTCTGTCCGCGATGGCCAACAGCTATGGCGCGCGCTGGTTCGACGAAAACTGGCAGCCCCAGTTCGACGGAGAGGCGTGGAAGAATGCGCTGACCGACTATCTTGACCTGATGAACAATTTCGGCCCGCCGGGCGCATCCAGCAACGGCTTTAACGAAAACCTCGCACTGTTCCAGCAAGGCAAATGCGGCATGTGGATCGACGCGACCGTCGCTGCATCCTTCGTGACCAATGGCGCGGAATCCAAGGTCGCAGATCAGGTCGGATTTGCGCTTGCACCCGATATGGGATTGGGCAAGCGCGGAAACTGGTTGTGGGCATGGTCGCTTGGCATTCCCTCGGGATCGCAAAAGGTTGACGCAGCCAAAGAATTCATCGCTTGGGCCACATCCAAGGAATACACGGCATTGATCGCCGAAAAGGAAGGTTGGGCAAATGTCCCGCCGGGAACGCGCAAATCGTTGTATGAAAACCCGGAATACCAGAAAGTGCCATTTGCACAGATGACGCTGGAAAGCATTCAGGCAGCCGATCCCACCAACCCAACCGTCGATCCTGTCCCCTATACCGGCGTGCAGTTCGTGGCCATTCCTGAATTCCAGGGCATTGGCACGCTTGTCGGCCAGCAATTCTCGGCCGCGCTTGCCGGACAGATTTCCGCAGAGCAGGCGCTTCAGAACGCCCAGCAGCTGACCACCCGCGAAATGACCCGGGCGGGTTATATCGACTAGGGTCGTCCTGGCGGGCCGCCCTTTCCCCGGAACGGCCCGCCTTTTTCATATTCCGGAACTTTCCCCGACGCCGCAGCGGTTCGCTTTTGCCAAGATGGCAAAGGGGCTGAACCGTGCAACCTGAAAGGCGAAACCAATGGCAACCAAGGCATCCAAGACCGCCGCCCGGTTGATGATCTCGCCCGCCGTCATCCTGCTGCTGATGTGGATGATCGTGCCGCTGGCGATGACCGTGTATTTCTCACTGCTTCGCTACAACTTGCTGATGCCCGGCATGGAAAGCTGGGCCGGGTTCGAGAATTATCAGTATTTCTTCAGCGATCCGGCCTTTACATCGGCACTTGTGAATACCCTGCTGCTGGTCGGGGGCGTGCTGTTTGTCAGCGTCGTCGGCGGTGTGCTGATCGCGTTGCTGCTTGATCAGGATTTCTGGGGACAGGGCATCGTGCGCCTGTTGGTGCTGGCCCCGTTCTTTGTCATGCCGACGGTTTCAGCGCTGGTCTGGAAGAACATGTTCATGAATCCCGTCAACGGAATATTTGCCTGGTTGTTCAAATCGGTTGGTTTGCAGCCCTTCGATTTCCTGACCGCCGCCCCATTGATGTCGATCATCGGCATCGTCAGCTGGCAGTGGCTGCCATTTGCCTCGCTTATCCTGCTGACGGCGATGCAATCGCTGGACAGCGAGCAACTGGAAGCCGCCGAAATGGACGGCGCGCCACCACTCAAGCGGTTCTGGTTCATCATTCTGCCCCACCTGTCGCGCGCCATTACCGTGGTCATCCTGATCGAGACGATCTTCCTGTTGTCGGTCTTTGCAGAAATTCTTGTCACCACGAATGGCGGCCCCGGCACCGCGACCACGAATCTGACCTTCCTGGTCTATGTGCAGTCGCTGTTGCAGTTCGATGTCGGTCTCGGTTCGGCGGGCGGCGTGGTTGCGATCATTCTGGCCAATATCGTTGCGATCTTCCTGATGCGGATGATCGGCAAGAATCTTGACGCGTGAGGAGGTAAACGACCATGGCACGCGCTATCACCCCGCGCCGCAAGGCTATCACCACGGTCATCGCCTGGACGATCGGATTGCTGATCTTCTTTCCGATCTTCTGGACGGTTCTGACCAGCTTCAAGACCGAGGCCGAGGCCGTGGCCACCCCACCCCGGTTTCTGATGTTCGACTGGACGCTGGAAAACTATGCAACCGTTCAGGAGCGCTCGAACTATTTCCGGCATTTCTGGAATTCGGTGGTCATCTCGCTCGGTTCGACCGTCATCGGCCTGATCATCGCGATCCCCGCCGCCTGGGCCATGGCCTTTGTGCCGGGCAAGCGCACCAAGGACGTGCTGATGTGGATGTTATCAACGAAGATGCTGCCACCGGTGGGCGTTCTGGTGCCGCTCTACCTTCTGTTTCGTGACACCGGGCTTCTGGACACACGCACGGGTCTGGTGATTGTTCTGACGTTGATCAACCTGCCGATCATCATCTGGATGCTGTATACCTACTTCCGCGAAATACCCGGCGAGATCCTGGAAGCCGCGCGCATGGATGGGGCGACATTGCGATCCGAGATCCTGTATGTGCTGACGCCGATGGCGGTGCCCGGCATTGCCTCTACCCTGCTTCTGAACGTGATCCTCGCCTGGAACGAAGCCTTCTGGACCCTGAACCTGACGGCGGCGAACGCCGCCCCGCTGACCGCCTTTATCGCCAGCTATTCCAGCCCCGAGGGCCTGTTTTACGCAAAACTCAGCGCGGCCTCGACCATGGCCATCGCACCGATCCTGATCCTTGGCTGGTTCAGCCAGAAACAACTTGTCCGCGGCCTGACCTTTGGCGCAGTGAAGTAACGGAGACAAATCATGGGACGCATTACCCTGGAAGGCGTGGCCAAGCGTTTCGGCGATGTCGAAGTCATCCCGCCCCTGAACCTTGATATCGAGGATGGCGAATTCGTCGTGTTTGTCGGCCCCTCGGGCTGCGGCAAATCGACATTGCTGCGGCTGATCGCCGGTCTCGAAGATGTCAGCGACGGCCGCATTCTGATCGACGGCTCCGACGCCACCCCGCTGTCGCCCGCACGGCGCGGTCTGGCGATGGTGTTTCAATCCTACGCGCTTTATCCACATATGTCTGTGCGCAAGAATATCGCGTTTCCCATGCGGATGGCCGGCATCGACGAAACCGAACAGAAGCGCCGCATCGACAATGCCGCAAAGGCGCTGAACCTGACCGATTATCTTGATCGCCGGCCGGGTCAATTGTCAGGCGGGCAGCGCCAACGTGTCGCGATCGGCCGGGCCATTGTCCGGGAACCTTCGGCCTTCCTGTTTGACGAGCCGCTGTCAAATCTGGATGCAGCGTTGCGGGTCGGCATGCGGCTGGAAATCAGCGAGCTGCACAACCGCCTGAAAACGACGATGATCTATGTCACCCATGATCAGGTCGAGGCAATGACCATGGCGGACAAGATCGTCGTGCTGCATGCGGGACGGATCGAACAGGTCGGCAGCCCGCTGGAACTGTATCGCAACCCCCGAAACGTGTTCGTCGCGGGCTTTATCGGCAGCCCCAGAATGAACCTGTTTACCGGCGCGGCCGCAGCGGAATACGGCGCTGAAACTATAGGTGTCCGCCCCGAACATATCGGGGTTTCCGCCGAGAACGGCAAATGGAAAGGCCGGATCGGGGTCAGCGAACATCTGGGCTCGGACACGTTCTTCTATGTCGAAGACACCGGTCTGGCCGAGGCCGTGACCGTGCGCGCGGATGGCGAGGTCGCCTTGCGCCACGGCGACACGGTCTGGCTTACCCCGGCCGAGGACAAGATCCATCGCTTCGACGCGAATGGCGATCGGATCTGATCCCTGCGCCGATTGATTGCGGCATCGTTCCTGGCGATGCCCGATCCCATTCTGAACACCCTCTGTCGCATGGCGAATTCCCTGCGCCGCATTCATGGCCCATGACCGCCTGTTCACCGCGCGTTTTGCAGCGGCATGGCAGGTCTTTGACGAAAGGCTCCGCTATGGCCACCACCCTGTCGCTTACCGCTCTTGAAAACCTGCCCGCTCCGGTCGAAGCGCCGGGCTATGACCGCAGCAACCTGTCACCGGGAATTCTGCATATCGGCGTGGGCAATTTTCACCGCGCACATATGGCCTATTATCTGGACCGTCTGTTTGCGCTGGGGGAAGGTCAGGACTGGGCCTTGGTGGGTGCCGGCGTGCGCCCGGGCGATCAGGTGATGCGGGACAGGCTGGAAGGTCAGGATTGGCTGACCACCTTGATCGAGCTTGATCCAAAGGGCCTCAACGCCCGCGTGATCGGGTCAATGATCGATTTCACCCCCATCGATCCCGCGGCCGTTATCGCCGCAATGAGCAACCCTGAGATCCGCATCGTGTCGCTGACCATCACCGAGGGCGGCTATTATGTCGATGCCAAGACCGACGGCTTTGACGCCACGCATCCCGACATGGCGCATGATGCCAGCCACCCCGATGCACCACGCAGCGTGTTCGGCATGATTCTGGCCGCCCTGCGCAACCGCCGTCTGGCAGGGCTGGCACCCTTCACGGTCCTGTCTTGTGACAACCTGCCCGAAAACGGCCATGTCTGTGCCCGCACCGTCATCGGCCTCGCCGGGCTGAGCGACGCGGATCTGGCGCAATGGGTGGATCGGAACGTCGCCTTTCCCAATTCAATGGTCGATTGCATTACGCCGGCAACATCGGATCGTGAAAGGGCGCTGGTGCGTGACCGCTTTGGGGTCAGGGATGATGCGGTCGTGGTCTGCGAACCATTTCGCCAATGGGTGTTGGAAGATAATTTCCCCCAAGGACGCCCACCACTTGAACAGGTCGGGGCGCAATTTGTCGCGGATGTCGGCAAATACGAGCTGATGAAGCTGCGTATCCTGAATGGGGGCCATGCGGCAATCGCCTATCCATCCGCATTGCTCGGCCATCACTTCGTGCACGAAGCGATGGCCGATCCCCAGATCGCCGCCTGGCTAAGGGCCGTCGAAAGCCACGAGATCATTCCGACGCTTGCCCCCATCAACGGCGTCAGCTTTGCCAGCTATCTGAACAAGATCGTTGAACGCTTCGCCAATCCCGAAATCGGGGATACCATCGCACGCCTGTGCCTTGACGGCTCGAACCGCCAGCCAAAATTCATTCTGCCGACCCTGGCCGAACGGTTGCACAACGACGCGACCATAGACGGGCTTGCCCAGGAGGTCGCGTTCTGGTGTCGCTATTGCGAGGGTACGGACGAAACCGGCAATGCAATCGCGCCCAATGACGACAATCACCGGATGCTTCGTGATCTGGCCCTGGAATCGCGCCGGGATCCACTGGCCTTCCTGAACAATCCGGCAGTGTTCGGAAACCTTGCGGACAATCCTCGTTTTCGCGAGAAATTTGCCGCACGGCTGCGGTTCGTGCAGGAGCATGGCACTTACGCGGCAATAGCCGATTACCTGCAACTGACGAAAACCACCGCGGCAACCTGACACGCGGAACGCCTGACGGCACCCGGTCGCCCTTTCGTTTGCGCCATGTTCTGCTATCACTCGGCGGGTTCATATCGGTCTGGACGAAAGGGCGGCACAATGCTTGACATCGGATACTGGGGCGCCGCGCTTGCCGGTTTGCTGTCATTCCTGTCGCCCTGCATCCTTCCGATGGTGCCTTTCTACCTGTCCTATATGGCGGGCATTTCGATGGCCGAACTGCGCGGCGATGGGCAGGTCCCGGCCGGTGCCCAGCGAAGGCTGGTGATATCGGCCGCTGCCTTTGCCCTTGGCGTCACGACGATTTTCGTGCTGCTGGGCCTTGGGGCAACGGCCCTTGGACAGGTCTTCGCCCAGTGGCGGGAACCGCTTTCCTATCTGGCAGCCATTGTCCTGACGCTGTTCGGGCTGCATTTCCTTGGCGTTCTGAAAATCCCGTTCCTGTATCGCGAGGCCCGCGTCGAAGGCCCCGCAAGGCCCAGTTCGGTTCTTGGCGCCTATGTCATGGGGCTTGCCTTTGGCTTTGGCTGGACGCCATGCGTCGGCCCTGCCCTGACCGCGATTCTGATGGTGGCCTCGGTCTCTCAGGATCTGTGGCGCGGGGGCACGCTGTTGCTGGTCTATGGCCTTTCGATGACCCTGCCTTTCGTGCTGGCGGCATTTTTTGCCAAACCGTTTCTGTCCTGGGCCTCTCGAAACCGTAAACATCTGCGGCATGTCGAACGCGTCATGGGTGTTATGCTGATCCTGTTCGCCTTGCTGATTGCCACGAATACGGTGAACCTGATCGCTGACTGGATGATCCGAAACTTTGACTGGACCTCCACCCTGATTTGAGACGAGGACAAGATGACATTTCTTCGATCCACCCTGAACGCGCTCTTTCTTGGGGCAACCCTGGCAACACCGCTGGGGGCCGCGACATTGGGCGATGACGGATTGCATGATCAGCCTTGGATCCGCGAGACCTTCAAGGATCTGCGCGAAGACCTGAGCGAAGCCAATTCCGAAGGCAAGCGGCTGATGATCATCATCGAACAGCGCGGCTGCATCTATTGCACGCGCATGCATGAAGAGGTCTTCTCGGACCCCGAGATCGCCGGTTATATCGCCGACAACTATTTTGTCGTGCAGCTGAACATGTTCGGCGATGTCGAAGTGACCGATTTCGACGGCACCGAACTGAGCGAAAAGAAGATGGCAAATCGCTGGGGAACGATGTTCACCCCAACCATGCTGTTCATGCCCGAAGAGGTTCCCCAGGACATGACCGCCGCACAAGCGGCAGTTGCCACCATGCCCGGCGCGTTTGAAAAAGGCACCACGCTGTTCCTGTTTCAGTGGGTTCGTGAACACGGCTATGAACAGGAACAGAATTTCCAGCGCTACATGGTCGAAAAGCTGGCCACACAGGATTAGGCCGCGTTACTCTGGGTCTTGATGGCCGGTTTCGCGCAGATAGTGACGCATCGCATCGGCGACATGGCGGAACCTGTCGCCACCCAGATGCTTGCCCCCATACCAGCGGGTCACCACGACGACATGATCCTGCAACCCGGCCCGTTCGAGCATCTGCAACATCAGGCTGCCTGCGCCGGATTCTCCGTCGTCATCCTTGACCGGCTCACCCGAAAGGATCGCCGCCCAACTGTTATGCGTGGCCTTGGCAAAACGCTTGTTCCGCTTCAGCTGTCCCAACAGGGCCGCGACCTCGGCCCGGTTGGAGGCCGCCCCACCAGACACCGCATATCGTGACCCGCGATCCGAGATAATCTTGTCAAATACCTGCATTCGCCCCCGCGACCGACCCGCATTTCCGAAATGTCGATCCAGATAGCATCCACTGCGACGATTGGCACCCCTTGGCGGGGTTTCCCAAAGCAGGCAGACATGTCAGGCTGCGCCTGTCCCGACAGGAGCCGTCCCGATGCTGCCGAACCGCTCAGACTTTCCCACGAACTTCACCTTTGGCGCGGCAACCGCAGCCTATCAGATCGAAGGCTCGGCATTTGGCAATGCAGGTCCATCCCATTGGGACAGCTTTGCCGCGACCCCCGGAAATATCGCCGATAACAGCGGCGGCGCCCGCGCATGCGATCATTATCACCTGTGGGAAACCGATCTCGATCTTGTGCGCGATGCAGGGTTTGATGCCTATCGGTTTTCCACCAATTGGGCGCGGGTCATGCCCGACGGACGCAAGCTGAACCCGCAAGGGCTGGATTTTTATGACCGTCTGGTCGATGGCATGCTGCAGCGCGGGCTGCAACCGTTCCTGACATTGTACCACTGGGATCTGCCCGCCGCACTGGCCGATCAGGGAGGATGGCGAAATCGCGATATTGCCGCCTGGTTCGCCGATTACGCTAAAACCGTTCAGGCGAGGCTGGGCGACCGGCTGGCAAGCACCGCCACCCTGAACGAACCCTGGTGCATTGCCTGGCTCTCTCATTTTCTGGGCCACCATGCACCCGGCATGCGCGACATACGTGCCGCAGCCCGTGCCATGCATCATGTGCTGCTGGCCCATGGACAGGGTGTTCAGGTATTACGCTCGGAAGGTGCGCGCAACCTGGGCATCGTGCTGAATTTCGAAACCTCTCATCCGGCAGATGACAGCCTTGCCGCACAACAATCGGCAGATCGGCAGGACGCCATCTATAACCAATGGTTCATCCGCGCGATCGTGGGGCAAGGCTATCCCGAAGCCGCCCTGGATGGATTACAACCGTATCTGCCGTCCGGCTGGCAGGATGACATGGACCTGATCGCGGCGCCACTGGATTGGCTTGGCGTGAACTATTACACCCGGAATCTGCACGGACACTCCCCCGGTCTCTGGCCCAATGACCGCCCGGGAACCGGCCCCTTGCCCAAAACACAGATGGGATGGGAGATCCGCCCCGAAGGGCTGACCGAATTCTTGCTGCGACTGTCCCGCGATCATGCCGGCGATCTGCCGATCCTGGTCACCGAAAACGGAATGGCCCTGGCCCCGGCCAAGGATATTCGCGACGATGCCGATCGCGTGGTGTTTATTGGCGATCATTTGCGTGCGGCCAAGGCAGCGATGGATCAGGGGGTCAATCTGCAGGGCTATTTCTATTGGTCCCTTCTGGACAATTATGAATGGGCGCATGGCTATGGCCCGCGTTTCGGGCTTGTCCATGTCGATTACGACACGCTTGCCCGCACGCCCAAGGCCAGTTGGCATGCGTTTCGCGACATGCTGGGTTGATCGGCGCCGGCGTGGTTGCACGCCTGTGGCACAGCGTCTATCTGCTGGGAAAGCAATTCAAATGAGGCCGTCATGATCGTCATCATCGCCTTTGCCATCGGATTTGGTTTTGGCTGGTACCGGGCCGGAAAACTGGGCGGCAACGCACGGGACAAGGCGCAATATGCCACAGCGTTCGGCCTGGCATTCGCCGTTCTCGGCTTGTTTGTTACCGTGTTCATCGACCGGATGGCGTGATGTTCATCCCCTTTCTCGACAGTTTGCGCCGACACGGAGTGCCGGTGTCGCTGCGGGAATGGCTTGATCTGATGGGCGGACTTCAGGCCGGCATCGCCGGTTGGTCGGTTGACGGGTTCTATCATCTTGCCCGCCTTGCCCTGATCAAGGACGAACGACATCTGGACAGGTTCGACCGCGCTTTCTCGGAAAGCTTCGCGGGTCTGGAACATATTCCGATCGAAGCGCTGGTGCATGAACAATCCATTCCACGGGAATGGCTGGAAAAGCTGGCCGAAAAGATCCTGACCGCGGAGGAACGCGCCAAGGTCGAGGGCAGCGGCAGCTTCGAAGCCCTGATGGAAAAACTGCGCGAAAGACTGGCTGAACAACAGGCGCGACATCAGGGCGGCAACAAATGGATCGGCACCGCCGGCACGTCGCCCTTCGGGGCCTATGGCTATAACCCTGAAGGGGTGCGTATCGGGCAGGATCACGGCCGCCATCGCAGCGCCGTCAAGGTCTGGGACAAACGCGAATTTCGCGATTTCGACGATAGGGTCGAACTTGGCACCCGCAATATCAAGGTGGCGCTGAAACGTTTGCGCCAATGGGCCCGCCACGGAGCGAATGAAGAACTGGATCTGCCCGCCACGATCCGCGCCACGGCCGATCACGGTTATATCGATGTCCAGACCCGGCCCGAGCGTCACAACGCCGTCAAGGTCCTGCTGTTTCTGGATGTCGGCGGCAGCATGGACAGCCACAGCCGGATGGTCGATGAGTTGTTCTCGGCAGCACGGGCCGAGTTCAAGCATCTGGAACATTTCTATTTCCATAACTGCCTGTATGAAGGTCTTTGGAAAGACAATCACCGCAGATGGACCGAACAGATCCCGACCTGGGATGTGATGCATCGATTTGGCGGTGACTATAAATGCATCTTCGTCGGCGATGCCGCCATGTCCCCTTATGAAATCGCGGTTCCGGGCGGCGCGAACGAGCATTGGAATGACGAAAGCGGCGAAATATGGTTGCGTCGCGCCTGTGAGACATGGCCCAACCATGTCTGGCTGAACCCGATCGCGCAGGAACATTGGGGCTTCACCCAATCCATCGCGATGATCGGGCAGATCTTTGAAAATCGCATGATGCCGCTGACCTTGCAGGGGCTGACCCAGGCGATGAAGGCCCTAGGCTAGTGCGCCATCGCCTTCCATGTTGGGCGGCTGTCGCATAGCAATGATCATGTTCAATAGCGCCGTCATGCTGCCCGGGTAATATCGACATCTTCAAAGCAAAGCCCGGTCAAGCACCCCTGACCAATGACCTCGGGCCGGACGCTGCGGGCAACGCCATAACCCTTGCAAAACCGGCTCCACCGGCCGATTGCCGACCCACGCGTGATCACCGAAAAACTGGGCCGTCACATGCACGCCCGATCACAATCTGTCGCCAGCATGAAAAAGGCCGCCCGTCCGGGGCGGCCTGAATATTTCAGCAAGGCTTGAATGCCCTTAGCAGCCGGTCGCACGAACCACGACACCGAAGGTGCGAAACAGGATCGTCGCATCGCTTTTCAACGACAGGTCGCGTTCATATACGTCGTCATACCAGGCCCGATCGGCAAATGACGTGGCGTTGCGACCTTCGGTCTGCCAAAAGCCCGTGATCCCCGGACGCAGCGCGTAATATCCATCGCCTTCATACATGCACTGCTGTTCCGGCAGCATCGGCCGCGGTCCAACCAGGCTCATGTCGCCCCGCAGCACATTCCAAAGCTGGGGCAGTTCATCAAGAGAGCTCCGCCGCAGAACGCGCCCGAACCGGGTCACTCGAGGGTCATCGCGCAGCTTTTGGGTTTCGTCCCATTCGCGCTTGGCATCAGGATTTTCGTCCAGATAGGCCGAAAGACGCCGATCCGCGTCAACGACCATACTGCGCAACTTCCACATGCGATAGCGCTTGCCGTTCCGGCCAACCCGTTCCTGTGAATAGAACGGATTTCCGCCGTCACGCAGCACTGCAATTGCCAAAACAATAATCAGCGGCAGGACAAGCGGCGCACCCAGAAGTACAAGCAAAATATCCAGAGGACGTTTGAGGGTTTTACGATAAAACCAGGGTTTCGAATACTTGACAGCTTCCAACCCAGTAACAGGAACAACGGCAACCATTTGATTTTCCAGCGTCATTATACTCACACCGACTACAACTAATACCCCTTGCCACATCCGCTTCGCAAACAACTGCGCAACAAAATGAACGAACATGCCTTTCGTCGAAACCGGCCAAACCCTGCCAGCTGTCTGAAAGAAGGAAGTATCTTGACTGCTTAGACATTAACATGTCGGCACGTTTCCGCCCATCGTTAAAACTTTAAATAGTTGAGGAATGACCTGCCTTTTAGGACAGGTCAGACCAAGAAAAACACCTATTACGCCCCTTTGGTGAAATTAATTCGCGCTAAGGTTGTTACTGGTTCATTTTGTACATGCAAAGAAATTGGACAGTGGAAAGTTCTCGATTCGGCACCGGAAACCGCAACCGATGCGTCGCCATTTTTTCAGCATCCTGAACAAAGAAAAACGCCCCCGCGAATGAGCACAGGGGCGTCGATCGGCGATAGTTCATACCGCCGTGCTTACCGATATCGATAAGGTCAGATCTGACGCTCGGGCATCTGAACCTGAAGGCCATCCAGCTCTTCGGTAACCTTGATCTGGCATGTCAGCCGCGAGCGCACCGGGTCGGGTTCATATGCGAAATCCAGCATATCCTCTTCCATCGGGTCACGCGCAGGCAGGCGGTCCACCCATGCCGGGTCGATGTAGACGTGGCATGTCGAACAGGCACAGGCACCGCCACAATCAGCGTCAATCCCGGGGATCCCATTGTCGCGCGCCCCTTCCATGACCGTCATTCCCGGACGGACGTCAACATCATGCTTGGTTCCGTCATGCTCGATATATGTAATCTTTGCCATGCCATCTACTTTCCTAGCCACGCGCCACGAGGGCCATTCCCAACCATTCAAAGGGGGGCAGCCCTTGCGGCCCGCCCCCATGTTGACGCCTTGTTAACCGAAATCAGTTGTCACTGCCAATCGGTAGCGCGACGAAACGCGGTTCTCCGGAACGTTTGATCAAAACCAGCAACGATTTGCGCCCGGCTTCGCGCGCCTCGTCGATGCGATCCTCAAGATCACCAAGGTCAATGACCGGTTGCTGGCCTGCCTCGACGATTATATCTCCGGCCAACAGACCCTTTTCGGCGGCGACGCTCTCGGGATCAACCGAGTTGACGACCAACCCCTTGCTGTCTGCCGGCAGCCCCATATCACTGGCCATATCGGGTGTCAGCGTACCAAGGGTCATGCCAAGAAGATCGGATTCGCTTGGCGTTTGCGGTTGATTGTCCGGGGCGGTCCCTTCGGCCAGCTCGCGCCGCCCCAGGGTCACGCTCAGTGTTTCCTCGCCTCCGGCGCGCTGCACGACGACATCCACGGCTTCACCCGCAGGAGCCTCGGCGACCCGACGAACGAGGCCCCGTGTATCTTCGACCTCGGCGCCATCGAAGGCGATGATAACGTCACCAGCCTTGACGCCCGCATCCTTGGCCGGACCGTCCGGAACATCGGTGACCATCGCCCCCTGTTCGCTGGCCAGCCCCAGGGCCTCGGCCATATCAGGCGTCACATCCTGGATTTTCACGCCCAACCAACCGCGCCGGGTCTCGCCATATTCCTGCAATTGGCTGACAACCTTGGATACGACATTCGACGCCATGGAAAAGCCGATCCCGATCGACCCTCCGTTCGGCGACAGAATTGCCGTGTTCACCCCGATGACCTCGCCCTTCAGATTGAAAAGCGGCCCACCCGAGTTGCCCCGGTTGATGGCGGCATCGGTCTGCAGGTAATCGTCATAGGTTCCGGAAAGCTCGCGATTGCGTGCCGATACGATGCCCGAACTTGCCGAGAAGCCCTGCCCCAGTGGGTTCCCCAAGGCCAAGACCCAATCCCCAACGCGCGCTGCGTCTGAATCGCCGAACTTCACGAAGGGAATTGCATCCTCGCCCTTGACCTTCAGCAATGCGACGTCGGTGTTGGGGTCGGTGCCCACCACCTCGGCCGGCAGGGTCTCGCCCGAATAGAACTCGATTTCGATTTCATCGGCGCCGTCAATCACGTGATTATTGGTCACGATGAAGCCGTCCGACGAGATCACGAAACCCGATCCCAGCGCGTTCGAACGCTGTGGCTGGCGGCGCTGTTGCTGGCCGTCAGGTCCGGGCATGCCGGGAAAGCCGAATTCACGGAACAGATCGGAAAACGGACTACCTTCCGGGAACACCGGTCCCTGTCCGCCCGTCGGCGCGGCCACGACCGCAGTCGTGGTGATATTCACAACCGCCGGCGCCACCTGTTCCACCAGGTCGGCAAAGCTGTTGGGCATCACATGCGCGCTTTGCTTGTTTGCGACATTCGCGCCCAGGGGCTGGTTGTTGTTCGCCGCTTCCTGCGCCTGCTGGCTGACCTCGGGCGAAACGTCAGGGGCCGATTGCTGTGCGCTTGCAATTCCCAAACCGACTGTGACGGCAAGGACTGACGCGGTCAGAAGATGCCGAGGAGAAAGCGTGTTCATGCTGAATGTCCTCTTTTTTCCGGAACGGTTGCCGGGGCGATCGGGCCCCTGAAACTGCGTTGATATGAAAGGGATATTGCGTCGCGTTGCAAATAAACCACGCTCTCGCAGAGTGAACAGATCGTGACATATGTTGCAAAAGCGGGCGGATCCTGTGATCCGCCCGCCATAAAGCTTATTGCTCTTCTTCGCCATCAGGTGCCGGCGTGCCTTCGCCGGGGGTCACCACGGCCGATGGTTCCTGCGGCGGGGTCGCGAGGCTTTCGGGCACCGGCGTCAGCTTGACGCCCGCAGATTCACCCAACGGGTTGCCTTCCCGATCCGTCACGGTCGGCGTCACCAGATCATCGTCGCCCGTTGCTTCGCTGGTTTCTGCCTCGCCCTCGATCACGGATCTGGGCGGCACGGGAGCAGGCGCAGGCGTGGCGCGACTGGATCCGTCATCGGACAAATAGCTGAAGAACTGTCCATCCGGCTGCATCACCAGACTGCTGTTCGATCCCTTCAACGCACGTTCATACGAGGTCATGGACCGCGTGAACGCAAAGAATTCAGGGTCGCGCCCGAAGGCATCGGCATAGATCGCGTTGCGGCGGGCATCGGCCTCACCACGCACGATTTCGGCCCGTTTCTGCGCCTCGGAGGTCAGTTCGACAACGGTTCTATCTGCGGCTGCACGCACACGCTGCGCTGCCTCGCCACCGCGGGCGATCTCATCCGCCGCCTCTCGCTGACGCTCGGCGCGCATCCGTGCATAGGTCGCGTTCAGGTTTTGCTCGGGCAGATCGGTCCGCGTCAGACGAACATCGATGATCTCGACGCCGAGACCGGCCGAATTGTTGCGGGCCTCGTCCCGGATCTGGTTCATCAGCGCCGTCCGGTCATCCGACAGCACCGTCGTAGATGGCACCGAACCCAGAACTTCGCGGATCGCAGCATTCACGATCGGTTCCAACCGGCCCTGAGCAGCTTGAATTCCACCTGTGCCGACAGCCTGGCGAAAGCGTACCGGATCGGTAATCCGCCAGCGCGCGAAGGCATCCACAACAAGACGGCGATCATCCAGCGGGGTCACCTCGAGCGGCGAGGTTGGCAGCCCCAGAATACGGTCATCATATTTCACGACATTGTCGAGAAACGGCACCTTCACCCCAAGCCCCGGCTCTTCTTGTACATCGACCACACGACCAAGGCGCAGGACCAGCGCCTTTTCCCGTTCATCGACGATAAAGATCGAGGCCATCGCAACAACGCCGGCAACGATGACGACAGGTATGGCAAGTGCGGAAATGGTCATTCTACGTCCCGCCATCAGTTCGCTCCTCCGGTCGAGTTGCTGCCATCAGCGCCGCCAGAACGACGCAATTGATCCAGCGGCAGATACGGCACAACACCCGAACCGCCTTCGCCAGTCACGTCGTCAAGGATCACCTTGTCTACATCCCCCAGCACTTTTTCCATTGTTTCCAGATACATCCGGCGGCGGGTCACATCCGGCGCCTTGATATATTCTTCATAGATCGAGTTGAAACGCGCAGCCTCACCCTGGGCGGTATTTACCGCTTCGGCGCGATAACCCTCGGCCTGCTCAAGCGTTGCGGCCGCATCACCGCGTGCCTGGGCAAGAACCCGGTTCGCATAGGCGTCGGCCTCTTTTTCCAGGCGGTCGCGTTCCTGCTGCGCGGCCTGAACCTCGCGGAATGCATCGATCACCTCGGTCGGCGGGTCGGCGCGGTCAAGGTTGACACGGACAACATTGATGCCCGACTGATACGCGTCCAGCGTGCGCTGGACCGCATCCTTCAGGTCATTGGCGATGGACCCGCGATCACGGTTCAGGATCGGCGCCAGTTCGGACCGTGCGATAATGTCGCGCATCGCCGATTCCGCCACAGCCCGTATCGTGTCCGACGGGTCGGCAAGGTTGAACAGATACTTTTCGGGGTCCGAAATGTTCCAGACCACCTGATATTCCATATCCACGATGTTCTGGTCACGGGTCAGCATCAGCCCGCTATCCATCGGTCCCGACCGCCCTGTGCCGATTTCGGTGACCCGCTCGTTGGTGACCGAGACAACCTCGGCGGTCACGAACGGCCAGGGTGCAAAGTTCAGACCCTCGCTGCCGACGGCAACGGCACGACCGAACAGGAACTCGACGCTCTTTTCGTTGGTCTGAACGCGGTAAAAGCTGGAAAAGGCCCACAGCGCGACCACGGCAAGCCCCGCAATCGCGATCGTCGAGCGATTGAGCGAAAAGCCCGGACCCGACGGGCGGCGACCACCGCCCCCGCCATTGTTCGAGCCGCCGCCGCGCCCCCCCATCAGCACGCGCAAACGTTCCTGCCCTTTCTTCATGAGATCTTCGATCTCGGGCATCTGCTGGTCGCCCTGTCCAGGCCGGCGCGGTCCTTTCGGTGGCTGTTCCTCGCCCCAGGGACGATTCGAAGGGCGCTTGCCCCGATCGTCATCATCCCCACCGCCATTTCCGCCGCCGCCCCAAGGGCCCTGATTTGCCATTCCTTCGACCTTCTTTCCCTGCCTGTTCCGTTTGTTGCAAACTGGGGTCGGGGTCAAAAAAGTCAACCCTGCCCGCTGTCACTTCACGCCGCCGCCCCTGTGGCACAGGGCCGCGCCGCCCTGATCTTACGCCTCGCCCGGACGATGGCGGCGCGATGGTTGACGCATTGTCACCAATTCTTCCGCAGCCGTCGGATGCACGGCCATCGTTGCATCGAAATCGGCCTTCGTGGCCCCCATCGTAATCGGGATCGCCGCCAGCTGGATCATCTCTCCTGCCTCGGGGCCGAAAATATGGCAGCCCAGAACCTTGTCGGTGTCGGGGTCGACAAGAAGTTTCATCATCGTGCGGCTGTTGGACCCGGCAAACATCGAGCGCATCGGCCGGAAAACAGCGCTGTAGACATCGACGGCGCCGCGTTCGCGGGCCTGCTCTTCGGTCAGGCCGATCGTTCCCAGTTCTGCGGGGCGCAGATAAACGGCGCTGGCGACCACATCATGATTGACCTTGCGCGCATGACCGCCAAAGATTGTATCGGCGAAGGCATGGCCTTCGCGAATGGCAACCGGCGTCAGGTTGACGCGGTCGGTGACATCGCCCACCGCAAAGATCGAAGGCACCGAGGTCTGCGACCACTGGTCAACCTCGATCGCGCCGTTCTTGCGCCTTCTTACCTCGGTATTTTCCAGCCCCAGATCCCAGCTATAGGGGTCACGCCCGGTGGCAAAGAAAACCGCATCGAATTCTTCGCTCGAACCGTCATCGAAGCTGACGGTCACGCCCCCTTCCGATTTGTCCATCCGCGTCGGGGCAAGCCCCAGGCGCAGATCGACGCCAATATCGGACAATTGCTGGGTCGCCATTTCGCGGGCTTCGGTGTCAAAGCCGCGCAGGACCGCATCACCGCGATAGGCCTGCACCGTCTGCACCCCGAGACCGTTCAGAATGGTCGCAAATTCGCAGGCAATGAACCCGCCGCCGATCAGCAACGCCCGGCGCGGCAATTCATCCAACAGGAACAGGTCATCCGAAATCAACCCCAGCTCTTCGCCCGGAATGCCGATTTTCGCGGGACGGCCGCCAACAGCGATCAGGATGTGTTTCGCGGTGAACCGGGTCCCGTCCGCCAGTGACACCGTGTGGTGATCGACCAGCTTTGCACGTTGACGGTGAATTTCGACCCCAGCACGTTCGGCATTGGTCGTATAGGCCGCCTCCAACCGGTTCAGTTCGGTATCGAGCTTGTTTCGAAACGCAGCCCAGTCGAACTGATGGGCATTGGCATCGCCCCAGCCATAGCCGCGCATCTCATCCGCCATCATCGGTGCGTTCGACGCAAAGATCATCAGTTTTTTCGGCACGCAGCCACGAATGACACATGTGCCACCCATCCGGCTTTCTTCCGCCAGGCCGACCCTGGCGCCATGCTCTCCCGCCGCGATCCGGGCCGCGCGCACCCCACCCGAGCCACCGCCGATCACGAAAAGATCATAGTCGAAATTCATACCGCACCCACTCCTTCACCTGCCAGAAGATCGGCATCAACATCCGCATTGCGGTTCAGTTCGACGACGGAACCGTCGCCTTTCCCGATAATTGCCAGATCGCACATGCCAAGGAACAACCCATGTTCGACCACACCCGGAATCGAGGACAGCGCGCGCGCAAGACGAACCGGATCGTCAATCGCCCCAAGCGGCAGATCCAGAATGAAATTCCCTTCATCCGTGATCCAGGGATCGCTGCCCCGCAACCGCTGCAACACATCGTGATCACCAAGGCCAAGGCCATGAAGCGCCCGCCGGATCAATTTGCGGCTGGATTCGAAACCGAACTGCAAGACCTCGACGGGCAATGCAAAGGCCCCGAGCTGATCGACAACCTTGCCGGGATCCGCGATGACAACCATGCGATCGCTGGCTGCGGCGACCACTTTTTCGCGCAGATGCGCACCGCCGCCGCCCTTGATCAGATGCAGATCGGGATCAACCTCGTCCGCGCCGTCAATGGTCAGGTCCAGCCAGCCCAGCTCATCAAGGCTTTCGATTTTCAGCCCCAGCCCTTCGGCCTGTTGCGCCGTCGCCTTCGAGGTCGCCGCCATCCGCAATGAAAGCCCTTCGGCCTTCACCCGTTCTGCCAGCACCTGCACCATGATTGCTGCGGTCGAGCCGGTTCCAAGCCCCAGCTTCATTCCGTCCTGCACCAGGGCCACGGCAGCGCGCGCCGCTGCCAGCTTGGCCGGATCAGGTTGACTTGTTTGCGACATGATCGGGTTCCTTCGGATCTTGGTCGGGCTACATATAGGGGATGCGAACCGCAAGGGCGAGGGGCCGCCGGAAAATGATCACCCCTGCAAATTCCATGACGAGGTTTGCCTAGCCGCGACGCAGGCTTTCCGGCAGCATCACGGTAAAGCGACTGCCACGCCCCTTGTGGCTGACGATCTTCAAGCGCCCGCGATGCCGGTTGACGATGTGTTTGACGATGGCCAGCCCCAACCCGGTGCCCCCCTGTTCGCGCGATCTGTGGGTATCCACGCGGTAGAACCGTTCAGTCAGGCGTGGCAGGTGGATTTCGTCGATCCCGTCGCCCTTGTCGGCGATCTCGACCGCCCAGGCTGCGCCGCGCAATGTCGGTTCGTATTCAACCCGATACAGCGTCACCCCAAGATAATGCCCTGATCCGCCATATTTCACCGCGTTTTCGATCAGGTTCTGAAAGACCTGTACCAACTGGTCGGGATCACCGGGGATCCGCTGCGTCCCGCCAAGCCCGGACGTCTCGACCCGCATTTCCGCAGTGTCGATGGCCTGCCCAAGCGTCGCCAGAACCCCGCGCAACATCATCGGCAAATCCACCTCCGAAGACGGGCGGCGGCGTTCATCCGACTGAACACGGCTCAGCGACAAGAGGTCACTGACCAGCCGGTTCATCCGCCCGGCCTCGCGCTCCATGATATCCAGAAAGCGGTCACGCGCCTTGGCGTCGTTGCGGGCCGGCCCACGAAGCGTCTCGATAAAGCCAAGCATCGCGGTCAGCGGGGTCTTCAACTCGTGGCTGACATTGGCCACAAAGTCACGGCGGACCTGTTCGGATTCCTCTGCCTCTGAGCGGTCGAGAATGGCAATCATCGCCCCTCGGCCGACAATCGGCGGCAAAGGCGAAACCGTCATTTCCGCGACCAGATTGCGCCCATCGGCCTGGATCCCGGCCCGCAGGTTCACGACACCTTCGACCGGCGTTGCCAAGGTCGGTTCGGGCAGCGGCGCGGGATTGGACCTTGGGTCGATCACCCAATCCACGGCCTCGACCACCGAAGGGTGGCGCAACACGGTCACGAATGGGCGGCCAATCAACACCTCGCCGAACATCGCCCGTGCCCCGGCATTGGCCCCGATGATGCGCGCATGATGATCGACAGCCAGCATCGCAAGCGGCACGGCCTCGAGGAAAGTTTCGATCTTGCGCCCGATCATTCGCTGCATGACACCGATCTCAGGTCGGACCGATA
The DNA here is from genome assembly GCF_028294535.1 of Paracoccus onchidii. GTDB lineage: Bacteria > Pseudomonadota > Alphaproteobacteria > Rhodobacterales > Rhodobacteraceae > Paracoccus > Paracoccus onchidii. Next base: position 50,049 of record NZ_JAQBIE010000011.1, on the reverse strand, counting down.
GCGTGCCGCATTCCGGCGATAACGTGCAGCAGACTCCAAAAGCCCCTGCTGCGCCTCGTGATCCAACATGCGCACGACCTTGCCGGGCGCGCCCATCACCAGGGCTCCGGGCGGGATTTCCTTTCCCTCGGCAATCAGCGCACCGGCACCGATCAGCGCCCCTTCGCCGATTTTCGCACCATTCAGGATCGTTGCTCCCATGCCGACCAGTGCCCCCCGACCGATACTGCATCCATGCAGGATCGCACGATGCCCGATCGTGCAGTCCGGCCCGATGGTCAGAGGAAAACCCGGATCCGTATGCAGCACGCTGAGATCCTGAACATTGCTGCCGGCGCCGATCAGGATCTGCTCGTTGTCGCCACGCAACACCGCGCCCCACCAGATCGAGGCCCCCGCCTGCGCAACCACGCGCCCAATGACCTGCGCATCAGGGGCGACCCAGACATCCTCGGCAAGGTCGGGAGCGACCCCTGCCAGTTCCCAGATCATGCCTCGCCCTCCGCCATCAGGTCCTTGACGAAAGCCCCCAGACCGCCCTGCCGGTCACGGCGCAGCCGTTCGCCGGTCAGAATGGCCCTGAGGCGCGTCTCGGTTTCATCCAGATCATCGTTGACCAACACGTAGTCATATTCCGCCCAATGGCTGATTTCCGAACGGCTTTTCATCATGCGCCCGGCGATCACCTCGTCGCTGTCCTGCCCGCGGCTGCGCAACCGACGTTCAAGCTCTGGCAATGAAGGCGGCAGAACAAAGATCGACACCACATGCCCGCCAAGCGCCGAGGCACGGATCTGCTGGCCGCCCTGCCAATCCACATCAAACAGGGTGTCACGCCCGTCGCGCATCGCGGCCTCGACGGGGCCGCGCGGACTGCCATACAGATTTCCGAACACCTCGGCATGTTCCAGCATCTGGTCATCGGCCACCAAGGCGCGAAACTTTTCGGGCGTCGTAAAGTAATAGTCGCGCCCGTCCTCTTCGCCGGGGCGCGGCGGGCGGGTCGTCGCAGAGATCGAGAACCGCAGCGAAGGATCCCAATCCATCAAACGCCGCGCCAAGGTCGACTTTCCCGCCCCCGAAGGTGACGACAGAATGATCAGCAACCCGGTCCGCTCCATATGCGTGTTCTTTCCTGCCACCAATATTCACGGGCCGAGATGGACCACCGGCCGCAACTGGTCAAGCCCTGCAAGGGCTGCAATCTGTCGTCACAATATCAGCATTGCCCAAATCTTAACCAATCGTTAGGAAACGACTCGGAGATCAACGCACGGTTAGAGTATCGTGGCCTTGCATGAATTCCGATTCCGGAGTTCTCTTACGGACTGATATAGCAACAAAGGTTCGCGCGCGTGTCGGACACCAAAGGCAAGGACAATTCGCAATCGCAGATGCAACCGGCCAGCGCGCCGGGGCAGCTGTTCCGGATTGCCGATTTCGACCGTAACCAACCCCGGCGCCTGATGCTGGAAATGCGCGAATACTGGCAAAGCCTGCGCAATGGCCGTGCCGTTCCTGCCCGTTCGGACGTAGAACCGCGGGGCATCCATCGGGTGCTGGATTACGCGTTCATCCTGGAACGGATCGCTCCCGGCGCGGCGCGCTTTCGCCTGGCCGGGCGTCACCTGATCGACCTGATGGGCATGGAAGTTCGGGGCATGCCGGCCTGTTCCTTCATCAAGCCAACATCGCGCGGCAGGTTCTCGGATGTGCTGGAAAGCGTGTTCAAGGCGCCCCAGATCGCCGAAATGGGTCTGGACGCACCGGGCGAATATGCGCGCCCGGCCATGCAGGCCCGCATGATGTTGCTGCCGCTGCGATCCGATCTCGGCGATGTGACCCGCGCGCTGGGATGCCTGATCTCGGAAGGTGAAACCGGTGTCGCGCCGCGCCGCTTCGACCTGGTCGAGGATGAGGTATCCCCCATCATCGATGGCGGCACCACCCTGCGCCCGTCGCCTTCGTCTTTCGGAATGGCCGAACAGCAACGCGATTTCCGCCCTGCCATCCGTCCCGATCAAGGGGCAGCGCCCGACGCGCCTCAAACATCCAAGGCCGCGCCCAAAGAACCGAACGCAACCCCGGAACAGCGCCGCGCGTCATTCCGGGTCATTTCATCTGACAAGGACTAGGGCGCGACCGGGCCGGCGGCCCGAACCACCGGCAATCCAATGCAGCAGCTTAGTCGACGGCCACCACGCGGACGGTACCGTCCTTTGCCGACAGGGCGATCTGACCATCCGCCAGGCGCAACGCATCCTTGCCAAAGACCTCTGCCCGCCACCCATGCAATGCAGGCAGATCGCGCTCACCCGTTGCAATCGCATCCAGATCCGATGACGATGCGATCAGCTTGGTCGCCACCCCGGCGCCTTCTGCCTTGGCCTTCAGCAAAACCCGCAACAAATCGGACAGGGCCGCATTGCCCGGCTTGCCCTGCTGATCGCTTTTCGGGCGCGGCAGATCCTTGGTTTCCAGCCCGGCCTTCACCGCCGCCAGAATTCCCGCCGCAATCTCGCCCTTGCGTGCCTCGCGCAGCAACAGGCGCGAACGGCCCAGCTCGGCCTCGTTCGAAGGCTTGGTCGATGCCAGTTCGATCATGGCATCATCCTTGTAGACACGCGAACGCGGGATATCGCGTTGCTGAGCATATGCCTCGCGGAAGGTGGCCAGTTCTCGTAGGATGGCCAGAAAACGGGGCGAGTTCGTGCGGGTCCGAACCTTCAACCAGGCCTCTTCGGGCCGGGTGATATAGGTTTCCGGATTTTCAAGAACGGCAACCTCTTCGGCAAGCCAGTTTTCACGCCCGTTCGCCTTCAGTTTTTCGTTCAGGAACTCGTATATGACCCGCAGATGCGTCACATCGGCAAGGGCATAGGATTTCTGCGCATCCGACAAAGGACGGCGCGACCAATCCGTGAACCGCGACGACTTGTCGAGATTTGCCTTTGCGATCTTGCGCACCAACGTTTCATAGCCGACCTGCTCGCCAAAGCCGCAAACCATCGCCGCGACCTGGGTGTCAAACAGCGGTTCGGGAAAAAGCTTTGCGTCGTGAAAGAAAATCTCCAGATCCTGCCGCGCCGCGTGAAAGACCTTGACCGTCTGCTTGTGGCGAAACAGGTCATATAGCGGTTCCAGCGACAGGCCGCTTGCCAGCGGGTCGACAAGCACCGCCTCGCCGCCCTCATCCTTGGCCGAGCCCGCCGGGGGCAAGGCCATCTGGATCAGGCACAGTTTCGACCAATAGGTGCGTTCACGCAGAAATTCTGTGTCGACCGTGACATAGGGCTGCCGTTTTGCCGCATCGCAAAAGCGTGCAAGTTCCTCGGTCGTGGTGATCGTGACGATATTCTGGCTCATTCAGCTCTTTCTCGATTTGGGCGGGTCGTCCGCCAGTTGCGCTGCAATACGCTGTCATTTCGTGAAAGAAAAGCCCCGCGCCAGTTGCTATAACCGCTCGATATCGCCCAGATCACGCGTGGCGTGGAAATCGGCAACGAAATCATCCAGCCGTCCGGCGGCAATCGCATCGCGCAATCCCTGCATCAGATCCTGATAATATTGCAGATTGTGCCAGGTCAGCAGCATTCCCGAAATCATCTCGCCGGATTTGAACACGTGATGCAGATAGGCACGGCTATAGTTCCGGCAGGCAGGACAGCTGCAATTTTCGTCCAGCGGGCGCGGGTCATCCTGGTGTCGCGCATTCTTGATATTGACCTGCCCGCGCCGGGTCCATGCCTGACCGGTCCGCCCTGAACGCGAGGGCAGCACGCAATCCATCATGTCAACGCCACGCTGAACGGCACCCACGATATCATCGGGCTTGCCGACCCCCATCAGATAGCGCGGCTTGTCCCGAGGCAGGAAACCCGGCGCGTAATCCAGCACGCCGAACATCGCCTCTTGCCCTTCTCCCACGGCCAGACCACCGATGGCATAGCCGTCAAAGCCGATCCCGGTCAGGGCGGCGGCAGATTCCTCGCGCAGGTCCGGGGTCACTCCGCCTTGCATGATGCCAAACAACGCATGCCCGGGGCGGTCGCCAAAGGCATCGCGCGAACGCTGCGCCCAACGCATCGACAGGCGCATCGCCCTGGCAACTTCATCCTCGGTGGCCGGCAATGCCGGACATTCATCGAAGGCCATGACGATATCAGACCCGAGAAGGCGCTGAATTTCCATGCTGCGTTCCGGGGTCAGAACATGTTTGCTGCCATCGACATGGCTGGCGAATGTCACACCTTCTTCGGTCAGCTTGCGCAACCCGGCCAGACTCATGACCTGAAAGCCACCGGAATCCGTCAGGATGGGTCGTTCCCAGTTCATGAACCCATGCAGCCCGCCAAGGCGGTCGATCCGTTCCGCGCCGGGGCGCAGCATCAGGTGATAGGTGTTCCCCAACAGGATGTCGGCCCCGGTTTCGCGCACGGATTCCGGCATCATGGCCTTGACCGTGGCGGCCGTGCCGACCGGCATGAAGGCCGGTGTGCGAATGGCGCCACGCGGCGTTTCGATAATGCCGGTCCGGGCCGCGCCATCGGTGGCGTTGAGCGTGAATTGAAAACGATCGGTCATTCTTGCTGCCTGTCAGGTGAACCGCCCGTATGTAGCGACATTGGGCCTGCGCTGCAATCTGTTGCCCGGTCTGGACCCGGGCCGGTCGGTGCCCTATATAAATCGTCGGACTTTACAGGATAACGACATGACCGAGCCGATGATGGAAGGCGCCCCCCTGATCGCGCCCTCGACGACCGAGCACCCGCTATACGAGCAGGTCGTAGATGCCTGCAAGTCAGTCTACGACCCCGAGATCCCGGTCAATATCTTTGATCTGGGGCTGATCTACACGATCGAAATCAATGACCAGAACGAAATCCGCGTCATCATGACACTGACCGCGCCCGGCTGTCCCGTGGCCGGAGAGATGCCGGGCTGGGTGGCTGATGCCATCGAACCGCTTCCCGGCGTAAAGCAGGTGGATGTCGAAATGACCTTCCAGCCGCAATGGGGCATGGACATGATGTCCGACGAAGCCCGGCTGGAACTGGGCTTCATGTAACCATCCCCTTGCCATTGGCCCGACATGGCCGGTTCCTGTCGGGTCTTGAGACAACCGCCTGCGATACTTATGTTGAAGTGCAGGTTGAAATGCAGGGTTACGTCATGTTTGCCATTCCGGGTTCCTCTCCTGTCACCATCACTCCGGCTGCTGAACGGCAGATCGCGCGACTGATGTCGGGCAAGAACGCCTTCGGGCTGCGGATCGGCCTGAAAAAAGGCGGATGTGCCGGCATGGAATATACCATGGAGCTGGCCGAAGCCCCCGACGCCAATGAAGAAGTCGTCCAACAGGGCGATGCGCGGGTGATGATTGCCCCAATGGCGCAAATGTTCCTGTTCGGAACCGAGATCGACTATCAGACCGATCTGCTTGAATCCGGCTTCAAGTTTCGCAACCCCAATGTCACCGACAGCTGCGGCTGTGGTGAATCGGTGCGGTTCGAACCCCTGGAAGGCAGCCGCACTTCGGACCAGTAGAACCACTGACCAGAATTTCATGACCGCAAGGTCATTGCGTCCGCCCCCCCGACCTCCTAATCCAATACCAAAGTGAAGGAGGCGAATATGGCACCGCGTAAACTTGCTGCAGGCAACTGGAAAATGAATGGCGATCTTGCCGCACTGGCCGAGATCGACAGCCTGTGCGGCACGCATGGCAATGCGTCCTGCGACATTCTGATCTGCCCCCCGGCTGTTCTGATCCACGCGATGAAAGAACGTGTGGGCGATCACGCGATCGCCATTGGCGGTCAGGATTGTCATGCCAAACCCTCGGGTGCGCATACCGGCGACATTTCGGCGGCGCAACTGAAGGACGCGGGTGCGAGCCATGTGATCCTGGGCCATTCTGAACGTCGCGCGGATCATGGCGAAACAGACGCCGATGTCGCACAAAAAGCCAGCGCCGCGTTTGATGCGGGCCTGGTTGCGGTGATCTGCGTTGGCGAAACCGAAGCCGAACGCGACGCCGGGCAGACGCTGGACGTGATTGGCCGGCAGTTGTCCGGCTCGGTTCCCCAGGCTGCGCATGCCGGGAATTGCGTCATTGCCTATGAACCGGTCTGGGCGATTGGCACGGGTCGCACCCCGACCAACGACCAGATCGCCGAGGTCCACGCCTTTATGCGCAACAAGCTGGCTGCAGCGGTTGCTGACGCTGCGGATATCAGCCTGCTCTATGGGGGCAGCGTAAAACCCGCCAATGCGTCAGAGATTTTCTCTATTGCACATGTGGACGGCGCACTTGTCGGCGGGGCCAGCCTCAAGGCATCTGATTTCGGCGCGATCATCTCGGCGCTGGACGCCGCGGGCTGATCCTGACCCTAGCCCGCGTCCGGCAAGGGCGCGGGTTCCGGCAGCGGGTCTTTGATCGTCAGGGCCGGCACATCTTGGGTTCCCCCGAACCCCGCCCATCGATAATCCTGCAAGACCTGCCAGGCCAGTTCTTCCATCTCGGGATAAAGTGACGGGTTCCTGACGCGTTCGCGCGCGAAGAACTGATAGGTCAGATACGCCAGTCCGGTCGGCATGGCGCTGTTCGCCCGCCAATGCACCAGATCCACGAATAACGCATCGTCATCATCATAGTATTCGCGCGCGGCCCGGGCAAATATCCCTGCGGGAATGATCTGGATCTTGTGGCCTGTATGCTGTTCCAGCCATTGCCGTTCATAGTGAAACACCGGCAAGGCCTGCGCATCCAGATTGGGTGAACGCGGGGACCATGGCATGAACAGAACGGGTTCCGCGCCCTTTGCAATGGCTGTCATCGCGAACCAATACAGATATTGCAGATTGTGCCGCCCCTGCGGCGAGGCAGGGTCAGCCAGCCCGCGTTCCAGATCACCCAACTCCGTCAGTACCAGCCGATCGTAATTGCCCGTGCGCGCAAAGCCCTTGGCCCGCCAGCGCTTGGCGTTGGAAGACCCGCCGATAAAATCGAAATGGGCCTTTCCCTGCCAAAGCGACGGGAAATCCACGCCGTCATTATAGGCATGATTGTCGTTGGGAAAAATCGCCGCGATCATGGAATGGCCGCTGAATGCAATGGTGGCGTCCGGCGCTACCGCGCCCCCGGTGCCACCGGCGGACAGCCCTGCCCCAAGCCACGGATATGCCGCACCGGTAGCAATCAGCGTCATGAAATGGCGCCGCGTGAACAAATTATGCATCCTGTTCCGCCCTCTGGTACGCAAGCTATATCATGCCATCATATGGCGGTTGCGGCCCAATGCACCACCGGATCATGGCGACGGAATCGGATAACGTTGGAATCCCCCCCTTTCACATCTGAAACCGCGCCCTTATGCTGGCGTTCAATAACGAAGGATGAGAGCATGACCAGCTCGGGTATCGACTATGGCGGAATGATGCATCGGGCCATGCAGGGTCTGATCGCCAATGTGCTGCGCAGCATTGCAACCGACGGCCTGCCCGGCGAACATCACTTCTTCATTACCTTCGATACACGTGATGACGGTGTCGAGATGGCCGACTGGCTTCGCGAGCGGTATCCCGAAGAAATGACCATCGTGATCCAGCATTGGTTCGACAATCTGACGGTGGACGAAGACGGCTTCTCGATCACGTTGAATTTCGGCAATTCGCCGGAGCCGATGCGCATTCCATTTGACGCGCTGCGCACCTTTGTCGACCCTTCGGTCGAATTCGGCCTGCGGTTTGAATCGCCCGATGACGACGAGGATGACGAAGACGAGGACGCCGAGTTCGAACTGGATGTCGAAGATGAAGGCGACGGTCCCGATGATGGTCCCGGCGGCGGGGAAGTCGTGCAACTGGATCGCTGGCGCAAATAGATCGGCCCGGCCCGATATTCCGGGCAGGTCCACCGCCGCATACCTTTGTATACGAATTGCGAATCCGCGTGGCTGCGGCTAGACATTCCCTCGAAAACCTCGAGGGAGCCTTTCCAGATGACCACGACCCGCACCGAGACCGACAGCTTCGGACCTCTTGAAGTCGATTCCAGCAAATACTGGGGCGCGCAAACACAGCGTTCGATCAGGAATTTTCCGATTGGCTGGGAACGCCAGCCCGTCGCGATCATTCGCGCCCTTGGCGCAATCAAGCTGGCGGCTGCACGCGTCAACATGGCGAACGGTGATCTGGACCCCGGCATCGGCAAGGCCATGGAACAGGCCGCGACCGAAGTGTTCGAAGGCAGGTTCGACGACAATTTCCCGCTGGTCGTCTGGCAGACCGGATCGGGCACCCAGTCGAACATGAACGCCAATGAGGTCGTGTCCAATCGTGCCATCGAAATTCTTGGCGGCGAGCTGGGTTCGAAAAAGCCGGTTCATCCCAACGACCATTGCAATATGGGCCAATCGTCCAACGACACCTTTCCTACGGCGATGCATGTCGGCATCGCGATGATGGCGCGCGATGTCCTGATTCCCGGCCTGGAAAAACTGCACGCCGCCCTGACCGCCAAAGCCGAAGAATTCAAGGACATCATCAAGATCGGCCGCACCCACACGCAGGACGCGACGCCACTGACGCTGGGGCAGGAATTCGGCGGCTATGCCCATCAGGTCGCCAAGGGAATCGAACGCGTCAAGCTGGCCCTGAGCGACATTTACGAACTGGCACAGGGCGGTACTGCCGTGGGCACCGGCCTGAACACCAAAAAGGGCTGGGACAGTGCAATCGCGGCCGAGATCGCGCAGATCACCGGCCTGCCCTTTGTCACCGCCCCCAACAAATTCGAAGCCTTGGCAGCACATGATGCGATGGTGTTCTTCTCGGGCGCGCTGAAAACCGTTGCGGGTTCCCTTTTCAAGATCGCCAATGACATCCGCCTGCTGGGTTCGGGTCCCCGTTCCGGTCTGGGCGAACTGATCCTGCCGGAAAACGAGCCGGGCAGCAGCATCATGCCGGGCAAGGTGAACCCGACCCAGGCCGAGGCCCTGACCATGGTTTGCGCACATGTCATGGGCAATGACGCCGCGATCGGCTTCGCTGGCTCACAGGGTCATTTCGAACTGAACGTCTATAACCCGATGATGTCCTATAACGTCATCCAGTCGATGCAATTGCTGGGCGATGCCGCAAGCAGCTTTACCGACAACATGGTTCTGGGCACTCAGGCGAACACCGCCCGCATCGACAAGCTGATGAAGGAATCGCTGATGCTGGTGACGGCGCTGGCCCCCACCATCGGCTATGACAATGCGACCAAGGTCGCCAAGACGGCGCATAAGAACGGCACCACATTGCGCGAAGAGGCGATCGCCCTGGGCTTCGTCGACGGCGAAACCTTTGACCGGATCGTCCGACCCGAGGACATGATCGGCCCCAAGGGGTGAACCCCCGGGTTCCAATGATGTTCATTCAGGGCGCGGTGGCGGATGCCATCGCGCTTTGGTCTGCCGCATTTCCGGACCTGCGGATCCTGACACCGGCAACGGCCCCCGACGGACCAACCCGCATCCGTATCAGCGATCTGGTGCTGGATCTGCGCCCTGCTGATTGCCAGGACCGCCATATCGACGACGGGCCTATCACTGTCCTGATACGTTGCTCGGCCCCCGGTGATGCCGCGCGCATCGGCGCGATCTTGCGCCCCGAAGGTCAGGTCATGCTGCAAGATGATGCGCTTGCAGGCACTTCACGATATAGTTGGGTCGCCGACAGGTTCGGCGTGAACTGGCAGATCATGTCGCCATCGGAGGACCACCGTGACCAAGATCGTCAATCTGCGACAGGCCCGCAAGCAACGTGATCGCATGGATCGCCGGAAACTGGGCGATCGCAACGCCATGAAATTCGGCGAAGCCAAGCCACAGCGCGAATTGCGCAAAGCATTGACGGAACGTGCTGAAACCAACCTCGATGCCCATCGCCGCGATGACCATTGATTTACCCGTCATGACGCCACCGCTGAAACGCTCGGTGACCATCGACGGACACCGGACATCTGTTTCACTGGAAGATGCCTTCTGGAAAGCCCTGAACAAAGAGGCCGGGCGCCATGCAATCACCCGCGCCGCGCTGATCAGCCAGATCGATCACGCCCGCCCGCCCGAAATCGGGCTGGCCACGGCCCTCAGGTTATATGTGCTGCATCGCACCGCACAGGGTTAGCCAACCCTTAACCGGTAAACTGGCTACGGCATCGGATGATCGGCAAACCGCTCCCGCAGGGTAAGCTTGCTGATTTTTCCGGTCGCGGTCAGCGGCATATCCTCGACGAAAACCAGATCGTCAGGCATTTGCCACTGTGCCAGATGCGCCGACAGAAGCGTTTTGATATCGTCCAGCGTCGCAGGATCGTCGGGCGCCACTGATTTCACCACCAGCAACGGGCGCTCGCCCCATTTCGGATGCGGCATCGCGATCACCGCGCATTGGGCGATCTTGGGATGAGCGATGGCAAGGTTTTCCAGATCGATCGAGCTGATCCATTCGCCGCCCGACTTGATCAGATCCTTGGCGCGGTCGCGAATGGTCAGCACACCGCCGGGCGCAATCGAGGCGACATCGCCCGTCGCAAACCAGCCATCGGCATCGATCGCGTCGGCGCTGGCCTGTTCATTCCTGTAATACGCGCTGGCGACCGTGTTGCCGCGCACGAACAAGCGCCCCATCGCCTCTCCGTCATGAGGTTGGCATGTCCCATCTTCATCGACCAGCTTCATGTCGACACCGTATACACGCCGGCCCTGCGCCGATTTCAGGTCCAGACGTCGTTCCCGAGGCAGATACATCTGCTTGGCCGTCAACGAGCCCTGGCTGCCAAGCGGTGATGTTTCCGTCATGCCCCACGCGTGATTGACATCGATTCCCATGTCTTCAAATGCTGCCGTCAGGCTGCGGGGCATCGCACTGCCCCCGACCACAACGTGACGCAACGCGGCGGGCTTGCGCCCGCGCGTGACGATTTCTGCGTGCAACCCTTGCCAGATGGTCGGCACGCCCCACGCGCTTTGCACCGATTCGGCCTCGCACAGATCCCAAAGGCTGGCACCATCCAGATATGGCCCCGGCATGATCAGACTGGCCCCGGCCAGCGGCGCATAAAAGGGCAACCCCCAGGCATTGACATGAAACAATGGAACGACCGGCAAGATCCGCGGTTGCTTGCCCAGATCCGGTCCGATTGTCGCCGCAACCGAAAAGGCATGCAGCACATTCGAACGGTGGCTGTAAAGCACGCCCTTGGGGTTTCCCGTTGTCCCCGACGTATAACACAGCCCCGAAGCCGTGCCTTCGTCGAATTCGGGCCAGACCCGCTGACTGTTTTCACCCTGCAGCAAATCCTCATAGCAGAACGCATCAAGCCGGTTTTCGGGCATATGCGCGGCATCGGTCATGATCACGTATCGCAGGTCGGGAAAATGCTGCTTGATCGCCTCGACCAGCGGCACGAAGGTCAGATCGACAAACAGCAACCGGTCCCCGGCATGGCGGATGATGTAAATCATCTGTTCCGCCGAGAGACGCGGATTGATCGTGTGGCAGATCGCACCAATATTCGAGATGCCGTTATACAACTCCAGGTGGCGATGGCCGTTCCAGGCCAGTGTTGCGACACGATCACCGCCGGTAATGCCCAGCCGCTCAAGCGCGAATGACAGCTGCACCGCACGAGCGCGCGTTTCGCCATAGGATTGCCGGTGGGTGTCACCCTCGACGCGCCGCGAGACGACTTCGGCCTCGGGAAAACCCTCGGCTGCGTAGTCAAGCAACTCGCCCTGCAACAGCGGACGGTGCATCATCAGGCCATGCATCTCAGAACCCCTCCCTCCCAGAATCGCATCAGGTTGCGTGCCCGGTGTCGCGAAATCAAGCGGTTACATCGCGGCCCGTGCGGAGCCTAACGCGTCAGCCGGGCGATCAGCGCCGAGGTGTCCCATCGTCCGCCGCCCATGCCCTGAACTTCTTTGTAGAACTGATCCACCAGCGCCGTCACGGGCAAGGATGCATCCACCTCATCGGCGGCGGCAAGGCAAATCGCCAGATCCTTGCGCATCCAGTTCACGGCGAAACCATGTTCGAATTCACCTGCGGCCATGGTCTTGTGCCGGTTCTCCATCTGCCAGCTGCCCGCAGCGCCCTGACTGATCACCTCGACCACGCTTTCGATCTCCAGACCGGCCTTTTGCGCGAAGGCCAGAGATTCAGACAGGCCCTGCACCAGTCCCGCAATCGCGATCTGGTTGCACATCTTGGTCATCTGTCCGGCCCCGACATCCCCCATAAGCCGGCAAATCTTGGCATAAGCCCCAATCACGGGGGCAGCCCGGTCGAAATCCGCCTGTGCACCGCCACACATCACGGACAGTTGACCGTTCTCGGCACCCGCCTGCCCGCCCGAGATTGGTGCATCGACATAGCCCAGACCAAGCCCCCTGGCCTGTTCTGCCAGTTCTCGTGTGACGGCGGCGGAAACCGTTGTGTGATCCACAAAGACCGCCGCGTCGGACATGCCGGAAAAGGCACCGTCATCCCCGACACAGATCTGACGCAGGTCATCGTCATTGCCGACGCAGGCAAAGACGAACTCGGCCCCCGCGACCGCTTGTCCGGGGGTTTGCGCACTCTGCCCGCCATTGGCCTTGACCCAGGCATCGGCCTTGGATGAACTGCGGTTATAGACCGTGACATCATGGCCCGCATTCTTCAGATGGGCGGCCATCGGAAAGCCCATCACCCCAAGACCCAGAAATGCCAACTTGGCCATCGCAACTTCCTTCCCGTTAATTTGCACACCGCCCGGCATTTCGCGCATGGCGCGACCAAGCGCTCCGTTGAAATGGTCGCGCGGCTGTCTTATGGGTCACACCAACACCCCCGCGCGCCCGGGTCAAGATCCCGCAACCAGCGCCAAGGCTTCCGCGACCGGTCCATGGAAAAAACACCCCTATGCTGACAATATTTCGCTGGCTGCTCAGGCTGACCATAGCCCTTATCCTGTTGTTGTTGCTGGGCGCGGTTCTGACCTGGTATTTTTCGATCCGCTCGCTGCCTGACTATGATGCGACCTATCGGATGGATGGATTGAGCGCTCCGGTCGAAATCGTGCGCAGCACCGAGAATGTTCCCCATATCTTCGGCCAGAGTGACAAGGACATGTTTTTTGCGCTTGGCGTCGCCCATGCTCAGGACAGGCTGTTTCAGATGACATTGCTGCGCCGCGCGGCCCAAGGGCGCCTGTCCGAGATACAAGGCCCCGGGGCCTTCGCAAGCGACGACCTGGCCCGGAGGTTGGGCCTTTACCGCAATGCACGCGCCTCCCTTGACGTTCAGGACGACGACACGCGCGCCGCGCTCGATGCCTATGCGGCCGGGGTGAACCAATGGATCGCCGAGGTGAATGAAAACGCGCTGGGACGTGGCGCGCCCGAATTCTTTCTGTTCCCGCATCAGATTTCCTACTGGCAACCCACCGATTCCCTTGCAATCCTCAAACTGATTGCCGCAAGCGCCACCAATGCCGTCGCGGATGAGGTGTTGCGCGCGCGCCTGTCCCTCGTGTCCCCGCAATACGGACCGGATCTGTTGGACGCCGCAGCCACATCATCAGAAAAACCGGTCTATGCGTCGCTGTTTCCCGGCGCACGGTTTGCAACGCCTGCCAAGACCTCGCCCTCGTCCAACGGGACCGTGCTTTCGACTTTTCTGAAACCCGGTCAGGGCTTGGGCGCCAACGGATTTGCCGCATCTCCTGAACGAACCGCTGCGGGCGGCGCATTGCTGGCCAACGATATCATCACCCCGCTGACGGCGCCGTCATTATTCTATCTGGCGCGTCTGCAGCTGTCCTCAGGCGGTGTGATCGGCGCGACAATTCCGGGCATTCCTGCCGTTCTGTCGGGGCGCAATCCGCATTTGGCCTGGGGGATCGCACCGACCCCAGTCGACGACGCCGATATCGCCATCGAGGAAATCCAGCCCGGGAACCCGGACCGCTATCGTGGGCGAAACGGCTGGACCGATTTCGCCACGCAGAACGAGGTTATCCGGATCCTCGATGGGCAACCGCAGGCCATCATCCTGCGGGAAACCGAAAACGGCCCGGTTATACCCGGACTTGATCCGGGTCTGCGCGATGTCACGCCCATGGGCCATGTCCCTGTGCTGCGCTGGACCGGATTGTCGGCCGATGACAGCACGATGTCCGCGTTGATCGGCCTGATGCGCGCGCCTGACACCGATAGCGCCAGGAACGCGTTGCGCGACGTGGTGGCCCCCGCGATTTCAGTCTCGTTGGCGGATTCAGACGGAATCAGGCAAATTCAGGCAGGCCGGATTCCGCGGCGCGCCGCGAACCATCCAACCGCCGGAAGAATGCCCGCGCCGGGCTGGCTAGAGGCGGCAAACTGGCAGCCCCCCGGTGATACCGACGGCGACCTGATCGACAAGACGGGGGGAATCCTGATCGCGACCGAGGAACAGCAACCCGATTCTCTGCGTCAGGGACGCTTGACCAGACTTATTCAGGATCGCGAAGTGCATTCCCGTGACAGCTTCATCGCAACGCAGCTGGATATCATCAGCCCTGCGGCGCGTGCCCTGCTGCCGTTGGTTGGCGCGAATCTGTGGTTCAACGGCGACCCCGCAGCACCCGGCACCATCGAACGCCAGCGACAAGACGCCCTGTCTCTGTTGGCCGAATGGGACGGCAGCATGAGTGAGCATCTGCCCGAACCGCTGATCTATGCCGCCTGGATGAAGCGGCTTCAGGATCGGCTGATCCGCGATGATCTGGGCCCGATCGCAGACGACATTAGGTCGTTGCACCCTTCGTTTATCGATGCTGTGTTCCGCAACCGGAATGGTGCCGCCCGCTGGTGCGACATCGTGCAAAGCGCCCCGCAGGAAGATTGCACGACCATCGCGCGTCAGGCGCTGGATCTTGCGATCCTTGATCTGAGCGAAGATTTCGGCCCCCAGGTCACAAGCTGGCGCTGGGGCGATCTGCATCAGGCCGTCCATACCCATCCGGGACTGGGCTCCTTGGCGGGGTTAGGCTGGATCGTCAACCTGACACAGTCGATTTCGGGCGGTGATTTCACCATGGCCCAAAGCGGCCTGCTTGGGGGCCAGAAACATCCCTATGGTGCCCGGACCGGAGCAGGATTTCGCGGGGTTTATGACCTGGCCGATCCCGACAGCTCGGTCTTCATTACCTCAACCGGCCAATCGGGGCACCCGTTGTCGCGCCATTACGACGATCTGGCGGGGTTGTGGCGCCGTGGGGAATATATCGGCATGTCGCTGGACCCCGATCTTGCGCGCGCGGCGGCATTGGGAATCACCGAACTGCGCCCCCGCGACGACTGACAACGGGTGAATGGTGCCTGTGGGCCAGGATTCCCCCCGCAAGCCGATATTTCTGGACATCCTCTATCTTGCGATCGCCTTTGGATAGCCAGAGGCACGCAGTTCGTTCAATGCGGCGATCAAACCTTTGCGGTTGGTAAATGGCCCGGCAAACACGATCCGGATATCGGTTTCGTTCTGGCGGATACGTTTCTGGGCAACCTTGTAGCCCAGTTCCGACAGGCGGCGAATGATGATCATGACATTTTCGTTGCCTTCATAGGCGCCAACCTGAACAAACCGTGCGGTTGGCGGAATCATCTCGACCGCTTCTTCCGGTTTCTTGACTTGCTTTTGCATCGCTGGTTTCGACGATTTTTCTTTCGTCGATTGTTTCGACCGCGGCTTTTCGGGGCTACGGCGATCCTGCACGATCTGGGATCCGTTTGCCGTCGCCTCGCTGGCTGCAGCCTTCGTGATTGCGGCCTTCTTGACGGGCTTATTGGCCGGTTGGATATCCGAGCTTGCCCGCATTCCCGGACATAGGCCCATTGTCACATCCTGCCCCAACCCGGTTTTCATATCCTTGTCAGGCGCATAGCCCAGCATGGCACAAAGATCCGAGGGACGCCCCGCCCTGGCTTGACCCGCCTGTGCCCGGGTGACCGCCTCGATTTCTTGCAAAAGTGCCCCATCCTGCTGATCAGGCACCGCAGGGGCGCGTTGTTCGACAGGGCGGGGGTCGACGATGAATTCGCCCTGTTTCATGCCGGCCGCCAATTGACCGAGCAGCTTGCCTTGCGGGTCCGGCGCGGCGGTTCCCGAAACAACGTCCTGGAATGTCGGAGGAAACCCGCAAACCGCCCCGCCGGCGCGGTCCTTCAGTGCCACCCAGACGCCATCCATCCGCCTGAACACGCAGCCCGAACGATCGACATATTGTGTGCCATTGAAATCATCCGGCGGAAACGGCACCGGCGCGGCACCCACCGTCCGCGTCAATACCGCCACCAGGATTGTCATAGTCAGGAACCGCATCAGCCTTCCACGAATCATTTTCTAGATCCGTGATAGACCAGCAGGGCTGAAGGCGGCGTTAACAGGCCCCTATTTCGTGCCGAACATCCGGTCACCCGCATCGCCCAAACCGGGGACGATATAACCGTGATCGTCCAGCCCCTCATCAAGCGAAGCCGTGTAGACCGGAACATCGGGATGGGCCTGGCGCATGCGTTCGACGCCTTCGGGCGAGGCAAGCAGGCACAGGAAGCGCAGGTTCTTCGCCCCGCGTTCTTTCAGCATGTCAATCGCCGCGACCGACGAATTGCCCGTTGCCAGCATCGGATCGACCACGATGGTCATGCGCTGATCAAGAAGATTGGGCACCTTGCAGTAATATTCGACAGGCTTCAGCGTCTCGGGGTCACGATACAAGCCGACAAAACCGACACGCGCCGATGGGATCATTTCAAGAATACCATCCAGAAGCCCGTTGCCCGCCCGCAGGATCGAAATCAGGGCCAGCTTCTTGCCCTCTAGCGTCGGCGCCTGCATTTCGCACATCGGCGTCTGGATGGTGGTCGTCGTCAGTTCCAGTTCGCGCGTCACTTCATAGGCCAGCAACAGGCTGATTTCGCGCAACAAGCGACGGAACCCGGCAGTCGACACATCATGCTTGCGCATGATCGTCAGCTTATGCTGCACCAGCGGATGGGTAATGACGGTCAGATGCGGCTGGGTCACGCGAACTCCTTTCTCAGACGCTGTTGCGTCTCGTTGTCACAGAAGGACGATTCCACCGCCCATTGATTGAATTTTCGGAACTCCTCTTCGCCCCAACCGAAGGCGCTGGCAAGTCGTTCGTATTCATGGCGCAGGCTGGTATGAAAAAATGGCGGATCATCGGTCGAAACGCACAGCCTGACCCCGGCATCAGCCAAGCGCGAAATCGGATGTGAAGCCCAGTCGGGGAAAAGCCCCAAGGCGATATTCGAACCGGGACAGACCTCTAGAAGAATGTCACGTTCGACGATATCACGCACCAGATCCTGATCTTCAATCGCACGAACGCCATGCCCGATGCGCGTGCATCCCAGCGCGATCGCTTCGCGAACGCTTTCCGGGCCGCCCCATTCCCCCGCATGGCAGGTCAGACCCAGCCCCGCTTCGCCCGCACAATCGAAGCTCCAGGTGAAATCGGTTGCCTTGCCGACGGTCTCTGCCCCACCCATGCCAAACCCGGTGATCCAGTCACCAGCGGTTTCCGCCGCACAGATTGCAGATTTGCGCGCCCGGTCCGGTCCGAGATGGCGAATCGCCGTCACGATTGCGCGGCTTTCGATTCCGTTTCCTTTCATCTGTTGGGAAACTTCGGTCATGGCACCCAGATAATCGCGCCAGGCGGACAGATCGGCACCGCCGCAAAATTCGGGCGACACGAATAATTCGGTATAAATCACCCCTTCCTCGGCCGAGCGTTCCAACACCTCGGCCAACAGACGCGCATAGTCTCGCGGGGTTTTCAGCACACTGGTTGCGGCCTCGTAAACCTTGAGAAAACCGGGAAAATCATCATAGGCGTAATGTCCGCGCGCATCGAACACGCCTGTCAGATCGACACGTTTTTCCGCAGCGATTGCGCGAATGAACGAAGGTGGGGCCGCGCCTTCGAGATGCAGATGCAATTCGGTTTTCTTCACAGGAATGACTTTCCGCTATGGGGTGCGGAAAGCCCCAGATGGGACATGACCGACGCACCGATATCACTGAAGGACACATGTCCCACCGCCTTGTGCCCCAGACCATAGCCCAGAACCGGCACCCGTTCGCGCGTGTGGTCAGTGCCGCTCCAGCTGGGATCATTGCCATGATCAGCGGTGAAAATCGCCAGATCGCCTGGCCGCAACGTGGCAATGAAACGCCCGGCAATCTGGTCGAACCACTCAAGCTGGGCAGCGTATCCATCTATATCACGGCGATGTCCGTAAAGGCTGTCGAACTCGACAAAATTGGCAAAGGTCAGGCTGCCCGGTTCAGCAAGCCCACCCAAACGCACAAGATGTTCTGCCAGATCGGCATCGGATTTTCCCTTGTGTTCCCGGGCAATTCCGCGACGGCTGAAAATATCCCCGATCTTGCCGACCGCATGGGTCATACGCCCCGCCGCAGCGGCAATATCCAGAATCGTGTCATCCGGAGGGGCGATGGCAAAATCGCGACGATTCGCTGTTCGTGTAAATCCGTCAGGATCATCGCCGACAAAGGGGCGCGCAATGACGCGCCCGATCTTCATGTCATGCAACATCGGTGCGACGCCGGCGCAGAGCGTCAACAGACGGTCCAGCCCGAAATGCGTCTCATGAGCGGCGATCTGAAGAACACTGTCGGCAGATGTATAGCAAATCGGCCAGCCCGAACTGATATGGCGCGCACCCAGATCACGGATGATCTGCGTGCCCGACGCATGGCAATTGCCAAGGATGCCTTCGGTGCCGGCCATCTCACACAGCCGCCGGGTCACGTGTTCGGGGAAGGCCGGCGTTTCGTCGGGAAAATAGTGCCACTGCCATGGCACCGGAACACCGGCGATTTCCCAGTGCCCGGATGGTGTATCCTTGCCCGGTGACCGTTCTGTCGCCGCGCCCCACAGCCCTTCAGGCGTGCTGCCCAGCCCCGGCGCATCCGCCCCCGAAGCCAGCTTCAGCGCAGCGCCCAGGCCAAGCCCATCCAGAACCGGTAAGGTCAGCCCTTTTGCGCGGGCAATATGAAGGACTGTATTCGCACCCGTATCCGGCAGATCCCGATTGAAGAAATGCCCCGCATCCGGCGCGCCGCCAATGCCGACGCTATCCATCACGATCAGAAATGCCCGGTTCTCACTCATTGCATGGAATCCTCTGTCGGATCAGCGGGCGGGCGGGCGCGCCGTCACCGATATGATATGCATCCTGCACAGCCTTGCGCGCAACCTCTGCGGCAATTTCATCGGCCGCGTGGACAAAGGCCAAGGGCATGTCGGGGCCAACCTCCTGGTTCAGCTTCGCCATGCGATCCAGGCCCACGCGATGGTCGATCCGATCATCCGCCCGAACGCGGCCTCCGCCAAGCGCGACCACAGCATGCCCCAGCGCGGTGACGTCGATCGCGTGAACGCGCCCGCCCGACGGGGCCGGAACCGCGCGGATCACAGGGGCATGTGCCAGATAGGTCGCAGGCCGCTCGATCAGGTCACGCGGACCGCCCTGGGCTGCCACCATCTGCGAAAACCGCTCTGCCGCGGCACCGGAATCAAGAACCTTCGCCAGTCCACCGCCCGAACTCTCGTCGCCCGCCAGCCCGGCCAGACGCAAGATCTCGTCACCAAGCGCCAGAGACAGATCGCGCAATGCACCACCCTCGCCCCGCAGCACACGAATGGCTTCGCTGACCTCCAAGGCATTGCCGGCACTGCGCGCCAAGGGCTGATCCATATCTGTCACAAGCGCCGCACAACGGCACCCTGCCCCGTTTGCGGTCGTCACCAGTGATTGCGCAAGGTCCAGGGCCGATTGTGCACTGCGCATGAACGCGCCACTGCCCATTTTCACATCCAGCACCAGAGCATCCAGACCTGCCGCAAGCTTCTTGGACAGAATCGAGGCGGTGATCAGGTCGATGGATTCCACCGTCGCCGATTCATCACGAATAGCGTAGAGACGTCGATCAGCAGGCGCAATTTCGGTGTTGGCCGACACGATGGCGCATCCCGTCATTTCAACGATCCGGCGAAACTCGGATTCAGGCTGATCGCATCTGAACCCCGGAATCGCATCCAGCTTGTCCAGCGTACCACCGGTATGCCCCAAACCTCGCCCCGAGATCATCGGCACATAGGCGCCGGATGCCGCCAGCATGGGTGCAAGAACCAAGCTGACCGTATCGCCAATACCGCCGGTCGAATGCTTGTCGACAACCGGCCCCGGCAGATCCCATTGCATGACATGGCCCGAATCACGCATTGCCCGTGTCAGCGCCACGCGCCCCCGCTCGCCCAGCCCGCGATGAAGCGTGGCCATCGCAAAAGCCCCTGCCTGTGCATCGCTGACGGATCCGTCGGCAAGCCCTTGGGCAATCAGTGCTGCACCGGGGCCGTCAAGCCCGCGCCCGTCGCGAATCGCGGCAATGACGGGGCGGGGATCTGTCATTCGGCATTCTCCATATGGCTGGCGTCGAAACGACCGGGCAGAAGATCCTGAATGGTGGTTGTCATGATCTTCCCGTCCGTTGTGCCAAGCAGGACCGGCGTATCCCCCTGGCCGAACTCGGCCAGTTTCTGCCGGCACCCCCCGCATGGCGGAACCGGATCGGGGCTGTCGGCGATCACCGCGACCTCGGTCAGCGTGGTTTCGCCTGCGGCAACCATTGCGGCGATTGCCCCCGCCTCTGCGCAGGTGCCTTCGGGATAGGCCACGTTTTCGACATTGCAGCCCCGGTATATCCTGCCCGAAGCCCCGCGCACCGCCGCACCGACCTTGAATTTCGAATATGGTGCATAGGCCGCCTCGCGGACCTCTCTTGCGCATTCCATCAGCGTCATTTTGTGACCCTTTGTACCAACCCGGCCAATCTTGCTTGCCCGTCAACCGCAACGCAAGCGCAAGCCTGCTGTTCCCCGGACAAGAATTGGTTTAACGGTAAATCATTACAAATTCCGGAGAGGCAAAGATGGAAGAGCGCAGGCAGGACACCGCCCGCCAGTCGGCACTGGATTACCATGAATTCCCGCGCCCGGGGAAACTGGAAATCCGCGCGACCAAACCGCTGGCAAATGGCCGCGACCTGTCGCGGGCCTATTCCCCCGGCGTCGCCGAGGCCTGCCTGGAAATCAAGGCCGACCAGACAAACGCAAGCCGCTATACGGCGCGCGGAAACCTTGTGGCGGTGGTGTCCAACGGCACCGCGGTCCTGGGCCTTGGAAATATCGGTGCTGCGGCTTCGAAACCGGTGATGGAGGGCAAGGCTGTGCTCTTCAAGAAATTCGCCAATATCGATTGTTTCGACATCGAGGTAGACGAACCCGACCCGGAAAAGCTGGCGGATATCGTCTGTTCGCTGGAACCGACCTTCGGCGCGATCAATCTGGAAGATATCAAGGCCCCGGACTGTTTCATCGTCGAGAAAATCTGCCGCGAGCGGATGAACATCCCGGTATTTCATGACGACCAGCACGGCACCGCGATCGTGGTCGGCGCCGCCGCGACCAATGCGTTGCGTGTCGCGGGCAAACGCTTTGAAGATATCAAGGTGGTGTCCACCGGCGGCGGTGCGGCCGGGATTGCATGTCTGGACATGCTGCTGAAGCTGGGCGTCCGGCGCGAGAATGTCTGGCTTTGCGATATTCACGGGCTGGTGCATGAAGGCCGGTCCGAGGACATGACCCCGCAAAAGGCGGCCTATGCGCAATCGTCCGATTTGCGCACGCTGGATGACGTCATCGAAGGTGCGGATCTGTTTCTCGGCCTGTCGGGGCCGGGCGTCCTGAAACCTGCGATGGTCGAAAAAATGACCAGCCGCCCGATCATCTTTGCGCTGGCCAATCCGACCCCCGAAATCCTGCCCGAAGATGCCCGCGCCGTGGCGCCGGATGCGATCATTGCCACCGGACGCAGCGACTATCCGAACCAGGTCAACAACGTTCTTTGCTTTCCCTTCATCTTCCGGGGTGCGTTGGATGTCGGCGCGACAACCATCAACGACCAGATGAAGATCGCCTGTGTCGAGGGCATCGCAGCTCTGGCGCGCACCACCACCGCCGCCGAGGCCGCCGCAGCCTATCGCGGTGAAACGCTGACTTTCGGCGCAGACTATCTGATCCCCAAACCGTTTGATCCCAGATTGGTCGGGGTCGTCTCATCCGCGGTTGCCAAGGCCGCGATGGAAACCGGCGTTGCCCTGCGCCCGATCGAACATCTCGAAGCCTACAAGCGCAAGCTGGACGGGTCGGTCTTCCGTTCGGCGCTGATCATGCGCCCCGTATTCGAGGCCGCCGCGACCACCGAACGCCGCATTGTCTTTGCCGAAGGTGAAGACGAACGGGTCTTGCGGGCGGCAAACGCAATGCTGGAGGAGACAACCGATACTCCGATCCTGATCGGACGTCCCGATGTCGTGGCATCACGCGCCGAACGGGCGGGTTTGCCGATTCGCCCGGATCGCGATTTTGAAATCGTGAACCCCGAAAACGACCCCCGTTATCGTGACTATTGGGAAACATATCACCACTTGATGGCCCGCCGCGGTGTCAGCCCCGATATCGCACGCGCCATCATGCGCACCAACACCACGGCCATTGCATCGGTCATGGTTCATCGGGGCGAGGCCGACAGCCTGATCTGCGGAACCTTCGGGCAATATTCATGGCATCTGCAATATGTCCGTCAGGTTCTGGCCCGCGACGGCCTGCACCCTGTCGGCGCCCTTTCGATGATCATTCTCGAAGATGGCCCGCTATTCATCGCCGATACCCAATGCCACAACGACCCGACCCCCGATCAGGTCGCCGAGGTCGTTGTGGGTGCGGCGCGCCATGTCCGCCGCTTCGGGATGACCCCGAAAATCGCACTCTGCGCGCATTCGCAATTCGGGAATCTCGACACCTATACCGGTCGCAAGATGCGCGCGGCGCTGGAAATACTGGACAACCAGAACCCCGATTTCATGTATGATGGTGAGATGCATGTCGATGCCGCGCTTGATCCGGCGCTGCGTGACCGCATCTTCCCCGGATCACGGCTGGAAGGCGTGGCCAATGTGCTGGTGTTCCCCGGCACCGATGCCGCCTCGGGCGTTCGCAACGCCCTAAAAATGCGGGCAGACGGCCTCGAAGTGGGACCCATCCTGATGGGCATGGGCAACCGCGCCCATATCGTCACCCCTTCGATCACCACGCGCGGCCTGCTGAACATGAGCGTCCTGGCCGGGACGCCCGTCGCCCTGTACAGCTAGGATTTCACGGCCCGGATGATTTTGTCCGGGCCGTGATTCGCCTCCGGGTGACACATCATGCGCGGCTGATTTGCAAAATATCCGTCTGCGCATGGCAAGATTTACTGATCCGCGATATTTGCAAAATTTTGCAGCGCGACCCGCGCCGATTCTGCAAATATTCTTGGTGATGCCGCTAACAATATTGCTTCGAACCTCGTCTACTGGATACCAGATATTCAGCTTCGAGGAGGAGGCATGCAATGGCATACCAAGATGTCTATGCGGGATGGCAGTCAGATCCCGAAACGTTCTGGATGAAAGCCGCGCAGGAAATCGACTGGGATCAAGCGCCCGGGCGCGCCTATTTCGATCAGGGACCGGCAGGCGAATGGTTCGCCGACGCCAGGGTCAACACCTGCTGGAACGCGGTTGACCGCCATGTCGAGGCCGGACGCGGCGACCAGCTGGCGATCATCCATGACAGCCCCATCACGCATTCCTATCGTGGCCTGACATATCGCGAATTGCGCGATCGCGTTGCCAATCTGGCAGGCGCCTTGCGCGCAAAAGGCATTTCCAAGGGCGACCGGGTCATCATCTATATGCCGATGATCCCCGAAGCCCTTGAGGCAATGCTGGCATGTGCGCGACTGGGCGCGATCCATTCGGTTGTCTTTGGCGGCTTTGCGGCGCATGAACTGGCCGTCAGAATCGACGATGCCAAGCCCAAGGCGATTATTGCCGCCTCTTGCGGGTTGGAACCCGGACGCGTGGTCCACTACAAGCCCCTGCTGGACGACGCCATCGATCAGGCCGTGCACAAACCCGATTTCTGCGTCATCTTCCAGCGCGAACAAGAGGTCGCGCAACTCACCCCCGGCCGGGACGTGGCCTGGCACAGTTTTCAGTTTGGCGCCAAGCCCGCCGATTGCGTTCCCGTCGAAGGAAACCACCCTGCCTATATCCTCTATACCTCGGGCACCACGGGTCAGCCCAAAGGGGTGATCCGCCATACCGCGGGGCACCTGGTCGCCTTGAACTGGTCGATGAAGAACATCTATGGCATTGATGCTGGGGACGTTTTCTGGGCCGCCTCGGATGTGGGTTGGGTCGTGGGCCACAGCTATATCTGTTACGGTCCGCTGATTTCCGGGGCCACCACCATCGTCTTTGAAGGCAAGCCGGTCGGCACCCCCGATGCAGGCGCGTTCTGGCGCATCATCCAGAACCACCGTGTCAAAAGCTTTTTCACGGCACCGACCGCGATCCGGGCCGTCAAACGCGAAGATCCCGATGGCGAACTGATCAGGGAATACAATCTGTCCAGCCTGCAGGCCGTATTCCTCGCGGGCGAACGCGCCGACCCCGACACGATCGAATGGCTGGAGACCAAGCTGGACCTGCCCGTGATAGATCACTGGTGGCAAACCGAAACCGGCTGGGCCATCGCATCGAACCCGTTCGGAATCGAACCGATGCCGGTCAAGAAGGGCAGCCCGTCGGTCTCGATGCCGGGATATGATGTCCAGATCCTGGACGAATCCGGGCAGCAGATGCCGCGTGGCGCACTTGGATCGATTGCGATCAGGCTGCCCCTGCCTCCGGGAACATTGCCAAACCTGTGGAATGCCGAAGACCGTTTCCGCAAATCATACCTCGAGAAGTTTCCCGGCTATTACGAAACCGGAGATGCCGGATATATCGACGATGATGGCTATCTTTACATCATGGCGCGTACTGATGACGTCATCAACGTGGCCGGTCACCGCCTGTCGACCGGCGCGATGGAAGAAGTGCTGTCCAGCCATCCGGCCGTTGCCGAATGCGCGGTAATCGGCGTTGCCGACCCCCTGAAAGGTCAAATGCCCCTGGGCTTCCTGTGTCTGAAGAAAGGCGCGAATGTCACCGAGGAACAGGTGGTGCATGATGTGGTCGCCCAGGTGCGCAACAAGATCGGCCCTGTCGCGGCCTTCAAACGCGCCTGCGTCGTCGAACGCCTGCCCAAGACCCGGTCGGGCAAGATCCTGCGCGCGACGATGGTCAAGATCGCGAATGGCGAACAATACAAACCACCGGCAACCATCGACGATCCGGAAATTCTGAACGAGATCGGCGATGCGTTGAAAAGGCTGGGCTATCCGGTCACGTGATCGAGGGCAGCGGCGGAACAGACCGCCGCCGCCAAATTCCGGACTAGTCCAGATCAGCGCCCAGGCGGCGCATCAGATCGGTGAAATCAGGGAACGACGTGGCGATGGGGCCGCCATCATCAACGGTCACGGGGGATTGCGACGCCAGCCCCAGAACCATGAACGACATCGCGATACGGTGGTCCAGATGCGTCACGGCAGTTGCGCCACCCGGCACAGCCTCCATTCCATGCACGGTCATGCTGTCGGGCGTTTCCTCGACCCGGACTCCATTCGCCTCGAGGCCACGCGCCATGGCGTCGATGCGGTCGCTTTCCTTGACGCGCAACTCGCCAACACCGTTCATGATGGTCGGACCTTCGGCAAAGGCCGCGATGACCGACAGAATGGGGAATTCATCAATCATGCTGGCGGCACGTTCGGCAGGAACAGACACCCCTTTCAGGCGGCTGTAGCGCACGACCAGATCGGCCACCGGCTCGCCCCCTTCTTCCCGATCATTCTCGAACAGCAGATCCGCGCCCATTTCCCGAAGCGTCACATACAACCCGTCACGCGTCGGGTTACGGCTGATCCCCGGCACCCGGATTTCCGAGCCGGGCACGATCAGCGCCGCCGCAACGGGAAAAGCCGCACTGGACGGATCGCGGGGCACCGCGACCGGCTGCGCACGCAACTCGGGGCGTCCCACCAGCGTGATGACATGACCCTCGCTTGTTGTTTCACTGCGAATATCCGCACCGAACCCAGCCAGCATCCGCTCCGAGTGGTCACGCGTCGGCTCTGCTTCTATGACGACCGTCTCACCAGGCGCGTTCAACCCGGCCAGCAGGATTGCCGATTTGATCTGGGCGCTGGCCACAGGCGTGCGATAGCGAACCGGAAGCGCGTCCTCGATCCCCTGAATGGTGATCGGCAGACGCCCGCCCTCGCGACAGGTCACACTGGCCCCGAATTCGGACAGCGGATCGGTGACACGCGCCATCGGCCTGCGTGACAGGCTGGCATCTCCGGTGAAGGTCGCCGTGATCGGGGTTGTCGCCATCGCCCCCATGATCAAGCGCACACCGGTGCCCGAGTTACCGCAATCAATCACGCCTTCGGGTTCACAAAAGCCCCCGACGCCGACACCATTCACGGTCCAATCACCATTGCCGTGGCGCTGAACCCGGGCACCGAACGCGGCCATCGCCTTGGCAGTATCCAGAACATCCTCGCCTTCCAGCAACCCGGTGATCCGTGTCTCGCCCACCGAAAGCGCGCCCAAGATAAGGGCGCGGTGGCTGATGGATTTATCACCGGGGATCTGCGCCTGTCCTGTCAACGGGCCACTGCGGCGAGACGTCATCGGGCGGGGCTGGTTGGCATGCGACATGTAAGCACCTTTTCAATTTCGCTGGTCTTTTACCGCTACCATCGACTTATCGCCACCACGATCTTGAGCCTGTCGCACCCAATTCCTAGAAGGACGTCACCCTGAAGGAGCCGATGATGCAGGAACTTGCCTCACTGATCGAACTTGCCGATGATGAAAGAGCCAGCCAGATGGCCGCATATCACAAGGTCGATCGCCGCTATCTGGGCCTTCGCAATCCCCGGATTGACGAATTGGTCGCGTCATGGCGTGCCCGGTGTTCGACGGAACAACGCGTCCTTCTGGCGGCACAGCTATGGGACAGCAATATCCACGAAGCACGAATCGCCGCCGCCAAATTGTTGACCCAGGCACGCCTTCGCCCCGATGACGACGCCTGGCAGCTGATCGCAGCATGGACCGCAGATTTCGACGGCTGCGCAATCGCCGATGCCGCGATGATTGCCGGCCAGAAACGCGTCACCGCCACGCCCGCACGGCTGGATCTGGTCGAAGGCTGGCTGAACGATCAGAACATGTGGACCCGTCGCGCCGCGCTGACAATCACCCTGCCCTGGGCAAAGATGAACAACCCCAAGCCCCGCGACCTCGAAACAAGAGAGCGCGTCCTGGGCTGGGCCGGCCAACTGACCCAGGATCGCGATTGGTTCATCCAGAAGGCGATTGCTTGGTGGCTGCGCGATCTGTCCAAGCGCGACGCAGGGCGGGTGATGTCCTTCCTGGATCGTCACGAAGCATCGATGAAACCATTCGCGCGCCGCGAGGCCCGCAGGCTGATTCAGGACTTGTAGACTTCGATCGTCGGAAGATCCGTCAAGGATACGCCGATCAGCTGCAATGCCGGCAATGATACCTGACTGCCGCCCGATTGCGGCCCATCCAGCGGAATCAGATCGACCTTGGCGGATTTCCCGTTCCCCGGATTGACGATCCGCCCAATTCCCCTGGACTTGACCAGCGGCGTCTTGATCCAGAAACCACCTTCGGTCGGATCGCCCAATGAAGCGACTGTCGTCCCAAGCCGGGTCTCGGCCACCTCGGGGGCCTTTGCTGCAGCAACCTTCTGTTCCGCGGTTGTCGTATCCAGCTGCGCTGCCGTCGCGCGCGCAGCCGGTTTTGGCGCCGGCGCGCGGGTCACGGCGGTGGCCGCTGCAACCTGCTCGGCGCTCAACTTCGTATCAACCGGCCCAGAGGCTGGCGAATCAACCGGCCGGGATGCCTGTGTCGTCGTGGCGCCCGGGTTACAGGCAACCAGCCCCAATAGCGCAATGGCGGCCGTCGCGCCCGTGGTCATCATCCGCATCTCGTGGTTCCTCATGATCGCTGTCGCGCATAGCCTAACGTGCATTTCGTCCCAAGGTCCACCAACGCATGCGTCATCAGCGCCACTTGTGCGCAACCTGCCGCAAGCCTAAATTGACTGCATGACACATTCCGCGACCGCCCCGCTCATCGACCCATTCGAACGCGCCATCACCTATCTGCGCGTTTCCGTGACTGATCGTTGCGATTTTCGCTGTGTCTATTGCATGGCGGAGCATATGCAATTCCTCCCGAAAGCCGAACTTCTGACATTGGAAGAACTGGATCGGCTCTGCACATCCTTCGTCGGACTGGGTGTGCGCAAACTGCGCATCACCGGGGGCGAACCACTTGTGCGCCGCGGAATCATGGGCTTCTTTCGGCAAATGTCGCGCCATCTGGGCGAAGGCCTTGACGAGCTGACCCTGACCACCAATGGCAGCCAGCTGGGGAAATACGCCCAGGAACTGGTCGATTGCGGCGTGCGCCGGGTCAATGTCTCTCTCGATACGCTCGACAGCCAGAAATTCTCGCGCATTACCCGCTGGGGGCGCCTGCAACAGGTTCTCGGCGGGATCAGGGCGGCGACCCAGGCCGGACTGAAGGTCAAGATCAATGCGGTTGCCCTGAAAGGCGTAAACGATGACGAACTGTTCGACATCGTGAACTGGTGCGGTCAGGAAGGCCACGACCTGACATTCATCGAGGTCATGCCGATGGGCGATCTTGGAAACGAGGATCGGCTCGACCAATACTGGCCCCTGACCGATCTGCGCAGGCAACTGTCGGAACGGTTCACGCTGATCGACCTTGCCGAACGCACGGGCGGACCTGCCCGCTATGTCAAATTACGGGAAACCGATCAGAAAATCGGCTTCATCACACCGCTCACACATAATTTCTGCGAAAGCTGCAACCGTGTGCGCGTGACCTGCACCGGCGAACTCTACATGTGCCTAGGCCAGGAAGACCGCGCCGACCTTCGCGCCCCCCTGCGCGCCAGCAATGATGACGCCGCGCTGCACAGCGCGATCCGCTCGGCCATTGCCCGCAAACCCAAGGGCCATGATTTCGACTATTCGCGCCAATCCGTCGGCGGACAGATGACCCGCCACATGAGCCATACGGGCGGCTGAACTTCTTCTTCGTATAAATACCCGGATCGCCTCGGTCGCGGCGCAAAACAAGGCCGCGACATTGCGCCAAACCAGCCTATTCAGCCGCTTCGACTTCGGCCTTCTCGGCTTCCAGCTTTTCAGCGCGTTCTTCCACAAGCTGAACGATATGATCCACCATCTGCTCGTTGGACATCTTGTGGCTTTGACGTCCTGCCATATAGATCATGCCACTTCCGGCGCCGCCTCCGGTAAAACCAAGATCGGTCATCAACGCCTCGCCCGGGCCATTCACGACACAACCGATGATCGATAGGCTCATCGGGGTCTTGATATGCTCAAGCCGCTGTTCCAGGGTTTCCACCGTCTTGATCACGTCAAAGCCCTGACGCGCACAGGATGGACAGGAAATGATCTGAACACCGCGCGTGCGCAAACCCAGCGACTTGAGGATTTCAAACCCGACCTTCACCTCTTCGACCGGATCTGCGGACAGGCTGACCCGTATCGTATCACCAATTCCGGCCCAAAGCAGATTTCCCAGCCCGACCGCCGACTTGACCGTCCCGCCGACAAAGCCGCCCGCTTCTGTAATACCCAGATGGATCGGCGCGTCGGTGGCATCCGCCAGTTGCTGATAGGCTGCGGCCGCCAGGAAGACATCGCTGGCCTTTACGCTGATCTTGAACTCATGAAAATCATTGTCTTGCAGGATCTTGATATGATCGAGGCCGGATTCGACCATCGCATCGGGGCATGGTTCCCCGTATTTTTCCAGCAGATGCTTTTCCAGGCTGCCGGCATTCACGCCGATCCGCATCGAACATCCGTGATCCCGCGCCGCCTTGATGACCTCGCGCACACGGCGCTCGTCACCGATATTCCCCGGATTGATGCGCAGGCAGGCAACCCCGGCCTCAGCGGCCTCGATCGCGCGCTTATAGTGGAAATGGATATCGGCCACGATCGGCACGGGACTTTCGCGACAGATTTCCCCAAGCGCACGGGTCGTTTCCTGATCAGGCGCCGAGATCCGGACGATATCGGCCCCGGCCTCGGCAGCGCGGATCACCTGATCCAACGTTGCCCGCACGTCATGGCCATCGGTATTCGTCATTGTCTGCACGCTGATCGGCGCGTCTCCCCCGACGGGGACATTGCCGACCATGATCTGGCGGGATTTCCGCCGCTCGATATTGCGCCAGGGTCGGATCGGGTTCAGCGACATGTTAGACTCCGCAGGTTCCGCTCAGAGATAGGGCATCCGGCCGGCTACAGCAACCGCTGCACGCCCCTGTGAACGGCTCTCGCGGTCATTCTGCGACCAATCCCAACGCAATCATCACATTGGCAAGCTGTGTCCGTGGCAACATGACCAACATCTTGCCCTCGACCTCCAGATCGACAGGTCCGGTCGCGCGGTTCGATGTGCCAATGCGGCCCTCCGGGGAAAAATCAATTCCGTCGATGGGCCATTGCAAACCACGGCTGCGCCCTCTCGCTGCCCCCAACGGATACAGCGACACCCGCACATCTTCGGCCAAGGGCAGATGAATTCGCGGCGGTGCGACAAAGACAATATCATCGGATGCGATCATGATCGTCACCGGCTGCGCGATATTGGCCATGGCGGTCAATGCCGCCAATGTGTGATCCAGGCGCAACCCGGCAAAACCGACGGCCATCGTAAAAGGGGCGCTGATTCGTGTCAGGGACTTGGTGAAATCGGTACTGTCCTGTTCCGCGACGTGGCACAGGCGCTCGGATGCAATACTGCGTCTTGAGCGATCACTGATACTGTCCAGATCGCCAATCACCCAATCCGGCTGGTAGCCAAGCTGCATCGCGCGATCCGCTCCCCCATCGGCAGCCACCAGCAAGGGGGCGACGGAAAGCGCGGTTTTCAGATCTTCGGGCGACACAGCCCCGCCGCCGACGATGGTCACGCCGCGATCGGACCGGACCACCGGGGCGTTCATTCGCCCCGGCCGATGCCGCTGAACACCCGTTTCAGCGGCATGATCCAGATGAATCCCAGCCCGATATAGACCAGCAATTCGATCCAGATCGGTTGCCTGCCCCAACGCGCATCCATCCAGTTCACCAGCGTCACCGCGACCATGATATAGGCAGGCAGCCCCAGAACCAGAATCAGCAAGGACAGACGTTTGCGGGTTTTCAGCTTCATAAGGGCGCTGTCCGGCTCAGTCTGCGAAAGGATCGGTGACAAGGATCGTATCGTCGCGCTCGGGGCTGGTCGACAGCATCGCGACAGGGCAATCGATCAACTCCTCGACGCGACGGACATATTTGATCGCCGCGGCGGGCAAATCGGCCCAGCTGCGCGCGCCCGCGGTCGATTCATGCCAGCCGTCCATTTCTTCATAGATCGGCTTCACCCGCGCCTGCAGTGCGGCAGCGGTCGGCAGATAATCGTATGTCACGCCGTCGATCTCATAACCGACACAGATCTTCAGCTTGTCGAAACCGTCCAGCACATCCAGCTTGGTCAGCGCGATACCGTTCACGCCGCTGATCGCGCAGGTCTGGCGCACAAGCACCGCGTCGAACCAGCCACAGCGACGCTTGCGCCCCGTCACGGTGCCGAATTCATGCCCGCGTTCCCCCAGCCGCTGGCCATCGTCATCATCCAGCTCGGTCGGAAACGGTCCCTCGCCGACCCTTGTCGTATAAGCCTTGACGATACCCAACACGAAATCCACCGCCCCCGGCCCCATGCCGGTTCCCGAAGCAGCCGCGCCCGACATCGTGGTCGAACTGGTCACATAGGGATAGGTCCCGAAATCGATGTCCAACAAACTGCCTTGCGCACCTTCAAACAGGATCCGCTTTCCGGATTTGCGCGCCTCTGCCATGATCTTCCAGACCGGCCGGGCATAAGGCAGCAGTTGCGGTGCCACTTCAAGCAGCTTCGCCTTCAGCTCTGCGCGGTTGATCGGCTCCGCGCCCAACCCCTTGCGCAATGCATCATGATGGGCCAGCAAACGATCAAGACGTGCGTCCAGCGTTTCTTCATCTGCCAGATCGGCCACGCGGATTGTCCTGCGTCCGACCTTGTCCTCATAGGCCGGGCCGATTCCGCGCCCGGTGGTGCCAATCTTGGCCTTGCCGGCCGCCTCTTCCCGCAACTTGTCCAGGTCCTGATGCAAAGGCAGGATCAGAGGCGTGTTCTCGGCGATCATCAGGCGATCGGCGGAAATATTCACCCCTTGCGCCGTCAGCTTGTCGATCTCGGCAAACAGCGACCACGGGTCCAGAACGACTCCGTTTCCGATCACCGCCAACTTGCCATCGCGCACGATGCCCGAAGGCAAAAGCGACAGCTTGAACACCTTTTCACCGATGACCAGCGTATGGCCAGCGTTATGCCCGCCCTGAAAACGCGCGATCACATCCGCACGTTCGCTCAGCCAGTCAACGATCTTGCCTTTGCCTTCGTCGCCCCATTGCGCGCCGACAACCACCACATTGGCCATGAGCCGGTCCTTCCGTTGCCCGAAATTGATCAGGGCCAGGGTCTAGCGCATGGGAACGCAAGGGGAAAGCGGCGAATTGCATTTCCCGAAACAAGGCCGCTGCGGGCGACGGGGCAGCGCCCCGACGAAACGCGGCCCCTCGATGGGGTCGCGTTTCGTCCCCCCCCCAACAGCTGCCTACCAATGCGGCGGGGGCTGATGGGCCACCGCGATCGAATTTGCGCCATCAGCCTCGCGCGCCGCCTCGGCACGCATCAGCATGTCGACCTTGCGGTTCAGCCTTGCGATATCGCCATCCTGACGGGCGATCACATCGCTCAGATCATCGGCGATGCGGCTTAGATGGGCCACCATCTCTTCCAGCTTTTCGATACGCTCTTGCTCTGTCATTCGATCCACCTTGCCAGATCCCCGTGCATCTGCTTGTCCATAGCGCGCCCTTCCGTTACAGCAAGCCCGGAATTGGCCGAAGAGGCAGCACCATGGCGAAAAGTCAGAAAAAACAGCCCCGCCCCAAGGCAGAAACGCCAAAGGGTTTTCGCGATTATTTTGGCGCCGACGTGACCGAGCGCAAGGCAATGCTGGACCGCATTGCCGAAATCTATCATCGACACGGCTTTGATCCATTGGAAACCAGTGCCGTCGAAACGGTCGAGGCGTTGGGAAAGTTCCTGCCTGATGTCGACCGCCCCAACGCGGGTGTGTTCGCTTGGCAGGAAGAGGCCGTGCCGGGCGGTGGTTCCGGGGATTGGCTGGCGTTGCGTTATGACCTGACCGCCCCCCTCGCGCGTGTCGCCGCCCAGTTTCGCAATGACCTTCCCAGCCCCTATCGCCGTTATGCAATGGGCCCGGTCTGGCGCAACGAAAAGCCCGGTCCCGGACGTTTCCGTCAGTTCTATCAATGCGATGCCGACACGGTCGGGTCCGCATCCGTGGCCGCAGATGCCGAAATCTGCGCCATGCTGGCCGATGCGCTGGAAGCGGTGGGAATCGATCGTGGCGACTACATCGTGCGCATCAATAATCGCAAGGTCCTGAATGGTGTCCTCGAGGCGGCGGGCGTTGCCGGTGACGCCATGGCCGATGACGTGCTGCGCACCATCGACAAGTTCGACAAGGTGGGTCGCGACGGCGTGCTGGCCTTGCTGACGACGGGGCGCAGGGATGACAGCGGCGCCATGATCGAGGGGGTGGGCCTGCACCCTGACCAGGCGATGCCCGTTCTGGCTTTTCTGACCTCGAAAGGCAGCGACAACGATGCAACGCTGGCCAATCTGCGCGCGGCAATTGGCGATTCAGGCATCGGCCTGGAAGGTGTCGAGGAACTGGAACAGATTTCTGCGATGCTGGATGCGATGGGGATCGGCATTGATCGCGCGATCATCGATCCTTCGGTCGTTCGCGGGCTGGGTTATTATACCGGCCCGGTCTTCGAAGCCGAGCTGACATTTGAGATTCTTGATGACAAGGGCCGCAAACGCCAGTTCGGCAGTGTCGCCGGCGGTGGACGCTATGACGGTCTGGTCGAGCGCTTCACCGGCCAGAAGGTTCCCGCAACCGGCGTCTCGATCGGTGTCGACCGCCTTTTGGCGGCCCTGCGGGCCAAGGGGCTGACCGGGCAAAGCGAACATGGCCCGGTCGTGGTCACGGTGATGGATCGCGACCGGATGCCCGATTATCAGGCCATGGTCGCCGAGCTGCGCAACGCAGGTATCCGTGCCGAGGTCTATCTGGGCAACCCCAAGAATTTCGGCAATCAGCTGAAATATGCGGATAAACGCAATGCCCCCATCGCGATCATCCAGGGCGGAAACGAGGCCGAGCGCGGCGTCGTGCAGATCAAGGACCTTGTCCTTGGCGCAAGGATCGCAGCAGAGGCCAGCCACGAGGAATGGAAGGCGCAACCCGCCCAGACCGAAGTTTCCCGCCGCGATCTTGTGGCCGAAGTGCGGCGGATTCTGGGATGATCTCGAAACGCGACAAGCGCAATATCGGCCAAAGGATGCTGGCCGCGTTTCAAGGCACCGGTGCCGAGGAAATCGTCCCCGACATCCTGTTGCCCGCGGAAAGCCTGCTGGATCTGTACGGAGAGGATATCCGCGCGCGCGCCTATGTGACGACGGATCCGATCCGGGGCGAAATGATGTTGCGCCCCGATTTTACGGTCCCGGTCGTGCAGGCGCATATGGAAAACGGGGCGGAACCCGCCCGCTATTGCTATCTGGGCGAGGTTTTTCGCAAGCAGGACATGGGCGACACGCGGCCGCACACCGCGCGCGACAATGAATATTTGCAGGCCGGGTTCGAACTGTTCAGTCGCGATCCGGATGCGGACGCCGAAGTTTTCGCAATGTTTCACGACCTTCTGCATCCCTATGGGGCAAATGCCGTTGTCGGAGATATTGGCCTGTTGATGGCGGCCGTTCGCAGTTTGCCGGTATCGCAGGCGCGCCGCGATGCATTGCTGCACCATATCTGGCGGCCGGGTCGCTTCGCGCGCCTGCTGGACAGGTTTTCGGCCCCCGCCCCCGAACGCAGCTTTCCCGAAACGCAGGCAGCATGGGCCGGCCTGCGCGGGCAACAGGAAATGGAGCAGCGCATGGCGCGTCTTCAGGCGGATGCGGATACGCCGCCTCTGCCTGAAATCTGGGCGCAACGATTGCGTCAGCTGTTTTCGCTGCGCGGCAACCTGGCACAGGTCAGCGCCCAGCTATCGCGCATCGCCGAGGATTGGCCCGACATTGCGGCTTCGGCTCAGGGGATCATCTTGCGCACCGGAGCATTGGCCGAACGCGGCATCGACCCGGGAAAGATCCGCTTTGATGCCGAACATGGCCGCAGCACCATGGAATATTATGACGGCTTCACCTTCAGCTTTGGCGCGACAACGCGCGATGACTGGCCGCCGCTTGCCTCAGGGGGGCGCTATGACGCGCTGACCCGTGTGCTGGGCAAGGGACGTGAAATTCCCGCCGTTGGCGGCATCCTGCGCCCGGGACTGATTGCCGAACTGGAGCAAGGCCAATGATCCGACTGGGGGTGCCGTCCAAGGGACGGCTGATGGAACAGACATTCGACTGGTTCGCCGCCCGCGGCGTGCGCCTGTCGCGTTCCGGTTCCGATCGGGAATATGCCGGGCAGGTCGAAGGCGCGGACGGCGTGTCGCTGGTGCTGCTATCCGCCGGAGAGATACCGCGCGAGCTGGTGGCCGGTCGCATCGAGCTTGGCGTGACCGGAACCGATCTGGTCCGTGAAAAGCTGCCCGGCTGGGCCTCGGATCTGGAAACGGTGGCAGAAATGGGCTTCGGCCATGCCGATCTGATTCTGGCCGTTCCCGAATGCTGGCGCGATTGCGACAATCTGGACGACTTTACCACCATCGCGCGCGATTTTCGGGCTGTTCACGGGTTCCGTCTGCGGATCGCAACCAAATACCATCGGCTGGTTCGTGCATGGCTGGCCCAGCACGAGGTCGCGGATTACCAGCTGGTCGACAGTCAGGGCGCAACCGAAGGCACGGTCGCCAATCACACGGCCGAAGCGATCGCCGACATCACATCATCGGGGGCGACACTGCGCGCCAACAACCTGAAAATCCTGAACGAAGACCCGATTCTGAAATCGCAGGCCACCCTGTTTGCCAACCGGCAGGCAATGGGAAAGGATATGCAACGCTTCTTGACGCAGCTGGGCCTGACGTAAGACCGAGACTCACCGAAAAGCCGCGCCTAAAGGCGCGGTGCAAAATCTGTCACAGACCTACCAGGGCGCGCGCAAATTCTTCGGGGTCGAAGGCGTCGAGATCATCGATCTGCTCGCCCACGCCAATGGCATGAATCGGCAGCCCGAACCGGTCAGCCAACGCCACCAGAACACCGCCACGCGCCGTCCCGTCCAGCTTGGTCATGACCAGACCCGACACATCGGCAAGGTTGCGGAAGGTTTCGACCTGCCCCAGCGCATTCTGGCCGGTCGTCGCATCCAGAACCAACAGGGTGTTATGCGGTGCCGAAGGATCCTTTTTGCGAATGACCCGAACGATTTTGGCCAGTTCCTCCATAAGATCCTGACGGTTCTGCAAACGACCAGCCGTGTCGATCAGCAGAAGGTCTGCACCGTCGGCTTCGGCCCGGGTCATGGCATCAAAGGCCAGACTGGCGGGGTCCGATCCCTGCGCGGCGACCATGACCGGAACGCCGGCCCGCGTGCCCCAGACCTGCAATTGCTCGACCGCAGCAGCCCGGAACGTATCGCCTGCGGCAATCACGACATTCTTTCCGGCGGCCTTGAACTGGCTGGCAAGCTTGCCGATGGTCGTGGTTTTTCCCGATCCGTTCACTCCGACAACCAGAACCACCTGCGGCCTTTTCGGATAAATGGGCAAAGGCCGTGCAACGGGGGTCATGATCCTTGCGACCTCGGCGGCCAGCAATTCCTTCAGCTCGCGGGATGTGACCCTGCGACCCATGCGTCCTTCGGCGATATTCGCGGTGACTCGAAGCGCCGTTTCAACACCCAGATCCGCCTGAACCAGCATATCTTCCAGGTCTTCCAGCATGGCATCATCCAATGCCCTGCGAGGCTCATCCGGCGCGGCTTCGGATTTGCGAAACAGCCGCCCGACCAATCCCGTTGATGGCGGGGTGGATTGCGGGCGCGGATCGGGCGTATCAGTCGGCGCGGCTGCCACCTGTGGCGGATCATCCGGCGCCGGGGTGGCAGCAGGGACACGCGCTTCGGCATCCCCGTCATTGACGATCTCGTCAAGTCCGTCGCCGATCTTCGTCGACGAACGTGTCAGCCGCTCGCGCAGTTTGTTAAAAAACGACATATCCGCATCCCTATTCGTCCGGGCCACCCTAATGCTTTGCCGCGACAAGGAAAAGGCAGTGCGCCGCACGCACTGCCCCGATCTTGGCCTCGTCGACGAAGGCATTCGAAGGTATCAGGCTTGATAGCGCAATTCCCTGAACAGCCGGGCCAGATGGCGCGTGGACGGATCATGGTCGTCACCCATGCCCCCGCTGAGCAAGGGTTCAACCTGCAAGGCCAGCTCCTTGCCCAGTTCGACCCCCCATTGATCATAGCTGTTCAACCCAAGGATCACGCCTTCGACAAAGACGCGATGTTCATAGAGTGCGATGATCTGCCCCAAGGCAAAAGGCGTCAGTTGCGGAATCAGCAGAGTGGTCGATGGGCGGTTCCCCGGGAACACCCTGTGCCGGGCCTGGCGGTCCAGTTCGGCACCCGTCAGACCTTTGGCCGCCATCAGCTTGCGCGCCTCTTCCAGATCGCGCCCGCGCATCAATGCCTCTGACTGCGCAAGGCAATTGGCAGCCAGCAGGATATGATGATGTTCCAGTTCCGGTTCATGCCCGCGCGCCGCCAGAATGAACTCGCACGGGACGGGCGTCGTCCCCTGATGGATCAGCTGATAAAATGCGTGCTGCCCGTTGGTGCCCGGCTCACCCCAGACGACCGGACCTGAATCGATCTCAAGATCGCTGCCATCCATGGCGACACGCTTGCCGTTTGACTCCATTTCCAGCTGTTGCAGATATGCGGGCAGACGCAGCAGGCGATTGTCATAGGGCAGCACTGCACGGGTCGGATAACCGCAGACCTGATGATGCCAGATCCCTGTCAGCGCCAGCAGGACCGGAAGGCTCTGCGCTAGAGGTGCTTGCCGGAAATGGGCGTCCATTGCGGCGCCACCCGCCAGAAAATCGCTGAAGTCATCGGCGCCCACGGCCAACATGACCGACAGCCCGATCGGCCCCCAGACAGAATAGCGCCCACCAACCCAGTCCTCGAAACCGAAAACCCGGCTGGAATCGATACCGAATTCCGATGTCTTGTCGACAGCCGAGGATAGCGCCACGAATTGTGCCGCCGGATCGGTGACGCTGCCCGCCATCCAGTCACGCGCGGTCCGGGCATTGGTCATCGTCTCGATGGTCGTAAAGGTCTTGGACGCGACAATGACCAAAGTCGTCTCGGGATTCAGCCCTCGAAGCGTATCGGCAATATCCGCGCCATCGACATTGGACACGAAATGCGTGCGCGGCCCATCATGATAAGGTGCCAAAGCAAGAGCAGCCATATACGGACCAAGGTCAGAGCCGCCGATGCCGATATTGACGACATCGGTGATCTTGCCACCCTGTCCTGCATAGCTGCCATCGCGCAACGCGCCCGCAAAAGCCGCCATGCGATCGAAAGTCTCGCGCACCTTGGGCATGACATCCTGCCCGTCCAGCGTGACCGAACCGCTCAGATTGCGCAGCGCCGTGTGCAGCACCGCCCGATTCTCGGTCTCGTTGATACGCGCGCCCGAAAACATCGCGTCACGACGCGCCTCGACCCCGGCTGCTTCAGCAAGGTCCAGCAACAGGTCACGCGCGGTGTCATCGATGGTCGTTTTCGACCAGTCGAACACCAGCCCATCAGCCGAGGTGCAAAAAACCTCGGCCCGCGCCGGATTAGCGTCAAACAGGTCGGAAATGCGCAGGTCTTCCTGCGCCGCGCGGCAGGATGCCAGCCGGGTCCAGATGTCATTCATCACGAATATGTCCCTTGTTCATTCCGCCCAATGGACGGTCGCATTGTCCAAAAAGGCGCGGATCGGCGCCTCGATCGGGTCAAGCTTTTGTGCGCGTTCCAGCGCCTCGCGCTTTTCCGGTCCCATGATCAGAACATGCGTGTGCATCGCATTGCTCAGGACCGATCGCGTCAGGGTGATGCGTGGTTCTTCCGCCCCTTCGGCGCGAATTGGCATCAGCATCGGGCTGTCCTTGGCAAGGGCCTGCGCCAGTCCGTCGGCCCCCGGAAACAGGCTGGCCGTGTGCATATCGTTGCCCATCCCCAGCAGTGCAACTGTGATCGGCAAATGCGGGGTCAGGGCTTGCCCCAGATCAGCGGTCGCATCATCGGGTTGCGCGTCTCCGGTGAACAGATCGATATAGCGCGCGCCCGCCGCACGATCCTTTAGCAGATGGCGCCGAAGCAGGCGGCTGTTGGACCGCTTGTGATCGCCATCCACCCATCTTTCGTCCCCCAGGAATACAGTGACGCGTTCCCATTCGATATCTGTTCCGCTGAGGGTTTCGAACACGGGCGTCGGGGTGGTGCCGCCGGGAACGCAGAGACTGGCATCTCCTCCTGAACGCAATTGCTGCGCCAGCTGCGAAGCCAGCTTGTCGGCCAGCGACAGGGCCAGCATTTCGCGATCGGGATATTCCTTCAATTCCATACTCATGATCGGATTTCTCTCCAACGGCGATTGTCACGATGCATCAATCTAAGCGCTTCATCCGGTCCCGAGGACCCCGCATCATAAGGCTCGGGGGCCTGCTTGCTGTCTTCCCAGGCGTTGATGATCGGGTCGGTCCAGGCCCAGGCGGCCTCGACCTCGTCTCCGCGCATGAACAGGGTCTGGTTGCCCCGGATCACATCCATGATCAGGCGTTCATAGGCATCCGGCATGTCCTGACCTTCCGCACCAAGCGCATCGGCAAATGACATGTCCAGCGGCACCTGGACCAGACGCATACCGCCCGGACCGGGTTCCTTGATCATCACCTTGAGGTTCATACCCTCGTTAGGCTGCAATCGTATGACCAGTTCATTTGCCTTTGGCGCACCGGTGTCATCGAAAATCGAATGCGGCGGCTCTTTGAAGGTGATGGCGATTTCGCTGGTGCGCGCGCGCAACTTCTTGCCAGTCCGCAGGTAGATCGGCGTGCCCTGCCAGCGCCAGTTCGAAATCCGCACCTTCATCGCAA
Organism: Paracoccus onchidii; assembly: GCF_028294535.1. Taxonomy (GTDB): domain Bacteria; phylum Pseudomonadota; class Alphaproteobacteria; order Rhodobacterales; family Rhodobacteraceae; genus Paracoccus; species Paracoccus onchidii. The sequence goes on along the minus strand of NZ_JAQBIE010000011.1, from coordinate 9,504 downwards.
CATAGCTTTCAGTGCGTGAATCGGGATTTTCGCAATCCTCGATATAACCCGGCTCATCGCCATCGGGCTGATACTGGCCGCGAACGATGTCATTGGGGGCGACCGGCTCCAATGCCCGGATCACCTTGAGTTTCTCGTCACGAACGGCATCGGGGTCAAAGTGATATGGCGGCTCCATCGCGATCAGGCATAGCAGCTGCATCATGTGGTTCTGAACCATGTCACGGATGGCGCCGGACTTGTCATAATAGCTGCCACGCCCCGCCACACCAACGGTCTCGGCGACGGTTATCTGGATGTGGTCGACATATTGCGCATTCCACAATGGTTCGAACAGGATATTTGCAAAGCGCACCGCCATCAGGTTCTGGACGGTTTCCTTGCCCAGATAATGATCGATCCGATAGATCTGCTGTTCCTGAAAATGTTGCGCCAGGGTCGCGTTCAACGCCCGCGCGCTTTCCAGATCGCGACCAAAGGGTTTTTCAACGACAATACGGCTGTCTTCATCGGCAATACCGTGCCCGGCCAACCGCTCGGCGATGTCACCAAACAGGGATGGCGCGACCGAGAAATAGAAGGCATGGACGGCCCCGTCCCGCATCCGCGATTTCAGCTCTTTCCAGCCGCCCTCGCCCTTGGCGTCAATGGGGGTATAGCCCAGCAATTCAAGGAATTGCGCCAGACGCGGATCGTTCTTCTTGACGCCCGCAAATTCCGAAATCGCCTTGCCGGCCTGATCCCGAAACGCCTGATCGTCCTGATCGGTGCGGGCCGCCCCGATGATCTGCGAGGTTTGTGGAATTTGACCGGCCACAAAGCGCCGGAACAGACCAGGCAGTATCTTGCGATGAGCAAGATCACCGGTGGCACCGAAAATGACCAGATCGAAGTCATCGACCGGAATGACGCGCGAGACCATGCTGTCCTCCTTCTCGTCAGCACTTGCCATAGCCTTTGTTAGCGATAACAGCAAGGCGGTTCAACCTTTCATCGATTTGGCCAGCCGTGGCAGCCGGCTTCGTTTTAGCATCTGGGTCAATGAAATCTGCCCCCCCATCGTCACAGCCTTTTCATGCGCCCGGACTACGGCATTCGAGATAGTCATCCGATCCATCCCGGCAAGCCCCAACAGGAAAGCATCGGGATGCACCGCAGCGACCCCTGCCCGCCGCATCAGATATCCGGGGAAGTCACGCAAATTGGCAGTCACGATGGTTTCCGCCCCGCCCGCCAGCGCCGATTCGATGACATGCCGGTCCGCAGGATCCGGCAGATCCCAATCAATCAGACGATCACCATCATCGCGCACCGCCGCAAGCGGAAAACATGCGGTAAGGACCGCGATCTCACCGGCGGCGATTACCCCCTGTTCAGGGCCAAGCCGCTCGGCCGCCAGCCGCCATTCATCCAGAATCCGCTGGGACCAGATCGGCGTGAACAAGCCGCTTCCGGCAACATCGATCAGGATTTCGCGGAGGATTGTCGGAAACAGGACATTTGCGTCGAGAACAACCTTCATTCATCCAGCCGGAAGAACAAGGCCTTGAGGTATCCGGTCTCGGCCAGTTGCGGCAAGGTTGGATGGTCGGGCCCGGCCTGCCCGCTGTGGATCTGCACACCGCGACGGCCGCCGCGCCCGATCCCGCGCGCACTCGCATTCCTGAACTGGGTCAGATCCGCGGCATGCGAGCAACTGCACAGCGCCAGATAACCGCCCGGCTTGACCAACGGTGCCGCAAGCTTTGCCACGCGTTCATAGGCACGCAGACCGGCTTCAAGCGATTGCCGCGAGGGCGCAAAGGCCGGAGGATCGCACACCACCAGATCGAAGCGACGCCCCTCTTCCGCCATTTTCTCCATCGCCTTGAACGCATCGGACTGAACCGTTTCCAGCTTGTCTTCCCGTCCGTCCGCCACGGCGCCCTGCCGGGCCAGCTCGATCGCGGCCGCGCTGCCATCAACACAGGTCGCGCTGGATGCACCAGCGGCCAGAGCGGCAAGCCCGAATCCACCGATATGGCTGAACACATCAAGCATATCGCCGCCCGCTGCCAGCCGTTGCGCGAAGGCATGGTTGGGGCGCTGATCAAAGAAGATACCCGTTTTTTGCCCGCCCATCAGATCGGCCATATAGGTTGCACCATTCATCTGCACCGGGATCGGGTTGGCCGGTGCCTGACCGACGAGAACGTCCATCCGCTCGGGCAACCCTTCCAGCCCACGCGCACGCCCCTGCCCGTTCAGGATAACCGAACTGACCCCCGTCACGGCAACGATGGCATCAGCAATCACCGAAGCCATCCGATCAGACCAGGCAGCATTTGGCTGCATCACCGCGACATCGCCAAATCGATCGACAATCAGCCCCGGCAGGCCATCGGCCTCGGCATGGACCAAACGATAGAATGGCGCCTCGTACAGACGTTCACGCATGGTCAACGCGACGCGCAGACGCGCCCGCACCCAATCTTCGTCGATCTGCGCGGACAGGTCGCGATCCATGACACGGCCAACAATCTTCGAGGCCGGATTGACCGACACCAATGCCAATGGCCGCCGCTCGGGATCTTCAAGTATTGCGAATTCTCCTGGCGCAAGATTTCGTGTGCGTCGATCCAGCACGGCTTCATCGGCATAGACCCAAGGAAAACCGTGACGGATCGCCTGAGGTTTGGATTTCGGGCGCAAACGGATAACGGGCAGATCGTTCATGGCGGAATATTCCTTTCCCTGCCGATCTCGCATGACATCCCGCAAGGCACAAGAAGCAAGCTTCCGCAAAGCCGCATCGTCGCGCAGGTTTCATGAAGCGCGAAGGCAAAGGTTGAATCGTTACCGCTAACATAGTATTCATTGCCCAACGCCAGAGGAGCCCAGCAGATGACCCTGAATGCTACGATCGACCGCGTAACCGACCGCATCAGATCACGCTCGCAAGCCAGCCGCGATGCTTATCTGAAAAAAATCGACAAGGCTGCCGAGGACGGCCCGCGCCGCGCGCATCTGTCCTGCGGCAATCAGGCCCATGCCTTTGCTGCCATGACCAACAAGGACGATCTGGCGACCACACGAAAGCCGAATATCGGAATCGTCAGCGCCTATAACGACATGCTGTCGGCGCATCAGCCCTATGAGCGCTATCCCGATGTGATCCGTCGCATCGGCGACCGGATCGGGGCCACCGTTCAGGTTGCAGGGGGCGTTCCTGCGATGTGCGATGGTGTCACACAGGGACGCGCAGGAATGGAGTTGTCGTTGTTTTCCCGGGATGTGATCGCCCTGGCCGCCGGCGTGGCATTGTCGCATGACTGCTTTGACGCGGCGCTGTATCTGGGTGTGTGCGACAAGATCGTGCCCGGACTGGTGATTGCGGCGGCGACCTTCGGGCATGTCCCGGCCGTGTTCCTGCCGGCCGGTCCGATGCCGTCCGGCTTGCCAAATGACGAGAAATCACGCGTCCGCCAGCAATTCGCAGCCGGCGAAGTCGGTCGCGATGCGCTGATGGCCGCAGAAATGGCCTCTTATCATTCACCCGGCACCTGCACCTTTTACGGAACGGCAAACAGCAACCAGATGCTGATGGAGTTCATGGGCCTGCACCTGCCGGGATCGAGCTTCGTGAACCCCAACACCGAACTGCGCGACGCCCTGACCGCAGCGGCGGTTACACGGGCAGCCGCGCTGACACGGCTGGGCAACGCATACTTGCCCGCCGGCCATATCCTGGACGAAAAGGCGTTCGTGAATGGGATCGTCGGCTTGATGGCCACGGGCGGCTCTACCAATCTGGTCATGCATATTCCGGCCATGGCACGCGCTGCGGGAATCCATATCGACATCGAGGATTTCCACGACATTTCCGAAGCTGTTCCCCTGATGGCCCGCGTCTATCCCAACGGTCTGGCCGATGTGAACCATTTCCACGCGGCTGGCGGCCTTGGCTATATGATCCGCCACCTGCTGAAAGCGGGGCTGCTGCATCAGGACGTCAAGACCATCAACGGCACCGGGCTGGACGGTTACACCGCCGAGCCCAAGCTGCGCGGAGGTGAACTTGACTGGGAAGAGGGCAGCGACACATCACTGAATGAAAAGATCCTGCGTCCCGTTTCAGCCCCATTCGCGCGCACAGGTGGGCTCAAGCAGTTGCAGGGCAATCTTGGCCGTGGCGTCATCAAGATCAGCGCTGTCGCGGATGACCGCCATATCATCGAGGCCAAAGCCCGTGTCTTCTCGGATCAGGAACAGGTCAAGGCCGCCTTTCGCGCCGGCGAGTTCACCGAGGACACTGTGGTCGTGGTCCGCTTTCAGGGTCCGCGCGCCAATGGTATGCCCGAGCTGCATTCATTGACCCCCACCTTGGCTGTCCTGCAGGATCGCGGCCTGAAAGTCGCCCTGTTGACCGACGGGCGCATGTCGGGCGCCTCGGGCAAGGTGCCCGCCGCGATCCATGTTTCCCCCGAAGCGTCGGCCGGGGGACCGCTGGCCCGCCTGCGTGACGGCGACATGATCCGATTGGATGCAACCATGGGCACGGTCGATTGTCTGGCAGAAGATTTCGAAACCAGAACGCCGGCACCGTTCGATGGCAGCTACAGCGCAGAAGGCATGGGCCGCGAGATGTTTGCCGCGTTTCGCGCCGTCGCGGGGCCTGCGACGGCGGGTGCGGGCGTCGTGGTCTAGCGCGGCTGACCTGAACCGGACGGTTCCGCCACGCACACTCATGCGGTTGGCGGGCCGAACCTTGCGATCATCCGGGTTTCGATCTGGTCGCGGGTCTGGCGATACAATGCCAGCTTGGCGTCGCGCCCCTCGGCCATTCCGGACGGATCCATGATCGGCCAGTATTCTATATCCAGATGGAACAACCGTGTCATTTCAAGGGCCTGTCGCTGGCTTGCCGGCGACAACGCCACAATCAGGTCAAACCCGCCCAGATCATCGCCCCATTCCTGCATTTCATCAAAGCTTCGGCTGCGATGGGCGGAAAGCGTGATGCCGATTTCCTCGCAGACAGATATTGCGAAACCGTCGATTTCCATATCGTTCTTGACGCCCGCCGATTGCACATAGGCCGTATGACCATAGAATTTCTTCATCATCCCCTCGGCCATGGGCGAGCGAATGGCGTTATGGTCGCAGCAGAACAGGATCGAATGCGGTATCTTGTCCTGCGCCATACCTCAGGCCTGCGGTATCAGCGCACAGATCAGGGTAAACAGACGTCGCGCCGTATCAATATCGAGATCGGCCTTGCCTTCCAGTCGATCCTGCAACGTACGCGCGCCTTCATTGTGAATGCCGCGCCGCGCCATATCGATCGCCTCGATCTGTGCGGGCGGCAGCTTCTTCACCGCATCGAAATAGCTTTGGCAAATCTGGAAGTAATCCTTGACCACCTGCCGAAACGGCCCGAGGGACAGGTGAAATTCCGCCACTTTTTCATTCGCATCGGAGCTTAGGTCGAAAACCAGCCGGCCCTCGCGAATACACAGATCCAAGGCGAACGGCCCGTCAGGTGTGGCCTGACCTTCGCGCCCCGGCAGGGAAAAGCTGTTATCCTCCAGCAAATCGAAGACGGCGACCTTGCGCTCCTGTTCCATTTCCGCAGTTGCGGGTGGCATGGCGGAATCATCGATCTGTATGCGGATCAGACGGCTCATTCCTTTTGCCTTTCATTCAGCTGAACCAGACGAGCTTCAACCGAAGCGCCATGCGCCTGCAAGCCCTCGGATGCGGCCAGTCGCATCGCCGCGGGGCCGATCGCAGCCAAAGCCCCCGGTGTCAGGCGTGCAAGCGTGGTCCGTTTCAGAAAATCCATCACTGACAGCCCCGAGGAAAAGCGCGCAGACCGCGCGGTAGGCAGAACATGGTTCGGGCCGCTGACATAATCTCCGACGGCTTCGGGCGTGTGTGCCCCCAAGAAGATCGCACCCGCGTGAACGCAATCCTGCGACAACGCCTCGGGGTCGTCGACACACAGTTCCAGATGTTCGGGTGCGATCCGGTTCGACAATTGCGCGGCTTCCTGCAAGTCGCGCACGATGATGATGGTGCCATAGTCACGCCAACTTGCGCCGGCGATCTCGGCGCGCGGCAAGGTCGGCAGGATTCGATCCACCGCCCCTGCCACCGCATGGCCCAACGCCGGATCGGTGGTCATCAGGATGGATTGGGCATCCGCATCATGTTCAGCCTGCGCCAACAGGTCCAACGCCAGCCAGTCAGGGTTCTGCGCCCCTTCGGCAATGACCAGCACTTCCGATGGCCCCGCGATCATATCGATTCCGACCCGCCCGAAGACCTGCCGCTTGGCAGCCGCGACATATGCGTTCCCCGGACCGGTGATCTTGTCGACCGGCTCGATGGTTTCGGTCCCATAAGCCATGGCCGCAACCGCCTGCGCGCCACCGATCCGATAGATTTCGTCAACGCCCGAAAGTTGCGCCGCAAGAAGAACCAGCGGATTCAGCACGCCATCCGGCGTCGGCACGCATACCACCAACCGTTCTACCCCGGCGACACGGGCGGGAATCGCATTCATCAACACCGATGACGGATAGGCCGCCTGCCCGCCCGGCACATAAAGGCCCGCCGCCGATACCGGCGTCCAGCGCCACCCCAGGGTCGCCCCGGAATCGTCGACCCAGCTTTCATCCCGTGGCAATTGCCTTTCGTGATAGGCCCGAATCCGCTCTGCGGCCAATTCCAGTGCCGCGCGATCCTCGGCGGATACCTTGGCCACCTGCCGGGCAATTTCAGCTTCGGTGATCCGCAACCCGTCAGGGTCAAGCTGCAGCCGGTCGAAACGCGCGGTCAGTTCGCACAACGCCAGATCGCCTTCCGTCCGCACCCTGGCGACAATACCGGCCACCGCGTCATGCACATCGGTCGAATCCTCGCGCTTGGCCGACAGCATTTCAATAAAACGCGTTTCGAAATCGGCATCTGCAGTATTTAGCGTGACCGGCATGGCTGTTCCATCATTCCTGATTCATCTATCCACCCCTTATTCGGGGTGCTTGGGGGCCTTGCCCGAGGGCGCAAGATATGGCCGGGTCACATCGCGAATATCCAGATTGATGCATTCCACCTCGGCGACCAAAGCGCCGTCACCCGCGAAATCCAGCGTCAGACGACCGGTCCCGTCCTCTCCGGCCTGCCAGCCAAGTGCAAGCAACTCCAGAACGGTATCGGCGTCACGGTCGATCCCGTCGCTCTTCAATCCGGTTACATCGCTGATGACCAACAAGCTGCGCACGCGTTCAAATCCGCGACCTTCCGCGCGGGCGCGGTTTGCATCTTCCCAGCGGAACCGGTTGATCAACAACGCCAGGCGGCGCGCCTTGGGATCATAGCTTATCTCGGATGCAGGCAGAACCGCGTCCTGAACAAGGGCGCTCAGGATCTGAAGATCCTGTTCGTCCTCGGCCTTGAGCAACAGCGGGCGTTCGTCTCCGTCCGCGAAACGGGCGTCTTCAACCATCAGACCTGCTCCTCTTCCTTGACGCGCTCGATATGGGCTCCAACGCCGCGCAATTTGCGCACGACATGTTCGTACCCGCGATCCAGGTGATAGACACGGCTGACCGTGGTTTGCCCCTCGGCGGCCATGCCTGCCAGAATCAGGCTGACCGAAGCGCGAAGATCGGTGGCCATGACCGGCGCGCCACGCAGCTTTTCAACACCGGTGACGGTCGCATGCCCGCCGTGAACCTCGATCTGTGCGCCCATCCGGGTCAGTTCGGGGGCATGCATGAAGCGATTTTCGAAGATAGTTTCTTCCAGTCTGCTGGTGCCTTCGGCCATGCACATCAATGCCATGAACTGCGCCTGAAGATCCGTCGGAAATCCGGGATAGGGCTGGGTCGTGACATCGACGGCGCGCACGCGGCCATTGCGGCGCGACACTTTCAAGCCGCGGGGGGTTTCCTCGACATCGATGCCGGCCTCGTCCAGCTTTTCGCAAAAAGCCGATAGCAGGCTGATCCTGCCACCCAGACACTCGACCTCGCCGCCACACATCGCCGGGGCCAGCATATAGGTGCCCAGTTCGATCCGGTCAGTGACGACCGGATGGGTCGCGCCATGCAGCGTCTCGACGCCCTGGATGGTGATGGTGCTTTCGCCCTCGCCTTCGATCTGCGCCCCCATGCGGCGCAAGCATTGCGCAAGATCGACGATTTCGGGCTCACGCGCCGCGTTTCGCAGAACCGTCGTCCCCTTGGCCAGAGTCGCAGCCATCAGCGCGTTTTCAGTCGCACCCACGGATACCAACGGAAATTCCACGACAGCACCGCGCAATCCGGATGACGGCGCTTTGGCATGAACATAACCATCGCGCAGATCAAGCTCGGCGCCCATCGCCTCCAACGCTTTCAGGTGCAGATCGACCGGCCGCGCGCCAATCGCACAGCCCCCCGGCAATGAAACCTCGGCACGCCCATCGCGCGCCAGCATCGGACCAAGCACAAGAATCGACGCCCGCATCTTGCGCACGATATCATATTCGGCCCTGTGGCTGGTCAGGTCATGGCTTGACAGCGCCAGAACCTGACCGTCCTGCAATGGCGCAACCTCGGCCCCAAGGCTTTGCAGCAGCGCCGTCATGGTGCGGATATCAGACAGGCGCGGCGCATTGGTCAATGTCAACGGCTGATCGGTCAACAAGGTTGCCGGCATCAGTGTGAGACAGGCGTTCTTGGCGCCCGCAATCGGAATTTCACCCTTTAGCGGGCCATTTCCCTGAACGATGATCTGATCCATCTAGCTATCGTCTCCGCCTGTCTCGCTGCCTTTGTCCTGTTCCTGATCGACCTGCTCGGCACGCGCCCGCGCCTGGGCCTTGCGCCGCTGCAGATTCGCGCGCAGCGCAGCCCGAAGCCTGTCTTCGCGCGTATCGTTTCCGTTTTGTTTGTTCTTGGATCGATCAGTCATCTGGTTCTGTTATCGCTGCTGGGCGTCGCAGTCCAGCAATGCCGCATATGTTCGGCCAGATGACGCCGCCAAAAGCCAAAGAAAATTTGCGATGCCCCCTTGCGCCCTCCGGCCGCATTGTCTAAACGCCCCTCCACGATGCTGTGGTAGCTCAGTGGTAGAGCACTCCCTTGGTAAGGGAGAGGTCGCGAGTTCAATCCTCGCTCACAGCACCAGTTTATCCCGTTGGTTTGCGAGAACTTCCTGATTTATCAGGGCTGTGGCCTGCCCCAAATTGATACAGGGCATGAATACATGGGCTTGAGAATGGCGACACCTTAGAAGCATCCTGGGTCGGGCATGTTCTACGTCTACGAGCGGATACCTGCCGCCGTGGTCGATATGGCAAAGGGAAGAACAGCGGCGGTTCCTGTGGACGGTCAGTCCATCACCATCAAGCTAGGGTCAGGATTCATAACCAATAGATTACGGTCGCCGCGAGGGCGATGGCCGATAGGAACACCACGGGGCATCGGTCATAGCGGGTCGCCACACGCCGCCAATCCTTGAGGCTGCCGAACATGA
>NZ_JAQBIE010000010.1 GCF_028294535.1 Paracoccus onchidii | reverse complement strand
GAAACTCGACGGCAAGCTGAAGTGGCGATCTTTGAATACATCAACGGGTTTTACAATCCGCGACGACGCCACTCAGCACTGGGCTGGAAAAGCCCGGTCGCTTTCGAACGGAAAGTGGCCTAAACGAGCACTTGGGGCAGCACAAATACGCGACAAGTCCATCAAAATCAGCCTCCGGTGCGGTGCGGTTCACTGCGCCATCGTGCGGCCCTTTGAAATTCTGTCTGTTAGGGACGATACGGCTTGCCCTCGACGTCCCCTCGCAATCATGTTCAACTTTCGGCTATCAGCCCCGCAGAGGCAGCAGGCCAGAAGCAAGAAAATATCGAGGACAGAAAATGAACAGGATCAAGTTCACGACCGTTTTGGCGTTCATCCTTGTCGCGGGGTGCGGCGTCAGCCCGGATGGACGGGTGATGGTCAAGGGCGCGGGACCAGACGATCTTTTGAAACTGCGCACCGGCCCCGGACTGGATCATGAGGTGATCATGGGGCTTCCGGATGGCACCAGATTGAATCGGCGGGAATGCAGCCCCACGAATGGCAGAACCTGGTGCAAAGTGACCCTGACGGATTCGCCCCAGATCTCGGGTTATGTCTCGGCTGAATACCTGACTGTTATCTAGGCCATTGAGAATCCGGTGCATCGCCGCCGGTCGCCCCGGGGGGGGCGGCATGGGCATGACCCCGACATATGCGCGGGGACGGCAAATCAACGCCGACGGAGCCGCCCCTTTTCACAGCTTTTCGGCGGGCATCCGCACGAAAAGGGCAAACCTGCCGCGCCCCCGAACCCAAAGGAACCTGATGTGTTTCCATGCCGGACGCGCCGAATAAGTGTGCCCGACTGACGGAAACAAAGAAGGAGACTTACATGTTCCGCCAAACCGCATTCGCCCTGGGACTTGGGCTTGTCGCAACCGCAGCGGTCGCCCAGCAGGCAGAGGCCCCGGCACAGGCACCAGGTGGCATGGATGCCGAATCCACATATGAGGCCGCGCGCAATCAGCTGGGCATCCTGAAATTCTGCGAAGCCGAGGGGCATTCCGGCAACGAAGCCGTAGTCGCGCAGGAAAAGATGGTTTCGATGCTGCCTTCGGGCGATGAAAGCAAGGGACAGGCCGCCGAACAGAAAGGCGCCAGTGGAACCGTGTCCATCGCCGGAACCGAGATCGGCCTGGCGGAAGCCGCCGAACGGGAAGGCATTTCGGTCAAGGAACAATGCGCCCAGATCGAAGCCGCAGTGAACGATGTTGCCAAGCAACTGCCCGCCGGCTGATCACAAGCCCTGAACTCTCTTATTTCCCAGCGGGCCGGTGCAATGCATCGGCCCGCTTCGCAATCGACGCGATCATCCTCGATTGCGCAAGAATGGCTGCAAGATCCTGAACAAGTTTAACGGGACATGAAGTTTGCCGCGATTATCGCGGGGATGACGACAAATCTGCCATCCACTTGCGAAGCGCCACAGCATGGTTGAATCTGAGGCATGTCTGCACAAGCCAAACATATCGTCGGTCTTTACCGACGCCATGCACAAGCCTGGGCTGACCTGCGCGGCACTGTGCTGCTGGAAAGGGTCTGGCTGGAGCATTTTGAAAACCGCATGCCGCCACCTCGTTCGGTATTGGATATTGGCTGTGGCTCTGGCGATCCCATTGGCCGATATCTGGTCAATCAAGGCTGTGCGGTCACCGGTATCGATTCCTCGCCAGAGCTGATCCAGATCGCGCAGCGCAACATCCCGGGTGCATGTTGGACGGTTTCGGATATGCGGGGCCTTGAGCTTGACGCAAAGTTCAGTGGTATCCTGGCCTGGAACAGCATGTTCCACCTGACACCGGATGAACAACGCCGGATGTTCCCGGTCTTTGAACGCCACGCCTGCCCCGCAGCCGTGCTGATGTTCACAAGCGGGGCATATCACGGCTGCGCAATCGGTGAATTTCAGGGCGAAGCACTATACCATGCCAGTTTGGCCAGCGACGAATATCACCTGTTGCTGAGCCGGCACGGTTTCGAGGTCATTGAGCGGTTCGTTCAGGATGACCACAGCGGGCAGCATGTGATCTGGCTTGCGCGATTTCTGGCCTCGGCCACAGACCGGCCTGCGTCGAACCGGCCCCCGGCGGATCACCCCATCTAGCGCAACGAGCATTGATGCCCCTGCCCGCCGGACCTCTTGCGCCGGGTTAAGGGCGGTCATCGTCGCCGTTTCCTTTGTCATGCCCGATCAATTGCGCCGTGGCTGCACCTGCGGCACCCCTGTCTTCTGCCGGGGCGCCTGCCTGCACGATATCGCGGGCCTCTTCCTCGTCTTGATCCTCAAGGCGGGGCGGATCCTCGCCGGCAAGGAAGTTTCCGAATTTCTCCCAGCCCGGCACATGTTCGGTCAGCACACTCAGAACCACCAGCACCGGCACGGCGATCACCATGCCGATCACCGACCACAGCCACGCCCAGAGTGCGACAGCCAGGAACACGACCACCGCGTTCATCTGCAACCGGCGCGACACGAAATAGGGCGTGATCAACTGCCCTTCCAGCGATGTCAGCCCCAGATAGGTCAATGCGACCATCGCCGGCCAGAACAAACCCGGCAATACGACCAGAGCCACGACAGATGAGATGGCAACACCCGCAATCGCCCCGAGATAAGGGATGAAATTCAACAGAAAGGCACCCAACCCGAACAACAACGCCCCCGGCATGCCCCAGGCCCACATCGACAACCCGATCGCCATACCGAGGCACGCGTTGATAACCGTGATCGCTCCGAAATAGCTTCCAAGAGAATCCTCGATTTCACGCAAGGCCAGATAGGCCGCCCGCTTGTCGCGCATGGTATCAAAGCTTTGAACAATCTTCAGATACAGCAGGTCGCCCGATGAAATCATGAAGAACATCAGAACCATCGTGAACAACACCTGCCCCATCAACTGAGGCGTCAGCTTGACCACGGCTTCAAATGTGGATTGCTCGTCCTGCTCGACCTTGATCGTGGTGCTGCCCGCCTCGTCGCCCTCGACCTCTTGCGCCGCGTCGATTTTCTGGGCGGCCTGCTGGAAATCGCGAAGCGAGGCCTGAACACGTTGGAATTTCTGCTCAAGCTGGGTGGTGATCGTGGGAATGTTCTCGGCGGCACGGTTGATCGGGCCGCTTGCTGTATAGGCAACCACGGCGACCAGAATCAGAATCCCGGAGGTCACGAATGCCGCGGTGACGACATCGGCAATGCCACGACGCCGTGCAAAGCGGCGCAAGGGCGTGAACACGAAAAACAGCAGCAGCGCCATGGTGACCGGCATCAGAAAATCGCGCCCCGCCGCGATCGCCGAAAACGCCAGGATCACGAAAATGCCAATGATCGCCCAATCGGTCATCCGACCCGATGGCCTGCGCCCCCGTCGCGAAGCGGGAAAATGCTGCCTGCCCTGCGCCGCCATACCCTTTCCCCCAACAATGATGATCAGTGCCCTCGGCAATGCCATAAACGCAACTGGCGGGCCGGTTGTTCCGGCCCGCCAGCTACAGTTCTGCATGCGCCCCGCCAAATCCGGCGGGGATCAGAGCTAGATCGGATGATCACCGGTCGCGTCGATCACACGGGTCGGCAGGCCCATCTCGCCCAGCAGTTCCAGGAAGGGGCGCGCGGGCAGGTCTTCGACATTGACCATCTTCTTCACGTCCCAGACGCCGCGTGCGATCAGGATCGCGGCCGCGACCGGCGGCACGCCGGCGGTATAGCTGATGCCCTGGCTGCCCACCTCTTCATAGGCTTCCTTGTGGTCGGCGACGTTATAGACAAAGACCTCGCCTTCCTTGCCATCCTTGCTGCCCTTGACCAGATCGCCGATGCAGGTCTTGCCGGTATAATCGGGGGCAAGGCTGGCGGGATCGGGCAGTACGGCCTTGACGACCTTCAGGGGCACGACCTCCTGGCCCTCGGCGGTCATGACAGGTTGTTCCGACAGCAGGCCAAGGTTCTGCAGCACGGTAAACACGTTGATGTAATGGTCGCCAAAGCCCATCCAGAACCGGACATCGCTGTCCTTGTAGCGGGCCGACAGGCTGTGCACCTCGTCATGGCCCGACAGGTAGGCGGTGCGCTTGCCGACGACCGGCAGGTCCCACTCGCGACCGACCTCGAACATCTTGTTGGTTCGCCACTCGCCGCCCTGCCAGGAATAGACCGTGCCGGTGAATTCGCGGAAATTGATCTCGGGGTCGAAATTGGTGGCGAACCAGCGCCCGTGCGAACCCGCATTGATATCGACGATATCGATGCTGTCGATCTTGTCGAAATATTCGTCCTCGGCAAAACGGGCATAGGCATTCACCACGCCCGGATCGAAACCCGCACCCAGAATGGCGGTGATGCCGGCCTTGGCCACGTCCTCGCGGCGTTTCCATTCATAATTCGCATACCAAGGCGGCGTTTCGCAGATTTTGGCCGGATCTTCGTGAATGGCGGTGTCGATATAGGCCGCGCCCGCACGGATACAGCCTTCCAGCACCGTCATGTTGATGAAGGCGGTGCCGACATTGATGACGATCCCCGCGTCGATCTGACGGATCAGCGCCTCGACCGCGTCAGCATCCATCGCGTCAAGCGCGTGGCTGGTAAAGGGCATCTCGTGGCCCTTGTCGCGCAGGCTGGCGACGATCGCGTCAGCCTTGGACTGGGTGCGGTTGGCGATATGCAAGTCGCCGAATTCCTTGGCCCATTGCGCAACCTTGTGCGCGGACACTTGCGCGACGCCACCCGCGCCGATGATGAGGACGTTTTGATTGGCCAATGATGTCTCCTTTCCCGGTGGCAGAGAACAGCCTTACGACAGGCTGGCTTTGTAGTCGTCATAGGGGAAGCTGCGGACCAGTTTCAGGGTTCCGTCCTCTTCCCGGATCGCGATCGACGGCATGGCGACGCCGTTGAACCAGTTCTTCTTGACCATGGTATAGCCTGCCGCGTCGTCGATGGTGATGCGGTCGCCGATCTGCAGTTCGCGATCAAAGCGCGCCTCACCGAAAATATCGCCAGCAAGGCAGGTCTTGCCCGCGATCTGATAGTCGTGATCGCCCTGCTGCGGCAGCTTGGCGGTTTCGCGATAGATCAGCAGGTCCAGCATATGCGCCTCGATGCTGCTGTCGACGATGGCGACCTTCTTGCCGTTGTCGATGATGTCCAGAACCGACACCTCCAGCGTGGTCGATCTGGTGATGCTGGCCTCGCCCGGTTCCAGATAGACCTGCACGCCGAACTTCTGGCTGAAGGCGGCCAGCCGATCGGCCAGACGGTCCAGCGGGTAATCGTCGCCGGTGAAATGGATGCCGCCGCCAAGGCTGACCCAGTCCAGACGCGCCAGAATGTCGCCGAACTCGGTCTCGATCCGGGTCAGCTGATGGTCGAACAGGTCGAAATCGCCATTCTCGCAATTATAGTGGATCATCACGCCGCTGATCCGGTCCATCGCGGCGTCCAGACGGGTGATGTCCCATTCGCCCAGACGGCTGAACGGGCGCGCGGGATCGGCCAGATCGAAGCCGCTGGTGGAAAAGCGCGGATTCAGGCGCAGGCCGATCTGGATGCCCTTGTCCTGCGCCTTGCCGGCAAAGCGGTCCAGCTGGCCAAGGCTGTTGAAGATGATCTTGTCGGCATGGGAAATCGCCTCGTCGATCTCGTGATCGGCCCAGGCGACGGAATAGGCATG
Source organism: Paracoccus onchidii (assembly GCF_028294535.1). Classification (GTDB taxonomy): domain Bacteria; phylum Pseudomonadota; class Alphaproteobacteria; order Rhodobacterales; family Rhodobacteraceae; genus Paracoccus; species Paracoccus onchidii. Next base: position 169,274 of record NZ_JAQBIE010000010.1, on the reverse strand, counting down.
GGTTTCCTTGCCGAATTCCTCGTGGCCCAGCCGCAGTTCAAACAGCGACGACGAGGTGGTGCCGTCCATGAAATCACGCATGAAATCAAAGGCCGACCAGGTGGCAAAGCATTTCAGCGCCAACAACGCCTTGGCGCCCGAACGGTCGCGCAGCCGCGCGATTTTTTCCATGTTCGACCGCAGGCGGGTCTTGTCGATCAGATAGTATGGTGTCTGAGGCTGGGTCATGGCAGTCCTGCGGCGCAAGGCAAAGGCTGGGTATAGGCGAACGGGCCGCTTTTCGCAAGAAAGCGTAACGGTGCGATGACGCCACAGTGACGTTTATTTTCCTGCGTGCTGGCGCCTGAACTCGCGCTTGAGCAACTCGATCTCTGATCGCAACATTGCGATTTCCACACCCAGATCCTGATCCAGAACTTCGCCCGCAATCAGGTTCAGCCGGCCCAGATGCTGGGTTGCCGCCCCTTCGGCCTGATCGCCCGCCACAAGGATCAGGCTGGTCACCCCGCTTGACAGCACCGAGGACGGCAGCCCGACCGTGACGTCCCACCCCTCGGATTCGTTTTCGGTCAGCACGGCTTCGGCCACCACCTCGCCCCGGCAGATCGCACAGACCCGCTCTGGGCGGTTGGCGCCGCGAACGCACCCGGACCAGACTCCACCGCGAATCCCGTGATCATCGAATTCAAGCATATGACATCCTTACATCTCGGCGCGGGTATGGCGCGACATCAGCGCATCGGACAGGGTTACGGCGTTCATGTAGGGGGCCTCGAATATCAGGTCCAGCCACACCTTGTCGACCGGCCGAAGGCTGAGATCGACATAGCCCAAGTCGAATTCGGCCACACGGCGGCAGGCACGCCCCGAAATCGGGTCGCCCAACTGCCGCAGCACGGTTTCCGTATTCGGCCCCTGAGCAATGTTCAGCCGTCCATAAACGGTGATGTCGCGTTCGGCATCCAACAACGCGTCCAGTCGCAGCACGTGATGCTTTGCCAACCCCTCGCCCGCTTCGGCCGGCAGGTCCAGCGACAAGGACAGGTAGCTGCCGGAAAACCCCATCACCTCAAGTGACAGACCATATGCCGCCAGGTCGGTCGCACGCCGATTGCGGTTTTGCCGCAGGATCAGCGCGCGATGATCGCAATCGTGATAGACGGCCAGCTCGTCCCCAAGCCGTCTGGCATTTTCGGGGCCGGCCACGGCTGCGGGGTTCAGGCGCCCTCGCAGGCAAAGCGGTCGCCAATGCCAATCCGTGCCGGGCGGCAGATCCAGCAAATCGGCCTCGGCCCCACCCCGCGGCATTCGCGAATCCGCCAGCTGCAGAAACCGTGCAAGCGTCTGGTGCAGCTCGGCCGCTTCATCGACCAGTTCCGGCACGGGTTTGCGCTGAGTCCGCCGCAGCTTTTCGGTGCGCCTGACCCATTGCATCGCTGCATGTTCGCGCAACATCCGCGACAACCGGCCTGTTCCCTGCATGGCCATCAGCGGCCCATGCCCCGAAACCCGGGCCGCAGGCAGCGGTGTTCAGGATCTGTCCCGGTCATCTCGTTCCCCGCAAGCGTTCGTTGCCACGGGATAAACCGCGCCACGCCCGAGAACAAGCATCAGGCGACCAATGCGTCCAACCGCGCGGCGCAGATAAAGTCATTCTCGGTCAAGCCACCGGCTTCATGCGTGGTGAATGTCACCTCGCAATACCCCCAACCAAAGGCAATATCGGGGTGATGCCCTTGTTTATTGCCCAGCCAGGCCGCCAGATTCGCCATCTCTACCGCCTTGAGAAAGCCCTTGAATTCAAAGCGGCGATGCAGGCTGGTCTTGTCCCCGGACAGAGCCCAGCCGTCCAGCTGCCCCATCATCGTCTTGATGTCAGCCGGAATCATCGGCGCGACACCGCCCTTGCAGGGTTCGCATTCCTTGCTGGCAAGATCACAGGTGGTCATCACATCCTCCTCAGGCGGCATCTTTTGGCGGGTATTTCGGCGCATGCAGGCCCAGTTTGCGCGCAGCGGCAACATCTGACAACAGGTCGCGATCCGCTGCCGCGAACAAGTCGTCCAGACGATCAATCACGAAATAGACCGGTTGATGAATGTCGATGCGATATGGTGTGCGCAGAATGTCGATAACATCAAAACTGCGATGTTCCGGTGCATCGGAAACCGACCACGGCAGTTCCGTGACCGAGCTTGCCAACCCCGACCCAAGGGCTTTCAGCTTTGCGTTCTCGCGCATCAGGCCAAATTCGATCGAAAACCAGTACAGCCGGATCAACCAGCTGTAATCCGCCTTGTCGCAGCGCGTTCCCGCCTTGCCGATCGCTTGCGAAAACGCGGCAAAGGCCGGATCTGTCAGCAACGGCGTGTGACCGAAAATCTCGTGGAAGATATCCGGCTCTTCGATGTAATCGAAATGCTTGCGCTTGCGAATAAAGCTGGCGGCCGGAAAGGTCTTGTTGGCCAGCATGTCGAAAAAGCGGCCAAATCCGATCAGTGCCGGAACCGGTTCGACCCGCCACCCCGTCAATTCACCCAGCTTCCGTGAAATATCGGGGCATTGCGGAACACGGTCCAGTGGCAGCCCCAGCAAGTCCAGCCCCCGCAAATAAGGCCGAGCCATGTTCTGGCGCACGGCCGGCATCTGCCGGGAAATCAGGTCATGCCAGACCGCATCTTCTTCGGCGTCATAATGGATATGACCGGCCGCATCGGCATGTTTCGCTTCGTATTCTGTTGATTTGGGCATATGGCCATCCTCCTTGAGCAAATTTTACCACATGAAGCGGAAATTTCTTGCCCAGTGACGAATGATTATCGTTGAATGCGAAAAATTATCTCTGACATGCGCAGATCAAGGAAATCTTATGCCCGACCTGGAAGATGCCGACATACGCTTGCTGCGATTACTGCAAGCAGACAGCACATTGTCGACTCAGGCTCTGGCCGAGCGGGCCGGTCTTTCGGCGTCTCCGGCCTGGCGCCGTGTTCGCCGCATGATTGACGAGGGCATCATTGAAAAGCAGGTCTCACTGGTATCGCCCACGCATGCGGGCCTGCACGCCATGGCCTATGTCCAGGTGTCCCTGCTGGATCACCGCGAGGAATCATTGGCGCGGTTCGACAGCTTTGTTCAAACCGAAGATCAGATCCTTGAATGCGCCACGATCACCGGAACCTCTGACTATCAGCTGAAGATTGTCGCCCGCGACCCCGAAGGGTTGGAACATTTCATCATGCGCCGCATGCTGGCCTTGGGCATCGTAAGGGCCACGGTGACCAATTTCGTCCTGCGCCAGACCAAGTTCACCACCGCCCTGCCGCTATAGCAGCGGAGACGCAAGGGCCAGAAGATTGTTGCGCAACCTGCGCCAAGCGCCCCAATTACGCACGTCCTGCAACGAGATCTGGTCCGAACGCGCCAGGTAACTGTCCTGACGTTCATCGATTTCCGCGACCAGGCGGTCATCGAACAACGCCATGTTCACCTCGTAGTTCAAATCAAAGCTGCGCCGGTCCAGATTGGCGCTACCAATCATGGCCATACGTCCGTCCACCGTCATGATCTTTGAATGAAGCAGGCCATCCCTGAACAGGTGCAGCCTCACCCCGGCGGCCAACAAGCCATAGTAAAACCCCTGACTGGCCGCGCTGACGACCAGCGAATCATTGCGGGCCGGCAGGATCATGGTCACATCGACGCCGCGGCGCGCAGCCGCCCGCACGGCGGCATCCAGCGACGCGTCAGGCACGTAATAAGGCGTCGTGATCACAACACGCTCGCGTGCGGCATACAACATCCCGGTCAGGCAATCCGCGACCGAGCCCGCCCGCAGATCCGGCCCGGTGGCCACCACCTGCGCGGCGCAACCCGGCGATTCGACGGCCCCGACAGGTTGCAGCATTCGGCCCAGATCTTCCCCGGTATAGCTCATCCAGTCCCCAAGAAAGACCGATTGCAGCTGCCGCACGACCGGCCCCTCGACCCGAAACAGGACATCGACCCAGGGCGCGAAGCGTGGCTTGGTCGCAAAGGCCATATCCGCGCAATTGCGGCTGCCGGTAAAGGCGACATTATTGTCGACGATCAAGATCTTGCGGTGATTGCGCAGATCCAGTCGCCGGAACAACATGCTGATCAAGGGAACCCCAAGCGGAAACGCCTTCACGCATTCCACCCCCGACCGTTTCATGCGCTGCCAATGGTCTGAACGCACCAACCCGCGCGAACCCAGCGCATCGACAATGACGCGACAGGACACCCCGCGCGCCGAGGCGCGAATCACGGCCTCTTCGATCTTGACCCCACTTTTGTCGGGCAGCCAGATATAGAACAGGATATGCACGTGATCACGGGCGGCATCGATGGCCTCGACCAGACGATCAATCGCTGCATCCGATTCCTCTAGCAAAGCGACACGATTTCCAGACAGAACCGGCATCGCCCCCACCGATTCATTGGCGGCAATGACCGGACGGGCAAAGTTGGGCGGGTCGGTCACGATGTCGGGACTGGGCAACCGCAACCCGGTCAGCCGGTCGCGCACATCGGCCATGCGCAACACCTCGGCCTGGTTCATCCGCACTTCGCCAAAAAGCAAATAGGCAAGAATACCCAGCACCGGGATCGCCTCGATCACCATGATCCAGGCAAATCGGGTCGACGGATCCAGCCGCGGACGCAGCAATATGCGCACGACAAGCGCCCAAGCTATGAATGTATGAAGAAAAATACTAAACGATGCCCACATGCGGGCATCTTCGTCTTTGGTTCGGGCAATTGCAATTCCTCTGCGTCCGGCCTATCTGGTGCCCTGAAACAGCCAAGGTCGCACGCGATGAACTGGATCACGAACTATGTCCGCCCGCGCATCAATTCACTGTTCTCGCGGCGCGAGATGCCCGAGAACCTGTGGACGAAATGCCCCCAATGCGGAACCATGCTGTTCCACAGGGAACTGGCCGATAACCTGAATGTCTGCACGAATTGCGACCATCACCTGGCGATCACACCGCGTGACCGTTTCGGTGCGTTGTTCGATGGCGGCGTGTTTGTCGAGGTCAAGGTGCCCGAACCGGTCGCCGACCCGCTGCAATTCCGCGATCAGAAAAAATATCCCGACCGGATGAAGGCGGCCCAGAAAGCCACCGGCGAACGCGATGCAATGCTGGTCGCCGAGGGTGAGATCGGTCGCACGCCGATTGTCGCCGCCGCGCAGGATTTCAGCTTCATGGGCGGTTCCATGGGGATGTATGTCGGCAACGCCATCATCGCCGCCGCCGAACGCGCCGTTAAACTGAAGCGCCCGCTGGTGCTGTTCTCGGCCGCCGGTGGTGCACGCATGCAGGAAGGGATCCTGTCCCTGATGCAAATGCCGCGCACGACCGTGGCGGTCGAAATGCTGCGCGAAGCCGGGCTGCCCTATATCGTCGTCCTGACCCACCCGACCACCGGGGGCGTGACGGCCAGCTATGCGATGCTGGGTGATGTGCAGATCGCCGAACCCAATGCGCTGATCTGCTTTGCCGGACCGCGCGTGATCGAACAGACCATCCGCGAGAAACTGCCCGAAGGGTTCCAGCGCGCCGAATACCTGCTGGAACACGGGATGCTTGATCGCGTGACCCATCGCAAGGAATTGCGTGACGAGCTGGTTTCGATCCTGCGCATGCTGGGCGGAATGCCGGCCCCCACCAAGGCCGATCTTCCCGCCCCTGCGCCCGCGCAAATCGATCCTCCGGCCCAGCCATCGGCTGAACCGGACGCCGATCAGACCCAGCCCGGCAACGCCACAGACAAGTGACACCGGCCTGACATCCACCGGGCAGCAAGGCGCATTCAGTTCATGACCAAATCCGACGCGATACTGGATCGCCTGATGGCGTTGCACCCGAAGGTGATCGACCTGTCGCTGGACCGGATGGAACGCATTCTGGCCGCCCTGGGGAATCCTCAGGACAGGATACCCCCGGTCATCCATATCGCGGGCACGAATGGCAAGGGCTCGACCCAGGCGATGATCCGCGCCGGGCTAGAGGCGGGCGGGGCCAGGGTCCATGCCTATACCTCGCCGCATCTCGCCCGGTTTCACGAACGCATCCGCGTCGCTGGCGACCTGATCGCCGAAAGCGAACTGGCCGCGATTCTGGAAGAATGCGAAGCCGCGAATGACGGCCAGCCAATCACCTTCTTCGAGATCACCACCGCCGCCGCGTTTCTGGCATTTTCCAGAACCCGCGCCGATTACACCTTGTTGGAGGTCGGGCTGGGCGGCCGGCTGGACGCCACGAATGTCATCGACGCACCGGCGCTGACGGTCATCACACCTGTCAGCATCGACCACACCCAATTCCTGGGCGACACGATCGAACAGATCGCCGGGGAAAAAGCCGGCATCATCAAGCCGCGCATCCCCTGTGTGGTCGGCCCCCAGCAAGACAAGGCGCTGCGCGTCATCGAGGCGCGGGCTTCGGGCCTGACGGCGCCTTTGTCGGTGCATGGCCAACATTGGCATGTCGCGCCCGAACGCGATGGCATCATCTATCAGGACGATCTGGGGGTCTGGGATCTGCCACGGCCCAATCTGGTCGGCGCGCACCAGATCCAGAATGCCGGCACGGCGCTGGCGGCGCTGCGTCATCTGGGTGCGACCCATGCACAGGCCCGCGCCGCAGTATCGCAAGCGCAATGGCCTGCACGGATGCAACGGCTGACGCATGGCCCGCTGGTCGAAGCAGCGGGATCGCAGGCGGAAATCTGGTTGGATGGCGGGCACAATCCGGCAGGGGCCGCGGCATTGGCCGCCACATTGGCCGAACTGCCGCAGCGCCCGACGCATCTGATATGCGGCATGCTGAACACCAAGGATGTTCTTGGCTATCTGGAGCTGCTGCGCCCCGCCTGTGAAAGCCTGACCGCGGTCAGCATCCCGGATGAGGTCAACACCTTGCCCGCACGGGAAACCGCGTCCCTGGCCGGCCGCGCAGGCATGCAAAGCCAGATTGCACAAGATGTTCTGACCGCAGTGCAGGATCTGGTTGCCAGGCAGCCACGCGCCCGAATCATGATCTGCGGCTCGCTATACCTTGCCGGGCGTATCCTGCGCGACAACGGGTAACATCAAGCATTTTCACCTGACCTTTCCAGACAGGGCACCCAGTCCTTGCCGTTAGGTCGGCCCTCATTTTCATTGCCTGAGTTCAAACACCTGACCCGTCCTGAACACTTTAATTGTGTTTTCAGGGTGGCGAGTTCGATGGCAGTCATCACAATCTAAATTTATCAAATCGCAGTCATCAATGGCATCGTCCAGTCAGATTCGCAGCCAATCACACCGACAACAGCATCGACCGTGACGAATGGAGTGCCGATACCGGCAGCACGGTGACAGAAACCTTGTATGCCGCCACCCCGTTCAGTGCCGGCGAAAATATCAACGACCATTCCGATGAACTGGGAATGCCAATACGATCCGCGACATCGACCGACGAGATCCCGGTCGAGACCCTGCGGGCGGGTGATCTGGACATGACCCGCGATCATGGCGCCATGCCGCTGGTCTGGGCCAGTTCCTCGACGGTCACGACAGACATGCTGGATGTCGCGCCCAACAAACGTCCGCTGCGGATTCAGGCGGGTTCTCTGGGGAACGACCTGCCACGACGCGATGTCGATGTGTCGCCGCAGCATCGCGTGCTGGTGCGAGATGGCGACGGGCAAGAATATCTGGTGTCAGCACGCCACATGATGATGGCCGGGCATCCCGGTGTCGGATTGCGCCCGCAGCGTGGCGTTTTCCGGCTGGTGCATATTGCCTTCGAAAACCATCAGATCGCGCTGGCGGAAGGTGCCGAAATGGAATCATTTTTCACCGGCCCGATGGCAGTGCGCGCCCTTGAGGCTGCGGAACGCATTGCCCTTGTCTGCGCGTTCCCAGATCTCGCGCAGGGCAAGAATCCGATGCAGCCGGCGCGGCCCTTCATCAAGCATCGCGATCTGTCGGAAATCTTGTCGCGGGCCGCGACCGCCTGACAATAACAGACGCGGTCAGGGGCTAGGCGTTGCCCCAGGTCGCGTCCTGCATTTCCCGCAAACGGCTGGCGGTGCGTTCGAATTCGAAGCTGCCTTCGCCTTCGTTATACAAATGCTCGGGTTCATCTGCCGCGCTGGCGATCAACCGCACACGCGCCTCGTATAACGCATCAATCAATGTCACAAAGCGCTTGGCCTCGTTATAGTTCGACATGGACAGGCGCGGGATACCGTCGATCAACAGGGCGTCCACCGCATTCGCCAGGGCCAGATAATCTGCCGGACCGAGGGGTCTGCCGCAAAGATCCCAGAATCCGGCACGGCCAACCCGGTTTGCAAAGGCCGGCAGCTCGACCTGTCGGCCCTTGACCTCCAGTTGCAGGGGCTGTGCCTGTTCACGTCCGACCAGTTCCGCCCACGCCGCATCCATCGCCCCGCCGGGATCGGGATCGGCCGGGGTAAACCAGACCTGCCCGCCGGCCTTGCGCCCCTGTCGGTGATCCACCTCGCTATCCAGACAGACCACCTGCATCCGGTCGCGGATCAGGTCGATGAATGGCAGGAACAATTGCCTGTTGAGACCATGCTTGTACAAATCTTCGGGCATGCGGTTCGAGGTGGTGACAATCACCACGCCCTGTTCGAACAAAACCTGGAACAGACGCCCCACGATCATCGCATCGGCAATATCGGTGATCTGCATTTCATCGAAACACAGCAACCGCGTCTTGCGGGCGACCTCTATCGCGACGGGGCGCACCGCGTCCTGATCCCCGCGTTTACGTGCCTGATCCAGCCCGGTCTGGATTTCCTGCATGAACTCGTGGAAATGCACCCGACGGCTGGCATGATCCGTCGCGGCATCCGCCATCAGATCCATCAGCATGGATTTTCCACGCCCGACACCGCCCCACAAATACAAGCCCTTGACCATTGCGGCGGCCGGAGCTGCGGGATTTCCGACCCCCAGCAGCGCGCGCCATGCCGATCGGGGTCTGGCGGGCACCGAAGCCGGTGCCGCATCCATGTCGGCCAGCACCCGGTCCAACTGAGGCAGAACGGATTGCTGCGCCGGATCCGGCGTTATCGTCCCGTCCAGGACGCGCTGGCGATACAGTTCACTGACCTTGCCCATGCCGAGCAAGTGCCACAGACACACAACCATCGGCAAGAGGCATTGGCGCATCGCTGCAAAACATAGTAGCTGCGATTACAGCCGGATATATCTTTGACAGGGCAGGACGAATTCAGTGCCACATATCGAAACGATCTCGGGGCGGACGGTGCTGTTCGTCATGGCCGCCAAACCTGAATACGGCCCTGCCCTTCAGGCCCGGATCAAGCCCGTGATGACCGGCATCGGCCCGGTCGAAGCCGCCGTCAAACTGACCGCCGCGCTGGCCGCCCTGCCAAAGACGCCCGATCTTGTGGTCTCGCTTGGTTCGGCAGGGTCAAACCGGCTGGAACATGCGCAGGTCTATCAGGTCAGCGCCGTGGCCTATCGCGACATGGATGCCTCGGCCCTTGGGTTCGAACGCGGCTGCACGCCCCTGTTAGACCTGCCCACGCAAGTCAAGCTGCCATACCACATCCCGGACATTCCTTCGGCCACCCTGTCCACCGGGGCCAATATCGTCAGCGGCGCGGCATATCAGGCCATCGCCCAGGACATGGTCGACATGGAAACCTTTGCCCATCTTCGTGTGTGCCAGCATTTCGGAACCGAACTGGTCGGCCTGCGCGGCATATCCGACGGCGCCAGCGAATTGCAGGGCATGTCGGATTGGACCGAATATCTGCATGTCATCGATGAACGCCTGGCCGCCGCGTTGGACCGGCTGGGCGAGGCATGGTCATAGCCCCGGCCGCAACCTCGGCGCGAATGCTTGTCCTTGAGCGATCAACAGCCTAAACCGGGCAGCGCGAAACGATACAAGTACAGGCGCTTATGGCACGCGGCACACCCACGCTCGAAGACCGACCCGGCAGCAACAAGGTCGGGGCATTACGGGCGCTGGCACCGTTCCTGCGCCCCTATCGTATCCAGGCCATTCTGGCGATCGTTGCGCTGATCCTGACCTCGGCGATCAGCCTTGTCCTGCCTCTGGCCGTGCGGCGGGTGATCGACAATTTCGATGATGGCGCCGGGCTGCTGAATGAATATTTCGGCGCTGCGCTGGTGATCGTGGCAGGTTTGGCGCTTGGCACCGCGATGCGTTATTTCTTTGTGACGCGGCTGGGCGAACGGGTGGTTGCCGATATCCGCAAGGCGGTGTTCGCGCGCGTCATCACGCTTAGCCCCGGTTTTTTCGAACGCATCATGACGGGGGAAATCCTGTCGCGCATCACCACCGACACGACATTGATCCAATCGGTAATCGGTTCTTCCCTGTCGATCGCGTTGCGCAACATGATCATCCTTGTCGGCGGGCTGGCAATGCTAGCATTTACCTCTGTCAAACTGACCGGGCTGGTGCTGCTGATCGTCCCGGCGATCCTTGTGCCGATCATCGGGCTGGGACGGCGGCTGCGCAAATTGTCGCGCCAGAACCAGGAATGGATCGCGGCATCATCAGGCAAGGCATCCGAGGATCTTCTGTCGGCCCAGACCGTTCAGGCCTATACGCATGAACATCGCAGCATCGCCCAGTTTGACACTGTCACCGAACAGGCATTCCAGGTGGCACGCACACGCATCGCGACCCGGGCGGTCATGACCGCAATCGTGATCTTTCTGATCTTTTCCGGTGTGATCGGCGTGCTGTGGATTGGCGCGCATGATGTGCGCGCGGGCAGCATGACCGCCGGCCAACTGGTCCAGTTCGTGATCTACGCGATTCTCGTTGCCGGCTCGACCGGCGCCCTTTCAGAGATCTGGGGCGAACTGCAACGCGCGGCGGGCGCGACCGAACGCCTTGCGGAACTGCTGAGCGCACGAGATGCGCTGCTCGACCCGGCCAGCCCGGTTGCCCTGCCCCGCCCTGCGCGCGGGCGGATCACGCTGGAAAATGTCACCTTCCACTATCCCAGCAGACCGGACAGCTCGGCGCTGGAGGGCGTCACCCTGACGATTGAACCGGGGGAAACCGTCGCCCTTGTGGGACCGTCGGGAGCGGGCAAGACCACCGTCATCCAGATGATCCAGCGCTTCTGGGATCCGTTGACCGGTCGGGTAACTCTGGATGGTATCGACCTGCGCGACATGCGCCGCGACGATTTTCGCCGTGACACCGCGCTTGTGCCGCAGGATCCGGTGATCTTTGCCGCCAATGCGCGCGACAATATCCGGCTTGGCCACCCCGATGCATCCGACGAACAGGTGCGCACTGCGGCGCGCGCGGCCCACGCGGATGAATTCATTCAGGCATTGCCCGACGGCTATGACACACAGCTTGGCGAACGCGGCGTCATGCTGTCCGGCGGACAGCGACAGCGCGTCGCCATCGCGCGGGCAATCCTGCGCGACGCACCGGTGCTGTTGCTGGACGAAGCCACCAGCGCGCTGGATGCCGAATCCGAGGCGTTGGTGCAGGCCGCCGTCAACAAACTGTCCGAAGGCCGCACCACCATTGTCGTCGCGCATCGATTGGCCACGGTGAAAAAGGCGGATCGCATTGTGGTCTTCGATCACGGCCGGATCGTCGCGCAGGGCACGCATGACGAACTGGTCGCCGAAGGCGGGTTGTATGCAAGACTGGCCCGCATGCAATTCACCGATGGCGTGCTGCCGGACGCGGTTCCGGCCATCTAGCCCGGCGATCTGGGCGCGGCATAGACAGCGGCCCAGAACCGGGTGCGACCATCCGATCCCACGGCCTGTCCGATACCAAAGTCACGCACCTGTGGGATTGCGATATTGTCCAGATGGCCGGACGAGTTGTTCCATTCCATCAAGACGCGCTGCAGATTGAAAGGCCCGGCCGCGATGTTTTCCGCCGTCAGGACCGGCGCATAACCCCGCGCCTTCACGCGCGGTCCCGGCCCGGTCGAGTTGCTGCCCCGATGGCTCATCAGGCCGCGCGTCGCCATGTCACATGCATGTTGCGCCGCGACATCCGCCAGCAGGGCATTGGCGCGCACCGGCGCCAATCCCATCTTCCGGCGCGCGGCATTGGTGGCAGAGGCACCCGTCTGGTTCTGCGCATTGCTGGTGGCCAGGCAGGTTGCCGACCCTGGCGGGGAGGCCTGCACATCATGGGGGTCGCGCGGCCCGTCTTGCTGCATTGGCGCACAGGCTGTCACCAGCAGGGTGACAACCATGGTTCCGACTGTTTGCGCCATTCGCATCATGCGCCACCCCTTGAAGTCATTGCGACAAGACGTGAAGCTAGGAACGCCCCTTGCGCGGGACAAGAAAACCTTGTTGCGCATTTTAGCAATCGGCGGTCGATTGCCGGAATCGCGCTTGACGCCGGCCCGCGCATTTGCCTCCCTTGGGGCATTGTTCATCCAAAGGGAAAACCGACATGGCTATCTGGGATTTTGCGAAGAACGCAGGAAAGTCAATCTTTGGCAAGGCCGAGGCCGCAACGCCAAGCCAGCCTGCCGCTACGCCCGAACAACCCGCTGCCGCCGATGACAGCGCCCGCAAGGTCGAGGCGCTCAAGAACGAATTGCGGGCGCTGGATCTGGATTCCAGCGATGTCCACCTGACCCTGCGCGGCGATACCGTCAAGGTCGAATCCCGCGGCGCCGATCGCGAGACCATGGAGAAACTGGTTCTGGCCGTCGGCAATATCGACGGCATCGCCAAGGTCGAAGCCGAAATGCCCGAAGACGCGGACAAGAAAGATCCCGTTTTCCATACCGTGCAAAAGGGTGAAACATTGTCGGCGATAGCGGCGAAATATCTCGGCAGTGCCAACAAGTACCCTGCCATTTTCGAAGCCAACCGCCCGATGCTGAGCGATCCGGACAAAATCTATCCCGGACAAACCCTGCGCATCCCTCAGGACGGATAAGCGCCTGAACTGACGCTGCGTTTCTGGGGCAGGCCGGCCTCTGGCCCCTTGCCCCGTTTCTTTGCTTTGCCCCATTGTAGCGGCTGGGAGAAGGCATAGCGAAGGCATGCCCGGGGAGGATGAATGGGAAATTTCCGCAACTATCAGGACCGTGACGACGTCGAAGCCCAAGGGCCGTATGAAGACCGCGACCTGCCAAAAACCATCTATGGCATGCTGTCACGCACGGCCGAGCGTTTCGGAGATCGCCCCGCGATCAGCTTTCAATTGCTGTCCGGCCCCACCGACCCTGCCACGACACTGACCTGGCGTGACCTGCACGAACGTGTCACCGAAACCGCCAATCTGCTGCGCAGCCTTGGCGTCGGGCCCACCGATACCGTGGCCTATCTTTTGCCCAACAGCATAGAAACGCCGGTCGTTCTGTTGGCGGGCGCCACCGCGGGAATCGTGAACCCGATCAACCCGCTGCTGGAACCGGAACATATCGCCGGGATCCTGCGTGAAACCAACGCCAAGGTTCTTGTCACGCTCAAGGCATTTCCCAAGGCCGATGTGGCGCAAAAGGCCGCCAAGGCGGTATCACTTGCGCCGAACGTGACCCATATCCTTGAAATCGACCTGAATCGGCATCTGCGCGGCTTGAAGAAACTTCTTGTGCCAATGCTGCGCCCCAAGGTGAAGACCCGCCACCACGCGAAGGTCATCGATTTCGAGGCCGCCACGAGCGGCCAGAAACACACGCGACTGGATTTCGAGGATATTCAGGAAGATCGCGTCGCCACCTATTTTCATACCGGCGGGACAACCGGCACACCCAAGGTCGCCCAGCACAAATATTCGGGCATGATCTACAACGGCTGGCTTGGCGGCACGCTGCTGTTTGACGAAACCGATGTGCTGATGTGCCCGCTGCCGATGTTCCACGTCTTTGCGGCCTATCCGATCCTGATGTCCTGCCTGGCCTCGGGGGCGCATGTCGTGATGCCGACGCCCGCCGGTTATCGCGGCGACGGGGTGTTCGACAATTTCTGGAAGCTGATCGAACGCTGGCAATGCACCTTCCTGATCACCGTGCCGACCGCGATTTCGGCCTTGATGCAGCGGCCCGTCGACGCCGACGTGTCATCTTTGCGGACAGCCATTTCGGGCTCGGCCCCCCTTCCGGTCGAACTGTACAACCGGTTCAAATCCGCGACAGGCGTCGAAATTGCAGAAGGATATGGCCTGACCGAAGCGACCTGCCTTGTCAGTTGCAACCCGGTAGACGGGGTCAAGAAGGTGGGATCGGTCGGCATTCCCCTGCCATACACGCATGTGCGGATCCTGCGGCATGACGATGCGGGCAACATTCACGCCTGCGGCACCGATGAGGTCGGCGAAATCTGCGTTGCCAATCCCGGGGTGTTCCCCGGTTCGACCTATACCGAGGCCGACAAGAATCACGATCTCTTTGCCGAAGACATCTATCTGCGCACCGGCGACCTTGGCCGCATCGACCCCGACGGCTATCTGTGGATCACGGGCCGCGCCAAGGATCTGATCATCCGTGGCGGACACAATATCGACCCGGCCGAAATCGAAGATGCGTTGCTCAGCCATCCATCGGTGGCCTTCGCGGGCGCGATCGGCCAACCCGACAGCTTCGCCGGCGAGCTGCCCTGCGTCTATGTCGAACTGGTCGCCGACAGCAATATCTCGGTCAAGGAACTGATGGACCACGCCCGCGCCCACATCCATGAACGCGCCGCGGTTCCCAAGCATCTGGAAATCCTGCCCGAACTGCCCAAGACCGCCGTCGGCAAGATATTCAAGCCCGATCTGCGCCGCCTTGCGATCACCCGTGTCTACAATGCCGCGCTTGACGGTATGGGCACCGAGGTCGTCGAGGTGATCGATGACAAGAAGCGCGGCCTCGTCGCGCGGCTGGCACGGGCCGAGAATGTTGACGAAGATGCCGTCCGTCAGAAACTGGGTGAATACACCCGTCCCTGGGAATGGGCCTGACACGGACCCATGCTGGTCCGCGCGTCAGCCAAGCGTCTGGCGCGCCCTAGCGATCAGTTCCTGGGTTTCTTTCAGGCTCATTTCGCCAAAAACGCCCTCGTCCCCGGCGATGAAGGTCGGCGTGCCCATCAGCCCCATGTGATCGGCCAGCGCGAATGAGGTCGAGATATGCTCTTCAATATGGGGGGCGTCCATATCCTTGCGAAGCCTGTCTTCGTCCAACCCGACATCGCGCGCTGTGCGCATGACCGTGGCTTCGACAGCGCGGCCACGCATCCCCAGCAGCGCGGCATGAAATTGCCAATAGCGCCCCTGTTCCAGCGACGCCAGCGACGCCCGGCTGGCGAATTCCGAACCTTCGCCAAAGACCGGCCATTCGCGATAGACCACCCGCAAATCCGGATCGGTTGTGATCAACCGCTGCATCGTGCCGATCATCTTGCGGCAAAACTCGCAATTATAGTCAAAGAACTCGGTCAGGGTCACATCACCATCGGGATTTCCCAGAACCGGCGCATTCGGGCTGCGCTCCAGCGCGTTGCGCAGCTCGGCCGGCATCGGATTGGGGCGATCAGCGGTTTGCGACAGGGCCGGAAACGCGGCCGAAGCGCCGAGCGCAGTGGCGCTTATCATAATATGGCGTCGAGTGGGCATGACAGCTCCTTCCGCTATGGGCTGGGCGCAGGATTTCACAGAACCCCTCCGCGAAACAGCCCCTTCCGTTCACGATCCGCCATTTGCCTGCGAACCCCGGTGCGCAATAGGTATCGCCCCGCACAAGTTCAAATCAGAATGTCGCGAAAAACACGAAAATTTCCCAATTTTTTCGGGCACCCGCAGGGTCAGGAAACCCGTGAGAGCAATCGTGAGCATCGCGTGATCCGATCCGCCACCGGCAACATCAGGCATGCTTGGCCCCGGATCAACCTGCATCAAGTCAAGGTAAATCAAG
This sequence comes from Paracoccus onchidii, assembly GCF_028294535.1. Classification (GTDB taxonomy): domain Bacteria; phylum Pseudomonadota; class Alphaproteobacteria; order Rhodobacterales; family Rhodobacteraceae; genus Paracoccus; species Paracoccus onchidii. The sequence goes on along the minus strand of NZ_JAQBIE010000010.1, from coordinate 153,320 downwards.
ACATCACATTGCTTCACGGCGCTGTGGTTGCCCCGGTGACACAGCCATGCACGACGGCTGCGCGGCGACGCTTCAAGCCCGCCGATGACAGGCCTAGATGACCCGGACAACGACAAGACCAGGAGGTCATCATGAAACTTGTCATCGCAGCAGTAACCAGCAGCCTCATCGCAGGTTCGGCCTATGCAGGCGGCTATGCAGCCCCCACCGTCGAACCCTCGCCCGAACCGGTCACCGTGACGCCGATCGTGAACGATCCGTCCGATTGGACCGGCTTTTACGCGGGTCTGCAATACGGTCAGGGCAACGCCGAATTCAACAACGGCCTGGGCGAAAGCGACACCGATGCCTATGGTGTGTTCGGAGGTTACAACTATGATCTGGGCAACTGGGTCGTAGGTGGCGAACTGGACTACAACAAAATCGACGCGGACGATCTGGACGACAAGGGTGATCTGGTGCGCCTGCGCGCCCGCGCCGGGTACGATCTGGGCAAATTCATGCCCTACGTCACCCTGGGCGCCGCGCATCTGTCCCAGGACATCGCCGGCGGCGACATTTCGGAAACCGACGTGACCTATGGCATCGGCGCCGAATACAAGGTGACCGAGCGCTTCACGGTCGGCGCGGAATACACCAAGCAGGACTTCGGCGACGTTGCCGATGTCAACGGCCTGGATCTGGACACCGACATGGTCCAAATGCGCGCTGCGTTCCGCTTCTGATCCATTCTCAGCACAACGCAAGCAAAGCGGCCCCTCGGGGCCGCTTTTTTGTTCACCGAAACTCCGCAGCCTTGAGACGAATAAACGCTACGAATCAGTAAAGCTCAGGATGTTATCCAGACGCACCAGCGCGACCTCCGTCTTCAGGTTTTTGTTCCAAAAAACTTGCTGGCCTTCCTGATCCTTGTTGCCATCATATTCGACGACCTGCACGCGCTGCACGCCTGACGATGCAACAATCTCATTGAACTGGCCCCCCATTTTGACCGGACAGGTTGGCTTGACCAACGAGGACCGAACACGTTGCCGAAGAACGCCCGGATCGACGCAGGACGCGGAACATGATTGCCGGTTCCTGCAAGACGAGAAGGGAAGTGGATGCGGGGATCGGACGAGGCGCGTGGTTCGCTTTTCAGCTATGTTGATCTTGCACAGCGCATCCCCGCCCGGCATCCGCTGCGCAAGATCCAACAGGTGGTGAATGACGCTCGTCAGCCTCGATGGTGCATTCCACCGGCTTCATGCCATGGGCGGGCGCCCCTCAGGCCCACGAACCGTCCAATCCAGAGCTTGCCCGGGTGACCACGCCGAAGCCTGGAACCCGAAAGGCCGGAGCAAAATTCCGGGGCGAGAAACGCTCGGATGCGCCCCACGCATCGGTCACGGATCCAGGGGCGCGGCTCTGCCCCCCCCCCGGTGCCGGCGCCGCCCTTTGCTTGATGGGGCATAGGTTGATGGAGAACCGGCATGGCGTCGTGGTGCAGAAGGCGAAATTCTCCACGATCGACGGTCGAACTGCCCGTCACGCAGGTTACACAACCTCGCAGCGGTGCCGAGAAAAGATCGAGGAGCCGTTCGGATGGGCCAAGACGGGGGGCAAGACGGTGGGGGCAATGGCACAAACCATGCTGCGAGGCGTCAAACGGATTGCTGCCCGATCCACGCTGACCATGGCAGCCTGCAATCTTGCGCGCCCGCCCAGATTGCTCGCTTCACAAGGCGGGGCCCGCCATCGCGTTGGGCCAAATGTCGGGCGCAGTCGCCCTCATTGGCTATGGAAGAACAATCCTTCACCTGCCGCGCGTTTACAAGTGGCGTGGTAAGGATAGCCTTGAGCTTATGCTCATCTCTGAGATTGAAATCATCACCGACGGCGGCCGCCGTCGGCGCTGGTCTGCGCCGGATCCGACACCGGCGGTGAAACTCTGGCCCGCGCCATGACGCTGATCAAAACGGCCAAGATGAACGGGTTCGAAGCGCAGACCTATCTGGCGAACGTCCTTGACCGCATCCACGATCACAAGATCAACAGGTTCGATAAATTGCTTCCATGGAATGGAGTACCGAACGCTGTGACGCCGCTGCTGCTTGGCCAACGGTGCCAATCGGGCGGTTACTTTCTGCTGTTGCGCTTCGTAGTGGCGTGGCCATCAATCTTCTGTATCGTTGGCGCAAACTTATGCTCGAAGGGGGGCAGCATCGCCTTGGCACAAGACGACAGCGTGACCGGAAACCGAACCGTCCGCGAGATGGAAAGCCGCATCCGGGAACCTGAACGCCATCCCGGGCGCAAGACGATGGACGTAGCGGTCCTGCCGCGCATCCAGGCGCTTGTGGCGAAGCGCCCGACCTATGGCTACCGTTGCATTACCGCCATTTTGAACCGGGAGCTGCATATGCAGCGCTTACCGCCTGTTAACCCATAAGCGCGTCTACCGCATCATGGAGTGTATCGATCTGCTGCTTCAGCCATGCGGATTTGACCGGCGCGGACGGAACCATGACGGCAAGGTGGTGATGATGCGCTCGAACCTGCGTTGGTGCAGTGACGGCTTCGCGTTCACCTGCTGGAATGGTGACGTCATCCGGGCGGCTTTCCTGATCGACGCCCATGACCGCGAGATCATCTCCTGGCGGGCGGCGGCGGATGCCGGGATCAGCGGACCGGATATGCGTGACATGCTGCGGGAGGCGGTTGAGCACCGGTTCGACGCCTATCAACCGCTGGAGCAGGTTGAGCTGTTCCCTGACAATGGCAGCGTCTAGGTGTCCGGTGAAATGGGGGCTGGATCACCCGGATAGTTCGATGGATGGCAGCCCGGAAATGCGGGTCATGTATGACACAGTCACGTCCAGCAGTTCTGTCCGGAGACGAACGGGATGACCAGCATCGTTGATGCGTTTCGTCTAGGAGCGGAAACTCAACTCATGTTGCATGGTGGTGCATAGCGCCGCAGGTATCAGGCGGGGAAACCTCATGTCACCAACGCGGGACGAACTGCATTGGATATATCGCAACATGGTCACGAGCCGCGGGTTCGAAGAGGCCATCGCGAAAATCTATTTCGAAGGCAAGACGCAGGCTCTCAAAGTCTCCCGAACCGACAATTCCTGGTTGCGGTCCCGGATGATATTCGCGGCACGGCGCAACACCCGTCCAGGCTCTGCCGGGGACGTTGCAGCTCGGATGGCTTGTGCGTCGCGTGCGCAGGCGACAGCTGCGTCCTTAACAGCAATACAGTCGAGCGGAACAGTGAGACGTCGGCGGTCGCCGTTGGCGATCTGCCCCTTGCGGATCATATGTTCCACCTCGATGCCAGCCAAACTCGATCCCTGCCAGAGCCGGGTCGGCTGAACGGGATGCCCTCAACCCCATTTCCGACCTGATGAAAGATGGCCTTCATCAAGGATATTATCTAGATACTCTGTCTTGCGGTTGTTGATTTGCATGAACCGCGCCCTATCTGAAACACCGGCCCTGTGCGTGCCTCGAAAATCGCTCTGAAAACAGCCATCTATCGCTTCTCCGATCCCGCCAAAAATTGCGAGCATAGCCTGAAATGCGCAACCGTCGTGGCCATTTCCCAGCGAAACCTCATCGGCTTGACGTAACCCGGTTGGCAATATCGACCGTGGCCGCCATCAGAGAACCCGCCCCTGCATCGGCCCGTTGCGGCGTGATGTCTTCTGCCTCGTTGTGAGAAATGCCGTCGACACAGGGGCACATTGCAGAGGTTGGTCGCGGGATTTCGGAGCAGTTGCCAAGCTTTAGCGGCTGACGGCGGAATGCCCCGGATGACGAAGCGGAGACGTTATTCGGCAGAATGCAAAGGCCAGGGTTGCGCTTGAAGCCATTCGCGATGAGCTGACGACAGCCAGGTTGGCCAAGAAATACGGCGTCCATCCGACAATGATCAGCGGCTGGAATGAGGCATGAGCGCGCCACCGGTCCGAGTGCCATGCCGAACGCCGTGATCGAGAACATCGCATCGGCGCTTGGCGGTTCCGCCTCGGCCGAGCCGGCGATTTCCGAGAAGGATGTCGAGAAGCTGCACCCCAAAAATCGGCCAGTTGGTCATGGAACGCGTTTTTTGTCGCAAGCCTCCAGTCTCATCCCTTGCACTGGAGGCAGCAAGCCGTGAGGCGGGACAATCCGATCCCAGTGTCCGGCAACAGTGCAGCCCGCTGTCGCCGGCGCGATCCAGCCTCTCCTGCCACCCGCGCGGGGAACGCGCCGAGAACCTGGCCGTCAAGGAAATCATCGACCGGCAGTTTCTAAAAACGCCCTGATACGGCTCGCTGCACATGGCCCGCCACATGCAGCGAGAGGGGCGCCGATGCAGGCGGCATCGGGTGCGGCGGCTGATGAGGCTCGTGCGGCTGGGGCCGATTTACCAGGAGCTGAAAACCAGCAAGAAGTATCCGGCGCACAAGATATTCCCATATCTTTTGAAAGACTTGCTCATCAACCGACCCAATCAGATCTGGTGCAGGCGCATCAGCTACATCCCGATGCGCGGCGGATTTCTGTACCTTGTGGCGGTCATGGACTGGCACGGCCGAAAGGCACTGAGCTGGCGGTTGTCCGACGCGATGGACGCGGGATTTTGCGTCGAGGCACTGGCGAAGTCCGGCACGCCGGACATATTCAACTCCGACCAGGACTCGCAATTCACCAGCACCGATTTCACTGACGTGCTGCGCGACGCCAGGGTGAAGATCTCGATGGACGGCCGCGGTCGCTGGATCGACAACCGGATGATCGAGCGCTTCTGGCGATCCCTCAAATACGAATGCGTCGACCTGAACGCCTTCGAGACCGGCTCTGAGGCCCGGAACGGCATCGGCACCTGGATCAGCTACGACAACGAAAAACGCCCACACTCATCGCATGGGTTGCTGACGCCCGACGAGGCCTATGGTCGCCGGACCCCGAACCTGAAGATCGCCGCCTGACGTGAAACCAAAGCTATAGTTTAGCCCGGCGGAAAACTGGTTAAAAAACCCGGACCAGCTCTAATTAAGCCCTTTGTGGGAGCAGTGATCAAGATCCAAGGCGACATCCCGCTTCGCTGCGCCGTAGGAGCGAAGCTTGTCAGTGATGATCCGTCCGGGCCCGAAGCCCCAGCGGTTCATCAGCCTGACCAAAAGTCGGTTTGCGGCGTAATTGAGTTCAGGGGCATGCGCCATCCGAAGTCGGTGATCCTGAATGCGGTGTTATTATACCTCCGCGCCACGAATACCTATCGTGATTTCGAGGAAATCCTGACCGAACGCGGGGTCACGGTTGATCACGCCACGCTGAACCGCTGGGTGGTGAAGTTTGCGCCGCTGATCGCGGCCCGGGCGCAGGCAAGGAAGCGGCCGACCGCCACGTCCTGGCGGATGGACGAAACCTACATCAAGGTGAAGGGTCGCGGGACCTACCTCCATCGCGCTGTGGACCGGGATGGCCAGACGCTCGATGTCATGCTCTGCGAGCACCGGGATCTGGCGGCAGCTCGGCAGTTCTTCAAGCACGCGAACGGCGTGGCAGACCGAGCCGTCATCGACAAAAGCGGCGTCAACCTGGCCGGTCTGGAGACGGTCAACGTCATCCTGAGATTCACCGGTAGCGGTCGCTCCATCGAGATCCGGCAGGTCAAGTACCTCAACAACATCCTTGAACAGGACCACCGCTTCATCAAACGGATCACCTGCCCCATGATGGGCTTCATTTCAGGATGTGTCGCGCGCTTAGCACCCCTGACTGACAACTGCCTCAACGACTTGGCTGGCCGTCGCTGCGGTATCCTGCCATCCGGGCAGGGTCTGGCCAGCCCTCTTGGCCGCGTGGGTCAGACGTTCGCGTAGCGGCTTGTCGGACAGGATGCGATCCAGTGCCGCCGCGAATGCCGCCGGGTCGTCGGTCGGTGTCAGCAACCTCGTGCCCGGGGGCAGTGTTTCGGGGACGGCGCCGGTGTCGCAGCTGACGACAGGCAGACCGTTCAGCAATGCCTCGTCGAAAACGATGCCGTAGCCCTCGTATCTGGTTGCAAGGGCAAAGACCGACGCGCGGGCGTAAAGATGCTGCAACCGGCGTTCACTGACCCGACCGGCCAGATGGATCCGCGCCCCGACCGGGCTTGCCTGCACCATATCCTGCAGGGCCGACGCGTGGGCCCTGTCCCATGGATTACCAACGATGACCGCCTGCCAGTCCAGATGCGCGATCTGCCCCAGCGCCGCGATCAGCACGTCATGTCCCTTGCGCGGATGCAGGATGCCAACCGACAGGATCAGGGGCGGACTGACGGGCACACGCGGCTGGCGCGTCTTGTCAATGCCCGGCCGGGCCACGGTGATCTTCGAAGGTGGCACGTCATAACGGTCGATCAGGATCCGCCGCGTATGCGGGCTGGGCACCAGAACATGACGCGAAATGCGCAGATTTTCCCGCTCGGTCTGCAGCAGCTGCGCCCGGCGCTTGTCACACAGGCCGCTTTCTTCTGCCAAAGGGTGATGCACCATCGCGATGACCGGCGCAGGGACAGCAGCCAGCCCGCCGGGGTCGATGGACCCGGAAACCAGCCCGTCAAGGATCAGGGGCCGGTCCGGGTCGATGGCCTGCAACATGCGGATCGCATGCGCCATGTCGTCCGGGGCCGCATCCGGAAAGCTGGCGGGCAATTCCAGATGCTGCATGTCGTGACCCAGATCGCGCAGCCCGGCCAGCAGTCGCTTTTCATAAAGATAACCGCCGGTCAGGGTGTCGATATCCCCCGGAATTGCAAAGGCACAGGGGATCATGGGCGAACCTGTTCAGGGGCATAGACAGAGAGGATGCGCCGTTCGATGACGGCGACGCCGGCATAGCACAGGGCCGAGATCGTGGTGACCACGGCGACCGCCGCCCACAGCATATTGTAATCCGACACCGAGGCCGACAGCGCCATCAGGCTGCCAAGCCCGCGACCGGTAGTCAGCCATTCAACGACGGTCACGGCAAGGATCGCGGCGGGAACGCTCATCCTGGCGGCGGCGAAAAACGCGGGCAGCATGGCTGGAACACGGATATGCACCATCTGACGCAGCCGCCCTGCGGCATAGATATGGAACACGTCAAGGATCTGCCCCGGCGCCTGGCGCATCCCGTGCAGGCAGGCGACCAGCGTCGGAAAGAACACCATCGCCGCGACCAGCGAAATCGTCCCAAGCGCACCGCGTCCCAGAAACAGCACGATCAGCGGCGCCGTGGTGACGATCGGCACCGATCGCAAGGCAACGGCAATCGGCATGACCAGCGTCGACAGGTTCGGCACAAGCACCAGCGCGATGGCCAATCCCGCGCCAAGCATCAGTCCGGCGACATAACCGGGCAGAAGGAACACCGCCGTTTCAGTCAGGGCCGTCCACAACGTGTCACGGGTGGCGGCGGCCTGCGGTGCGGTCGTCAGCGCGGCCAGAACGTCTTGCGGAGATTTGGCGAAGAACGGGTTCATTCCCGGCAGCGCCATACCCGCCCACCACAAGACAAGCACCGCCGCGATCAGCAAGGCGGGCTGAGAAAGCCGGCTTAGGCCGGAGGCGGGCTTGCCGCGCGGCGGCGACAGGATCACGGGCGGCCGGTCATGCAGGACCATGCGCGCAACTGCGCCGATCGCGCCATAGACCACCATCGACACCGCCGCCGCCGCCACCGCAATCGCCCACAGTGCAGGCACGTCCAGCGCCCGCATGAAACGGATCGTCAGCACGCCCATGCCCTGCTCGGCCCCCGTGAATTCGCCCACCATCGCGCCAAGAAAGGCGGCGGGCGCGGCGATCTGCAGCCCCGCGAACAGATAGGGCAAGGCGGTACGGGCGCGCACATGGATCAGTTCCGACCAGCGGCCCCGCCCATAGCTGTGGACCAGATCCAGCCAGACGGCGGGCGTCGCGCGAAGCCCGGTCAACAGCGGGATCAGCGTCGTGTAATAGACGGCCAGCGCGGCAAGAACGATCTGCGGCCCATCGCCCGGCCCCATCAGAACGCGCAGGATCGGGCCGGTCGCGATCAGCGGCAGGCAGAACACCACCAGTGCCAGACCCGAAATCAGGTTCAGAAGGCGCGGCCAGATCATCGCCACCCCCGCCAATGCCATGGCGACAAGATTTCCCACCAGAAACCCCAGCGTGGCATTGGTCAGGGTCTTGCCCAGGGCACGCCCAAGCAGTCCGGGATTGGCGGTAATCCAGCCCGCGACCTCGGCAGGACCGGCAATCAGATGACCGCCCCTCAGGACCGCTGCCAATGCGCCCCAGCCGATAAGTAAAAGCACCCCGCCCAGAAGCGGCGGGCCGACGGATGCCACCCGCATCATTGTGCCGCCATCGGGGCATTGTCGGCATCGCCCTGCGCCAGCGCCTTTGATGTGCGGGTGACCAGGGCCCTGAAATCGGCACCATGCGCATCGCGCGGATGGGGCAACGGCACCGCGATATCCGCGACGATCCGGGCCGGGCGCGGGCTGAGAACAAGGATACTATCCGCCAGCGTCACGGCCTCGTGGATGGAATGCGTGACCAGCAGGGTCGTGGTCCCGCGAGACTGCCAAAGCGGCGGCAGGTCGCGGGCCAGCTGACGACGGGTCAGTTCGTCCACCGCGCCGAAGGGCTCATCCAGCAGCAGGATTCGCGGCTGCGTTGCCAGCGCCCGCGCTATCGCAGCGCGCTGACGCATGCCACCCGACAATGCAGCAGGTCGCGTTTTTTCGGACCCCGACAGGCCGACCAGCCCGATCAGTTCATCCACCAAGGTCGGGTCGGGCGACTGTCGCGCCAGTTTCCGCGCCAGCGCGACATTCGCGCGAACGGTCAGCCATGGCAAAAGCGACGGATCCTGAAACGCAACCGAGATCGCGCCAAGCGCAGTTTGTCGGGAGGGTGGCAGATCGTCGATCAGCACCTTTCCCTCGCTTGGATCTTCAAGCCCGGCAATCAGGCGCAACAGCGTCGATTTCCCGCAGCCGGAAGGCCCGACCAATGCCGTGGTGGCGCCCGGCTGGAATGTCACGTCAAGCGGCGCGACCGCACGCAGACCGCCGGGAAAGGATTTGCCCAGACCGGTGCACTCAATTCGGGCGCAGCCCTGAATCTCAGCCATGGACTTCTTCAAGGATCGAGCGATCCCACAGATCGGGCGTGACCTCGCGCCCCAGAAGCGCCAGCGTCTTGATATTCGCCTGAACGCTGTCATCGCTGAACCAGCCGAAACCCCGCTGTGCCGTCAGGTCGGAAAACATCAGCGGCACCTGACGTTCCGCCTGCAGTTTCTGGGTCGCCAGATCCAGACCGGCATCCGGGAACATCTTCACCGTCAGTTCGGCCGCGGCGTCGGTATCCGTCTGATAGGCCTGCCACCCCCGCAGCTCGCCCGACATCAGCGCGACCAGTTCGGCGCGGCGATCGCGCAGGCTGTCTTCGGTCGCGATATAGGTCTGGGAATGGACCGCATAGCCATGATCGGCCATCAGCATCGTCCGCGCCTCGATGCCGTTGATCGCCATTGCGACCGGCAGGTCCGTTTCCCAGCACAGCAGGCAATCGACCTCGCCCGATACCAGAGGTTGCGCGGAATATTGCGTCGGCACGATCTCGATCGCATCGAAATCGACATCATTCAGGATGCAAAGCGCCTGCAGAACCGGTGTATTGGCCAAGGCCATGCCGATTTTCCGCCCGACAAGATCGGCGGGGGTGGTGACCGGGTTGCCCGACAGCGATGCAATCGCGAACGGGTTCTTCTGCATCGCGACACCGATGATCTTGAACTTTGCCCCCTGTGCGACCGCCGCGGCGGTGTAATCGGCGGCGGAAATCCCTACAAGCGCCGAACCGGAAACGACCGGGGGTTCGACCGGGGCGTTGGGCCCGCCCTGCAACAGCGACACGTCCAGACCGGCATCCTGCCACCAGCCGTTCTTCTGCGCCAGATAGCTGCCGGCGAATTGCACGGAATGCAGCCATGACAGTTGCAGGCTGACCGGCGTCGCGGCATGGGCGGCCTGACGCGCAAAGGGCAGCATGGCGGCACCGGCCGCCGCCGTCAGCATCCCGCGCCGGGTGAGGATTGGGCAAGACATCACGAAATCTCCGTTTTTGGTTTGTCCGACGCAGGGCTTGTGGGGCAAACACGCCGATGCGCCCTTGCGTTCCCGCTGCGTCGCAAGATCGGCACGACAAGGCCCGGCAGGCTGCTGACAAGGAACAGGATACCAAAAGCCAGGCTGGCGGCCAGACCCGCACCTGCGCCAAGTCCTGCCAGCGGAAAGATTGCCGCTGCCGCCCCCTCTCGGACGCCCCAGCCCGCGATCGAGATCGGGATCATCATGGCAAACAGGATCGGGGGTATCAAAATCAGCGCGGTCAAGGGCGGCAGGGTCGTGCCGGTGGCGCGGGCGGCCAATGCAAAGGCGGCGATATTGGCCAGAACCGTGCCAAGGCTGAGCAGAATCTGACGCGACAGCATGCCGCGCGCCATCAGCCCCAGCGATAACGCCTGCCGAAGTGTCGCCGCCACACGGCCCGAAGCACGCGCGACGATCAGCGCCGCGAGGGCCACGGCTGACAGCAAGACGGTCAGGATCGCAGGCAGATGCGGAGGCAAGGGCTGATCCACGGGCAAAACCCACACCGCGACCACAGCCGTCAGCAGCACGACCACCAGCATCGCATTTCCCATGAACCGTTCCAGAATGACGGCCAGCGCGGCGGGCGTCCTGCCGTTCCGGCCCGCGCTGCGCAAGGCGCGCCCGACATCGCCGGTCATGCCGCCCGGCAGGATCTGATTCACCAACTGGCCGAGATAATATTCCCCAAGCGCGTGGGATGCGCTTATCCCGATCCCCAATTGCCGCGCTGTCAGCCGCCAGCGCCATGCCGACAGCCATGTCTGCACGTTCAGCGCGACAAAAGCCGCCAAGGCCCATCCGGGCGACATGTCGCCCAGACGCGTCAGGGCATCGGTGCCTCGCAGCGCAAGCCACACCAGCGCCAGCATCGACAGGGCAATCACGGCACGCAGGACATTCATGACGGCGCCGCGTCGCTGGTAAAACCGGTCAGGATCAGATCGCGCATCCTGTCCATTGGCATGGCCTCGCTTTCATCGGGCGGTATCAGCCCCAAGGTGAAGCCCCAACCGGCGGTCCGCGCAACCAGATCTTCCGGACCGATGACATGCAGGGCAACGTCGCGGCCATCATCCATCGCAATGCCGGGTGCGGCCTGATGGTCCCCCAGCAGAAAGATCAGCGGACCGTCCGGCCCCTGACGTTCGGCGTATTCCAAAGCAGTGCGAAGCGCGTAGTCGACGGAATCGCGATAGTGACGCCGCACTCGATCCCGGTCACGCCACACATCGCGCGGGCTCCCCCCCGATATCGCCATATCGTTGAACTCGGATCCATCGCCGATGGCGTCCCAGTCCAGCAGATGCGGCACCGGCGTCCATGGCGCATGCGACGAGACAAGCGCAATCTGCACGAACAGATGCGGGCGATCCGGATTCTGTCGCAACAGACGGTCGGTGGCGGTCAGCGTGAACTGATCGGGCATCGTGACCCAGTTGAAGGGCTTGCCGCGATAGCCCAGATCCTTGGCGGGCAGGATATGGTCAAATCCCATCCGCTGCGCCTCGGGCCAGGGCATGGTGATGGCGGGCATGACGGCAGCGGTCTCAAAGCCCGCCTTGCGCGCCAGATGAAAGATCGACTGACGCCCGCTGGCCAGCACCGCGCGATAACGGGTCTGGTCGCTGACCCACAACCCGTTCGCGAAACTGGCATGCGACAGCCAGCTTTGCCCGCCCTGCGTGGGCGCCGAAAGGAAGCCCGAACGAACCGACAGCCCCGCCCCTTCAAGTCGTGCCTGCGCGCGTTGCAGCGTATCCAGATGGCGTTCGGCAAAAAATTCCACATCGAAGCTGGCCCGGCCATAGCTTTCGACAAAGATCACCAGCACATCGCGATCGATCTGATCCAGAAGGCCTGCCTGCCCTGCATAGGGATCTTCTGCCGCCGCCCGGCGCAGGTTTCGCAGATCCGCGACCGTCTGGCGGGCAAGCTGGATCCTGGACAGTGCATAATGCCCGTTCTCTGCCGCGCCCTGCCCGGCCAGCGACAGGATCAGCGCGACCGCACAGACGGCCAGCATCGCAAGCCGGCTGTGCGACCGCCATTTTTGGGTGGCCCAGACCCCGGTCGCCCACCAGATGAGCCACAGAAGACAGCCACCCACAACTGTCGCGGCCAGCGCGGCCCCGACGGCTGCCAATTGTCCAAAGCTGCCCGCAATCAGGTTCATCGAGGCCGGGATCAGCGGCATGTCGGCCACCGTGTTGAAACTGCGCCCCAGCGCCTGATGCATCGCCAGATCGGCCAGCTTCTGAACCGACAGCAGCCACAACGCCAATGTCAGAACCACCCGCCCTGCCCCGCCGAACAGGCTCAGCAGCGCCAACAGCAGGGGCAGTTCGATCGCAGGAATACCGATCCCGCGCGTCGGCGGCAGGGCAAGCACGCCGCACAGAACCGCGACAGCCAGTGCCGGACGGAACGGGGCACGGGTCATGCATGCCTCATGAGCCAGCGGATATCGACGGCAAAAGACCACAGCAGCGCCGCGCCGGCCAGCCGCGCCAGCGGGATCGCCAGATCCCCCGGCAGTGCCGGCAATTGCAGAAGAACCAGCGTCGCAAGTTGCACGACGCAGATCAGCTTGCGCCGGAACCGTTGTGGCAAGGGCGCGGTCAGGACCGGCCAAAGGGCACCTGCGGCTACGAACATATAACGCGGCAACCCAAGCAGCAGGATCTCGGCCCCGACTGCCGTGCCCGAAAGGACATGCAGCGACAGGATCAGCGCCAATGCGGCATCGACCTCCATATCGAACCGTGCGCCGAATGCGGACGCAAGCCCGCTGCGCCGTGCCATCCACCCATCCACGCCATCCAATGCAAGGGCAACACCGCCGATGACGGCGACGGTCAATCCCGCCGCATCACCTGCCAGCAGGGGCGGGATAAGCGCCGCGAGCAGGGCGGCGCGGATCAACGTCACCGCGTTGCAACCACCGATCCGCGAAAAGGGATAGAAGCGGCGCATCAGCATCAGAACAACGCCTGATCCCGCCAGATACAGGGCCGACGCGATCCACCAGTCCGCTGCATCGCCCGCCGCGCCGCCAAGGCGACACAGCTGCATTACGGCAAGCCCTGCCATCGCGCAGGCCATCACCTGTAGCGGCAGCGGAAACAGCCGGGCGGCGGGCCGTGCGGGACAGGACATCAGGGGGCGGGTTGCACACATCGGCCAAACCTATGCGAAGCCCGTGCGGCGTCAAGCAGAGCCTGCGTCGCGCTAGGCAGAACGGTTCCCGCAGGCTAGACTGATCTCTGAAGAGGATGGATGATGACCCGGCATTCAGACAGCTATCGGACACCCGCACGGCTATTTCACTGGCTGATCGCGGTTGCGGTCCTACTGATGATCCCCGCCGGGCTGATCATGACCCAAAAGGGAATTGCTCGGCCGTTGCAGGATGCGCTGTTCCTGTTTCACAAGAATATGGGCGTCATCCTGATCCCGTTGATCCTGTTGCGGCTGATCTATCGTTTGCGCCACCCGGCGCCGCCCCTGCCCTCATCCATTCCCGATTGGCAGCGCAGCGCGGCGTCGGTGTCGCATCGGCTGCTGTATCTGCTGCTGATCGTGATGCCGATCAGCGGTTTTGTCAGGGTCCGCGCGGGTGGTTTCCCGATCGAGCTGCTGGATCGTTTGGGTGTGGGGCCCTGGCTTGCCAAATCCGACGCGCTTGCAGATGCCGCCAAGGGTCTGCATTACGCTGCCGGAATGGCCCTGATCGCGCTGCTTGCGCTACATATCGGCGCGGCGTTGCAGCACGGACTGATCCGCCGCGATGGCGTCTGGGCCCGCATCTGGCCGCCCGTTCGCCCCCGGTCCTAGAAGTTTGATGGCAGGTTGGGTCGCAAACGTCTCTTCTACCCTGAAAGCCAAATGCACAGTCGGACCCAATTCGGGCAACAAGGGGCCGGGCACAAGAGGCATTACCCGGCAAACGCAGGTTGCGGCATCAAGCTGTCTGCGCAAGAATTGCGCCCAAAGCCCGTCCCCAAAGACGATTTCGACACCACCTTGAACCGCCGAAAACTGGCCGTGACGATCCGTTTGGGCAGGCCAAAACGCTTGATCAGTGCTTTCAACAGACGCTTGGCGCGCTTGGATTGCAGGATTTCTTCCAGAACGATCCCCTCTTGGTCAACCGCGCGCCAGAGCCGGAATTTCCGCCCCAAGATCATCTCCACAACTTCGTCGAGATGCCAGACACCCCCCGGAGGCACCTGCCGCCGGCGCAAGTTTCGGGCGATCTGCGGGGCGGGCTGACGGCAATGGCGTCGTGGTATTCACGCGTTTCGTAGGCACCGTCGACGATGACGCTGCCGATCCGCTCGTCCGTCGGGATCTGCCCGAACAGGTCGGGTAGCACCGGAGCATCACCTATGTGGATTCCGGTGATCTCGACAGCGCGGACCTCCAGTGTTTCCTCATCAATCCCGAGATGGAACCAGCGCCAGACGCGCCGTTTGTGACCGCCATGCTTGCGGGCGCGCCACTCGCCTTCGCCCTCGATCTTGATGCCGATGCTGTTGATCAGCAGGTGCAACAGCCCCTTGGACCCGCAATACGGGAGATTGACGGCCAGCGTCTTTCGGCGGCGTGACAGCGTGCTGAAGTTGGGCGCCGTACAGTCAAGGCCAACCAGCCGCAGCAGACTTTCGACGAACCCGGTCGTCTGCCCAAGCGCCATGCCGAACAACACCTTCACCGAGAGCCACGTCCATATGGCGGTAACTCTGCTGGTGGCCACGCTTGCCTGTCGGCGCGGCCTCCCAGATCATTTCGGGATCGAACCAGTTCGTCACCGAGCCCCGGCGCCTGAGCGCTTCATTATAGCCTGGCCAGTTGCTGGTCTTGCAGTTTGGGGGTGTAGGGCTGCCCATGCACCCTAGCGACCAAACTGGATCCATGAGAAGAAAACCCACACGGAATTTTCGCAACAGAGCCGTTTGTCGCGCCCGTTTCGACGCACGTAACCTAAGGACATCGGGTTGTTGCTCGCAGATGCGAAGACGATCCTGGGGCAAATGCAGAATGTGATCCTGCTCGGCCATGTCGAAAAAATTTCCGTAGCCAACAGGATCTATCCTGCCCGCGCCGAGCTCCGAGCCATACATGATTACGCGTGGAGCGCCGCGACAAGCCGGTAGCCGCGCCGAAGCGCGGTCAGCCCCGCGCCCACGGCAACGCTCCACAAGGCGATGTACAGAACGCCCCCATCTCCACCCCATAGAGGCTCTAGGATCGCAAGCAGTGCTGCCCCGGTGATCAGCGCCATCCTGTGTGGCTTGGCCATCGGGCCGGAAAAGTCCGCAGGTTGGCCCAGATTGGACCCCAGCTCCCGCACATAGGCGGTCAGGAAGGCAAAGCTGACTGCTGCCCAACCCAGCGCGGCTGCGCCAAGCCCCAGACCGACGCCTGCAAGGATCAGCGCGTCAGACACGCGGTCGGGAAATTCGTTCCAGAACCCGCCATCGGGGGAACCGCGCCCAGCCTCGATCGCGACCATGCCATCCAGTAAATTGCAAAGCAGCCGGATCTGGCACATTCCGGCGGCAAGGATCAGCAGGAGCGCGCGTCCGAGGCCATCCGCGTTTCCGACCGCCCAGAAACACAGTCCCGAACCCAGCGCCGCGACCATCCCGGCGATTGAAATCTGATTGGGCGTGACCGAGGTCGCGGCCAGCCGGCTCGACAGGCGCCGGGCCCAGCCAGTGTCGCGACTGGCCAACGGTCGGCGATTGGGGCGGTTGTCAGGCATTGCGACGGCTCCATAGGGCGAAGGTGTAGGCGGCGGAATAGACGGTCGTGACCGACAGTGGCACGACGATGGTGGGCAGGATTTCCGGTGTGCCGGCAAGGCGATGAATGACACTCAGCAGCAAGGCCGAGGCCCCCAACGCCAGCAGCGGCGGCATGATCAGCGTCGCCAACCCCTGCAAACGCGCCGACAACGCCTCGAGCATACGTTTCAGCCCGAGGGTGATCAGTGCCGACAGACTGCCCTGCACGAAACCGGCCAGCAACATCTGGGGCAGAGGATGGCTGCGATTGGCAAAGGCAGCCCAGCCCCCCATCAGCAGGAAGGCCACCGCCATATGCAACGCAGAGCTTTGCAGGGACAAGCGCATCAGCCGACGTTCCAGAAATAGCGCGTCAGGTGGAAATAGATCGGCGCCGCAAAGACAACCGAATCCAGCCGGTCGATGAACCCGCCGTGGCCGGCAATGGTGTGGCCCCAGTCCTTGACGCCCTTGTCACGCTTGATCGCCGACATGACCAGCCCGCCAAGAAAGCCCATTATGGTGACCGCAAGCCCCATCACCCCAGCCTGCCACGGGTTGAACGGGGTCATGAAGGACAGCGCCACGCCGATCAGCGTTGCGGTCAGACAGCCACCAAGAAAGCCCTCGACCGTTTTCGATGGCGACAGCTTTGGCGAGATCTTGCGCCGTCCAACCAGCTTGCCCCAGACATATTGCAGCACATCGCTCAGCTGTACGACGATCACCAGCCAGGCGATCATCAGCACCATGCGACCTTCAAATCCGGGGATCTGCAGGTTCATCAATGCCGGAACATGGGACACGCAAAACACACAGATCATCAGCGCCCACTGCATTTCAGCGATGCGCACCAGATAATTCCGGGTCTCGCCCGACAGCGCCGAAACTATGGGCAGCAGCAAGAAGACCCAGACCGGGATAAAGATCGAGTACAGCCCGTACCATGAGATCCAGATCAGGTAATATTGAACCGGCAGCACGATGAAAAACACTGCCGCCAGTGTCCGGTGATCGGCGCGGGACGCACTGGTCAGCGTCATGAACTCGCGCAGCGCCGCGAAGGAGCAGATGGCAAACAGGATGATTGCTCCGGTCCGCCCGCCCAGCAAGGCCAGTGACATGACTGCCGCCATCACCCACCAGGCACGGATGCGATCGTTGAGGTTCTCGATCGCCGCATTTTCGCCACCGGGTGACAGACGGATCTGCAGGAGGAGCCCGATGACCGAGGCAACCGCCAGCACAAGGCCGATCCCGGCAATGACGGCTATCAGGTCAGAATGAACGTTCTGCATCGTCAGGCTTTCTATTTGGGGTTCAGTGCCAGCAGCGCATTGCGGGCGCGGGTCAGGAAGGCGTCCTTGCCCTCACCCTCGCTGATCCGCAGCGGTGCGCCGAAGATCACCTTGCACATCAGCGGCACTGGAATGATCGCACCCTTTGGCAGGACGCGGTTCAGGTTCTCGATCCAGACCGGGATCAGATCGACCTCCGGCCGTGCCCGCGCCAACCGGTAGATGCCAGAGCGGAATTCCAGCAATTCGGCATCGGTCAGGTTCCTGGTGCCTTCGGGAAAAATGATCAGCGAGTCCCCGGCATCCAGGGCGGCCGCCATCTGTGCAATGGGATCGTCCCCCGCCCGATCGCGATTGCGTTCGATGAGCAGGCTGTTGAACACATCGGTGCCAATGAATTCGCGCAGGCCACCCCTGCGCCAGTAATCAGCCCCCGCGACCGGGCGGGTGCGGCGGCGATCACGCTTCGGCAGAACCGACCAGATCAGCACGAAATCGCCGTGGCTGACATGATTGGCGAAATAAATGCGCTTGCGCCGCATGCCGGGGTCGATGCCCGCCCATTCCGGCTGCACCGCCGTCAGCAGCCGGGCAAAAGTAGTAATTGCCCATGAAACCAGCTCGGTCATAGCTGTCCGTATTGGCCCACGTCCGCTTCTCATGCTTAGCCTTGTTATCTTCCCTCGCAAACGTGGCGGAGACTGTCGCAACATCCCGACCGATGCAAGCTTCGCGTTGCATGGCGGATGATAGGGTTAGGTCAGGCGTCGAGCCCTGAACGTTACGATCCGCCAGCATGGTTTTAAGGTGGTCAGCTCCGCAGCATGGTCAGCCCAAAAGCATTGTCAGGTTGTTTTCTGCGGCACGCCTGAGCGGATCTGGGCGTCAGGTCGCTTCCGATCTGGGATCGAGTTTTCGACGCTCGGGGGAACTGGATCCGGGCGATTTCCGATGAAGAAGGTGCCCGGACGAGACGTCGATCTGCTGCTGCGCGAGAATGAACGGATGGCCTCAAGAGCAACCTTGCCTTGAACTCGGTCGGACAACGTTTTCGCTTCGTCACCTAGGGTGTTTCTTCGCCAATCGCTACCGCTTGGCATCTGGTCCAAAACCTCGTGACCATTTCTCGACTACTTTTTTTGTCAGGGTTTGCGACACAATCGGAACTTGAAGGACCGGCAAAGGTCTGCGCAACGAGCGCGACAGCCATGACGCCGTCGATCAGCGCCGCAGCAGTGCGCCTTGATAACCCTTGGCAAAACCCGGAAATCCCTGCGCAACCAAGAATGATCGCCCCTGCTCCAGCGGCTTCGAGACCGGCGATGATCATGGCCAGCCGGTCTTCCACATCCTGTTCGTCATCTTTCACCTTTAGCATTGGTACACCCGCGGCAACGATGCCTACGCAGGCTTGTTGATGACCACAGGCCGTTACGTTCGCCGCGATCAGCGGCACAGGGGGGTCAAGTGTCGTCACGATTCCGAAACGGTCGTTATGCAGGGCCGCGAGCGACATGGTCGCCTGTCCGATGCCAATTCCCGGACGATGCGATGCGGCCCGTAGCATGGGCAGACCGGTATCATCAAACAGCCGATGACAATCCTTGGCGCGTTCGCGAGCGCTGGATTTGTCGAGATCGGTATGCAGGCGAATGGTTTCGAACAGTTGGTCGCCGACCCCGGAACAGCGGGTTGAAAGAGGTCAGTCGTTCCTGAAAGATCGCTCCGATGCGACTGCCGCGCACCGTCTGCATCGCACGATCATCAAGTTTGTCTATGCGGTCGCCCGACAGGTGGGTGGTACCGGCGGCAATGCGTCCCGGCGGTTCGAGCAGCCCAAGTATCGACATGCCGGTCATGGATCTTACAGCGCCGGATTCACCTACCATTCCAAGGATTTCACCATGACGGATCTGCAACGAGATATCGTCGACAGCGGTCAACACGCCTTTGCGGTTCGGAATCCAGCGCGCGGGTTTTGCACGTCTATGGCAATATCGTTCATTGCCCCGCCCTCTCATAACTGCAGGAGAAGATTTCGGAAACGGGCGGGTGCCCTGCGGTGCTGTCTGGGTATTTGGCGATCAACCTGTCGAACTGTTTCTGGGCGCGGGCGGCCTCGACATCCGCGTCAATGCCCGAGATGATGTCATCAGCCATCACCTACCGCCCGTCGATCCAGACATCGCGCACATCGCGCCCCAAGGTGCTGGTCATCAAGGTCTGGATCGGATCGGGTGCCTGCAGGGTGCGGCCGAGGTCGATCACCGCGATATCGGCCTTGGTGCCCGGGGCTAGGCGGCCCAGATCAAGGCGGTTGTAATACCGCTGCGGATCAGCTGAGCGAAGGCATGGCGCTTTTGAAACGCCAGTTCCTCTGGAGTGTACATCTCGTAAGGGCCGCGGGTAACATCGCTATGCTGCCGGATCCGTGCGGCGGGACTGGTGCACTAGCCGAAGCAGTCAATTCGCAGGCCTCACAAGCCCTGCGGATCGAGACCGCCCAATCCGCGCAACGCGTCCGTTCCGGCCTCAGCGTTTTCGGCGGATGACATCCTGAAGCATTTCGCGCGCTGGCGTCAGCCGGCGCATCTCGTCGGGCAATGGCCCGCCATACTGCTTCCAGTTGAAACAGGCCGCCTGACTGATCCCAGCCTTTCGGCAGATCTCGACAACCGGCATTCTCTCTTCGCCTTGCCGCAAGATGAACGATTTCTGCGCATCCGTGAACTTCGATGCGTTCATGCGCGTCCGCTCCTGTCCCAGCCAGGAAAGGCTATCTGAAAATTCCAGCTCCATATGAGCCTGCTCTCAGGTAGAAAAGCATTTAGGCCGGGGCGCGAGCCAGCGCGCGGTACATGTCTTCGAAGATCGCATCACGATCCAGATCATAGGCCTCCAGCATCGGGTGGCGACCTTCGGGATGACGCCAGAAGAGCCCGTTATCCAGCAGCGGCGAGCGGGTCATATGCGTGGAGACATATTCCTCGTCAAACAGCCATGCGACATTGATCACGTCCCAGATCACCCAGGTCTTGGTTTCCGCGCCGGTGATGGCGAACATCTCATGCAGCGGATTGTTGGTATAAAGGTGATGCAGATAGGCACCGATCGCACCATTGTCTTTAACGAACCGCTCCATCTCGGGCAGCGACAGCTTCAGCTGCGCGCCGACATGATAGCCAGGCAGATAGACATGGGGCACGCCGCAATCAAACAGCAGTTGCGAGGCCAGACGGTCCTGCACAAGATTCAGCGAGGGCACATTGCTAAAAGGCGCATAGGACGGAAAGCCCGAGGTCCAGACCACGACGATATTTTCGATGATGTCAGGGGCCATCAGCAGCGCCGAGGCGATATTGGTCAGCGCCCCCATCGCCAGAATATAGAGCGGTCGGTCGTCATCGGCACGCGCCCGTTCAATGATGAAACGGGCAGCTGGCGTGTCGATGGGCGCATCCAGATCATGCAGGTAACCGGCGCTGCCCCGAAAGACCTTGCCCTCGGCGGGAACGCCACATTTGTCAAAAATGCGCAGGATCTCTTGATAGGACAGTTCGACACCCTCGTCGGGACCGACGAATTTCACCTCTTCGGCGCGACGATCCTGTTCGATCAGACGCTGTGCCCAGCCACCCAGACCGCCCATAAACTTGTCCTTGCTGCCCGCATCCGAGGCCGCGCGCAGGGCGGCAACCGACTCGATCAACTCTTCGCGGTGATGGGCAAAGCTGAAGGGCACGGCGGTGACGCCCTCCAGTTCCAGCCGCTCGGGCGACAGCAAGGCCCACGCCAACGCATATTGATCGTCGATCTCATTGGCGGTGTCAGTGTCGATGATCACCCGGGGCGACGGACCGGGGCGGCCAAGGCGGCCCTCGACGAAGGCATCGTCAAGCTTCGGAAACCGTTCGAGGATGGAAAGCGGGGTGGTCATGGTTCGTCTCCTTAATTTCCAAAGCCCTTGCCGAACGCCTCTTCCTTGATGAAGCGTTCCGAAATGATGAGAAGAATGATCCCCGGCAGGGTCACAATCAGAGTGATGCCTGCCGCCGAGGCATCCAGCGTGCCGCCCGCGATCTTCGAGAACAGCAGCGTCGGCAGGGTGACGATCTGGCCCTGCCCCAGAAAGAAGGTCAGCAGGAAGATATTGGTCGATACCAGAAAGGTGAACAGCGCACCCGCCACCACACCGGGAAGCAGCATGGGCAGTGTCACAAGGCGCAGCACCTGCCAGCGGTTGGCGCCAAGGATCATCGCCTGTTCCTCGAAATCGCGGCCTAGCCCCTGATAAACGGCGGTCAGCATCCGCACCATATAGGGGATCGTGGGGATAAGATGGGCAAGGATGATGCCGACATAGCTGCCCGCCAGCCCCAGCCGAATGAACATCATCAACAGGGCGATGCCGATGGCCGCCTCAGGCACGATCAGAGGCAGCGACAAAAAGAACTCGAAGGCACTTTTGCCCCGGAACTTTTCGCGCGCCAGAACGCGGGCGGCAGGCAGGCAGATCGCCAGACAGATCGCCGTGACGATCGTGCCGATGAACACGGTGTTGACCGTTGCCTCCCAGACGCGACTATAAGGCGACAGGACATAGTCCCAGGCCAGCGGCGCCATCGCCTTTTCGCGTTGCTCCAGCCACCATGTACCCGGCAACAGATCGGGCCAGGCCCAACGGAAGGCAAAACTCTGGATGACCAGCGGGATGAAGGGGCCAAGGATGAACCCTGCGATCACCAGCAGATAGAATTTCTGGAACGGCGACAGCCGGCTGGACAATGCGATATTGAATTTCTTTGCCATGTCAGTTCCGTCCCATGCGTCGTTCATAGCGGCGATAGGCCGCGAGATAGCCAAACAGGATCACCCCGGCGACCAGTCCGATGGATACCACCGTCGCCATGCCCTGAAGCTGCAAGGTGTAGTCGGCGTCATTGAAATAGCGCCATGCCACCACCGGCAGCGTATCGGGGAAACCGCCGCCCAGAATGAAGGGCGCTTCGAAGGCGCCGACATTGAAGGCAAAGCAGATCAGCGTCGAGGACACCACGCCCGGCAGGATCTGGGGCAGGGTCACCCGGAAAAAGATCGTGCGCCGGCTGGCCCCAAGGATTGCAGCCGCCTCTTCGGTTTCACGCCCGATGCCCAGCAGAACCGCATAAACGGCCAGCGTGATGAACGGGGTCTGTTTCCAGACATAGACCGCAATGATGCCCCAGCCGTAATGGGTTTTCAGGATCTGCGGAAATTGCGAGGGATCGTCGATCATCCCGAAAAAGGCCGCCAGACGCGACAGCATCCCGCCATTGGACAGCATCAGCACCGCCAGCGCGATGCCGACCGTATAGGGGATCATCAGCGGCAGCTTGTAGAGATACTTGTAGAAGGTCTTGCTGGGAAAGGTTTTCACCAGCGCCAAGGCCAGAAGAATACCAAGGATCAGCGCCAGCACGGTGGAAACCGTCGCATAATACAGCGTCAGCCCCAGCGAAGCCCAGAAGGTCGAAGACCCCCAAAGCGCCCCGAAATAGCTGAAATCGGGAAAGGTATTCACCCCGAACCAGGGTGCGAAACCCAGCGATTGCAGGATCGCCAGCACCAGCGCGCCGCCGAACAACAGCACCAGAATGGCCATGATCGGCATAAGCTGGACCATCTGCCAGAACCGGGTGCGGCGCTCACGCGCGGTCAGCCTTGCACTGGGGGCAGGCGGCGATGAAACAGACATCCGGGCCTCCGAAAGAATAGAGATAAGAGAAGGATGGCCGCCCTGTCGGACAAGGATGCAGGACGGCCCGAAAGGCGAATTACTTCGTCAGATTTTCATAGGCACGGGTCACGATCGTCTCGATCGGGTCCGAGCTGTCGCGTTCGATATATTCCAGCCAGGTCGCCTCGATCACATCGACCAGCGTGGCATTGGTATCGGGTGCGGCATTGGCATCAAGCGTTGCCTGATCGACACCGACCAGCCCCGGCGATGCCTCGGCAATCGCCTTGGCGCCCGCTTCGTCCAGCTTCCAGATGTCGATACCCGAGGGCATCCCGGTCTGTTGCAACTTGGAGGCCTGCGCTTCGACCGAGGTCATCCAGTTGGCCAGAACAAGCGATGCGGCCGGATGCGGAGCATTCACCGGAATCGCCAGATAGTTCTTGTTCTTGATCATATGGCCTTCAGGAAAGACGAATTGCTGCGCCGCCTCTGGATAGGACCCAGTGGCCAGCCCTGTCGCCACGGAATAAAGGCCAAAGGTGCAGCTGAAATCCACTTCGCCATTCAGGAACAGCCCGTCCAGCGCAGCATTGTCTTCGGGATAGCGCGGCGATCCGCCAGCGGCATCCAGCAATAGCGGCTCCAGATCGCGCAGATACTCCATGCCCGGCGTAATCAGCCGCGCCAGTTCCGCAGCCGGGATCTGATCAGAGGATTGCTGAAAAGGCTCCGCGCCGGTGCCATCGGGATTAAGCGCGTAGATCGCCTCTTGTACGAAGGTATTGCCGATGTAATGCGGTGGCTTGATATACGTGAACTTGCCGGGGTTTTCTTCCAGATAGCTGCGCAGCGCCTCGAAGGTCGAAGGCACATTCTCTGCCGCCACGCGGTCGGAATTATAGGCGCAGACATATTGCTCACCCGACCAGGGAACTTCGGCGCCCCCCGTCTCGACCCCGAAATCCCGCAGGTTCAGGACCGAGCGTTCATCCTCGGGATTCCATTCAAGATTGGCCGCATTCGGCAGCAGCGGCGCAAAGCTGCCAAACAGCGCGTCCTGTCGCTTGAGCGTGGCAAAGTTCTCGCCATTGAGCCAGATCATGTCGACGCTGCCTTCGCTGGCACCGGCATTCTGTTCGGCCAGAACCAGATCGACCGCATCCTTGGTGCTGGTGATACGCACCGGGTTCAGTTCGACGCCCTGGCCTTCCAGCGCCGGGGCCACGACCCGGTCCATCCAGACATTCAGCAGGTCGGAACCGCCCCAGTAATACAGATTGACGCTGCCTTCATCCTTGGCCCGCGCTTCGACGGCAGCCCAATCGACCTCCCCGGCCAGAAACGCTTCGCGAAACTGCGCCGTATCGGCATTCACGGCCCCGGCTGCGACAAGCGCAAGCAGGCTCGTGTAGATTGCAGTGATCTTCATGGTTCTCCTCCCAAAGATTTCTTGTTTTCGGCAAAGCCGTTCTCGTCAAAGAAGCCAAACCCTTTCGGGATCGATATTCAGCCGGACCGACGTGCCGACATCCACCAAACGCCGCGCCTGTTCGCTGACTGTGATCTGATGTGTGCCGCAATCAACGCTGTAATTGACGCTGGCCCCGAAGAAATCGCGGGCCACCACCCGGCCCGCGACACCACCCTGCGCGGGCGGATCGGTCAACAGGTCAACCGCTTCTCCGCGCAACATGACCTGCACATCTTTGCCGGTTTCGAACCCTGCGCGCGGTGCAACCCGAATTTCGCCAATGGCGGTTTCCACAAGATCGTCAGATTTCATGCGTCCGGGCACGATATTGCTGGCCCCCATGAAATCGGCGACGTCCAGACTGGCGGGCTGCTGATACAGCTTGGCGGGCGCGTCATATTGCGCCAGATGGCCGTTGAAGATTACCGCCACGCGATCGGCCAGCTCCATCGCCTCGACCTGATCATGGGTAACGAAGATGGTGGTGATGCCAAATCGCTGCTGAAGATCGCGTATGAAGCGGCGCATCTCGCCCCGCAGCTTGGTATCCAGATTGGCCAGTGGTTCATCCATCATCAACACCGAGGGCTTGGTGATCAATGTCCGCGCAATCGCAACCCGCTGCATCTGCCCGCCTGAAAGCTGCGCCGGAAAACGGTGCCGGAACTGCGTCAGTTGCACGACATCAAGGATTTCTTCCAACCGTGCACCGATTTCTTCCCGTGGAGTGCCCCGCACGCTCAGCCCGAATGTGACATTCTTTTCCACGGTCATATGCGGAAACAACGCGTAGCGCTGAAAGACCATGCCGACATTGCGGTCCTGGACCGGCTGTTCGGACACGTCCTTGCCGTCAAACAGGATCGCGCCGGCGCTGGGGCGTTCCAGTCCGGCGATCATGCGCAGCGTCGTCGTCTTGCCGCAGCCCGACGGACCAAGCAGCGCCACCAGTTCTCCGGATTCGATGTCCAGATCGATATTCTCGATCGCCACGAATGCACCGAACTGCTTGCGAACGGCATTGAGCTGAACCTTGGTCACATTGGCCTCCCTTTAGACAATTTGTATTGCCTAATTAGTATCTACAAATTTTACACGGTGCCGCCTGTCTGTCAACAGATACCGGTGGGCAAGCCGTCATGTTCGGCGATGATGTCCAGAGGGATCATGGCCATCCATGCGGCGAATTCCTGAAAGTCACGATGGAAGGATCCAGGCACCAGAACGAAGTGATGTTCCAACCCGTGTTCCATCACCGAGGTCACGATATCGCCTGCGCTGTGACGCCCCTTGGTGCTGTGAAAATCAGTGACCCAGCCCCGGCAGCCGGTAAAGCCCGACTCTTCTTCGGCCCGCAACATGCCTTCGAAACCGAAGGCCGCCGTGCCGCTGCGCGCCACGCGCAGCACAGTACAGGGACCGTCGGGAAAGACGAAATCGGCAATGGCCCCGAAACGCGGCCCTTCGGACGTGCCCCGGCCGATCATCGGGTGATTGACCCAAGCGGCCTCCGGGCCTCCCATATACAAGGGGCCGCCGCCGCCATGCCACATCAGGATGCGGTCACTGGCCAATTGTGGCGAAGTCATGTCCAACAAACTGCCGACCCGGCCGGTCAGCGCGCGCGTGACGATCTGTGTCACCGTGCCCAACACATCGCCTTCCGAGGCCAGTGGAAGATTGTCTACCTCTTCCAGCCAGCTGAATGCCGCGCCGGGATGCATTCCGGGGTCTTCCTGCAAGGCCGGCCAGTCCGAGACCGCCAAACCGGCAAAGCCCTCTTGCGCCACGATTTCGCGCAGAGCCAGCGCGGCTTGGGCCGTCAGTGCCATCTGCTCATCGGACACGCCGTGAATCTCGGCCCGCGCGGCCATGGCCGCCACTTCGCGCTGTACGCTGTCATAGGCGCAATTTTTCATCCGAGCGGTCAGCCGGCACATATCCACATGCACCGGCTCTGCCCCCGTCACGACTTTCAGCGTGTCGGCGGAAATATCCATATTGTAAAAGGTCGGGGCCAGTCCGCCGATCACCCCGATCCGTGCATCACGCAGTGCCACTTTGGCCGAAAGCGCGCGGAAACTGCGCCCCAACCGGGCCTGCAACGCAATGTCGTCCGGCGCGCCGAAATACCATTGCACCGGAGCCTTGCGCAGATCGCGCACACCACGGGCGATGGACATGCTCATGTTCAGCGAGACGAAATTGTTCAGCTGGATATCACCTTCATGGCCAGGCTCGGGTGTTGCCCAAACCCCCATCGGCAGGCCAGACAACGCGATCTGGCGCGCCACATCGCCCATCGTAAAACCGCCATGCAGCAACAGGATGAAATCCGCCCCCTGCCCCCGACAATGATCCAGCGCCCCTTGTGCCTCGGCACCGTTCATCGGCACGCCGGGTGCCTCGACAAGTCGCGCGCCCGTCATGGCCGCGATCTTTTCCACCGCCGCCAGCGCGTCATCAAAGACTCCGTGGCGCTGGGGAAAATAACTCGGCAGGGATGCTTTGATGAGGCCGACAACAAGGGTCATGGGTATTTCCTTCGGTTCAGGCAGGATCGGCTTGGCGCCGCGATCCGACGAGATTGTAGGTGATGGGGCTGACCCGATATACTTGGTCGAAAAACACCGGCTTCTGGTCATCATCAAAGGCGGTGCAAGCCTGAGACAGGATAGGCGTGTCGGGCTTGATCCCGAGCCACTGGGCGGCGTCCGCCGGTGCGGCACAGGAATCAACTGTCTCGCAGGCCCGGCCCCAGTCGATATGAAAACGCTCGGTCAGGATCCGCAGGATCGACTGATCCTGTCCTTCCTCGGGAAAATCGTCGGCACTGAGACCCGGCACCAGCCTGCTGGGCAGCCAGGTATTGACCAGCAGCTTCGGCGCGCCATCCACAGTCCGCAAACGCCGGATCAGCGCCACGGGTTCCTCAAACAGTTCGGTCACCTCGACAGGTGGTGTCGGGTCCTGTTCACGTATCTCGATCAGCCGCGCACCCGGCACCCGACCTTCGCGCAGCATCATATCGGTGAACGAGGTCAGGCAGGTGGTTTCCGGCGGCGAAAGCGTATTGACCAGATAGCCGCTGCCCTGACGCGAAATCAGATAGCCCGCATCGACCAGTATTTCCAAGGCCCGCCGGGCCGTGACCCGACTGACCCCAAAGGACTGCGCCAGCGCCTCTTCCGAGGGCAAACGCGTGCCGACGGAATACATTCCCGCCTTCAGGCGACGCAGCAATTCGTCATGGACAATCTGATATTTCGCAGCTGGGCGCATATTCATCGCTTAACCTTTTTTGATACGTCGAATTGATTGCATCAAATCACGCATTGCTCAGCCCTGCCAGACGCTCTTGGTCTGAGAATAAAGCGCCAGTGCCTCGCGCCCCATTTCGCGCCCGTAACCGCTTTGCCCCATGCCGCCAAAAGGCGAGGCCGCATCGGTGTCACCCCAGCAATTGGTCCAGATCGTGCCGGCGCGCAGGCCGGCGGCCATGCGATTGGCGCGGCCAAGGTTTTCCGTCCAACAGCCTGCTGCCAACCCGTAGATCGTGTCATTGGCGCGGGCCAGAACCTCGTCTTCTTCGTCAAAGGGCAGCACGCAAAGCACCGGACCAAAGATTTCTTCGCGGGCCACCCGCATCTGATCCTGCACAGCACCCAACACCGTAGGCTGCACGAAATAACCCGCCTCGCCCTGCCGCGCGCCACCGGCGCAGATTTCTGCCCCTTCCTCTCGCGCGCTCGCGATATAGCCCAGCACCTTTTCCATCTGCGGCGACGAGATCACCGGCCCAAGGTCATGCCCGCTGGCCGCCATGCCCGGCCCGACGCTAAGGCCACGCGCCATGTCGGCCAGCGCCTCGGTCACGCGCTCCAGCAACGGGCGTTGAACATACAGCCGTGCACCTGCGGTGCAAGACTGGCCGTTATTGCCAAACAGCGCCCAGAAGGCTCCGGGGATGGCGCGCGCCAGATCGGCATCGTCAAAGATGATATTGGCGGCCTTGCCACCCAGTTCCAGCGAGACTTTCTTGAGATTACCTGCCGAGGCCTGCACGATCCGGCGGCCGGTTTCGGTCGAGCCGGTAAAGCCGATCTTGTCTACGCCCGGATGCGCGGCAAGCGCGGCACCGGCTTCTTGTCCATAACCGGGAATGACATTCACCACACCCGGCGGAAAGCCCAGTTCCAGCGCCAGATCGGCCAGATAGAGCGCGCTGAGCGGCGTCTGTTCCGCCGGCTTCAGCACCACCGTGTTGCCCGCCGCCAACGCAGGTGCCAGCTTCCAGGCCATCATCAACGTCGGATAGTTCCAGGGCGTGATCAATCCGCAGACACCGACCGGCTCGATCCTTGTGTAGTTGAACCGCCCCGGCGTCGAGACCGGAATGGTCGCGCCCTCGATCTTGTCGGGCCAGCCCGCGAAATAACGGAAATGGCGCGCCGACCAGACGGCATCGACATCCCGCGCCACGGCAAAGGGCTTGCCATTGTCCAGCGCGTCCAATTGCCCGAACACCGCCTTGCGATCTTCGATGGCATCGGCCAGCCGCACGATCAGCTGTCCGCGATCATGGGGCATCATTCGCCCCCATGGCCCCGACAACGCCGTGCGGGCAGCAGCGACCGCGCTGTCCACATCGGCGGCAGATGCACCGGCCACGCAGGCCAGCCGCGCGCCGGTCGAGGGGTTTTCGACCGGAATCGTGATTTCGCTGTCGACCCGCGCATCCGCGATGCGCAAACCTTGCACCCTGTCCAGAAAGGCGGCAACTTCGGGTAAAAGCGGGATCATCGTCATGCCAGTGCCTCGCCCAGAAGGCGCAATCGGCGCAGGCCCTCATCGGCCATCCAGCGCTCGGCAGCTTCCGGCCCTTCGGCACCAAAGACCGCGATGGCATCCGACCAGATCGCCCGACCGCACATGAAACCGGCCATATTCACACCTGCCGCGCGCGCCAATTTCAGCCCCGCCTCGAACTGTTCAAATGTGACCCCCGCGCTGAGATAGAGCAGCGGCACATCACCGGCAGCTTCAGCGGCATTGCGGAAGGCGGCCTCGGCGTCATTCCGGCTCATCCGGGCCGTGCCGATCCCTTCGACAAAATCGAGATTGACCGGCAATTCGACCTTGAGGATGGCGATATTGAATTCAGGCTGGGCAAAAATGCGCGTGGCGCGAGCGACCAGGTCCGGTTTCCGATCCGCGAATTCGGCCGATGCACTGTCAGGGATGGCCCGGTCATAGACGATTGGCTCGAACAGGAAGCTGATGCCATGTTCGCGGCATTGCTCGCCGATCTGCTGCACCAGCTTATGTTTGCGATCATTGATCCGGGGATCGTCATTGGGGCCGTAATACAGAAAGAATTTCAGCACATCGACGCCCAAGGCAGGATAATCCGCCACTTGCAGATTATCGGGCAGAACGGTGATGCGGTCGTCATTGACGATCTTGTAGACATCGGCTTCGAAGGCCAGCATCGGCAGGCAGGACGTTGCGATCTCGGGCAGCAAGGCCCGCCCGTATTGGGCATCCACCAACAGGGTCGTGGCCTCGGTGCTCATGGTGCGGGCCACAAGCTGCTTGAAGAGGAACAGATCATCATCACGCGCCGCAGCACCACGAGCCTCACGCAGGGCGGCAGCCAGACCGCTGCCCTGATCGACCGCGACGCCATGGATCGGACGGCGCTTGCTCAAGGGAATGTCGGTCATTTCTGGTCATCCTCGGGGATCATGTGAATTTCGGGAAAGGCAGGACTGTCCTGAGGCGCACACCACAGGCGCAGCATCTCATCCTCTGGCTCAAGCAGTGAAATCGAGAAGCCGCCCATTTCCTGTGTGGTGACATAGCTGCCCACCATCGGCGCCAGCGGCGTGATGCCGCGACGGCGCAGCTCGGCGGCGGTTTCGCGCCAGACGGTCAACAGCTCCATCTGTGTGGTACCGCCCATGCCATTGATTATTACCGCAGCGCGGCCGCCCTCGGCAATCGGGCGATCCTCCAAAAGGCGGGCGATCATCTCGACCACCAGTCCGCGCACTGGACCGGTCTTGACCCGCCCGACACCCGGTTCGCCATGCACGCCCATACCCAGATAGATCTCGTCATCCGGCAGCGAGAACATCGGCAGGCCGGTCAACGGCGAAATGCCGGGAGAGAGTGCCGCAGCCAGCGTCACCGTACGGTCGCGCACCTCTTCGCCAAGGCGCATCAGCGTAGCCTGATCCGTGCCTTCCTCGGCAGCCGCGCCAAGGATCTTGTAGATGAACATCGTGCCGGGCGCGCCGCGCCGGTCCTGCCGACGCTCGGGTGGAGCGGCGGAAATATCGTCATACATCAGCAGTGGCAGCACAGTCAGCCCGTCTTCCTCGGCCAACATCGTGGCTGCGCGACCATTGATGACATCGCCGGAATGCTGCGAGATCAGCAGGATGGACCCGGCCTTGCCGGTAACCTCGCGCACGCCATCAAGAATCAGATCGGCCGAGGGCGCGGCAAAGACATCGCCCACCACATTGGCATCCAGCAATCCCTGCCCGACAAAGCCCATGGCAATCGGCTCATGCCCCGCGCCATTGCCGATCAGCAGTGTGACCTTTTCATCAGGGTTCTTGGCGTCACGACGACGCACCACCACACGCGGATCAATCGCGCCGCGCCGCACCTGAGGATAGGCCTCGACAAAACCGTCGATCATGTCATCAACCATGGTTTCCGGACTGTTGAACAATTTCTTCATGCGGCAGCCTCGGTTTCGGCCAGCAGGGCCAACATCATCGTCAGGGACACGGCGCCGGGGTCCATGTGACCCTGCCCGCCGCCTTCGACATATTGCGCCCGTCCGCGCCGGGCGATCATCTCGACAGTGGCATCCCGCCCCGCCCCGGCCGCAGCAACCGCCGCCCTCAGATCGCCGTCCCGCAGGGCCCGAGCTGCTGGTGACAGCGCGTCGATCATGCTCTTGTCGCCGGGCTTGACCTGCCCCAAATCGCGGATCCGGGCCTCGGCACGTGCCAGTCCGTCACCCAGATCGGCCCCGGTCTCCAGATGTTGCTCGATCTCATGCAGCACCAAACCGAACAGCGTTCCCGATGCCCCGCCCGATGCCCGCATGAAAGCCTTGGCACGCCTGCCATCCGCAGCCTGGGCCGCGCTGGTCAGCCCGCGCAGCAGCGTGGTGCCGTGATCGCCATCGCCAAGTGCGGCGTCCAGCGCGTTCAGCTGGGCCATCTCGCCCGCGACCTTATTGCGCAAGGCGTTGAAATATCGCTCAGCCGACATCTGCAAATACCTCCTTCATATGAGCCAACGCCGCAGCCGCAGCCCTGTCTGCATCCGACTCGATATCGCGCCAGATATGCAGATCGGCGCTGGTCGGCTGACCGGCGCGCACGAACATTTCCGCGACGACCCAGCCCAGGTAACCAATCTCAGCCAGCGCTCGCGCATCAGCGGCAAAATCATAACGACCGCTGCCCGGCACGCCCCGATCATTGTCGGACACGTGGTAATGCACCAAGGTTTCCCCGGCAGCACGCAGAGCGGCAGGCGGGTCCTTTTCCTCGATATTCATGTGGAAGCTGTCCAGCAGCACACCTACATTGGCGGCACCGCTGGCGCGGGCAATGGCGCAGGCTTCGGCGGCAGTGCTGGTGAGGTCGGATTCAAACCGGTTCAGCGCTTCGATCCCCAGGGTGACACCATGCTGCGCCAGATGATCCTGCATCTGTCCCAGCGTCTCGGCGGACCGTTTGGCGCGGTCAGGTTTGTTGGCCGGATCGAACAGTCCCCAGGGTGCGGCAACCACGCCCGCGAGACGAGAGGAACCCAGCGCAGCGGCGGTCTCGATCGCGCGGGCCAGCGTCTCGCGGGCCTGGTGTCGCACAGCCGGGTCAGACGAGGCCGGATCGGCCTCGGGCCCAAGCCCGGTCGAGCAACTTAGCGCCACACCGGCAGCATCGGCAGCCCCGCGCAAGGCGGCGGCCTTGTCGGGTCCGATGCCCAATAGCGAAAGCTCGACCGCGTCAAAACCGATGCGCGCGGCGCGATCAAACAATGGCGCAGGATCCTGCGTCCATCTGTCCATCCACAAACCGGCGTGAATTCCGAATATCATCGCACCCTCCCTCTCGCGTTCCATATTAGTAGGAACAAATTTGTTATGTCAAATCCATATTGGCAGATTCCCGGGCGCGAAGCGATTTTCTGTTGATCTTGCCCGAAGAGGTCATCTGAAACCCGTCAACAAAGTCGATTTCACGCGGCGCCTTGTAAGGGGCCAACCGGGTGCGGACATGTTCTTGCAACGCCTTGGCCAGTTCGGGACCAGGCCGGGCGGATCTGGCGGCACGGACAAATGCCTTGACGATCTGACCGCGCTCGGGATCGGGTTTGCCGATCACCGCAGCTTCGGCCACGGCGGGATGAGACAGCAGGCATTCCTCGATCTCTGCCGGGCCGATCCGGAAACCGGAAGACTTGATCAGATCGTCCGAGCGGCCCTTGTACCAGTAATAGCCGTCGCTATCGCGCACCGCCAGATCATGGGTCCGCATCCAGTCGCCCAGACGCAGCTCGGCCTCTTTTTCGGCATTGTTCAGATAACCCAGATAGCGTGTCGGGGCCGTCGCCGGGGTCACGATCTCGCCCGGCTCGCCATCCGGCACCTCGCGCCCCTCGGCATCGACCAGACAAACCTTGTGGCCGGGATAGGCCACCCCCATCGAACCGGGCTTGCGCGGATACAGCCGGGCGCAATTCCCGATCAGATGGTTGACTTCGGTCATGCCATAGAATTCGTTGCAGACCACGTCCAGACGGTCCTCGGCCCAAGCCAACGTATCGGCAGCCAGCGCCTCGCCGCCAGTGCAGATCACCCGGAGCGCCAGATCGTGATCCTGCCGCGGGTTGGGGGTTTGCGCCAGCCGCTTGATCGCGGTGGGGGCCAGAAATGTATGCGTGACCTTGTGGCGCGCCATGAAGGCATAGGCCCAGTCGGCCTTGAACCGCGCTTCGGATGTCACCACGGGCCGGCCTGCCAGCCATGCCGGGAACAGCATGTCCAGCAACCCGCCGACCCAGGCCCAGTCCGAAGGCGACCAGAACACCGCATCGTCGTCATGCATCGACAGGTCGAAAAACAGGCTGATCGAAGGCACGTAAGAGGCCAGCACCCGATGCCCGTGGCGGATGCCTTTCGGCATGCCGGTCGAGCCAGAGGTATACATCAACAACGCCACATCATCGGCGCCGGTAAATTCGGGGACAAAACCTTCGGATGCCCGTTCGGTCAAAACATCGCGCAGATCGGGCTCGGGTCCGGTGCTTTCCGAGACCAGCACATGTTCCAAGGCCGGAAACAATGTCGCTGCCTCGGGTCGCAACCCCTCCCAGCCGGGTTCCGTGGTTAGCAAGCAACGCGCGCCGCAATGATTCAGCGCATGGGCCAGCGCATCCGGCCCGTAAAGCTGTGACAACGTGACTGCCACGCCACCCAGCTTGCACACGGCCATATGAGCGATGGCGGTTTCCGGGCGCATCCCGGTATGCAGCCCAATGGGATCTCCGCGTCCATAACCAAGTCTGCGCAAATGCGCGGCCAGCGCGGTGGCGGCGGCGTCGATCTGGCCAAAGCTCCAATGCTCCAGCTGATTTTCCCCGCGTTCAAAGATCATCGCCGGGGCCTTTGCGCGACCCTCGGCCAGCTGGCGCCCCACGGTCATGGCATAGATATTGGCATTCTCGGGGATATCGATCTCGATCCCCACGTCGCTGCGCCGCAGGCCGATTCCGGCCAGTTTGTCATCACTCCAGTCAGCGAACAGATCAGTCGTCATTGCGGGGCTCCTCCAGTTCCAGCCACAGGCCGGATTCGTTTTCAGGCGGCAGCAGCGCGCCGCGTTGCGTTGTGATTTCGGGATTTTTCAGGCGGACCAAGGCCGCGTTATCGGCACCGTCGAAGCGCACGAGGGCATAGGCCGCACCCTGCATGTCACTGCGCTGTATCAGTGTGGCCCGCCCGCTCAGCGCGATCCATGCACCGTCGCGCGCACCGCAAGAACCGCAGGTCAACGAGGGCGGAAAGGCAACATGGCCACAGCCCGCACATAGCCAGGCCATCGCATTCCCCCTGGCCAAGGCCCCGAAATGTGAGGCAAGACGGCCCGTGGGCTGGGCGTAATCCAGATGCAGGATGCGCTTCATACGCTGCCCTCCAGAATCGACAGCGCGCAAAGGGTAGCGATGCCGCCATGCGTATCGACCAGCGCAAATCGGGGCGGTTGGGCGGGGCGGCAACCGTGATAGCGCCCCTCGATCTGTTGCGCAGCGGCCAAAATCTGCGCCACGCCGGTCGCCCCGACCGGCGCGCCCTGCCCCAGCAATCCGCCCGACAGATTGACCGGCAGTGCCCCATCGGCCGCAAAGCAACCGTCGCGTTCGGCGGTCAGGACGTTATCGGTCAGACCCAGAGCATCCAGCGCCTGCAATTGCGCTCCGGAAAAGCTGTCATACAGCTCGATCAGCCCGATGGCATCGGAGGCGCATCCGGCCTGCGCCAGGGCCGCGCGCATGGCCACGGTCTTGGCAACAAAGCGACCCGGTGCCGCGCGATCACCCAGCCGCACCCGGTCATTGGCCACAGCCATGCCTGCCAGCCGCGCCCTCCCAGACCTTTGCGGCAGATCTGCACCGCTCCCCAGAATGACGCAGGCCGCGCCATCGCTGAGCGGTGAACAATCCAGCCGTCGGTAAGGCGCAGACACCAGCGGCGAAGCCAGCACTTCCGCCTCGCTGACATCAAGTGGCAGATGGGCCAGGTGGTTCTGTCGCGCATTCTGCCGGTTGCGGGCCGCTACGCGCGCGAAATCCTGTGCCGTCGCGCCGGTCTCCTGCATGAAGGCCAGCGCTGACAACGCATAGATCGAGGCCGAGCCAATGCCGAGCGCACCTTCCGACCAAGCGTCATAAGACAAGCTGTACAACGCCCCGACACTGGCCCCGTCCAGATGCGCGGCCGAAGCCTCGAATCCCAACACCGCCACGCGCCGCGCCTGGCCCGAGGCCACCAGCGCCGCGCCCGCCTGCACTGCCAGATGTCCGGTCGCGCCACCGCCTTCGGCGCGCAACAGCCGGATGCCCTGCAGACCAAGCTCATCGGCGATCAGCGCGGCGGGGTTCAGTTGCAGCGAAAAGAAGTCGCTTTCGCTGGCCACCACCAGCGCATCAATATCGCACGACACCAGACCCGCGTCATCCAGCGCACTATGAAATGCCTCTAGACACCAGTCGCGCCATGAACTGCCATCTTTGCGGCGGTTGAAGGCAGTCATCGCGCCGCCTCCGATCAACACATCGCTCATGTCCATTCCTCTTGCCGCGACCGGCGCATGAATCCGGCCAGCAGCGCCAGCCCGGCCCCATCCGCCACCAGCACCAGCACCAGCAAACCCAGCAAACCAAAGCCCGACGTGACCCATGCCGCCACGGTCGGCGCGACGCCCATCATCAACAGGCCGATCATCGCGACCACGCCCAGCCGGTGCGCAAATCCCGGGCCGGGCAGCCAGCGCGCGCCCAACAAGGGCCGCAGGATCGTCAGAACCCCATAACAGCCGCCCTGAATCACCAGCGCCAGCAGCACTATTCCCATGCCGCCGTCTATGAACAGCAGCAGGGGTGGCAACAACATCGCCGTGAACAGCACCAACGCCGCCGGTTCCGAGTGCAGCCGGCCCTGCACCCGCTCCCACAGCAACCGTCCGGCAACTTGCGCCGGGCCAAGCACCATCGGCAGCACCAGCGCCCCCGACAGGCCGCGCACCTCGACCAGTTGCGCGGGCAGCTGGAACAACAGCGCGGCATGAGCCAACATCATCAGCGCAAAAGCCATGCCGAAGGCTATAGTGCGCGTGCGCTGCTGCGTTCCGGGCCGGGTGCGGGCAGTCGCCTGCTGGTTTTCCTCGCCTTGTGGATCAGAAGGCAGGATCACCGTTGCAAACAGGGCGATGACGGCAAAAATCACGACGATCCAGCGCCAACCAAGCCCCGCCGCCGCCAAAGCGCTGACCAGTGGAAAGATCAACAGTGTCGCGAAGCCGGCAATCAGGGTGATCAGGGTGATCGGGCGGCGGGCTTCGGGACCGAAACGGCGGATCATCAGACTGAAACAGGGATCATACAGTGTCATCGCCATCGGTCCGCCCAGCAGCACAAGCGCCACCGCAAGGAACCAGAAGGTCTGCGACCAGGCCGCAAGCAACAACAGCAAGGCACCGCAGAGCCCGGCGAACCGCATGGCGCGCCCCGCGCCGCCCCGGTCCACAACGCCACCTGCAAAGGGGCACAGAACCGCCCAGACCAGTACGCCCGAACTCATCGCCCCCGAAACGGCAACATCAGACCAACCAGTTTGAGCCAGCAAATGCGGCAAGAGTGCAGGCATCAGATAATAGAAGGATGACCAGAACAGCAGTTGCGCCACCGCGTGACGCAGGACGAAGACGCGATCCGCGCGCAGATCCCGACCGGTGCCTTTACCAGTTGCAACCACGCCTCGCTCCCCGCATTATTTGTTACTACTAATTAGTTCGTATCAAAACTTGCGGCTCTTGGCTAGGCATTCTTACAGTTGCTCGCCATCGAAAATCTCACGTCGTCGCCTTGATTGCCCGGATGGTCGACACGGCGTGGTTTGAGACCGCCAGATGAGCGATGATTCGAAGCGTTCCGGCCAAGCAAGGCAATTCTGCCGACGCCCGCCATGACCTGCTGTTGTTGTTGGGTCAGCGCAAAGACCTGCACGGTTTCGCAGCCAGCCTCTGAAGATGCCCGCGCTGTTCCGCAACCGCCAAAGGCGGAAGACATCCCTCGGGATGCAACCACCTGCGCTGCTGTCCCTGTTTCACATGGGGTTCATCATTCTGGGCGCGATCCTGCTCTGGTTGCCGATCTCGCATCACGGCGATATCGGGCTGGGCGAGGCGCTGTTCGCTTCGACCTCGGCCGTGACCGTCACAGGGCTTGTCCTTGCCGATACCGGCACCGCCTTCACCGGCTTCGGGCAAGCGGTCATAGCAGTGCTTATTCAATTGGGCGGACCTGGCCTGATGACCTTTGCGGTACTTCTGCTCGGGGCGCGTGGCATTCCGGTGGGCATGCCGCAGCGACTGATCCTGCGCGAGGATACTTGCCACGGTTGAGTTCTTTCGGCGTCAAACCACCTTGCACGTCTTCGGTCGGTGCCTCGGACTGGACGAGGCGATGAAAGCTCTTGACCTCACGACGGTTTCCATACTGCTGGTCTTGACAGCGATCTTCGTTATGCTGATCGACCATGATGGGCAGTTCATCGACTTGGTGTTCGAAGTGACCTCTGCCTTCGGAACAGTGGGCTTGTCACGCGGCACTACGGGCGAGCTAGACGATATCGGACGTGCAGGTGATGCGGACGACCTTGAACGCGATGTCAGTCATGCCAGCAGGTCCATGTCGAGATGCACGTAGTCGCCGCGATAGATCACATCGGCCATGTAGATGATGCTGCCAGAGCCGTCGCAAAGGATGCGCCGCACGTCAGCGACGGGATCGCCGATCTTGAGGTCCAACAAGTTCGCGATCTCGATCCCGGCGCGGCCGATCTGGAGGGTTTGCCGCGCCTTGGCGATATCGATGTCCGGTTCGTCGAACAGCACCGGCAGCGCAAGTTCTGCGCGTAGCCGGGTTTCATGTTTCAGGAAAATCGGCAGGGCAAGGTAGATCGAGATGATGCAGTAAATCTGTCCGTCACGTGCATGCATCCGGCGGATCATGTGATAGCCTTCGTCGAAGGGCGTGCCGAAGTGCAGGTCGCCGGGCAGCGAGCGTTCGCCATCCTCCAGCGGGACTAGTTCCGGCTTGTCGTCACGGTAGCTGTCGACAAGATCCGCCAGCCGCGTCACCACATTCAACGGCCGCGCCTTCTCCGGAGGCGTCAGCACCGTGGTGCCATGCCCGCGACGGGGTGCGACCAGACCTTCCTCCTGCAGCAGTTTCACGGCCTGGCGCACGGTGATTCTGGCGACTTGGTATTCCTCGGCCAGCGCAGCCACTGTCGGCAGAAACTCGCCTGGCTTCCAGATCCCGCGCGCGATCTTTTCGCGCAGGATGCCGGATATCTGCAGGTAAAGCGGGGCCCGGCTGTCCCGTAACGGATCGCCTTTCATCTGCGTCTTTTCCTTTCCTAGATCCTAAAAACCTATATTTAGAATTTTAGGCTTGCGCGCAACTCCGACTCACGATTAGTCCTAAAGTTAGATCTTTAGGTTTAATAGCTATGTGGGGAAGCATGCAGGGGTTCGACTATATCATCGTCGGCGCGGGAACGGCCGGCTGCACGCTGGCCAACCGGCTGAGCGCGGACCCCAAGCGAAGCGTGCTTTTGCTGGAGGCCGGAGGCGCCGACCGCGGGTTCTGGCTGAAGCTGCCGGTGGGGTACTTCAAGTCGATCTACAACGGCGCGGTGAGCCACCTCTACCGGTCTGAACCCGACGAGGGCATCGCCGGTCGCCGGATGGACTGCCCGCGCGGTCGGGTGCTGGGCGGGTCGTCCTCGATCAACGGGTTGATCTACATCCGTGGGCAGCATCAGGATTTCGACGACTGGGAGCGGCTGGGCGCGACGGGGTGGAGCCATGCAGACGTGCTCAAGCATTTTCGCAGCGTCGAAACCTATGACGGGCCAGAGTCGCAGTACCGTGGGGCGCATGGCCCGCTGCATGTGTCGGACCTGCGCAACGACAATCCCGCCTGCGATGACTGGCTGGCGGCGGCGCGCAATTGGGGCCTGCCCGAGAACCTCGATTTCAACGGCGCCGAGGCGCACGGTGTCGGTGCCTATCAATTGACCCTGCGCGGCCGCTGGCGCGACAGCGCGGCCACCGCCTTCCTGCGCCCGGCACAAGGGCGGGACAACCTGACCGTGGCCACGCGCGCGTCGGTCACCGGGCTGGAGTTCGACGGCGACCGCGTCTGCGGGGTGCGCTATCGGCAGGGCGGCCAGGACCACACCGCCCACACCGACGGAGAGGTCATACTTTCGGCCGGGTCGGTCCAGACGCCGCAACTGCTGCAACTGGCAGGGATTGGCCCGGCAACGCTCCTGCGCGAACATGGCATCACCGTGCGCCACCACAGCCCCGAAGTGGGCGAGAACCTGCAAGACCATTTGCAGATGCGCACCATCGTCGAACTGTCAGACCACAGAGATTCGCTCAACGATCACGTGCGCAACCCAGTGAAGCTGGCGCAGATGGGACTCGACTGGTTGTTGCGCAGCCGGGGGCCACTGACGGTGGGTGCTGGACAGGTGGGCGGTGCACTTTGCACCAAATATGCCGAGGGCGACCGGCCTGACCTGCAGTTGTTCGTCATGCCGCTGTCAGTGGACAAACCCGGCACACCGCTGCATCGATATTCGGGGTTCACCACCTCACTCTGGCAGTGCCACCCGGAAAGTCGGGGGTCTATCCGCATTCGCGACACCGATCCGACCAGCGATCCGCTGATCCGGCCGAACTACCTGTCAACCCAGCGTGACCGTGACGTGATGGTTGAAGGCGTGCGTATCGTGCGCGACCTCTACCGGCAGGCGCCCTTCGCCAACCGATGGAAGGCGGAGGTCGTGCCGGGCGCGGAACACCAGAGCTACGACGACATCCTTGCCGCGATCCGGCAAATGTCGAGCACGGTTTACCATCTTGTCGGCACCTGTCGCATGGGCAGCGACGAGGCCTCGGTGGTGGATCCGGAATTGCGGGTCCGCGGCACCCGGGGACTGCGGGTGGTCGATGCCTCGATCATGCCAAAGATCACCTCGGCCAATACCAATGCGCCCACCTACATGATTGCAGAAAAGGCCGCCGCCATCATCCTTGGCGCCAGTATCGCCTGAGGCCATCATTAGTGGCGCTGACAGTCACCCCTGCGGGTAACGTGACAGCTCCTGAATTTGGCCTTGGTGTCCAGTCCCGGCATCTGATGGATCGGGTTAAAGATGAATTGTCCCAGCTCTGATATCCAGATCTTGCAGGGCTTTGATGATGTGCCCCCAAACGGCATCGATGCACCAAGGCGGATCTGCGATGATCCACCAAGGAGGACGGTCATTCCGGAGATTATCACGGTCGGGCTCGACCTGGCGAAGAATGTGTTCAGGTGCATGAGGCCGGCAAAGATGGCCGAATGATCTTACGCAAGACGCTGCGTCGGGGACAGGTTCAGGAGGTTTTTGACCGACTGCCGACTTGTCTCATGGCGATGGAGGCCTGCGGCGGCGCGGTAATGTCCGGCGATTGTGCATCGGTCTCTGCCAACGCATCCAGACTCTCAATAACCGCGACTGCGTGCGCGGCGTAAGCCCCGATCCAGCGCTTCTGAACGTCGTGGATCGGAAGGGCGTCGAGATGGTTCCAGCGTTCTCGTCCGCGCCGCTCGACGACCACCAGCCCGGTTTTTTCCAACACCGACAGATGCTGCATCACCGTGCAGCGGTCGAGATCCGTAAGCTTTTCGCACAGGGCGCCGGTGGTTTTCGGACCATCCTTGATCAGATCAAGAATCCGCCGCCGCGCCCGATGACCAAGCGCCTTGAACAGGGCGTCAAATGTATCTTCGATTGACATGTTGTATTTTTATAACATGATTAGATGAAAGCAAAGAGGATTCGCATCATGGAGTTGAAGTTCACCGTGGCGGGGCGCATCGCAAAACCGGTGGAAGAGGTCTTCGAGGCCGTAATCGCCCCCGACCGCCTGTCGAAATACTTCACCACCGGCGGGGCGCGGGGGCGGCTGGAAACCGGGGCCGAGGTGACTTGGGACTTCCACGATTTTCCCGGCGCCTTCCCTGTCTTGGTGCAAGAGGTCGTCCCGAACGAAAAGATCGTGCTGCAATGGGAGGCAGACACAAAAGCCGCCACCTGGACGACCGTCACCATGGAGTTCAGCCCGCTGGACGACGGGCGCACCTTGGTGCGGATCAGCGAATACGGCTGGCCCGAAACAGAGGCCGGCCTGACGTCCTGCCTCGGCAACTGCGAAGGCTGGACCGGGATGCTCTGCGCCATGAAAGCCTGGCTGGAGCACGGGATCAACCTGCGGGACGGTTTCTACAAGTAACCTGAGTGCCCCAAAAGGAGCTGCATGAAATGGAAGCTGGAAAGAACATTGCCATCAAGGTCCCCCGGCATCGCTGGGAGGACACCGTGGCCTTCTACCGCGATAAGGTGGGGTTACCGGTCACTCGAGAGTTAGACAACAGCACAGGGTTCGAGTTCGGCAGCCTGACCCTGTGGATTGACCGCGTCCCGCATCAGAGTCAGGTGGATGTGTGGATCGAACTGTTTGACGACGCCCCCGACGCCGCATTGTCGAGACTCGGCAGTCCCAACCGGGATGAGTTGGAGCCGCTAACCAATGTGACCGGGCACTGGACCTCGGATCCGGCCGGAACGGTGATCCTGTTACGCAAGGAGCAGACGGAATGAGCCATTGGATTGACGTCGCCACCTGACCTTGGATGATGCGGTGGCGTTCCACTGCTATCGCAAGCGCATGTCAGTAGGTTTCACACACTTGAGCTGGACCAGCTGGATCAGGTTGCCGCACGTATCGTCCAGCACAGCCATTCTGACATCGCCCGCATCAACCGGGGCCTGGGTGAAACTGACGCCGCTTTCTGTCAGACGATCATAAGTATCGGCCAGGTCGTCGACCTGAAAAGAAGCAGCGGGAATACCATCCGCAACAATCGCCGCCTGGTAAGGTTTCACAGCAGGATGATCGCTGGGTTCCAGAAGCAACTCGGTGCCAGTCGGCTGATCCGGCGACACGACCGTCAGCCAGCGGTTCTCGCCCAACGGAATGTCGTTCTTCAGCTGGAAGCCCAGCTTTCCGACGTAGAAATCGAGCGCGCGGGCCTGATCGTCGACAAAGACACTGGTGACATGGATTTTTATCATCGTTCGCTCCTAAAGAAACGGGGCCGGGGCCTGTCGCACGGCTGTGCGCAGCGGACCCGGCTCAAGCCTGTGGGTCTTGGTTCGCCCTGGCGCAAGGGGCAGCGATGCGGCAGGCTTATCTGCGATCTCGGGCGACGACAAGTCATCAACCTGCTGCCGCACCGTGAGCCGGCAACCGTCGAGGCATGGTTGAGCAGACGGCCCCGGATTTAGATCGTCGCCTGCGACCGCACTGGAGGTTGCAGAAGGGCCGTCGCGTGCGCCTTTCCGGATTCCGACCCAGGTCGTCGATCGCTGGCACCTGCTGGAAAATGCGAGCGCAGCCTTTCTGGCCCCAGTGCAGCGGAACATGCCCGCCAGCCGCAAGGCGCTCGATCCGAAGCTGCTGTCTGTCGCCGAAAGGTTGCAATCCGTGGGGGTTCGGCGGCGCCAGAAGAACAACCGCATGGTGCGTCGAATGACCGAGGAAGGTGTGCCGGTCCGGTGGATTGTCCGACAGACAGGACTTGGCCGAAAGCTCGTCCGCCAGATCCTGCGGGGCGAACGGAAGGATGTCTGCCGCATTCGCGAGAGCAACCGGACCCCATGGCTGCCGCGTTTGGATCGCGAATGGAAAGGTGGCTGCCGGAACAGTGCCGAACTCTGGCGGCGGTTGCTGGCAGAGGGGGCCCAGGCAGCCTCCGGGTCGTCAGCGAATGGGCAACACGCCCGCGCGCTGGTCGCCTCGCTCGACGAGGTCGAGGACAGCATGCTCGCATCCTTCGTCCGCGGCCTCCGCAACGACCTCGCCGCCGCCATGATCGTCCGGACAGGCAGAACGACCGGCTTAAGGCCCTCAAGCGCCAGATATATGCCCGTGCGAACATCGATCTGCTCAGCGCCCCACGCGTGCAAGCGTCATGACGGAAGAAACGAGAAACTATACCAAAATCAATCCAGACCCGATTTTCGGTGCCGATTGACAGCAGGTCGATCTTGTCGAATGCGGAAATGAGGATGCCCCCGGAATAGATCTGCAAATATCCTAATTATCTGCACTGCAAGCTAGGCCGTCCTACCCTATTGGCCCAGAAACTGCGTGATGTCGGCGCCGACCTGCTGTGGGATTTCCCAGAACATGTTGTGACCGTGGCCCGCATAGGTGCCGTATTTCGCATCGGGCAGGACCGTCTTGATATGGTCCTGGCTGGTGGCGTCGAACAGGCTGTCCTGATCGCCCCAAAGGATCATCGTCGGCGCCTTGATCCGACCTGCGATCCGGCTCCAGTCGGTCAGGCCAAGGCTGCGCAGCACACCCATCCAGGTTACCTCGGGCGCGGCGGCGCTTTCGGTCCGTTCGCGTTTCAGGAAACCCTCGTCCACCGGGGTCGGGTTCCAGTACCAGTTCATCATGAACTCGCCGTCCGGATCGATGGGGCGCTGCAGTGCGGGCACATTGTCCCACAGCCAGTCACCGGCCTCTTTCGGCAGATAAGCCGAGGTCGAGATCAGCACCAGTTCATCCACCTTCTCTGGATGATAGGCCGCAAGCGTCGCCGCGGTCATCGAGCCAAGCGAATGCCCCACGACATCGGCCTGTTCGATCCCCAGCGCCTCCATGAAGGCATTGACGTCGCTTGCAAGGCTGTCGATGCCATAACAGCAGATCGGCGCGTCGCTGTCGCCATGCCCACGCAGGTCCATCGCGATCAGGCGCCGCCCGTCCAGATGCGGCGCCAGCAAGGACCAGCTGCGCGAATTGTCCGTATAGCCGTGCAACAGCAGGATCGGCTGCCCATCGGGCGGACCCATCTCGACATAGCTGACCGTCAACCCGTCGTTCAGGGTGACCTGCCGTTTCGCATCGACCCAATTCTTCTGCGCGGGGATGGGCGCGATTTCCGCAAAGGACGGCGTGGCCGCTGCCATGAACATGGCTGCGATCGCGGGTATGAATTGACGATGCATGGATGCCCCCAAAGCCTGAGATTGATAAGTCGTTTCCCTATCACGAAGCCGGCGGGGCGCACAGCCTTGGCCGCACGCCGCCGCGCGAGGCGCGATTAGAACAGTTGCG
The DNA here is from genome assembly GCF_028294535.1 of Paracoccus onchidii. Taxonomy (GTDB): domain Bacteria; phylum Pseudomonadota; class Alphaproteobacteria; order Rhodobacterales; family Rhodobacteraceae; genus Paracoccus; species Paracoccus onchidii. Next base: position 108,821 of record NZ_JAQBIE010000010.1, on the reverse strand, counting down.
ATGGCAGCCACAACGCGATCTGCGGCACCGCGACAAGAAGCCCCAGCATGATCAGCATCAGCACCACATAGGGCGCCGACCCTGCCGCGATGCGGCCCATGGGTGCGCCTGTGATCGCCTTCAGGGTGAACAGGTTCATGCCCACTGGCGGGGTGATCATCGCCATTTCCAGATTGACGACCAGAAGCACACCATACCAGATCGGGTCGATGCCAAGATGGATCATCGCAGGCAGGATCACGGGCGCGGTGATCAGGATGATGGCCACGGATTCCAGGAACATCCCCAGGATCAGGATCATCGCCATCATCACCAGAACGAACCCCAGCGCGCCCATATCGGCGGCGACCAGCGTTTCGACCAATTGCTGGGGAACGCGCATCTTGGTCAGGACATGGCTGAACACCGTCGCCCCGGCAAGGATCATGAACAGCATCCCCGACATCCTTGCGGCATCCGCGGCCGAGTTCCAGATATCGCGCAATCCAATCGACCGATAGACGACCACGGTGATCGCCAGGGCCAGCCATGCGCCGCCGGCGGCGGCCTCGGTCGCGGTGAAGATCCCGGCATACATGCCACCCAGCACGAAAACAGGCATGAGGATCGCCCAGAACGATTTGCGCAGGGCGGCCGCCATCTCGGCCGGGCGGGCCATGCGTTCGCGCGTCATCTTGCCCGACATCGCAGTGCGGATCACCGCCCACAGGATGAAGATGCCGGCCAGGGTCGCGCCCGGAACGACGCCTGCCATGAACAACCCCCCGATCGAGGTGTCGGTCGTCACCCCGTACAGGATCATCGGCCCCGATGGCGGGATCAGGATACCCAGTGTGCCCCCTGCGGCCACGACGCCATAGGCAAGCCGTTCGTCATAGCCAAAGCGCAGCATCTGCGGAATCGCCACGGCGCCGATCGTCATTGCCGTCGCAACGGAAGACCCCGAAATGGCGGCAAAGACCGTGCAGGCCAGAATGGTCGCCACCGCCAGACCGCCCGGCAGGTGACGGGTGAAGGTATAGGCGGCATCATACAGGTCATCGACCACCCTGCCCCGGATCATGATATTCGCCATGAAGGCAAACAGCGGGATCGCGACCAGCAGATAGCGGTTCACCTCGTGAAAGATGATGTCCGCAACCGAACCGAAATTGCCCTGCGTGATCAGCAGCAAAGCCCCGCCATACAGCGTCAGCCCGGCAAAGATCGGAACGCCCGTGAACAACAGCACAAGCAATGTGCCCAGAATGGCAATGATGATCACGGGCGGGCTCCTTCGGTGCGAGATGTGGGTGCGCCCGACGCCCGGTGCCACTGCACAAATGTCTGCGCGAGCTGCAACGCGATGACGGGCAACAGCAGCGCACCGCCAAGCGGCAGCAGCAGTTGCAGCATCCACAGGGGCAGTTCCAGATAGCCATCGGTCAGGCTGTTGATCATCCTGGAAAACATGGCCGTGTGCCAGCCGTTGAAGATCAGCAGCAGCGCAACGGCCAGAACGGCAGTCAAACCCCAAAGCCGGATCACCAGCGCCAGCCTGCCCCGCGCCGCCGAGGTCAGGATGTCCACCTCGATATGGCCCCGATCCATCAGCACGCGCGGCGCGGCCAGCATGGTGATCGCGGTCAGTGACAGGGCGACAAGCTCATCGCCCCAGATGATCGGCGCATTCAGCAGATAGCGGGCGGCGACCGACAGGCCCAGCAGGCACAGATCCGCCAGAACCAGGGTGACGGCCAGGGCAAAGGCCACCTGCGTCAAAAGGCCGACGGCGCGTTCCGCCGCCATCAGCCAGCGGGGCGGATCAGCGCCGTCCAGCGCGTCGGCGGGATGCGGGGTGTGCCCTGCCATCAGTCGCTTTCCAGCAGCTTCAGCAGCGTTTCACCATCCTGCCCGCTTTCGTCGACAAAAGCGTCGCGCACCGCCGGCTGCATGACATCGCGTAGCTGCGCGACCTGATCATCGGTCAACACATGCACATCCATCCCGGCATCCGCCAGAACCTTGATCGCGGCCGGATCGATACCGTCATGGGTGATGATCGAACTGTCCACCGCCTTGTCGGCGGCACGCTGGATCCCGGCCCGCAGGTTTTCGGGCAGGCCATCCCACCAGGACGGGTTCACGACCAGATTGTCGAAGGCCAGAAACATCGGCGTCGCGGTGCCAAAGTCCTGAACCTCATAGAATTTCCGGCTGTAGGCGGCGGCAACCCCGGTGACGCCTGCATCAATCACGCCGGTCTGCAAGGCCTGATAGGTTTCCGAGCCGGGCATATTGACCGGCGTCGCGCCAAGCGCTTTCAGGCCCTCGTTGAACAGTGGCGTCAGACCGCGGATCTTGATGCCCTCGAAATCGGCGGGCGCTGCAAGCGGACCTTTGGCCGAGGTGAAGATCAGATCGTTGGTGTCCACCATCCAGGCGATGTTCTGGACGCCGACGGCGCGCATCTTGTCATCCAGCATGTCCGACGCCTGCGAGCCGATAAACGCCTGCTGCGCCTCGGGCGAGGTCATCAGATACGGGATCAGCGTCACCGCCATTTCCGGCACGGTGCCGCCCCATTGCAGGTTCAGGATGATCGCGGATTCGATCTCGCCCGAGGCGACGGCGGCGTGATGCTGGGTCGGGCCGAACAGCTGCGCCGCACCGAAGATCTGCACATCGACCTGACCGCCGGTCTCGGCCTCGACATCCTTTTCGAACTGCACCATGCGCAGGGCGGTATGATGCGTCGGCGGGAACTGATGGCTCAGCCGCATGGTGTAATCCTGCGCATTGGCCGTTCCGGCCAGCAGGACCAGCAGGGCGGGGCCTGACAGGGCTTTCAGCATGGTCATGTTCTCTCCTCCTCGAAATGACCGTGGTTTTTCTTGATCTTACGCGGGCTCGGACACGTTCGGCAGGCCGGCACGGGCCAGGGCACCGTGCACTTCCTCGTGTGGCAAGGCGCTTTCCAGAATTGCCCGTGCCGGTTTCAGCGCGGCGACATCGATGCCGGTGTCGAACCCCATGCTGTCGCACAGAAAGGCCATATCCTCGAACACCGCATTGCCGGTGGCGCCGGGCGCGAAGGGGCAACCGCCCAGCCCCGCAAGGCTGCCGTCCAGAACCCTGATTCCGTGATCCAGCGCCGCCGCGCAATTCGCCAGCGCCAGCCCGCGGGTATCGTGGAAATGCATGGCAACGGGCATATCAGCACCCAGCACGGCATTGATCGCATCGGCCAGCGCCGCCACCTGACGCGGCCCGCCGAAGCCGACCGTATCGGCAAGCGCGATCACATCGACCCCGGCCCGCGCGCAATCCTCGGCCAGCCGCAGAACGGCATCGGGATCGACCTGCCCTTCCAGCGAGCATCCAAAGGCCATCGCGATCCCGGCCATCAACACGGGCGGATCTTCGCGTTCGCGGCGCTGCGCGTCGATGCGCGTCAGCATCTGCACCGCTTCGGCGCGGCTGCGTCTGGTATTCGCCTGACTGTGGCTTTCCGTGGCCGACATCACGTACACGATCTCGTCGACATCCGTGTCCAGGGCGTCGGCAACACCGCGTTCATTCAGCGTCAGCGCCGAGGAATGGCAGCCCGGCACCGGGGCAACCGCCGCGATCAGATCGTGCAGATCCGCGAATTGCGGGAAATGTTTCTGTGACAGGAAAGAGCCCAGCTCGAAATGCCGCACCCCGGCGGCCTGTTCGGCCCGCAACCACGCCAGCTTTTGCGCGGTATCGGGAAAGCCCTTCGTCAGTTGCAAACCATCGCGCAAGCCGACCTCGCGCAGGACAACGCGGTTTTCGGGATAGATCTGGCGAACCTTCATCACGCGGCCTCTGATCTTGCACCCGACAAGGTCAGGATTTCATCGGCGTCAAAGCCAAGCTCGCCAAGGATCCGCGCATTGTCCTGACCGATCGCGGGCACATCCCCGCCACCCGCGATCATCGCGCCGTCGATCTCGAACGGCAGGCCCGGCGCCCGGAACGTCATGTCGCCATAGCCCGAACTGGTAAGGCCGCCGGGCCGCATGACATGGGCATCGTCATACATATCCGATGGTTTCGCGACCGGAGAGAACGGCAGGCCGGCGGCTTCGAATTCGGGGGCCAGATCGTCAAAGCGACGCGCGGCGATCTTTTCGGCGACCAGGGGAATGGTCCAGGCGCGCGCCTCGATCTGTGCCATGCGGGTCTGCAGGGCCGGATCATCCAGCAGCCGATCAAGGCCCAGCAGGCGGCAGATCGTCGCCCACTGACCTTCGGTGACGGCACCCACGAAGATCTGCCGACCATCGCGATCCTTGAAGATGTCATAGACCGGCCAGGAAAATTCGCGTTCGGGCATCGGTGGCGGATTGCGCCCCTCAAGCTCGAACTGAACCATGTGCTGCGCCACCAGAAGCAGGCAGTTTTCAAACAGACCCACGCGGATCTCGCGGCCGTGTCCGGCTTCGCGCCGTTCAAGAAGCGCCGCGACGACGGAAAATGCGGCGAACAGCCCGCCCATGATGTCATTGGCCGACGATCCCACGCGCAGCGGACGACCGGTCGGGCCGGTCATGTAGGCCAGCCCGCTCATCATCTGGACGACCTCGTCCAGCGCGGTGCGATCCTGATAGGGGCCCGACAGAAAGCCCTTGCAGGCCGCGAAGATCAGCCGTGGGAATTTGGCCCGCAGCGTTTCGGCATCGACGCCCGCCTTCACCAGCGCCGAGTCGCGGAAATTCTCGACAAAGACATCCGCGGTGGCCAGCAACCGTTCCAGCGCGGCGCGGCCCGCCTCGGTGCGCACATCGATGGTGACCGAACGCTTGCCGCGATTGAACAGCGGAAACATCGGCTTGCCCATCCCGGTCAGGTGGCGGGTCTTGTCGCCGCGCGGAGGCTCGACCTTGATCACCTCGGCACCCAGATAGCCCAGAAACATGCCGCATGAGGGGCCCATGATCATGTGGCTCATCTCGACCACCCGGATACCGGCAAGGGGCTGGAATTTGTCTGTCATGCTCGTCTCCTCCGTTGGCGACGACCATATGAGGCTTTCGTTTAACGATAAATTATAACGATTGATGGGATGATCTCGATAAATTAGAGATCAGGGATGGATCCGCGTCAGCTTCGCATCTTCAACGCCCTTTACGACACCGGCAGCATCACCGGCGCCAGCGATATCGAACGCTGCGCGCCTTCGGTGGTGGCCCATCACCTGGCCAATCTGGAACACCGGCTGGGGATGGCGCTGTTCGAAAGGTCGCGCCGGGGCGTCGTGCCAACAGCGGCCGGGCAGAAATTTCACCTTCACGCCGTGTCGATCCTGCGTGCGATCGACAGCGCCGAAAGCGATATGCGCGACACGGCGGATCATCTATCGGGACGCATCGTCCTGGGGCTGGCGTTTTCGGCGGTCACCGCCTTCGGCGTTGCGTTGATGCGGCGGGTCGCCGAGGAACATCCCGATCTGCAACTGGAAATGGCCGAAAGCGTATCGGGGGCGACCATAGATGCGCTGCTGGCGGCGGACACCGATCTTGCCGTTGCGTTCAACCCGCCCAGGGACAGCCGCCTGTCCCTGCAACCGCTTCTGGAAGAGGACATGATCTGCATCGGCCGCCACGATATCATCGGCGAGGCCGGAAAGCCGATCACGCTGGATGAGTTTCTGTCGCGCCGCTTCGTTCTGCCACGACGCGGCCCGCGCGGTCGGCCGATGGCGGATGATGTCGATGTGCAGAAGCGCTTGGAACACCATGCCAGCATGTTTTCCCAGAACGTCACCGCCGCCGTCATGTATGTGAATTCCGGTCTGGGCCTTGGTCTGGGCACGCAGGCCAACCTTCACTATGGCGCCTATGCGCCGGGCGTGGTGGGCCGGCCCATCGCGGATCGCACGATCACCAGAACCATGCATCTGTGCCTGCGCAACGACGCGCCGGTATCGCGGGCCATGGCCTATATGCGCGAAACCATCCTGACATGCGTCAGCGCGGAAATCGCCCTTGGTCGCTGGCCCTGCCGCCCTGCAATCTAGACCCCGCGGCGCCCGACGTCATCGCCCGATCAGATCGGGAACCGTGGCAGTCGGCAACGACAAGATCAATCCGGTAAACTGGGCGATTGCCAGCAACAGCTATGTGTCGCCACCGTTTCCCGCCCGACGCGATTCCCCATGTCGTCTGGCTGTATTTCCGATTTCCCTTGAACCTGCGAATGGTCGCAGACCTTCGGGCCAAGCGCGGTATCGCCGTATCCCATCAGATGGTGTGCGACTGGGGCGAAAAGTTTGGACGAAACATACTCGAAAAGCCGCATCGCAAAGCAATCGCCTTGCAATGCAGATATTTTACCGCTCGACGCTATTGGCGAGTGGCTGGGTGTCAATCAGGTCGTCATAGCTTGGCAGGACCGTGGACAACGAGCCCATCTCGAAGAACAGATTGGCGACCCCATCGAGGTAATTGGCGACCCCGCCCCCAAGCCAGTTTTCCGAAAGCTGCTGTTCAGCCGTCAGGAACGCAAAGTTGTCGATCACAGCACCCGCGCCTGTTTCATCCATGCCGGCATCATTGGCGATCAACGGCAACATCTGATCGCGCTTGTCGCCCGCGCTCCACATGTCGTTAACCTCCTCGGTCACGGCCATGAACTCGGCCAGAAGTTCCGGGTTCTGGGCCGCGAAACGAGAGGTTGTGGAAATCACATCCGAAGACAGAACGCCGATCTCTTCCTTTTCATCGCCCGTCAGCAGGACATTGCCATGTTCCAGCATCCGCGTCAGTGCGCCGCCCCAGCCGCAGGCCATGTCGACGCTGCCCTGTTCGAAGGCGGCGGCGCCTTCCGCGGGGGCCATGTCGACGACAGTCATGGTCCCGACATCGACGCCGAAATGTTCCATCTGTTGCAAGAAACCATAATGGGCGCCCGATCCGGCCGGCAAGGCCACGCGCAGGCCTTCCAGCTCGTTGGCGCTGTCCTTGTCGATTTCAAGCCGTGCGGCGACAACACAGTTCTCGTTTTCAGGGTAGGAAGCCGCGACGCCGATAATGCGAAGATCCTGCCCTGCCGAGGCGGCAGAGATAAAGGGCGGCACACCCTGACTGACCGCGATCTGGACATCGCCCGCCGCCATCGCCGCCGACATTGCCGTACCGGTGTCAAACGCCACCCAGTTCACCGGGACGCCCAGCCGCTCATCATAGATGCCTTCGGCCTTCGCGTATTGAAACGGCAGGGGCCACTCCATGAAATAGGCCACCGTCAGGGAATCCTGAGCGAAGGCCGCCTGCCCCCCGGCAAGCATGCAAAGGGTCAGAGGTGCGATTCCATAGGCAAGTTTCATAGGCATCTCCTGCTGGTCGGAGGCGGCAGCGTTGCGCGCCCCATTTGTTTATTTTTTGGTTCCCGACCGGGGTCGCGATCGGGACAAAGTTGGTATTGCGGGGTCCGTATTTCGTTTGTGACACCGATATCGATCAGGCGATCCGCGACCCTGAATGCTTGCCCTTTCGGTCACATCAGATCCGTCCTAGGAAAGCTTGCCAAAGCCGGATATCGCCAAGCAAATGATTCCGCCCCATGTTCAGGAAAACAGAACGCCGGCTTTATTTCTGATGAATGGCCGCTGTGATTACCTGCGCTTTGAGCGCGCGCGGGCCGGTGTGATGCCATATTCGCGGGCATAAAGCCGCGCAAAGATCGAACTGCTGGAAAAGCCCAGACTGATCGCGATATCCGCGATCGGCATGTTGGTCTGTTCAACGAGGGCGCGCCCGCGTTTAAGCCGCAAGGCGCGGTAAAACGCCTTGGGGCTGCAACCAAGCGCGGTCTGGAAGCGCCGCTCCATCTGCCTGACCGACACACCCGCAAGTCGGGCCAGTTCGGCGATGCTGAGGGGAACTTCGACATTCTCCTCCATCAGCTTGATCGCCTGTTCGAGCCGGGCATGGCGGAAGAACGCGATGTCGTTTTCGCTGCGCGGCTGGTCCATATCGGGGGCCCGGATCGCATGCATCAACAGGACCTGACTGACCGAATGCGCCAGACCCAGCGATTTCGGCGCGACGATGGCATTCAGGATCACATCGGCCGTCGCCATCATCCCCGCCGCGCTGATGATGCGGTTGCTGCGCGAGTAAAGCGGCAGCGACCGACCCGATTGCATGGTGACATCGCGCAGCAGCTGGTGATTTTCCCAATGCGTCGTCACATCGCGATTGTCCGGGTCCAGACGCTTCCATTCATGCGCCGCATCCGACAGCAGGATGACCTCTGTGCCGCGCCGCTCAAGTCGGCGGATCCATGGATGAAGCTTCTTGAAATCACGCTCGATATTTGCGCCACCAAGGACGACCAGATGATCGGGGCGCGGATCGTCCGGACCAGGCAGCCGCACCGCACGCACAAGGATGCCGCCAAGCCCCTCGACCAGCTCCGTGCCGCTGACGGTGCAGAGCCTCGTGTCGAAAACCATCTGCTTGTTCAGCCGGTTGGCAATCCGCAAAACGTCCTTGACCAGAGCCAGCTCTGTCGCAACGAACCCCGGCTGAACCAGAATTGTGACATCCACCCTGTCCATCGTCGCGCGATCACGAATGACAGGACAGGGACAGGGTGATCTTCATGTCGAAAGACGGGTATCGGCGCATGGTTGACCAACCTTGGCTGCAGGGTGACTGCCAAGGACAGTATTCAAGCGCGTGGCTTTTTCAATAGATCGCCGCACAAGAAGAATCCCGCCATGTCAGCGGCTTGCGTTACAGGTCGAGCGAAATCTTGCCTCGCGGGTGCGAACAGCAGGCAAGAATGTAACCGGCCTCGATATCCTCGGCCAGAATGCCGCCATTATGAACCATATGCACTTCGCCGGACAGTTTCCGGACCTTGCAGCTTCCGCAGACCCCGAAGGTGCAGCCCGAGGGGATGGTCACGCCCGCCGCGCGCGCGGCCAGCAGAACCGTTTCATCCGGGGCACAATCGTAATGGCGATCCGAACAGGCGAAATGGATTGCCGGGTCTTCGCCCTGATCGGCGTCTGCCAGCAGATCCACCGGCGCTTGCTGCTGCGGCGCGACAAAGCTTTCCTGATGATATCCCTGCATGTCAAAGCCGAATCCGGCCAAGGCCTCGCGCACGGATTGCATGAACGGCTCGGGACCGCAGCAATAAACCTGTCGCTCCAGAAAATCGGGGGCCATCAGCCCCAGCATCAGCTGGTTGAACCGCCCCTGATAGCCCGTCCACGGGCTGAAAGGATCGGGCCCGCTGACAACGAATTTCAGATCGAGCCCCGGCGCTCGGCTGGCCATTTCTTCCAGCCTCTGACGAAAGATCAGTTCCGAAGGACGCCGGGCGCAATTGATGAAGACGACATCCAGCGTGCGCCCGGAATCCCAAAGGTCCATCGTCATGGACATCATCGGGGTAACACCGACACCGGCCGAGATCAGCAGGAACTTTTCGGCCCTGCTGTCGGCCATCGTGAACTGGCCTGATGGACCCATGGCCTTGATCCGCATGCCCGGAGTCAGATTATGCATCATCCACCTTGTGCCGAAACTGTCGGTCTGCGCCTTGGCTGTGATCGAGATCAGGTTCGGGCGCGTGGGCGAGGACGAGATGGTATAGGTCCGGTGAACCGTCTCGGGCGGGACCGGAATTTCCAGCGTCAGGAACTGGCCCGCCCGGAAATCGAACATTCGCCCGGAAGGTGCGCGAAATGTGAAGCTGGTCACACCCGGCGCTTCGGGCACCACCGAGACGCATTCCAAGGGCTCTTCGTCGGTCCAGCAATCGGCGCCGGTTACGGGCGAAAGATAGGTCATGTCGCAAACTTCCTTTTGCCTCGGGACATGTCCGGCGCCATCGAGACGGCGCCGGAGCGAGCAGGCCTTGCCCTATTCAGCGGCCTGCAAGGCGGCAGGCAGGCGCGCGCTCAGCTTGGCACAATACCAATCGACAAAGGCATCGACGCTGACCTCGTGGGCGGGCGAATAAGGGCCGGGGACAAACGCAGGAGAATTCACGCCAAGCTGGTTATCCTCGACCACGCGGCGATCTTCGTCATTCGTCGCCTCCCAGACCTCGGTCAAATGCCGCAGGTCGTAATCGACACCTTCCTTGGCGTCCTTGTGCACCAGCCAGCTGGTCACCAGTTCGGTCTCGGTCGGGCTGACCGGGGTCACGCGGAAGGTCAGGCAGTGATCGGGCAGGAAATAGGCCCAGGTGCTGGGATAGTGGAATTTGTTGCACACGCCGGCATGATCCAGTGTCACATTGCCCAGACGTTTGCCGGGGACCGCGAAAGCGCCATCCATCGTGAAGCTTTTCGTGCCCGGCACCAACGGCATGCGCGACACGCGATATTGCCCGTCCTCGGGCACGCGAAACGCCGCCGGCAGCCCCGCCGCCTCGCATTCGGCGAAATGCGTCGCAATGTAGTCAGGCACCGCACCCTCGCCCAGAAACGAGACCCGCGGATCTTCGGGGAAGGTCCGGATCAGGCTGGGATGGTTCGCCGAACAATGATAGCACTCGCGGTTGTTTTCCCAGACCAGCTTCCAGTTGCCGTTTTCGATGATCCGCGATTCATGGGCGACGCGCGCATTCTCAAGATCATGGGGCACCAGATAGGGGCGAAGCACATCGGCAAAACTGTCAAAATCCGGGGCCTGATCGGCCAGACAGATATAGACCAGACCTGCAAGATTGCGGCAATGCACCTGATGCAATCCGTGATCTCCGGGGTTGAAATCGGCCCCCATGTCGCGCGCCCACAACAGCGATCCGTCCAGGTCATAGGTCCATTGATGATAAGGGCAGACCAGCTTGGGCGCGGTCCCTTTCGCCGCCTTGCAGATGATCGAGCCGCGATGGCGGCAGGTGTTGTGGAAGGCCCGGATTTCCTGATCTGCACCACGCACGATGACGATCTGATACTCGCCAACCTTATAGGTCACATAGCTGCCCGGTTTCGGCAGCTCGCAGGCAGGGGCGACGAACAGCCATTCCTGATAATAGAAAGCCTCCAGATCGTCCTTGTATATCTGCGGATCGGTATAGAATTCCCGCTCCAGGGCGTATCCCGGCTTGCGGCGGGCCAAGAGGTCACGGGTCATCTGATGCATGATCTTTCTCCTGCCGCAACGCGCGGCATACTGGCGTGACGGCGCCTTGGCCGGCACTGCTGGTGGAATTTCTCAAACCGCCGCCATCCTGATGCCGGGCCAGAATCGCACGCCCGTCTTCCAGATTCGAAGGGGCGAAACACTGTCGCAGGACAACAGGCCTGCCCGGACCGAAAGACATCGGCTTGCGATTCAAAGCCTAGCGGTCGGCGGTCTTGCCAATGGACCCGAATGCGACAAAGTTTGTCCTGAATTGGTCAACCGGCATCATCAAGTTACCGCCCGTTCGTCCGATCATCGCCAGCAGAACTTTTGCAAAAAAGGGCTGGCTACAAGTTCCAGAACCGTTTCGGTATATAACCCAAGGGAATACCGGGGATAGGTTTATCTATTTGACAAAATGGGTGGTTGGCTTGCCCGATAAGGTCAGTCACAGCCAACAGGGAACGCAATGACACACCTTACAAAAGCGGCAACAATAACCGCGACACTTCTGTCCGGATTTGCCTTGTCCGCACCAGCGCTGGCCCAGGACAAGGTTCTTAGGGTCGGCATCAACACGCCAGAAATCAAAACGCTTGATCCACACCGTGCTTCGGCTACGGCGGAAAAGGGGCCGATGTCATGGATCTTCAACGGGCTGGTGCGGTTTCCGCCGGGCAGCGCCGATCCGGATGCGCTAGAGCCCGACCTGGCCGAAAGCTGGACCGCCTCTGAAGACGGCACCGAATGGATCTTCACCTTGAAGCAGGGCATCTCGTTCCACGGCGACTGGGGGGTGCTGACAGCCGAGGATGTGGTCTATTCGCTGCAGCGTGCAAAGGACCCAGAACGGTCCAGCTTCGCTGCCGCCTATTCCGCCTTTGAAACGATCGAGGCGCTGGACGACCACACGGTGCGAATCGTACTGGCGCACCCGGTGCCCGGACTGCTGGGATTGGTATCGAACTACCACGGCGGCCAGATCATCAGCAAGGCTGCGGCGGAAGCCAGTGGCGATGATTTCAGCAAAGCGCCGGTGGGCACGGGCCCATTCGAATTCGAACGCTACGACACCCAGCAACAAGTGGTGTTTGTCGCACATGAAGAGTATTTTCGCGGCGCACCTAAAATCGATCAAATCGACTATCGCTTGATTCAGGCGGATGCCAGCCGTGAACTGGCCTTTGCCTCGGAAGAGCTGGACCTGATCTATGGCAAGCGTGAACAACGATGGGTTGGCCGCTGGCAGAACGAGGAAAACACCAAGGTCGATCTTTTCTGGCCGGCAGAGTTCCGCACGCTGCACCTGAATACCGCAATGGCGCCGCTGGATGATAAACGCGTGCGTCAAGCGGTGGCCCATGCGATCAACGTTGATGAGATCGTCGCTTTCGTCGGGGCTGATGTCGGACCGCGGGGATGTTCAGTGGTGCCTACTGGGTATCTGGGCGAGGACTGCAGCGCGGGGACCTATGAATATGATCCCGAAGCTGCCAAGGCATTGCTGACCGAGGCGGGCCATCCGGATGGCGTGACGATCAACGCTGTGGTGTCCAGCAACAACGCGCAGCTGCCAATCATGGAAGTGATCCAGGCGCAATTGGCGCAATCGGGCATCACGTTGGACATGCAAGTCGTCGACCACCCGACCTATCACGAAATGATCCGCGACGACCTGAGCGGTGCGACCTTTTATGGTGCTGCGAGATTCCCGGTTGCCGATAGCTACCTGACCGAGTTCTATCATTCGGATGCGATTGTCGGGACGCCGACCGCGATCACCAATTTCTCGCATTGCGATGTGGCGGATGCAGCCATTGACGCCGCCAAGGTCGAAGGTGATCCAGAGGTGCAGAAGGCACATTGGGCTGAAGCGCAGCGGCTGATCCATGAACAAGTCTGTTCGGTGCCGTTGTTCAATCTGCGCCAGGTCTGGCTGCGCAGTGCCGATGTCGACTACGGATATGAGTTGGAGGGTGAGATGAACCTTGCCCCCCGAATCACTGAGATGACCGATCTGACCAGATAAAGCTATGGTCGCGGGCAAAGGCGTCGGCCGTTGCCCGCACCTGATCCACGAATGTGGTAACAAGCTGCCTGTTACGTCCGTGGCGCAGCCGGCAAAGCTGGAAATCAAGATAGCTTTCCGGCACAAAGGGGCGCACTGCAACGCGCCCCTCGACCGTTTCGACATAGGCCGGATGCACCAACCCCACGCCTATGCCGGCGGCCACCAGTTCACAGACATTCTGCGCCGTTGTCGCCTCGGTCACGATCCGCGGGCGGCGGTCTTCGGCGTCAAATATACGTTCAAGCTGATGGCGCGTATAACTTGAGTGCATGAAGGCAACCAGCGGCGCATCCGCGAGGTCCGCGACACACAGATGATCCAGCGCGGTCAACGGGTGATCAAGCGGTATCATACAGACCATGGGCATGTTCAACAGCGGCTCGGCGCGAATATGCGGATCGTCGACCCGGCCGGCCACGATGCAGACATCCACCTTGCCCGAGCGCATCCAGTCAACCAGATAAGATGATGATCGCGCATGAAGCGAAATGAAAACATCCGGTTGAACGTCGGAAAAACTTCTGATCGCGCTGGAGATAAAGCGCCCCGACAACGCCGGCAGGACGCCAATGGTCAGCCGCCCGCGTTCCTCGTTGCGCAGGTTGTCGATGGCAAGCCCGATTTGGTCCAGTCCGGTAAAGATCCGGTCCACCTCTTCATAGAACCGTTGCCCCCGCTCGGTCGGCACCAGCAATCCGCGCCGACGCTCGAACAGTTCCAGCCCGGAATCGGCCTCTAGATTCGACAACAGCTTGCTTGCGGCGGGCTGTGACATGTGAAGCGTTTCGGCCGCCCGGCTGACCGTGCCGGTTTCGATCACCGCCTTGAAAACCTCGATCTGCCGCAGAGTGGGTTGCCGAAAGTTGCGCATGTTCGATACCTCATAACCTATAGGAATACCGATTATGTAAATCGGTCTTTGTTACGATACCGATGCAGGGGGTAACGTGGCAACAGCTCAATAGGAGGCAGAATGGCAGACTTCGATGCAATCGTGATCGGTGCGGGTACCGTCGGGGCTGCCATTGGCTATGGCCTTGGACAACGCAAATGGCGGGTGTTGGTGCTGGATGGCGCCGATACGGATTTCCGCGCAGCGCGCGCCAATTTCGGGCTGGTCTGGTCACAGGGCAAGGGCCGCGGAATGCCGGCCTATCAGGACCTGACCAAGCGCAGCAGTGATATGTGGCGCGAATTTCACCGTGAACTATGCGCCAGCGCCGGGGGGGCGCAGATTGACTATCAGCATGCTGGTGGGATTGCCTTTTGTCAGGGCGATGACGGTTTTGAAGAGCGAAAGGCCCTGATCGAGGCCCTGGATGATGAGTATCGGTCAGCATTCGCCGACGCCGGTGAACCGGATGTCGAAATGCTGAGCCGGGATCAGGTGCAAGATTTGATGCCGGATCTGCGGCTGGGCAACAGTGTTAGCGGCGCCAGTTTTGGCCGGCGCGACGGTCACGTGAACCCGCTGCAACTGCTGTCCGCACTCCACAAGGCGATTCAGGCACAGGGCAACGAAATCCGAGGGCGCACCACGGTCGATAAAATTCGTCCAAAGGCGGGCGGGTGCGAGGTGAGCAGCGGCGACCTGCGCTGGCAAGCAGGGCGCGTGATCATCGCGGCCGGCATCGCCAGTGGCGCGCTGGGGCGTTCATTGGGGCTGGATGTGCCGATCCGGGCACAGCGCGGGCAGGTGCTTGTGACCCAGCGGCTGGCGCCCGTTCTTCCCCTGCCATGCAGCGGGCTGCGACAAACGGCGGAAGGCACGATCATGATTGGCGCCACCAAGGAAGAGGTCGGCGCGGATGTGTCGGTCACCGCGCGGGCCTCGGCCTGGCTGTCGCGCAAGACGATCAAGATCGCGCCCGATCTGGCACGGGCGCAGCTGGTGCGGCATTGGTCGGGGCTGCGCATCATGACGCCGGACGGCCACCCCGTCTATGCCCAATCCGAGGAACACCCCGGTATCTTCGTGGCCAGTTGCCATTCCGGTGTCACGCTGGCTGCGGTTCACGCAGATGAACTGGCCGGACATATCGCGGCGGGTGCATTACCCGCAAGTTACAATCCATTTCATCACAGGCGTTTCGATGTTCAAACAGCTCACTGATCCTAAAGAACCGGGGTTTCAGGTCTTTGTCGATGGCATGGCAGTGTCGGCCCGCCCGGGTGATACGGTTGCGGCGGTGCTGCTGCGCACGCCGCCCCATCTGGCGCGCCACACCCCGGTCAGGGAAAGCCCACGGGCGCCTTTTTGTTTGATGGGCGTCTGTTTCGACTGTCTGGCGACAGTGGATGACCAAACATCGGTACAGACCTGTCTGGTCGAGGCCCGCCCGGGCATGCGGATCGAACGCCCGCGCGGCAAGCTGAAGGTGGCACAATGAAGACCGAACATGACATCCTGATCGTCGGCGCTGGTCCAGCGGGTATGGCGGCTGCCGTGCAGCTGGCAGATCTTGGATTCGCGCCGCTTGTGATTGATGAGCAGGCGATGCCCGGCGGACAGATATGGCGCGCCAGTGAAGGGCCGCGCAGCGACGCGGTTCGCCGCGCATTGGGCCCCGAATATGCCGAAGGCGCGGATCGCGTGGCGCGGTTCCGCTTATCCGGGGTGGATTACATGCCCGGCACACGGCTTTGGCATATCGAGCCGGGGTTCCAGGTTTTCATGTCGCGCGACGAGACGGCTTTCTCTCGCCGCTATCGCGCCGTGCTGCTGGCAACGGGCGCGCAGGAACGTCCGGTGCCGGTGCCGGGGTGGACACTTCCGGGTGTGATGACGGTTGGGGCGGCGCAGATCCTGCTGAAAACCTCGGCTCAGATACCAGAGGCGCCTGTCTGGATCGCGGGGTCAGGGCCTTTGCCGTTGCTCTACATGCGCCAGTTGTTGGCTCTGGGCGGACAGGTTGCCGGTTTTCTTGATACGACTCCCAAGGGTCAGGCGTCGCGCGTCCTGCCTCATGCGATGGCGGCACTCCGCGGGCGCGGCGACCTGATCAAGGGGGTTAAATGGCTGCGCCAGCTACGCGCGACTGGTTTGCCTTGGCTGCGCGGGGTGCGCGATGTGCAGGCGCTGGGACAGGACCGGATCGAGGCGGTTCGATATACCGCAGCCGATGGGCGGGTGCATGAGCAGTCTGCGCAGGTGCTGCTGCTGCATGAAGGGGTGGTTCCGTCGATCCACACCACGCTTGCGATGAATTGCGAACACGACTGGTCCGAAGCGCAGGGCTGTTTTATTCCGCGCACCGATGAACGTGGCATGACCAGTGTCGACGGGCTGTTTTTGGCCGGCGACGGTGCCGGTATTGGCGGGGCTTTGGCAGCGGAAGAGCGGGGCCGAATTGCCGCGCTTGGGATTGCCGGCAGGCTGGGGCAGGATGCACCGGCGGCGCATTTGCATGCTGCGCACGCCGGGCTTGCGCGGCGGCTGGCCTCGCGTCCAGTGATCGATGCGCTATATCCGCCGTCCGAGGCGCAGATTCCCGATGAGACTGTCATCTGCCGGTGCGAGGAACTGACCGCCGGCGACATCCGCGTCGCCGCCCGGTTGCATCGCGGCGGGCCGAACCAGGTCAAAGCCTATACGCGCTGTGGTATGGGGCCGTGCCAAGGGCGGCAGTGCGGCTACAGCGTCAATCGCATCCTCTCCGAAGAATACGGCCAGAGCCGCGCCGAAACTGGGTTTTTCCGCATCCGCCCACCGTTGAAGCCTGTGACGCTTGGTGAACTCGCGGCGCTGGAGGAAGGGCGCGAAGCACCATGAGCACGGCGGATGTTCTTGTTATTGGCGGTGGCCTGCACGGGCTGTCTTCAGCGCTGCATCTGGCACGGGACGGGGCGGATGTAACCGTGCTGGAAGGCGAGTTCGTCGGGCGGCATGCTTCGGGGGCATCGGCCGCCGGGGTGCGGACGCTGGGGCGCGATCCGCGGGAGATGCCGCTGGCGCTGCGATCGATGGAGATGTGGCACCAGATTGGCGATCTTGTTAGTGATGACTGCGGCTTTCATGCCCATGGGCAGCTAAGGGTGTTCGAAACCGAAGCGCAGATTGCTGCGGAAACTCGCCGCATCGCGGAATTGGAAGCGCACGGCCATACAAACGAGCAGATCATCGGGCAGGATACACTGCGCCAACTGGTCCCCGGGATCAATCCAAAGTTCATCGGCGCCGCCTATGCCGACAGGGATGGCGCGGCGGATCCGCACCGCACGCTGGTGGCCTTTCGCGCCGCAGCCGAGCGGGCCGGCGTGCGCATTGTCGAGGGCGCGCCGGTTTGCAGGCTGTCAGAGCAGCGCGGTGCATGGCGGGTTGAAACCGCGCAAGGCGCTTTCGCCGCACCCACAGTGATCAATGCAGCAGGGGCCTGGGGTGCGCGGGTCGCGGCCATGACCGGGGAAAGCATTCCCCTGTCGGCCAAGGCATCGATGATGATGGTCACGGAACGGCTGACCCAGACGATCCGCCCGGTGGTCAGCATCGTTGGCCGGTCTTTGTCATTCAAACAATCCTCTCAGGGCACACTGGTCTTGGGGGGCGGCATCCAGGGCCGCTATGATCTGGACAGCGGGCGCACGGCGATGGATTTCCATGCGCTGGCCCGTGGGGCCGCGGCGGCAGAAGAATTGATGCCCGCCGTCAAGGGCGCCCGCATTGCCCGGTGCTGGTCGGGTATCGAAGGCAAGACAAGTGATCTTCTGCCGGTCATCTGCCCCGGCAAGGCTGCGGGAATTTTTCACATTTTCGGCTTTTCGGGCCATGGATTCCAGCTTGTGCCTGCGGCCGGGGAAGCCATGGCCGGGATGGTGACAACGGGTGTGGTGCCCGAAATCTTCCTGCCGTTCAACGCCGAACGACTGACAACCAAAGGAGCCGCCGCATGATTCAATTTGTGATCCGGCGCATCCTGTTGGCGATACCGACGCTGTTGCTGATGCTGACCGTCGTATTCGTGCTGGTCCGGCTGGTGCCGGGCGATGCCGCGATTGCGATCCTCGGCGATCAGGCGAGTGCGGAATCGCTGGCGGCCATGCGCAGCCAGTTGGGATTGGATCAGCCGATCCACGTCCAATACCTCGACTTTCTTGCCAAGGCCGCCACGGGCGATTTCGGGCAATCCCTGTCTACCGGACGTGGCGTGTTGCAAGAGGTCGCCACCGTCCTTCCCTATACGCTGGAATTGACTGCGGCGGCATTGGTGATCGGGGCCATGGTGGGCATCCCACTGGGCACCTATGCCGCGCTGAACCGCAACCTCTGGCCGGATTACTTCAGCCGCGTGCTGTCTTTGGTCGGGCTTTCCTTTCCGGCTTTCGTCTCGGGTATCCTGATGCTGCTGGCCTTCGCGGTCCAACTGCGCTGGTTCCCGGTGATTGGCAGTGGTGGCGACGGTCTCTGGGATCATTTGCGCAACCTGGCACTGCCGGCGCTGAATCTGGGTCTGATCATGACGGCCTATATCACCCGCGTCACGCGATCATCGATGCTTGGCGTATTGAACGAGGATTACATCCGCACTGCGCGCGCCAAGGGCGTGCGACCCGGTCGCCTGATCCGCCGGCACGCGCTGCGCAATGCCCTGATACCCGTGGTCACGATCGTCGGGCTCTATTTCGGCACGCTGATCGGCAATTCGGTGCTGACCGAGATCGTGTTCTCGCGGCCCGGTCTTGGGCGGCTGATCCTGGGGGCGCTGAACGCCCGCGACTATACCTTGCTGCAAGGGTTGATGGTGGTCTTCGCGACCTTCGTGATCCTTGTGAACATGTTAACTGACATTGCCTATGGGCTGGTCGATCCGAGGGTGAAATACAACTGATGTCCGCTATTTCCGAAACCTCCGTTCGAGAAAGCGCCCTTTGGCTGGCGTTCCGTCGTAATCGCCTGTCATGGGTCGGGCTGGCGTTATTGACCGTCATCGTCTGCGCGGCGGTCTTTGCTCCGCTGCTGGCACCCTATGACCCATTGGAACAACACATCATTCACAGGCTGCAACCACCTTCGGCAGAGTTCTGGCTGGGAACCGATACCTACGGCCGTGATGTGCTGTCGCGGCTGATCTACGGCGCACGGGTGTCGCTGGTCGTGGGCTTTGTGGCGATCGTGATTGCGATGGTGGTGGGCTCGGCCATCGGCATTCTGTCTGGTTTCATCGGTGGTGTGTTCGACCGCGTGGTGATGAGTTTTCTCGACGTGATGCTGTCCTTTCCCACACTGCTGCTGGGCCTGATGATCGCTGCCATGCTGGGCGCAAGTTTCGAGAACCTGGTGATCGCTATCGCAATTACCGAAATCGCGCCCTTTGCCCGCGTTGCCCGTGCCCCGACGATTGCGCTGAAACAGCGCGATTTCATCGAGGCAGGCCGTGCCATGGGGTTTTCCAGACCTCGGCTGATGGGGCTGCATATCTTTCCCAACATGGTGTCCGAAGTGGTTGTCATGGGGTCGATGTGGATGGCAAGCGCCATTCGCACGGAAGCTTCGCTTAGCTTCATCGGTCTTGGCGTGCCGCCCCCGACACCCACCTGGGGCAGCATGATCCGAGAAGGGTTCGAAAATATCCTCGACAGCTGGTGGCTGGCCATCTTTCCCAGCCTTGCGATCCTGCTGACCGTGCTGGCGTTGAACATCCTTGGCGATGCCCTACGCGATGCAATCGATCCGAAGACCCGCGCTGAATGAGAGGAGCACGACCATGACAAGATACACGACTCCGATCCTTGATGTTCAGAACCTGCGGACCGAATTTCGTGGACGCGACGGCTGGCAATCGGCCGTGCATGATCTGTCGATGCAGATCCACGAAAACGAAACCCTTGCGGTCGTGGGGGAATCCGGATCCGGGAAATCGGTCACGGCGCTGTCGATCCTGCGGCTTCTGCCGCCCGGGGCTAGGATCGCCCGCGGCAGTATTCAGTTCGCCGGGCAGGATCTGACCAGGCTTGATGAAAGTGCCATGGCTGATATTCGCGGCAACCGCATCGCGATGATTTTTCAGGAACCGATGACCTCGCTCAACCCTACCATGACGGTCGGCGAGCAGATCGCGGAATCCCTGTCGATTCATCGCGGCATGTCCGGGCGCGCTGCGCGGGGCGAAGCGCTGGCGCTACTTGATCGGGTGCGCATCCCGTCAGCGAAGCGACGGCTGGGCGAGTTTCCGCACCAGTTTTCCGGCGGTATGCGCCAGCGGGTGATGATCGCTATCGCGCTGGCTTGTCGTCCGCGGCTGCTGATCGCGGACGAACCGACAACCGCGCTGGATGTGACCATTCAGGCGCAAATCCTGCATCTGATCAAGGAATTGCAGGACGAGGAAAAGATGGGCGTGCTGTTCATCACCCATGACATGGGCGTGGTGGCGGAAATCGCGGACCGGGCGCTGGTGATGCGCCAGGGTGATGTCGTCGAGACCGGCGATTGCGCGCGCATCTTTGCCGCGCCACAGCACTCCTATACAAAGACACTTCTATTCGCGGTGCCCAAGCTGGGGGCAATGGGCGGAGCCGATCGCCCGACCCCCTTTCCTGCAATGGATGAAGACGGGCAGGCGATCACCCCGTCCGTGCCCGAAATCGACACGGTCAAGCGCGACGAAGCGCCATTGTTGCAGGTAAGAAACCTTTCTACCCGGTTCGACATTCGTGGCGGTGTTTTCCGCACCGTGCGCGGGCGGGTTCATGCGGTGGAAAACGTGTCCTTCGATCTGCGCGCAGGTGAGACGCTGGCGCTGGTCGGCGAAAGCGGATGCGGCAAATCCACCACCGGGCGATCGATCCTGCATCTGGAAACACCTCGCGCGGGCGAGGTGCGAATTGCCGGGCAATCTCTGGCTGATCTCAGCGGCAAGCAGTTGCAGGCAGAACGCTGCCGGATGCAGATGATCTTTCAGGACCCTTTTGCCAGTCTCGATCCGCGTCAGACAGTAGGCGCGGCCATCGCCGAACCGCTATTGGTGCATGGCATGGCTGATGCCCAGGCGGCGCGTCAGCGCGTGGCCTCGCTTCTGGAGCAGGTGGGACTGCCTTCGGCGGTGGCCAATCGTTATCCGCACGAATTTTCAGGTGGACAACGGCAGCGCATCTGCATTGCCCGCGCGCTTGGGATGGAACCGCGGCTGATCGTGGCAGATGAAAGCGTGTCTGCGCTGGATGTCTCGATCAAGGCGCAGATCGTCAACCTGATGCTGGATCTTCAGGCGCGTCTTGGGCTGGCTTACCTGTTCATCAGCCATGATATGGCGGTGGTGGAACGGGTCAGTCACCGGGTCGCAGTGATGTATCTGGGCGAGATCGTCGAGATCGGGCCGCGCGCACAGGTCTTTGGCAATCCGCAGCATCCCTATACGCGCAAGCTGTTGTCGGCAGTGCCGGTGCCCGATCCGGCGCGGCGGCGTGTCCGTCAGCCGTTGTCAAACGACGAGATCCCCAGCCCGATCAGACCAGCGGACTTTGTCCCACCGGTTCGCCGTTATCATCAGGCGGGCGACGATCACATGGTGATGGATCACTGAGCAAGCGCCGCCGGGGTCGTCCCCGGCAGCGGACTTCACACCGCGGACCAGCCGTTTCGCAGGGCGGCGCGCAGCTTGTCGACAGAGGCAAAGGCAGGGGCGATTTCGGGCAGGATCGTGTTTTCCGCCGTGAAATCCCGGCCATATAGCGAAGAGAACACCGTGACACCGGCGCGGTGCAGCGGCACCTCCACTCCGGTCATCTCAGCCAAGCGGATGGTCGTCAGCAGGCCGTAAGGCACGTCCTCGGTAACGTAACGGGTATCCAGTGATTTCGGGCCATTTACGCCTTTTCGCGTGGCGACGATATTGCGCATCATTTCGGCCAGGGGGGCGATCTCGATCTTGCCAGGGACCGCGTAGGCTTGATGGATAGAACGCGCCTGCACGCCGAACGCATTGGCCAAGGCCAACCTCTCTCGATCCAGGTCTTCCAGGAATCGCGCCACTGCGGGGGTGATATGCGCCTGCTGCGGCCAGTCTTCGGCCAGTTCCATCCGGGTCAGGTTGAACATGGCGATACCGTAATGCACGGCCGGATTGAGATTGCCCAGATCGACGCCAATCATGTCAGAGACAAGCGCAAACCGGTCCCCGAACAATTCCTGACACAAAGCCAGTGCCTTGGCCCCGGCGGTGTCGGGAATGACCGCCATTTCGACCTTGGCCCGCAACAGCGACACCGACACATTGGCAGGTCCGGTTTGACGCCCGGTCGAGGCCGTGGTGTTCCAGACCACGATGGGACAGTCGATGCCCCGTTCGCTCAGGCGACGAGACAAATAGAGTGCGGCAAAACTGAGATGTGCGCTGATGATCAGCGTCTGCCCATCGCGCAGAATTGGCAGGATGCGATCAAGCACCGCGCGATAGCCATAGGCGGGCACCGCCAGGATCAGCACATCGGCTTCGGTGGCTTGCGCCTCGCTTGTGGCGACACCGACGGCAAAACTGCCGTCGAGCGCATTGCTGGCGGTCAGTTTCATGCCGCTCCGAAGTTCGCAAGCCCGCTTGCCAGAAGGTGACCAAACCGTCGGTTCATGCCCCCGTGACGCAAGAAAGGCCGCATAGGAATAAGCGACGCCCCCGGCGCCGAGGATGGAAACTTGCATGACTGCCCTATTCAAGTGATTGCCTGTCGGTCAAAGCAGCCCTGCCTTGCCAGATCAACGTCCTTTTTCGACGTCCGGTATAACTGCGGGTTATGACTTGGAACGCGTGCTCAGAGAGCAGCCTCTACCAAGGTGACGAGAAACACCCAGCCTCAAAGCCTGCTTCGGAAGATGACCATACTCAAGGCGTTGTCAGGTTGTTCAAGCTCGGTCTTCCTTTTGGGTGATTTCCTGCCACCTGGCGATCAGTTGCGCTACAACACCCTCGCTACGCCTCTCCGTCAGATGCTCTGGCCTCGCCAAAATGCACGCGATCGCTTTCATTTTGGCTTTGCTCTACTTTCACCCCGCAAAATGGAGACGATCGTTGGTATTTTCATGCAAGCACTCTATTGTTTGCCATATACAAACGATCGCGCGCATTTTGGAAGCTTGAACATGGTCAGCACTGTTGTCAGCGACCCGGCATCTCTCGGGAGAATCATTCGTCAGGTTCGTAAAGCATCGAAGATTACACAAGAAGATCTCGAACTGCAGACTGGCATATCACGCACCACAATCCGTGCAATCGAACAGGGCAAGGAGACAGCACATATCGGTCTGGTGCTTCAGCTATGCAGAGATCTCGGCATGACACTTCGCATTGGCGCGCCTACCGAGGAAAGCCGGTCGTGACCGCGCTGGATGTGTACCTTGAAGGGGTGGTCGAACCGATCGGCAAGCTGAAATCGGCACCAAATGAAGAAGTATCCTTCGTCTACACGACTTGCGATCTGCCGCACCCGATATCGGTCTCCCTTCCAGCAAGGGAAGAGCCTTTCGGTGATGTTGCTACCAGAGGTTTTTTCTCAAATCTCCTTTTCGAGAATGAGATGCGCAACCAAGTCATGGAAAAGCACGGGATCTCCGCGGGTGACATCATTGGGCTGCTTTACCATCTAGGGGCCGATTGTCCGGGCTCGATCAGTTGCGTTCCAGAGGGCGCCGGTCCGGTCAAACGCCCCGGACTATTGGCCGAAGACTACGAGCCACTGGTCGGCTCACCGCAGGTTCCTGAGGCCCTGTCTGAAGCCGAAGAGCCGCTAGATGTGTCGGATGATCTCGCTCGCATCATGACGTCGCTGCGCGACAATCGTCGGCTGCCGCCGGAGTCTGAAGACCCCTCGCCGTTGGCTGGCGTGCAGGGGAAGATTGCCGTGACCCGCCTTCACGATGGCCGACTAGCGCTCCCCGGGAAGAAGAGCGGGGCACCGACCACGCATATCCTGAAGGTTCCAAGGGCGAATCAAATGCAATCGGTCCGACAAGAACACCACGCAACCCGTCTGATGGCCCGCATCCAAAAGCATGAAACCGTTCGGACCTGTATCATCGGCGAGGGGGACCTTCAGGGCCTGTTGGTCGAGCGATTTGACCGGCGTACCGAGGATGGAAAAGTCTACCGTGTCCATCAGGAGGACTTTTGTCAGGCGCTCGGGTTGGGGCACATCTTGAAGTACGAGAGAAATGGAGAGCCGGGCAGGATCTTCGATGCCCATGCCATCGGTCGCCTCATGGACGCCACCTTACAACCGGGAAAGGCGCGGATTGCGTTCTTCGAGATCACACTGGCGAACATGCTGCTGGGGAACTCGGACAATCACGCGAAGAACCACGCCCTGCTCTATACCGGTCAAAAACCCGTATTGGCCCCGGCATACGACATTGATCCTGTCTTGCTCAACGACAGTGTCACGCACGAAATGTCCTTTCGCATTGGCTGCGCCCGTATGGCTGATGATGTCGGGGCGGAGGATCTCGACCTGTTTCTGAAAGCAATCGGTGCCAAAGGGTTCGTGCGCCCGCTTGCGCGGCGCTGCACCGAAATTATCGAAACAGCCATTGCACATGCCGAGAATCTCCCGCCGCCTTCAGCAAAGCAACTGTCCGCTGTGATCCGGCAGCAGGCTCATCACCTTTCAGCCAATGCAGGTTTCGAGATCGATGTGCCAGAATTTGACAATATGCCCGTGAACCGGCCCGGAGCGGCAGACTAAACCATGAGGGCTTTCGGTTGCTCTTCCTTCCCGTCGGGTGAACCGTCATAGACCACACCGGACGGCGCGGTGCCGGACCATGGACGCTGATCACGGACATAGATTCTATGCCCCCTTGCCGAGCCCTTCGTCCCGGCAGGAGCGATCCAGAACCCGGATTGGCGTATCATCGACATGAAGCACATCACTGGCCATGATTTAGGCCTCGATCCGATCGGCCAGAGGCGCAGGACCTGCCTTTCCCCCGCCGATCCCTCGCTCATGAGGAGAGTCTGCGGGTTTGGTTCTGGCAATTGTCGCTCTCGCGCTTGCTTTGGCGTTCTGTTCCCCAGCGAAGAGCGCGGCCTGACGTTGTTGTAATCCTAGCGCCACAGCGCCAGCTTGCGGCGGGCATCGTTCAGGGAATCGAACAGTTCTTCATTGAGAAACGCGTCTCGCTCCCGGGTAACGCGCTCGCCTGGAATACTGTTATCTTCCGCGAGACACCAAAGCTGTCAGCCAGAAAGTCCAGAAACCAGCGCTGGTTGAGCTGTGTGGCTTCGGGCGAAGACCTGAGCCGGTGCCAATCGGTCACGCCCGATTGGGATGTCACGCTCATTCACCTTGCCTGTCTTGTCATATGCGGCGAGAGGGCGAAGATTTCCGCCACTCCTGTCGCAGAAGATAGCCCGACGCCAGGGCCAGGCCGAGCGCCATCGTGAACCATGTCAGCGCATAGGACAGGTGGCTGTTGCGGAACTGAACCACGGTCAATCCGCCACGCGGCAGATCGGCGGATCCGTCATCGGCGTGGTCGATGAAATAGGGCGCGGCACGGTCCAGCCCGCGCGATTGTGCCAGCGCGGCGGTGTCGCGGGAATACCAACGGTCATTGACCGGATCGTTCGACCGCAGAAACGCGCCATCTGGCTGGGACATGCGCAGTAGCCCGGTGACCTGCTGGTCGCCTTGCGGCTGGCTGCGGTCGGCGGGGTCGCGGGCATCCTGCGGCACGAAGCCGCGATTGACCCAGACCATCCATCCCTGCGGTGTTTCCAGCGGCGTCATCACCCAGAAGCCTGCGCCGAACTGGGTGACGGCCTGCGCCAGCGCCTCGTCCTGAAACCGGTACTGACCGGTCAGGGTGACGCGGCGGTATTCGTCATCGGCGGCCAGTTTCGCCCAGTCCTGCGGGGCCGGGGCATCCTGGACGGGACCGGCCAGCCGCGCCTCGGTCCGGGCGATCAGGTCGGTCTTCCAATGCAAGCGCTGAACCTGCCAGACGCCCAGACCAGTCAGGATCAGGACAAGGCAGGCCGCCACGACGCCAAGGGCGACCAGCCCCGCCCGAGAGCGGGGCCGATCCGTCACGATTGCACACCAGAAGGCAGCAGGTCGTGGTTCATCTGCGGCATCATGTTGGTGTTCAGGTGGAACATCACCCAAAGCGACCCCGCGATCATGATCACCACGATCACCACCGTGAACAGGGTCGAGATCAGGGTCCAGCCCTCTTCTGAATGGCTGTTCATGTGCAGGAAATAGACCATGTGGACCAGAACCTGCACGATGGCGCAGCCGATCACCACCAACGCGGTCAGCGCGCGGCTGTCGAAACCGCCGCCCATCACCACCGCGAAGGGAATCGCGGTCAGGATCACCGACAGGACGAAGCCGGTCACATAGCCGCGAAAGCTGCCGTGGTCGTGGCTGTCATGGTCATGCGAACGTGCCGACATCAGATCATCCCCATCAGATAGACAAGCGTGAACACCCCGATCCAGATCACGTCGAGGAAGTGCCAGAACAGCGACAGGCAGGACAGCCGCCGCTTGTTCGCCGGGATCAGCCCCTTGCGGTTGACCTGCACCATCAGCGTCACCAGCCAGATCGAGCCGAAGGCGACGTGCAGGCCATGGGTGCCGACCAGCGCGAAGAAGGACGACAGGAAGGCCGATCGTTGCGGGCCGGCGCCCAGATGGATCAGGTGGTGGAATTCGTACAGTTCGACCGCCAGGAACAGCAGGCCGAAAACCAGCGTGATCCCCAGCCAGCGCAGCGTGCCGCGCTGATCGTCGCGGGCCATGCACAGCATCGCGAAACCATAGGTGATCGAGGAAAACAGCAGGAAGGCCGTGTTCAGCGCCACCAGTTCCAGATCGAACAGTTCCTTGGGGCCGGGACCCGCGGCATAGCTGCCATGAAGGACCCCGAAGGTCGCGAACAGAACCGCGAACATCAGGCAGTCGCTCATCAGATAGACCCAGAAGCCTATGTTGGTCGATGCGCCATCCTCGTGGTGATGCGGCTCGACCTCCCAATAGGCGGCGGGCTGAGTGCTGGGCGTGCTCATGGATCAGGCTCCCTGTGCCATCTGCCGGGCATGCGCCTCTTCGGTCAGGCGCACCTCTTCGGCGGGGACATAGTAATCCCGGTCATAGTTGAAGGTGTGGTAGATCGCGTAGCCGACAAGTGCGATGAAGGACAGCGCCGCCAGCCACCACACATACCAGATCAGGGCCATGCCGCAGACCGTGGACAGACCCGCAAGAATGACCCCGGCGCCGGTATAGCGCGGCATGTGGATCGGCAGGTATTTCCCCCGACCTCGGGCGGCACCGGCGTCCTTCATGTCGGCATAGGCATCAAGACCGTGCACGACCGGCGTGAAGGCAAAGTTGTAATGCGCCGGCGGCGACGAGGTGGCCCATTCCAGCGTGCGCCCGTTCCACGGATCTCCGGTCAGGTCGCGGTTCTCGTTGCGTTTCCAGATCGAGACGCCGAACTGCACGAACATGGCCGCGATACCGATGGCGATCATAACGGCGCCGAGGCCCGCGATGATGAACCAGATTTGCAGGCTGGGGTCGTCAAAGACCCGCATCCGGCGCGTCACGCCCATCAGGCCAAGGACATAAAGCGGCATGAAGGCAACCCAGAAGCCGACGACCCAGAACCAGAAGCTGACCTTGCCCCAGAACTGGTTCAGCTGGAACCCGAAGGCCTTGGGCCACCAGAAGTTGATCGCCGCAAAGCTGCCGAACAGCACGCCGCCGATGATCACGTTATGGAAATGCGCGATCAGGAACAGCGAGTTGTGCAGAACGAAATCCGCGGGCGGCACGGCCAGCAGAACCCCTGTCATCCCGCCGACGGTAAAGGTCAGCATGAAGGCGATGGTCCACATCATCGGCAGTTCGAACCGGACGCGGCCCTGATACATCGTGAACAGCCAGTTGAAGATCTTGGCGCCCGTCGGGATCGAGATGATCATCGTCGTGATCCCGAAGAACGAGTTCACCGACGCGCCCGACCCCATGGTAAAGAAGTGGTGCAGCCAGACCAGATAGGACAGGACCGTGATGCAGACGGTCGCGTAGACCATCGAGGTATAGCCGAACAGCCGCTTGCCCGAGAAGGTCGAGGTGACCTCGGAAAACACGCCGAACAGCGGCAGGATCAGGATATAGACCTCGGGGTGGCCCCAGATCCAGATGAGGTTGATATACATCATCGGATTGCCACCAAGGTCATTGGTGAAGAAATTCGTGCCGACATAGCGGTCCAGCGTCAGCAGTACCAGCGTCGCGGTCAGGACCGGGAACGAGGCGACAATCAGGATGTTGGTGCAGAACGAGGTCCAGGTGAAGATCGGCATCTTCATCATGGTCATGCCCGGCGCACGCATCTTCAGGATCGTCACCAGCAGGTTGATCCCCGACAGGGTCGTGCCGACCCCCGCGACCTGAAGGCCCCAGATATAGTAATCGACGCCGACATAGGGGCTTTTGTGCAGGCCCGACAGTGGCGGAAAGGCCAGCCAGCCGGTCTGCGCGAATTCACCCAGAAACAGCGAGGCCATGACGATGATCGCGCCACCTGCCGTCATCCAGAACGAGAAGTTGTTCAGGAACGGAAAGGACACGTCACGCGCGCCGATCTGCAGGGGCACCAGATAGTTCATGATCCCGGTGACGAAGGGCATCGCCACGAAGAAGATCATGATCACGCCGTGGGCGGTGAAGATCTGGTCATAGTGATGCGCGTTCAGATAGCCCTCGGACCCGCCGAAGGCCAGGGCCTGCTGCAATCGCATCATGATCGCGTCGGCAAAGCCGCGCACCAACATGATCAGGCCAAGGACCATGTACATGATCCCGATCTTCTTGTGGTCCACCGAGGTGAACCATTCGTGCCACAGATAGCCCCACAGGCGGTATTTGGTCAGCGCCCAGACCAGCGCCGCGCCGCCGATGGCGACGACGACGAAGGTGGCCCAGACGATCGGATCCTTGGGGATCGCGTCCAGGGTCAGGCGACCAAACAGGAAAGTGGTCTCGACATTGGCAGGTACGGCCATCGCGAATTTCCGTTCAAAGTTTCTGTTCGGAGGCGCCGCTTGCCCGGGCGTCTCGGATAGTGGGTTTTTGCAGGCGTTGGAACAGCGTCGTCGGGACCGGCAGCGCGCGGCTTTGCATGATCTCGCGGCCCCGGCGTTCGACCGGCTCGTCCGTGCCCAGGTCGGCGAACATCGCGGCGGCCTCGGCCGGGTTGCAGATGCTGACCACGTTGAAGGGCGTGTGACCCAGAACCGGTTTGGTGCCGCGGCGGGCATGCTTGTCATCGGTGACCGGCTGAATGTTCAGCATGCCTTCCCGACCCAGTCCGCCCTGATCGTCGATAGCCATCATCTCGGCCATGCACATCTTGTTTTCCTCGACGCACATGTTCACTGCGCGGTCGAACAGTTCGGGATCGACGCGGGCATAGCGACGCGGGGGCACATTCTCGCTGGGGGTTTCCAGTTGCAGATATTCCTCGCGGGTCAGGGCGGTGTCCCCGTCGCGGGCTTTCTGCACCCATTCCTCGAACCCGGCCTCGTCGGTGGCATGCGCCTTGAAGCGCATCCCCGAAAAGCCCGCCCCCGAGTAATGCGAGGCCAGCCCCTGATATTCGCCCTCGTTGTTGAAGACGCCGTGCAGCTTGGTTTCCATGCCGGGCATCGCATAGATCATCCCGGCCATGGCCGGGATGTAGAAGGCGTTCATCACCGAAGACGCGGTCAGGCTGAATTCGACCTCGCGGTTGATCGGCACGGCCAGTTCGTTGACCGTCGCGATCCCCTGTTCGGGATAGATGAACAGCCATTTCCAATCCAGCGCGACGACCTCGACCTTCAAGGGTTCGTGATCCTCGGCGATGTCCTGTGATTCACTCAGGCGGTCCAGCGGGCGGTAAGGATCAAGAAGATGTGTTCCCACCCAGGTCAGCGCGCCAAGGCAGATGATGATCAGCAGCGGCGCCGCCCAGATCACCAGTTCGAACTTGGTCGAGTGGTCCCAGTTCGGCCTGTAGGCCGCGTCGCGGTTCGAGGCGCGGTATTTCCACGCAAACCAGACCGTCAGCGCCATGACCGGGATAATGATGATCAACATCAATCCGGTAGAGGCGATCAGAAGGTCTTTCTGACGCTCGGCAATGTCGCCGGCCGGGGCCAGAACGACGGGCTTGCAAGCGCCCAGGAAAAGAAAAGAGGATGCCAGCGCGATCGCGGCGGGCATTTTTGGCATGTTACGCATGGTTCCCGTGTCCCTGTGTGTAATGACACGCACTGTTCGCTATGGAATGGGTCGGTTCCCTAAACCGGGTTGCCCTTTCCCGGTATTAGACAATTTGCCACAGACATTATGTCACACGCTTGCTGTATTGCTCTATCATGGTCGCGGGCGCATACGGTCGCGCCAATTCCACCCGACCGACCGTGACCGTCATCGGCCGATGAAGGAGTCAGCACGAGATGCAGCAGCCCACCACGACCCATTCCGATAAGATGCCCCCCGAGGCCGATCCCTCGGAGCACACGATCTCGCCCTCGGACATCGCCGTCGGCGTCATCATCGGGCGCACGTCCGAATTTTTCGATTTCTTCGTCTTTGCAATCGCGACGGTGATCGTCTTCCCGCTGCGCTATTTCCCGTTTCTGGATCCGCTTAACGCGACGCTGTGGTCCTTTGCGATCTTCTCGCTGGCCTTTGTCGCGCGGCCCTTCGGCACCGCGATCTTCACATTGATCGACCGCCGCTATGGCAAGGGCGTCAAGATGACGCTGGCGCTGCTGCTGCTGGGCACTTCGACCGTGGCGATGGGGCTGGTGCCATCCTATGACAGCATCGGGGATTATGCGATCCTGGTCCTGTGCCTGCTGCGGATCGGTCAGGGCCTTGCGCTTGGCGGCGCATGGGATGGCCTGCCGTCGCTGTTGGCGCTGAGCGCGCCCGAAGATCGCCGCCGGTTCTATGTCATGGTGCCGCAACTGGGCGCGCCGCTTGGCCTGATCGTGGCCAGCCTGTTGTTCGCCTATCTGGTTCAGAATCTGTCCGAGGCCGATTTCCTTGACTGGGGCTGGCGCTATCCGTTCTTCGTGGCCTTCGCGATCAACGTCGTGGCGCTGTTCGCGCGGCTGCGGATCGTGGTGACGCCGGAATATGCCCGCATGTTCCAGCAACGCGAGCTGGAGCCGACGAAGCTGCGCGATGTGGCCAAGATCGACGGCAAAACCATCCTTGTCGGTGCCTTCGTGCCGTTGGCCAGCTTTGCGCTGTTCCATATGGTGACGGTGTTTCCGCTGTCCTGGGTGTTCCTGTACACCGATGAAAGCCTGACCCAGTTCCTGGTGATCGAGGCCGTCGCCGCCGCCTTTGGCCTTGCCGCGATCGTGCTATCGGGCGTGCTGGCCGACCTGATCGGGCATCGCAAGCTGCTGTTCCGGGGCGCGATCGCGATTGCCGTCTTCAGCATCTTTGCGCCGCTTCTGCTGGCGGGCCGCGGTTTTGGCGAAGCGGTCTACATGATCGGCGGCTTCATCATCCTGGGCATCAGCTTTGGCCAGTCTTCGGGCGCCGTCGCGTCGCTGTTTGAAAGCCGCTATCGCTATACCGGTTCGGCGGTGGTGTCCGATCTGGCATGGCTGTTCGGCGCAGGCTTCGCGCCGCTGGCCGCATTGGCGCTGTCGGCCAATCTGGGGTTGTTCGCTGCCGGGCTGTATCTGCTGTCTGGCGCGATCTGCACCATTCTTGCACTGCATTTCGCGCGCAAGCTGGAATTCGGGAAGTCGCTGTAATCACATAGACAAGAGATCATCCGGGGGCGCAATCGACAAATGCCGCCCCCGTTTCGTTCGACTAGGAAAACGTCCTACGGGCCGCATCTGTCCAGGGCAATTCCAACGCCGCCAAGTTCCGCATCAGCGATACCGGTTTCGCGGTGCCGATCAGCACCGAAGCCACGCCAGAGTGATGCCGCGCGAATTGCAACGCCGCCGCAGGCAGGGGCAGGCCTACACCATGCGCCTGTTCCTGCAATCGGGCCACTTCTTGCAGCACATCGTCGGGCGCCTGGCCGTAATCATAGCTGGCACCTGCGACCGGACCGGTTGCCAGAATACCAGAATTGAAAACCCCGCCCAGAATCAGGCTGGTGCCCATCGCATGACATCGAGGCACCAATTCATCCTCGGCCGACCGATCAAGCAAGGTCAGGCGACCGGCCAGCAAGATCGCGTCCAGCGGACGATGCGTCATGATGTCCAGACACACCTGATTTTCATTCACACCCAGCCCGAACGCGCCGATCGCCCCCCGATCTTTCAGATGCTGCAACCGGTCAAGCCCGCTGTCCAAAAGGTCGGACATATGCGCCCTGTTCTCGGTGCCATGTGTATAACAGCCAATGTCATGCACATAGAGGATGTCGATAAAATCGGTTTGCAGCCGCTGGCAGCTTTGCGCGAAGGCCGCTTCGATTCCATCACCAGAATAATCATAGCGCACATCATTGGGCAACGGCGCGACAAAGCCGTCGGCCTCGGCCATTTCATCCCCCGGTGACAGCAGGCGCCCCACCTTGGTCGACAGCACATATTGATCACGTGACTTGGTGGACAGGAACTGTCCCAGCCGCGCCTCGGCCAGACCGCGGCCATAATGCGGGGCGGTGTCAAAATAGCGAATGCCGCCACCCCATGCCGCCGCCAGAACCTCGGCGGCATCTGCATCCGAAATCTGGCGGTAGAGATTGCCGATGCCAGAACATCCAAAAGCGATATCGGTGACAGCGACCCCGGTATTTCCGATCCGGTTTATGTTCATCCGGTGCTCCGCATGGTCTGGACCGTATTTCTCAGGCGCGGCATCGGAGCTGTGCAGCCCTTTTGCGCAGCCCAGTCGATAAATGCCCCGATCCGGCGTGAAACCTTTTCGCGATGATTCTGGGCAATGTCCTGCAGCTGATGGGCAAGAAACGGATTTGCGAACCGATCCAGCACGTCGCGCACATACAGTTCAGCCTCTTCGCGCGTATCTGCCGCCGCAAATCCCGGCACGACCTCGTTCCGATACAGCGACTGCAAGTCCTGGAGAATGTCGGGGGAGTCCATCAAATCCCGAACGGTTGCAGCGCCCGCCCTGCCCCGGCTGATCCAACCATCCACCAGATAACTATGCCCGAGGTTCAACAAGAACAATTTGCGCGTTTCGACCGGTTCGAGCGACGGCACGACCTTGATTGCCGGATGCGTGCACGGCAACAGCAAACCCTTGCAATCTTCGATAGCCCACAGTGCATATGGTTCGGCCACCGCGCCGGCGGGCTCGATTGGTTCGGACACGATCCGGTCCACCAACGAATTGACGAATGTCACGTCACTGGCAATCCATTGTGCGAATTCTGCCGATCTTGCGTTGGCCAGCGTCATCACCAAATCGCGCAGGGTATCGCCATTCCGGGCAACCAGTTCGGTCGGCATCACCTGTATCGGGCGGGGGTTTCGCTGATATCTTGCATATAGCAATTGGGTCAGCTTGGCCGGATAAGACATCGCCTGATCAAACACAGCGCCCTTGTCGGCAGGTGACGGACGAAATCCGGCATCCGAAGTGTTGGACAGAATGATCTGCGCCTCTTCGACCGCGATCCGGCAAATCTCTGCCCAGTCGCTTGCCGAAGAAAATGCACGCGTGATTGAACGGACGCGCCGTGTCTCATCCACGATCCGGCCGCCCTGTCTTCCACGAATATGCACCGGATACCCCCCAGTCGCCGCCAGCGCATTCAAACGCCCCGCCCTTTGGGCGTTGCCGCTGCTTTGCACGACCGCAATCCCCCCCAGAGGATCCGTAGCTTCGGACAGGAACAGATCCACATGGGCCTGCAGGAAACGGCTGGTGCCGAATTGGATGATCGGTGTTGTTGACATCAGCTCCTCCTCTTCGTATTGGTTTTTTATGATTAAATACTGAAAGTCAACCGTTGAGGCATACCCCCGTGATGAAAGTCGATTCCCATCAGCATTATTGGCAGATCGACCGGGGTGATTATCGCTGGATGGATGACGATGTGGCCGCAATCCGCCGCGATTTCGGCCCCAGGGATCTGGCACCATTGCGCAAGACCGCGGGAATAGACGGAACGGTGGTCGTACAGGCCGCAGACAGCATCGAAGAAACCTCGTTCCTGCTGGATCTTGCGGCCCGAACTCCGTCAATCATGGGCGTTGTCGGCTGGGTCGACCTGGCCGATGACAGCGCCATCCATCACGTGCATCACTTCGCACAAGACCCATTGTTCAAGGGCGTGCGTCCGATGTTGCAGGACATCGCGTCGACCGACTGGATCCTGCAACCGCAGGTGCTGAACAATCTTGAACAGGTGGCCCGCATGGGATTGCGGCTGGACGCGCTCGTGACCCCCCGGCACCTGCCGGTGATCGCGGAACTGGCACGC
This sequence comes from Paracoccus onchidii, assembly GCF_028294535.1. Taxonomy (GTDB): domain Bacteria; phylum Pseudomonadota; class Alphaproteobacteria; order Rhodobacterales; family Rhodobacteraceae; genus Paracoccus; species Paracoccus onchidii. Next base: position 74,225 of record NZ_JAQBIE010000010.1, on the reverse strand, counting down.
CGGCTTGCACATCTGCCGATTGTCATCGACCATTGTGCCAAACCGGAATTCCTGACGCCATTCGGCACGGTCAGTGCCGCCTGGCATGACGGGATCGCCGAGATTTCCCGCCACCCCATGACAATGTGCAAGCTTTCAGGTCTGGCCACAGAGTTCGGGACGGGCTGGTCATCCAGGAATCTGGCCACCGTCGCAGGCCATGTCCTTGACTGCTTTGGCCCGTCGCGCGTCATGTGGGGCAGCGACTGGCCGGTCCTGAACCTGCAGGGCAGTTACCAAGACTGGTATGAATGCGCGCAACAGTTGACCGCGCATCTTGATGCCGACCAACGTGACGACCTGTTCGGCGGAACAGCCATCCGCTTTTACGGCCTGACACCCCCTTCCCCCGCTCAGAGGACATAGTGATGAAACGCATGGGCATGGTCATCGGCATCGATCCCCGACATATCCCCGAATACAAACGGCTTCACGCCGAAGTCTGGCCCAAGGTGCTGGCGCGGCTGCGCAAATCGAACATCACCAATTATTCGATCTTTCTGCGCCAGCCGGAAAATCTGATGTTCAGCTATTGGGAATATACCGGGTCCGATTTCGCCGCCGACAATGCCGCAATCGCCGCCGACCCGATCACCCAGGATTGGTGGAAGATTTGCGGGCCGATGCAGGTTCCCCTGATAACGCGCCAGCAAGGCGAATGGTGGGCCGGCATGGAAGAGGTGTTTCACCTCGACTGAACCTGAGCGCGCGACATAGAATATCCGCAAGACACGGGACCAAACCCGATCCATCACAGCCGAGGCATTGCAGCATCATGACACAATCCGTTCCCGCCACCCGTCGTCTAAGTGCAGGATCGGCGCCGCTATTGACCCTGCCCGGCGTGGCGCTTGAACGCCTTTTCGATGGCGGCAAATGGTGTGAAGGTCCGGTTTATTTTCCCGCCAGCGACAGCGTTGTGTTTTCGGACATTCCCAACAACAGGTTGATGCAGTGGATTCCCGGGCTGGGATGCCGCGTTCTGAACGAAAACAGTGACTTTGCCAATGGTGGCACCCGCGATGCCCAGGGCAGGTTGATCAGTTGTCGCCACCTCAGCCACAGCGTCGTGCGCATCGAACATGACGGCAGCCAGACGACACTTGCATCGCATTACAAGGGTGCCGCACTGAATTCACCGAATGATCTGGTTGTGGCGGCTGACGGGGCTATCTGGTTCACCGACCCGTCCTATGGGATCCTCAGCGATTACGAGGGAAAGCGCCGCGATTCCGAAATCGGCGGCTGTTTCGTGTATCGCATCGCGCCCGGTGACATCGGTCATCCGCAAATGGTCTGTGACAGCTTGCTGATGCCGAACGGTTTGGCGTTTTCCCCCGATGAAAGCAAACTTTACGTCGCCGATTCAAGCCGGTCTCATTTCAGCGACGGCCATCATGACATTTTTGTCTTTGATGTTATTGACGGCTGCCGCCTCGGCCCGAAACAGCATTTCTTCCGTATCGATCACGGGGTTCCCGATGGCCTGCGGATCGACGAGCTTGGCAATCTATGGTGCTCATCCGCGCGGGGCATCGAGGTCATCTCACCCTTGGCAGAGCATCTTGACCACATTCCCGTTCCGGAACCGGTTGCCAATCTGACATTTGGCGGTGCCCATAACGCGACCCTGTTCATTACCGCCAGCACGTCGCTATATTCGATCACGGTCGGCGTTCGCGGCGCGAATGCCCGGATGCCAGCGCCCTGAAGGCTGCCCCCCGGGATGGGCGCGCCAAGAACATCTTGCGCGGATGTATCGTATATGCGTAATGAAGTCTTGTCGGTTTCCATGAAGGAATGAAAAGGGAATCCGCCGCCGTATATTCGGCGAACCGGAACTGCCCCCGCAACTGTAGACGGCGAGCGCCTTGCTTATCCGCCACTGTGGCCTTGTGCCATGGGAAGGCAGCCAGGCGCCGCGACCCGTCAGTCAGGAGACCTGCCGACACGAAACAGTAACGCAGCCTGGACGGGGTGTCCGGGGAGGTGTCGATTGGTGATGTCCCGAAGGTGTGCCCGTGCGGTCACCTTGATCATAGCATGTCTTCCCGCCTGTGCTGCGGGTATCCGGTCATGCGCTCGGGTTGCCTCTGCTTATGCCCCGATCTCATCACATATCGGAGAAATTCAATGTCCCTCAGATCGTTGAGCATCGCCTCTGTCGGCGCGATAGCCTTTGCGCTGCCTGCGCTGGCCGAGACGACTTATCCGCTGAGGCTGGCCAATTGCGGCGCCCAGACCACGATCAACGCAGAGCCACGGGGGACCGTGACCGTCGGACAGGCCGCGACCGAAATCCTGTATTCCCTGGGCCTTGGCGACAAGGTGCTGGGCACGTCGCTCTGGTTCACCGATGTTCTGCCCGAATTCGCGGAAATGAATTCCGGTGTCGCGCGCCTTGCCGATAATGACCCAAGCTTTGAAAGCATCCTCGCCAAACGGCCCGACCTGGTCACCGCGCAATATGAAGGACATATCGGCCCGCAAGGCATCGTCGCCACACGTGAACAATTCACCGATCTGGAGATCCCCGTTTATACCTTGCCTGCCGACTGCATCGGCAAGGACAATTCCACCGGTGTCGATGGCACACGCCTGGACCTGTACAAGATGGACAGCATCTACCAGAGCATCACCGAATTGGCCCGGATTTTCAACGTTTCGGAACGTGGCGAGGCGCTGGTCAGCGAGTTGAAGGCGCGCGAAGCGGCAGCCATCGACAAGGCAGCCGGCCTTGATCTGCCCGAAGGAACCTCGGCGGTGTTCTGGTTTTCTTCGGCCGAAATGGACATCGACCCCTATGTCGCGGGCCAGGGCGGCGCCCCCGCCTATATGATGAATGCCCTTGGCCTGGATAACGTCATCGAAAGCAACGAGGAATGGCCCACCGTCAGCTGGGAATCCATCGCGCGCGCCAACCCCTCGGTGATCGTCGCGGCCCGCATGGATCGCCGTCGCTATTTTGCCGATGACATCGAGCAGAAGCTGAAATTCCTGAAGACCGACCCGGTCGCCAGCCAGATGGATGCCGTCAGGAACAACCGCATCGTCATTCTCGACGCACATGGCATGGATCCATCGATCCGCAATGTCGCTGCGCTGGAAGCCCTGGCGGATGCTCTTGCCGGGTTCGACCTGAAATGACCCATATGACCGTGCCCGCCACGCGCCCGGCGGTGCCTGCCATAATCTGGCCCGTGGCAGGGGCGGTCATTCTTGTGCTTGCCGTCCTTGGCGGGGTCGCCATTGGTGAAACGGCGCTGCCCTTTGATCTGGTGCTGAAGGTTCTGGCCAACAACCTGCTGGGCGCGTCGCATCAGGTGAACGCCATCGATGCCGGCATTCTCTGGAGCTATCGCCTGCCACGGGTGCTGGTCGCGGCGGCCTGCGGGGCGGGTCTTGCCCTGTCCGGGGTCGTGCTGCAATCGCTGGTGCGCAACGCCCTGGCCGATCCCTATCTGCTGGGTGTGTCGGCGGGGGCAGGCACGGGTGCTGTGGCGGTCACGATTCTGGGGCTTGGCGGAGGTGTGATCGGCATGTCCGTCGGTGCATTTATCGGGGCCGCATCATCATTCGCCATGGTCGTGATTCTGGCACGGGTCGCAGGCGGTGGATCCGCACAACTGGTCCTGGCTGGAATAGCGGGATCGCAATTGTTCAACGCGCTGACATCGTTCCTGATCACCAGATCCGCCAATGCCGAACAAGCCCGGGGCATCATGTACTGGCTGCTTGGAAACCTGTCGGGTGTGCGTTGGCCCGATACAGCTTTGGCAATTCCGGCTGCTGCAATCGGGCTGCTCGCCTGCGTCTGGCACGCCCGGGCCATGGACGCCTTTTCATTCGGCGCTTCGGCGGCTGCCTCACTGGGTGTTTCCGTGCGCAAGGTGCAGGTCGTTCTGATCGGCGCGACAACGCTGATGACCGCCACGATGGTCAGCCTTGTCGGCTCGATCGGCTTTGTCGGATTGGTCATTCCCCACGCGATGCGCTTTGTTGTCGGTCCGCGTCACGGGCGTCTGGTCCTGGCATCCGCGCTGGCAGGGGCAGTATTCCTGATCGCCGCCGACATCATTTCACGCATCCTGATTCCCGGACGGGTCGTCCCGATCGGTGTGGTCACCGCCCTGATAGGCGCACCTGGTTTTGCAATGATCCTTGTCCGAAACCGGAGGCAGGCATGAAATTGCGCGCCCAATCTCTTGGTTGGACCAGCGGTCGCAAAACCGTTGTCGATGATGTCTCACTTGAAATCGGGTCGGGTGAAACCTTCGGCATTGTCGGACCGAACGGATCGGGAAAATCCACCTTGCTGCGATTGCTGACCGGTCTGTTGCCGCGTGCATCCGGACAGGTCTACCTGGACGATAGCCCGCTGACACAGCTGAGTCGTCGCGCCATCGCGCAACGCGTCGCCTTTGTCGAACAGATGGCCGACACCACCGAGGCATTGCGCGTCCGCGATGCGGTCGAACTGGGACGCACGCCCTGGCTGTCTGCGCTGGCGCCTTTCGGTCCCGAGGACCGACGCATCGTCAATGACGCCCTTGTCGCGACCGATCTGGTTCATCTGACCGATCGTACCTGGTCAACCCTGTCGGGGGGTGAACGCCAGCGCGCCCACATTGCCCGTGCCGTGGCGCAACAACCCGGACTGCTGATCCTCGATGAACCGACCAACCATTTGGACATCCACCATCAACTGTCCCTCTTGCGGCTGGTCAGCCGCCTGTCCGTCACGGTCGTCATGGCCCTGCATGACCTCAATCAGGCGCTGCGCTGTGACAGGCTGGGCATCATGGAGCAAGGCCGGCTTGTCGCCTGCGGTTCCCCCGCCCAGGTGCTGACGCCGCAGCGCATCGCGGCCATTTTCCGCGTCCATGTCACGCCCCTGCACGATCCTTTGGACAACACCACCCTTTTCCGTTTCCACGCCTTCGAGGATACGCCACGACACCCGTTTTCTGTGCGTTGAACGTCAGCCTTCTTGCCACGCCGCTTCTGGCCGACGTCCATGACGCATCTTGACGCGTTGTTACACCGGAAATTCAGCCTTCAGGCAGCCTCGGTACGTTTCAAGGCCTGATGCTCGTCCTCGACCAGACCGATCTTCCAATAGCCCGAGATATAGCAATCGCCCCGATCCAGCCCGCGCTCGACCAGCAGATGCTTACGCAGGGTTGCAATCGCGCCATGTTCGCCCGCGATACAGATCTGGACCCGCCCTTCCGGCCAGTCCATCGACGTGATGTTGTGCAACATCGCACCCGATGAATTATGCGGCTGCGGATGCAAAAGCCAGTTGATCGCGACTCCAGCCGGGGCATCGATCAGCTGTTGATCCTCGGGTGACGTGATCTCGAAGAACGCGACGCCCTTTGCGTCCCGTGGCATGGCTTCCAGCACGGCCGCCGCCATCGGCAGCGCGGACATGTCTGCCGCCAGCACATAAAAATCGGCTTCGAAATGCTGGACTTTGACCGGCCCCGGACCATTGAAGGCCAGAAAGGCACCGGGTTTTGCGGCACGTGCCCATGCGGAAGCAGGGCCGTTGTCGCCATGATCGACGAAATCGATGACCAGCTCTTGCCGGTCAGGCCAATGGTGACGCACGGTATAGGTGCGCCGGATCGGTGCTGGCCCCTCGGAAAGCCGGTTCAGAAATGCCGCCCGATCCTCATTGATTTCCGGCAACATCAACTTGCAATTGGCGCTTTCGCGACCTTCGGGCAACCCTTCCAGTTCAGGGCCGCCAAAGGTGACGCGGATCATGTTCGGGGTAATATGACGCGCCTCGGTAACGGTCAGAAGGCGCGGTGCCGGTCTTGCCTGTTTCATTGTCTTCTCCTTTTTGTTTTCCCGACAGTGAGTTGCGAAATGTCGGTGCCATTATTCAGTGCTGTTGCGGGGGTGTTTCACCTGCCACTGCGCAACGCGAAGCCCGGTCATGCCAAGGCTGCGCAATGGGGCAGCAGGAAGGGTCGCGGCCCTTCGGGCGCGACGCCAACCCGCAATTTGCAGCCATAGACTTTGGACAGGGTGGCGTCCGTCATCACCAGATCCGGCGGGCCGGCGGCGGCAATTCGCCCTGCCGACATAATCGCGACATGATCGGCATGCAGCGCGGTCAGGTTCAGGTCATGCATCACGGCAATGACGCCACCGCCGGCGCGCGCGTATCGGGTAACGATATCCATCACCTCAAGCTGGTGGGCGATATCCAGTGCCGCGACCGGTTCATCCAGAAACAGCCAGCGCGGACCGTCCTGCCCGACCGGCGCCCAGACCTGCACCAGAACACGAGCCAGATGCGCGCGCTGCTGCTCTCCGCCGGACAATTCCTGAAAGAAACGCCCCTCATAGCCGGCAAGGCCGACCTCGGCCAAGGCGCGTGAGGGCAGGCTGGGGTCCTGGCCGTGGCCACCGCTCATCAGACCCATGCGCACGACTTCAAGCACGGTAAAGGGAAACGCCAACGTGGCCATCTGGGGCAGCACGGCGCGACGCGCCGCAAGTTGCCACCCCGGAGCAGTCGCGATGTCCAACCCCTCGACCATGACCTGCCCCAAACAGGGAACTTCATCCGTAATGGCGCGCAGCAAGGTGGTCTTGCCGGACCCGTTGGGGCCGACGATGGCTGTTACCGACCCTGCCTCGGCGTTCAGATCGACGCCATGCGGGACCTGCTTGCGCCCCAGCGAAACGCGAATATCCCGGGCCGTCAGTGTCACAGGTCAACAAGCCCCCGACGCCGAAGCAGAATCCACAGAAAGACCGGCGCGCCCAGCACCGCCGTCACGATGCCGATCGGCAAATCGGCTGGCGCGATGATCACTCGGCTGACAAGATCGGCAATCAACAGAAGTGACGCCCCCAGCAGCGCCGAGTTCAACAGCAGCGTTTCATGATCCGGTCCCGTCGCAAGGCGCAGCAAATGCGGCACGACAATTCCGACAAAGCCGATGCCGCCGGACACCGCCACGGCCGCACCCGTTGCCAGCGCGACCGTCATGATCGCGCCATTCTTCAGCCGCTGCACATTGATGCCGATATGATGTGCGGTCGCTTCCCCCATGGCGAGGCCATTCAGGCCGCGCCCCAGATACAGGGTCGCCAGAATGGACAGGCCAATCATCGGACCAGCCACCAGCACCTTGGACCAGGTCGCCCCTGCCAGAGATCCAAGCCCCCAGAAGGTCAGGTCACGCAATTGCCGGTCATCGGCCATATAGACCAGAATGCCCGACACCGCACCCGCCAGCGCCCCAAGTGCGATGCCAGCCAACAGCATCGTCGCGACCGAGGTGCGCCCTGCGCGCGTCGAAACGCGATACAATATGATCGTCGACAGCCAGCCACCGAGGAAAGCCGCGACCGGAACCGTCCAGTTGCCCACCAGCGTGATCAGAGCCGAGGGCAGAAAAGCCCCAAGAACAATGGCCATGATCGCCCCAAGGCCGGCTCCCGCGCTGACGCCGACCAGTCCGGGATCGGCCAGCGGATTGCGAAACAGCCCCTGCATCACCGCGCCCGACACCGCCAGAGACGCGCCGACCAGCACCCCCATGACCAGCCGGGGCAGACGGATGTCCAACATGACAACCCGATCGGTGACGCTGACCGGATCACCTGCAAGCAGGGCCGTCAGCACCCGCCAAAGCGATGTCCCCGATGCGCCTGTGGCCAGGCTGCAAATGCACACCACGACCAGCAATCCCGCCAACCAGACATGCGCGCGCCGAGCCGTCCGGTGCCGATCGACAATCGGTGGCATGGCAGGAATTGCGCCGATCTCAGCCCGCGCCATTCAGGGCCTCGGCCAGATCGCGGATTGCGGTCGCTGTGCGCGGGCCAAAGCCCAATAGTGTCAGCCCGTCCATGCGCACCACGTTTCGGGTCTGTGCAACCGGGGTCGTGACAAGCGCGGGCATGGCGAACAATTCGTCATTGGCGGCGGCATGATCGCCGCCCCGATCCATCATCAGGATGACCTGCGGCGCGGCGGCGGTCACGGCCTCGTCCGACATTTGCTTGTAGCCGCTGAATTCGCTCACCGCGTTCTGGCCGCCGGCAAGTTCGATGATCGCATCGGCGGCGGTGTCGGTCCCCGCAGCGGTAATACGGCCGCCTTGCGTCGACAGGATGAACAGGACGCGGGGCGCGGGGCTGCCATCCCGCGCGCCGACCGATCCGCGTGCCTCGTCAAGCTCGGTTGCGACCCGCGCGGCAAGCTCGTCGGCCCGATCGGACAGACCAAGTGCCGCGCCGACAAGGTGGATCTTATCCAACACGCCATCGGCCGTGGTAGTGTCCGGGATGATCACCAGCGGCACCCCCGCCGAGGCGAGGATGTCCATGGTTTCAGGCGGTCCCGCCCCTTCTTCGGTCAGGATCAGGTCCGGTTCGACGGACAACACACCTTCGGGCGACAAGGCGCGCATATAGCCCACATCAGGCAGCTCTTCGGCCTTTGGCGGCCATGTCGAGGTCGCGTCGCGCCCAGCCAGTCGATCTTCGGCCCCCAGCGCATAGACGATTTCGGTCAGCGAGCCGCCCACCGATACCACGCGCGCCGAGTCCGGATAGGATTGCGCATTGGTCGCACCCGTCGCAACCGAAAGCAGCGCGAGGAAGGCGGATGACAGAAGCGCGCCCGCGCGTCGGGGGGGCAAGAGGCTCATGGTGTGCCGTTCCCTTCTGGAAGGCCCGATCAGGCCGGGGTTTCTGTCTGGGCACCTTGCAGTGCCTCGACGATCCGGCCCCATTCGACGCGGCTGTCCCGTCCGTCCTTACCAACCCCGAATGCCTGCAGGATCAGCTGCCCATCGGCATCGAACGCTTCGACCGAGACAGCAGGCCCGCGCTGGGTCGGCTTTTCGACCGCCCAGACCTCGGCGATGTGATCGCGGCGCAAATGCAGGTTGAAGCCAGGGTCCATGACGTTCTGCCATGGCCCCATCGGTCTCAGCGTGTCGATGCGGCCAGTATGGATCTGGATGCAGCCACAATTGCCGACAAAGACCATGATCTCGATCCCGGCATCCCGAACTGCGTGCAACATCGTATCCACCGCTTCCGGGGCCAAAGCCCGTACGAAGGGCGCACCCGCATCGCGATAGGCACCCAAGCGGTTCATCTTCAACTTGGACACAAGACGCTGGAACTGATGGGTATCGGTCATCTTGCGCCATTCGGCGCGAAGGATGTCAAGCTTGTCAGGGTTGCGGCGCGCGCCATCCAGCGCCACGCGTGGCTCGGTCTCGATCTGCTCGGATTGATCCGCGATCAACAGGCCGCTTTTTGCCGCCTGCCACGCGGACAGGTCGGAACCGTCGCGCAGAAAGATCTTGTGCACCGCGTCACCGGCACCGTCGAATATCTGCATCGAACGGCGCATCCCGCCCTCGGTTTCGGTTTCAACAAGGAACCCGTGCCGCCAATGGCCTGGAAATATCCGCAGATCTATCGCCTCGGACAGCACCATCGCCGCATGCTTGCCCGGGTGATAGTCGCCATAGCGCCCGACCTTTTCATGCACCGCAGACAGGTTGCGGGTCAGCGCCATGACGTCGCCAAATCCTTCGGCGGCGGGCATGGTGCGGTCGGGATCGGGATCGATGCGCCATGCACGTCTGGGGCCGGACTGGCCGACATGCGCTGCCACCAAAGCCGCCTCGGAAACACCCAGCGCATCGGCAAGATCGCGGTCGCGCATCTTCGGGTTGTCGGCGCGGCGTTGCCGGATCAGCTCGGGCGTGATGAGAGAAGATGCATCCATGTAATCATCCCGTTCGCAATCAAGGATTCTGGCAATTTCCAGAGCCTCTAATATCTGACTATTTTAGTCAGGACAAGGCCTGTTCATCAGGCAAGAGGCATCTGCCCGGCCCGGTTCGAACGCGCCACCGGGATCCTCGGGCAGCAAGACCATGCTTCCATCGATGCCCAGATCGCGCAGCTGCCAAGGCACGCCACCGCCGAATTGCAGATGTCCCATGCCGATGATCCCGATCGCCAGCCGTTGCGGATCGTTTGCGATCATGCTTGCCAGGCGGGTCGCGAAGGCGCGGTCCCAGACCTCTTGCGCGGCGACGAACCCGGAAAATGCAGGGTCATCCGCAGATTGCGCGCTGCGGTCCGGTCTTGCACCGCCGGTCAGGTCGAAAATGAAACGGCGATAGGCCGCAGGAGATGGTGCCGGTCGCGTCAGGTTTTCCTTCAAAGCGGCATCGACACCGTCCCAACCCGATTTTCGCACGGCGCGGACCAGTTCCCGGCGGACATTCAGCCCTTTCATCGGAATGCCCATATCCCGGCAGAAACGGAACAGCGGCAGGTACAGCTCGGCGGGAAAGCCCCAGACATCGGCCCAGCCTGCGCGGGTCAGAAACTCGGCTTCAGAGATCCCGCCCGCGACCCATTCTTCCAGCACCGGATCGACGCGGGCGGGAAACATCTCGAAGCCAAGCGAGACGGGGCGATGCGCCGCCAGTCCTGCGGCCACATGCATTTGCCAGCGGTGATGATCGGCGCGATCGTGACGCTCGCCCAGCAGCACGACCTGCTGCTGGGCGGCGCGCGCGATCAGAGCGGTGTGGTCCAGCTGGCTTCCGGCGCTATCAATCCACTGTGGGGTCATTGGAAACACTCTGATTTCAGTTCCAGCGCGGTGATGGCACCGTCATGATGCAATCCCTTGCGGCTGTGGGTTGCCGCCTGCCATCCGGCCAATGTCCCGCCTTTCAGATGCAAATGAAAGTCCGGTGTCATCACGTTCAGGAACCCCATGGCCGGCTTGACGGCATCGATCCGCCCTTGCCAGCTTTGGCACAGCGTTCCGTTGTCAAACAGGATTTCCACCTGTGCCCCGGCATTGACTGCCAGATCAAAGGGCGGGCAGGCGGGATCTGCGGGATCGAATTCGGGTTTGTCCTGCCCGCTGGCATTCCGGGCATCAGTTGCCGCAAGCGGCTGGCGGGAAATATCGGACAGGGGCATCTCGAACGGACCCTCCCCCTCCATCCCGACAATCGAGAAGGCCGTGCCGCCGTCAGCGGTCATGAATTCAAGCCGCGGGAAAACCTTTCCACCCATCACCGAACCGGTGTCCAGCACGATCGAGGCGACATTGCCGGTCCTGATGCGCGCATCGTGACATTGCCCGCTCAGACAGACGGCACCTTCGCGGGTCTGGACCTGTTCGACGGGGCCGATACGCTCATGCGTAACGCCGTCATGACGACCGATCACCATCAGCCTGCCCATATCCGGCAGACGGTCGAGCAAGGCATCGGGGGTGATCCCTGTCAGGGTTTCGCGGCGGGGCTTGTGTTCTGTGTCACTCATGCGGAACGTTCCTGTGAATTTGGCGTATCAAGATGCAGGACATGGTCGGGAACTAATCCGGCGGGTTTGCGATGTGCGGTGATGATGAGCGTGGTTGCAGGCAATTCCTGACGAAGCCATGTCAGCAGATCGGCCTCGGATGCCGGGTCCAGCGCGGCGGTCGCCTCGTCGAGGATCAGCCAGTCAGGGTTGTTCAACACAGCGCGGGCCAGTCCAATCCGCTGGCGTTCGCCCATGGACAGGCCGCTGACCCCGCCGTGATCGGTCAGGCGATGCGCCAGCCCGACGCGGCGCAGCACTGCCTGAACACGCACCATTCCAAGCGCTTCGGGGCGATGCGGATAGCAGATCGCGGCGCACAGATCGTCATCCATCACCGGTGCGCCCGAGGGCAGCAACAGAAACCGTCCGGCGGGGCGCAGGATCTGGCCCTTGCCCCAGCCCCACAGGCCGGTGATGGCGCAGAGCAGCGTTGTCTTGCCGCGACCGGAGGCCCCGTCGATCAGCATGGTCTGCCCGGGATGCAGAACGATATCCGGGGTTGGTTGCAGCACCCGGCCATTCGGGGTGACAAGGCGCAACCCGCGAACGCGCAATGCCCCGTCATCGGACAAGCCACGCTGGATCTTTTGCAGTGCGGGTGCCGTCGGGTTGGGTGCCGCGGTCTGGCGCAGCAAGCCGTCAAGGCGTTCGCAAACCGCGACGAATTTGGCCAGCTTGCGATATTCGAACACGAACCAGCTAAGCGTCGTGCTGACATTGGAAAACGCGCTGGCCAGCTGCATCAGACCGCCCAAGGTCACAGTGCCCGCGAAATAGGCCGGCAGCGCGAAAAAGGTCGGAATGCGCAGGACCGTCTGATGGTAGGGCCGCGTGAACAGGCCCAGCACCAATTCCGCGCGCATGACGCTGCGCCAGTTGCGGGCCACGGCCGCAAAGCGTTCATCCAGCCGCCGGGTTTCGGCGGCCTCGCCATCGGATTGCGCGATCTGGTCGGCATTGTCGCGCAGACGCACCAATGCGTGGCGGAAATCGGCCTCGACCTTTTCCTGCAGGAAGTATTTCTGCTTCAGGGGGCGTCCCAGCAGATGCGTTACCAATGTCGACAGCGCGACATAGATCGGCGCAAGCCAGACCATGTATCGTTGAATCTCGATCTGGGTGCCGAACAGATTGAACTGCAGGACGAATGAAGCCGCCGACCACAGCACCGCGAAATAGGAAAACAGCGCCACGACACTGGTGATCAGGTCGATGGTGAATTCCAGCAGAAGCTCGACGAAACTGCGGCAATCCTCGGAAATGCGCTGGTCCGGGTTTTCGATGGGCTGGTCGCTATAGCCCGGACGCAGGGTCCAGAAGGCGCGCGTGCGCACCCATTGGTTCAATGCGATATTGGTCAACCTTGCCCGCCACCTGATCAACAGCAACTTGCGCAGCCAGTCGGCGGCCAGCCATGATGCCGCCATCGCCCCGACGATCGCGAAGAAAATGCCGATCTGGTGCAAGGCTTCGGCACCGTCCATGTTTTCCAGCGCGTCATAGAAGGACTTGTTCCAGGCGATCATCCGCACCGAAAGCCAAACACCCAGAAATCCAAGGGCCAGAACCAGCGCGAACAGCGCCAGTCCCGTCCAGCAGCCCGGCCCCGAGATCGCGACACGGGCCAGTCGAAAGGCCCGCATCAGGGTCATGCGCAGTCCGCCAGTCGACATCAGAAGGTCAGATCCAGCGATGCCGTAAAGACGCGGCCCGGACCGGTTTGCAGTTCGATCGGGTTCGATCGTGCGACTGCGTCTGATGCGGTGGTGCTGTAAGTCGCGGCCGAGGCTTCGAAATAGCGTTTGTCGAACAGGTTCTTGATGCCCAGGTTCAGGATCGCGTTGTCGGCAACCTGCCAATGCGCGAAGGCGTCGATCAGGCCATAACCGGCGGGTTTGTATTTATCCTCGGATTCCACATATTTGACCGAGGACGCAAAGACACCGACGAGGTCCAGCGTCAGCCCTTCATGCGGGGTATCCCAGCTGAGTGCGATGGTCCCGCTCAGGGGCGGCAGGGTTGCCGGGGTCTTTTCGGCTTCGGCCGAGGCCCGTTGGTCGCCCTTTTGCCACGACGCGGCACCGGTCAGGCGCAGGCGGTCATTGATTTCATAGGCACCTTCGAATTCCAGCCCCCAGACCTGCAATTCGGACAGGTTGCGATAGGTGTAAATGCTGGTTCCCGGCGGGTTGTAGAAGCTTTGGATGAAGTTGTCGTAATCGGCATTGAATGCGGTGACGGCGAAATATCCCTGCGCGGTTTCGCGGCGCACCCCGAACTCGATGCTCTGCACCTCTTCGGGTTCCAGTCCAGGCGCGGGGGTCAGGTCGAAGAACGTGCCGGGCACCGACGTGTAAAGCTGCTGTGCCGTGGGCATCTTGAAGCCTTCGCCATAATGGCCCCAGACCTGCCAGCCATCGCCAAAGCGATACAGCGCGGCAAGGCTTTTCAGCAGTTTTTCATCTTCGCGCACGCGCGGCTCGGCGCCTTCGACGACCTGATAATCGGCATTGGGGCGCGGATCGATCTTGTAGGTCGCATAGCGAAGACCCGGCGTGATCTCTAGCGCGCCATCCATCAGCAGGATCTGGTCCTGCACATACAGATCCGCCCGTCGCGTGTCGGCATTGGCGAAATTGAATCCACCGGCGCGTGTCTCGGTGGTTGTGCCGGTCGTCAGGTTGTTCACCACATCCCGGCGGCTGTAATCGGTGCTGGTGTGATCGCCGTCAAAGCCCCAGGTCACCACATGGTTGGCCGCGCCAGTCGAGAAACGTGACGTGGCCTGGATGTCCAGCTCGACGAAATCCTCGTCATAGCCAAGATAATCGCGGGTCACCAATTGCTCGCCCAGGGCCGAGGTGCTCCATTTTTCACCGGTGCGGTCATAGCCGTTCGGCGTAATCGCAAGCGTCGTGATGACCTCATCGACCCAACGGCTTTGCGGAGACCAAGTATGCTCCAGCGCGAAACGCTGGCGATACATATCCAGTTCGCGGTCGTAATTATTATTGATCACACCGGTCGGCAAACCGGTAAAGCTGGAATAGACGGGACCAAGCGCGTTGTCGTAATCCACCTCGGTGGTGCGATCGAGCCGTTCATAGGTCAGTTCCAGACGGTGCTCGGCGTCCGGCGACCAGACCGCCTTGGCCAACAGATGCGTGGCCGCGATGTCGGACGGGTCCAGTTCGCCGCAAGGGGTCGCCCCGAAATCGATATTGCGCGGACAGCCATAGATGCCGCCATCATTGCGCGCATTTGACAGCTCGGCCTCATGCGACTGCGATTGTGACAGGCCGACCATGACGGACCAGTCACGCCCGAACTGTCGGGCAAAGGCACCTGCGATCGAGCTGCCGTCATTCAAGCTATCGTAGGCCGTGCGTGCCATGCCACCGCTGTCGCGCCCCAGAAGCAGATCTTCAGGATCGATGGTCTCGATCGCGACGACCCCGCCAAGCGCATCCGCGCCCCAAAGAACCGAAGCCGGACCCTTGGCGATCTCGACCTGCTTGGTGAAGGCAAAGTCCAGATAGTCACGCGTTCCATCGGTGATGCGCTCGGGCACCCTCGATCCGTCGACCTGCATCTGGACGCGATTGCCGCCGACGCCCCGGATGGTAAAGCCGCCGAAACTGTTGAACGGATCGGTTGCGGTCGTCTGGCGGTTTACCTCGACGCCGGGGGTATAGCGGACCAGTTCCTGCATGTCGTCCAGGCCGCGGGCGTCGATCTCTTCGCCATCGATGACCGAGATCGACGCAGGAGCCTCGCGGGTGCTTGTGCCCTGACGATCTGCAAGCAAGGTGATCGGATCAAGCGCGACCGCGCCGGACTCGGATGATGGCGATTGCGCCTGCTGGGCCAGGGCCGGCGTGCAGGCCAGCATCAGGGCCAGCGCTGTCGACCCACGTAGGGGGACGGGTGCAAGTCGTGGGAAGGTCATAGCAATTGCCTTTCAAGCTGGTGACTTGCTGGCAAATGCTGGCCTCACGTGATTGCGAGGGAATAGTGATTCCTTATGGTTTTTGTCAACTAAAAGACGTGCTGCCTGTCCAAAAGTGCAGGCAACAACCTCGGCGTCCCCGAAGCGGGTTTCATTTCGCGGTCGGCATCATGCGGAACATCTTGCCGACATTCTGCATGACGCCTGACACAGGGTTAAGGATGGTCTGCCGCTGGCAGAGCCGTATCTATTCAGACCGGCACGATCTTTCCCGGCAGCGAATTGACAAACATCGTGTCCTCGGGCCGGAAATGGATGACCGAACGGATGGCTTCACCCGCATGCAGCAAATCGAAGGCGGTGTTGATCTGGTCATGCGTCATGTTGTGGGTGATATAGGGATCAACATCGAAATCGCCGCGCAACCACTCATCGACCATTCCGGGCAACTGGCTGCGCCCCAGAACCCCACCAAAAGCTGATCCGCGCCAGACCCGTCCCGTCACCAACTGAAACGGACGGGTGGAAATTTCCTCGCCCGCGCCGGCCACGCCGATCACGGTGCATTCGCCCCAACCCTTGTGGCAACATTCCAGCGCCGAGCGCATCACATCCACATTCCCGATGCATTCGAAACTGTAATCCACCCCGCCATCGGTCATGTCGATGATGACCTGATGGATCGGCTCGGCGAAATCCTTGGGATTGATGCAATCATGCGCGCCAAGGCTTTTGGCCAGCAGGAATTTTGACGGGTTCGTGTCGATGCCGATGATCCGCTTGGCCCCGATCATCTTCGCGCCCTGAATGACCGCCATGCCGACCGCGCCCAGCCCAAAGACGGCGACGGTCGAGCCGGGCTCGACCTTGGCGGTGTTGCGGACCGCGCCCATGCCGGTCGGCACCGCGCAGCCCATCACGCTGGCCTTGGCCAAGGGCGCCTCTTTCGAGATCCTGGCGACGGCGATTTCCGGCAGGACAGTGTATTCGCTGAAGGTGCTGGTGCCCATATAGTGATGGATCATCTTGCCCTTGTAGGAAAACCGCGACGTGCCGTCCGGCATGACGCCCTGCCCCTGCGTCTTGCGGATCGTCTGGCACAGATTGGTCTTGCCTGACTTAATATAGGGGCAGTTCGGATCCTCAGGCGTGTAAAGCGGGATCACATGGTCGCCCGGCTGGACCGAGGTGACGCCCTTGCCAAGTTCCTCGACGATCCCGACGGCTTCATGACCCAGAACGGCGGGAAACAACCCCTCGGGATCCGCCCCCGACAGGGTGAACATATCGGTATGGCACAGGCTGGTGGTGACGATGCGGATCAGAACCTCGCCCTCTTTGGGGCCTTCAAGGTCAATTTCTTCGATCTCCAGGGGGCGGTTCGGCTCCCATGCGATGGCGGCGCGGGTTTTCATGGCTGTCTCCGTTGCTCAGGTCGGCGCGTGAACAAGATCATGGCACCTCAGTTAACGTAATGTTATCACCTATCGCTAATTAGAATCGCGAGGCCCCGCAATTGCAAAATTTCAAACCAAGACTTTCGGTTGAGCAGGTCGAAGAAGGCCATGATCTTTCGCCGAAATTTGACGCCAATGGACTTATCCCGGTCGTCACCACCGATGCCGATAGCGGCGAAGTGCTGATGATGGGTGTCATGAATGACGATGCTCTGCGCCTGTCGATCGAAACCGGCGAGGCGCATTATTACAGTCGCTCACGACAATGCCTTTGGCACAAGGGCGCAACCAGTGGCTTGGTCCAGACCATTGTCGAAATGCGCATCGACGACGATCAGGATGCAGTCTGGCTACGGGTGCGGATCGCAGGCGGGGCCAGCTGTCATGTCGGATATCGCTCTTGTTTCTATCGGGCCGTGCCCCGGGGTGGCGGACCACTGGTCTTTACGGAATCCGAAAAGGCCTTTGACCCGATCGAGGTCTATGGTGATGCGCCGAATCCGACCCGGTTGTGACACGCATGGGGGGCGATCACGCCCCCCATGATGTGAATCCGCGCGGCTACAACCCGCCGGTTCGCGCGACCCGCGCCAGCACCTTCAGGAATGGTTGCGACTTGGCCGACAGCGCCGCGAATTCGGCCCGGATCGCGGCGTCGTCCAACCCGGCGCCGATGATCACCAGCCGCGTGCGCGCCTGACCATCGGGCCAGCTGTCCAAAAGCGTGATCGGATACAGACGGTGCTGCACGGCATGGACCATCGCCGGCACCGAAGGATCATCGCGCAGCGCGACAAGCCCCTTGATCCGCAAGATCCCCGGCCTTGCCGCGATCCCCGCGATGAAATCGCGAAAGGCCATATTGTCGATGGGGTCATCGCGCGTCAGTGGGACCGCCACCACATTGCCATGACGGTTGAGGTCGTGGAAATGGCCCGCATGGCCGATGTGGCTGTCATTCTCCAGCCAATCCTGCACATTCTCGCCCTTGCCAAAGGCGGTATAGCTGCCGGGCGTCAGCAGATCGCGGGCGATCTTCCGGTGTATGCGCACCGTCGGGTTGATCGCGCGCAGCTGCGGCGCAAGATCGGCATCGGCGCGGTTCACCACCACATGATCGGCAAAGGCAATCTGGCGCAGGCTTTCGGGATGGGCGTCCAGCGCAGCCTGCACGCCTTCGCCATTCACGACCGTGATCACCGATGATAGACGAAAGGCGCGCGCCACCGCGTGATCGCGCAGGCTGGTCGCCTGCAGCCCGCCCGGGATCAGGCTGTTAATGATCGGTGCCGGATCGGCCAGCCCCGTCGTTTCCACGATCACCCGCGAAAAGGGCGGCAGGCTGCCATCCTTGCGCCCGGCCAGCAACTGATCCAGCGAGGAGCGCAGATCGCTGCCTGCGGTGCAGCAGATGCAGCCGGTCGTTGTGACCATCGGACGCTCGGACCCCTCGCGGACCAGATCGTGATCCACCGGCACAAGGCCAAACTCGTTGATGATCAGCGCGGTGTCATGCAGCGCGGGATCCTGCAGCAACTGGTTCAGCAGGGTCGTCTTGCCCGCGCCAAGAAATCCGGTCAGCAAGAAGACCGGGATCTGCTCGGCTCGTTTCATGGCGTGTTCCTTTGCAGATGTTGCGGGATTGTCAAGCGATCGCTTTCGGAGGTGCGACCTCGGCCAGCAGCAGATCTGCGGCCTCGGCCAGTGACAGGCTGCGACCACCTTGTTCGCCCAGACGACGGATCGCGACGGTGCCCTCGGCCGCCTCTTTCGCGCCTATGGCCAAGATGACCGGCATCTTGGCCTGCGAATGTTCACGCACCTTGTAGGCGATGGTTTCGTTGCGCAGATCGGTTTTCACGCGCAATCCGCGCGCACGCAGGGTCTGCGCCACCTCGATGGCCCAGGGCTGGGCGTCAGAGGTGATCGAGGCGACCGTCACCTGCACCGGTGCCAGCCACAACGGCAGATGCCCGGCGAAATGTTCGATCAGGATGCCGGTAAAGCGTTCCAGCGAACCAAACATCGCCCGATGCAGAAGAACCGGCACCTCACGCGCGCCCGAGGCTGCGACATAAGTCGCGCCGAACCGTTCCGGCAGGTTGAAATCGACCTGCAAGGTGCCGCATTGCCAATCGCGGCCAATCGCGTCGCGCAGCACATATTCCAGCTTGGGGCCATAAAACGCCCCTTCACCTTCGAAAATCGAATAGGGCTGCCCGGCCAGATCCAGCGCCTGGCGCAGCGCCTCTTCGGCGCGATCCCATGTCGCGTCGTCGCCGATGCGGTTTTCGGGGCGCGTGGACAGCTTGATGCGGATGTCGCTGAAGCCATAGTCGCGATAGATCGACAGGATCAGGTCGTTCACCTTCACGCATTCCTGCATCAGCTGATCCACGGTGCAGAACACATGCGCATCGTCCTGAGTAAAGGACCGCACCCGCATCAACCCATGCAGCGCACCCGAGGGTTCATAGCGATGCACCTTGCCGAATTCCGCGATCTTCATCGGCAGATCGCGATAGCTGCGGTTTTCATGCCGGTAGATCAGCATGTGACCGGGGCAGTTCATCGGCTTCAGCGCGAATTCACGCTGATCCTCGGTCTTGGTCAGGAACATGTTCTGGCGGTAGTTCTGCCAATGCCCCGAGGTTTCCCACAGCCCGCGATCCATGATGTCGGGGGTGTTCACCTCTTCATAGCCTGCCGCTGCTTGCTTGTCGCGCATATAGCCGATCAGCGTCTGGAACAGGTGCCATCCCTTGGGATGCCAGAAAACCGCGCCGGGGGCCTCTTCCTGAAAGTGATACAGGTCCATTTCGCGGCCAAGACGACGGTGATCGCGCTTTTCCGCCTCGGCCAGCATGGTCAGATGCGCGTCAAGGTCGGCCTGTGTTGCAAAGGCCACGCCATAGATCCGTGACAGCATCGCATTCTGCGCATCGCCACGCCAATAGGCCCCCGCCACGCGCGTCAGCTTGAACGCCGCGCCGATCTGGCCGGTGCTGGCCAGATGCGGCCCCCGGCACAGGTCCAGCCAGTCGCCTTGCCGATAGATGCCAAGGGGTTGTTCGTCCGGAATCGCGTCGATCAGTTCCTGCTTGTAGCTGGCCCCCTGTTCGGCAAAGAACGCGCGGGCCTGATCGCGGCGCCATTCCTCGCGGGTGATCGGAGTGTTCCGCGCGATGATCTCGCGCATTCTTGCTTCGATCCGGGGCAGATCCTCGGGGGTGAAGGGACGGTCCGTGGCGAAATCATAGTAAAAGCCATGTTCAATCACCGGGCCGATGGTCGCCTGCGTGCCGGGAAACAGGTCCTGCGCGGCCTCGGCCAGAACATGGGCAGCCGAATGGCGGATCAATTCCAATGCGCGAGGGTCGTCGCGTGTCAGGATTTCAACCGTCGCATTCTGGCTGATCGGCAACGAAAGATCGCCGACCCGTCCGTCAATAGCGACCGCCGCCGCCTTCTTGCGCAGGCTGGGCGCGATGTCGCTGGCCAGATCGGCACCGTTGACGGGCTGGGCGAAATCACGGACCGAACCGTCGGGCAGGGTAATGTGGATCATCGTCTTCTCATTCACAATGCGGCGTCTTCGACCAAGGCGCCAAGGGAAATCAGGTCATCGCGCAACCGGTCTGCGGTTGCGAAATCGCGCCGTGACCGGGCCTCGGCGCGGGCGCGTTGCAATGCGGCGATCCGAGGGTCTGCAGGCGCGGTCAGGGTCAGGCCAAGCGCCTCGGCCGCCGTGCGCAGCGCGCCGGAATGGCCCGCGCGCGCCAGTGCCGACAGTTCGGCCAAGGCGGCCGGGGTGTTCAAGTCGTCATCAAGCGCGGCGTAAAACGGCCGCAGAACCGCATCCTGGCGTGACACTGCCGGGGCATCGCCTGCCGCCGCCGACAGGCGCGCCAGGGTCCGCACCGCCTGTGGCAGGGTTTGCGCGGTCCATCCAAGAGGCTGGTGATAATGCGCCGACAACAGCGCCAGTCGGATCGCCTGACCCGGCGCCTGTGCCAGCAGGTCGCGCATCAGCAGCACATTGCCCAGGCTTTTCGACATTTTTCGCCCCTCGACGGTGACAAAGCCGTTATGCAGCCAGAACCGGGCCCGCGTGCCCTGCGCGATCTCGTTTTCATGATGCGGAAACTTCAGATCGACCCCGCCGCCATGAATGTCGATATGGTGTCCCAGATGATGCTCGATCATGGCCGAGCATTCGATATGCCAGCCGGGCCGCCCCCTGCCCCATGGGCTGTCCCATCCCGGTTGCTGCGCGTCCGAGGGTTTCCACAGCACGAAATCTGCGGGGTCACGTTTGAACGGTGCGACCTCGACCCGCGCCCCGGCGATCATCTCGTCGCGCTTGCGGCGCGACAATGCGCCGTAGTCGGGAAATGACGGCACATGATACAGCACATGACCTTCTGCGGGATAGGCATGGTCCGCCGCGATCAGACGCCCGATCAGATCGATGATCTGCGGGATATGGTCGGTGACCTTGGGTTCGATCGTGGGCGGCAGGTTGCCAAGCGCGGCCATGTCCGCGTGATAAGCCGCCGTGAAACGGTCCGTGACCGCCGAAATGGGACCACCGGCAGCCGCGGCGTTGATCTTGTCATCCACATCAGTCAGGTTCCGGGCATAGATCACACGACCGAAATGCCGTTGCAGGACACGGACCAGAACGTCAAACACGACCGCAGGGCGCGCATTGCCGATATGGGCATAGTCATAGACCGTCGGGCCGCAGACATACATACGGACCTCGTTCGGGATCAGTGGCGCAAAGGGCTGCTTTTCGCCCCCCATGCTATTCGTCAGATATAGGGTCATCCTTGGTACGGCACCTGTATTTCTGGTGTTTTGGCAATGCGCATGGGGGTCGGTGGCCGAAGGCCGGAACCGCCGCGCTTATGAGATGTCATCACGCAACCTCGGCAGACAGATAGCCGCTTGGCAGGATATGCTCGGTCACCGGCACGGCGTTCAGTGCCGCAAACAGGTCTTCCAGTTCCGGATCGGTGAAATCCCGGACGATCATCACGAATTTCGTTCGTCTTTCGGCCCCGTGCCAGTCGTGCAAGGGCACCGGCGGATGAAAGATGTGCTGCACCCCGTGAACGGCGAAGGGATAGGGTATGTCATCCAGATGGATCAAACCCTTGAAACGCAACAGATCCGCGCCGCGTCGGACCATCAGCAGGTCCATCCAGATATCGAAGGCCGTGCCCGAAATCGGCTGATCAATGGTCCATGACACCGAGCGGATGGCCTGCAGATGCGGCGACCCCTCCTCCACGGATGTCTGCCGCATCCATTCCTGCGCGGCCTGCGATTTCATTGCGGGATCGAAATGCCCCAGCCCGGTCAGCCGCGCGGGATCTATCGCCCCATTTACCACGGGCTGAACCGGAACGCCGTGGTTCAGCGACTGGATCCGGTTACGGATCGCAGGCTCGTCGGCTTGCGGCAGGTCGGTCTTGGTCAACAGGATCAAATCGGCCAGACCGATCTGGCGCTGCGCCTCTTCATGCGAGGTCAAACCGTCGATGCCGGTCGCGGCGTCCACTGTCGTGACAACGCCATCGATGACAAAACGCTCGGCCACCTCCAGCCGCGTCAGGATGGTGTGCAGGACCGGGGCGGGGTCGGCCAGCCCGGTGGTTTCGATCACCACCCGCTGGAAATCGAACTCGCCGCAATCCAATCCGTTGCGCAACTCGATCAGTGTGTCCAGCAGATCGCCACGCAACGAACAGCACATGCAGCCCGACTGCAGCAGCACCATGGACTCGGTCGAAGAGACCACCAGTTCGTGATCCAACCCGATCTCGCCAAATTCGTTGACGATGACCGCTGTGCGACCGAAATCAGGATGGCGCAGCAAGGTGTTCAGGACCGTGGTCTTGCCGCTGCCCAGAAAGCCGGTCAACAGCGTGATCGGGATCGGCACAACCTCTGTCATGGGCGGTCATCCCGCACCAAATGATCGGCTGCAGCCCGCTGACAATCGCGGCAGATGCCCTGCAGTTCGATTATGCGGCGCGCAATTTGGAACCCCTGCAGTGCCGCATGACGGGAAAATTCCGCGTCCAGATCCGTCATGTCGATCTGAAACGACGTGCCGCAATCGTTGCAAAGCAGGAATGCACCCCTGCCGACCGTATCGGGACTGGATGGCAGAAATGCGTTTTGTGACTCGATCCGCGTTACCAGACCATGCTGCTGCAAAAAATCCAGCGCGCGATAGACCGTCGGCGGGCCGACCTGCTTTCCCAATCGGTCTTGAAGCGCCCGGATCAACTCATAAGCGCGGGCAGGACCATGAAAGCCAAGTAAAACTTCCAGAACAATGCGACGCAATGGGGTCAGGTTTACCCCCCGGTCAGCACAAATCCGCGCGGCAACAGCCACACTGGGATGCGAAGTCGCTGATGGGGGTGAAACAAGCATGACCAATATTTTGTTATGTTATATCGTGTTATTAATTTTACAGCCGCCAAGTGTCAACCAGCTGATCCCAGCCGCTACGGTGCTTTGCGAAACCTTGATGGCACGAAGAATCCCGGTCGGTGCCAGCCAGCCAGATCGGCCCGTGTGTTTTCTGGGTTCCCTTGTGGCGTGCAACCGGCTTGCGGAACACGAGGGATCGTCGATTATGCCGTTTTGCGGTCATATGCGGCACGACATGCCGATGAAAGTTGATACTATAATCCGCAATAGAAACAGGCGGGTCGCATGAGCATTTCGAACATTCGGCAATTGGACAGCTTTACTCTTTGCCCAAAGGACATGACGCATGCGGATATTCCGCATCTGCACGAGCTTTCGGTTGCCGTCGGCTGGATGCATCGCGCCCAGGATTGGGCCACGGTGCTGGAACTGGGAGAAGGCATCTTTCTGTCCGATGAGATCGGCCGTCCCTGCGGTTCGGCAATGTGGTTTCCGATGTCAGACGATCTGGCGATGCTTGGGATGGTCATCACCACACCCCGCCTGCAGGAACGCGGCGCCGGTCGATGGATGATGGAGCAGATCTTGGCGCGCACCGGCGGTCGCGATCTGGCGTTGAACGCCACCCGCGCGGCATTTCGATTGTATCTTGCGCTGGATTTCCAACCCGGACCAAAGGTCTGGCAGCGCATGGGACTTGTCAGCGCCATACCCGAACAGTCGCCCCGCACCCGGCCCATGTGCAACACGGATCACGCCGCCATTCACGATCTGGACAGCCGCGCCTATGGCACCAATCGACACACCGCGATCGAGCTGTTCCTGCGGCAGTCCACCGGCACAGTGATCGAGGATGCCGGCCGAATTACCGGATACTCGCTATGTCGCCGTTTTGGTCGCGGCCATGTGGTCGGCCCGATCGTGGCTGCGACCGCCCAGGATGCCGCGGCCCTGGCCGCACCCCACATCGCCCATCACCACGGCAGTTTCCTTCGTATCGACACGCAGGAAACCGAAGGACCCTTCATTCAGATGCTGACCGATTGCGGCCTTGCCGCGCGCGATACGGTCACGTTCATGTCGCGGGGCAGAAAGCGCATTTGCGATCCCAGCGCCCATGTTTTCGCGCTGGCCAATCAGGCCGTGGGTTAGAAATCGGAAACTTTGCCCCAACTGGACGATGCAAAACGATCGGGGTGATAGGGGGAAGGGTCCAGGAACGGCTTGGCCCCCGTCACCATATCCGCGATCATCTCGCCCGCGCCGGGTCCAATCCCAAAACCGTGGCCACTGAACCCGGCGGCAAGCACCAGCCCACCCAGTGATGTCTCGCCGATCGCCGGCACACCGTCAGGGGTGCTGTCGATGTAACCGGCCCAGCTATGTCGAACGGTTGCGCCAGCGATGTCGGGCAACAGCTCGCCTGCCCGGCGAAGGGTCACGCCAATCGTCGCAGTATCCGGGCGGGGGTCCAGCACCCGCATACGCTCCATCGGGGTTTCACGATCCAGCGCCCATCTTGCGCGGGTCTCATGCCCCGATCGCCACCCTTCCAGCCCACCGGGACGCAAGACCCGCCAACGCTTGGCGAACATGGGAACAAAATGCTTGGCGTATCGGATTTGCTGAGGCGTCGGATCAACACGCGCATTGCCCGAAATCGCAAGCGTATACCCGCCATCACCCCGACGGGTCAGCGATACCGGCCCCGTATGCAGCGCATCCGGCCCAGAAATGCCCCCCGAGATCGACATGATCGACGAACGCACCGATGCCTGGGGAAAATTGATGCCTTGCTGGTGACAGAATGACGATGCCCACGCGCCGCCCGCCATCACCACGATTTTCGTCCGGATCGTCCCGTGTTCCGTGACGACGGCTGATACATGCCCGGCTTCGGTCTCCAACCCACGCGCGGCGCAGTTCTGATGCACCGTGCCACCGGCGGCAATCACACCCCGGGCGATCACCGGGCAGGCACGTTCGGGATCGGCAATTCCGTCATCTGGAGAAAAGACCCCGCCCCGCCATTTGCGCCCCGTTGCCACCCCGCGCCGCGCAGCTTCATCGGCGTCCAGCACATGGGAAACCACACCCATCCCGCGCGCCATGTCGCGCCAACGCGCCCAGCCTGCGATCTCTTCTTCGCTATTGGAAAGATAGAGCAACCCGCAGCGGCGAAACCCGGGGTCCTGACCGATTTCACCTGCCAGCGCTGCCCACAGATCCAGGCTGCGGGTTGCCATGGGCAGTTCGCGTTCGTCGCGGTTCTGCTGGCGGCACCACCCCCAGTTGCGGCTGGATTGTTCTGCCCCGACCTGCCCTTTTTCCAGCAACGCCACATCGACCCCTTTTCGCGCCAGATAATAGGCCGTGCTACAGCCAATGATGCCGCCGCCGATGACCACCACTTCGGCGGCACTGGGAAGCTGGGGTGACGTATCGATTTTCATAAGCGGTGCGGGCATCGGGATCTCCTGTCCAGCGCAAAATCACATGATCCCGCAAACCGATTCTGCGGATCTGTGTATTAATTCAGCAGAACATGCTTATTCACACATCCGGACTAGATGAATGAATTGCAGTGGTTTTCATATTTCAGAATGCAATGCACATCTTGGCACATTTGCCATGACCGCATATTATGCTATCGCGCCTCATGCGTTTGACTAAGGGGAAATGCGTTGATGAAGCTGGACCGTATCGACATTCGAATCCTGCATGAATTGCAGCGCAACGGCCGCATCACCAATGTCGAACTGGCGGATCTGGTGCATCTGTCACCCAGCCCCTGCCTGATGCGGGTGAAAAAGCTGCAACAGGCAGGCTATATTACCGGATATTCCGCGCATATCGATATTGCCAAACTGGGTCCGGTCCTGACGGTCTTTACCGAGCTGACGCTGAAGAACCATCGCCAGATCGATTTTGCCCGATTCCAGGCGGCCCTGGAAAAAATCGACGAGGCAATCGAATGCCACCTGATTTCCGGTGGATACGACTATCTGATCAAGTTTGTGACCGCAGGCATCAGCGACTATCAGGCCATCATGGAAAGCCTGTTGGATGCCGAGGTCGGGATCGACAAATATTTCAGCTTTGTCGTCATCAAGACCCCATTCGCCAAATCGCATCTGCCGCTTCACAACCTGTTCAAGTCCTAGCGCGCGGCCATCGCGGCAGTAAAGTCGGGATCCTGGGTCAAACGATCAAGCCAGCCGATATCCAGTTTCGGAACGGATGCGAACAGCAGTTTGGAATAAGGATCGCGCGCTGCCTGATGCAGCCCTGCCGCCGGCAGCGTTTCGACCACGCGCCCGTGATGCATCACCATGACGTCATCGCAGATCGCCTCGACCGTGGACAGGTCGTGGCTGATGAAAACATAGGACAGGTTCAGATCGCGTTGCAGCTCTTTCAGCAAATCGATGACAGCAGCCGCAACCACCGTATCGAGCGCCGATGTAATTTCATCACAAAGGATTACCTCGGGGTTTGCCGCCAGAGCCCGCGCAAGATTGACCCTTTGTTTCTGGCCGCCAGACAACTCGCCCGGAAGGCGGTGGCGCATCGCGCCCGGCAGACGCACCATATCCAACAGCTCGGCAATACGGGCGTCATACGCCCCCCCTTTCATGCAATGATAGAAACGCAATGGCCGACCGATACTATCGCCAATCGACTGCGCAGGATTCAATGCGGTATCGGCCAACTGAAACACGATCTGCAGCCGTCTCAGTTCTTCCTTGGACCGGCGCTGCACCTGCGGCGCAAGGTCGTTCCCGCCGAGCGAAACCGTGCCCGATACCGGCGGCAACAAACCAGCCATGCAACGCGCCAAGGTCGACTTTCCGCTTCCGGATTCACCGATGACGCCCAAATTTCGTCCCCGTTCCAGATTGCAGCTGACCTGATGTAACGCGATCTTGTGAGGACGTCCGTGGCGGTCGACCGGACCATAACCGGCTGTAATCTGATCGGCCGCAAGAACGATGCCCCCCAGTTGATCCACATCCTGCGCACGGGCAACACGGGCATCCGGTTTGAATGCCGACAACAGCGATCGTGTATAGGGGTGGCCCGCGGCCTCCAGAATTTGCGTCGCCGAGCCCTGTTCCTGGATTTCGCCGCCCTTCAGCACGATTATCCGATCGGCGATCTGTGCGACAACAGCAAGATCATGGCTGACATAGACACCGGCCATGCCGCCATTTTTCATCACCGATTTGAACGCGCGCAGCACCTCGATCTGGGTGGTGACATCCAATGCGGTTGTCGGTTCGTCGAAAATCACCAGCTTCGGATCACCAATCAATGCCATTGCAGCGGCAAGGCGTTGCAGTTGCCCCCCTGAAACCTGATGGGGATAGCGATCACCGATATTCTCGGGGTCGGGCAATGCAAGGGCGCGGAAAATATCGACTGCTTTGGCACGCGCCTGATCCAACGGCATCAGGGAATGGATTTTTGCGACCTCAACCACCTGATCCATCAACTTTTTGGCTGGATTGAACCCGGCCGCAGCGCTTTGGGGAACATAGGCAACCGTCGTTCCCCGCATTCTTGCGCGCGCGGTTTCATTGGCGGTCACCATATCCGTGCCGTCAACGGTGACCGAACCGGATTCGAAATGACAACCCTGTCGTACATGCCCCATCAGCGACAAGGCGATCGTCGTCTTTCCGCTGCCTGATTCACCGATCAAGGCAACGATCTCACCGGGTGCGATATCCAAACTGACGCCCTTGATGATTTCGACCTTGCGGCCGCTGTCGGTCACTGCGCCAAGATGCAGATCGCGGATTTCGGCAAGGTTCATCATTCGCTCCTGTCGCGGATTCGGGTGGGCAGGTTGTCGATCAGCAAGTTGACGCTGATCGTCAGGGTGGCGATAGCAACCGAAGGCATGATCACGGCCGGTGCCCCAAAGGAAAGACCACCCATGTTTTCTCGCACCAAAGACCCCCAATCCGCGTTGGGCGGCTGCACGCCCAGCCCCAGAAATGACAATCCGGACAGCAGCAAGACTACAAACACGAAGCGCAGACCCATATCCGCCAGGACAGGCCCCAGAATGTTTGGCAGGATTTCGGCCCGGATCAGGTAGATCGTGGCTTCACCGCGTGCACGCGCGACAGTCACGTAATCCATCGTCGCGACATTGACGGCCAACGCACGCGCGAACCGATATGAACCGGGGGTGTAGACCACTGCGAGCACCGCGATCAGAACCGGTATCGAAGAGCCGATCGCCGCAACGACCACCAAACCAAACAGCTTGGATGGAATAGAGCTGATCGCGTCAAGCAGACGGCTTATTATTGTATCCGTCATGCCTCCGATCACGGCAGCTGACATGCCCAGGACGATCCCGGCCGTGCAGGCGATCATCACGGCAGCCAGCGAAATACCGACCGAATAGCGCGCCCCCGAAAAGACGCGCGACAGCATGTCCCGCCCAAGATAATCCGTGCCCATCGGAAACTGTGCCGAAAGCGGCCCGAAGAAATCATAGTCAACAATCTCGCCTGGCGGATGGGGTGTGATCCAAGGCCCGATCACGGCGATAACCGCCCAGAATGCAATGACGCAGGCCGCGACAAGCCCGACAGGATTCAGCCGCCATCCAAGCCGGCGCGGAGTGGGGAAGACGATGGCCATCAGTGACGCAACCTCGGATTCGAGAGGATCGCAACAACATCGGCGATCGTGATGAGAAACAGGTATCCTAGGCAGAAAATCATCGCACAGCCTTGGATCAGCGGCAGGTCCCGCGTGGCGACGGCATCTACCATCAGTTTGGCAACGCCGGGATAACTGAAGATCGTTTCCACGATAATCACGCCGCCCAGCAGATAAGACAGAGACAAGGCCATCGCGTTGACAATTGGACCGATGGCATTGGGCAAGGCATGGCGCAGAACCATCCGGCTGCGGGACGCCCCTTTCAACAGAGCCATTTCGACATAAGGTGCCTTCATCGTCTCGATGACGGCCGCACGGGTCATGCGGATCATCTGGGCAGAAACGACAAAGGTCAGGGTGATGACCGGCATCGCGTAGGCACGCAAAATGTCCCAAATGCTGTCTGTGCTGCCACCAAATGACAAGGCTGGAAGCCAGCCGAGCCACACCGCGAATATCAGCACCGCAAGGGTGGCAACCATGAACTCAGGTATCGAAATGACCCCCACCACCAATGTGCTGACGGCCCGATCAAACAGGCTGCCCCGCCAGATCGCCGTCAGGATGCCCAAGCTCAGCGCGACCGGCACAGCGACAGCCGCAGTGATAGCGGCCAGCTTCATCGTGTTTCCCAGCCTTGTTCCGATCAACTCGGATACGGCCATACGATTGGTATAGGAATGCCCAAGATCGCCATGGGCCATTCCCCCAAGCCATCCCAGAAAACGCATGATCGCAGGCTGGTCCAGATGCATTGCCTCACGCAGACCGGCGACGGCCTCGGGGGTGGCCGCCTGCCCCAACAGCACCTGGGCAACATCGCCAGGCAACATCTCGGTCGCTGCAAACACAAGAAAGCTGACGATCAGCAGCGTGACCAGCGCCACGCCAATTCTGCCGGCAATCAGGGACAGAACCTTAGAGTTCATTGCGTCTCCTTTCAGGAAGCTGCCCCCGGACATGAGCCGGGGGCGATGGGATCAGGCATCCAGCCAGACATATTCGGCAAAGGCATAGCCCATCTGCCCGCCAAGGGGGCTGGGACGCAACCCGCGAAGCTTTTCGCTGTGGACATCGACATTTGACAGGAACAGCGGGATCGCCGTACCGGCTTCGTTCGAGATCATGACCTGCATTTCGTCATAAATTTCCTTGCGGCGATCAAAATCGAGCTCGCCACGTGCCTCAAGCAACATGCTGTCGAATTTTTCGGATTTGTACTGGCTCTCATTCCAGGGGGCATCCGATGCGTATAGCAAAGAGAACAGAATATCCGGTGTCGGGCGCGGGTTGATATTGCCGAAATGGACCGGCGATTTCAGCCAGTAATTCGACCAATAGCCATCTGACGGAACCCTCTGGACGTCAAAGTTCATGCCAATCTCCGAACCCGCCTGCTGCAGGATCATTGCCATGTCATTCGCGGACCCGGCGGCATCCGATGTGATGACCTCGATGGGTTGGTTCAGGACACCAGCCTTCGCAAACAGTGACTTCGCGCGCTCTGGGTCATATTCGCGGGGCTTCAGGTTGGCATTATAGAACGCGCTGATCGGCGCGACGGGCTGATCGTTGCCGATTTCCGCAAGGCCGCGCAGTGCCGA
Source organism: Paracoccus onchidii (assembly GCF_028294535.1). Taxonomy (GTDB): domain Bacteria; phylum Pseudomonadota; class Alphaproteobacteria; order Rhodobacterales; family Rhodobacteraceae; genus Paracoccus; species Paracoccus onchidii. The sequence goes on along the minus strand of NZ_JAQBIE010000010.1, from coordinate 43,647 downwards.
CCGCTTGATCAGTTCGCGATCCAGAAGATATTTCATGCCCTCGGCGAAACCCGCCTTGTCGCCGGGCGACAAGTCCAGCCGCATATTGAGGTTGGTATAGTTCCCCGATGTCGTCTTGGACAGAACCACACCCGCGTGTCCTTCGGCAACGCGCGTATATTGGGGTTTGACCGACGCCCCCAGATGGATATCGCCCGACATGACCGCGTTGACCCGGGCATTGTGATCTGAAATGCCGAAATATTCAAAGCTATCGAGATGCGCCTTCTGCGGTTTGAAATAGTTTTCATTGCGCACACCAACCGAGCGAACTCCGGGCTGGAATTCCTGGGAAACGAATGCTCCGGTGCCGTTGCCCTTGCTGAAATCCGTCGTTCCCGCAGCGACGATCATAAAGTGATGCATCGCCAGAATGGTCGGGAGATCGGCATTGGGTGCGGTCAGAGTGATGCGCACAGTGGTCGGATTTTCGGCTTTGACCTCGGCGATCTGCTTGGCCAATGCCGCAACCTTCGATCCCACGGCAGGATCGCTGTGGCGTTGCAAGGAGAACACCACATCATCTGCTGTCAGCGTCTTGCCATCATGGAATGTCACCCCTGATTTCAGTGTGACCGTCCAGACCTTTGCATCGTCGCTTTCGACTGCCTCCGCCAGCTCCATTTGCAACTGACCATGCTCGTCAAGAAAGGTAAGGCGATTGTAATAGGCGCAACAACGCACGTAATCGGTCGCCAGCGACGCGGCCGCGGGATCCAGCGTGTCGGCGGTTGACGAAGACCATCCCGCCGCCCGCAAATGCCCCCCCTTCACAGGGGTTGCCGCCAATGCGGCAGTCGCACGGCCCAATATCGAACCGCCGGCGATTGTCCCGATTCCACCAAGCATGAACATCCGCAACAGGTCTCGGCGGCTGGCACCGCGACGCAACGCGTCTTCGACCATCGCATCGTCGGCGGCGGTCCAATTGGTGATCGTCTTGTCTGTCATTTCTTCATCCCTGTTTTTCTTTGAACCGTAAATTTTGACCAAAGAGGCCAGCCCCGGACCCGCCCACCAGCAGGGTCACCCGACACATTCCGATTTCGCGCAGTCACAGATCCCATCCGCCGGGGTCATGATTCCGGCCACCGGCAGCAGATCTTGCTGTAGAGATCCCCGTGTCTTCGGCTGTCATCTGACGCCTCTTCTCAGGTCTTTCGCCTGAATTGACGCTTATACTGACGCGATACGCACAGCCGATGACACCGAATTTCCGTCCGTCACCGCATATTCTTTCGAACTGGGCCCAGGCCGCAGAATGCCGTGACGCGATCAAGTCAGTATCCCCTGGCGCGATCAATGAGCCCCGGGATTTCCGCGCCAGCGCGATCGGCCCGGATGCCTGCAATAACATGGGTGGCCCCCATTCCTGCATCCGTCTGACTGGCAACATGCGGCGTTATGATGACGCGCGGATGCGCCCAGGCCCAATGGTCCGGGGGCAACGGCTCGGGATCGGTGACGTCAAGAAATGCCGAAGCCAACCCCCGATCCAGTGCGCGCTGCAATGCCTGCATGTTCAACTGCGCTCCCCGTCCCAGATGCACAAGACGCGCATCCCGCGGCAACAGATCGAACAAATCGTCATTCAGGATATCACGCGTCTGCCGCGTCAGGGGCAGCAGACATATCAGGATGTCCGTCTGCGCCAGAAACCGGTCGAGATCGGTAAACACATCTATGCCTGCAAGATCCTTGGGCGATCTGCTCCAACCCGCAAGCCGAAAACCAAACGGGCGCAAGGCCTGCAGCACCGCCTGCCCCAGCCGTCCAAGCCCCATCACGCCAACGCGACAGTCTGCGGTCGACCGGTTTTGTCGTGCCCGCCAAACACCCTTGCGCCCCTGATCCAGATAAACAGGCAAATCCCGATGCAGCGCCAATGTGGACATAACGGCCATTTCCTGCATCTGCCGCATGATGCCCGGCTCCTGCATACGCACCACCCCGACATGGGGCGGCAGGGCCGCCAGGTCGAATTGGTCGATCCCTGCGCCAACCGAAAAGATCAACCGCAGATTGGGCCATTGGCTCAGATCGGTCGGCGCGGTCCATGTCACCATATATTCAACCGCTGCCGGGTCGGGCGCAGTGGCGATATGGAAGGGCAGATCCGGCAGCTCTTGGGCGAAGGCGGCTTGGAAAACTGCGCCGCGTTTCGCTTCGGACAGATACAGAACGGCCATCAGCGCAGGGCGGCCCGGATATCAGGATCATCAAGGGTCAGATCCAGAACCTTTTTCGTGCGCGCAACGATCTGGTCGATATCGTCGGTCGTGCAACAAAGAGGTGGTGCATAACCCAGCACCCCCCAACCGAATGCGCGCAGGACCAGCCCCTGATCCCAGGCGCGATCAAAGATACGCGTTGCGGGCTGGGCGGCAGCGGGAATCCGGGCCTTGGTCTTCTTGTCCGTAACCAGCTCGATCGCCGCCAGCATGCCACGTCCGCGCACGTCCCCAACCAATGGATGATCAGACAACGAAGCCAGCCCGGCCTGCAATCGCTCGCCCATGATGCGACCATTTTCCAGCAAGCCACCTTGATACAGATCAAGAACCGCCAGCCCGACCGCGGCCGAAACAGGATGGGCCGAATAGGTCTGGCCATGCCCCACCGCCGCCTGCCCGGCACCATCGGCAATGACCTGATAGACGTGATCGGACATGAACACCGCCCCCATCGGCACATAGCCCGATGTCAGACCTTTCGCCGTAGTGATGAAATCGGGCACGATCCCTTCGTCAGCACAGGCAAACAGTGGGCCGGTCCGACCAAACGCGGTAATGACTTCATCCGCAATGAATAGAATATCCAGTTCTGCACATAGTTCCCGCATCGCGGCCATCCACCCTGCCGGCGGCACCAGAATCCCCCCGGACCCCTGGATCGGCTCGACATAGAAAGCGGCGACATGCTCCGCCCCGCCCAGGTCTTCGACCTTGGCCATCAAAGCCGATCGCGATGCCTCGATGACAGCCTGCGGATCATCGCCAACGGGATTGCGATACAGGTCATGCGTGGGAATCCGGTGCTGCCAATCATAGGGCACGCCAAATCCCTCATGAAAAGCAGATAGGGCCGTCAACCCTGCGCCGGCCGTGGACGATCCGTGATACCCCTGTTCGACCGAAATGAAATGCTGTTTCTGCGGCAGGCCGCGCGCATGCCAATAATAGCGGACAAAACGAATGGTGCTGTCGACCGCATCCGACCCGCCAAGGGTGAAATAGACGTGATCCAGATCCCCCGGAGCCGCCTCGGCCAGTCGCGCGGCCAGTCGAACGGCGGGTTCGCTGCCCAGCCCGAAATACCCTGTCGCATAGCAAAGCTCGGTCATTTGGCGGGTCGCGGCTTCGACAACGCTTGGCTGACCATAGCCCGCGTTCACGCACCACAGCCCCGCGAACCCATCGATCAGTTCACGACCTTCGCCATCGCGCACCCAAGCGCCCTGACCGTGGGTCAGCAGCCGCATTCCGGCCTGCTCGTGACCGCGCCAGCTGGCGACCGGGTGAATCAGGTGGTTGCGATCCAGTTCGACAAGGGAGTTGGCAAGCATGATATTCCTTTCAACCCAATGCCTGAGCGGCAAGGGCAAGACTACGGTTTGGACCCGTTTGCGGCCGCGGTGCGGTGGACATCGAAACACCTCCGCCAACGCGAGTCAGATTGATTGATTCAAGCCAGGCTGACAGACCGCTATCCGTCTGGGTATCTATACGAACGAAACTTCCGGTCTGATCCGACAGAACAGCCGCCAGCAGGCATTTTCCGGTGTTGGTATCGGGCGCGATCACCGGCCCCGCCACAAGCCCCCGGCCGAAGGGACGAATTCCTGCCCAGGCAATGATCCGCCCGGCCCGGAAAAATGTCGCGATCCTGCCTTGCGCAAGGATTTCGGCCACCAGATCTTTGCGATCCATCCCCGTCGCGCCCGTGTCCAACGCTGCCAGATCAGCAGAATCTGCTGCGCATGCCCAGCCAATGTCAGCAGACGGCACCGCAACGGGCGGAACCACGCCTTGATGCTGGTCGATGTCGCCAATCTCGACAAAACCCATCTTGCGATACAGCGGCAACCCCGCTTGTGTGGCCACCAGACGGTACTCGTCCGCAGAAGTGGCTTTCATCGCCGCGTCGACAAGTTTGCGACCAAGCCCACAGCCTCGCCAAGCATGATCGACAATGATCATATTGACCAATCCGACGCGGCCAAACCCGGTTACCAACGCCGTTCCGACAACCCGACCCTCATCCAGCGCGACCACACCACGGCTCAGCGACAGGATCATGCGCCAGTCTTCACCGCGATGCGGCCAGTTTTCTGCCTGTGACAGCGTCAGGGCCTCTGGCAGATGCGCGGGTTCGAAGGGAACGATTGTCAGCGTGGTGGCAGGCATGATGTCCTCGGGAATCAGAAGCTGCGGTCAGAGTGCAGGAACGGCCACCGATTTGCTGTGCGACTTTTGCGCTTTGACGCAATCTTCGGCCGTTTCCCATCCATGGCGCCGCAGGAAATGCCGCGCCGCATCTGCACCGACATGTCCCGCGCCCTTCGACCGTCCCATGGCGCCCGCGCTCACGACATATGCTGCCGCAAGATCGATTGATTCCGGTGAAATCTGCTTGACACCTTGCCCGATGCGGTGCGTGCGAACTGTCCGGGACGGATAAGGTGGTTTCAACACCTCTCCAAAACAAGGCTGCGATCATGACCTTTCGTCCGAAATTCATAACCTTCGATTGCTATGGAACGTTGACCAATTTCGACATGGCCGGTGCCGCGCGGCGGATTTATGGCGACATGCTGTCCGAACCGGCAATGATCCAGTTCATCAAGAACTTTGCGGCCTATCGTCTGGATGAAATTCTGGGGGCGTGGAAACGCTATGCCCAGGTCGTACACAATTCGCTAGAACGTACCTGCCGGGCAAACGGTGTTCCGTTTCGCCACGAAGATGCCCTGCGCATCTATGAAGAGGTGCCGACATGGGGACCTCATCCCGATGTGCCGGCCGGACTTGCAAAGGTTGCGCGGGAAATCCCCCTGGTCATCCTGTCCAATGCGATGAACAGCCAGATCATGTCGAATGTCGAAAAACTGGGCGCCCCCTTCCACTTGGTGATCACCGCAGAGGAAACCGGCAGCTACAAACCGCAAATGAACGGTTTCGAATATATGCTGGACAAGCTGGGATGCGGACCGAAAGACATCTGCCACGTGTCCTCGTCATTCCGATATGACCTTATGACCGCGCATGATCTGGGCATCGAAAGCAAGGTCTGGGTCAATCGCGGGCATGAGCCGGCAAACCCCCATTATGGCTATACCGAGATCGCGGATATTGGCGGGTTGCCCGGCGTATTCGGTCTTTGATCCATGAAACTCCTTCCTTACTGGCAGGACAGCGCACCCAGCTTCTACGGCGCTGCCAGCGGCCCCGTTGATGGACATTTCGACGTGGCCGTGATCGGCGGCGGGTTCACAGGATTGGGTGCGGCCCGGAAACTGGCGCTGGAAGGCAAATCGGTGATCGTGCTCGAAGCAGCACGGATCGGGGCCGGCGCATCCGGGCGTAACGGGGGCCATCTGAATAACGGACTGGCCCACAGCAATCTTGCAGCCAGACAGCAATTCGGCGCCGACAAGGCGCGTGCCCTGTATCAGGCTTTTGACGCCGGGATCGACACGCTGGAACGCATCATCGGCGAAGAAAACATCACCTGCAATTTCCGTCGTTCCGGCAAGATAAAGCTGGCCTCCAAGCCGGGCCATATCGACGCGATGCGTCGCAATTTCGATGCCGTGAACCGCGAGGTAGACCCGGACACCGAATGGCTTGATCGAAACGCGCTTGGACATGAGGTCGTATCCGATGCGTTTCACGCCGGCGTCCTGCAACATCGCAGTGCAATGATGCATATGGGGCGCTTTGTGATCGGGCTGGCCGAGGCGGCCGTGCGGCGCGGCGCGGTTGTTCATCAGGAAGCGCCAGTGACATCGCATCAACGCTTGCGATCCGGATGGCAGCTGCAGACACCGAAAGGCCGCGTAACTGCCGGTCAGGTCATGCTGGCAACCGGAGCTTATACCGACAAGGCATTCCCGTGGTTTCGACGCCGTATCGTGCCGGTCGGCAGTTTCATCATCGCAACCCGGCCACTAAGCGATGCAGAAATCGCGGGCAGCCTGCCCGGCGATCGCACCTTCGTCAATTCGATGAATATCGGCAACTATTTTCGCATGACACCGGATCGCCGCTTGATCTGGGGCGGTCGGGCACGTTTTTCCGCGCGCTCGGATCAAGGTTCAGACAGCAAAAGCGGCGCGGTTCTGCAAAGGTCGCTGGCAGCCACATTTCCGCAGCTGGCCAATGTCGAGATCGAATATTGCTGGGGCGGGTTGGTCGACATGACAGCTGATCGCTTTCCCCGCGCGGGAATGGCGGACGGCATGTGGTATTCGATGGGCTATTCCGGCCATGGCGCGCAGATTGCGACCCATATGGGAGAGATCATGGCCGATCGCATCTTGGGCCGCGAACGCATCAATCCGTGGCAGGGCCTGCCTTGGCAGGCCGTTCCATTGCATACCGGCAAACCCTGGTTCTTGCCCCTGGTCGGAATGTATTATCAAATGAAGGACAAGCTAACATAATGTCATTGCTAAAGAAAATCGACATCGCCGAGGCCGGAAAACCTGTTTCGTCGAAATGTGCCGCGGAAAAGTTGATTGCCGGCGACCCCGACTTTCTGACCTGGGCCTTCGACGATACCGGAAACGGACAGATCCGCACCGGAATCTGGGAGGCCACACCCGGCGAAAACCATTCCATCAAGGGCGAAACCTTCGAATTTTGCCATCTGCTCGAAGGCGTGATCGACGTGACGGAAGAGGGCCAGCCCACGCGCAGGTTCAAGAAAGGCGACAGCTTCATCATGAAGCCCGGTTATCGCGGTGTTTGGAAAACCATTGAAACAGTGCGCAAGATCTATGTCATCGTTGCCTGATCCGACGGGCGGGGGTTGCCCCGCCCACCGGTCTTACAAACCGGCCATATGGAACGCCTTTGTTTCCAGATACTCGTCGATTCCAGCGCGCGCTCCTTCACGACCAAGGCCTGATTTCTTGACCCCGCCAAAGGGCGATTCTACCATGGAAACAGCGCCGGTGTTCAGCCCGACCATCCCGAACTCCAACGCGTCACCCAGACGCCAGGCGCGCTTGAGATCCTGCGTATAGAAATACGCAGCCAGGCCAAAAGGCGTACCATTTGCAAGCGCCACGGCCTGATCTTCGGTTTCAAACCGAAAGATCGGTGCAACCGGACCGAAGGTTTCCTCCGAAGCAAGCACCATTTCGGGGGTCGCGCCCGTCAGGACCACGGGGGCGGCATATTGTCTGCCGCCGGGAACATCGGCACGGGCGGCAATCCTTGCCCCTTTGGCCAGCGCGTCTTGCACATGAGCGTCGATCTTGTCGATTGCCGCTTGGTTGATCATCGGCCCGACCTGACTTGCAGCAGCTATGCCGGGGCCGACTTTCATGTTGCGAACGCGCTGTGCCAGGCGCTGCACAAATGCATCATGGATCCCGGCCTGAACCAGAATACGATTTGAGCAAACACAGGTCTGCCCCCCATTGCGGAATTTCGAGGCAATGGCGCCCTCGACTGCGGCATCCAGATCTGCATCGTCAAAAACGATGAAAGGCGCGTTCCCCCCAAGTTCCAACGACAATCGCTTCACCGTTGCCGCAGATTGTCCCATCAGGAACGAACCCACGCGCGTCGAGCCGGTAAATGACAATTTGCGAACCGTCGCGCTGCCGGTCAACGCGGGGCCAATCCGGTTTGGCATTCCGGTAACGATGTTGATCACGCCTGCCGGAATGCCCGCACGCTCGGCCAGCACACCAAGCGCAAGCGCGGAAAACGGCGTGAACTCGGACGGTTTGACCACCACCGTGCAACCAGCTGCCAAAGCCGGCCCTACCTTGCGTGTTATCATCGCGTTGGGAAAGTTCCACGGCGTGATGATCGCGCAGACCCCGACCGGTTCTTTGGTGGCCAGGATGCGTCGGTCATGTGAAGATGCGGGGATGATCGCGCCCTCGATCCGGCGCGCCTCTTCCGCGAACCATTTGACGAAGCTTGCCCCATAGGAAATCTCGCCCCGTGCTTCGGCAAGGGGTTTTCCTTGTTCCAGCGTCAGGATCAACGCCAGATCTTCGGCAGAGGCCAGCATCAGGTCGTGCCATGCCATCAGCAGATCCGCGCGTTCGGAAGGGCTGCGTCTGCGCCAAGACGAAAATGCGTCCTCCGCCGCGCTGATCGCCGCCTGCGTCTGCTGCGCGGATACATCCGGCACGCTTCCCAAGACATTGCCCGTGGCCGGATCTGTCACCTCGATGCAGGCTTGGTCATCGGCATCGACCCATTTCCCGCCGATCAGCGCCTGTTGGCGCAGCAAACCGGCATCGCTTAATCCCGTGTTCGGGTCCAGATCTTTCATCGCCTCAATCCTGCAATTGCGCCAATACGGCGGTTGTTATCTCATCCGTGCCATGCTGACCGGGCACGACACCGACGCCATTGCCGCAGACCGTTTCCATTGCCTGCATAATACGCGTGGCGGGTATATCCTGACCCAGATGCTGCAGCATCATTGCTGCCGACCAAAAGGCCGCCATAGGGTTTGCGATGCCCTGATCGGCGATATCGGGTGCCGATCCATGCACAGGCTCGAACATCGAGGGCGCTTCTCTCGTCGGGTTGATATTGGCGGATGCGGCAAATCCCAAACCGCCCTGAATTGCCGCTCCCAGATCGGTAAGTATGTCGCCAAACAAATTTGATGCCACAACGACATCCAGACTTTCAGGCGCCATCACCATCCGTGCACACATCGCATCGATATGATAGCGCGACACCTCGACCTCGGGGTATTCTTTGGCCAGCTCGTCTGTTACTTCGTCCCAGAACACCATGGAGTGCCGTTGAGCGTTCGACTTGGTTACCGACGCCAGCTTGCCGCGCCGTGATTTGGCCTGATCAAAGGCAAAGCGCAAAATGCGTTCGACCCCGGCACGGGTAAATACCGATGTTTCGACGGCGACTTCATCCGAGGTCCCCTGATGGACCCGTCCGCCCGCGCCGGAATATTCGCCTTCTGTGTTTTCACGAATACAGAGAATGTCGAAATCGGTTTTTCTCAGCGGACCTTGAACACCGGGCAACAACCGATGGGGACGGATATTTGCATATTGCACGAATGCCTTGCGGATGGGCAGCAACAAGCCATGAAGCGAAACCGAATCCGGAACCCTCGCAGGCCAGCCAACCGCCCCCAGGAATATCGCATCAAACCCGCGCAAGGTTTCTATGCCGTCAACGGGCATCATCCGGCTATGTTCCAGATAATAATCGCAGGACCAGGGAAAGCTTTGGGTGGTGATCGACGCGCCGCTTGCCGCCACGACGCGCATGGCGGCCTCGGTGACGGGAACGCCAATCCCGTCACCGGGAATAAGGGCTATGCGATGCTGGGTCATGAATCAGGTCCTCACAGGTCGATCAGTACGGTCTTGGACTGACGGTTGGCATGATAGGCTTCGCGGCCCAAATCCTTGCCGATGCCAGATTGGCGATACCCGCCAGTAGGTAGAATATGATCGCGTGACCGGCCATAGCGATTGATCCAGACCGTTCCCGCCTGAACACGCCGCATGGCCCGCAAGCCACATGACAGATCACGTGTAAATATACCTGCGCACAGGCCGTAGATTGGGTGATCGGACAAATCGAACGCTTCATCTTCGGTTTCAAATCGCTGCAGAGTCAGAACCGGACCGAAGATTTCCTGACGGATCGCGATATTGTCCTGTGTAACCCCATCCAGCAATGTCGGCGCAAAGAAATAGCCAGGCCGATCCATGGCATGACCGCCACAACGAATTTCAGCGCCTTGTTCGACCGCCTGACTCAGGATGGAAATGATCCTGTCGCGTTGCCTTGCAGAGATGATCGGTGAATAGTCCGTATTCGCATCCCATGTCGGCCCCGGCCGGTCCGGATATAGTCGGGCAATCAGCCGGCGCGCCAGATCATCCGCGACCGACTGATGTACAATGACACGGCTACCCGCAACACAGGCCTGCCCTGCGTTGAACGTAATCGAACGCGCGATGGCATCTGCCGCCTGATCCAGATCGGCGTCGGCAAAGACGATCTGGGGTGATTTGCCGCCCAGTTCCAGGGTCATTGGCTTGACCCCGGTGCGCGCGATATTTTCCATAATGGCCTGACCCGCGCCCGTCGATCCGGTAAAGCTGACCTTGGCGATGTCGGGATGACCTGTGATCGCGGCACCTGTCACCGGCCCATCGCCCAGCACCACATTGATCAATCCCGCCGGAATGCCCGCGCGCAGGGCAAGTTGCGCCATGCGAATGGTAGAGAACGGCGTCATCTCCGAAGGTTTCAGCACGACACCATTGCCCGCCGCCAGCGCCGGACCCAGCTTCCACCCTGCCATGGAAATCGGAAAGTTCCAGGGGGTGATCGCACCCACCACCCCATATGGCTCGGTCACGGTCATCCCCAGTGACCCTGACCGGGTCGGTGCCAGACCGCCCCCTTCCTTGTCAGCCATTTCCGCAAAGAAGCGTATCTGTTCTGCAGTGACCGCGATATCGCCCGCGGCAATCTGTGCTATCGGTCGCGTCGATGACAACGCTTCCAGCTGGGCCAGCTCGGTCGCGTGTTGCTCGATCAGGTCAGCCCATTTCTGCATTGCACGGGTCCTGTCCCGCGGCGTCGCATCCCCCCAGCCCGAAGCCTGCGCATGTTTTGCCGATTGAACCGCACGATCAACGATATCGGAATCTGCGACAGGGCAGCTGGCATATGCTGCGCCATCCGAAGGTCGATACATTGCCAACCCGTCTGCCGAGGAAACCAGCTTTCCATCAATCAGGTGGCCGATCGGCAACTCGATACTGTCAGGGTTGAACGAATAAGTCATGTGCGCCTCGCATGCTGTGCGTGGTCAGCATATCGGGCAGCACAAGCAGATTTGCCCGCTTTCCCGCGAAACTCGACGGAATGTCCTGTTCCACACCTGTGCTTCGGCAGGATCTGCGCATCCCGACCAGCATAGTATCCCGAACAGGAGATATCGATGAACCTTAGGGAAATACTGGCCGATCTGGTGGCAATACCTTCGTTGCCCGGCACCAGAAACGACAAGATCGCGGACGCCATATGTAATCATCTGGACCTGCCGGGCGTCACCCTGCATCGGATCCCCACACCCGAAGGACGCTGGAACATCCTGGCCAGTATCGGCCCCACCGATCAGGCAGGTGTGATGCTGTCAGGCCATAGCGATGTTGTCTCGGCCGAGGGGCAGAGTTGGTCAACCGATCCGTTTCGACTGACGCAGGTCGAAGATCGGCTTATTGGCCGCGGAACCAGCGACATGAAGGGATTTCTGGCCGTCATGCTGACGCTTCTGCCAGAGTTTCTGCAAATGCCGCTGCGCCGTCCCGTGCATCTGGCGTTCTCTTGCGACGAGGAAATCGGCTGTCAGGGGGTGCCCTATCTGATCGAACGCTTGCCCGATCTGATTGCGCTGCCGCAGTATTGTATCGTGGGCGAACCCAGCGGCCTTCGCCCCGTGCGATCGCACAAGGGCAAACAATCCATCGAGGTGAAGTTGACCGGAAAACCGGGTCACTCCTCCGATCCCGCCGCCGGACTGAACGCGCTGTATCCGGCCGCAAAACTTGCCTTGGAGATTCAGGACATTGCAACGTCCCTCACTGTCGAGGGGCCGTTCGATCCTGCCTTCGCACCAGACTGCTCGACCCTGCAAGTCGGCCTGCTCGAAGGCGGAGTCGCGGTCAATATCATCCCCGAACATGCCAGCATGCTGATCGAGGCGCGCATGATCCCGGCACAATCCCCACATGAGGTCATAAATCGCGTGCTGGAGGTGTTGAGACATATCCAGCAATCGGCATCGGTCGCGGATGTTCCGCTGCAAAGTAAATATCGGGTTCTGGCCAGCTATCCTGCCCTGTCGTCAAACGACAATGCCGAACTTGCGACGAAATTGGGTAAGCTCGGCGGATACCCCGTTGTGCCCGCTGTCAGCTATGGCACCGAGGCGGGTTTGTTCGCCAAAGCCGGGATCACGTCGGTGGTTTGTGGGCCGGGCGACATCGCGCGCGCGCACCGAGCCGATGAGTTCATCCACGAACATGAACTGACGGCCTGCGCCGAGATGCTGCGACGTTTCGTCGTTCAGTCCTGTCAGGCGTGAAGCCAAGCAGGGAACGTGACGCAAAAAAGGCCCGACCAGATTCTCGGACCTTTCCTTCAAATTTGCGGGGGCAGAGCCTGCCTGCCCATATTGCCATTATGCGGCGTCTATTGCGTGCCGGCAGCCTTTTGCGCAAAGGACTTCAGCGCGCCGTCCATTTTGGCCAGATAAGGGGCGTCGTCGTCGATATCCAGATCGTCAAACATCTCGTCCGGTTCTTCCCACGCAATACGGGTTTCGCCGTCCTGGCTGAATACCAGCATTTTCAGCGGCAGATGCAAACCTGCACGGATATCCTGTTGCATCGGCAGGGTCCCAAGCTTGGGGTTGCCAAAAACAAGCAGCTGGGAGTCGGCCAGTTCCATATCGACCGATGCCGCACCCTCGGCATGATCCACCCGCAGGAACAGATTTGCACCCGCCTCCGTGATCGCGGTTTCCAGACGGTCGGCCACTTCGGCAACCGAACCCTCGGCGGGGATTTCTTCCAGATCGGCCAATGCCGGTCCGGCAAGGGCGATTGATGCAATCAGTGCGGTCATAAGACGGGGCATTTCAATTCTCCTGTCTGTCAGATGTGCCCGAAACGGCATGAACTCGGGCCGGTTTCCAAGGCCCGAATGATTTGATGCCACGTCAGCAACCGGTCAGCCAGCCCCCCGGCGATCACGCCCGTGTCAGCGACAGCACGCGCCGGACGGCGGCTTGATACCCTTCGACACCCAGGCCCGCCAAAACCCCATCGGCACGTTTCGAGACATATGAGAAATGGCGAAAGGATTCGCGCTTGTGGATCTGGCTGATATGCACCTCGATCACCGGACCGTCGAACATGTTCAGCGCATCCAGCACGGCAACCGAGCTATGCGTCAAGGCGGCGGGGTTGATGACAATACCGCAGGCCTCGGTCCGTGCCTCTTGGATCCAGTCGACAAGCTGGCCTTCCCAGTTCGATTGCAGGAACCTGATCTGCGCTTTTTCCCCGGCCGCTTCGCGACATAGCTGTTCGACATCCTCCAGCGTTTCCGAGCCGTAAATCTCAGGTTGGCGCTGCCCCAACAGGTTGAGATTGGGTCCATTGAGGACATATATGGTCTTCATCCAGATCCCTTGAATTAGAGTGACGGCGCACGCCGATCATAGCGCCGCCGCCAGAATTGATAAGCCGAAAAAGATGACTGTCAGGCGATCAGCGCATCCGGATTGACCTCTTCGCTGTCATCGGGCGCGATCATTTCGGCCACCGTCTTCGACAGCGTGACCATACCAATATGGTTGCCCTGGGGATCAACGACATTGGCGCGGTTGGTTTCCGCATCGGTCATCGCGCGCGCAGCCTCTTCCAGCAGAGTCGAGACAGGGACCGTCACAGGTGTCTCGGCACGCTGTCCCTTGCGCATGATGGTGCGCACCGTGATCACATGGCCACGCTTTACGTCACGCACGAAACTGCTGATATAGTCATCGGCAGGACGCAGCACGATTTGCTCGCCCGTTCCCTGCTGGATGATCCGTCCGTCGCGCAGGATTGCGATCTTGTCGCCCAGGCGCAAAGCCTCATCCAGATCATGGGTGATGAAGATAATCGTTTTACGCAGCTCTTCCTGAAGATCGAGCAATACGGACTGCATATCGGTGCGGATCAGCGGATCCAACGCCGAGAACGCCTCATCCATCAGCAGAATTTCGGCGTCATTGGTCAATGCGCGTGCCAGGCCGACCCGCTGCTGCATACCGCCGGATAACTGATTGGGGTAATTTCCCTCAAACCCGTCAAGTCCGACACGGCTGATCCACCTGCGCCCTCTTTCTTCGGCCTCCTTGTCACTGACACCACGAATCTTCAGGCCATAGATCGTGTTTTCCAGAACCGTGCGGTGCGGAAACAGCGCAAATTTCTGGAAGACCATTCCGGTCTTTTCCCGGCGGAACTGCCGCAGATCACTCTGCGGCATCTGCACGATATCCTGACCGTCAAAGATCACTTCCCCGGCCGTCGGCTCAATCAACCGGTTGATATGCCGGATCAGGGTGGATTTCCCTGAACCCGAAAGCCCCATCACAACCTGGATACGGCCAGCAGGAATGGTCAGGTTGATATTGTCGAGGCCCAGCACATGATTGTGTTTGGCATTCAGTTCTTCCTTGGTCATCCCCGCCTGCACATCGGCGACATGACGTTGGCCATTCGGGCCGAAGATCTTATAGAGATTCTTGATCTGAATGTCGTGAATTGCCTCAGCCATGCACGGCCTCCAGATGTTTTTGCAGCCGCTTGCCATATGCCTGCGTGGCGCGATCGAAGATGATGGCAATGGCCACGATGGCCAGGCCGTTCATGACACCCAGGGTGAAATACTGGTTGTTGATGGCCTGAAGAACCGGTTGACCCAGCCCCCGCACCCCGATCATCGACGCGACGACGACCATGGCAAGGCTCATCATGATGGTCTGGTTCACGCCGGCCATGATGGTCGGCAGAGCCAATGGCAATTGCACGTCTTGCAGTTTTTGCCGCCCGTTCGAGCCAAAAGCCTCGGCCGCCTCCAGAACATCTGCCGGAACCTGGCGGATCCCCAGATTGGTCAGACGAATGATCGGCGGAACCGCATAGATCACCACGGCAATCACACCCGGAACCTTGCCAAGCCCGAAGATCATGACGACGGGAATAAGATAAACAAAGCTGGGCATGGTCTGCATCATGTCCAGAACCGGCGTGATCAGCGAATTCGCGCGATCAGAGCGCGCCATAAGGATGCCCGCCGGTATACCTATGACAACAGCAATCAGGGTACATACCGCGACCATTGCGATGGTTCGCATCGTATCTTCCCACATGCCGAAATAGCCGATCAGGCAAAGCGCAATCACCGTGCCAAGAACAATATTCCAGCTTCGGCTCAGCCCCCAGATCATCAAGGCCAACGCGGCGAGCACGATGATCCATGGCGTATTGATCAGCAAGCCCTCGATAAAGACAAGCAGCACCTGAATAGGGTGAAAAATATTCTCCAGCATTTCACCATAAGCGCGGGTGAACTCGCGAAAGCCGGTATCGATCGTCACGCGCAGATCACGCAAGTCGCCCCGACTCATGGCAGGAAAATCGACAAAATCCATTGTTCTTCTTCTTTGCGTTTGGTTCCGTCGGGAACCGGGAATCCGAAGGCAAGGCGGGGCGCGTCATGCGCCCCGCCCCCTTTCTGCGATCAAAGTGCGTCCTGCACCTTCGCAGCAACATCTTCGGCAAGCCACGCAGCCCAGACCTCTGGATAGTTTTCCAGGAAGTAATATGCACCGTCTTCATTGGTGGCTTGATTGTCGCCCATCCAGGCGAGCAATTCGTTGACGGTATCATTGGACCAGGCACGTTTGCCCAGATATTCCATCGTCACGGCGTTGTTGTCGGCAAACTCTTTGGTCACGGCCGTAAACACATCCGAGCGCGGCCATTCATTCAACTGCGGGTCGGGGCAGTTGTTTACCACCATGCAGTTGTCCCAGGTTTCCTTTTCATGTTCTACGCCAAGATCCAGCTTGGTCATAGCATATTTCCCGAGGATCGCCGTCGGCGCCCAGTAATATCCAAGCCAGCCTTCTTCACGGTTGAAAGCACGGGCAATTGATCCGTCAAGACCAGCCGCCGAGCCAGAGTCGACCAGCTCGAACCCCTTGTCTTCAGCCCCTAGTGCGATGAACTGGTTTGCGGTGATGATCTGACAAGCCCAGCCGGAGGGGCAGTTGAAGAATGCTCCTTTTTCGGAATCTTCCGCCCCGGGGAACAATTCCGGATGGGCCAGTGCATCTTCGATGGTCTTGATGCCATGCTCTTCGGCAAGGCTGGTCGGAATCCAGAAACCTTCGACCCCGCCATCGGTCAGGATTTCTGATGCGATCACGATGCGGTCTTCTGCAACCGCGGCATCCAGCGGAACCTTGACCGCGTTCACCCACAGTTCGGGCGCAACATCGGGTTCGCCTTTTTCATTCATCGAGGTGAAGGTCGGCACCGTATCGCCGGTCACCAGGGCGACATCGCAACCATAGCCTTCTTCAAGGATGATCTTGTCGACCCATGCGGCCAGGCCCGCCGAAGCCCAGTTCATCTCGGCCAACGTGACGTCGCCGCATTCTTCAGCGGCGAATGCCGCCGGCGCCGCAAACATCAGGCCCAGAACCGCGAGTGCGGATTTTGTTGCTGTCATGAAACTCCCCTTCATCGTTTTTTGGGATCACGCACCGTAGAGCACGTGATTGACCGCATTGGTGCGATCGTAAGCGCTAACTGCTTGATCGAATGATAGGACAGCCGGTCCAGCTTGTCACACATTCGCGCAATTTTGTTAGCAAGCCATTGTGTTGAATTGATATTTTCTGAAACTGTCGCGATTCTTTCAACCCCCTAATTCTCTGTCGGCGCTAGCTACGTCACGTTCCGCCGGGGATGACGATCTGATTGGCCTGAAATCACGCGCATCGTCAGAGCGGACCGATTGTTCGACGATATCGAACAGAGAAAGCGATAGATCAGGTCTAATCACCGGTCTGGATGCGGCCTATCTCAGCGTCACGAAAGCGCAACAATGCGCCGGAACAACAAATATGAGGACTAATGTGATGAAACGCTTTGCTATTGCCCTGACCGCCCTTTCGCTCGCTTCGGGTGCCGCTTCGGCTGCCACCTTCGGCAACGAACGCCCCGGTGAACCCGCTCAGCCCACCACGGCCGTTGAAACCGTTGACGTTCGCGCCGGTTCGGTGATGACCGCTTCGGAACTGCGCCGCGCCGGTCTGGACGCTGATGCCAAACTGACCGTGACCAACTTCCCGTCGAGCGAATGGGCGCTGGCCCATCCCGAGCGTTGATCGCCTTGTCAGAGACGCTTGCACCCCTGGCAAGCGTCTCTTGACACCCGATTGTAACGGGTCTGTGAAGGAGCCGCCCGAAATGGGCGGTTTTCCTTTTCGCTTTTTTGGCGCATTTACAGCTGCGTCGCGAGCGAATGGACCAGACCTTCCTATGGAAACAACGATACTGCGAACCTTCATCGCGATTATCGATGAAGGCAGTTTTTCCGCCGCCGCGCGGAGAATGGGAATATCGCGCAGTATTTGCAGCAAGTATATCACCGATCTGGAACATGATCTGGGTGCGCGCCTGCTGACCCGCACGACCAGATCCGTCAGCCCGACCGCCGTCGGCCTGGAATACAGTCAGCGCGTTCGCGAAGCCCTGCGCATGATGGACGCCGCCAACGAAGGCGTTCGCGCCGCAAGCGGCCATCCCTCGGGCGCCTTGAAGATCGGCGCACCCGTTGGCTATACGTTGAAGGTGCTGCAACCGCATATCTTGCGTTTCACGCAGGAATATCCCGAAATTCAGCTGGAATTCGTACTGGATGACGGTTTTTCGGATCTCGTTTCTGATAGCTTTGATGCCGTGATCCGCATCGGCAACCTAGAGGATTCCACCCTGCATGCGCGCAAGCTGGATGAGGCCGAGATCCTGTTGGTCGCCTCGCCGGATTATGTCGCGGCCAAAGGCGCACCGCAGGAACCCGCCGATCTTTTACAACATGACTGCCTGCACTACACCAATCTTCGCGGCACGGGCACCTGGCCGCTAAGGCGTTCAGGCCAGGTGATATTTCAACGGGTGCAGCCCGTCTTTGCGGCGAATAACTCCGAGATGCTGCACCAGATGGCACTTAGCGGCCGCGGCGTTACCCTGATGCCGAAATTTGCCGTCGCTGGCGATCTGGAGGCCGGAAAGCTAATCCCCTTGATGAGCGATTATCGCTTGCCCGGTATTCCGATCCATCTTGTTTACGCTACGGGCAAGCTGATGACCGCGGCCATGCGCACCTTTATGGAGTTTTTACTGCAGTCGCCTCGGGGATAGGTCCCTGCCCTATTCTTGGCTTGCGGTACAGCTCGTGCCGGAATCTTCGTCTTGAAGATCTGTCAGAACGGCCCCGTCACCTTTTGACCACCATTCCAATGATCCGGAAACATAGCGTGCCCCGGATGCCGACATGACGTTGACGAAAACCCGCTCTTCCCCGTCGACCTGCAGCAATGCCAGGCTATTTGCGCCGACATTCACGTAGGTCACGACCAGATCACCATCATCACAACGATATGTCGCCGCGGTCGTTTCGCCCGCAGGGCCAAGATCCAGGGTCAAGGCAACGCCCGCCATCGCAGGCGCCCCCATCAATGTCATCGACATAATTCCGGTTGCCGTCGCGTGCAGCAAGGTCATGGCTATCCTTTTTCTCGAGGGGAAAACACTATCCAACCTTGATGCCAACGCAGCAAGGTCGTCAACAGACACGCTGTCGCAAAACAGGATGCGATCACGGCGAACCGTTCTGGCCAAAGGCACATCGCGACAAAAACGACGATCGTCTCGAACCCTTCGGTCAATCCCCCCAGATAATAGATCCCCTTGGTCGGATAATGGCTGGTCGTCAACTTGCGACGTTCGGCAATTGCCGCAAAGGCCAGAAAGGATGATCCGGTTCCGACAAATGCCGCAATCAAGATCGCTGCCGGCAGCGCATTCGCAGCAGGGTCGTCAATCGCGAACCCCAAAGGCACCAATGCGTAGAATACGAAATCCAACGCGATGTCCAGAAATGCCCCTCGGTCCGTTGGCGATCCCGCGCGGGCCACCGCGCCATCGACACCATCGAACAGACGGTTCGCCAGTATCAGCCCGGCCCCCAGAAATGTTTGCCCCATCGCGATCGCGACAAAGGCAAACACCCCAATTGCGAACCCGACCAACGACACCCAATCCGCCCGGATGCCGCGCTTTTTCAGGCTGACGCCCACAGGGCGCAGAACTGCCCGCTGAAGTGGAAGGATCTTGGCGTCTATCACCCCCGCCTCCACGCATGAAAACGCGCAAGAATCGCAAGCAAGGTCGGATTGACATTGTTACGCCGCCATTCACCTGCAACCTGCTTATTCGCCTCGGCCATGGTCGGATAGATATGGATGGTGCCAAGGATCTTGTTTAACCCGATGCCATGCTTCATGGCCAACACGAATTCCGCGATCAGTTCCCCTGCCTGATGCCCAACGATGGTCACCCCCAGAATCCGATCCTTGCCCTTCGCCGTCAAGACCTTGACGAATCCGGTTGCACCGCCATCGGCAATGGCACGATCGAGGTCATCCAGACCGTATCGCGTCACATCGACCTCGACCCCTTGCTCTGCGGCCTGAGTCTCGGACAGACCGACACGGGCGACTTGCGGGGATGTAAATGTCGCCCAGGGGATGACACGGTAATCGGCTTTGAACCGCTTGAGATTGCCAAACAGGGCGTTGACGGCGGCAAACCACGCCTGATGGCTGGCTGTATGCGTGAATTGAAATGGTCCGGCAACGTCACCTGCGGCAAGAATATTCGGATAGACCGTTTCCAGATATTCATTCGTCTCAACGACGCGTGAAACCTCGACCCCCAACTCTTCCAGGCCAAAGCCCTTCAGTCGAGGTGCGCGGCCGACAGCCACGATGATTTCGTCGAACGGAATACGCTTTTCGTCCGGTCCCATACCGACCGCTATCCATTTCCGACCGTCAGGATCGATTCCCGCCGATGTTGCCGTCTGCCCCAGCAAAATCTCGATTCCGTCCTGTTGAAACGCATCGCGCACAAGATCCGAAACCTCGGGATCCTCCTTGGCAAGCAGCCGGTCACCCGCCTCGATCTGGGTCACATGAGAACCAAGGCGCGCAAATGCCTGGGCAAGCTCTGAACCGATAGGACCTCCGCCCAGCACGACCATGCGTTCGGGCGCGTGATCTCGGTTGCGCAAACTCTGCCACATATTGTCCGATGTCAGCGGCCCGACCCGATCCAGCCCCGGAATATCCGGGACGACGGCCTGAGCACCGGTCGCGATGATCAGGGATCGCGCAGTAAGCCGTCGCGTGCCGCCGTCATGCAATGCGATCTCGACCGTCCAAGGATCGATGATTCGGGCGTATCCACGCAGAACTTCGACGCCCAGCTTTTCGTATCTCTCGACGCTGTCATGCGGTGCGATGGCGGCGATGACCGCATGCACCCGGTCGATGACTTTCCGAAACGGCACGACCGGCTCGGTCGGTGACAAACCATAGCAATCAGCATTGCGCATTTCATGTGCAAGTTCTGCACTGCGAATCAATGCCTTGGACGGCACGCAACCGGTGTTCAGACAATCACCCCCCATCTCGCCAGCTTCCACCAGGGTCACCTTCGCCTTTGTGGCCGCAGCAATATAGGCCGATACAAGACCTGCCGCGCCCGCCCCGATCACGATCAGATTGCGGTCAAAACCGGTGGGTGGTTTATGTCCCGCATATATACGCCGCCGTTGAAGCCGCTTTTGGATCAGGCGCAGGACCCAAGGAAAAACAGCCAACAGCGCGAAGGATAGGAACACCTCGGGTGACAGGATGCCCGACAGGCTTTCCAGTTGCCCGATTTGTGTTCCGGCATTCACGTATAGCGCCGTTGCAGGTAGCATCCCGATCTGGCTGACTGCATAGAAACGCAACGCCGGAATCCTGGTCAGCCCCATCAACAGATTGATGATAAAAAACGGAAAGACCGGCACGAGGCGCAAAGAGAACAGGTAAAATGCACCGTCCCGATCCAGCCCTTGCTTGATGGCCTTGGCGCGCTCACCCAATTTTGCCTGCACCCAATCCCGAAGCAGATAGCGCGAGGCCAGAAAAGCAAGGCTGGCACCTATACTTGCGGCGAAAGAAACCAGAAGCAGCCCGTATCCGAACCCGAACAGGGCCCCTGCCCCCAGCGTCAACCACAGAGCAATCGGCAATGACAGCGCGGCAACTGCGACATAAGCAAGGAAATAGGAAACCCATGCCGTCATGGGATTGGCGTCAATGGTGCTGCGTAGATTGCTAATCTGAAGCCGAAGCCAATCCAGCCCCAGTTGGTCGGTCGGCAATACAAGCCAGGCCGATGCAACAGCAGCGACGAGGAGAATGAATATAAACGGGCGCAACACGGGCCAAGATCCTTCCTGCGATTGATGAGGCCGCACGACGAATGCAGCGCAATACCCGCCTGTTCGCAAAAACGCGCGCCATTGTTACATGCCCGTCAGATCCCTCTGGCAATGACCCGCACTACGGAAACCGTGCCATCCATACGTCGCAACGCCATCTGCAACCGTTTCAGAAGATGCGTCCGCACATAGGCCGCATGAAACTTGCTTGGGGCGAGCAGTGTCTGGCAATCATCCTCGATGCCGCCGTCAGCCAGACTGGCGATCCAGGCATCGAACAGCGCGGGGTCTTCACCAGCCAGATAGTCGCGTGCCGCGCCCCATAGACCATTTGCCTGAACTGGCGTGGCCCTGCGAATCGGAACCACCTTGGTGTCGACAGCCTCGGGCGTTCCGCCAATCCGTGACGCGAAATCCTCGCCGATATTGGGCCAGACCGGTTTGGTGTCCAGCATGATCCGCTCGATATCCAGTCCGTGCATGGCGACGCGCCCACGCACCCCTGCCCGCTTCAACTCCAGCCAGCCCAGGCTGCGCAACCGTGCCATATCCCGTTTGACGGTACGTTCATCGACGGACCACAAGCGCGCGATTTCCCGTTGCCCCATGGTCAATTCGTTGCGCTGCCAGTTGTATCGTGTGGTAATCAACGACATCAGACGCATGATCAATCGTTGACGATGCTGATCCCCGGCCAGCGCATATGCCATCATCGCTGACAGCAAGTCATATTTCTTGGCTGCGGCCTCACGACCGACAGGTCTAAGAACCTGCATCACTGCTCCTGCTTGCCGGGGTTCCGGCTATCTGCCCATCTTGCCGCTTGAGCGGCTTGTTGCCTGGAAATGTGCCCCGGTCTCTGCCGATATGCTTTCAAGAGCGGCCATCCCAAACGCTTTTTGCCTCTGGTTTGGCATTAGCGTCCTAAATGCCGATTCTGTCAAGGGCTTTTGCCTCGCCAGTTAGACAGCACTTTGTATCAACTATGAAAATGGGTATTAATGGTAAAGGGTGACATCTTGAGCGTCACCTTATTGGCCGCAAATGTCACCCTATTCGTTCGCCGTCTGGTTCGCGTGACACCTTAATGGCCGACTTTCGCGATTTTGCGTGCCCGCATTCGCCTTGGCACCATTTCCGAAGGTAAGCCCTGCATTTGCTGCCAAAAGCGTCGGCCTAACCGCGTTTCCCTTTCCATTAAAAACTCATTTTGCCAAAAGCGCAAATTGCGCGTAAAAGCAAGAACAGCAGTAATCAACGTCCTTGAATGCAGGCATATCATGTACACTCACGAAGATCTCGCGCGGCTGCAGTCGCAATCCCTGAAGATGCAAGGGTGGATTCGCCGACAGACATTTAGCCCGGCGAACGAGAAGACCTTGCGTCGGTTTTCCAGCTGGGAGGTCTCGGAGCTTATATTCCGGATCAATCAGTCGACCTTTCGGGGCAAGCTGGCCGCGGATCCGAATCTTCCCCTCGGGGAAGTTGAAGAAGATGGCCGGCAGCGGTGGTTCTCGCTTGATGAGATCAATGAACTTCGTCGCAGGATCCGGGTTGGCAAGCGTAGTCTGCTTCCCGAGCGACCGGCCGGCAAGCGGGCCTTCCGTGCCGCGATCGCCAATTTCAAGGGCGGTGCCGGAAAGTCGACCGTCGCCCTGCATTTTGCGCATGCCGCGGCATTGGATGGCTATCGGGTGCTGGTGGTTGATTTCGACCCGCAGGCCACGCTTTCGCACTCGATGGGGCTGACCGATGTGGGTGAAGATCACACGGTTTGGGGGATCATGGCTCGCGATCTCGAGCGCGAGACCGATCGCATGAATGCGGCGGCGGCCGGCGCAGAGTCGGGTACCGCCCTGCCCCAACGCAAGCTTCCGGCATCGATCCGGGATATGGGCTTGGGAACGCTGCGTCCGGCTGATTTCATCAAACCGACCGCGTGGCCGACAATAGATATAGTGCCCAGTTGTGCGAACGCGGCCTTTGTCGAGTTCGCAAGCGCGCAATATCGGCATCTTAATCCAGAGTGGACGTTTTTCGGCGCCGTCTCGCGGTTTCTGGACGGATTGGCGGATGATGCTTATGACTTGATCTTGTTCGATTGCCCCCCCGCCATTGGGTATCAGTCCATGAACGCGGTGTTCGCGGCTGATATGCTATATATTCCTTCGGGGCCTGGTTACTGGGAGTATGATTCAACCACTAGCTTTATCGGACAGTTGTCCGAAGCGCTTGAAGATCTGTCGCATGGTTTTGAAAACTTCCCCACGGGGAAGATTGCACTCCCGAAGGCTTTTCAGGACATTCGCTTTCTGATGACACGCTATGAGCCTTCCAATGAATTGCACCAGGCGATGTTGAACGCGTTTCGTCAGGTGTTCGGGGATCGGATGGCCGAGCACCCTGTGGAAATGACCCGCGCTGTTGAGCAGTCAGGCCGCTTCCTAAGTTCGATCTACGAGATAGACTATCGTGAAATGACGCGTGGCACCTGGCGCCGTGCCCGCGCGACCTTTGATCAGGCCTATGAAGAATTCAAGATGTCCTTTCTACAGGCGTGGATTCAATTGGAGGATGAAGCATGAGCAAGAAGAGGCGCATGTTTGATATTGAGGTTCCACAGGATGAACCCGAGAACTTCCCCGCAGGGAAGATGGACGAAAAAGAGACCCGGCGCGGTCCAATGGCAACAGCAATCGCTGAAACCGTCGAATCCAGCCGCGACCGTGCGCGCATCGAGGCGCAAATTCGGGCTGAAAACGATGCCCTGGCGCAAGAGCATGTCCGGCTCAAGCGCGCAGGATTGATTACCGATCTTATCGCGCTGGACGCGATCGACGCCGATAAACTGATCCGGGACCGCGGGGCAGGGGTCGATGAAGACCTCCCCGAGTTGATCCGCTCTATTCGTGATATAGGGTTGTCC
Organism: Paracoccus onchidii; assembly: GCF_028294535.1. Taxonomy (GTDB): domain Bacteria; phylum Pseudomonadota; class Alphaproteobacteria; order Rhodobacterales; family Rhodobacteraceae; genus Paracoccus; species Paracoccus onchidii. The sequence goes on along the minus strand of NZ_JAQBIE010000010.1, from coordinate 19,308 downwards.
AACCCAGTTCGCGTCGAGCCGTCATCCAATGGTAGATACGAGCTGATCCAAGGTTGGCGCAGGCTTTCAGCCTATCGCGCTTTGCTTCAGGAAACAGGTGACGAAGCGCGCTGGGGCAGAATTCCTGCCGGGATCTCGGCAAAAGGCGATCAACTGGAGCAGTTGTATCGGCGTATGGTGGACGAAAATCTTGTGCGTAAGGACATCTCGTTTGCAGAGATGGCCCAGCTTGCGCTGCAATACGCTGCGGACCCCGGTACTGAAACTGACGAACCTGAAAAGGCTGTTGCGTCCCTTTTTAAATCTGCGGGCTATCAGAAGCGAACATATATCCGTCACTTCATCACGGTTATGAGGGCATTGGGCGCATCTCTTCGATTTTCACAAGAAATCCCACGCGCATTGGGCTTGGCCTTGGCGCAACGTATCTCTGATACGCCTAGCGCTGTGCCCGCAATAGTCTCCGAGTTGGATGCACATGAAGACCGTTCGGCAAAAGAAGAACTGGATATTCTGCGAGGTTATGCAGGGCAGGGGGCAGAACCCGTAAAAGGTCGTAAGTCCGCCGCGCGACCGACAGCAAGCAAGGCAAAAACAACGTTTCAGGTTGCTCGACCGGAAGGGAGCGCGAAATGTACTGCTGCGAATGGAAGGTTGGAAATTCGATTGCCCAAAGACTTTTCAACCATAGACCGACGGCGTCTAGAGTTGGCTGTCGCGGAGCTGTTGCAGCAGATTGATTGACCTTCCCCACGGGGAAGATACTGGAATGTGAAGATGTCAAATATAGCTCACCCCCGGTAATCGCGATTACCGGGGGTGAGCTATACGCAATGACAGGTCGGATGATTTGGCTCTTATTTAGCGCCGTCAGAACGTTTCGCCGGCACCCAGCGAATACCTCGTGCCGAAAACAACGATCGACAGAGGCCCTTTGGCCAAACTCTTGTTGCGTTGGTCCACAGCACGGTTTGCAGCCTGGAGCTTATTGATCGCAAGTGCGAAGATTTTCAGTCTGCAGGACGAGGTCAACCATTAGACCAATCTGAGCAAAAGCGCTTTTCCGGTACTACTATAAGGCCCCTTGCTTTTGCTTTGGCCGTGATCCTGAAGTTTTCTTCCGCAGTCGCTCGGGTGTTTCCGTCCTGTAACCGTCGGAAGGTTTCACATTGTCGTTTGGATAATATGCAAAACTAGACTATTTTGCACATATGAATGCAAAGAGCACTTCTTTTACGGACAATTTTCTAATGCCTTCCGCTACCACCCAGTCGGACGAAGATACTGCAGATGAGGCTCTTTGGTTTCTGCCGGGGCCGATGGAGGAAGAACCGGATTATCTTCTGCCCGGGCCGCGGGCGGAACCTTCCGAAACCTCTGTCATCAACGATTGGGCGAAGGCAGAGGGGGGGCACGCTGCGCGTCTGGCAAGGGTTGCCGGGCGCCTTGGTGCGCTGGATGACCGGCTGGGTCGCGGCGCGGAAGGCTGGCGGCACAGACTGGCATTGATCGAAGCGGCGGATCTCAGTTGGTTCGCAGGTGATCGGGTGAGCACCGATCGTCTGGCCCTATGGGTGTCGATGCGTCTGTCCGGTGTTCAGGATGATACAAATTCCCTGGCCCGGATCGGTTGGGTCGTTCGGCGCCTGACCGGCGGTGCGGCGCCGATGGTCGATCTGGCGGCATTTCTGGACCGCCGCGACCCTGAGAATATCGAAGACAGCGCCGAGCGTTTCGAAGATCGTGCCGGCGGATGGCAAGGCGTCATGGCTGCGGCGACGGGGCTTCACCCGATCACGCGGGCCTGCTTGGGGTTTCATCTTTGGAACCTTGCGGGGCTGGGGCAATACGGCGATCAGATTGAATCAGCCGTCACCGCGAGCAGAATTGCGGCCAGCGAAGGGAACGGTGCCGTCTTCGCGCCGCTGGCCATGGGCGGGGCAGGGGGGCTGCGCGGCTCCGGCTTGCCGCCAGAGCGTCTTGCCCGTTGGCTGGATGGAATGGACAACGCCATTCTGACGGCGATGCGTCATCTGGATAGCGTCGAGGCATGGAATGCCCGGGCCGCGGGGGTCATGTCTCGACTGTCGGGTCGCACGCCGACCGTGCTGCGCTCGGTGCTGACTGGGTGGCCTTTGGTCTCGGCCCCAATGGCGGAAACCTTGACAGGCGCAAGTCGCGCGGCTGTGCAGCGAAACCTCGCCTGGATGGAGGAACATGGGCTCGTCCGAGAAGTCACACAGCAGGGGCGCTTTCGAATGTGGCGGATCACGGATTAGACGTCCAGTCTCGTTGCTGCAGTTCTTCGCAACAGGGCTAGCAGTTGGTGTTTCTGTAGATTGTCGAGATCCGGCCGCTTCTGGCCTCACGCAATCAAGCAGTAAGTTCCTCATTTGATTTGTGCATCAACGCCAATCCCCAAGTGCTGCGCCATTTTGAGCCAATGCCCGTTTGACGTGACTTCGCAGTCGCAAGGAGGTCGGCTTCCCGCTTGATCGGGGCGGAACTGCGAAATGTTCCCTTGCAGATCGGGCTCTGCGCATTGCAGCATGCATTTGATGTCCTTGCTGGATGCGCAAGACGGAACCGATGCTCAGATTTCTGAAACCAAAGCTGCTCCAGAACCTGCAGACCCTTCGGCGGGTCAGCCGTATCCTGTGGGTGCGGGTTGCGTTGATTACCGCGCTGTCGGTGCTGGCGGCGCTCTTGGCGCAGCCGTTGGACGGCCTGCTTCCCAGCAGTTCGAAGGATCGCTTCTCGCAATCGTCCACGCTGCCCATTCTGACTATTCTGGCCAGCGGGATGCTGTCGGTGGCGACATTTTCGCTGGGGGTGATGGTGGCGTCGCATCGGACGCTTGCCGACCAGTCGACGCCCCGCATTCACAGATTGCTGGTCGAGGACACGTCCACCCAGTCGATGTTGGCCACCTTCATTGGCGCATTCGTGTTCTCGCTCTGCGGGATCATCCTGTTTCGTGCGCAATATTACAGCGACGGCGCTGCGGTCATCGTTTTTGCCGCGACCGTTTTCGTTGTTGGTGCGGTTGTGATTTCGCTGATCCGGTGGATCGGACAGCTGACGCGGATCGGTTCCATGGAATATGCACTTGATCGCGCCGAAGCGGCCGCGCAAGAGGCGCTTTGGAACATGCAGCGATATCCGTGTCTCGGCGGCATCGCCTGGAGCGGCCGGGGCGAGTCGGTCCCGGACATGGCGGCGTTTCGCAGCCCTGAATCCGGGTTTCTGTGCCGTGTCGACATGAAGAAGCTGCAATCCCTTGCCGATGAGGGCGACACCAGAATCTATGTGAAGGCAATACCCGGCGATCGGCTCTTGCGGGGGGAAGTCTTGGGCTGGACGGCCGACCATCTTGCGGCTGAAGGACTGGCTGAATGCTTTGCAATCGAATCCAGCCGGTCGGTCGACCATGATCCACAATATGCGCTGACCATCCTGCGAGAGGCGGGCTCAAAGGCCCTGTCGCCCGGGATCAACGATCAGGGGACAGCGCTCGAGGTTGTCGCCCGGCTCGAACGGCTCTTGTGGAGCAAGGGCGAGGCGGATGACAGGGAAGACCCGCTTTACCGCTCGGTCTATATCCCCGCATCGGATTATACTGGGCTGTCGATCTGCGCGTTCCGGATCCTTGCACGTGATGGCGCGTCTAGCATCGAGGTTCTGCTGGCTTTGACCAATGCCATCTCACGGTTGTCGACGCGCGCTGATGTTCTTGACCGCGAAACGGCGACCGCATTACTTCAGGACATCCACGACTATGGCAATACCGGTCTCAGCACCCGGCGCGAGAAAGACCGGCTGGGGAGTGCTTTGAAGGAAGCTGGTCTTGAGGCGGGATGACCATCGCAAAGATCCCGGACACTGACCCAAATCAGCAAGGCCGGTGATCCTGTGCGCCCTGATCGGAATGCACCGTGACCCGGTTCATGGGTTTACGCCGCCACACGGCCATCAGCCAGTTCCGTGCTCATCCGCGATTGGGCCGACCAGCCGACCACGCGGCGAGGGAACAGGTCGATGACGACGCAGAGGGATAGCCAGCCTTCGTGGGTTTGCCGCCATAGCGGCCGGGACGGCGCCTGCAACCGATCTGCGCGGCGATCCCGGCCAGCGACGCAAGCCGCGCAACCCGGTTCTCGGAAATGCTCGGCGGCCGGCACACCGCCCTCCATCTGCCGCAGCACGCCCATGATCCGGGCCTCGGTGAATCGTGTCTTCGTCATCGGAATCTCCTCGTTCATCCTGCCGAGAAAATTCTACTTCCGCATCCCATTAAGATCGGGGGGATTACCAAAGGAGCATCTACACATGGCTTCTTAACCTACGGCGGAAAATCTCAGCACGCGGCTGAAGATCACCCTTACCCTTCGAACAGAGAGCCGCTTAACATAAACAAATGGCCGGAACAAAACCGGTGAGGATTTATCAGACTACGGTATAGACTGAAAACTTAACGAGCCTCGCGCCCCGTGTCCCAAATCATTTGACGGCGGACAGTTGCAATCTACCCATGCGATGCCAGCAGGCGATCTGCCAACAGTGCGGCCGAGGTGCGGTTGTCTACGCCCAGCTTGACGTAGATCTGTTCGAGATGCTTGTTCACCGTGCGCGCGCTCAGTGTCAGGATGTCGGCGATGTCGCGATTGGCCTTACCCTGCGACAGCCAGAAGAGGACTTCGGATTCGCGCGCCGTCAGCCCGAAATTTTCGGCAAGATGTGCCTCGGGGGCTGCGCGCGGTCCGGTTTCGATCCGGATCAGCAGGTCGCCGCCAGCTGTGCGACCCGAATAGTACAGCTCCACTGATCCTATCGTCAAGGAAGGGGCCCGTGACACAGGCTGATCCGGCAGATGGCGCAGCCAAGTCATCACCTCGGCAGAGGGCGCACCATCCTGCATCAGAATGCCCGAACCGGACATGCAGCCAAGAGCGGCGGGCGACCCCCAGGCGATCCGGCCCGCGACGTCCATCGCGACCAGCGAGCGGTTCTGTGTGTCGAAGGCGTCGCGCAGATCGCGCATCTGGCGGGCGTTCAGGATATGGGTCGTTACACGGGCGATAAGTTCGTCGATCTTTACGGGCTTGGTGACGTAATCCACGCCACCGGCCTGCAGGCCGCGGCGGACATCCTGGGAACCGGTGAGGCCGGTCATGAAAATGATCGGCGCATCGGTCATTACGGGGGCGGACTTCATGCGGCGGCATGTCTCGAACCCATCCATCACGGGCATCATGGCATCCAGAAGGATCACGTCTGGATCGACCCGCTGCAGCAAGTCCAAGGCACGCTGCCCGTCGCGCGCAACGATGACCGTGGTGCCGCTTTCCTCCAGCGCCGCAGAGACCATGCCGACGGAACCGGGATCGTCGTCCACGATCAGTGCCATCGAGGCGATCGCCGTGTCACTTTGGATCATGCGTTTATCCACTTTGTCACCGTCTTTTCGATTTCCGTCAGGTCATACTTCTCGAGATGTCCGCGCAATGTCCGGATCCTGTCGGAAGGTCCGCCATGGTCACCTTCGATCCGGTCCAGATGCGCGGCGACGCCGCGGGCATGACCGATCCGTGCGCTGGACAGCAATGCCTCCAGATCGGCGGCACTGATGGCAGGGGCGGTACTGGCCGGCGCGACCGGGCGGTCATGGATCAGTTCAAGCCGCAGCAGGCTGGCGATGGTTTCCAGCATGTCGGTCAGCGTGTAAGGCTTGACCAGGAATCCGTCATGGACCCGCATGTCGGCATTGACCGGCCCCGCCTCGAGCGCATGCCCCGTGCACATGAGGATCGGTGTTGTCCGATGGGCGTTGCCGCGCAACCAAAGTGCAAAGCTCCAGCCGTCCTCGGCCGGCATGTCCACATCCAGCACGAAAAGATCCGGTGAGATATCTCCCAGCATCGACCGGGCCGCACTCGTGTTTGCGGCACCTACGACATTGAAGCCTAGCGGCGCGAAGAAGCTGTCGAAAAGGTTCAGGTGGTGCAGATCGTCATCAACGATCATCAGGGTGCGGCGTCTGCCAGCATAACCGGTAGGGCGGATCTCTTCGTCCAGATCGGCCTGTCGCCCCGGCCGAGCGGCGTGGTCGGGGACCGATGGCAGCATGATGCGCACGCGGAAGCTGCTGCCGCGACCGGGCGTGCTCTCTGCGGTGATCTCTCCTCCCAGAATATCGACGAGCAGCTTCGTGATGGTCAGGCCCAAGCCAGAGCCGCCGGGATGTTGGTCGCCGCCGCGTTCGAAAGGACGCCAGATCCGCTCCATCTGTTCGGGCGCGATGCCTTGCCCGGTATCGGTCACTGTGATGGTGGCAACCTCGTTGCGATATGAAAAGGACAGCTCGACCGAGCCTTGCGCCGTGTAGCGCACAGCGTTCGTCATAAGGTTGATAAGGATCTGGCGCAGTCGCTTTTCATCGGACATTACCCAGACGGGCATGCTTCCGCTGGTGGCGATCGACAGGTTTAGCCCCTTTTCGGCAGCCTGTTGTCGAAAAAGTGACCCGATCTGGTTCAGAAATCCGGGCAGGTTGATACGCTCGCGGGTCACTTCGATCTGGCCGACTTCGATCTTTGAGATGTCCAGCAATCCCTCGATCAATCCAGCCAGATGCTCGGATGACCTGCGGATCGTGCGGACCGCTTCGCGACGGCGGGGTGGAATGTCGGGGTCAGCCTCGACGATCTGGGCAAAGCCGAAGATGGCGTTAAGGGGTGTGCGTATTTCGTGGCTTAGTCCGGCAAGATAGCGGGTCTTGGCGGTATTTGCGGCCTCGGCCTGTTCCTTGGCAGCCTGAAGCGCCAGATCGGTGCGTTTGTGCGCGCGGATTTCCTGAAGCAAGCGCAGGGTCTGGCGGTCAGCCTCGTCACGGGCGTTGCGGCGGCTTTCGCGGCCAAGGATGAGCATCCAGATCCCGACACCGATCAGCACCACCGCCCCGCAGAACAATGCGCCCAGAATTGCGCCGTAACCCGGGGACATGCGCGCGCGATACAGGAAGGTTAGTACCAAAGCCAAGGCTGCGACTGCTGCGGAGAAGCAAACCGAAAAGATACCCGCACGCGAGACGAGGTACCGCGCGACGGGAGCGGGCATGATCAGTTCGATGGCATTGCGGATCGTCGCGGGCGCACGGCCCTGAGGTTTGCAACGATCCCCGCATCCGCCTTCCAGCGAACAGCAGAGTGAACAGATCTGTCCTTCGATAAAGGGGCAGGTCGCCATGTCTTGCGCTTCAAACAGGTAACCGCAAGTGTCACAGGCATGTTCTCCGGCTGCGAATTTGGCGGGCTTTCGGGCAATATAGAACCGCCCATGGCTGACCCACGCGATCAGCGGTGCCAGAATGATCGCTGCTATCAGCGATACGAAAGCTGAAAGTCCCACTGCCACATGACCCAATATTCCACTGCTTGCCATCAATCCAAGGATGACAGCCCCCAACATTGAACCCAGCCCGACAGGGTTCAGGTCATGAAGATAGGCCCTGCGAAATTCGATCCCGGCGGGGCTGAAGCCGAGTGGTTTATTGATCACGAGATCAGCGAATATGGCCCCGATCCAGGCAAGCGCGACGGTTGAATAGAAGCTGAGCGTTGCTTCGATGGCGTGGAAGACGCCAAACTGCATCAAGAGAAACGCGATGGCTACGTTGAACACCAGCCAGACCACGCGGCCCGGATGCGCGTGGGTCAGTCGGGAAAAGAAATTCGACCAGGCGATCGACCCTGCATAGGCATTCGTCACGTTGATCTTCAGCTGGCAAAGCAGGATGAAGATGCCGGTGACGGCCAGTGCAGCGCCTCCGTCACCCAGTGTCAGGTCAAAAGCCACGAAATAGAGATGCGCGGGATCGGTCAGATCGCCGACCGCCGTTCCGGCAGAGATGGCCAGTACTGCCAGGAACGCCCCAGCGATCATTTTCAGTCCGCCAATGACAGCCCAGCCGGGTCCAGCCGCGACAACTGCAGCCCACCAGCCAATCCGTTGACGGCGCGTCTTGGGCGCAGGCAGGAAACGCAGGAAATCGACCTGCTCTCCGATCTGTGCGATCAAGGATAACCCCACCGCCGATGCAGCGCCGAAAGACAGAAGCGTCAGTTCAGCCTTGCCGTCCAGCCCACGGAACTGCGTCCATTCGGCGTCGCCCAGGCCCATCGTCGCTATCAGGACAAACGGCATCGTGTTCAGCGCCAGCCATGGGATCTGGGTCCAGGCCTGAAAACGCGAAATGCGCGAGAAGCCATGCGCTACCAGCGGGATCACCACTATCGCAGATGCAATGTAACCCGCCCAGAGCGGAATACCGAAACAGAACTGCAATGCCAGCGCCAGGATCGCTGCTTCGAGCGCGAAGAAGATGAACGTGAAGCTTGCGTAGATAAGCGATGTCAGGGTCGAGCCAAGATAGCCGAATCCCGCGCCCCGTGTCAGCAAGTCGATATCAACACCATATCGCGCGGCATAATAGGCAATCGGCAGGCCCGTTATGAACAGTACCGCACAGACAGCCGCAATGGCGGAAGCCGCAGTCGCGAAACCAAAGCCTAAAGTCAGCGCCGCGCCGATCGCCTCGAGTGCCAGAAAAGAGATCGACCCGAGGGCGGCATTCGCGACCCACCCCGACGACCATCGCCGCGCGCGATGCGCGGTGAAGCGAAGGGCGAAATCCTCCATGGTCTCGTCAGCGACCAGACGGTGATATTCGCGCTTGGCTGTGGTCGCGTGCAGCAATGTACTCATTCTGACGGCCCCTTTTTCACGCAAGAAGCCGACTGGCCGGCCGATGTCTTTCTGGTTCGGGGATCGGGATAAGGGGAAATTCGACGCATTCATATACGTCATTCGACGTATTCCGCGACGTCGGTTCGCAGGACAAGCTTCGGGCAACCACGATTCAAACCGACGAGGACATCATGGCCGACCAGAAGAAAGTTCCCATCTCTCCCATTTCGCGGCGTGCAATCCTGGCGGGGGGCGCGGCCCTTGGCGCTTCGCTGTTCTTGCCCAAAGGGCTGCGGGCGCAGGACTTCCCGACCGACCAGATCAATACGACCGGGCTGGCGGTGACGGACGACACCGTGCAGGTCGGTATCCTGCATTCGATCAGTGGCACGATGTCGATTTCCGAGACCGGATCGGTTCAGGCCGAGAAGCTGGCGATCGAGCAGATCAACGCGCAGGGCGGTGTTCTTGGCCGCAAGATTGAAACGATCCAGGAAGATGGCGCCTCGGACTGGCCGACCTTCGCGGAAAAGGCACGCAAGCTTCTGGTGAATGACAAGGTTGCCAGCGTCATGGGATGCTGGACCTCGGCCAGCCGCAAGGCAGTGTTGCCGGTATTCGAACAGCATAACGGCATGCTGTATTACCCGACTTTCTACGAGGGCCTCGAAGAAAGCCCGAACGTCATCTATACTGGCCAAGAGGCGACCCAGCAGATCATCGCGGGCCTGGACTGGGTAGCCCGAGAGAAGGGCGCAGAGTCCTTCTATCTGCTTGGATCGGATTACATCTGGCCACGAACGTCGAACAAGATCGCGCGCAAGCATATTGAGGACAAGCTGGGCGGCAAGGTCGTTGGCGAAGAATATTATCCGCTCGGACACACGCAGTTCAATTCGGTCATCAACAAGATCCGCCTGAAAAAGCCGGACGTCATCTATGCAATCGTTGTCGGCGGGTCGAATGTCGCGTTCTACAAGCAGTTGAAGGCTGCGGGTATAGACATGACCGAAGAGGCGCCTCTCTTGCTGACCATCTCGGTTACCGAGGACGAGATCCGGGGTATTGGTGGCGAGAATATCGAAGGCGCCTACGCCTGCATGAAGTATTTCCAGTCCCTGGAGAACGAGAACAATCAGGAATTCGTCGCTGCCTTCAAAGAGATGTGGGGTGACGACATGGTCATCGGCGACGTGACGCAAGCCGCCTATCTGGGGCCGTGGCTTTGGAAGGCTGCAGTCGAGAAGGCCGGTTCGTTCGACGTCGACAAGGTTCGCGAGGCAAGCCCGGGGATCGAATTGGCAAGCGCCCCCGAAGGCTATGTGAAGATTCACGAAAACCATCACCTCTGGTCCAAGACGCGCGTGGGCCATGCATTGGCCGACGGGCAGTACGAAGTTGTCTTCGAGACCGCCGATCTGGTCGAGCCAGATCCCTTCCCCGAGGGTTATCAGTAAGCCTGCTTTGGCGGCCTGTGCAGCGCCGCCAGCCATCCCCCTAATTCAAGGAGAGTTCCGATGTTCTCGGGCTATTCCCTGCCAGAACTTGGCGCGATTATCACCATGCAGGGCTTTGCCGGGCTGATCCTGTTTTCGGTCTTCGTGCTGATGGCCCTGGGACTTGCGATCATTTTCGGTCAGATGGGCGTCATCAATATGGCCCATGGCGAGTTCATGATCCTGGGCGCCTATGTCACCTATCTGGTCTCGAACGCCTTTGCTGCCTATATGCCGGCGCTGTTCGGGGCCTATTTCTTTGTCGCGATGGTCCTGGCGTTCTGTGCGTCGGGTTTGCTTGGGATGATTGTCGAATGGGCGATGATCCGGCATCTGTACAAGCGGCCGCTGGATACGTTGCTGGCGACTTGGGGTCTGAGCCTGATCTTGCAACAAACCTTCCGGTCGCTGTTCGGAGCGCGTGAGGTTGGCGTCACCATTCCACAATGGATGATGGGATCTCTGCCTGTCACCGATCTGATCGAGATTCCGATCAACGGTATCTTCGTCATGGTCTTGGCCCTTGGTATTTCGGCGGCGGTCTATGTCATGATGTACAGGTCGGCCTGGGGCCGTCAGGTTCGCGCGGTGACCCAGAACCGGGTAATGGCGGGGGCCGTCGGGATCGACACCGAACGCACAGACCGGATGACCTTTGGGATCGGCTGTGGAGTTGCCGGCGTGGCGGGCGCTGCCTTTACCATGATCGGATCGACGGGCCCGACCTCGGGACAGGCGTATATCGTGGATACCTTCCTGGTCGTCGTGTTCGGCGGCGCTGCAAGCCTGCTGGGCACGATCGCCTCGGCTTTCTCGATCAGTCAGGCGCAGTCGATCCTGGAATTCTTTCTCTCTGGCTCGATGGCAAAGGTCATCACGTTGCTGGTGGTCGTGGGCATCCTGATGCTGCGTCCGCAGGGCCTGTTCGCCATGAAACTTCGGAAATGAGGGCCTGACGATGACAAAGACTTCGTTCCTGACGCGCAGCGAGGCCGTGGGCCTCGCTATCCTCGCGCTGATCATCTTCGTGGCCTTCCCGGTCATGCTGGACGATTTTCGCCTGAACCTGTTCGGCAAGTACCTGTCCTATGCTTTCGTGGCGATCGGGCTGGTCTTGTGCTGGGGTGCCGGTGGCATCCTCAGCCTTGGCCAGGGGGTATTCTTCGGGCTAGGGGGCTATTGCATGGCGATGTTCCTCAAGCTTGAGGCATCGACCCCCGAGGCGACGGCGATCCAATCCACACCCGGCATCCCGGACTTCATGGATTGGAACCAGATCTCGGCGCTGCCGATCTGGTGGCAGCCCTTCAACAGCTTCGCCTTCACGCTGATCGCGATTTTCGTCGTGCCCGCGGCTTTCGCCTTTGTCATCGGCTATGCCATGTTCCGCCGCCGTGTCAGCGGGGTCTATTTCGCCATTATCACGCAAGCGATCGCAGCGATCGCCACGATCCTGATCGTGGGGCAGCAGGGCTATACCGGTGGGGTGAATGGCATCACCGACCTGCGTACGCTGATGGGGTGGGACATTCGCCCCGATGGTGCCAAGACTGTCCTCTATTTCGTCAATGCGATCCTTCTGTTTGGCTGCTTGGTGGTTGCAATGGCAATTCGCAAGTCCAAATTCGGTCGCGTCCTCGTGGCGATGCGCGATGCCGAAGACCGGGTCCGTTTCTCGGGCTACGATGTCGCCAGCTTCAAGATTTTCATCTTCTGCGTGGGCGCAATGATGGCAGCAGTGGGCGGGGCGATGTTCACGCTGCAGGTCGGCTTCATGTCCCCGACTATCGTCGGCATCGTCCCGTCGATCGAGATGGTGATCTTTTGCGCGGTCGGCGGGCGTCATTCGCTGATGGGCGCGGTCTATGGGGCGCTGCTGGTCAACTGGGCCAAGACGACATTCTCGGAAAGCTTCCCCGAGTTGTGGCTGTTCGGACTTGGCGCACTGTTCATTGCCGTCGTGATGGCCTTCCCCAACGGGTTGGCGGGTCTGTTTGACGATTACATCAAGCCGCGCCTGCGGGGTTGGCGTCAAACCCCTGCGACCGCTCCCCAGCCGGCAGAATAAGGCAATCATCATGGAAAACCCAAACTTCATTCTGACAGTCGAGGATCTGAGCGTGTCCTTTGACGGGTTCAAGGCGGTCGATGGCCTCAGCTTCTATATCGAGCCGAACGAATGCCGCGTCATCATCGGTCCGAACGGGGCCGGGAAGACGACGGTCCTGGACCTGATTTGCGGACGCACCCGCGCCACCGCCGGATCGATCGAGTTCAAGGGGGCCGAATTGACCCGTATGCGCGAAGACCAGATCGTCCATGCGGGCGTCGGGCGCAAGTTCCAGACGCCGTCGGTCTACGAAGATCTGACTGTCTTCGAGAATCTCGAGATCAGCTATCCGCGTGGGCACACGGTATTCGGCGCGCTGACCTTCCGTCGCGATGGCGATGTGGATGCCCGCATCCGCGAGGTCGCCGAGACGATCTTTCTGGGCGACTTTCTGCAGGAACGTGCGGCCATTCTCAGCCACGGGCAGAAACAGTGGCTCGAAATCGGGATGCTGCTGATCCAGGACCCGCAGTTGATGATGCTGGACGAACCGGTTGCGGGCATGTCGGTGGCAGAACGCAAGAAAACGGCAGAGTTGCTGAACCGGATCATCCGGGACCGTGCAGTCATCGTGATCGAACATGACATGGGCTTTGTCGCCGACATCGCGACCCGCGTGACGGTTATGCACCAGGGCAAGCGCCTTTCGGAAGGATCGATGGCCCATGTTCAGGCCGATCCGAAGGTCGTCGAAGTCTATCTGGGCCACTGAGGAGCATGTGATGCTGACCATCGATAAACTTACCTCGGGCTATGGCGAATCCGAGGTTTTGCACGGCCTCGACCTTCAGGTGCCCAAGGGCGAAATTGTCGCGATCATGGGCCGCAACGGCATGGGCAAGACCACGCTGATGAAGTCGCTGATGGGCATCGTTCCTGCGACCGGGGGGGCGATCACGGTGGGGGACTGCAAGATGACAGGCCTGAAATCCCATGCCCGCGTTGCCGGGGGGCTGGCCTATGTGCCGCAAGGGCGGCAGATCTTTTCGGCCATGACGGTCGAGGAAAATGTCGAGACCGGCCTTACCGTCACCGGCAAGAAGACCGTGCCGGACGACATCTACGAGTTGTTCCCCGTCCTGGTTGAGATGAAGCACCGGCGCGGTGGCAACCTCTCGGGCGGACAGCAGCAGCAGCTTGCCATTGCGCGCGCCCTGGCATCCGACCCCAAGGTCCTGTTGCTGGACGAGCCGACCGAGGGCATCCAGCCCTCGATCATCCGTGACATGGCCCGGACGCTGCGCCGCATCCGCGATGAACGCGGGCTGACCATCGTCGTGTCCGAACAAGTGCTGAGTTTCGCGCTGGATGTGGCCGACAGGGTGATGGTTCTCGAAAAGGGCGCCTTCGTCCATGACAGCCCCCGCGCGAGCGTCGACGAGGCGCATGTCTCGAAATTCCTATCCGTCTGAACCCAGCATGAAGAAGAGGAGGCCCGCCATGGCCGACACGTTGATCTCTGTAAACCTGAGCGAAAGCCCCCATACGAACGAGGCCGTTCACAACCGCTGGCATTGCGACATCCCGATGGCCTGCTGGGTGGAACCCGGCGACGATTTCAAGGTCGAAACCTATGACTGGACCGGGGGGCAGATCGCCAATGACGACGACGCATCCGACGTGCGCGACGTTGAACTGGAACAAGTTCACTATCTGTCCGGCCCCATCGGCGTGAAAGGTGCCGAGCCGGGCGATCTGCTGGTGGTCGATATCCTCGATATCGGCGCGAAAGAAGAGATGAACTGGGGTTTCAACGGCTTTTTCTCCAAGCAGAACGGTGGCGGTTTTCTAACCGACCACTTCCCCGATGCGCAGAAATCCATCTGGGACTTCGAAGGCATGTTTACCCGGTCACGCCATATTCCCGGCGTGCGCTATGCGGGCTTGATTCATCCAGGCCTGATTGGCTGCCTGCCTGACCGAAAGATGTTGGACATGTGGAACGAGCGCGAAAAAGGTTTGGTCGCCACCGACCCAAACCGCGTGCCTGGGCTTGCTAACCTGCCGACCACGCAATCGGCACATATGGGAAAAATGAAAGGCGAGGCCCGCGACAAGGCCGCTGCCGAAGGTGCGCGCACCGTGCCCCCGCGTGAACATGGCGGCAATTGCGACATCAAGGATCTGAGCCGCGGGTCGAAGATCTACTTTCCGGTCTATGTTGACGGTGCGGGCCTCTCGATGGGCGATCTGCATTTCAGTCAGGGCGATGGCGAGATCACCTTTTGCGGCGCGATCGAGATGGCGGGGTGGTTGCATATCCGGGTCAGCCTGATCAAGGGCGGGATGGAGAAATACGCCATCAAAAACCCGATCTTCCGCCCTTCACCCATCGTTCCGAAATACGACGACTTCCTGATCTTCGAGGGAATCAGCGTGGATGAGGGGGGCAAGCAACACTATCTGGATGTTCATGTCGCCTATCGGCAGGCCTGCCTGAATGCAATCGAGTACCTGAAAAAGTTCGGCTATTCCGGCGCGCAAGGCTATTCCATTCTGGGTACCGCACCTGTGCAGGGGCATATCTCGGGGGTGGTCGATGTTCCCAATGCTTGTGCGACCTTGTGGTTGCCGACGGACATCTTCGAGAACGGCTCGGCGCTGATGCCGTCTCCAGATGGCCCGACCCAGCTGGTCGATGGATCTGTCGACATGCCAATCGCGCCCGATCTTTGACAAGCGTGGGCCGCGTGGGACCCACGCGGTCTGCCCCCCAGCCTATCTGAAAGAATTGGCCATGCCCGTTTATGATTATGCCTGCCCCGATTGCGGTCCTTTTGAAGCACTGGCTCCCATGTCCGCATTCACCGACCCTTGCGCCTGCCCCAGCTGCGCGAAAGCTGCGCCGCGTGTGATGCTGACCGCGCCTCGTCTTGCCAATATGGACGCCAGCCGTCGGACCGCGTTTGCGACGAATGAACGCAGCGCCGACAGCCCAAAGCGGCTTAGCAGCCATGGCCCTGGATGCGGCTGCTGTTCAGGGGGAAAGAAAAAGCCGAGCCGGACTTTGCACCGCCCGGATGGTTCGAAATCGCTGATGGGTACGCGTCCCTGGATGATCTCTCACTGAGTTTGCCGCCATCTGTCGGCCCGCCAATGGTTTTGCGGGTCATGTGTGCTGATCACATCGGGATTATTCGCGGGCATTTGCGAGTAGCCTGCCGGATGTTGACTGGCTGCTCGGATATCGCGGCTACGATGCCAATTTGTTCAGAAGAGCGTAGCAAGACAAAGTGTAGGCGCTTTTATCGCCCGGGCGAAAGCGGCGCAATCAGATCGAAATCATATTTGGCAGAACCCGCTAAGACCGCTGTCCCTGGGTATTCCTGCCCGCCGTCGCGCTCGCCGCAACGGTTTTGTTTTGGCTATGATACATGAACGTGTCCGCATCCTAGGCTGTGGTGCGCCCGACCGGCGCACCACAGCAAGCGAGAATCCGCTTTTTTGCTTAGGATCAAACACCTGAACAGTGGGAATTGATCATTCCACCTTTGTCAGGTCGGTGGGCTTCCATGTCTGATCATAGAATGCATCTTCCGCACCATAGAGGCGCAAGCAGGCCACGAAGTTGCGTCCCGGAACCGTCTGGATGAAGGCCGCGTCTGCGACGCCTTCGGGTTTTTCGGGTCCGAACCAGATGTCGATCGAGCCGTCCTCGTTCTGCGGAATGTCGTAATATCCGTTGGTCGAGGGCAGAAGTTGTTCGGTTTCCGGCATCGTGCCATCGGTCACGTTATAGGCTGTTACCGCCCAGAAAAGCGCCGCGGGGACGTTGGGCGGCAGGGTCAGCTTGTAGGTATTGCCGCCTTCAAGAAAGTTCCCATCCGCATCGCGGATCGTATAGGGATATTTCGATCCCGCACCCGTTGTGCGCATCACCATCGCCGGGGCCGAGGAATAGGCGTACTGGAAGAAACGCGACCGCGCTGCAAGATCCAGATAGCTTTCCTGCATCCAGTCATTGGTGCCGCCGGTCCAGGCGCGTTCCCACTGACGATCGTCATAATACTTGTTGCGCTCGTCCTCGCGCCCGGTCTGGGCCGCGGCAAGGATCATCCTGGGTGCGTTGGTCAATGCCTTTTCAAGCGCCGCCTGCTGCCAGTCGTTCGGCTCGAACGGTTCGCCCTTGACGATGCCGATGGTGGCCAGAACGCCGCGCAACTCGGGCGTGATCGCCTCGACGGGTTCGTAATCGACAAACTCCTTGAGCTTGGTCCAATAGTCGAAATCCGTCGGATACATCATGTTGACACGAACGCCGCTGGCATTCGGGAATTCCATTGCGGGAATGTCCTTTTCCTGTTCCCACAGCGGATAGACCCGCGTGGTTTCCGCCGTCGCGACCGCCGGGGCCGGATCGGGCTTGCCTTCGCCCTGTGCCATGATCGTGCGGAAGAACAGGAAAACATTATAGGTCGAGGATTCGAATGCGAAGTAACCCTTCGGCACCTCGCCCTGATAACCCGGTGGTAGCAACAGATACAGGCCGCCGCGCGCCCGGTCGGGACCGATGGCGCCGACATCGGTGATGGTGCGCTGGAAGAAATCGGTAAACATCCCGATCACATTGGGCGGTGCCTTGACGACAAGCGGCCCGGTTTCCTTGAGGTCGAGATAGCTCATCGAATAGATGACATCGGCATTGGGCGTGGGCACCCATGCACGGCTGTCCATCCGGTCCTTCCAGATCGGCAGGACATTGTAGCCGGCGCCGAATTCCGCCTCGGAACCGTCGCGCATGCCGATCACGTTCAGGGCCGGCAGCATGGTCATATAGGCATAGACCGCGCGCTGATAGAACACTTCGGCCAGCAGGTCCTGCGCCTCGTCCTCGGCCAGCCAGTTGCCTTCGTTGATCTGTGTCGCCAGGGGAGGCAGCGGGGGTTCGGCGTCCTGCGCGAGAGCCGGAGAAAGGGTGGAAGCGGCGATCGCGAGCAGGCACAGCGCCGAGGTGGTGCGAAGACGATTGAGCATGGTCGATCCTCTGTTGGGAAATATATCTGGCGCGAGATAATCCGCGCCAGAGGGATTCATCATCGATGACGGCCTTTAGCCTGCAACTTCGATCACCGGCGGTTGCCAGGTTCCGTCGGTGATCGGATCCTGCCCCCAATAGGCACGGATATAGAGCGAGAACTCTCCTTCCGGGGCGGGCAGCCAGTTGCTTTCCAGATCCTCGCCGGGCGAGGTGTGGCCGACATGGATCGTCAGAGAACCGTCATCATTGCGCTGCATGCCTTTGCTCTTGGTGCCGAGCGAATAACGATCCAGTTCGTTGGGCGCGAAAAGGTGCTTGTCGTTGTAAAGCGTCAGCGACCAGAACCCGTCAACCGGTGGCTCTTGTCCTGCGGCAAAGGTGACTGTGTAGCTTTGCGCGCCTTCAAGCTGATCACCCTCGACGTCGTAATCGGTGTAATAGTACTGTGTTTCGTTCGGGCGGTTGTCGAACATGTTCGATTTCGCGGTGCCGGTACGATCGAAATAGTCCACACCCCATTCGGCATTGTTGACGGACCGGTTCCAGCCATTTCCGGCAGGCTTGCCATTATGTTCCCAGCGGAAAAACGGCTGAATGAGCTCTTTGTCAGCCAGAACCGCTTCGTCCACCATGGCCTGCTTCAGCTCTTCGTTGTTCGCGGCGACGTCCAGCAGCCATTTGAACTGGGCATACATGGCCTCTTCGCCCGGCAGGGGCGCCACACTTTCCAGAACCTTGCCGAACTGGTCGAAGAACTTTTCCGGGACCACCCACTGGGTTTCACCACCGTCCGTATCGGCTGCAGGGTTGGGAATTTGGGGAAGTTCGCTCCAATCGGTGGTTTTCATGGTGCCGTCGAACTGATCCAACGGATAAACCACGACCTGGTCGATCAGTGCCTGTACGGCCTCGGCATCTTCGGGCGTGTCGTCCTTGAATACCCGCGGGATTGTGTTTGCCAGTGCGGTCGATGACCGGATGACATCGGTCACGCCTTCTGGCACTTCGCCATCCCAGTTCGGCCCGACGAGCATATAGAAC
Organism: Paracoccus onchidii; assembly: GCF_028294535.1. Classification (GTDB taxonomy): domain Bacteria; phylum Pseudomonadota; class Alphaproteobacteria; order Rhodobacterales; family Rhodobacteraceae; genus Paracoccus; species Paracoccus onchidii. The sequence goes on along the minus strand of NZ_JAQBIE010000010.1, from coordinate 938 downwards.
CCCGGCTCTGTGCCATAGGGTTTTCCAAGTTCGCCAAACTGATCGGTCCGCGCATCATAGAACGCATAGACCCAGAAACGGTCGCCAAAATCCGGCACCTGGGCAATGACGGGCTGTTCGTCGAGATTGAAGAAACCAAGACCGTAAACCACGTCCTGGTTCGGACAGGTGACGAAGGTTTCGGACGGCAGGATATAGTCGCTGAGCATGGCGATCTGGCCCTGAGGCGCGACAGGCAGGATGCCGCCCAGCAAACCCGGCTGAGGGGCCTGGGTGATCTGGTCATGCCGGTTCTGCATGTTCACCATAGGCCAGCCCCAGACAAAGGCCTGACGCGCGAGCATGCGGACATATTCCTCGTGCGGTGTCGCCTGGGCATTCGGCATTGACAGGTCGGAGAACTGGGTTGCCTGTTGGGCGATGGCCGGCGCACCGGCAAGAAGCGCGACGGTCGACGCCGTAGCGGCGATATATTTCAGCATGATGTGGTCTCCCCGGTTAGTCAGAATTGAAGGTTGGTACATGTAGAAGCGCCCCATTCTGGTTGGTCGGGCCCTTGGTTTCGATTGAGTGTTGCGGTTCAGGAAACGCGTTGATGGTGGCGCGATCAGTTTGCGTTACCTTCCCGGTATCGAGGTCGATTGGAGCGGCACGGAACAATATATTGGCAAAGCCGGTCGACCATTTCTCTGATCCGGGACTGTTTTCCGTGGCCGTCGGCAATGCAGGCTGTGGACCAAGGTCAAAACCAACGGCCGGGTTGCCGGTATCGAACAGATACGCCGTAAACATGTGTCCGGTATTGTTCACGCCCGCACCATTTCGTCGAAAAGCTGTTTTCGGTTCTTGACGTGCCGTTTCAACAATTTTCGGGTTTCGCGTTGCCTGGTTACTCGGCGCGCGGGTGACGGGATGGTGCCCGGCATATCCAGTTCGGG
>NZ_JAQBIE010000009.1 GCF_028294535.1 Paracoccus onchidii | reverse complement strand
TAAGGTTCAAGACGCGCCATCTGGGCATCGCTCAACCAGAAAAGATCAGACATGGTCACCGCTCTCTTTTTTGCGGTGAATCACGAACCCCCAAACAAATCAATGGGTCCTGAGCCTAGTAGTTGATATTGACAGCTGAGGCTAGCAGCGGCTGCAACGGCACGAACCAGAAGGACTGAGGTTTAGCCTCCAACTCGTTCGTATGGCGGACGTTCAAACGTGTAGCAACGAACTCCAAAATTCCACCCCGAACACTTGGCTCATCAGCTAACAGACCAGCGGATCGTGTCTGCTTTGGGCTGGAAGCGGCCATCTGCCGTGCGTGGCACGAAGGTCAGCTCAGGGCCGAAGCTGTGTGGAAACGGGCCGGCAGGGGCTGTCTGCTGCCGGTTTGCCCGGTTGCTCGCTTTCAGCCGCCTCCGACGCCCTTTGCGCGCTTGACGGCTTGCTGATCCTTTTCGGACAGAGCATGACGCCTACGCTTGAGTCACGGCAGCCCCCGATCAGGCGGCGATGGCCCGCATCAGGCCCCGAATGCCGATCAACGCGACCACCCGCTTGATGTTGTAGGCGAGGACATTCAGCGCCATCTCGGTGCGGACGTTCTTCAGCCTCCGGGTCAGGAAATGGGTGTGCCCCATCCAGGCCTTGAGGGTGCCGAACGGGTGTTCGACCGTGCAGCCGCGCAGGGTCATAGGATCTGCCTCCCCACCCAGCCTATCGCGCATCGCATCGACCAGATGCTCATACTCCCACCGGGTGATCCGGCGTTCCTTGCCGGTGGTGCAGCGGTGACGAAGCGGACAATGCTGACATTCGTTGGTCCAGTAGCGGCCGACCCGCAGCCCGTCCTCCTCGCGCGTGTAGCGGTAGGTCAGTTGTTCGCCTGCCGGGCAGACATAGACATCGCGGGCCGGATCATAGGCAAAGTCAGCCTTTACATACATGCCCTTGCCGCGGTTGCCCGATGTCTCGGGGCGCGGCACGGTTGTGGTGATCCCCGCCTGATCGCAGGCCAGGATCTGGGAGCCACTGAAATATCCCTTGTCAGCGATGGCATGCAGGTCGTCGCGCCGAAGAGCCTCCTTGGCGGCTGTCGCCATCGGGCTCAGTTGGTCGCGGTCGAAGCCCTGATTGGTCACGTCATGCACCACGATCAGATGCGTCTCGGTATCGACCGCGGTCTGGACGTTGTAGCCGACCATGCCACTGTGTCGGGTACTGGTCGCCATGGCCCGGGCATCGGGATCGGTTAGGGAGATCTGCCCGTCGGGCGCCTCGGCCAGGGCCTGTTCCATTGCCTTCAGCCGCGCGATCTCCTGCCGGATACGACCGTAGCGGCGGGCGAGATGGGCGACCTTGTCAGCCCTTGTCTCGCCGTCCTCCTGGCGGTCGATGCGAACCATCTCGTTGACATAGCGCTCAACGTCGGCCTCCAGATGTGCGAGGCGGCTGGCGATCTTGTTCTTGGTGAAGTTCCGGTCACGGTTGTTCACCGCCTTGAACTTGCTGCCGTCGATGGCCACGCAATCGCCCCTCAGCACCCCGATCCGCCGGCGCAGCTCCACGAACTGCGCGCAGGTCCTGCGGATCACTGCCCCGTTATCGCGCCGGAAATCGGCGATGGTCTTGTGGTCGGGCACCAGGCGGCCGGTCAGCCACATCAGCTCGACATTGCGACCCGCCTCACGCTCCAGGCGACGGCTGGACGGGATGCGGTTCAGATAGCCGTAGATGAAGAGCTTCAGCAGCACAGCCGGATGGTAGCCCGGGCGACCGGTTCGGGCGGGCGCACAACGCTCGAAGCCGAGCGCCGGAAGATCAAGCTCCTCGACGAAGAGGTCGACGACACGGACCAGGTGATCCTCGCCGATCCAGTCCTCGAGACGATCAGGGAAAAGCGTGACCTGTTCCCGGTCGATGCCATCGATGAAACGTGCCATCCCTGCCTCCCACTGCCTTGCGAAAGCTTACCACGGGACAGCGTTTCCACACAGCCTCGGCCCAAAGCGGCCCCCAACTCTCCACCACCTCAGAACACCCTCGGCAGTGCATCGATGAGGGGCTTCAGGAGGGGCAGGGGTGTGCGCTGGCCGTAGCGGCGGTCCTCCTCCGAGCTGATGGCATGGCCCAGCAGGTGGTGGCGCGAGAGGTCCGGCACGTCCTGTCGGTAGCGCAGCTCGTCGGTGACGTAGTGGCGGAACGAGTGGAAGTTCTTCTTCGCGGCATCCTCGCCCAGCTGTGCGCGCAGCAGCTTGTGCCAGTTGAAGTTGATGGCGTCCGACAGCATGCCGCGCCCCTTGCGGCGCTTCAGGTCGGGGAAGACCTGGCCGGTCTCGGCCTGGGCGACATGCTCCATAAAGCCCAGCTCCAGCAGGTGCGGGTGGATCGGCACCTTCCGCTGCGAGGGGCGGTTCTTCAGCCGCCGGATCTCGGTCGGGCGGAAGTGGAAGGCTGCGATGCCGTCCTCGGTGACGATGTCTTCGCGCGCAAGGCCCGCGATCTCCTCGCGCCACGCGCCGGTATAGGCCGCGATCAGCGGCAGCCAGTAGAGCGCGTCCTTGATGACGAGATCGCCGGGCCGGGTGCGGCGCCCCGCGCTCTGGCAGCCCTGCCAGACGGGGCCTGCGAAGATGCGGCGCAGGTCGTCGCGGCTGAAGGGGGCGACCTTGTCCTGGTCGTCCTCGGGGTCGGTCTCGCGCAGATCGCGCGTGTCCAGAAGCGGATCGAGGCTAAGACCTTCCGAACGAGCGTGCTTGATGAGCTGCCCGACGAAGCCGAGATTGCGGTTGATGGTGGCGGCGGACAGGCCCTGTTTCCGGCCTGCGGTTCCCGCGGCCTCGATGATTTCCACAAGCGTCATGTCCCGTTCCTTCGGCGTCTTGCGATAGGTCGGGGGCAGGGCGTGCATGATGTTGCTGAAGGCCATCAGGTGTTCCTGCCGCAGCTTGCGGATGTCCTCGATGCCGGTGGCCTCGTGCAGCAGTTCGGCGGTCTTGCGGATCTGGTAGGCGGTCTTGTCCGTGACCCGCCCGCGCTTCTCCTTGCGGCTGGCGAGGCGGTCAGCGACGGCCTGGAGCGCGGGGTCGAAGGCGGGGGTAGGTTCCGGGGCAGGCGGCGCGGCATCCTCGGCAGTCGGAAGGGGCCGCCCCTCCCGCAGCCTGCCCGCCATCGCCATGGCATCGTCGAAGCCCCGGTCCAGCCCCGCTTTCGACGACAGCAGCGCCGCCGCGCGGCCATTGAGCCAGATGCGCTTGGCGTCGAAGAACTCGTGCCCGCTGATGCGTTCCTTGCCCGCGATGCCCGCCACGCGGCGCCTGATGCGGGTCTCGACCGGTTCGGTGGCCGCGTCGCGGCCCAGGATGACCTGGTATTCGTCGATGCGTTCCAGATCGGCCTCGGAATAGCCGCGCGCAGTCAGCTCGCGCCGCTCGTCCGCGTCCAGCTCCAGCTCGATGCCCTTGCGGGCGATGAGGCGCAGCGCCTCGCCCGCCAGATGGTCCTGATGCACGCTCTCGACCGGGTTGCCGGTCTGCGGCAGGTGGAACGCGGCGCGATCGCGCTTCGCTGATCGCTCCAGCTCCTCTCGGGTGACGGTCTCCAGCCATTCATGCGCCACCTGCGGCGTCAGTCCTTCCATGCCCATGCGGTCGAACACCCTCTCGCTCTTGGCGGTCACGATGACAGCCAGCCTGCGCGCTGTCCACGGGCAAGCGGTCCGCAGCGAGACCTGGAGGTTCGCGGCGGCGGATTCGGCACGTTTGGGAATGCGGCGGCGCCAGGTGTAGATCGCGCCCCGGCGGAAGACGAAATTGGCAATGCCCATGGCAGGCCCCTCGATTGGGGACGCAGGCTCCATGATGGACAGTGATGATGGACAATGGTCCAGATCGGCTGTCCGTCCTCGATAAGACGAGTTATCTCAATTGCTTACTGGAAGTTGGCTGGGGCGGTAGGATTCGAACCTACGATACACGGTACCAAAAACCGATGCCTTACCGCTTGGCTACGCCCCAACTGTGGAGCGGGGAATACCCAAGACTGAAAGGGGGTGCAAGTCGAAAATTGATGGAAACTTGTCAGTTTTGTGCCGGACCGCTATGGGCGCAGCATGGAACATGTAGATCTTGCAATTTTGGGTGCCGGGGCGGCTGGATTGTTCTGCGCCGGTTCGGCTGTGGCGCAGGGAAGGCGGGTGCTGGTCCTGGATCATGCCAGCAAACCTGCCGAGAAAATTCGAATTTCTGGCGGCGGCCGCTGCAATTTCACGAATCTCGCGTCCGAGCCTTCCCGGTTCATTTCCGCCAATCCGCGTTTTTGCGCCAGCGCGCTTGCCCGGTTCACGCCGACACAATTTGTTGATCTGGTCGATCGCGCCGGGATCGCCTGGCACGAAAAGACCTTGGGGCAGTTGTTTTGCGACGGAAAGGCGACGCAAATCACCGGGATGCTGTTGCAGCGGATGGGTGGGGCAGAGCTGCGGCTGGGTTGTGGTGTCAACGGTGTATCCCATGCCGGTGATCGCTTTCAGATTGCCACCGACGCGGCCCAGCTGAGTGCGGCATCGGTCGTGGTGGCAACCGGGGGTAAATCGATACCCAAAATGGGTGCCACCGGTATCGGTTATGAGATTGCGCAGGGGTTTGGCCTGCGTTGCCACGATACCGATCCGGGGCTGGTGCCCATGACATTTGCAGAACAGGATCTGGCGCTTTGCAAGCCCTTGGCCGGTGTTTCGGTCGAGGCCCGAATCCGCCATGGAAAGGCGAGCTTTCAGGATGCCTTGCTTTTCACCCATCGTGGGATCAGCGGTCCGGTGATCTTGCAGATCTCAAGTTTCTGGAAACCGGGAGAGACGCTGACGGTTGATCTGGCGCCTGCTGTCGATATCGCCGCTGCATTGAAGGCGCAAAAAGGCGTGGCGGGACGCATTGCAGCTGCAACGGCACTGGCGAAATTCCTGCCAGAGCGGCTGGCGCAGGCGATTGCGGCCGAACTGGGCCTTGGTGCTGCGCGTTTGGCCGATCAGCCGAACAAGCTGTTGGACAGATTGGGCAAGCGGGTCAACCAATGGCAATTGCGACCGGTCGGGACCGAAGGATACCGCACCGCTGAGGTCACACTTGGCGGTGTCGATACGCGAGATCTCGATGCCAGAACGATGCAGGCGCGCAAGGTTCCCGGATTGCATTTCATCGGCGAATGCGTCGATGTGACTGGTTGGTTGGGGGGCTACAATTTCCAATGGGCCTGGGCATCAGCAGATGCGGCGGGACGGGCGGCTCTGAAAGGATAGACGCCTGCCTTGCCGATTTCGGGTCGGTGAAGGCAGGCGGAACAGTCAGGCCATGACCGGTTCGGACTTGGCCAGGGCATCAAAACGCATCAGGTTGGCGATCAAGGCGGGCATCTGATCCAGCGGGATCATGTTCGGCCCGTCCGACGGCGCGTTGTCAGGATCCTGATGCGTCTCGATGAACACGCCGGCAACGCCTAGGGAAACCGCCGCACGGGCCATGACCGGGGCAAATTCCCGCTGCCCCCCCGAGGAACCGCCCTGGCCGCCCGGTTGCTGGACCGAATGGGTGGCGTCCATGATGACCGGATAACCCGTTCTCGCCATGATCGGCAAAGAGCGCATATCGGCGACCAGCGTGTTGTACCCAAAGCTGGCGCCGCGTTCGGTCAGCATAATTTTCTCATTGCCGGTCGAGGCAACTTTGTCCGCAACATTGGGCATGTCCCAAGGGGCGAGGAATTGCCCTTTCTTGACGTTCACGACGGCACCGGTCTTGCCTGCGGCCAGCAAAAGGTCGGTCTGACGGCACAGGAATGCCGGGATCTGGATCACATCGACATAGGTCGCGGCCAGCACAGCCTGCTCGGCGTCATGGACATCGGTCAGCACAGGGCAACCCAGGCGTTCGCGCAGGGTGGCCAGCATATCCAGCCCCTCTTGCACGCCCACGCCACGCCGGCCTTTCAGCGAGGTGCGATTTGCCTTGTCATAGCTGGCCTTGAAAACATAGCTGGCCCCGGCCTTGGCGCAGGCCTCGGCCATCTGTTCGCCAATCATCATGGCATGGTCCAGCGTTTCCAGCTGGCACGGGCCTGCAATGACGGTCAGAGGCAGGTCGTTGCCACATTCCAGATTGCCGATACGAATGTGTTTTGCTTTGGTCATGTGGATACCTGTTCGCGCAAGATCGAGGCTGTCAACGACAGCATGAGATAGATACCGGAAAATATCAGGAATGCCACCAGCGTATTCTGAAATGCCTTGGGATAGGTTGCCTCATCAGGAGCGACCGGTTTGACCGACTGGGACAGATAGCGCACCTGCTTGTTTGCCTCGATGCGCGCGGTTTCCATCTGGGCGGCGGCGGCGGCCAGCAATTCCTGGCGTGTTTGCAGTTCGCTTTCCGCGATCCGCAATTCGCCCGAGATCGCCGCCAGCGAATTGCGCGCCTCGTTGCCCTCGGTCAATTGCAGCCGTGTGGTGTCGATCAGCTCTTGCAGGCGCACAATATCGCCACGCACCGCCGCGACACGGCTTTGCAAAGGGCTGGCATTTGCCAGCAGCTGACCCAGTTCCAGTTGCTTTTCGTTCAGTTGCGTCTCAAGCGTGGCGATCTGGTTCATCACCACCGTGCCTTCGGCCACCGGGTCCAGAACGCCCAGTTCCTGCTGCAATTCCTGCACTCGGCGCTGCGCCGTCAGAACCTTTTCCTCGGCATCGCGATAGGTTTGGTTGGCACCCTCCATCTGGTCGTCGCGCAGACGCGATGTCATGCGATCGACCTGTTCTTCGGCATAGGCGATCAGCGCGACCGAAAACTCTTGGCTTTGCTGGGGATCGGGGGCGATCACCTCCATGTCCAGCACGCCTTCGGTAGGGTCATAGCCGATCTTGACCGATTTCAGATAAACCTCATAGGTGGCTTCGTTCGTGGCGTCCGGGGCCAGGCGTTTTACTGGATCGACCATCGGATCCTGATAGGCCTGCTTGAACCCCTTGTCGGCATCCAGTCGCAGCATGGCATCGCGTGAGGTCAGATAGCTTTGCACGGCAACCGAATCCGGGTTGGTCGCCAGTTGCGAACCACTGAGCAACCCACCGAGGCCAGACGATCCCGTGCTTTCGGCGCTTTGGATCTGAAACTGCGAATAGGTGGCATAGAGGGGGGTCGCGATGCGGAAATAATACCACCCGGTCAACAGTGTCGGCAGCGCCACAAAAAACAGCAGGCGCAGCGTCAGCATCATCAGACGGCGGCGACGGCGGCGCGCGATGTCGCGCTGGATGCGATAGATCTCGGCCGCCCGGCGTTCTTCGGTCAGCGCCTCGCGCGAAGGAAGTGGGGGATGCGCGGGGCCGACACCGGTGCCGGGCCTTGGGCCGGCATTCACAAGCGCCTGTGCTGGCGGGACCAGGGCCGGGGTGTTGCGTCCGGGCCGGGCGCTGGCCTGATTGCCGGCGCTGGACAGGATCTTGCCCAATGCCGCGCGCTGCGACGGGTCGATACCACGTTCGCGCAAGCGCAGCACGGCTTCTTCGTCGGACTGCACCTCGATTTGATGCAGGGCGGCGATCCGACGCGCAATCCGCAATTGGCGCTCGGTCAGCTTTTCATCGCGGATCGCCTGGAGCCTTGTGTCCAGATCCGCATCCTTGGGATCGGGTTGGGCCGGGCTGCCTTTCCCCGGCTCTTGGCCGTCGAGCGAAAGCCCGGCAAAACCGTCCTCGGGTGGATCCGTGCGCATAAAGCGTTCGCGGCGTGCCTGTTCGTCGGCATCATGGCCGGATGCGGCCGGGTTCGCGCCCTCGGCCTGATCATCTTCACGCTTGACCACCTGGATGCGGACGCCGGTCTGCCCCGGCTCCGCAGCAGGTTTGCCCCCGGAGCGGCCGGAGAGAACCGATTCAGTCGGAGATATATGAAAGCCGCGGGCCTTAGGCGGTGTAGTCATAATACTGCTTGGCCTCATCAAGGGATTCGAACATATACAATTTCCCGTCGCGCAGGATTGCCGCGCTTTGGCAGAATTTCTCGATCGTCTGGGGCAGGTGCGACACGATGATCACGGTCGAATTGCGCAACCTGTCAAACAGGACCGAGCCGGCCTTGCGATTGAACTCGACATCGGTCGTCTGGGGCATGCCTTCGTCGATCAGGTAGATGTCGAATTCCAGGGCCAGCAAAAGCGAAAATGTAAACCGTTGCCGCATACCTGCTGAATAGGTGCCCACCGGCATGTCGAAATATTCGTCGATATCGGTCAGCCAGCGCGTGAATGCGGACACGTAATCGGGGTCCAGCCCGTAAATGCGGGCGATATAGCGCGAATTCTCATTCGCCGAATGCTTGGGAACAACGCCCCCCATGAAGCCAAGAGGAAAGGAAATGCGGCATTCGCGCCGGATCATGCCCTCATCAGGTTTTTCCAGCCCGCACATCATGTTGATCAGCGTGGTCTTGCCGGTGCCATTGGGGGCCAGAATCCCGAGGGAATGCCCCAGTTCGACCCTGAACGAGGCCTGATCCAGAATGACTTTGCGTTGCGTCCCGGTCCAGAAAGACTTCGAGACATTATCAAATTCCAGCATGGCTGTTTGCCACCATCCGTAACTTTGGCCCGGCCGCCATGACAGCCACGGGGACCATAGGCGCGTATATGCAAGCTGTCCAGTTCCCTTCCTGATGCCTCAGGACTGCGGGGTGTGTCACCCTTCTTTCCCGCAGCATTTTCATTAGATAGGGGATATGTCGCTGTGTAATCGCATCAGTTCCTGCCAGATCTGCGCCGCACGTTTTGCCGCAACCGCCACGCGGCACAGCCCGCGACCAGTGGTCTGGTTTCGCCCGCAGGCGCGGTTGCTGATCGCCGGGCAAGCGCCCGGGAAACGGGTGCATGAAAGTGGCCGCCCATTTGATGACCGCTCGGGCGAGCGATTGCGCGACTGGATGGGCATAGATGCCGCGCATTTTTATGACCGGAACCGGGTCGCGATCGTGCCGATGGCCTTTTGCTTTCCCGGATATGACGCAAGGGGGGCGGATTTGGCGCCGCCGGCGATATGTGCGGCGACCTGGCGCGCGCAGGTCATGGCGCAGATACGCCCGCGCCTGACCTTGCTGATCGGTGGCCATGCCATGCGCTGGCATCTGGGCGCGCGAAACGTCACCCAAACCGTGCAGAACTGGCGGGAATATGCGCCCGCGGTGTTTCCGCTGCCCCATCCATCCTGGCGCAACACCGGGTGGCTGCGCCGTAACCCCTGGTTCGAGCGGGACCTGTTGCCCAGGTTACGTGCCGCAGTCGCCGCCGAGATGGATCAGGGGGCTGGGTCGGCCTGAAGCTGCGCGGCGATATCGTCATCTATCGGCACGTCGAAGCTGTTCACGATAAAACCTAGGACCGAATAAAAGCCGACCGTGGCCATCAGATCAAACAGGCCGGCTTTGCCGATCAGCGCCGAAACCGCATGCTGCGAAGCGGGCGACAACCTTGCATCCGCGATCAGTTCATCAACCGCCCCGGCCAGAATGCGATCATCTTCGCGCATGGCTTCCAGCGGGCCGGCCAACGACGCAATGCGCGCATCATCCATGCCCACCGCGCGTCCGCGACTGACGTGATGCGCCCATTCATAGGGCGAGGACAGATTGTGCCCGGTGCGCAGGATGACCACTTCGGATTGCTGGTCGCTCATGGCGCGATCACGCACGACATGCTGGCGCAGCGGCGCCCAGGCGGCAAGCAGCTGGGGGTGATGCGCCATGGTGCGATAGACATTCAGCTTTCCCGCAAAGCCTGCCTTCAAGTCATCGACAAGACCGGGCCAGTCATTGTCTGACAGGGGTTCAATTCTTTCGCTCATCAGCGCATCCTCACTTGTCTATCGACTCAGGAACAATCGTTATGTCGCATGTTTTTCCCCGCCACTGCCACGCCCAATTGCCGACTGCGGTCGGCGGAGAAGGGGTCTGGCTGATCGATTCCGAGGGCCGTCGCTATCTTGACGGATCGGGCGGTGCGGCCGTCAGCTGTCTGGGTCACGGAGACCGGCAGGTGACCGAGGCCGTCAAGGCGCAGCTGGACAAGCTGGCATTCGCCCATACCGGGTTTCTGACCTCGGAACCGGCCGAGGCGCTTGCCGATCTGTTGATTGCCCATGCGCCCGGCGATCTGGATCGGGTTTATTTCGTGTCCGGCGGTTCAGAGGCCACCGAAGCCGCGATCAAGCTGGCACGGCAATATTGGGTCGAGAAGGGGCAGCCCCAAAGATCACGCCTGATCGCACGTCGTCAAAGTTATCACGGGAATACGATTGGCGCGCTGTCGGCGGGGGGCAACGAATGGCGCAGGCAGCAATTCGGGCCGCTGCTTCTGGACGTCAGCCATATCGATCCCTGCTATGAATATCGTGACCGCCAAGAAGGGGAAACACCACAGGAATACGGTATCCGCGCCGCCGAGGCCCTGCGCGAGGAAATCGAACGTGTCGGCCCCGAAACGGTGATGGCGTTCATTGCCGAACCGGTCGTGGGTGCAACTGCAGGGGCGTTGGCCCCGGCACCGGGGTATTATCAGCGTATCCGCGAGATCTGCGATGAATATGGGATCCTGCTGATCCTTGATGAAGTCATGTGCGGGATGGGCCGAACCGGCAGCTTGTTTGCCTGCGAACAGGACGGTGTAAACCCTGACATCCTGTGCATCGCGAAAGGGTTGGGCGCGGGTTATCAGCCTATCGGCGCCATGCTGTGCAGCGCCGCGGTTTATGATGCGATCGCACAGGGCAGCGGGTTCTTTCAGCACGGGCATACCTATATCGGCCATCCGGTTGCAACGGCGGCGGGGCTTGCCGTGGTCAGCGCGATTCTGGATCGTGATCTGTTGTCGCGGATCCGCCAGAAAGGCGAAGTCCTGCAAACCGCGTTGGAGGCGCGTTTCGGACAGCATCCCAATGTTGGCGATATCCGGGGGCGGGGGCTGTTTCGCGGTATCGAGATCGTTGCCGACCGTGACAGCAAGGCCCCTTTTGATCCGGACCGCAAGATCGCGGCCAGGCTGAAAAAGGCAGCATTTGCCAAGGGGCTGATCTGCTATCCGATGTCCGGCACGATTGATGGGCAGCACGGCGATCATGTGCTTTTGGCTCCGCCCTTCATCATCACGGATGAAGAAATCGCGATCCTGGTCGATTGTCTCGATGCCGCGATGCAGGAGGTTCTCGGCGCAGCCGAAGCCACGGCCTGAACGAAGCGATTCTTATACGGGTCGGGCGCCGGGCCGGTTTGGCTCGGTGCGGACCTAATTTGTATAAGTTTTTGTCTTATAGGCAATATTGCGAATAGAGAGGTTTAGGGATTGCCAAAAGAGGCATTCGCGTTACCGTGAGGTGTAACCCGCGCCGCAAGCTGCGGGATATCAGTGATGTCAATTCCTGAAAGACATGGGAGAATCTTGCATGAGTACCCTTAAATCCATCCTGTTGACGTCGGCTTTCGCCCTTGGGGCCACCGCTGCTTCCGCCCAGGAGGAACGTTTCATCACGATCGGCACCGGTGGCCAGACCGGCGTTTACTACGTCGTGGGTCAGTCGATCTGTAGTCTGGTCAACCGCAAGACATCCGAAACGGGCATCAAATGTACCGCGCCTTCGACGGGTGGTTCGATTGCCAATATCAACGCCATTCAGGCCGGTGACATGACCATGGGCGTGGCCCAGTCCGACTGGCAGTATCACGCCTATGAAGGTGATGTGCCGGAATTCGAAGGCGACAAGCATTTTGAAGATCTGCGCGCCGTGTTCTCGGTCCACCCCGAGCCCTTTACCGTCGTGGCCCGCGCCGATGCGGAAATCGGCAACTTTGAAGACCTCAAGGGCAAGCGCGTCAATGTCGGCAACCCCGGATCGGGTCAGCGCGGCACGATGGAAGTCGTTCTGAATGCGATCGGCTGGTCGATGGACGATTTTTCGCTGGCATCCGAGCTGAAGCCGGCCGAGCAATCGGCGGCGCTGGGCGACAACAAGGTTGACGCGATCGTCTATACCGTCGGCCATCCGAACGGTTCGATCCAGGAGGCCACCTCGACCGTTGATGCGCGTCTGGTACCCGTGACCGGTGAAGCGATCGACAAGCTGGTCGCCGACAACCCCTATTACGCCAAGGCAACCATCCCCGGCGGCATGTATGCCGGCAATGACGACGATGTCGAAACCTTCGGTGTGAAGGCCACCTTCGTGACCTCGGCTGCCGCCGATGAAGATACCGTCTACGAAGTGGTCAAGACCGTGTTTGACAATTTCGACCGGTTCAAGGGACTGCACCCCGCCTTTGCCAATCTCGAGCCGGAAGCCATGGTGACCGAAGGCAACAGCGCGCCGCTGCATCCGGGCGCGGCGAAATACTATAAGGAACAAGGCTGGATCGAATAAGGCAGCTGGATAAGGGCGGCCCATGTGGCCGCCCTTCGCTCTTGAAAGAACAAGATAATACCCATCAACAAGGGGGTGACGCGATGAGCGAAGACGACGCAAAGAAGCAATCAGGCAAAGATCAGTTCGAAGCCAGCGCAGTTGAAATGGGCGGGGCAGGGCATGGCAATCTGTCCCAGACCGAGCTGGACGAACTTGTTGCCTCTTCTGACACCGGTGCGCGTACGCCGCCCGGTGCGGTGGGCAAGATCATCCTTGTGACCGCGCTTTGCTGGTCCTTGTTCCAGCTGTGGATTGCATCGCCCATCCCGTTCATGGTTGGTTTCGGCGTCCTGAACGATACTGAAACCCGTTCGATCCACCTCGCATTCGCGTTGTTCCTTGCCTATATGGCCTATCCGGCTGAACGGTCGCCTTTTCAGCTGGGCCTTGGCGTCGCCATTCCTGCGCTGATGACGGTCATGTTCATGATGGGCGCCAAGACCGGGGTGCCGGTCTGGTGGATCCCCATCATCGGTGCCGCCGTGATCGGAGCGATCCTGCTTGGCAGCCCCAAGAACTGGGTCCCCCCCTGGGAATGGGGGATGGCGCTGATCGCTGCGGCCGCGTCACTGTATATTTATATTTTCTATGACGATATCGGCACGCGGGTCGGTGCGCCGATCATGCAGGATTACGTGATCTCGGTTATCGGGTTGCTGCTGTTGCTGGAAGCAACGCGGCGCAGCCTTGGGCCGGCGCTGATGATCGTGGCCAGCGTCTTTCTGGTCTATACTTTCCTTGGCCCCTATATGCCGGGCATCATTGCACATAAGGGTAATTCGCTGGCCGAAGTCGTGAACCATCAATGGATAACGACCGAGGGTGTCTTTGGTATCGCGCTGGGTGTGTCCACCAGCTTTGTCTTCCTGTTCGTGCTGTTTGGCGCATTGCTGGACAAGGCCGGTGCAGGCAATTACTTCATTCAGGTCGCATTCTCGCTGATGGGGCACATGCGGGGCGGTCCGGCCAAGGCCGCCGTCGTCAGCTCGGCGATGACCGGCCTGATCTCGGGGTCGTCGATTGCCAATGTGGTGACGACCGGAACCTTCACGATTCCGCTGATGAAGAAGGTCGGGTTCAATTCCGAAAAGGCCGGCGCGGTCGAGGTCGCATCCTCGGTCAACGGCCAGATCATGCCCCCCGTGATGGGGGCCGCGGCCTTTCTGATGGTGGAATATGTCGGCATTCCTTACTTCGACGTGGTGAAGCACGCCTTCGTGCCCGCGTCGATCAGCTATATCGCGCTGGTCTATATCGTCCATCTAGAGGCGATGAAGGCGAATATGCAGGGCTTGCCGCGCGCCTATGAACCCGGCCCGCTGATGCGCCGCCTGATCACCTCGGCCTTCATGGTTGCCGCGATCTGTGCGCTGTCGATGCTGGTATATTACGGCATGGGCTGGATTCGTCCGACCTTTGGTTCCGCTGCGCCCTATATCGTCTTTGGGCTGCTGACGGCTGCGTATGTCGCGCTGCTGTGGGTTGCGTCCCGCGAGGAACCCCTGAAACTGGATGACCCGAACGAGCCGGTGACGGTATTGCCGCTGCCCGGGCCGACCGTGCGTTCCGGCCTGCACTTCCTGCTGCCGGTGATCGTGCTGGTCTGGGCGCTGATGGTGGACCGCCTGTCGCCTGGCCTGTCGGCCTTCTGGGCGACCGCCTACATGATCTTCATCCTGCTGACCCAGCGCCCGTTGATGGTGATGATGCGTGGCATGGATCGCACGGGCAACAGTTCGACCGCAGCCGCGATGCGGTCCGGTGTCGATGACCTGGTGGACGGCCTGATCTCGGGCGCGCGCAACATGATCGGTATCGGCATCGCGACGGCAACTGCGGGTATTATCGTCGGTGCCGTCAGCCAAACCGGCGTTGGTTCGGCCCTGGCGGATGTGGTCGAGGTTCTGTCCGGCGGCAACCTGATGGCGATCCTGTTGCTGACGGCGGTCTTGTCGCTGATCCTTGGGATGGGGCTGCCGACGACGGCCAACTATATCGTCGTTTCAGCCTTGCTGGCGCCGGTGATCGTGACGCTGGGGCAGCAGAACGGCCTGATCGTTCCGCTGATTGCCGTGCATCTGTTCGTGTTCTATTTCGGGATCATGGCCGATGTGACCCCCCCCGTCGGGTTGGCGTCATTCGCGGCGGCCGCAGTTTCGGGCGGAGATCCGATCCGCACCGGTGTCGTGGCCTTCTTCTATAGCCTGCGCACCGCCGCGCTGCCCTTCCTGTTCATTTTCAACACGGATCTGTTGTTGATAAATGTGGATTGGCTGCACGGGATCTTTGTGTTCGTGACCGCGACGCTTGCGATGTTGCTGTTTGCTGCGGCGACGCAAGGGTGGTTCATCACGCGCAACAAGATCTGGGAAACGGTGCTGTTGCTTGGCGTGGCTTTTGCGATTTTCCGGCCGGGGTTCTTCATGGATATGATCTATCCGCCCTATAACGATATGCCCCCCGCCCAGTTCGAGCAGGCGCTTGAAGAATCCGAGCCGGGTGCACCATTGCGGCTGCGTATCGCGGGGCTGGATGATCTGGGCGACCCGATCGAATTCTCGGCGCTGCTCGAAGTGCCTGCGGGCGATACCGGTGCCGATCGGCTGGCCGCTCTGGGAATCGATACGATCCAGAATGGTGAACAGGTCATTATCGACAATGTTGCCTTCGACAGCCCGGCCAAGGCCGCCGGCCTGGATTGGGATCAAGAGGTCCTGCTTGTGCGCGCACCAGCACCGGCACCATCCAAGTACTGGATCTATATTCCCGCGCTGCTGGTTCTGGCATTTGTTGTCTGGATGCAGCGGCGGCGCGCCGGACCCGGGCAGGGTTCGGCCACCCACAGGAAAGAGGGTCTGAGCCATGCTTGAGAAAGTTCTGCTGCCGATCGATTTGCAACATGAGGCAAGTTGGCAAAAGGCGCTGCCGCAAGCGCGTGCGCTGCTGGGAACCGGAGGAGAGCTGCATATCCTGGGCATTGTGCCCGATATCGGCAGTTCTCTGGTGGCCACGTTTCTGCCCAAAGGGTTCGAAAAGAAGGCCTTGCAGGAAATGCAGGATGCCCTGACAAAATTCGTCGAGCAAGAGTTGCCCGGCGATGCCAGTGCCCATGTTCATGTCGGGCATGGCCATGTCTCTGAAACGATCCTCAAACATGCCGCCGATCTGGGGGTTGATGCGATCGTCATGGCCAGTCACAAACCTGACGAGTTGCGCAGCATATTGGTCAGCAGCCATGCGCATTCGGTCACGCGGCATTCGCCGGTGTCCGTCATGATCGTGCGCTAACGCGGCATCGCGCGGCAGTGTCTTGTACCATTGCCGCGCGGATAACAGGCTGGAACTGAATGATCACCGATATCGAGATTGCGCGGCAGGCGAAGAAACGCCCGATTTCCGAAATTGCAGAGCGGCTGGGGTTGGGTGCGCATGACGTTCTGCCCTATGGGCATGACAAGGCGAAAATCTCTCATGATGCGGTGGCGCGGGTTGCCGCACAGCCTGCCGGACGGCTGATCCTTGTCACTGCGATCAGCCCGACCCCGGCGGGCGAAGGCAAGACCACAACCACGGTTGGCCTGGGTGACGGGTTGAACCGCATAGGCAAGCGCGCCACGATCTGTATACGCGAAGCCAGCCTTGGTCCCAATTTCGGCATGAAGGGTGGGGCCGCAGGTGGGGGGCGCGCGCAGATCGTGCCGATGGAGGACATGAACCTCCATTTCACCGGCGATTTTCATGCGATCACATCCGCCCATAACCTGCTGGCCGCGATGATCGACAATCACATGTATTGGGGGAACCGGCTCCGGATCGACAGTCGCCGCATTACATGGCGGCGGGTCATGGATATGAATGATCGGGCGCTGCGCGATGTTGCGATCGGGCTGGGCGGCGTTGCAAACGGCTTTACCCGCCAGACCGGGTTCGACATCACCGTCGCCTCTGAGGTGATGGCAATCCTCTGTCTGGCGCAGGATCTTGATGATCTAGAACAACGGTTGGGCCGGATCGTGATCGGTTATGATCTGGATCGCCGGCCTGTCACCGCGGCCGATCTGGATGCGCATGGTGCCATGACGGTTCTTCTGAAGGACGCATTGCAGCCGAATCTGGTGCAGACTCTGGAAAACAACCCGGCGCTTGTGCATGGAGGTCCGTTTGCGAATATCGCCCATGGCTGCAACAGCGTCATGGCGACGCGCACTGCGCTTGCGACCTCGGATTATGTGGTGACCGAGGCCGGGTTTGGCGCCGATCTCGGCGCCGAGAAGTTTTTCGATATCAAATGCCGACTGGCGGGTTTGTCGCCGGCTGCGGTGGTGCTGGTCGCGACCATTCGCGCGCTGAAAATGAATGGTGGCGTGGCCAAGGCCGATCTGGCGCAGGAAGATCCCGGTGCGGTGACGCGCGGTTGCGCAAATCTTGGGCGGCACATCGAGAACTTGCGCAGCTTCAATCTTCCTGTTGTCGTGGCGCTGAACCATTTCGACGGGGATCGTGATTCCGAATTGTCGGTGGTCTCTGATTTTTGTGCGAAACATGGCATCAAGATGGTGGTTGCCCGTCACTGGGCCCAGGGTGGTGAAGGGGCAGCAGATCTGGCCCGCGAAGTCGTTTCGCTGGCCGAAGGTGGCGCCGCCCGCTTTGCGCCGCTCTATCCGGACTCTGCCCCGCTTTGGGAAAAGATCGAAACGATCTGTGGCCGGATCTATCGCGCCGCACGCGTTGAGGCGGCGCCGGGTGTTCTTGCGCAGCTACAGGCATGGGAGGCTGCGGGGCATGGGCATATGCCGGTCTGCATCGCGAAGACACAGTATTCCTTTTCGACCGACCCGACCCGTTTCGGCGCGCCGGATGGGCATATCGTGCCGGTTCGCGAAGTCAGGCTGAATGCCGGGGCTGGGTTCATCGTCGCGATCTGCGGCGAAATCATGACGATGCCGGGGCTTCCGCGTTCCCCGGCGGCAGAACAGATCGGCCTGGATCATCACGGGCAGGTCAAGGGGCTGTTCTGAACGTTTAGGCCGCCGCAGAAAGCGGCGCTTCTGATTCGAAGATCTGGACCAGACGGTTCAGACGTTCCAGCTGGTCGATGGCGTCATGCAGATGCGGCCCGTCATCTTGCTCCATCAGGACAAGCGCCTGCCAGGCATGGCGCAATCCTTCTGCCTTCAACGCGGCGTCTGGAATGGTTGTGGCAAGCTTCGCATGGCTAAGGCACATGCGGTCAAAATCATCATCACCCACCGTTGATCGGGTTGGGCATTGGGCGGGTTGCCTATCGTCCTGTGCCAGCATCACGGGCGCGCCGCGCAACCAGCGCAGAATGGCCGCATCTTCGCCGGCTTCCAGATCCGCAGGCCAATGCCGGTGCAGTTGCAGCGTGTCACGCGCATTGCGCGCCGCAAAGACATCGCCGAATAATTGGGTCGCAATTGACAGGATCTGGGTTCGGTTCGGGGCAAGCCCTTTCAGACCCAAGCGTGAAAACCAGTTCTCGCCGGTGGCGCGTGTCAGCCCGCAGGCCAGTTTCAGGCGCAGGCCGGTATTTGCTTTTGCTGCCCATTCCTTGCCCAGAGGGGCGATTGCCGCCGCGTAGCTGTTCCGGCTGGTCGTGAAGGGACGGATCGTGGAATGATCGGGGCGGGGGCCACGCCATTTCTGCCAGGCGGTGAAATTCAACACCGCCAGCGCCATCAGCGTTGGCCAGGTTCCGGTCGCCAGATCCTGATCCTGTGTGGAATAGCCTGAACTGCGCGGGAACGAGCCATCGGGGCGCTGATGCGAAATTATGTCGGCAATCAGATCGGATATATCGTGGTCCGGATCAATAAGACGCAGGCAATAGGCGATTTGGCACATCGAGGTCAGCCGACCGTTGCGCATTGCCCATTCGCCGCTTGCAACCAGCTTGGTAAATACGTTGCCGTAAACTCGCGGATTGCTGAATTTCGGTCGCGTGGCGCCGAATTGATAAAGCTGCATGACCTGAAACGCAAAGCTGTCGATCTTGGCGTCTGTCAGGGTTTCATTCGGGATCGGATGGCAAAGATCGGCTTCGATCGTCGCCAGCAGGGCGCCATCCGCAGTCGCCCCCGCAGCGAGCCGGTCAACCGGGGACGCCCCGCTGCCTGCGGCAATCGCATGGACCGCCAATTGCCAGATCGGGTCGTCGCCCGCAACGATACGCCCCCCCAGCACGCAGCTGACGGTGGCGCGATCCGTGTCCCCGGAAAGATAGCGGTTTGCTGCCCGTTGCACCAATTGCGAGGTCAGGCGGCGTGAGACAATATCCTCAAGGGGTGATACATGCCCGCGCAGCCCGGACAGAACCGGTGCAATGCGCGACATCAGCGCAAGCTGTGCCACGGACGGGTGGTCGTCTGGCACCGGATCAGGCAAGGCAAGGACCTGTTGGCGTAGCCATTCCAGCCCACGGGTGGCCAGCAGGCGCATCAATTGTTCATAAGAGGCGTCAAATGGCATCGATACTCGTTCATTTCGGACTTGGAATTTGAAACGCGGGCTCGGTCTTGGCAATTTTCCGCTGCTGATATTCTACAGTTAGATAATCGTCCGTTTGCCAAAAAAATCAACTCCAAGCGGTGGAAAACCGGATCAAATTGTAATTTAGTCGTGAGATTTCAATATATGTGCAGACTTAATCATCGCAAATATACCTCATCATGAACCTTCCTGGGCAATTGCGCAATCGTTGCTGTCACGCTACATCGCCAGCATGAGCAACCGCCCCGAACTTCCGCCCGAAATCGCCCGCCGCCGCACCTTTGCGATCATCTCGCATCCCGATGCCGGCAAGACGACCCTGACCGAAAAGTTTCTGCTTTACGGTGGTGCCATCCAGATGGCCGGTCAGGTCCGTGCCAAGGGCGAGGCGCGGCGCACGCGGTCGGACTTCATGAAGATGGAACAGGATCGCGGGATTTCGGTGTCGGCCTCGGCCATGTCGTTCGACTATGACGGGCACCGCTTCAATCTGGTCGACACACCCGGTCACAGCGATTTTTCTGAAGATACCTATCGCACCCTGACCGCAGTGGACGCGGCGATCATGGTCATCGATGGGGCAAAGGGTGTCGAATCCCAGACCCGCAAGCTGTTCGAAGTGTGTCGCTTGCGTGATCTGCCGATCCTGACCTTCTGTAACAAGATGGACCGCGAAAGCCGCGATACATTCGAGATCATCGACGAGATTCAGGAAAATCTGGCCATTGACGTGGCGCCTGTCAGCTGGCCGATCGGCGTCGGACGGGATTTCGTGGGCTGCTATGACATGCTGAACGACCGGCTGGATCTGATGGATCGGGCCGATCGCAACAAGGTGGCCCAATCCATCGCGATCGAAGGGTTGGACGATCCCCGGCTGGCGGAGAATGTCCCTGAACACCTGTTGGAGACGCTGCGCGAAGAGGTTGAAATGGCACGAGAGCTGCTGCCATCCTTTGACCGGCAGTCCTTCCTTGAAGGGCATCTGACACCGATCTGGTTCGGCAGCGCCATCAACAGCTTTGGCGTGCGCGAATTGATGAATGGCATTCGCAACTATGGTCCCGCGCCGCAGCCCCAGAACTCTGCCAGCCGCGAGATTGCGCCCGAGGAAAAGCCCGTGACAGGCTTTGTCTTCAAGGTGCAGGCCAATATGGACCCCAAGCACCGCGACCGGGTTGCATTCATGCGGCTGGCCAGCGGGCATTTCTCGCGCGGGATGAAACTGACCCATGTGCGTTCAAAGAAACCGATGGCGGTCAGCAATCCTGTCCTGTTCCTCGCGGCCGATCGTGAACTGGCCGAAGAGGCTTGGGCCGGGGACATCATCGGTATTCCCAATCATGGCCAGCTGCGAATCGGCGATGCCCTGACCGAAGGCGAGGCGCTGCGTTTCACCGGCATTCCGTCCTTTGCGCCGGAGTTGCTGCAATCGGTCCGTGCAACCGATCCGATGAAGGCCAAGCATCTGGAAAAGGCATTGATGCAATTCGCCGAAGAAGGCGCGGCAAAGGTTTTCAAACCTGTTATCGGCTCTGGCTTTATCGTCGGTGTGGTCGGCGCATTGCAGTTCGAGGTTCTGGCCAGCCGGATCCAGCTGGAATACGGCATCCCCGTTCGATTCGAGGGATCGCAGTTCACCAGCGCCCGGTGGGTGACCGGCCCCAAGGACGATGTCGAATCCTTCGCGGCCACCAACAAGGGGCACATGGCGCAGGATCATGATGGTGATCTGGTCTATTTGACGCGATTGCAGTGGGATATCGACCGTATCGAGCGTGATCATCCCAGTCTGAAGCTGTCGGCGACCAAGGAAATGATGATCTAAGCGGATCTGGTCATGGCCAGGCCTGCATCTGCAAGCCTGGCCTGCCGGACCTAGGCGACACTGACATCAAGCGTGACTTCTGCGTTCAACAGCTTCGAAATCGGGCAACCAGCCTTGGCCTGTTTCGCGATTGCACGGATCTTGTCCTCATCGGCATCGGCCTTGATATGCGTCGTCAGATGCGCTGTTTTGACGGCAAAACCTTCGCCGTCCTGATCCAATGTAATCGCTGAACGTGTGTCGATGGTGACATTTTGAATGCCGTCCTGTTCTAGCATCATGGCCAGCGCCATCGAGAAACAGGACGCATGGGCCGCTCCGACCAGTTCCTCCGGGTTTGTGCCGGCCTTGTCTTCGAAACGGGTGTTGAACCCATAGGGCAGGTCGCGCAAAGCGCCCGATGCCGTCGCGACGGTGCCATTGCCGTCCTTCAATCCGCCTTTCCATTTTGCCATGCCTGTGCGCGTAATCATGTGATCCTCCTGTAGTCGTTCAGGGGACCAACGCAGCGGATGGCCAAAGGTTCGCCTGCCGCGCCTGCGATCCTAGCGCGGAAACAGGCGCTGGTCTTCCGAGATGGCGTAGCGATCGGTCATGCCCGCGACGTAATCCAGCACGACCCGCGCGCGCTGGATGTCATCCGTGGCGAGTTCGGCGGCCGCGCGCCATCCTTCCGGCAATTGCGCGGGGTCATTCAGGAACAAGGGGAACATCCGGTTCACGATATTCGTCACGCGCACCCGCTCATCCACCACTGACGGCGCGCGATACATGCGGGTGAACAGGAACGACTTGATGGCCTTGATGTTTTGATAGAGCGGCTTGGAAAAGCGAATGATCGGGCCCTCCATATCCCTGATTTCCTGAACCGATGTCGGTTGCAGCGCGGCCAGACGGTTTTGTGCGACATGGATGACATCTTCGACCATCACCCCGAACACGCGGCGCAACGCCTCGTGCCGGCGGCGCATCCTGTTCAGGCCGGGATGCAGCTTGTCGACCTCGGCGAATGCGGCGCCGATGACCGGCAATTCGGAAAGCTCGTCCTCGGTGAACAGATCGGCCCGCAGCCCGTCATGCAGGTCATGGTGGTTATAGGCCACGTCATCCGCGACTGCCGCCACCTGCGCCTCGGCGCTGGCATTGGTATGCAGTTCCAGATCCCAATCGGCATTCACCTCGGCCAGGGCATAGGGCAGGTCGCCGGTGACCGGTCCATTATGCTTGGCGATACCTTCCAGTGCTTCCCATGTCAGGTTCAGGCCGTCGAAATCGGCATAATGGCGTTCCAGCCGCGTCACGATCCGCAAGGCCTGTGCATTGTGATCAAAGCCGCCATAGGGGGCCATCAGTTCGGCCAGCGCGTCTTCGCCGGTATGGCCGAAGGGCGGATGCCCCAGATCATGGGCCAGGGCGACCGTTTCCGCCAGATCGGTGTTCAGCCCCAGGGCCCCCGCGATCGTGCGCGCGACCTGCGCGACCTCGATCGTGTGGGTCAGGCGGGTTCTGAAATAGTCACCGCGATAGGCATCGCCATCATGTTCGACAAAAACCTGTGTCTTGTGCTTCAGGCGGCGGAAGGCCGAGGAATGGATGATCCGGTCCCGGTCGCGTTGCCAGGGTGATCTGAACGTGGACATGCGTTCGGACCAAAGACGGCCGCGGCTGTCTTCGGGGTGGCAGGCATAGGGCGCGATGGACACGATGCAGGGCCTTCCTTGCGAGTGATGCTTGCGAACCCTATATTCTGCGGTAACGGACGAAAACGGGAACGCCCCATGAACCTGCCACCGAAAGTGACCGAGCGCGCCTTTCAGCGCCTTGCCGAAATCAATGACGACGCCAACATCCGCCCCTTGCGGGTTGCCGTGGCGGGCGGAGGTTGTTCCGGGTTCCAGTACGAGATCCGTCTGGACGATGCCGCCGAGGATGATCTGATTCTGGAGCAGGATGGCCAGAAGGTCGTCGTTGATCCGGTTTCGTTGCCCTATCTGGCTGGCGCAGTCATCGATTTCACCGATGAATTGATTGGCGCACGCTTTGTGATCGACAATCCGAATGCCTCGTCAAGCTGCGGTTGCGGGACGTCGTTTTCGATCTGACGGCCGAAAATCCACGCGCCGAAAGCAAGCGCTATCGCGAAGCCGGAAAAATTGCGCTATCCTCGTCACGATAGTTAGTGATTTTCTGGTTTTGTTTGATGAGACGCGTTGTGACGCCCTATGCCGGGCTTGGCTCTGGCCCATTTCCGCCCCCGCTATCTGGCGATTTACCGGTTTTGACAGCCATCCGCTTTTTCGCGGCTTTCTGGGTTTTCGCCTTCCATTTCTGGAGCTGGATTGGCTTGCCGGATTCGGGCATCTGGCGCGTCGCGGGATCGGGTGCGCGTGGCGTTGACCTGTTCTTCGTGCTGTCGGGATTCGTGATCTATCACGTGTACGGGCGGGGCAGGGCTGCGAGCAATTTCGACTTTCCGACATTCATGTGGCGCCGGTTCGCGCGGGTCTATCCGCTGCATTTCGTGCTGCTGGTCGTCTGGCTGGTCTTTCTTATCGGACTTGCGCAGGCGGGAATAACCTTGGAACGCGAGCTGACCTTTCGCGATGTGATCGCGTCGGTATTTCTGGTCCAGTCCTGGCATATAACCGATGGCTTGTTGTTGAACGGGGTGTCTTGGTCGGTATCGGCCGAGATGACGGCCTATCTGTTGTTCGGATTGCTGATTTCGGTGGCTGGCGGCCGGTTGCGTTGGGGGTTCTGGCTTGTGGCGCTGATCTTGACTGCCATTCTCGGGCATGTGGTTGCGCGCGCCGAAGGGTATACGGGCTTCATGCATCCGACATGGGATTTCGGGGCGCTGCGCATCCTGCCCAGTTTTGCCTTGGGCGTTCTGGCGCGGCTTGCGGCGGATCGGGTCGGGATCAGGGGGGCGGTCGCGATCGGCGTGCTTTCGGTTGCTGGCTTGTCGGTCGTGATGCAGGATGCGGATGCCGGATATGCCTTGCTGCCATTGTTCGCGGGACTCATTCTGGCTGCTGCCCGCCTGTCGGGGCCGCTTGGGCGTATGCCCGGAATGGGTGTTCTGGTTTATCTGGGCGAGATTTCCTATTCGACCTATATGGTCCATACGCTGATATTGCTGATCTATTCACAAGCGGGACCGCGGGTTTTCGGTTTTTATGACCTGATTCCGCTGTCATGGCATGCGGTGATCGTGTTCGTGATCATTCTGGCAGCTTCCTCCCTCAGCTATCATCTGATTGAAAAGCCGGCGCGGAACTGGTTGAACCGGTCGTGGAGCCGGCGCGAGGTCGCGAAGGGCGTGAGCAAGGGGACGACATGAAGATTGCCAGCTTCAACATCAATGGAATCAAGGCCCGGATCGAGGCGCTGACAAGCTGGTTGGCCGGTGCCGATGTCGATGTCGTGGTGCTGCAGGAAATCAAATCCGTGGATGAAGGTTTCCCTAGGGATCATTTTTCCGATCTTGGCTGGAATGTCGAAACCCATGGGCAAAAGGGTTTCAACGGCGTCGCCATCTTGTCGCGCCTGCCGCTCGAGGATGTGTCGCGCGGCCTGCCCGGCGATGACAGCGACGAACAGGCCCGCTATATCGAGGCGACGGTCATGGGGGATCAGGCCGTCCGGCTTGCAGGACTGTATCTGCCCAATGGAAACCCCGTGCCCGGCCCGAAATATGATTACAAACTGGCGTGGATGGAGCGTCTGCGCAAACGTGCCGCCGAATTGCTGGACCTTGAAATGCCGGTGGTCATGCTGGGGGATTATAACGTCATCCCCGAGGCGCGTGATGCGGCAAAACCGGAAAAATGGGTCGATGATGCCCTGTTCCTGCCTCAAAGCCGCGCTGCGCTGCGCGCAATTCAGTGGCAGGGCTGGACGGATGCCATACGTATCCGGGAACCGTGGGCGCAGCGTGGGCCGTTCACCTTCTGGGATTATCAGGCGGGGGCGTGGAACCGGGATGACGGCATTCGCATCGACCATCTGCTGTTGTCGCCACAGGCAGCGGACCTGATGGTGGAAACCGGGGTTGATCGGGACGCGCGGGCCGGCGACAAGCCAAGCGACCATGTGCCTGTCTGGGTTCGGCTTGCGGCCTGACCGGGCGCGCTGACGGCCTCGTGAAAGGGTGTGATGGGGGCGATGATCGACCCCGGCGCCATTTTTTGAGACAAGCTGGGGTATGATGTTTTTGCGCACCCTTCTGTTATGGGCCGTTCTGGTCCTTGCCCTGCCCTGGGGTGCCTATGCGGGCGGGCATGGCCGGTTTGCGGCGCCGTCGCCCTCGGTGACGCAGCATGAAGTGTCAGAGCAGGTCGTGACGCCCAAACTGTTCGGCGTGCGGCGTTGTCACGGCACGGCTGTGGCGGGATCGAGCTGCCCGTTTGACAGTGTTCTGTTGCCATCGGTTCCATTGTCATTGGCGGGGCCATCCGGGGTGCGAATCTGGCCTGCGAAAACACCGCCTCGCAAGGGCATTACCCCGCTTGCGATGCTTGACCCGCCCAAGCAGGTCTGACAATCGCTGCCGCGTCATTCACGCGGCCAATCCCTTGTCAGACCATTCAGGAATATCACAGATGAACAGACGCATTTTTCTGACCGCGGCCTCTGCCGCCGCGCTGGCCGCATGCGCCAAATCCGAACCCAAGCCGCAGCCCTTGCCCGGGCGTGCGATTCCGCTGTTGCCTGCCCGCTATGGGGCTATCAATGACGAACCTTATCCCGTGCCGGCCGTTCCCGAGGGCGTGGTGCCGCCAGAGTTGTTGCGCCAAGAGGTTACGAATCCGTTTCCCAATCAGGCGCCGGGCACGGTGGTGGTCGATCCCGACCGGGCATTGTTGCACCTGATCCAGGAAGAGGGGCGTGCCTTGCGTTACGGCGTCGGCGTCGGCGCGGCGGGGTTTGGTTGGGATGGCGATGCGGTCATGCAATACAAACGGGAATGGCCGCGCTGGACGCCTCCGGATGAAATGGTGGCGCGGCGTCCCGATCTGGAACCCTATTCCATTGCCAATGGCGGGATGGATCCTGGACCGGGCAACCCGCTTGGCGCGCGCGCCTTGTATCTGTTCCAGAATGGTCAGGACACATTGTATCGCATTCACGGCGCTTGCGAGCCGCAGTATCTGGGTCAGGCGGTGTCGTCGGGATGTATCCGCCTGTTGGATCAGGACGCGATCGACCTGTATGAACGCGTGCAATCAGGTGCCAAGGTCGTGGTCCTGAAATCACTGTGGAAAGATGGCGCGCGCGGTCTGTTCTGATCACGCGGCGGGGCGCGCGTCAGGCGCGCCCTATATCACCATCACGCCGGTATGCTTGGCCTTGTGATCCGGCTCGACATGGATCGTGATCTCGGCTTCGGGCAAAAGTTCAAGCAGTGACGTCTCGATCCGGTCGCAGATCTCATGCGCGGCATCGACCGAGATGCCACCATCCACGACCAGATGAAAGTCGATGAAAGTGACTTTTCCGGCATGGCGGGTGCGCAGGTCATGGGCCTCGATCGCGCCAGAGGCCCGATCGGAGATGATCTGGCGAATTTGCGACAGGATGTCGTCTGGAACGGCCTCGTCCATCAGCCCGCTTAGCGAACTGGCGATGACCTTCCAGCCCGACCACAGGATATGCAGTCCGATGATCGCGGCCAGCAGCGGATCCAGTATCGCCCAGCCGGTCAGCCCGGCAAGGCCGACCCCGACAAGAACCCCGGCCGATGACACCACATCGGTCAGCAGATGGCGCCCGTCGGCCAGCAGAGCGGGTGAGGACAGCGCCCGCCCGCGTGAAATCAGCACCCAGCACCAGACGCCGTTGATCGCCCCCGCCAATGCATTGATGGCAAGGCCCGTTAGTGGCGCATCCAGCGCCGGCGGCGACATGAACCCCCGAAACGCTTCGCGCATGATCAAAAGCGCGGCGAGGATGATCATCACGCCTTCCAGGACTGCGCTGAAAAATTCTGCCTTGTGATGGCCATAGGGATGGCCCGCATCTGCGGGGCGCGCCGCCACGCGAATGGCAATCAGCACGGCGATTGCAGTGGCGACATTCACCGTGCTTTCCAAGGCATCCGACAACAATGCCACGGAATCGGTCAGCCGCCAGGCAACAAGCTTGAGCGCCAGAACGATCAGGCCGATCAGGATGCTGCCGACCGCAAGTTTTATCGTGCTGTTCATCTGTTGTCCCGGCCACCGCCGCCATCGGGGGCGACGGGGCGGATGTGTCAGATCATGCCGCGATACTCAAGCCGCCGGACAGGCGGGTTGTCCGGTGTTCTAGTCGTCATCGTTCTCGGGGCTATCGTCACCGAAACGCGCATCGTCGTCATACTCATCCTCGCCTTCGTTCACGTATTTCGAACTTAGCGCGATAGAGTGATTGTCATGCGTCGGATCCATGACGACATCCGATGGTATCTCGCCGGTCAGCCAATCACGCAGTTCGTCGCGGATTTCGGACGATTCCTGCCCGGTCACCTCGGCCAGATAGGCGATGAATGCCCGTTGATCGCCGTCGATTTCATCCAGATCCGATTCATCGGCTTCGGGCCATTTTTCCTGGATGGCCTCGTAAAAGGCCGACCAGTTTTCCTGAACGTGATGCCATTTCATCTAGTAACCTCCGGGAAGCCCCTGCTGGGCCCATCGTGCCGAGCCGGTGATATCCTCACCCACCCCTGCCACTGTATTGCATCCCGCGAGAAACGCACAGGCCAGCATGATCGTTGCGACTGCTCTCATTTTTTTGCCTCCTGCCACCAGACCTCGGGCATGAACCCGGGCCAGTCACCATAAAGCGGTGTGTTATCAGGATATTTCAGCCACGTCGAATGGGCCAGCCGCGAAACCGGCGAGAAACTGACCGGAATGACATAGCGTCCGGCCATGAGCACCCGATCCAGGGCACGCACCGCGGCGTTGAAATCCTGAGGAGAGCGGGCTTCCAGCATCTTGGCGATCATGTCTTCGGCCACGGGGTCCTTCATGCCCATCCAGTTGCGGCTGCCGGGCAGGGTCACGCCATCCCCGCCCCAATACAGCAATTGTTCGTTCCCCGGAGACAGCGACAAGGCGCGTTCATACCAGGTCATGCCGAAATCGTAATTGTTGGTGCGTTGCACGAATTGGGCGGAATCAAGCACTGTAACCCGTGGGGTGATGCCCAAATTCTTGAGGGATTCTAGATAGATATCCACGATCTGCTGGGTTTCGGATGCGCTGCGCATGGCAGATCCGGACTGGTTCAACAGGATCTCGAAATCAAAGCCCTGCCCGTCGCTGTTCTTCAGGGCACCGTCTTGTACTGTCCATCCGGCCTGTTCCAGAAGCTTCAGCGCACGGCGCAAACCCTGGCGATCAAAGGGGCGATCATTTCCGTCGGGCAGGGAATAACCTTCCATTGCGCCGGGCAGCAGCTTTCTGGCATGTGGTTCAAGCAATTCGCGAACGTCGCCCTCGGCAGGGCCGGAATGCATCGCCAAGGTCGAATTCGAGAAATACGAGGTGATGCGCGGGTCCAGCCCTCCGTTCAGGGTTTTGTTTATGAACTGGAAATTGAATGCCTCGATCATCGCCTGACGCACCCGCCAATCGCGAAAGATCGGGTTGCGTGTGTTCATGACCAGTCCCATGATTCCGGAAGGGCGCTGGTTGGGGATTTCGGATTTCACGACCTCTCCCTGGGTCAGCAAGGGAAAGTCATATTCACTGTCCCATTTCTGTGCCGAGAGTTCGCGCCAGAAATTTACCTCGCCGGCCTTGAACGCCTCGAACATGGCATTCGCGTCGCCAAAGTAATCATAGCGGATCTCGTCGAAATTGTTCAGCCCGCGATTGATCGGCAGATCCTTGCCCCAGTAATCAGGATCGCGCTTGAAGGTGATCGTTCGCCCTGGATCGACCTGATCGACCAGATAGGGGCCGGATCCGATGGGGGGTGTCAGGCCCGATTGCGCAAAGTCCTGCCCTTCCCATTGGGCTTTCTTGAGGATCGGGCGCATGCCCATCAGCATCGCCAGTTCGCGATCCTGTTCCTTGAAGGTGAAACGGACACTGCGTTCGCCGGTCTGTTCCATTCGAGAAACCTTGGACCAGGCGCCCAGATAACGGGGATGCCCAACGGTGCCCAATGTCTTGTAGGACCACATGACGTCTTCGATCGTGACCGGCGAGCCGTCGGAAAACCGAGCTTCCGGGCGCAGCGTGAATTCCACCCAGCTGCGGTCCGGGGCGGTTTCGACCGATTCCGCCAGCAGGCCATACAGGGTGAACGGTTCGTCGATGGACCGCATCATCAGCGATTCGACGACATGCACGCCGACACCCCAAGCCGAATTTCCTTTGAGAACCCAAGGTTTCAGCGAATCGAATCCCCCTGGCTCGGCCAGGCGAATCGTTCCGCCTTTCGGGGCTTCGGGGTTGGCATAGGGCAGGTTGGAAAACCCTGCGGGAAGGGCAGGTTCTCCATACATTGCAATGCCATGCGCGGGTTCTGCAAGGCTTGCCAGAGGCATTGCTGCAACACTGCCAAACAGGGGCAGCGCGACGGCAAACGCGCATCTGGTCGCGTATTTGTTAAGGATTTTGAAGATTCGCATCGCCGCTCGCCTCGTCTTTTCTTGTTTGACCACGATTTCAACAGGCTCGCCTGTCAGGCGTCAATGGCAGCAGGAACTTCATTGTTGGACTCGGACGGGGAGTCGCGTATAAATAACTTACTGCTCGATAGGTTTCTTGCCTGTATGAAACCTGCCTCATAACTTGCGCCCGCCTTGTGCGGGCGCTTTTTTTTATCCAATCCGATCAAGCTTTCGCTATTGGCACGTATTTCCTGCGATGCCGGAAAGGATTTGCCGCAACGCAGAAAATTGACCTGATTGCGGCTGGATATTGTTTCTTGCTCGGTTACTCTGTGCGCGATTGAGAACGTGAATTGGGGGTTCCAATGTTCGAAAAGTTTCTGGCGGGAAAAACGGCGGTTGTGACCGGTTCGAATTCCGGCATCGGTCTGGGTGTTGCGCATCAACTGGCCCGTGCCGGCGCCGATATCGTGTTGAACAGCTTTACCGACCGCGACGAAGATCATGCTCTTGCCCAAAGCATGGCCGATCAACATGGCGTCAAGGCGCGCTATATCAAGGCCGACATGTCCAAGGGCGATGAATGCCGCGCGTTGATCGAAACCGCCGGTGCCTGCGATATTCTGGTGAACAATGCGGGCATTCAGTTTGTTGCTCCGATCCCCGATTTTCCGACCGAAAAATGGGACGCTATCATTGCCATCAACATGTCATCGGCGTTTCACACGACGGCGGCGGCCTTGCCATTGATGCGCAAGGCCGGGTGGGGGCGCATCGTGAATGTCGCCTCGGCGCATGGTTTGACGGCCAGCCCGTTCAAATCGGCCTATGTGACCGCCAAGCATGGCGTTGTCGGGCTGACCAAGGTGACCGCACTTGAGACCGCGCAGGAAAAGATCACCTGTAACGCCATCTGCCCCGGATATGTCCTGACCCCGCTGGTCGAGGCGCAGATTCCCGACACGATGAAGGAATATGACATGACCCGCGACGAGGTGATCAAGAAGGTCATGCTTGAACGTCAGCCGTCCAAGGAATTTGCGACGGTCGAAGAAATCGGGGATACGGCGGCATTCCTGTGCAGCCCCGCGGCCGCCCAGATTACCGGCACCACGATCAGCGTCGATGGTGGCTGGACTGCGTTGTAGCGCCCCCGGTCATCCGGGTGAAATCAGGGGGCGTTGCGCCCCCTTTTTCAATTGCAGCCCTGACAGAATGTCTTGATTCGCGCGACGGCCTGGGTCAGTTGCGCATCGCTGGTTGCGTATGACACCCGGAAATGCGGACTGAGGCCGAAGGCGGCGCCGAAAACCACCGCGACGCCGGTTTCATCCAAAAGCGCGTTGGCAAAGGCTTCGTCGCTGTCGATCAATGTCCCGCTGGCTGATGTCTTGCCGATCATGTCGCGAATGGACGGATAGACATAGAATGCCCCTTGGGGCGTCGGGCATTCGATGCCGGGGCAGTCATTCAGCCCGGCAACCACCAGGTCGCGCCGACGCTGGAATGCGGCGCGGCTGTCACGGATGTAATCCTGCGGGCCGTTCAGCGCGGCTTCTGCAGCGTATTGGCCGATGGAACTGGGGTTCGAGGTTGATTGCGATTGCAGCTTGCCCATTGCGCGGATCAGCATTTCCGGCCCCGCGCCATAGCCGATGCGCCATCCGGTCATCGCATAGGCCTTACTGACGCCGTTCATGGTCAGGACACGATCTATCAGGCGCGCTTCGACCTGCGCGGGCGTGACAAAGCGGAAACCATCGAACACCAGATGTTCATATATGTCATCCGCCAGAATCCAGACCTGAGGGTGGCGCAACAGAACATCTGTCAATGCCCGCATCTGGTCATGACTGTATCCTGCACCTGACGGGTTCGAGGGCGAGTTCAGTATGATCCATTTCGTACGCGGGGTGATCGCGGCTTCCAGGGCCTCGGGGGTCAGGCGGAATCCGGCTTCTATGCCGCATTCGACAATCACCGGACGCCCGCCTGCCAGCAGAACCATATCAGGATAGCTGACCCAGTAAGGCGCGGGTATGACAACCTCGTCCCCGTCGTCCAGCGTTGCCATCAGGGCGTTGAACAGGATCTGCTTGCCCCCGGTGCCGACGGTGATCTGCGAAGGCGCGTAATCGAGACCGTTTTCACGCTCGAACTTCCGGCTGATGGCCTG
This sequence comes from Paracoccus onchidii, assembly GCF_028294535.1. Classification (GTDB taxonomy): domain Bacteria; phylum Pseudomonadota; class Alphaproteobacteria; order Rhodobacterales; family Rhodobacteraceae; genus Paracoccus; species Paracoccus onchidii. Next base: position 158,478 of record NZ_JAQBIE010000009.1, on the reverse strand, counting down.
TTTCAGGGATGGGGTGCCATCGACCGGGGTGTATCTGGTGTGGCCGGCATCGATGGCCTGCTTGGCGGCGTCTCGAATATGCTCGGGCGTGTCGAAATCGGGCTCGCCGGCGGACAGGCCGATGATGTCGCGGCCTTCCTGACGCAACTGGCCCGCACGGGTCGTCATGGCAATCGTGGGCGAGGGCTTGATCCGCTGCAGGCGGTCGGCAAGAAAGCTCATGATGGCCTCGTTGGTTTGAACTGTGCACCCGCTTGGCTTACGCTGAAGGTGACCAGACGACAAGCGAGGGTGCGATGGATCAGGAAGACTATGGCGAGGGACAGGCGACCTTGGGCGACCGGCTGACCGCGGCGCGTGAAGGTGCCGCCCTCGAATTGGGCGATCTTGCCGACCGTCTTGGCGTGCGGGTCGAGACCCTCGAAGGATGGGAGGCCGACCAGGCCGAACCTCGCGCCGCGTTCCTTGGCCGGCTTTCGGGGATGCTGGGGGTGTCGCTTGTCTGGCTGATGACGGGCGATGGCGAGGGGCCGCAGGATGGCGATGGCCTGCGCCAGATGCTAAGGGCCGAGTTGCGCGATCTTCGGCGAACGCTGGAAGAGGGCGCACAGCGTATCGATAGATTGGAGCGAATGCTTGGAGAAGACTGACGCCGTCGAAACACCGGACATCCGGCTGCGCCGCCTGACAATGCGCAGCTGGCGCCGCGGGATGAAGGAAATGGACCTGATTCTGGGGCGATTTGCCGATGAATGTCTGGCCCGGCTGCCCGAAAGCCGACTGGCAAGCTATGAACGCATGCTGTCGGAAAACGATCAGGACCTGTATCTTTGGGTGACGCGCCGTGTCACCGGATCAACCGATCCAGATCGCGGACCGCAAGAGCTTGCCGAAATTCTGGACCAGATCGCAGCGCACGCGGCGCAGCGGCGTCAGGCCTAGATCTGCCGGTCCGGTAAAGATCGCACACCATAGATAGCATTAACCGAAGATTCGTTCTTTTGTGACAATCATGGCGGTATCCAAGTTCTTACAGGAACCCAAGCCGCCATGCTGAGTCACATGCAACAATATCAACAAGGTCATCACCAAGCTTCGGCCCTGGACGAAGTAAGTGACAAGACAGAAGCCTATTTCGAGACCCTGCAACTGCTTGAGCGTATGCATCGATTGATGCTGGATCTGGTCAAGGATGAATTCGAACGCCTGCAACGGCACGAACTGACGCCCGTTCAGGCGCTGATCATCTACAATCTGGGCGAATCCGAAGTGACGGCCGGTGAATTGCGCTCTCGTGGAATGTATCAGGGTTCGAATGTCAGCTATAATCTGAAGAAACTGGTTGCGATGGGATATATCCACCACGAACGCTGCGATCTTGACCGGCGTTCGGTGCGCGTGCGTCTGACGGACTCCGGGCAAGAGGTTCGCCAGATGGTGCAGGATCTATTCCTGCGACATGCGGAAGGGCTGGCCATGTCAGGGATTCTGGATGATCCGCCCCTGGATCAGGTCAATATGCAAAGCAAACGAATCGAGCGTTTCTGGACCGAACAGATCAGATATATTTACTGATCTGTTCGGTCCATCGCCGGGCACTGTGGGCACGGGCGATGGGATGCCGATCCCGGACTGATTACCAATGGCCGGTGTTTTCCATGCTGGCCCAGGGTTCTTGCGGGGGCAGGTGGTCGCCTTCTTGCAAGAGTTCGATCGAAATATTGTCCGGGCTGCGTACAAAGGCCATGTGACCATCACGTGGCGGGCGGTTGATCGTTACGCCCGCGTCCTGAAGTTTCTGGCACAGTTCGTAGATATTCCCGACGCGATAGGCCAGGTGACCGAAATGCCGGCTATCCGACGGCAGGCCCTCGTCGCCATCCCAGTTATAGGTCAACTCGACGGGACATTCCTCTTGTCCCGGTGCGGCCATGAAAACCAGCGTGAACCGTCCCTTGTCGTTTTCCATACGTCGGGTTTCTTCCAGCCCGAGCAATTGGAAGAAGCGGATAGTCTCGTCCAGATTCTTCACGCGAACCATGGTGTGCAGATAGCGAATGTTCATATCGACCTCTTGTGCCATTGCGGGGCGGCATGCGCGGCCCGGTGTTGCTGCCGGACCATGGCATAGCCTTGTGCCCATGACAAACCGCGATGTCCGCATGCGGGTTCCGATGAAATCAGTTCACCAGCTCAGCGGCGATCCTGCGCACGATCGGGGTGGCTTCATCTGCCCGCATCCCCGGTTTCAGTCGGGGATCATAGAGTATCTGCAACAGCAGTTCATCATGCCGGGTCAGCAGCGCGAATTCCTCGTCGTCATTGAAGATCGACGGGCGTGCGTTGGGGCTGTCATTGGCCAGACCCATGCCCTGCGCCAACTCTTCGTGGATGCAGGAACTGCGCAACAAGGACGGCAATTCGGTGCGCAGGACTGCAATGGCCCGCACATAAACGGGAGAGCTGCCCCGCGAATAGGCAAAGACGGTACAGAGATTGTCCCGGTCCAGCTGGCCAAGCGTCGTGACATCCTGGGCGGGCAGATCCGGTGCTATGCCAGCCAGTTCCTCGGCGATGTTGCGCCGCTCGGCTTCGCTGAGGACAAGAATATGGAAATTGCCACCACGCTCCGTCAGGCTGACGGGATGCCCCGATGCTTGTTGCAGGCGCGTGGCAAATGCGGCGGTCTCGCCGCGATGCGCGCGCTGCGAGGCCTGATCCGCTGAATCGCCGAAATGCAATTGCAGGCGCACCGGACTTTGCCAGCGGCGCAGTGGCGCCGACGGCGAATCCGCGATCAGGCGCTCACCGCTGCGGCTGTATTCGTCATGCAAGGCGATTGCGATGAAATCCCGGGTCAGGCTGTCGGCATCAATGGGCGCATCCAGGGGCACGCGGTCCCGGCGCAGACGCCCATGGGACAGCAAACGCGCCTCCAGCCCCTGATAATAGCTGCGCAACTCTTCGTCGGGGCCGCTTTCGGCGGCCCGCGCGGCGTCATTCGCGGCGCGGTTGCGTTCTGCGCGTGCCTTGCGGATCTCGGCCTGACTGGGGGCATCGGTTTCCGCATCTGGCAGGCTGGGGCGAGGCAAAGGGGGCACCGGCGCAATGGCCGGCTGCGAGGCGCAGGCCGACAGCAGCAACAGGCACAGGCCCGCTGGACGAACTGCGGCCCGCAAGCTCATGATTGCGCGGCCTTGCTCGTCGCGGTAGCACCGGCCGAGGCCGCGCCCAATGCGTTGCGCAGCTCGCCCTCCATACGGGTCAGGTCCTCTTCTGCTGCGGCGCGGCGCGCGCGACCTTCATCGGCAATACGCAGGCTGTCCTCGATCGTGGCGATCAGTTCGGCATTGGCGGTGCGGATCGATTCGATGTCAAACACGCCGCGTTCGGTCTCGGTGCGGATCTGGGCGTTGGCCTGACGCAGATTTTCGGCGTTGCGAGTCAACAGGTCATTGGTGAGATCGCTTGCCTCGCGCACAGCTGTGGCTGCCTCGGCGCTGCGCTGGATCGTGACCGCTTGCGCAAGCTGGGTTTCCCAAAGTGGCACGGTGTTGACCAGCGTTGAATTGATCTTGGTGACCAGAGACTTGTCGTTTTCCTGCACCAGTCGGATCGAGGGCAGGGATTGCATCGTGACCTGCCGGGTCAGCTTCAGGTCATGGACGCGACGTTCCAGATCGTCGCGCGCCGAACGCAGGTCGCGCAGTTCCTGCGCCTCCATCACCTGTTCGGATTGCGGTTGGGCGTCGACCCGGGCCACAAGGGCAGGAATGTCCTGGCTGTCCAGTTGCTTCAGCTTGGCTTCGCCTGCGGAAATATACAGCGCCAGTTCGTCATAAAAGCCAAGGGTGCGGTCATAAAGAAGGTCCAGCGCCTTGATGTCCTTGAGCAAGCGTTGCTCGTGCCCCTCGAGATCCGAGGTCACGCGATCAAGCTGGGTCTGAACCTCTTCATAATTGGCGACAAATTTCGCGAAGGGGGCGGATTTTCCGATCAGCCTTTCCCACCAGCTGCGCTTGCGCCGTATATCCAGTTCTGAGGTGGAAAAGCCACGGATTGTCGTCACGATCTCGCGCAGGCTTTCACCAGCGGGGCCGATATCCTTGTTTTTGACATCCGCCAGCATGCCTTGGCTGATTTCCTGCAATTCCGCCTGCGCCCGCGTTCCGAACCGGACGATAGAACCGGTATCGGACATATCCAGTTCATCCATGCGGCGACGGATCTCGTCGCTGGTGGCCGCGTCGGCGGCCTCTAGGGGGACGGGGTCCTGTCCGGGTTCGGGCAGAACCACCGAAGTCACGTCCTCAATGTCCTTTTGTGCGGCCTCGGCGCGGCGGCGGGTGTCTTCGGTCATTCAGGCTATCCTTTTGTCGATTGCGACTTCGGCATCTATCTGCACCGCAGCATATGCCGATTCGCGCGACGTTCAACGGGCATGGGGGGCGAATTATTCGCCCCCCATGCAGACCTGCAACGACATGTCAGACGGCAGCTCGTCTAGGCCGCCTGCGCCTTGCTGCCAAAGCGGCCATAGAAGTGTTCGCCCTTCTCGGCCATCTCGCGCAGCAGCGCCGGGGCGTTGAAGCGGGCGCCGTAGCGTTCGGTCAGACCGTCGCAGATTTCCACCGCGCGAGCGGCGCCCAGCATGTCCAGCCAGCCGAAGGGACCGCCCGACCAGGGCGCGAAGCCCCAGCCCAGAATCGCGCCGACATCGCCTTCGCGGATATCCTCCAGCACGCCCGATTCCAGCGCGCGCACGGCCTCAAGCGTCTGGGCGAACATCAGGCGGTGCTGCACCTCGGTCAGTTCCGGCTGATCGCCGGATTGCGGATAGCGGGCGTCCAGTTCCCCCCACAGGCCCTGGCGCTTGCCCTTCTCGTCATAGTCGTAGAAGCCCGCATTCGCCTTGCGGCCCATGCGGCCCGCATCGGCCATGGCAAAGATCACCTCGTCGACGGCACCGTCGGGATAGGCGTCGCCCATTGCCGCGCGGGTGGCCTTGGCGATCTTGACGCCCAGATCGATGCTGGTCTCATCGACCAGCTGCAGCGGCCCAAGGGGCATCCCCATCATCTTGGCGGCATTTTCGATCAGGGTCGGGTTCACACCCTCGCCGACCATGCGGATGCCTTCGTTGATATAGGGGATGATGCAACGGTTGGCATAGAAGAACCGTTCATCATTGACCACGATGGGCGTCTTGCGGATCTGGCGGACGAAATCCAGCGCCTTGGCGACGGCGCGGGGGCCGGTTTCGCGGCCCTTGATGATCTCGACCAGCAGCATCTTGTCCACCGGGCTGAAGAAGTGGATGCCGATGAACTGTTCCGGACGGCTGCTGGCGCGGGCCAGGTCGCTGATCGGCAGGGTCGAGGTGTTGGTCGCGAAGATCGCGTCCTCGGGGATCACGGCCTCGGCCTTCTTCGTGACCTCGGCCTTGACGGACGGGTCCTCAAAAACGGCCTCGACGATCAGGTCGCAGCCCTTCAGCGCGTCGTAATCGGTCGTGGCGGTGATGCGGCCCAGAACTTCGGCCTTCTTCTCCTCGGTCGATTTCTTGCGGCTGATGGCCTTGTCCAGCAGCCCTTCGGAATAGGCCTTGCCCTTGTCGGCGCTGGCCTGCGCCGCGTCGATCAGCACGACCTCGATGCCGGCTATCGCGCTGACATAGGCGATGCCCGCGCCCATCATGCCCGCGCCCAGGATGCCGACCTTGCGGACGGTCTGATCGGGCGCCTCGGGGCGGTTCGCGCCTTTTTCCAGGGCTTCCTTGTTGATGAACAGGCTGCGGATCATCGCGCTGCTCGATGGGTTCATCAGCACGTTGGTGAACCAGCGGGCCTCGATCTTGAGCGCCTGGTCGAAGGGCACCATCGCGCCTTCATAGACCGCCGACAGCAGCGCCTTGGCCGCCGGATAGACGCCCATCGTCTTGCCATGCACCATCGCGGATGCACCGACGAAGGTCATGAAGCCCGCAGGATGGAAGGGCTCGCCCCCCGGCATCTTGTAGCCCTTGGCGTCCCAGGGCTTCACGATATCGGAGTCGGACGCGGCCAGCACCCATGTGCGCGCGTCGGCCAGCGGATCCTCGGACACCTCGTCGATCAGGCCGGCGGCCTTGGCCTTTTTCGGGTCCGACAGCTTGCCTTCCAGCAGGAAGGGAGCCGCGGCCATCGCGCCCAGCTTGCGGGCAAGGCGGGTGGTGCCGCCCGCGCCGGGGAAGATGCCGACCATGATTTCCGGCAGGCCGATCTTGGCCTTGGCATTGTCGGCGGCAAAGATGCGATGCGTGGCCAGCGGCAGTTCGAGGCCGATGCCAAGCGCGGTCCCGGGCAGGGCGGCGGCGATGGGCTTGCCGCCCTTCTTGGTCTTGCGGTCCATGCCCGCCAGTTCAATCTTGCGCAGCAGGTGGTGCAGGCCCATCACGCCGTCGAAGACGCCCTGCGCGCCGCCGGCCTCTCGCATCCCGGCGATGACGTTCAGATCCATCCCGGCGGCGAAATCCTTCTTGCCGCTGGTGATGACGATGCCCTTGACCGCATCGTCGGCCAACGCGTCGTCGATCAGGTCGCCAAGGGTATTGGCACCCTCCATCGACAGCACGTTCATGGATTTGCCCTGAACGTCCCAGGTGATGATCGCGGCGCCGTCGGCACCCTTCTCCATCGTGAAATCGGTCATGGTCTGATCCCTCACACGCGTTCGATGATGGTGGCCGCGCCCATGCCGGACGCGATGCACAGGGTCGCCAGACCCACGTTCTTGTCCTGACGCTCCAGCTCGTCCAGCAGGGTGCCGATGATGATCGCGCCCGTGGCGCCAAGGGGGTGACCCATGGCAATCGCGCCGCCATTGACGTTCACCCTGGCCGGATCGACCTGGAAGGCCTGCATGAAGCGCAGGACGACCGAGGCAAAGGCCTCGTTCACCTCGAACAGGTCGATATCGCCGATGGACATGCCGCTGTCCTTCAGGATCTTCTCGGTCACGGGGACGGGGCCGGTCAGCATGATCGTGGGATCGGTGCCGATCTTGGCGGTCGCGCGGATGCGGGCGCGGGGCTTCAGGCCGTGGGCCTTGCCGAATTCCTCGTTCCCGATCAGCACGGCGGCGGCGCCGTCCACGATGCCGCTGCTGTTGCCCGCATGGTGGATGTGGTCGATGGCGGACAGATGCGGGTATTTCAGCATCGCCACCTTGTCGAAGCCGGGCATCATCTCGCCCATCTCCTTGAAGGCGGGCTTCAGCTTGGCCAGGTCGTCGATCGTGGTGCCGGGGCGCATGTATTCGTCGCGATCAAGGATCGTCAGACCGTTCTGGTCGATGACCGGAACGATGGACTTGTCGAAGCGGCCTTCCTGCCATGCCTGTGCGGCGCGGCGCTGGCTTTCCAGCGCCAGGGCGTCGGCTTGGTCGCGGTCAAAGCCGTATTCGGTCGCGATGATGTCGGCGCTGATGCCCTGCGGCACGAAATAGGACTTCATCGCAAGGCTGGGATCGACCGCGATGGCCGCCCCGTCGCTGCCCATGGCGACGCGGCCCATCATCTCGACCCCGCCGGCGATATAGGCGCTGCCTGCGCCGCCCTTGATCTGGTTGGCGGCCAGGTTCACGGCCTCCATCCCCGATGCGCAGAAGCGGTTGATCGAAAGGCCCGGGATACGCTCGTCCAGATCGGATGCCAAAACCGCGCTGCGCGCAAGGCAGCCGCCCTGTTCCTTGACCTGGGTGACATTGCCCCAGATCACGTCCTCGACCGCGTGACCTTCCAGATTGTTGCGTTCCTTGACCGCGTTCAGCAGGCGCGCGGACAGCGCCAGCGACGTGACCTCGTGCAGGCTGCCATCGGGGCGGCCCTTGCCGCGCGGCGTGCGGGCGGCGTCATAGATGAATGCGTCGGTCATATGTCCTCCTCGGTCGCCCGGTCGGATGGATTGCCGGGCATCAGATCATAGGGGTGTTTCCAGCCGGGCAGATCGGCAATGCCGTCCAGCCAGCGGTCGATGTTCTTCCATTCGGCGCGCTCGAAGCCGAAGGGTTCGGGGTAATAGAGGTAACCGCACAGCGCGAAATCGGCGATGGTCGGTCCACCCGGGGCCACCCAGTCGCGATCCGCCAGATGCGCGTCCAGCACCTTCAGCGCCGCCAACATGCGGCCCTGAAGGAATTCGGCGGCGCCTGCGGGGCGCTTGTTCTGCGGCAGGAAGTTCAGCAGAAACCGGGCTGGTCCGGCTTGTGCCGAGACCTTGTGATTGTCGAACATCAACCAGCGCAACGTTTCGTTGCGGTCGGTGCCCCAGAACTTGCCGTGCAGATCGGCGAGATGCATCTGGATCACCGCAGATTGGGTCAAGGTCAGGTTGTCCTCGACAAAGACTGGTATCTCTCCCATCTCGTTCAGCGATTGGAATTCGGAAGCGCGGGTTTCACCGTTAAAGAAATCGACATAGACGGGCTGCCAGTCATGGCGCGTCATCGCTAGGGTCAATGCGGCCTTGTAAGCGTTGCCTGACTCTCCAAAACACCATAGTTTTGCTGTCATGTTTCCTCCATTCGTATCGGGGGCTGCTCGCTTCCGGACCCCTAGGGGTATTTGGGCGAAGAAGAAGCTCGGTTAACCTTTCCTCAATCTTGCCGTGTCACGATTGTTGGGCGGTACAGGCTGGGGAGCCGATGACCGCCGAAGGAGAAGTCGCCCCGGCTATCGGACCGAAAAGGTTGAACCCATGTTGACGCGTGGGCGAAGTCGGGGCGCATTCTGCTTCTTCTTCGTAGAAATACCCATTGCGCGGTATTCTGCTATCGTGACTTCAGAATGCATCGGGCTGTAATGCCATGACAGGCTCGGCGCCTGAAAGGATACGGGCCAGATGTGTCGTCGTCATGGGAAGTTGGCGGCGCATGTAGTATTTTCCCGTCGCGATCTTTGTGCGATAAAATTCTTGGTCATCGCCACCGTTTTCCAGGGCATGCTGCGCTGCGAGACATGTTCGGGCCCAGATATATCCCAGCGTGACATGGCCAAACAGATGCAGGAAGTCGCTTGAACCTGCGAGCGCGTCATTGGGGTTCTTCATGCCCCGTTCCATGAAGAACATGGCTGCGGTTTGCAGGTCCTTGGATGCGGCTTTCAGCGGTGCGACAAAGTCGTCGGCGAGGGCGGCGTTATCGCCGTATTTCTGGCAGAAGGCCTTGATGCGATCGATGAATGCCATCATGTGGCGTCCGCCATCCTGAGGCAGCTTGCGGGCCACCAGATCAAGGGCCTGCACGCCGTTCGCGCCCTCGTATATCATGGCAATACGTGCGTCACGAACGAACTGGCTCATGCCGTGTTCTTCAACATAGCCATGCCCGCCAAATACCTGCTGAGCCTGAACCGCCGATTCAAAGCCCTTGTCTGAAAGAAAGCCCTTGGCGACCGGCGTCAGCAAGGAAATCAACCCTTCTGCATCCGCGTCGCCGGCATGGCTGCGGTCGATCAGATGTGCGCCCCACAGAACAAGCGCACGGCCGCCTTCGATAAAGGATTTCTGGTCCATGAGGTTGCGCCGAATGTCGGGATGCACGATCAGCGGATCCGCCGCGCCGGATGGGTTTTCGGTTCCCGTAACCGCCCGGCCCTGCAGGCGGTCCTTGGCATAGACGACCGCATTCTGATAGGCGGCGTCTGCGCATGCATAACCCTGCATGGCCACGCCGAGACGGGCTTCGTTCATCATTGTGAACATGGCCCGCATGCCTTTGTGCAGGTCACCCAGCAGCCAGCCTCGGGCACCGTCATAATTCATCACGCAGGTTGCATTGCCGTGAATGCCCATCTTTTCTTCCAGGCTTCCGACGGAAACGCCGTTGCGATCCCCCAGCGACCCGTCTTCTTTGACCAAGAATTTGGGCACGATGAAGAGCGAGATGCCCTTGGTCCCCTCACCGCCGCCCGGAGCCTTGGCGAGGACAAGGTGGATCACGTTTTCGGCCATGTCATGATCGCCGGATGAGATGAAGATCTTTTGACCCGTGATGAGGTAGCTGCCGTCGTCTTGTGGTTCGGCTTTGGTGCGCAAAAGGCCCAGATCCGTGCCGCAATGCGGTTCGGTCAGGTTCATTGTGCCGGTCCAGTCGCAGCTGACCATTTTGGGCAGATATGTATTTTTTTGCTCGTCGGTACCGTGGGTGTGGATCGCTGAATAGGCACCATGCGTCAGGCCCTGATACATGGCAAAGGCCATGTTTGCGGCGGTGAAGATCTCTGATGTGGCGATTCCCAGCAGATAGGGAATGCCCTGGCCGCCATATTCCGGATCGGCATCCAGTGCCGTCCAGCCGCCTTCTTTCATGGCCTCGAACGCGTCTTTGAAGCCGTCAGGCGTATGCACGACGCCGTTTTCCAGCCTGCATCCCTGTTCATCGCCAACCCTGTTCAGCGGCGCAAGCATGTCCGATGCCAGTTTGCCTGCGGCCTCCAGGACGGCGCCGGTGAAGTCGCGATCCATTTCCGAATAGCCGGGCAGGTCGATTTTCTGCATGTCCAGAACATCATGCATGAGAAACTGAAAGTCGCGCAGTGGCGCATTGTAGATCGGCATGGGGCTAGTCCTCGTGCGTGTCGCGTGTCATTGCGGCAATGCGGGCTTCGGCTTCGACGATCTGAGCTTTCAGATCCTGAATTGCCTCGCCGAGCTCTGCATATTGGCGTTCCATATCGCCCAGTCGATCGCGTCCGATGTTCAATGTCGCGACGATCTGGTGCAGGTTGTCGCCGCCGGGTTCATAGAATTCCAGAAGCTGGCGGATCTGTTCGAGGCTGAAGCCAAATCGTTTGCCGCGCAGGATCAGGGTCAGACGTGCCCTGTCACGGCGATCGTACAGACGCCGCTGTCCCCTGCGTTCGGGGAAAATGAGCTCTCGGGATTCATAGAAACGCAATGTGCGCGGGGTCACGTCAAACGCGTCGCACATTTCGCGAATCGTCATCAGTTCATCTTGCATCGAAAGCGCTTCTCCCCTCAGCCGATGGCCAACCTCGAAGAAAATATAGGCACAAGTTGACGCGAACGTAAGGAAGACGCCACGTCACAAATTCGCGCGTCATCCCGGCGTTTCATTTCATGGCCTTCATCTCTTTTTCGCTGACCGTACGCAGTGCTTCCAGATCTTCGCGCGCGGCCCGCAATTCGGCGATCTGGTCATCCAGAACTTTCAGCTGCCTGTCGGCCAGTGCAAGCCAGCTTTCATATTGCTGCTTGCTGCCCTTTTCCTCGTACAGTGAAAGCCACTGCCGGATTTCCTCGAGCGAAAAGCCGAAGCGGCGGCCCCGCAATATCAGCGTCATGCGCGCAACTTCACGGGGGCCATAGAACCTGCTGCGTCCGTCGCGCTTGGGGCTGAGCAATTCGATATATTCGTAGTAGCGCAACGTGCGGGGCGTGACATCGAACCGTGCGCACATATCCTTGAAGCTGATCGTTTGCTCGTCTGGCAACTGATGGTCCTCCGACTTTTGCCACAAGCGCACGCTAGCGCCTTCGCGGCAAGTTCTCAACCGCAACGCGTAATGCGCCTTTGGGGGTTGAGAAAACCGGCGGGCAGGCGCTAATCGTTGGCAATCAACAGATCGGAGAAGCGGATGATGGTCGGGGCCGATGACGCAGGGCGGGACGAACAGGCCCGGATCGCACAGCAGTTTATCGGTGCGATTCCGCATGCCCGCGCGCTTGGGATGCAGGTCGAGGACATCGGGGCCGGAAAGGCCACGATCAGCATGCCCTGGGCCCCGCATCTGGTGGGCGACCCACGGCGGAACGTGATTCATGGGGGCGTCGTGTCCGCATTGATGGATACTTGTTGCGGAGCGGCGGTCATGGCGCATCCCGAACGCCCCCGGTCGACAGCGACAATTGATCTGCGCATTGATTACATGCGTGCGGCCAATCCGGGGCAGGGTATCACCGCAAGGGCGGAATGTTATCATATCACCCGAAGCGTGGCATTTCTGCGGGCCGTGGCGATGGACGAGGATGGTGAAGGCCCTGTTGCCTCTGCGACCGGCACCTTTACCGTGGAACGATAGGGGGCGTCATGGACCGCAACGAGCCATTGGACCGGGTCAAGAACCGCCGCGATTCGGCCTTGCGCGCGCTGGTGTCGGGCGTGCCATACATGACTTGGCTGGGGGTGCAGTTCGATCGTCGCGGAGACGAATTGACCGCCGTCCTGCCCTTTGACCAAAAGCTGATCGGCAACCCGGTGCTGCCCGCCATTCACGGGGGCGTAACTGCGGCCTTTCTGGAAATGACGGCAATCGTCGAGCTGTCCTGGTCGACGATGTGGGAGGATCTGGAATCCGGACGGATCTCACCCGATGCTGATGTGCCTGACAGCCTGCCGCGCCTGCCGAAGACGATTGATTTCACCATCGACTACCTGCTCAGTGGTTTGCCGCGGGATGTGTATGCGCGGGGGAGGGTGGTGCGGTCGGGGCGGCGTTATGCCTCGGTGCATGTCGAGGCATGGCAGGACAATCGCTCGAAGCTGATTGCACAGGCGACGGCGCATTTCCTGATGCCGCGAGGTTAACCGCAAATGAGCATATCCGAGGCGAGGCTGTCGCATCGGCGCGTGTTGAACATTGCGCTGCCGATCGTGCTGTCCAATCTGACCGTGCCCCTGCTGGGGCTGGTCGATACGGGCGTTGTTGGCCAGTTGGGGCGCCCCGAGCCCATTGGCGCGGTCGGAATCGGTGCGGTCATTCTGACCTCGATCTATTGGATCTTTGGTTTCCTGCGCATGGGAACATCGGGGCTAGTGGCGCAAAGTCACGGGGCCGGCGATGGCGCGCAGGTCGGGGCGCATCTGCTGCGCGCGCTGACCGTTGCGGGTGCCGCGGGTCTGGTGCTGATCCTGCTGCAGGTTCCGCTGTTCTGGGGGGCGTTTCGCCTTGCGCCGGCCTCGGCCGAGGTTGAAGCCATGGCGCGGGATTATCTGGCGATCCGGATCTGGGGGGCACCCGCGACGATTGGTCTGTATGCCATTACCGGTTGGCTGATCGCGATCGAGCGTACCCGCGCTGTCCTGACATTGCAGGTCTTGCAGAATGGCCTGAACGTCCTGCTGGATGTCTGGTTCGTGCTCAGCCTTGGCTGGGGCGTCGAAGGTGTCGCCTGGGCAAGTCTGATCGCCGAGACTTCGGGGTTGATATTCGGGCTGTATCTTGCGCGTCACGCGCTGGTTGCAGCTATCCATGCAGCGCGAAATGCTGCCACGCTGTTTGCCCGGGACAAGCTGGAACGACTGTGGCGGGTGAACTCGGATATCATGATCCGGTCGGTGCTGCTGCAGGGCAGCATCACATCGTTCCTGTTTCTGGGCGCTGCTCAGGGCGATGTGACGTTGGCCGCAAATCAGGTGCTGATCCAGTTCCTGTCGATCACCGCTTTCATGCTGGACGGATTCGCCTTCGCGGCCGAATCGCTGGTCGGCCAGGCTGTTGGCGCGCGGCGGCCGGACCGGGTGCGCCGTGCGTCGATTCTGACATCGGAATGGGGAATTGGGTGTTCCGTCCTGCTGGGGCTGGCGTTCTGGTTCGGGGGTGGCGCGATCATCGATATCCTGACCACGGCGCCAGAGGTGCGCATCGAAGCCCGTGAATATCTGGTTTGGCTGGCGTTCGCGCCGTTGGTCGGTATTGCAGGCTGGATGCTGGATGGCATCTTTATCGGGGCGACCCTGACGCGGGAAATGCGGATCGCAATGATTCAGTCTGTTGGCCTGTATGCGGTATTGGTGGTCACGCTGCCGCCGCTTTGGGGCAATCACGGGCTATGGGCTGCGCTGATGCTGTTGAATATCGCGCGCGGGCTGACAATGGCGCGGCTTTACCCCAGGGCAGAGGTCACGGCGCGTCCGTCAATGTCTTGATCCTGAAAGTAGAACAGGGGGCCAGGCCCCCTGTCGACAGGCGTTGCCGTTTGGGGCCTATTCCTCTTCGTCGATCACTTGTTTGCGGGCCGTGACCGTCATTTCCGCCATTTTCGCGCGGATGGTTTCCGCGTCGGCGCGCCCTTCAAGATCTTCGGCCAGCTTGCGAAAGACGTCCTCTTCGCCCGGCTCCTCGAAATCGGATGTCACGACGCTCATGGCATATGCGCTGGCTTCGTCACCGGTTTTGCCCAACAACTCAGCAGCCCAATCGCCCAACAATCTGTTGCGGCGGGCCTCGGCCTTGAAACGCAGATCGGCATCATGTGCGAATTTTGCTTCATAAGCGCGTTCGCGATCGTCAAAGGTGGTCATGCATGGCCTCCTGTTGCAGTTATACAAGATATGACCATTGCGGGCTGTTGCCGCAAGCCTGTATTGCCCATCGACCCCGTTTCGGGCTAAGGCGCAGGACATCAGATGCAAGAGGACGGTCTGCCCATGGCTCCGCGGCGTAAGAAAATCTATGAAGGCAAGGCAAAGGTTCTTTACGAAGGCACCGAGCCGGGAACGCTGGTTCAGTATTTCAAGGATGACGCCACCGCATTCAACGCCCAGAAAAAGGCGGTGATCGAAGGCAAGGGCGTGCTGAACAACCGCCTGTCCGAGTTCTTCATGAACGGGCTGACCAATATCGGCGTTCCCAACCACTTCATCCGACGCATCAACATGCGTGAACAACTGATCCGTCAGGTCGAGATCGTTCCGCTGGAGGTCATCGTGCGCAATTTCGCGGCTGGATCGCTGTCCAAGCGCCTCGGCCTGGAAGAAGGCACCGCACTGCCGCGTCCGATCGTCGAATACAGCTTCAAGAATGACGAGCTGGGCGATCCGATGGTCAGCGAAGAATACATCATCGCTTTTGGCTGGGCGACCCAGCAGGATCTGGACGACATCGTGTCGCTTGCCCTGCGGGTCAATGATTTCCTTTCCGGGGTCTTCTTCGGTGTGGGAATCAAGCTGATCGATTTCAAGATCGAGATCGGCCGCGTCTGGGACAATGATTTCATGCGTCTGATCGTCGCCGATGAAATCAGCCCCGACAGCTGCCGCCTGTGGGATCTGAAAACCGGTCAGAAACTGGACAAGGACGTGTTCCGCCGCGATCTGGGCAATCTGACCGATGCCTATACCGAGGTTGCGCGCCGGCTGGGCTTGATGCCTGCCAACACGACCAGCCTCAAACCGACTGCGATCAATTGAAGGATGCGCCGATGAAAGCCCGCGTCACCATCATGCTGAAAGACGGTGTTCTTGATCCCCAGGGCGAGGCGATCCGCCACGCGCTGGGTGGGTTGGGACACAAGAATGTTTCGGGCGTCCGTCAGGGCAAGCTGATCGAGCTGGACCTGACTGCGACCGACCCCGACGCCGCCCGCGCCGAGGTCGAGCGCATGTGCGAAGGTCTGCTGGCCAACACCGTGATTGAAAAATACTCGGTGGAAATCGCCTGACGCAGGGTCATCGGCGTGCATTCGGCGATGCAATGCGTGAAACCGTTGCAATCGGCACATAATTATCGCCCAATGCCCTGATGGATAGTCACAAGAACAACGCGCAGTCCGAAGCAGCCCCGGTCATCGAGATTCGGGGGCTGCATAAGGCCTATGGCCCTCTGGAAGTGTTGAAGGGCGTATCGCTTCGCGCGCCCCGCGGCCATGTCATCAGTCTTATCGGTTCTTCCGGTTCGGGAAAGTCGACGCTTTTGCGTTGCTGCAACCTGCTGGAAGACAGCCAGCAGGGGGATATTCTGTTTGACGCAGAACCCGTGCGCTGGCGCGGGCAGGGGCTAGGGCGCCACCCCGCCGACCGGGCTCAGGTGACGCGGTTCCGCACCAACCTGTCTATGGTGTTCCAGCAATTCAACCTGTGGTCACATATGACCATCCTTCAGAATGTCACGGAGGCACCGGTGACGGTTCTGGGTCAGGACCGTGCCGAGGTTGAAGAGCGCGGCCGCCAGTTGCTTGCCAAGGTCGGGATCGGCGATAAATGCGACGCATGGCCGGCGCAATTGTCCGGCGGGCAGCAACAGCGTGCCGCCATCGCGCGGGCATTGTGCATGAACCCCAAGGCGCTGCTTTTTGATGAACCGACCAGCGCGCTGGATCCGGAACTGCAACAAGAAGTGGTCAAGGTCATCAAGGATCTTGCAAGCGAACACCGCACGATGATTCTTGTCACTCATGACATGCGTCTGGCTGCCGATGTCAGCGATCACGTCGTTTTCCTGCATCAGGGCGTGATTTGCGAAGAAGGGCCGCCGGACCAGCTATTTGGCGCACCACAAACCGACAGGTTGCGCCAATTCCTCAGCGCCACAATGGCTGCCTGATTTCCACCAACGGGAGTAAATATAATAATGAACAAACTGTTTCTTGCCGCCGCGACGCTGGCCATGACCGCCAGCATGGGGACTGCCCAAACGGTTCGCATGGGAACGGAGGGTGCCTATCCTCCGTATAATTTCGTGAATGATTCCGGTGAGGTAGACGGATTTGAACGTGATCTGGGTGACGAGCTTTGCAAGCGGGCAGAGCTGGATTGCACCTGGGTCAAGAATGATTGGGATTCGATCATTCCGAACCTGGTCTCGTCGAATTACGACACGATCATGGCGGGGATGAACATCAACGAGGAACGCAAGAAAGTCATCCAATTCACCCAACCCTATACACCCGCGATGCCGTCGGCCTATGCCGCGCTTTCGGGGGATGCCGACATTGAGGGTGGCGTGGTTGCCGCGCAAACCAACACCATTCAGGCGGGGCATGTCGCCGAATCAGGGGCGACGTTGCTGGAATATGCGACCCCGGACGAAACCGTTGCCGCCGTGCGAAACGGCGAAGCCGATGCGGTTTTTGCGGACAAGGATTATCTGGTGCCGATCGTCGAGGAATCGGGCGGCGAACTGGTCTGGGTCGACGGATATGACACCGTGCCGCTTGGCGAAGGTATCGGTATGGGGTTGCGTCAATCCGATGCCGAATTGAAAGACAAGTTCGATGCCGTCATTACCGAAATGAAAGCGGATGGCAGCCTGAACGAGCTGATCAAGAAATGGTTCGGCGAGGACGCGCTGGTCTTCAATTGATCTGAAAACAGGCCGCTGCCCGGCGTTTTCCGGGCAGCGGCAAGCAGGTGTCTGACCATGTTCGCTCAATGCGCCGATCCCGCCCAGCTTGAAGGTTTTGCCTGGCTGATGTGCTATCTCACATCGGGCAAGCACATGCTGTTCTACGCCAGTTTCGGCACCGTGCTGCTGTTGCTTGCGGTGACGGCGCCGATGGCGTTGCTGTTCGGCTTTCTCGGGGCCATGGCCTCGCGTTCGCGCCTGTTCGCGCTGCGCTGGCTGGGCAAGATCTATACCTCGATGGTGCGGGGCGTCCCTGACGTGATCTTTTTCCTGTTCGTGCCAATCGCGCTGGACCAGGGCTTTGAGTGGCTACGTCACCAGGCCCTGTGCGATGGCGATGCGCCGGTCAGGCAGGGCAATGATTTCATCGTATGCGCGGCGGCCAAGCTGCCATTGTCGACGGCGGCCCCGTGGGTGCATGAACTCTATGGCCTGTTTCTGGCGGTGATCGCGTTTTCCGTGGTGTTTGGCGCGTTCGCGGCGAATGTTCTGTATGGCGCCATGCAGGCGGTGCCGCGCGCCCAGCTTGAAACCGCCGAGGCCTATGGCATGTCGCCGCGGCAAGTGACCCGGCGGGTGTTGGTCCCGCAAATGTGGAGCTATGCGATCCCGGGATTGTCCAATCTCTGGATGATCCTGCTGAAGGCGACGCCGCTGCTGTTCCTTTTGGGGGTCGAGGATATTGTCTATTGGGCACGGGAGCTGGGCGGCGCCAAGACCAGCGCGTTTTCCTATCCCCATCCGGATTGGCGGCTGTATTATTTCCTGGGGATTCTGGTGTTCTACCTGCTGATGACCTGGGTGTCCGAACGCCTGATTGCGCGTGTGACACGGCGGTTGTCGTCGGGGCAGGCGACGATGGCGGGTGAAGCATTGCGCAAGGGGGCCGCATGAGCTGTGCGCAGACAATTTCCGATTACGCGCTGCGTTCCATTGGCTTTGGCGAAAGATTGCTGCCGCGCAGCGATTTTACGCTTTGCCAGCAATTCACGCTGATCGGTTCGGGCCTGATCTGGAACCTGTATTTCGCGATCCTCGCCCTGAGCATCGGCTTTTTCCTGGCGAATGCGCTGGCCGTCGCAAAGGCCAGCCGGAACCCGTGGCTGCGCAAGCCGGCCGAGGGGTTCATTTTTCTGTTTCGCGGCAGTCCGCTGTTTATCCAGTTCTTTCTGGCATACGAGGCGCTGGTGCTTTTGCCCCGCGCCGGTATCGAGATCTTCGGCATCACCATTGCGACCAGCTGGTTGACCAAGGCATGGGCCGGTGCGCTGATCGTACTGGTCCTGAACACGACAGCCTATTCCGCGCAGATCTTCTATGGTGCGCTGATGTCGGTGCCCAAGGGCGATATCGAGGCCGCTGATGCCTATGGGTTGACCGGCTGGAACAAGTTTCGCCGGGTGGTCTGGCCTACAATGATGCGGCTTGCCTGGCCCGCCTATACCAATGAGGCAATCTTCCTGTTTCATGCAACGGCGCTGGTCTATTTTTCGGGTTTTCCCGCGTTCCAGCAACGCGGGGACAGCCTGTATTACGCCAGTTATTTTGCCGACAAGACCTTCAATCCCTTCGTGGCCTATCCTATCGTCGCGGGTTATTTCATCCTGTTTACATTGTTGCTGATTTCATTATTCGCGATGGTGAACCGGCGATTGAACCGGCATTTGCCCGGTGCGCGCAAGCGATTGAAATATCGTCCGCAACTGATCCGCTGATCGTGTCGCGAACGTCACGGAACTGTTCGTTTCGATATCTTTTCCAGCCCATGCTCCCGTGCTATCGAAAAAATGTTCTCAGGGCGGGGTGTGATTCCCCACCGGCGGTGACAGCCCGCGAGCGCCTTCCAGCGGAAGGGTCAGCAGATCCGGTGAAATTCCGGGGCCGACGGTATAGTCCGGATGGAAGAGAACCGTGATCGTGCCTGCCCGGGCCGGTCGTGGCTCGTGCTCTGGGACCTGACGCAAGTAACGGAAGGTTCCGAAATGAAGACAAGTACTGCTACCCCCCGTATCGCTTTTATCAAGGCCCGCTGGCACGCGGATGTCGTTGACCGCGCCTATGAGGGCTTTGCCGCCGAGGCGGCGACGCTGTTGCCCAATGCGGTGATCGACAGCATCGATGTGCCCGGCGCGTTCGAAATGCCGCTGGTGGCCAAGAAACTGGCGAAGACCGGAAAATATGATGCCATCGTCGCAGCCGCGCTTGTGGTTGATGGCGGGATCTATCGCCATGACTTCGTGGCAGATGCGGTTGTGACGGGGTTGATGAATGTGGGTCTGGAAACCGAAGTGCCGTGTTTTTCGGTATCGCTGACGCCCCATAATTATCAAGAGGTCGATGTCCTGACGTCCTTCTATCGCGACCACTTTGTGAAAAAAGGTGCCGAGGCTGCTGGCGCGGTGCGCCAGATCCTGGATCTTGATGCCCGGCTGGCCGCCGAAGATCGCGCGGCGGTGGCATAAATGTAGCGTTCGGTCGCGGGTCTGTGGTCCGCGACCGTTTGACCACAGCGGCCTCAGTTGCGATATGACCCTTCGGGGCCAATCGAACAGGAAAGCGCCAATGACCACTGCTTTTGCCTTCGCCACCGCAACCGAAATCCTGTTCGGACGAGGGCAGGCCGACACCGCTGCGGCGCGCATTTCGGCGCTGGGAAAACGATTGTTGTTGGTTCGCGGGCAAAGCGAGGTTCGCAGCCGCGATCTGGCGCAAGCCCTGACCGTGGCGGGCTGTCAGATCATCCCATATGCCATAGCGCAAGAGCCTGAGTTGTCGATGATCGAGCGGGGGGTCGCTCTTGCCCGCGAACACCGGGTCGATGCGGTTCTGGCGATTGGTGGGGGCGCGGTCATTGACGCCGGAAAGGCAATCGCCGGGCTTGTGCCAGGGACGCGCCCCATACTGGATCATCTCGAGGTCGTCGGACGGGGATTGCCGCTGGAACATGCGCCCTTGCCCTTTGTGGCCATGCCCACAACTGCCGGGACAGGGGCAGAGGTCACGCGCAACGCGGTGATCGGCGTGCCGGAACATCGCCGCAAGGTCAGCCTGCGCGATCCGCGCATGTTGCCTCGACTTGCGATCATCGATCCGGCACTGACCGACAATTGCCCACGCGGAATCACTCTGGCATCGGGGCTGGACGCGATTACGCAGGTGATCGAACCTTTCGTCTGCACCCGTGCAAATCACCTGACAGATGCATTGTGTCGCGACGCGATCGGGCGCGGCCTGACGGCGATCCGCCGTCTGATGCAGGCAGAAGATCCCGAGGCACGCGACGAGATGGCATGGGTCAGCCTCTGCGGTGGGTTTGCGCTTGCGAATTCGGGCCTGGGCGCCGTTCATGGGCTTGCCGGGCCGCTTGGCGGGCTGAGCAAGGCACCTCATGGAGCGATTTGCGGGGCGTTGCTGCCGCATGTGTTGCGCGCCAATCGCCGTGCTGTCACCGAATCAAGACTGCTTGCGCGGCTTGATCAGGTTGCGCTGTGGATCAACGCTGCGTTTGGCGATCATGATCAGGACATGGAACGAGCGGCCAGCAGGCTTGAAACATGGTCAAGGGAGGCTGGCCTTGCGCGCCTGTCAGAGCTGGGCGTCAGTCGGGCGGCCATGGAAACAGCGGCGGTTTCGGCAGCAGCGTCTTCTTCGATGAAGGCCAATCCGGCGGCGCTCTCGGCAGGTGAACTGCACGACATCATGCTGGCGGCTGGTTAGACCAGCCCCATCTCGGCAAGCGCGGCGGCGATATCTGCGGGAAGCGGGTCTTCGGCCTCGCGTCCCTTGGGAAGGTCGGCGGGCGCGTCCTCGGCCGAAAGGTATCGCCAGCCCTGAAAGGGGCGGCGCGGAGCTGCCGTAACCCTGTGCAGTTCCCGGTCAAGCACAAGGGCGCAGCGGCGCACACCGTCTTCGCCGAACTGCTCATCCAGTCGTAACAGCTTTTGCCGCGCCAGCAATACGCCCTTGAATACCCAATAGATCGAGCCGCCGTCCAGCAGTTCGGCTTCGCGCTTGGGCCACATGCGGGTGACATGCATGGCCGGACCATCGCCAAATCGGATCGCCTGCCAGCGTTCAAGGTCTTCGGGGCCATCCGCTCCGACGCATAGCTTGATCAGGTTTAAAGACGCGCTCATGACGTTTCAGATATGTCGCGGGGGCTGTGCTTGCAAGGTTGCTGCGGCAGCGAAGCAGCAGATATGAAAAAGCCGCGGAATTGACCGCGGCTTTTCCAGATTGCGATGGATCGCAGATCAGATCTCGTCCAGGCTTTCGACGGCTTTTTCCAGCTCTTCCTTGGAGACCTGCTTTTCTTCAACCTTCGCTTGTTCGGCGATGTGGTCGACAACCTTGTCTTCAAAGATCGGCGCGCGCAGCTGTTGCTGGGCAGCCTGATTCTGCTGGATGAATTCGAAGAAGGCGCGTTCCTGACCGGGATACTGACGTGCGGCCTGCATGACAGCCTGGGTCATTTCCTGATCGCTGACGTTGACTTCAGCCTTCTGTCCGATTTCGGCCAGCAGCAGACCCAGGCGCACGCGGCGCTCGGCCAGTTTCTTGTGGTCATCCGTCGGTTCGATGGCGCCATGATCATGGCCTTGAACCTCGGGGTTTTCCTCGTGCCACAGCTGATGAGCGATCTGCTGAGCTTCGGCTTCGACCAGCGATTCGGGCAGTTCGAACTTGACCTGTTCGTCCAGTTGATCCAGCAGGCCGCGCTTCATGATCGCACGGGCAGCACCGGCATATTCGGCTTCCAGCCGCTCGGTGATCTGCTTTTTCAGACCATCCAGATCCTCGGCACCGAATTTCTTGGCCAGTTCATCGTCGATTTCGGCGGGCTTGGGCGCCTTGACGGCCTTGATCTTGCATTCAAAGATGGCGTCTTTTCCGGCCAGATGCTCGGCGCCGTATTCTTCCGGGAACTTGACCTCGACCTTGACCTCTTCGTCGAATTTCGCGCCGACAAGCTGTTCTTCAAATCCGGGGATGAAGCTGTTGGAGCCCAGAACCAGCGGATAATCTTCGGCTTCGCCGCCTTCGAAGGCTTCGCCGTCAACAAAACCCTTGAAGTCGATCACGACCTGATCGCCGTCCTTGGCCTTGCTGCCCTTGCGGCGGTCGTCGAAATTCTGTGCCGATTTCGCCAAGTTTTCCAGCGCTTCGGTGATCGCGGCTTCTTCGGCCGGAACGGTCAGGCGTTCCAGCGACAGCTTGCCCAGATCCACTTCGGGGATCTCGGGCAGGGCTTCATAGGAAACGTTGACGACGACATCATCGCCTTCTTTCCAGTTCTCGCCGTCATTCATTTCGACTTTGGGCTGTGCTGCCGGGCGGTCGCCCGATTCTTCCAGATGCTTGCGCAGCGCCCCGTCGATCGCCTCTTGCATGGCGTCGCCCATGACGCGCGGGCCGAATTGCTTCTTCAGCATCGCCATCGGGACTTTGCCCTTGCGGAAGCCCTTCATTTCGATTTCGGGCTGCGCCTCTTTCAGCTTGGCGTCGACCGTCGCGGCCAGGTCGGCGGCTGGCAGGGTGAGTTGATAGCCCCGCTTCAGACCATCGTTCTGGGTTTCCTTGACCTGCATCATCGTCCTCATAGCAAGAAGGGCCACCGGTAACGGCGGCCTGAAAATTTCCGCTCTTCTAGTCGCCGCGACCAAGCTCTGCAAGCGGATTGCGGGGTTTCATCGGTCGTGATGGCAATTTGCGCCCTCAATCCGCCCGATATCCGGGCTTGAACAAAAGCGCCCCCCGAACCGCAGGGGATCGGGGGGCGCATGAATTCGGTCGTTCCGGGCGGATTATCAGCCACCAAAGTCATCAAGCATGATGTCTTCGCGATCGACGCCCAGTTCAAGCAGCATGTTGATACAGGACGAGTTCATGATCGGCGGACCGCACATGTAGAATTCGCAATCCTCAGGCGCCGGGTGGTTCTTGAGGTATTCGTCATGCAGCACGTTGTGAATAAAGCCGGTATAGCCGGTCCATTCATCTTCGGGCAGCGCATCCGACAGCGCGACATGCCAGGTGAAGTTCGGGAACTCCTTGGCCAGCTCGTCGAAATCCTCGACGAAGAACATCTCTTTCTTCGAGCGTGCGCCATACCAGAAGGTGATCTTGCGATCGCGATTCTTGAGGCGTTTGAGCTGATCGAAGATATGGCTGCGCATAGGTGCCATACCTGCACCACCGCCGATGAACACCATTTCCTTTTGCGTGTCGCGCGCAAAGAATTCGCCGAACGGACCCGAAATGGTCACCTTGTCACCTGGCTTCAGGTTGAAGATATAGGATGACATCTGGCCCGGCGCGAAATCGGTGCCCGGCGGGGGCGAGGCCACGCGGACATTCAGCATGATCAACCCCTTCTCGTCGGGGTAGTTGGCCATGGAATAGGCGCGTTCGATCGGTTCGGAAACGTTCGACTTGTATTGCCACAGGTTAAACTTGTCCCAGTCCTCGCGGTATTCTTCCTGAATATCGAAATCGGTATAGCTGAGTTGATGTGCGGGGGCCTCGATCTGGATATAACCACCGGCGCGGAAGTTGACATCCTCGCCCTCGGGCAGTTCCAGCACCAGATTCTTGATGAAGGTCGCGACGTTTTCGTTCGATCGGACCGTGCATTCCCATTTCTTGACACCGAAGACCTCTTCGGGAACTTCGACCTGCATGTCCTGCTTGACGGCCACCTGACAGGACAGGCGGTCACCACAGGCGGCCTCTCGCTTGGTGATGTGGCTTTCTTCTGTTGGCAGGATCGAGCCGCCACCTTCCAGGATGCGGACCCGGCATTGCGCGCAGGTGCCGCCCCCGCCACAGGCCGAAGGCACGAACAGTTTCTCGGCGGCCAATGTCTGCAACAGCTTGCCACCCGCGGGAACCGAGATGGTCTTTTCGCCATTGATGGTGATGTTGACATTGCCGCTGGACACCAGGCGTGAACGGGCCAGCATGATGATTGTCACCAGTGCCAGGACAATCAGGGAAAACAGCAATACGCCAAGGCTGAATGTTTGCATGTTTGCCGCCCCCTCAGAGATTGACGCCAGAGAAGGACATAAAGGCCATGGCCATCAGTCCCGCGCTGATGAAGGTGATCCCAAGACCCTGCAGGCCATCGGGAATGTCCGAATATTTCAGCTTTTCGCGCACACCGGCCATGGCCGTGATGGCCAAAGCCCAGCCAAAGCCCGATGAAAGGCCATAGACGGCGGATTGCGCCAGATCATAGTCGCGTTCGACCATGAACAGCGAACCACCCAGAATGGCGCAGTTCACGGTGATCAGCGGCAGGAACACACCCAGTGCATTGTAGAGCGGTGGGAAATACTTATCGAGAATCATCTCGAGGATCTGAACCATGGCGGCGATCACGCCGATATAGGAAATCAGGCCAAGAAAGGTCAGGTCCACATCCGGAAAACCCGCCCATGCAAGCGCGCCGGGCGCAAGCAGATAGGTCAGGATCAGGTTATTGGCGGGCACGGTGATCGCCTGGACCAGCGTCACCGAAATGCCCAGCCCGATTGCTGTCGAAATCTTCTTGGACACGGCAAGAAAGGTGCACATGCCAAGGAAGAAGGCGAGGGCCATGTTCTCGACGAAAATGGCCTTCACGGCGAGGGAAAGAAGATCTTCCATCAATGCGCCTCCACGGTCTGGATGCGGTATTCG
Organism: Paracoccus onchidii; assembly: GCF_028294535.1. Lineage (GTDB taxonomy): Bacteria > Pseudomonadota > Alphaproteobacteria > Rhodobacterales > Rhodobacteraceae > Paracoccus > Paracoccus onchidii. Next base: position 133,673 of record NZ_JAQBIE010000009.1, on the reverse strand, counting down.
CGGTCCTCGACCTGTTCGGGTTTCCACGAACGGAACGCCCAGATGATCAGACCGATGATGAAGAATGCCGAAGGTGGCAGCAGCAGCAGGCCGTTGGGCACATACCAGCCGCCATTGTTCACGGTTTGAAGAACGGTGATGCCGAAGACGCTGCCCGATCCAAGGAATTCGCGGATAAAGCCGACAAGCATCAGGATCAGCCCATAGCCCAAACCATTGCCGACGCCGTCTACGAACGACGCGAATGGAGGGTTCTTCATGGCAAAGGCTTCGGCGCGGCCCATCACGATGCAGTTGGTGATGATCAGGCCGACAAAGACCGAAAGGGTTTTCGATATCTCATAGGCATAGGCCTTGAGCACCTGATCAACGACGATCACCAGCGATGCGATGATGATCATCTGCACGATGATACGGATCGACGACGGAATCTGGCTGCGCAGAACCGAGATGAACATCGACGAGAAACCCGTCACCAGCGTCACTGCGATGGTCATGACCATCGCCACCTGCAGGGATGAGGTCACCGCCAGCGCCGAACAGATACCCAGCACTTGCAGGGTAATCGGGTTGTTGTCGACCATCGGGTCGACGAGCATGGTCCGATAGGTCTGTGCCATCAGATCTCTCCCGCTCTGACACGTTCAAGGAAGGGCTCGAAGCCGCGCTCGCTCATCCAGAACCGGATAAGGTTGTCGACCCCGCGCGATGTAAGTGTTGCGCCCGACAGCGCATCGATATGATAGTCCTCGCCCGCGGGAGGGGCGGTCTTGGCGACGGTGATGGCCAGCTCGCCCTTGCCGTCATCGGTGCGCAGCAGCTTGTCGTTCCACAGTGCTTTCCAGCGGGGGTTGTCGACTTCGGCACCAAGGCCGGGGGTTTCCGCGTGTTCATAGAACTGCAGCCCGTAGATGGTGTTCCCATCCTCTTCGACGGCGATAAAGCCATAGAGCGTGGACCACAGACCATAGCCATAGACCGGCAGGATGACCTTATCGAGCGATCCGTCTTCGTTGCGCAGCAGATAGACGGTTACGTAATTGGCCTGTCGGCCGATATTGGCGGGGTCGTCATCCAGCGGTGCCGACAGCGTCACGTCATCGGCCGCGGCCCGGTCATCGAACTGATAGGGATCGAACTGATCGGTGAACTCGCCGGTTGCCAGTTCCAGGACATGCGGTTCGAACGCCTCGAAGGTTTCGGCAACATCGATACCGTCCTCGTACAGGCCGGCGACCTGAACGATGTTGACCTGTTTGTCCAGGGCAGCATTCTGTTCCTGCAATGGCCGCAGGGACACAGCCGCCGCCGACACGATCATCGAGGCGACAAAGCAAAGCCCAAGCGCCACCACCATCGTCTTGGCGGTGTTGTCGGCCGGGGTGTCCAGAAACCGGCGCAGGAACCCTTTCGAGGTCACGACTTCACCTTCGGGGGCAGGAAGATCACGGTCTGGCGGGTTCATCTCGGGGGTGAACTTCGCCTCGGTATCCTGTCCGTTGCGGTTTTCGGTGTTGTTCTCAGACATTGCGGCGGGCCCTCCGGCGAATATTGGCCTGCACGACGAAATAGTCGATCAGTGGCGCAAAGACGTTTCCGAACAGGATGGCCAGCATCATGCCCTCGGGGAAGGCGGGGTTGATCACGCGGATCATGACGACCATGAAGCCGATCAATGCACCGTAGATATAACGGCCAAGATTTGTATGGGCACCCGAAACGGGTTCGGTGACCATAAAGACCAGCCCAAAGGCATAGCCGCCCAGCACAAGATGCCAGTACCAGGGCATCGCGAACATCGGGTTGGTATCCGAACCGATCCAGTTCAACAGCAACGAAAAGACGATCATGCCACCCAGGCACCCCACCACCATCCGATAATTTGCGATTTTCGTCGCCAGCAGGAAGGCAAGGCCCAGCAAAGCGGCCAGGGTCGATGTCTCACCCAGCGATCCGGGTACGAAACCAAGGAAGCTGTCCCACCAGGTCATGCCGCGTCCGGCCAGTTCCTGAAACCCATCAGCTGCCGAAACGGCCAATGCGGTGGCGCCGGTAAATCCGTCGACCGGCACCCAGACGCTGTCGCCCGACAATTGCGCCGGATAGGCGAAATACAGGAAGGCACGCCCTGTCAGTGCAGGGTTGAGAAAGTTCTTGCCGGTGCCGCCGAACACTTCCTTGCCGATCACGACGCCGAAGATGATGCCCAGGGCAACCTGCCAAAGTGGCGTCGTTGCAGGCAGGATCAGCGCATAGAGCATCGACGAAACCAGAAAGCCCTCGTTGACTTCGTGCCTGCGCACGGTCGCGAAGATCACTTCGAAGATACCGCCGGCAACCAGCGTCACGATATAGATCGGCAGGAAGTACAGCAGGCCGTGCAGCATGTTCGCCAGCGGATTGGCCGGATTGAAGCCGATGCCGAGAGCCTCGATGATCGCGGCGCGCCAGCCCGACGGCCCGTATTCGCCAATCGCGATATTGGTCTGATAGCCTGTGTTGTACAACGCCATCAGGATGCAGGGGATCGTGGCCAGCACCACATAGGTCATGATCCGCTTCATGTCGACGTAGGAACGTGCATGCGGCGCGGCGGTCGTGACCGTCTTGGGTGTGTAAAGAAAGCTCTCGACCATTTCATAGACGGGGAAATAGCGTTCCCATTTCCCGCCGTTGACGAAATGCGGCTCGATCCTGTCAAAGAAGTTGCGCAAGCCCATTGCCTAGCCCTCCCTTTCGATCTTGGTCAGGCAGTCGCGCAAGGCCATGCCGTATTCATATTTTGCAGGGCAGGAGAAGCCGACAAGTCCAAGGTCCTCTTCGTCAAGCTCCAGCGCCCCCAGAAGCTGAGCCTGGTCGGTATCCATCACCAACAGGGCACGCAATAGCTGGGTTGGCAGAAAATCCTGCGGCATCAGCGTTTCAAATGTGCCAAGCGGCACCATCGCGCGCCGTCCGCCGTTCAGGTTCGACGTCAGCGGGAACATGCGCCGCGCCAGGGCAGAACCCAGCACCGGCTGCACCGCGTATTTCGAGAACATCGGACGGATCCAGCCCATCGGGATCTGTTTGTGATCTTCTTCGATCAGCGTGATCTGGCGCGCATAGCGGCCCAGATATGCGGTGGCGCCTTCCCCGGCACGTCCGCTGAGAACCGATCCCGAAATGATGCGAACCGGCAGGCCAGAGGGCATGTCGGATTCCAGAAGATCCGTCATCGACGCCCCCGCGACCGTGCGCACCAGGCGGGGATTACCACAGGCAGGCCCGCCAAGCGAGATGATCCGCGATGAATCGTAATGCCCGCTCTGCACCAGCCGCCCGATGGCAATCACATCCTGATAGCCGATCGTCCAGACGGCAGAATCGGCCGTCGGCGTTTTCAGGAAATGGATATGGGTGCCGGGCAGGCCGGCGGGATGGGGGCCGCTGAAGCGCACGGGGGTGACGCCCTTGGCATCATGTCCGGGCAAAGCGGCCTCGCCAGCCTGGCATAGATAGGTGGGACCGTCGGTCAGCCGCGCAACCGCTGCGACACCCGCTGCGAAGGCATCCGGATCATCAGCGATGGCCAGCGCAGGGTCGGCGGACAACGGTTCGGTATCCGTCGCGGTCACGAAGATCGCCAGAGGCGTGCTGCCGGGCTGAGGCACCTTGGAATAGGGGCGTGTGCGGAACGATGTCCAAAGGCCGGCGGCACACAGCTTTTGCGTCAGGCCCTCGGCGCTGTCGGTATCGCCCACGGCACTGAAATCCACCGGCGGGTTTCCGGTGTCATCGACATCTATTTCTATACTGACAAGCTTGCGCCGAGCGCCGCGATTGATCGCGCGCACCCGACCGGCAACGGGCGAGACGATTTGCGCCTCGGGCATGTTCTTGTCAAACATCAGCGGCGTGCCGGCCACCACCGTATCGCCTTCTTCGACGGCAATGCGCGGCTTCAGGCCCAGATAATCATCGCCCAAAATGCCGACTGTTCTTACGGCTGGCGCCGAATCAATGGTTTGCCGCGGAGCTCCCGAAATGGGCAAATCCAGACCCTTGCGTAGCTTGAAATGCTTCACCGTCCTGTAACCTCAGCCTTGATCTTTCCGATTCATAAGCCACATGTAAGTGTGTCCGACTGTCTGCTAGTGGTTTTTTCGGCAAATGACCATAAAGAGCTTGAAAAAACTGTGCGCAATCGACTAGTTCGGCGCGAAGATTGGCGAAAGGACCTTACGTGAGCAGCTTGACATCCTTTACCCGTCGTTCGTTCCTGGTCATGCCGCTTGCGTTGGCTGCGTGTTACAACCGCCAGCAAGTCGTGGAATTCAATGGACTTTCGATGGGCACGACTTACCGGGTCGTTGCCGTCGATCATCGTAACAAGCTTGATGAAACCAAGCTGCGCCAGGCCGTTGCCGATGCGCTGGCCGAGGTGAACGGCGCGATGTCGAACTGGGATGACCGGTCCGAGATTTCGCGGGTGAATGCTGCTCCGGCGGGGGCGGTGACGCCGATGTCGCCGATCCTTTCGCATGTGATGCAGGCCGCAGCCGAGGTCAATCTGGCCAGTGCGGGGCGTTTCGATACAACCGTCGGTCCGCTGATCGAGTTGTGGGGTTTTGGCGCGCCGGGCGCACGCAGCCTGCCGGATGACGCCAGCATCGCCGCAGTTCGGGCCCGGTCGGGTCATGAAAATTCTTTGGTGATCGGTTCTGACGCCGTTCAGAAGAAGCATGATTCCGCTCAGGTCTATCTTGCCGCCATCGGCAAGGGCTATGGCGCGGACCATGTTGGCCGCGCAATCGAACGCCTTGGGATCACCGATTATATGGTTGAAATCGGCGGCGATCTTTATGCATCAGGCCGCAACCCGGATGGTGCGCCCTGGCAGATCGGGATTGAATCGCCCGATGTTGCCGATCGTGGGATGCTGGGTGTGGTCGGCGTGTCGGGCAAAGGGCTGGCATCGTCGGGCGATTACCGGAACTATTTCGAGGTCGATGGCCAGCGCTATTCGCATCTGATCGATCCCGCGACGGGGCGCCCTGTCGAACACAAGACTGCATCCGCGACTGTCCTGGCAGACAACGCCATGCTGGCCGATGCGTGGTCGACCGCGATGCTGGTTCTTGGCCGCGAACAGGGCCTCGAAATCGCGCAACAGCACGATATCGCCGTGCAATTTGTCGAACGTGACCCGTCGGTGGCGCATCTTGCCTTCAAGACCTTTGCAAGCGACGCCTTCAGGAACCTGACGGCCTGATCGAATTGAAAGGCACAAGTCATGGCCACCTTTGCTTTGTCCTTCACGCTTTTGCTGCTGGTCATGCTGGGCATGTCGCTTGGCGTGATCCTGATGAACAAGAGGATCAAGGGCAGCTGCGGCGGGCTGAATGCAATTGGCGATGCGGATCAATGCCTTGTGTGCCACAAGGAAATTGATCCCGACAGCCCGTTGCGCGAAAGACTGCAATGCCCGCGGGCGCGAAAAATGCTTGAGCAAATGGAAGGGGATCGCGTAGCCTGAGGTTGAAAGGGGTTCCGCGATGCCAACGTCTTACCAATCTCCGATGCGGCAGGATCACGAGTCTCAGCGCTCGAAAAGCCAGACCGTAAGCCTACATGAACTTCATGCGACGGTTGGCGATCTGCTTGCCAGCAAGGGCCGCGATGTGTTCTCGATCAAGCCCGGCGAAACGTTGGGGCAAGCGGTCAAGGAACTGCGCGACAAGCGAATCGGTGCGTTGATGGTCACCGATGATTCCGGCGCGCTGGCCGGAATTCTGTCAGAACGCGATATCGTGCGCAAACTTGCCGAGACACCGGGGCAGACCTTGCCGCAACTTGTCGGTGATGTGATGACCTGCGAAGTGCAAAGCTGCGATCCGTCGGAGCAACTGGTAACCGTGCTCAAGCGGATGACCGAAGGTCGTTTTCGACATATGCCGGTTCTGGAAGATGGGGCGTTGGTCGGAATGGTGTCCATCGGTGACGTCATCCATCACCGCCTGAACCAGCTGGAATATGAAGCACTGCATCTCAAGCAGCTGATCACCGGCTGACGTCCTGCTAACCCGGCAGATCAAGCGGTATGAAGGCAAGCAGCCCAAGGCCAAGGGCTGCTATCACGCCAAATAGCCAATATTGATACCTTGGGCCTTCTTTCTTCCAGACGCGGCGATACTGGTATCCCGAGAGGCAGGCCACACAGAAGATCAACGTGGCCACAACCGGATTCAGGGTAAATTCTGCCATTGGGTCTTCCTCTGTCATCTGGCTGCGATCTGATGGAAGGATCGCCTGGCGGGCATGCTTAATGCGACACGCTTTCCCGCGCCATCAGTTTCCGGCGTTTTTCGGCATTGCCATGTGGTTTTCTGTCTCTGGGCAAGTAGAGCGCATGGCTCAGTCGCCAAGATGGTCCGTGACAAGTGGCACCCTGTTTCGACCTGGGATAGGAAGCCCTTGTCTGGGCGTCGGGTAATCCAAGGAATCACGGAATGGAATGGATCAAGCTGCTTTCGAATGAGCGACTGCATGACCGCAGATATGCCGAACAGCCCAACCGATCCATTTTTACCCAGGATTATGATCGGATCGTGTTTTCAGAACCATTTCGCCGCCTTGCCAACAAGACGCAGGTGCAGCCACTTTACGAACATGATCACGTGCATCACCGTCTGATCCATTCGATCGAGGTTGGCAGCGTGGGGCGATCGCTGGCAATGTCCATCGGACAATGGCTGGTCGAGCAGGGCGAAATCGAAGCCGGAGAAGAGAACAGCCTGGCCAATATCGTTCAGGCCGCTTGCGCGGCACATGATATTGGAAACCCTCCCTTTGGGCATTCGGGCGAAAACGCGATCGGCGCTTGGTTTTCCGACAGATTTCAAGAGCCGAGCGGCATATTCTCCGATCTCGACGAGACTTTGCGCGATGAGTTCCGGAACTTTGAAGGGAACGCACAAGGTTTTCGGATCGTCGCAAGAACCGAGATGTATCGAAATGCCGGCGGTATGCGCCTGTCAAAGGCGGTGCTGGGCGCTTTTATGAAATATCCCCTCAGCGCGGCGACCAGATCCGTGCTTGCCGGCGGGGCTATCAGCGACGCGGGCTACTTCGGGAACAAGAAATTCGGTCTGTTCGAATCCGATCAGGCATTGTTCGCCGAAGCGGCCGGCACCTTGGGACTGCCAGAGATTCAATCTGGCGACCGGCGCTGGTGGCGTCGACACCCCTTGGTCTTCGTGGTCGAGGCCGCCGATGACATTTGCTATAACATCGTTGATCTTGAAGATGCCTTTACCACCGGGGAACTGACATTCGAGATCGTCCGCGACGCGCTGTTCGATCTTGCAGAGCGTCCCAATCGGGATACCGCGGGCATGAGCGAGGCTGAGCAAATCGCCCTTCTTCGTGCCATCAGTATCGGCAAGGCCATTCAAAGCTGCCTTGAGGCATTCAAGGACAATTATCGCGCGATCATGGAGGGGACATTCTCGCGCAGCCTGATCGAGGCTGGCACCTTGGGAGGGCAGTTCGCGCAAATAAAGACGCTTGCCGGTTCGCGAATTTTCACGGCCCGCAGGAAAACCGAGCTGGAGGTGTCCGGGCATCGGATTATCGGAAATGTTCTTTCCGGCATTTTGCCTGTATATCAGCAACTTGCTGACGAAAATTGGAATGCCGAAGAACTTGATGAGCATCCGCGGCAGATCGCGCGGGCGCTTTCGCTGGACCTGCGCGACATCTCGAACCCCGAACAGGCCCTGCATGGCATGGCTGACTTCATATCGGGAATGACCGATCGCTACGCATTGCGGATATCGCGGATGCTGTCGGGAACCTGACCATCACTCCATGCCAGACGCAGCCGGGTGGCACGCGGTATCGACCGATATGCCGCGACGCCCGACCGTGACGACAACATCTGGGTTGAGCGCCGCACCGGGCAATGCAAGGCGGCCAGCCGCTTGGCCAGTTCGCGCCCGAACTTATTGACGCGACAGTTGCGGGTGTTGCCGATCAATCAGCCTTGGCGAAGTGATCCAGTTGATCTTGATAGGCTTTCTTGAAGGCCGGTCGTGAAACTGCACGTTCAACATAGGATCGGCAATTCGGATAGTTGCTCAGCGCGTCAAAGCGGTCGGCCAGACGCAGAACATCGGACATGATGATGTCGGCGATGGAAAAATCATCACAAAGCCAGTTTCGTCCCGAAAGATAGGCTTCGACATGACCGAGCCGCGCCGACAAAAAACCGTCCAGAGCCTGGCGACCGGGCGTTTCTTCTTCATCCCCGGAAAATTTGAAGATCGTGAAGGGCAGAACCGCCATCTCTACCGAATTCAGCCCTGCAAACAGCCACATGATTACTTCGCTTCGTCCTTTTGGGTCCGCTGGTAACAGCTTGCCGCTGGTCTCCGCGAGATAGAGCAAGTCGGCTCCGCTTTCGAAAATGGAGATGTCGCCGTGGGTCAGCCATGGAACCTGCCCGAATGGCTGGTTTTCAAAATGCTCGTCGCCCCTATCCTTGAAAGGTGTGCTTTCAACCCTGTAGGGCAGTCCAACTTCTTCCAATGCCCAACGCAGCCGGATATCGCGAACATATCCGCGCGGCACATTTGGAACCCAATCGAATGTTGTGATCGTGATGTCGGCCATTCGCCTACACTAACATCGGTGCCCCGGACTGTCGAACGTCGGGTGCCTCGGCGAAACTGGCGCCAGCAATTCTTGCCGCAACTCCCGTTAACCCGGCCCTTGCGGGTTTCGCCAATAACATCCAGACCGCCTGTACATTGTCTTCTTGGCAGTCCTTTCCCGTGATCTTGTGTTGCATGATGGTGTGCGATGGGTGGGCCTTCGTTCGCCTCACCTGCGGTTGACTCTGCTTGACATATCGCGAATTGGCATCCACAAGCCTGCCCTCGGGCCGGCGCTTCATGTCCAGCGCTCGGGGCTTGCGAAGTTCTGCCCCACGCTTTTTCATACATGCCCGCGCGGTCTTCTTACGATCGAAGATATATGCTGATTTATGGACGATGCGCCGGTTTTGCTTGATTCCGATGCCGACCGGGATGGCAATCGATCCACTGGTCCGGATACGCTTCGCAGTTGGCTTGCGATCGGTATCGCAAGCTTGGAACAAAAAACATCGAACAAGGCAAGATGATGCAAGATCCATCACCTAAGAACTTATCGCAAGCTTTTGACGATGAACATAAGGCATCAATTGCGATGGCGTCTCGCCTCAGCATTGCGCCGATGATGGATTGGACGGACCGCAATTGTCGGGTGTTTCACCGGATGATGTCGCGGCACGCCTTGCTTTACACCGAAATGGTCACTGCGCCTGCGGTGGTTCACGGCGACCGGTCCCGGCTATTGGATTACGATGCCGCAGAGCATCCGTTGGCATTGCAGCTTGGCGGTTCTGATCCGGCCGAACTTCGGCAGGCCACGCAGATCGCGAATGACTGGGGGTATGATGAAATCAACCTCAATGTCGGCTGCCCCAGCGATCGGGTGCAATCCGGCTGCTTTGGGGCCGTGTTGATGAAATCACCCGATCTGGTCGCTGAATGTGTCATGGCAATGCAGGATGTCAGCAGGGCCGAGGTGACCGTCAAATGCCGCATTGGCGTTGATGATCAGGATCCTTCCGACGTTCTTCCGGACTTTATCGCCCGTATGCAGAAGGCCGGAATTCGGCGGATGTCGATCCATGCCCGCAAGGCGTGGCTGCAGGGTTTGTCGCCGCGCGAAAATCGCGAAGTTCCGCCGCTGGATTATGATCTGGTTCACCTGATGAAACAGCAGTTTCCCGACATGCATCTGTCCGTGAACGGCGGGATCGGATCGGTCGCGGATATCCACAGGCATCTGGACCATATGGATGGGGTGATGGTGGGGCGTGCCGCGTATCATCAGCCTTGGGATATTCTGGGCGCGGCGGATCGGCTTTGGGATGCTGCGGCGCCGATGCACGGCCCCGTCGAAGTCGCCGAGGCCATGCGCCCGGTGATCCAGGCGCATCTGAAAAATGGTGGCAGGCTGCACCAGTTCACCCGTCATATGCTGGGGTTGTTCCATGGTCGGGCCGGTGCACGCAGCTGGAAGCGAACGCTGTCCGAGGGCGCATCCAGGGGCGGGATCGAGGTCTATGACGCTGCGCTTGCACAGGTGAGGCAGGCAGCGGCGGCCTAGGTTCAATTCGGGCTGGCATGCACTGGCGCTGTGCGATAGCCACGCGGCATGAGCGAATATCTTCTTCCGGTTCTGATCCTTTTGGGCACGGGGGCCTTTGCGGGAATCCTTGCGGGTTTGCTGGGGGTGGGCGGTGGCATCATACTGGTGCCGGCCTTTCTTCTGGTGTTCACACAGGCGGGGTTTGGCGGGCCGGATGTGATGCAGGTCTGCCTTGCGACCTCGCTTGCGACGATCATCGTGACCTCGATCCGTTCCGTTCTGGCGCATCACCGCCGGGGCGCGGTTGACTGGAATATCCTGCGCAACTACGCGCCAGGAATTGCGGTCGGCGCGGTGTTGGGGGTCATGGTGGTGCAGGCCTTGCGCACGCAAACGCTGCAACTGGTTTTCGCGGTTCTGGTCGTGATCATCGCCACCTACATGGCCATGTCGCGGCCGCATTGGCGCCTGGGCGACCGGATGCCGCGCGGATGGCTGCAGGGCGTGATTTCATTGTGCACAGGATTCATATCGGTGTTGCTGGGGATCGGCGGGGGCAGCATTGGCGTCCCGCTGATGACGCTGCACGGAATTGCGATCCATCGTGCCGTCGCGACCGCCGCGGGATTCGGAATTCTGATCGCTGCGCCTTCGGTTGCGACCTTCCTTTTCGTGCCTGCACAGAATGCGCCGCCCCTGACCATCGGGTCGGTGAATGTCGCCGCATTTCTTGTAACCATCGCGATGACATTGATGACTGCGCCATTGGGCGCGGCGCTGGCGCATCGTACCGATGCGGCGCGGCTGAAACGCTACTTCGCGATTTTCCTGTTTCTGGTCGCGCTGAACATGCTGCGCAAGGTTCTGATCGGCTAGGCGCGGGCCTTTTCCCGCAGCTTGGCCTGATCCCAGAGCCGGTCCATTTCAGCCAGATCGCTGTCCTCGGGTTTGCGCCCATCGGCGGCCAGTGCGGCCTCGATGGCCTGAAAGCGGCGGGTGAATTTGGCATTGGCGCGACGCAGGGCCAGCTCTGGGTCCAGATTGAGATGTCGCCCCAGATTGGCCATCACGAAAAGCAGATCGCCGAATTCTTCCTCAAGCGCGGTGTGGTCCAGCTTGTCGCGCGCCTCGACCAGTTCGGCGGTTTCTTCGGTGATCTTGTCCAGCACATTGGCGGCATCCGGCCAGTCAAAGCCCACACGCGCGGCGCGGTTTTGCAGCTTGAGCGCGCGGGTCAGGGCCGGCAACCCCATCGCCACCCCGTCCAGCGTTCCGCGTTCGGCCTTGTTGGCGCGTTCGACCGCCTTGATCGCCTCCCAGTCCTTGATCTGCTGTTCGGCGGATTTGTCGCGGCTTTCGTCGCCGAAAACATGGGGATGACGAAAAACCAGCTTGTCCGAGATGGCGGCTGCGCAATCGGCAAAGTCGAACATCTCCGCTTCATCCGCCATTTGCGCGTGGAACACGACTTGCAGCAGCAGGTCGCCCAATTCTCCGGGAAGTTCGCTCCATGCCTTGCGCTCAATCACGTCGGCGACTTCATGCGCCTCTTCGATCGTATAGGGGGCGATCGACGCAAAATTCTGCTCTATATCCCAAGGGCAGCCTTTGTCGGGATCGCGCAACATTGCCATGATCTCGATCAGCCGGGTGACTTCCCGGGCTGCGTCGCGCGAAGCGGGATTTGATTCGGCCATTGCAATTCACCTTGTCGCTGGTCCAGAACGACCTCTCGACTGCCACAGCAGAAGGTCCGTGTCCACATGCCCGTGCTGAACCGCATTGCCGCATTTTCTGACGATATGCGCGTCTGGCGCAGGCATCTCCATCGTCATCCCGAGCTTGGCTTCGAATGTCACGGGACCGCCGCCTTCGTGACCCAGAGATTGCGCGACTTTGGTGTCGACGAGATTCACGAGGGGATCGCGCAAACCGGCATCGTCGCGATTATCAACGGTCAGGGTCAGGGGCCGACGATCGGGCTGCGTGCGGACATGGATGCACTGCCCATTCAGGAACGAACCGGCGCCGAATGGGCATCAAGCATGGATGGGCGGATGCATGCCTGTGGCCATGACGGTCACACCACCATGTTGTTGGGGGCTGCGCGCTATCTGGCCGAGACGCGTAATTTTTCTGGTCGGGTTGCCCTGATCTTCCAGCCCGCCGAGGAAACCGATGGCGGGGCCGAGGTGATGGTGCGCGCCGGCATCATGCAGCGTTTCGGCATCTCGCGTGTCTTTGCGATGCATAACAGCCCGGGCGCCCCCGCAGGGCATTTGTCGACGACGCCGGGACCGATCATGGCGGCGGTGGATACGTTCGAAATTCACGTGCAGGGCAGCGGCGGGCATGGAGCAATGCCGCATCTGACCGCCGATCCGGTTGTTGCCGCGGTGTCGATCGTCAATGCGATTCAGACCATTCCCAGCCGAAATCACTGCGCGCTGGATGATCTGGTCGTGTCGGTGACGCAAATTCATACCGGCAGCACGGACAATATCGTGCCGGATACCGCCTATGTCTGCGGAACGGTGCGGACCTTCGATCCCGCGGTTCAGGACATGGTGCGACGTCGGCTGACCAGTATTTGCGAAGGGCAGGGGCTGGCCTATGACGTGTCGGTGGATCTCGACTATCAGACCAGCTATCCGGCGACCGTGAACGATCCGGCCGAGGCGGCGTTTGCAAGCGATGTCGCCCGCGAGATTGCCGGGCCTGACGCCGTGGATGACAATGTGCAGCGGCAAATGGGGGCCGAGGATTTCAGCTATATGCTGAATGCCGTGCCCGGATGCTATCTGTTTCTGGGGCAGGGCGACACTGCGTCACTTCACCACCCTGGCTATGATTTCAACGATGATGTCGCGCCCGTCGGCGCCAGCCTGTTCGCGCGGCTTGTCGAACGCGCACAGCCGTCCGGCGCGCCCGTAGCGGCGTGCCAGGACTGATTCACAAACGCGTATGTGGCCCTTGACCCGGGGGCTGTCTGCGCTTTCTTGCCAAGGGCGGGCACCGCAGATAGGTTGCGCGCCAACTAAAACTGGACCGGTGGACCCGGTCAGCCAGCCGAGAGGATAATTCATGTTCGCAACTCCCGCCTTTGCACAGGCCGCCGGTTCCGGTGGTGCGGCATCCCCCATCATGCAATTCGTTCCGCTGATCCTGATCTTTGCGATCATGTATTTCCTGATGATCCGGCCGCAGCAAAAGCGCGCCAAGCAGCATCGCGAGATGGTGGCCTCGTTGTCCAAGGGTGATCATGTCGTCACGCAAGGTGGTGTCATCGGCAAGGTGGCCTCGGTTCGCGACGACGAAATCGAGGTCGAGATCGCCCAAGGTGTCAAGGTTCGCATCGTGCGGGCAACCGTTGCCCAGGTGGTGAACAAGACCCAGCCCGTCGCGGCCAACAGCTAAGCAGACAATAACAAGAGGGCGTAAGCCGAAATGCTTCAGATCGACCGATGGAAGCGCATCCTGATCATCGGGATCTGCCTTCTGGGATTGGCTTATGCCATGCCCAACCTGTTCTACCAGCGTGTCGAGGCACATAATGATGCCGTCGCCACCATCGAGAAAACAGGCGTAACCACGCCCGAGCTGGAGGCCGCACGTGACGGTTGGCCGGGTTGGTTGCCCAACGGGTTGGTCAATCTGGGGCTGGATCTGCGCGGCGGTGCCCATTTGCTGGGCGAAGTGCAGGTCGCGCAGGTCTATAAGTCGCGCATGGATGCGTTGTGGCCCGAATTGCGCCGCGCGCTTGCCGATGAACGCGCGACCGTCGGTGCGGTCCGCCGTGTTCAGGCCCCTGAAGGGGTGCTGAAAATCGAGATCGGAAATCCTGATCAGCTGGCCCGTGCGGTCGAAATCGTGCGCGGTTTTTCGGAGCCGGTCACGACGCTGACCGGGGCCGGGCAGACCAGTCTGGCGATCGACGCGTCAGGCAGCGCGATCACGATCCAGCTGTCTGACGCCGAAAAGGCGATCACCGACGATCGCACGATACAACAAAGCCTCGAAATCATCCGCCGCCGCGTCGACGAGGTTGGAACCCGTGAACCGACGATCATGCGCCAGGGGCAGGACCGGATCCTGATCCAGGTGCCGGGCATCGGGTCGGCCGAAGAACTCAAGGCCCTGATCGGCACAACCGCGAAGCTGACATTCAATTCGGTCGTCGGCACCGGCAGTGACCCGGATGCGCGCGCCGGTATCGGACAGGTCGTTCTGCCGTCGGCGGATCAGGACGGAATTTACTATACGATCGACGAAACGCCGGTCGTGACGGGTGAGGAATTGACCGATGCCCTGCCGTCCTCGGATCAGAACGGGCTGCCGTCGGTCGATTTCCGGTTCAATCCGACAGGGGCGCGCAAGTTCGGCGCCTATACTTCGGCGAATGTCGGTCAACCTTTTGCAATCGTTCTGGATGACGAGGTGATCTCGGCGCCCGTCATCCGTCAGGCGATCACCACCGGTTCCGGACAGATTTCGGGATCGATGGATTATGAAGAGGCAAACCGCCTGGCTGTGCTGTTGCGTGCGGGGGCCTTGCCTGCCGAGCTGAACTTTCTGGAAGAGCGCACAGTAGGGCCGGAACTGGGGCAGGACAGCGTTGATGCCGGGCGCATCGCTTCGGCGGTCGGCTTTGCGGCGGTGATCGTGCTGATGGTGCTGTCCTATGGTTTGTTCGGCCTGTTCGCGGCCATTGCGCTGGCGGTCAACATGGCGTTGGTCTTCGGGGTGTTGTCGCTGATCGGGGCAACCCTGACCTTGCCGGGGATCGCGGGCATCGTGTTGACCATTGGTATGGCGGTTGACGCCAATGTGCTGGTTTTCGAACGTATCCGGGAAGAGTTGCGCACCGCGCGTGGCCCCGCACGGGCCATCGAACTGGGCTATGAGCGGGCGATGTCGGCCATTGTGGATGCCAATATCACCACATTGATCATTGCCGCGATCCTGTTCGTGCTGGGATCCGGTCCGGTCAAGGGTTTTGCCGTGACGCTGAGCATCGGCATCGTGACCTCTGTCTTTACGGCGCTTTTCGTGACGCGGCTTATCACCGTTTCCTGGTTCGAACGTGCGCGCCCGCGCCAAATTGAGGTGTAAGATGGCATTTCGTTTGAAACTGGTTCCTGCTGAAACCAAGATCGATTTCTTCCGCTGGCAATTCGTGACCTTCGGATTCTCGGCCTTGCTGTCGGTGTTGTCGGTTGTGTTCCTGCTGATGTTCGGTCTGAATTTCGGCATCGATTTCCGGGGCGGCACGACCATCCGCACCGAATCGACGCAGGCTGTTGATGTCGGCGCCTATCGTGATGCCTTGCAGACGCTGGATCTGGGCGATGTCGCGATCTCTGAGGTGTTCGATCCCACCTTTCGCGACGATCAACACGTCGCGCAGGTTCGGATCAGCGCTCAGGATAACGTGGAATCGGTCACGCCCGAGACCATCAATGCCGTCGAGGCCGCACTGCAAGAAGTCGACCCTTCGATCACCTTTCCTTCGGTCGAATCGGTCGGCCCCAAAGTGTCAGGCGAGCTGATCCAGACGGCGATTTATGCCGTGCTTGCGTCGCTGGTCGCGATCTCGATCTATATCTGGCTGCGCTTTGAATGGCAGTTCGCGATCGGGGCGATCGTGTCGCTGGTGCATGATGTGTTGATCACGATGGGTATCTTCAGCCTGTTCCAGATCAAGTTCGACCTGACCACCATCGCAGCCCTGCTGACCATCGTCGGCTATTCGATCAATGACACGGTGGTTGTCTTTGACCGCCTGCGTGAAAACCTGATGAAATACAAGAAGCGGGCGCTGCGCGACCTCATGAACCTGACGGTGAATGAAACCCTGTCGCGGACCCTGATGACGTCGGGCACGACCCTGGTTGCGCTGATTGCCCTGCTGGTGCTGGGTGGAGACGTGATCCGCAGCTTTGTGTTTGCCATCACCTTCGGCATTCTCATCGGGACCTATTCATCGGTCTACGTGGCCAAGAATGTGGTGCTTTGGTTGGGCGTCAAGCGCGACTGGTCCAAAAAGGACCCCAAGGAAGACGGCTCGCCGTTTTCGGGTGCCGAGGCTCCGTAATGGCGATGAACCCCACCGATTTCGGCGGCGCAACGGCGGTTGACGGCTATGGACCGGGCTTTTTTCGCGTGGGCGGAAAGGTTTTCCATGGCTCGGTGCTGGTGACCGCCGAAGGTGCGATGCCTTGGGGTGGCTTGCCGGATTCGGATGCGTTGCTGGCCCTGGCGGGAAAGGTGGATGTGCTTTTCCTGGGGATGGGTGAAACCATCGCCCACCCGCCAAGGGAACTGGTCGAGGCGCTGGATCATGTCGGCGTGATGGTCGAGGCCATGGCGTCGCCGACCGCCGCACGAACCTATAACGTAACACTGTCCGAGGGCCGCCGCGTTGCGTGCGCCCTTGTGCCGCTGTGACGCTGCTGCGGGTTCGCGATCTGGCCGTCGCCCGTGGCGGGATGCGGGTGGTCGAGAATGTGTCTTTCACGCTTGATGCCGGGACTGCGCTGATCCTGCGCGGCCCCAACGGGATCGGCAAGACCAGTCTTTTGCGCACCCTGGCAGGGTTGCAGCCTTCTGTTGGTGGCATGATGGAACATGCCGAGGATGCGGTGGCCTATGCGGCACATGCAGACGGGCTGAAGCCCGCCTTGACCGCTGCCGAGAATCTGAAATTCTGGTCCAGCATTTTTGGTGGCGGCGCGGTTGGGCCGGCGCTTGCGGCGATGGATCTGTTGTCATTGGCCGATCGTCCGGCGGCGTCCTTGTCTGCCGGTCAGAAGCGGCGTCTGGGCCTTGCGCGTTTGCTGGTGACGGGCCGCAGCATCTGGATGCTGGACGAGCCAACCGTGTCACTGGACGCGCACTCGGTCGCGCTGTTCGCCAAGGTCGTGCGCGATCATCTGGTGGCGGGCGGTGCGGCGATCATGGCCACGCATATCGATCTCGGGTTGTCCGAGGCCGAAACCCTCGACTTGGAACCGTTCCGCGCTCAGCCCGGCCAGATGTCCGCGCCCGCAGGGTTCAACGAGGCTTTCGCATGAGTCGGGCGGCCGTGACCTGTGGCGTGCCGGGCATGAAGGGGACAGCATGCTTGCCCTGTTGAAACGCGATCTGGTTCTGGCCACGCGGGCGGGCGGGGGCTTTGGGCTGGGCGTCGCATTTTTCCTGATTCTCTGTGCCCTTGTGCCGTTTGGCGTCGGTCCGCAGACCGAGGCGTTGCGCCCGATTGCCCCCGGAATCCTGTGGGTCGGTGCCCTGTTGGCGTGCCTGCTGTCGCTGGACCGTATCTTTGCGCTCGATCACGAAGATGGCAGCCTCGATCTGCTGGCGACGGCACCATTGCCGTTGGAGGGGGGCGTGGCCGTAAAGGCGTTGGCGCATTGGCTGACGACCAGCTTGCCGTTGATCGTCGCGGCGCCGGTATTCGGGTTGCTGCTGCACCTGCCGGGCAAGGCGGTTCCCTGGTTGATTATATCGCTGCTTGTCGGAACGCCGGCCCTGTCGGTTCTTGGCGCATTCGGGGCGGCGATCACGGTTGGGTTGCGGCGGGGCGGATTGTTGCTGTCGCTCTTGGTGCTGCCGCTTTACATTCCGACCTTGATTTTCGGAACCGAGATCGTCAGGCGGGGCATGGAGGGGGGCGACCCGATCACGCCGATGCTGTTTCTTGCCGGGATAAGCGCGGCGGTCGTCGCGCTGGTCCCTTTTGCCGCGGCGGCGGCATTGCGCGTCAACCTGCGCTGATGTGACTTGAGCCGTGCAACAGGGGGCGGTAGGGGATACGACATGTCGATCTGGAAATATGCAAACCCCGTCAAATTCATGCGCAGCAGTGGCGCGATCCTGCCATGGGTGGTTGCGGGTGCGGGCCTGTGCACCATTGGCGGTGTGCTGTGGGGGTTCCTGACACCCCAGGATTACAAGCAGGGCTCGACGGTCAAGATCGTCTTTCTGCATGTGCCGGCCGCGATGATGGCGATCAATATCTGGGTGATGATGCTGGTCGCGTCGCTGATCTGGCTGGTACGGCGCCACCATGTGAGTGCGCTGGCCGCCAAGGCGGCAGCGCCGGTGGGCGCGATCATGACCCTGATCGCACTGGCCACCGGGGCCATCTGGGGGCAACCGATGTGGGGATCATGGTGGGAATGGGACCCGCGCCTGACCAGTTTCCTGATCCTGTTTCTGTTCTATGTCGGTTATATCGCGCTGTGGTCGGCGATTGACGATGCAGACAGCGCGGCCGATCTGACCGGGGTCTTGTGCCTTGTGGGTTCGGTTTTCGCGTTGCTCAGCCGCTATGCGGTGCTGTTCTGGAACCAGGGTCTGCATCAGGGTGCCTCGCTTTCGGTGGCGCCCGGTGAACGGATGAGCGCGGTCTATCGCTATCCGCTGTATCTTTCGATGCTGGGGTTCTTGTTGTTGTTCGTGGCGCTGGTGCTGATCCGGACGCGAACGGAAATCCGCAGGCGGCGTCTTATCGCATTGCAGGCCAAAGAGGCGCGCGCATGATTGATCTGGGAAAATACGCAGGCACGGTTCTGGCGGCCTATGGCGTCTCGGCCGTGCTGTTGATCGGCCTGATCTGGCAAAGCGTCGCCGCCAATGCGCGCGCCAGAAAGGCTTTGGAAAAGCAGGAAAAGAATGGCTAGAATCTCGCCGCTTGTTGTGCTGCCACCGATGATTTTCGCATCGCTCGGGGCGTTGTTCCTGTGGGGGATGGGGCGCGATGATCCTGATGCCCTGCCTTCGACAATGGTGGGGCGCCCGGCACCGGTGGTGCCCGGAACCACGCTGGACGGCAAGACACAGCTGACCGATGCAATGCTGCGTGAACCCGGCGTCAAGCTTGTGAATTTCTGGGCAAGCTGGTGTCCGCCATGCCGCGCCGAACATCCGACCCTGACCGAGTTGTCGCGTCAGTTGCCTGTCTATGGTGTCGACCTCAAGGATCCCGAAGGCAATGCGCTGGCGTTCCTGGAACAGGATGGCGATCCTTTCCATGCCATTGCCACGGATCCCAAGGGACGGACGGCGATCGAATGGGGGGTCACGGCTCCGCCTGAAACCTTTATCATCGACGGTGAGGGCAAGGTTCTGTTTCGTTTCGCTGGTCCGATGGTGCGCGAAGACTATACCCATCGTTTCCTGCCCGAGCTGGAAAAGGCGCTGGCCGAACAGGAATGAAAACCTGACTTGCACCCAAGGTGGACCGGGATCAAACTGCCTCCATCCAAAGTTGAGGGGAGGGTTTGCCATGACACGTTTCAACCTTGTCACGGCGCTGCTGATGGGCACCGTCTGGTCGGTGCCGGCGGTCGCACAGCAGGCGACGGATGCCATTGCGCCTGAAGGCAGCAGTGAACAGGCCGAAGCTTCGGCGTTTGCCGGGCTGGGCGAGGCCGGACAGGCAGCGCTGGACAGCAAGGCACAGGGAAAACCGGTCAGTGCCGATAACTGGATGGTGACGGCGGCAAATCCGCTGGCGGTTCAGGCCGGTGCAGATGTCTTGCGGCAGGGCGGCAGCGCTGCGGATGCGATGATTGCCGTTCAGACCGTTCTTGGCCTTGTCGAACCCCAAAGCTCGGGGTTGGGCGGGGGCGCCTTTCTTGTCTGGTATGATGCGGCAAGCGGCAAGCTGACCACGTTGGACGCACGCGAGACCGCGCCAATGGCCGCGACGCCGACATATTTTCAGGACGAGAACGGCGAGCCTTTGGAATTCTATGATGCCGTGGTCGGTGGTCGTTCCGTTGGCACCCCCGGCACGCCGGCCCTGCTCGAAGCAGCGCATCGTCGTTGGGGCAAAACCAACTGGACCGCGCTGTTCGCGCCGGCGATCAAGCTGGCGCAGGACGGGTTTTCCGTATCGCCGCGCCTTGCCGGTGCTGTCGCCGATGATGCCGAGCGATTGGGCCGTTTTCCTGCCACCAAGGAGTATTTCTTTCCCGGCGGCACCGCGATTGCAGCCGGGGATACAATCGTGAACGAAGCCTATGGCGATGTCCTGCGGCGGCTGGCGGACGAGGGCAGCGATGCGTTCTACAAGGGTGCCATCGCCGAGGGTGTCGTCGAGACAGTGCGCAATGCGCAGGGCAATCCCGGATTGCTGTCCACCGAGGATCTGGCCCGCTATCGCGTGATCGAGCGCCCGGCCGTCTGCGCGCAGTATCGCGATCATGATATCTGTGGCATGGGGCCGCCGTCATCGGGCGCGCTGACCGTTGGTCAAATTCTGGGCATGCTTGGCAATTATGATCTTGCACAGCTTGGCGCCGATAATCCCGAAAGCTGGCGGTTGATCGGGGATGCGTCCAGATTGGCCTTTGCGGACCGTGGCCGCTATATGGCCGACAGCG
Source organism: Paracoccus onchidii (assembly GCF_028294535.1). Lineage (GTDB taxonomy): Bacteria > Pseudomonadota > Alphaproteobacteria > Rhodobacterales > Rhodobacteraceae > Paracoccus > Paracoccus onchidii. The sequence continues at coordinate 113,100 of NZ_JAQBIE010000009.1, read as the reverse complement.
ATTTCGTGCCCGTGCCGACCAGCGGGTTGGTCGATTCGACCTATCTGGCCGAGCGGGCCGGCCTGCTGGTCGGCGACGACGCCTTGCCCGAGGTCAGTGCAGGATCACCGGGCTGGTCACACGCGATGAACTGGGGTTTGGACAACGCCATCGAATTTCCATCGACCTCACATATCTCGATCGTGGATGCGGATGGGAACGCGCTGTCAATGACCACCACCATTGAAAACGGTTTCGGGTCGCGCCTGTTCACGCAGGGTTTTCTGTTGAACAATGAATTGACCGATTTCTCGTTCACGACGCATGACGATGCCGGCTATCCGATTGCAAACCGGCTCGAGCCGGGCAAACGTCCGCGGTCGTCCATGGCGCCCAGCATCGTGATGAAGGATGACAAGCCGGTTCTGGTCATCGGGTCACCGGGTGGCAGTCGCATCATCGGGTACGTCGCCAAGGCGATCGTCGCGCATCTCGATTGGGGGATGGACATCCAGCAAGCCGTTGCCCTGCCAAATATCGTGAACCGCTTTGGCACGATGGATATTGAGGCCGGCAGCAAGTCGACCGAGCTGTCCCAGCCGCTGACCGATATCGGGTTCGAGGTGAATGAACGCGACCTTAATTCCGGCCTGCACGGAATCGCGATCACGCCTGACGGGCTGCAGGGTGGGGCCGACCCCCGGCGTGAGGGGATCGCCATCGGCGGTTAGATCCACCCCATCGCGAAAACGAAAAAACCCCCGGCATGACCGGGGGTTTTCTTTGCTGAGGCGGATTGATCAGGAGGCAGCCAGATTGCGCAGCACATAGTGCAACACGCCGCCATTGCGCAGATATTCGATCTCGACCTCGGTATCGACGCGGGCGCGCAGGGTGATCTGCTTTTCAGTGCCATCCACATATTTGATCGTGCAGGGGACCATCGCCAATGGCGCAAGATCGCCTTCCAGCCCGTCGATCGAGATCACCTCGTCGCCGGTCAGGTTCAGGGTCTTGCGGTTGTCGCCCTCGGTGAACTCGAAGGGAATGACGCCCATGCCAACCAGGTTCGAGCGATGGATCCGTTCAAACGATTCGGCGATCACCGCCTTGACGCCCAGCAGGTTGGTGCCTTTCGCGGCCCAGTCCCGTGACGAGCCGGCGCCGTATTCAACGCCACCGATTACAACCAATGGCGTGTCCTGTTCGGCATAGGCCATCGCCGCGTCATAGATGGCGGCCTGTTGGCCATCGGGCCCTTTGGTATACCCACCTTCGACGCTGTCCAGCATCTCGTTTCGGATGCGGATATTGGCGAATGTCCCGCGCATCATCACTTCGTGATTGCCGCGCCGCGACCCGTAACTGTTGAAATCGCGCGGAGAAACCTGACGCTCGGTCAGGTATTGCCCGGCAGGCGTGGTCGGCTTGAACGAGCCGGCGGGCGAGATATGGTCGGTCGTGATCATGTCGCCCAGCAACGCCATGATGCGCGCACCGTCGAGATTCTCGATCGTTCCCGGCTCCTTGGTCATGCCGCGGAAATAGGGCGGGTTCTGGATATAGGTCGAACTGGCAGGCCAGTCATAGGTTTCGCTGTCGGTGACCTCGACCGCGCGCCAGCGCTCGTCACCCTTGAAGACATCGGCGTATTTCGTGCGGAACATCTCGCGCGTGACAACGGTATCGACCAGTTCCGCGATCTCTGTCGAACTGGGCCAGATGTCTTTCAGATAGACCGGGTTGCCGTCGGGGTCGAAGCCCAGTGGCTCGTTGGTCAGGTCGATATTCATGTCCCCGGCAATCGCATAGGCGACAACCAGCGGCGGCGAGGCCAGGTAATTGGCCCGCACATCGGGCGAGATGCGGCCTTCGAAGTTCCGATTGCCCGAGAGGACCGAAACGGCAACAAGGTCATTGTCATTGACCGATTTCGAGATCTCGGGTTGCAAGGGGCCGGAATTGCCGATGCAGGTTGTGCAGCCAAAGCCGACAAGGTTAAAGCCAAGCGCGTCAAGATCTTCCTGTAGGTTGGCGGCCTTCAGATATTCCTCGACCACCTGTGAACCCGGTGCCAGCGATGTCTTGACCCAGGGTTTGCGGTTGAGGCCAAGCGCCCGGGCCTTGCGGGCAACCAATCCGGCCGCCATCAGCACATAGGGATTCGACGTATTGGTGCAGGACGTGATCGAGGCGATGACGATCGATCCGTCATGCAGTTTGTAATCTTCGCCGTCGACACTGCCGGATTTGTACCCTTCGTGATGACCGGGCAATTCGTTGGGCGCGGGCGACCCCCCCTCCGAGCTCCAGGCGCGGGTTCCGTTTCGGGTCGGTTCGGCCAGTTTGCGGGTGCCGGCGATATATTTGCGGAACTCGAATGCGGAATCGGTCAGAGCAACGTGGTCTTGCGGGCGTTTGGGGCCTGAAATCGCGGGAACGACATCGGCCTGATCCAGTTCCAGGGTCGAGCTGTAGACCGGGGCGTAATCTGCGCCGCGCCAGAACCCGTTTTCCTTGGCATAGGCTTCGACCAGAGCAATACGATCTTCGTCGCGCCCGGTTTGGCGCAGGTAGCGCAGGGTTTCGTCATCGACGGGGAAAAAGCCGCATGTCGCGCCGTATTCGGGGGCCATATTGGCGATGGTCGCGCGATCGGCCAGCGGCATATGGTCCAGACCGTCGCCATAGAATTCGACGAACTTTCCGACAACGCCGTGTTCACGCAGCATTTGCACGACCTTCAGCACAAGGTCGGTGGCCGTGACGCCCTCGGTCAGTGCGCCGGTGATCTTGAAGCCGACCACTTCCGGGATCAGCATCGAGATCGGCTGGCCCAGCATTGCGGCCTCGGCCTCGATGCCGCCGACCCCCCAACCCAGAACGGCAAGGCCGTTGACCATGGTGGTGTGGCTGTCGGTGCCGACCAGTGTATCGGGATAGGCGACTTCCTTGCCATCCTGATCCTGATCGGTCCAGACCGTCTGGGCCAGATATTCAAGGTTGACCTGATGGCAGATTCCGGTTCCGGGCGGAACCACGCGGAAATTCCGAAATGCCTTCTGACCCCATTTCAGGAACTGATACCGTTCGATATTGCGTTCATATTCGCGTTCGACATTGAATTGAAACGCCCGTGGCGTCCCGAATTCGTCGATCATCACGGAATGGTCGATGACCAGATCGACGGGGTTCAGCGGATTGATTTTCTGTGCGTCGCCGCCAAGCGCCTTGATGCCGTCGCGCATCGCGGCAAGGTCGACCACGGCGGGAACGCCTGTGAAATCCTGCATCAGGACGCGCGCGGGGCGATAGGCGATCTCGCGCGGGTTCTTGCCGCCTTTTTCCGCCCACTGGGCAAAGGCGCTGATGTCTTCAGTGCTGACGGTGCGGCCACCATCTTCAAAGCGCAGCATGTTTTCCAGAACCACCCGCAGCGCGGCGGGCAGTCTGGAGAAATCGCCCAGGCCCGCCTCGGTGGCGGCGGCGATTGAATAGTAATCGATTTTCTGTCCGCCAACCTCAAGAGAGCGGCGGGTCTTGGCGGTGTCGGTTCCGGTTTGGATGGGCATCTGGGCCTCCCTGTCTGAAAACTGGATGGGTCTGGCATGCTTCGTCCAAGCATTGCCCTATGGCGCCACCTAGCGCAAGCATACTGCCAACAGGAGTGTATGCAATGGTATACCGTTCACGATCCTGTTGCTCAGGAAGCACGGTGGTGTGTTCACGCATCGGCTAACAAAGCGTTGATTTGTTCAGGTGCGCCTGGTGCAGCTATGCAAGTTGGTATGTTCATTCGGCGCAAGATCAGTTTTGGCAGCAACGGCGTTATCGCTCGGACACATAACTTGTGCCGTGGGGCTATGGTTGCATTGTCATTGGCGATTCCCTGGGTTCCTTCGGCATTGCAGGCGCAGCAAGGTGATGGGGCGCCCGTGATTTCCGCGCCCGATGATCCGGGGCGCATGTCGCCGGATGCCATGAATTTCGCCACCGGGGGCGGGGCGTCATTCAACGGGTTCGCCTCGTCGGGGTCCGCTCCGCCGATGGATCGTATGCCGATCGCTGCAATGCCCGTGGTCGTCGAGCTGTTTACCTCGCAGGGATGTTCGTCCTGTCCCCCCGCAGATGCGATGATTGCGCGGATGTCGGATCAGCCCGGCATCCTGCCGTTGTCGTTTCATGTCGATTACTGGGACTATCTGGGCTGGACCGACAGCTTTGCTCAGCCGGAATTCACGCAGCGGCAGGAAGGTTACGCGCGCGCATCGGGCGAACGGGCCCTGTATACGCCGCAACTGATCATTGACGGGCGCGATACCGCGGTTGCCCCTGGCCCGGCGCAGGTCATGAACCTGATCGAATCGCATCGCATCGCCCCCGCAATGCTGAGCGTCCAGCGGGAAAGTACCGCAGATGGCGAGACGATCGAACTGATGCCCTTGTCAGAGCTGGGCGGACCTGTCGATGTCCTGCTGGTGCGCTTTGCGCCGGAACGGCAGGTGCAGGTGACGTCAGGGGAAAACCGCGGTCGCACGATTACCTATGTGAATGTGGTGCTTGGGTTGGACGAACTGGCCAACTGGACAGGGGAACAGCCGTTGCGCATGACGGTCCGGCCCGATGACACCAGCGGCGAACAATATCCACCCGATACCCGGCACGCCCTTTTGATCCAGCAGGAACTGGGGGATACCGAATTGCCCGGTCCGATTCTGGCGGCGATACCGCTGGACTGAGCGCGAGGCTTTGTCATTCAGCCCCTGCATACATATATATCGGGCTGATCGACCTGAACGGAAAGGCATACGGCAGATGAAAGATCAGAAACCCTGGGTGAAACCGGCCTTGGAACTGGGGCCTGTTCTTCTGTTCTTTCTGGTCTTTGTGCTCAAACGCGGTGACACCGTCACCCTCTGGGGGCAGGATTACAGCGCGTTCATATTCGCGACACTGGTTTTCATTCCGGCATTGGCCATCGCGACGTTGGTCCAGTGGCGCCTGACCGGAAAGCTGGCGCCCATGCAGATCGCCACGCTCGTTCTGGTTGTGGTGTTCGGAGGGCTTTCAGTCTGGCTGAACGATCCGCGGTTCTTCAAGATGAAGCCGACCATGATTTACATGCTGTTTGCTGCCTTGCTGGGCTTTAGCCTGCTGACTGGCAGGAACTGGTTGCAGGTGGTGTTGTCAGAGGCGTTGCCGATGGATGCAGACGGGTGGCGCAAGCTGACCCTGCGCATGGTCATTCTGTTTCTGGCGCTTGCGGTCGCGAATGAACTTGTCTGGCGCACGATGTCGGAAAACACATGGGTCTATTTCAAGACCTTTGGTCTGCCGCTGATGTTGTTTGCATTCCTGATCGCCAATGCAGGCTTGTTCAAGGCGCATGCGCTTCAGGACGGTGACAGCGACAAGCAGGGCTGATGTCAGGGCAGGGCTGATGTCAGGTGCGCATTGCTTCCAGCGTGGAGGGGGCGGCCAGCAGGCGTGACCAGCGGGGTTCGATACGTCCCGGCAGGCGCGTATGCAGCGCAGCCAAGGGCAGCGCCCAGGGCTGGCACAAGGCCGTACGATAGAATTCGAACAATCCGCGGCGCAAATAGGGCGTCCAATGCGACAAGCGCAATGGCCTGCGTTCCGTCGGGAACCCCATTTCTTCCAGCGCAGACAGGGTTTCGCCGTGGTCGATCTGCACATCGACCCAATTTCGTGCGGGCTTGTCGAGGCCAAAGCCCAATGCCTGCCGCCGACCCCGGGCCAGCCATTGTTCCAGTGCAAAATCGAACAGGTCGTTTTCACGCGAGGTGATGTTGATAATCTCGGCCCGACGGCCCGCATCCGACGTCAGCGCCAGCGCGGCGCTGTCACGAAACTCGGCGCCCGTAAGCAGGATGATGCGGCCGATGCTTCCGGGATCGGCATCATTCATTGCCTGAAGCGCGACGCGCGCCCCCAGCGAGTGGCCGATGATCGCGATCGGGCGCCGGGTCTGATCCGCCAGCCGGGAAACGATCCCCGCCAACGTCTTGCCTGCCTCGCCTGCGCGGCGATACGCGCGGCCCAGGCTGCCGCGGGCTTCCCATCCATATGCCAGCGCAAGGCCTTGCATCGGGTCACCGGTTCCAAAGCCCAAGGCGCGCGGCCAAGAGGTGGATCGGCGGCAACGCCGATCGGGATCGAGGGACAGAATGTGGCGGTGTGGGTCATGGGCTGGCTCCGAAGGTGAATAGCGATATCCGTGGACCATCACGATGATGGGCGCGCCTTCGGACAGCTTGTCGGCGGTCTGCCATAGCCGCTGTGACGGCTGGTGATGGGCATTGACCTTGACGACCGGCATTCCGGACCTCCTGAACAGCCACTTTCGGGCGATGGAATATGCCGATGTTGCGACAGAGGCGTGAAAGAACTGTTAAGGCTGCGTGAAGGCTGTTGCTGCAGGTGCGAACTATCCGCAAATTCCGTGCTTTCATGGGCTTGCGAACAAAAGTCAGACAGTTGTTGCGCGGTCGTTTGCCGCGCCGCGTCATTCCCGGCGGCTGCCGTAACGTCAGGTTCTGGAAGGCCGGGGACGGTGCCGGGCCATCAGGAAAGCGGCACGGGAATGGGGTTGGCGCGGTTTTGGCATTGAAATTTCCCCGCTACCGCCTCTATGTTGATAGGACGCGTATTGCGCCCTCAACTTGGGGTTGCCCTGCGCCATCAGTTTCGCAGCGCGGCACCTCTGGTTTCAGCCAGATCGGCAGACGATGTGCCACGCGGAAAACCCGCCTCAGGACGTGCTTGGTCGCGATCGGGGCGATGTCAGACAGTGGCCCGGTCAGTCTTCGACCGACGGGCCTTCGTAAGGAACAGACGCGATGACGCGTGCAGTGGACGGACAAGATCCCAGAGGGCAGGCCAGAGGCCGTGCCGGACTGATCTGCAGACCCATTGCCGTTTCCGCGTCCCAATCATCCAGCAGTATTCGTCATGCGGGCCAGTTGGCGCCGCCGGGCAGGATGCCGCGTGAAAGAAAAAACAATGGCAAAAAAAATGCTGATCGATGCCACCCATCCCGAGGAAACTCGGGTGGTTGTGGTCGACGGAACAAAAGTCGAAGAATTTGATTTCGAGACGGTAAACAGGCGCCAGATTTCAGGCAATATATACCTTGCCAAGGTAACGCGGGTCGAACCGTCATTGCAGGCCGCATTCGTGGATTACGGCGGCAATCGCCACGGCTTTCTGGCCTTTGCCGAAATACATCCCGATTATTACCAGATCCCCGCCGCGGATCGCGAAGCCCTGATGGCGGAAGAACGCGCCTATGCCGAGGCCCTCGAGGCCGAGGAAGCGGCGCGGCCGAAGAAATCGCGCCGCAGCCGGCCCGCGAAGGCAGAGGGCAAGGATGAAACCGTGTCGGCCGAGGTGGCTCTTCCCGAGGGGGCGGATGACGCGGCATCTGCGGGTGATCCCGTGCAATCGCAGGATGCTGATGGCGCGGCGGAACAGCCGACGAGTGACGCTGTTCCTGTTGTCACGCAGGATCAGGGCGATGCGGGTGATGATTCCGGTGACGACGCCAACACATCCGATGATGGCGAAGCGAAAGACGATTCCATCGAATCCGTCGCCGACGAGGATGTGACCGAGGAAATCCGCGCGCCCAGAAAGCCGCGGCCGCGTCGCTACAAGATCCAGGAGGTCATCAAGGTCCGCCAGATCATGCTGGTGCAGGTGGTCAAGGAAGAGCGCGGCAACAAGGGCGCCGCGCTGACGACCTATTTGTCACTGGCCGGTCGCTATTGTGTGTTGATGCCCAACACTGCCCGTGGCGGCGGCATCAGCCGCAAGATCACCAACGCCTCGGATCGCAAGAAGCTGAAGGATATTGCCTCGGAACTGGATGTGCCCAAGGGGGCAGGGCTGATCATTCGCACTGCGGGCAGCCAGCGCACCCGGACCGAGATCCGTCGCGATTATGAATATCTGCTGCGTTTGTGGGAACAGATCCGCGACCTGACCTTCAAATCCGTGGCGCCTGCCGCGATTTACGAAGAAGGCGATCTGATCAAGCGGACCATTCGCGATCTGTATTCCAAAGAGATCGACGAGGTGTTGGTCGAGGGCGAGCGGGGCTATCGCACGGCCAAGGACTTCATGAAGATGATCATGCCGTCCCATGCCAAGAACGTGAAGCATTATGGCGATCAGATGCCGCTTTTTGCCCGTTATCAGGTGGAAAGCTATCTGGGAGGCATGTTCAACCCGGTCGTGCAGCTGAAATCGGGGGGCTACATCGTCATCGGCGTGACCGAGGCGCTGGTCGCCATCGACGTGAACTCGGGGCGGGCGACGAAGGAAGGCTCGATCGAGGACACCGCGCTCAAGACCAATCTCGAGGCTGCCGACGAGGTGGCCCGTCAGTTGCGCCTGCGCGATTTGGCCGGTCTGATCGTGATCGATTTCATCGACATGGAAGAGCGCAAGAACAACACCGCCGTTGAAAAGCGCATGAAGGACCGGCTGAAATCGGACCGCGCGCGTATTCAGGTGGGTCGCATTTCGGGCTTTGGCCTGATGGAGATGTCGCGCCAGCGTCTGCGCCCCGGCATGCTGGAAAGCACGACCCAGCCCTGTCCGCATTGCCACGGGACCGGCCTGATCCGCAGCGATGACAGCCTTGCGCTGACCATCCTGCGTGCGATCGAGGAAGAGGGCACGCGCAAACGCTCGCGCGAAGTTCTGGTCAAGGCACCGGTCGCTGTGAGCAATTTCCTGATCAACGCCAAGCGCGAACATATCGCCGGTGTCGAACAGCGATATGGCATGGCTGTTCGGGTCGAGGCCGATCCGGCATTGGTATCGCCCGATTTCGTGATTGAGAAATTCAAGACGGCGACCCGTTTCGTTCCCGAAGCCTCGCAGGCGGCCTTGTCGGTCGATGCAGAGCTTATGGCTCAGATCGACGATGAAGATGATCTGCCCGAATCCGAAGAGGACAAGGATAACGTCGCTGAAAGCCGTGCCGAAAGCGCCGAGGATGACAGTGGCGAAAACGGCCGCAGCCGCCGCAGCCGCCGTCGCCGCCGCCGCCGGAAATCGGGCGATCGCAGTGATGATCATTCCGAGGCCGTGAACGCGAATGACGGTGACGTGAACGACGCTGACGGGGCCTTGGCCTCCGACGACGGCAAAGACGCTGCGCAAGATGACCGACCCGAGGGTGCTGAGGACACGAATGACCCGTCCCCTAAGGATGGCTCTGCCGAGGTGAAGTCCGAGGAGCAGTCATCGGAAACACCCAAGGCAAAATCCCGCAGCCGCAGTCGCAGCCGCAAGCCCAAGGCGAATCCGCAACCCGCACCTTTGCCCGAGGTGGTGGATCTGCGCGATCAGGCGGATGACAGCGCGGCTGAGGCATTGCCGGGGGTGAATCAAGGTTACGACAACGCTGCCTCTGACAAAGCGGCGGAGAAGGTCGAGGATGGCCCGCTGAAAGCACCGGTTGATCAGGTTGAGGCCGGGCAGGATGCTGCCGCGCGCGATGCGGTGGAAACCGGAACCATTGATCCGGCACCGTCGCAATCTGCCTCCGGCCAGGAAGAAGCTGTTGTTGCCGAGACCGCCGAACCTGCAGATGTTGCAACCTTGGAACCGGCGCCCGAGCCAACGCCCGAACCGGTGGTTCGGGAAAGCGCCAATGACATGGCCGAGCCCGCGGCGGCCAAGGCACCCGAAGCCAAGCCCAAGCGCCGTGGCTGGTGGTCGGCAGGCCGCTGAGCCCGGGGCAACTGATTGAACGGAACGGGCGTGGCAAAGGCTGCGCCCGTTTTTCTTTGCCACCCACGCAAGCGTGACGAAATGCCCTCTGTTGCCTGACGGGATAACGGGTAATCTGCGCGACATGTTTGGAATCGAACTCGCCACCGCCGCTTTTCTGCCCGCCGCCTTTATCGCGATGCTCGCGGGGGTCCTGTCGTTTCTTTCGCCCTGTGTGTTGCCGATCGTGCCGCCTTACCTGGCCTATATGACCGGTGTCGGGGTGAATGGCCTGAAAACGGGCGAGCGCAGCGCCGTTCTGCCGGCCATCTTCTTCGTGATGGGGCTGTCCACGGTGTTCCTGATCATGGGATTTGCCGCCTCGGCGTTCGGGCGCGCATTTCTGCAATATCAGGATCTTTTGTCCAAGGCTGCCGGGGTGGTGGTCATGGTCATGGGGCTGCATTTCCTGCACATATTCCGCATTCCGTTTCTTGACCAAGAGGCCCGGCTCGAAGCGGGGCAACAGGGCGGGGGTGCCGTTGGCGCATATGTGCTTGGGCTTGCCTTTGCCTTTGGATGGACCCCCTGCATCGGCCCGCAGCTTGGCATGATCCTGTCCTTGGCGGCGGCAGGTGGGGAAATGTCGCGGGGCACGGCGTTGCTGGCGGTCTATGCGCTTGGCCTCGGGATTCCGTTTTTGCTGGCCGCGATTTTCATCAAGCGAGCCGTCGGGCTGATGAATCGGATCAAGCCATATCTCAAGACGATCGAGCGAGTGATGGGGGTGTTGCTTGTCGTGGTCGGCCTGATGCTGGTGACGGGCGCGTTTTCGACCTTTTCCTATTGGCTGCTGGAAACCTTTCCCGCGCTGGCGACTTTGGGCTGATAGGCAATGATGCCCACGGCCTTGTGTGTTCAGGCCTGAATAGACGGTGGCGCGATGGTGAAAATCGCGCTATCCTAAGTGCCAGATCCGGAAAACCGGACAGAGCAGAGGCAGTGACGGCGGTATCCCCATGACCGAGATGGTCTTTGGCACCACGCCCGTGCGGGCGGGTGACCCGATTCTTCCACGTTGGTGGCGAACACTTGATAAATGGTCGCTGGCCTGTGTGCTGGGGCTGTTCACGATCGGCTTGCTTCTGGGCTTGGCGGCGTCGGTGCCCTTGGCAGAAAAAAACAATCTGCCGCGTTTTTATTATGTCCAACGTCAGGCCGTGTTCGGCGGTATGGCGCTGTGCGTGATGCTGGTCATTTCGATGCTGTCTCCGCGACAGATTCGCCGGATCGGTGTGCTGGGCTTTCTGCTGTCTTTTGCCCTGATCGTTGCATTGCCGTTCATAGGCACGGATTTCGGCAAGGGCGCGACGCGCTGGCTTAGCCTTGGGTTCGTGTCCTTGCAGCCATCCGAATTTCTCAAGCCCGGTTTTGTCGCGCTTTGTGCGTGGTTCATGGCAGCCAGCCAGGAGGTCGGGGGACCGCCCGGCAAGATCTATTCGTTCTTTGCCCTGGTCGTCATCGTCATGCTGCTGGCCTTGCAACCCGATTTCGGCCAGGCCTCTTTGGTGCTGTTTTCCTGGCTTGTGATGTATTTCGTGGCCGGAGCGCCGATGATCTTGCTGCTGGGCGTTGCCGGACTGGCCATTGCCGGCGGGTTCTTTGCCTATGGCGCATCCGAGCATTTTGCACGCCGCATCAACGGTTTTCTGTCCCCTGACATCGATCCGCGCACCCAGATCGGATATGCAACGAACGCGATTCAGGAAGGCGGGTTCTTTGGCGTAGGTGTCGGCGAGGGTACGGTGAAGTGGTCGTTGCCTGACGCGCATACCGATTTCATCATCGCCGTCGCCGCCGAGGAATATGGCCTGATCATGGTCCTGGCGATCATCACGCTTTACTGCACCATCGTTGTCCGCTCTTTGCTGCGGTTGTTGAAGGAACGCGATCCGTTCGTGCGCATTGCCGGAACCGGTCTTGCCTGCGCCTTTGGGGTGCAGGCCCTGATCAACATGGGCGTTGCGGTGCGCCTGCTGCCCGCCAAGGGCATGACCCTGCCTTTCGTCAGCTATGGGGGGTCGTCGGTGATTGCATCCGGAATTGCGTTGGGGATGTTGCTGGCACTGACGCGCACCCGCCCTCAGGGCGAGATGGCTGAAATTCTGCGGCGGAGACGTTGATGGCCAAGCGACTTGCATTGATTGCTGCCGGGGGGACCGGTGGACATATGTTTCCTGCGCAGTCGCTGGCAGAACTGCTGTTGGCAGAAGGCTGGCGGGTCCGGCTTTCGACCGATGACCGGGGCGCGCGCTATGCGGGCGGTTTTCCCGATCAGGTCGAGCGCAGCATTGTCAAATCGGCCACGACCGCACGGGGCGGTGTCGCTGGAAAGCTAGGCGCGCCATTCAAGATCGCGGCTGGCGTGTTGGCTGCGCGCGCCGAGTTTCGCAAGGATCGCCCCGCCGTCGTGATCGGCTTTGGCGGCTATCCGACAATTCCCGCAATGGCGGCCGCGCTGAGCATGGGTTTGCCGCGCATGATTCATGAGCAGAACGGCGTGATGGGGCGGGTCAATCGCCTGTTCGCGCGACGGGTGCATCGTGTGGCCTGTGGGACCTGGCCGACCGAATTGCCCGCCGGTGTCGAAGGCGTCCACACCGGCAACCCGGTGCGCAATGCCGTTCTGGGGCATGCTTCTGCGCCCTATCAGGCGGCGGGCGATGGTGATGTACATCTGCTGGTGATCGGTGGCAGCCAGGGGGCGCGGGTGTTGTCGGATGTGATCCCGGCGGCGATTGCGGGCCTACCTGATACGTTGCGGGCAAGGCTGCATGTCAGCCACCAGGCGCGGGCCGAAGATGGCGAGCGCGTGATCCGGGCCTATCAACAGGCCGGGGTGCGGGCCGAGGTCGAGCCATTCTTTACCGATGTTCCCGATCGGCTTGCCCGTGCGCAATTGGTCATCAGCAGGTCTGGGGCGTCTTCGATCGCCGATATCTGTGTGGTCGGACGTCCAGCGATGCTGATTCCCTTTGCGGCCGCGACAGGGGATCATCAGACCGCCAATGCCCGCGCGCTGGAATCGGCGGGGGCGGCGCAAATCTATCCGGAAGCAGGGCTTGACCCGGAACGGATGACGCGCGACATCCGCGCGATCCTGGAACAACCGGCGCAGGCCAGGGCGATGGCCCAGGCGGCGTTGGCACTTGGCCGGCCCGATGCGGCCCGGCGCCTTTATGAATTAGTCACGGAGATAGCGAAATGAATGCCGCGACCAAACTGCCCCATGAACTGGGGCCGATCCATTTCGTCGGCATCGGTGGTATCGGCATGTCGGGGATTGCCGAGGTGCTGCTGACCCTTGGCTATCAAGTGCAGGGCAGCGACCTGAAGCGTTCCAAGATCACGGATCGGCTGGCCGAACTGGGGGCTACCATTTTCGAAGGTCAAAGCCAGGAAAATATCGGGGCCGCCGGTGTTGTCGTGATCTCGACCGCGATCAAGAAGGGCAACCCCGAATTGGAAGAGGCCCGCCGTCGTGGCCTGCCCGTGGTGCGCCGCGCTGAAATGCTGGCCGAACTGATGCGGATGAAATCCAACATCGCGATTGCCGGAACGCATGGCAAGACGACGACGACCACGATGGTTGCCACGCTGCTGGATGCAGGCGGCATCGATCCGACCGTGATCAATGGCGGCGTCATTCACGCCTATGGTTCGAACGCAAGGGCGGGCGAGGGCGAATGGATGGTTGTCGAGGCCGATGAATCCGACGGCAGCTTCAACCGCTTGCCCGCTGATATCGCGATCATCACGAATATCGACCCCGAGCATATGGAACATTGGGGCAGTTTTGATGCGCTGCGTCAGGGTTTTTACAACTTTGCCTCGGGCGTGCCGTTTTACGGGCTGGCCGTCTGCTGCACCGACCACCCGGAAGTTCAGGCACTGGTCGGCAAGCTGACCGATCGCCGCGTCGTAACCTTTGGGTTCAACGCGCAGGCCGATGTGCGCGCCATCAATCTGCATTATGCCAAGGGGATCGCGCATTTCGACGTGGCGCTGCAGGGTGAAAGCGATGCCGAAAATGTCGAGGTGATCGAGGGTTGCACCCTGCCGATGCCGGGCGATCACAACGTGTCGAATTGTCTGGCGGCGGTGGCCGTAGCGCGTCATCTGGGCATGAAAAAGGCAGAAATTCGCGATGCGCTGGCCAAGTTCGGCGGGGTGGGGCGGCGTTTCACCCGCGTCGGAGAGGTCGGTGGCGTGACCATCATCGACGATTATGGCCATCACCCGGTGGAAATCGCCGCCGTGTTGAAGGCCGCGCGTCAGGCCACCGAGGGCCGGGTCATCGCGGTGCATCAGCCGCACCGCTTTTCGCGCCTGGCATCTTTGTTCGATGATTTCTGCACCTGTTTCAATGAAGCCGACGTCGTTGCGATTTCTGATGTGTATGCGGCGGGTGAGGATCCGATTGCCGGGGCCGGGCGCGATGATCTTGTTGCCGGGCTGATCGCCCATGGGCATCGCCATGCACGCGCGATCCTGTCCGAGGACGATCTGGAACGGCTGGTCCGTGAACAGGCGCGTCCCGGCGATATGGTCGTGTGCCTGGGGGCGGGCACGATTTCGGCCTGGGCGAACGGGTTGCCGGCGCGCTTGCAAGGGAAGGCGGCGTGACCTCGGTCCAGATCATAGCCTTGGGCATGTCCTGCGCGTGGTTGATCCTGGCGATCGCCTTGCCGCGGCGGGGCGAGGTTGGCGACCTGCGGGTGTTCTGGGGGTTGATCGCGTTTGGTGTGCCGGTTCTGGGTCTTGTGACGCTGAACTGGGGCCCGATGGCGGGCGCGGCGGGGTTCGCGCTGGGGCTGGCGCTGTTGTTGCGACCGCCACGGCAACAGCGGCAGGATGGCGGCATTGCGCCGCTGGAATGATCCGGGAATGATCGGGACGTGACTGGCCACCCGTGTATATTGACGCCGGTTGGCGGGCTGGATACCTGAACTTCATGACAGAACAGCTTCCTGCTCCTCGTGGAGCGTTGACCGAGAATCGTCCGCTGGACAGCCTGACCTGGTTGCGGGTCGGGGGTCCGGCCGATTGGTTGTTTCAACCCGCGGATCCACAGGATCTTGGCGATTTCCTGTCGGGGCTGGATCCGGCGGTTCCGGTGTTTCCCATGGGGGTCGGCAGCAACCTGATCGTGCGTGATGGCGGAATCCGGGGTGTCGTGATTCGCCTGGGACGGGGGTTCAATGCGATTGCGATCGAAGGCGATACCGTGACGGCGGGCGCCGCCGCGCTGGATGCCCATGTCGCAAGACGGGCGGCGGATGCCGGGCTGGACCTGACCTTCCTGCGCACGATTCCCGGCAGTATCGGCGGCGCGGTCCGCATGAATGCCGGCTGCTACGGTTCCTATGTCGCCGATCACCTCGTGTCTGCACAGGCCGTCACGCGCCAGGGCAATACGGTCACACTGACACCAGAGGACCTGGAATTCGGGTATCGCCATTCGAGCCTGGCTGATGGTTGGGTGCTGACCGGGGCGACCTTTCGCGCCACGAGGGCCGAGCCAGAGGATCTGCATGCACGCATGGCTCAGCAATTGGCCAAGCGCGATGCGACCCAGCCGACCAGGGATCGCAGCGCAGGATCGACCTTCCGCAACCCTGCGGGTTTCAGTTCGACCGGGCGCGCCGATGATACGCATGACATGAAAGCCTGGTCGCTGATCGATGGTGCGGGCCTGCGTGGTCATCGGCTGGGTGGTGCCCAGATGTCTGAAAAACATCCGAACTTCCTGCTGAACGCCGATAATGCCACTGCCGCCGATCTCGAGGCTTTGGGCGAGCTGGTCAGAAAACGCGTGCAGGAAAGCAGCGGTCATCTGTTGCAATGGGAAGTCATCCGCATCGGTGACAGTTGACAGGCACCATGCCGGGTTCCCTGACCCATAAATCGCGTCAGCGGCGAAAATTGTTCTTTTGTGATCTGCGCTTTACGGGTATCTTTGCGACACAGGGCGCAGAGCCGGGAACAACCCGGTCGCGCGACAGATGAAAGGTCCGGGCAAGCCGGGCGCGAAAGGCACAAAAGTGGCGGGCAGGTCGAGCAGGACAGCCCACACCGTTGCAGTTCTGATGGGTGGTCCCTCTGCCGAGCGCGAGGTGTCGCTGTCATCGGGGCGTGAATGCGCGAATGCGCTGCGGGTGGCGGGCTATCAGGTAACCGAGATTGAACTCGGGGCGGATCGCGGCGAAGATTTCGTCGCACGCCTTTCGGCGTTGCGTCCCGATGTGGTCTTCAATGCGCTTCATGGTCGCTGGGGCGAGGATGGCTGCGTTCAGGGTATCCTTGAATGGCTGGGGCTGCCTTATACCCATTCCGGGGTGCTGGCCTCGGCAATGGCGATGGACAAGACCGTCGCCAAGCAGGCGTTTCGCGATGCCGGTCTGCCCGTGGTCGAAAGCGTGATTGCCGATGCCGCCGAGGTGTCGCGCCGGCATGTCCTTGCGCCGCCCTATGTGGTGAAACCCAATGACGAAGGTTCGTCTGTCGGGGTCTATATCGTTCATGACGGTGCGAATCAGCCGCCCCAACTGTCCGATTCGATGCCGGACAGGGTGATGGTTGAAACATTCGCACCGGGGCGCGAACTGACCACCGCCGTTCTGGGGGCGCGCGCGCTTGGAGTCACCGAAATCCTGACGGATGGCTGGTATGATTATGACGCGAAATACACCGTGGGTGGATCCCGGCATGTCATTCCCGCGCAAGTGCCCGATGACATCAGGGATGCTTGTCTGGATTATGCGGTGCGCGCGCATGATGCGCTTGGCTGCAAGGGTCTGTCGCGCACAGATTTCCGCTGGGATGAAAGTCGCGGCCTTGCCGGGTTGATTCTGCTTGAGGTGAATACCCAGCCGGGCATGACGCCGACATCTTTGGCGCCCGAGCAGGCGGCGCATGCGGGGCTGGACTTTCCGGCATTGATGCGCTGGATGGTGGAGGATGCGCTGTGCCAGTCGTGATCGATCACCGCCCGCCCCGTCGCCCCGAAGTTGACGCCGCCCAACCGCCGCGCATTCGGCGTGATCCGGCCCCGTCGCGGTTGAAATACCGGTTGGAGCGAATGTGGCTGAAGCCACTTTATCGCCGGATCGTCCGGGTCGGCGTGCCGGCCTTTCTGGTGGCGATGACCGCGGGGGTCTGGCTGGCAAATGAAGATCGCCGCGCCGCGCTGAACGACGGCATTTCGGGGGTGATCGACAAGGTTCAAAGCCGCGAGGAATTTCAGGTCCGCATGATGACAGTCGAAGGCGCAAGCCCGGTTGTCGACAAGGCATTGCGGGCGATGCTGCCGGTCGATCTTCCCGCCTCGAGCTTTGATATCGATCTGCCGGCGTTGCGATTGCAGGTGATGCAGCTTGACGCGATCGAAAGCATTGATCTGCGGATCAAGCCCGGCGGCATTCTTTCGGCTGTCGTGACCGAACGAGAACCGGCCTTGCTGTGGCGGCACCGGCGCGGCATCGAGATCCTGGATGAAAATGGTCACCGCGTCGCCAGTGTGACCGCACGTGATGTCCGCCCCGATTTGCCCCTGATTGCGGGCGAGGGCGCCGACCTGGTCACGCAAGAGGCTTTGGCGCTGTTGGATGCCGCGGGCCCGATCCTGCCCCGTGTTCGCGGTCTGGTCCGGCAAGGGGAACGGCGCTGGGATCTGGTTCTGGATTATGACCAACGGATCATGCTGCCGGCCGAGGGTGCGGTGATCGCCCTCGAGGCGGCCATGACCCTGAATCGCAGCGAAGACATGCTGGGTCGTGACATCAAGGTCGTCGATCTGCGCGATCCTTCGCGTCCGGTGCTGCGACTGGGGCTGGATGCGCGCAACACTGTGCGGCTGGCGCGCGGCTTGCCGGCGCTGGGACCGGACGGGAATGTTCTTGACGAGGGCAAGAAGGGGGGCTGAGTAACGATGACCGAACTGTATCAGACACAACGGGCCATGCGGAACATCCGCCGTGCCGCCTTGCAGCGCGGGGTCATCGGTATTCTGGATATCGGCACGTCCAAGATCGCCTGCATGGTGTTGCGTTTTGACGGCACCGGAACCTTTCGTGAAACGGATGGTGTCGGGCCGATGGCGGGGCAGGCGAATTTTCGGGTGATCGGTGCGGCCTCGACGCGATCACGGGGGGTCCGCTACGGCGAAATCGAGACGATGGCCGAAACCGAGCGTGCCATCCGCACCGTGGTTGCGGCTGCACAGAAGGTGGCCGGTGTGCGCGTCGATCATGTGATTGCCTGTTTGTCTGGCGGGCGCCCTGCCTCTTATGGCCTGGCCGGAGAGATCGTGCTGGATTCGGGCAAAGTGTCCGAACATGATGTCGCATCGGTCCTGGCCGCCTGTGATACACCTGATTTCGGTCGCGGTCGCGAGGTCCTGCACGCCCAGCCGGTCAATTTTGCGGTCGATAACCGCAGCGGGCTGGGTGATCCGCGCGATCATCTGGGCAACAAGCTGGCTTGTGACATGCATGTGCTGACGGTCGATGGCGATGTGATTGGCAATATCGTGCAATGTATCCGTCGTTGCGACCTGGAACTGGCTGGTGTGGCCTCGGCATCCTATGCCTCTGCGCGGGCCAGCCTGGTCGAGGATGAGCAGGAGCTGGGTGCCGCTTGTGTCGATTTTGGCGGCGGCGGCACGGGCGTGTCGATTTTCGTCAAGAAGCACATGATCTTTTCCGATAACGTGCAGATCGGCGGCAATCTGATCACGCAGGATATTGCGCAGGGTCTGCGCGTGCCTCTGGCCACGGCCGAGCGTCTGAAAACCCTGAATGGCGGGGTCGAGGCGACGGGGCGCGATGATCGCGACATGATCGAGGTCGGCGGCGAAACGGGCGACTGGGAGGCAGACCGGCGGACCGTCAGCCGCGCCGATATTATCGGTGTGATGCGGCCCCGGGTCGAAGAAATTCTGGAAAATGTCCGCCAGGTTCTGGATGCGGCGGGTTTCGATTATATGCCCAGCCAGCAGATCGTGCTGACTGGCGGTGGCAGCCAGATTCCCGGACTGGACGGGCTGGCCGCGCGGATCCTCGGGCCGAATATCCGCTGCGGACGACCGTTGCGAATCGATGGGCTTGCACATCAGTTGACCGATCCAAGCTTTTCCAGCGCTGTCGGGTTGGCGTTGTTTGCGGCACATCCACAGGACGAATGGTGGGACTTCGAGATGCCCGCCGAGGCCTATCCCGCACGCAGCCTGAGGCGCGCATATATGTGGTTCAAGAACAACTGGTGATTGAACAATTTTGATTTATGGGGGCGCTATGCTGCGCCCACCATATTCTGCGCGATTGGCAAGATGCCGCCGATTGCAGGATCGGCATATCCCATATTTTGCGTCTGCGCCCCCTTTTCTAGGTGACGCGACAGCTGCTAGGCGTTACGATTGACGGGAATACCCGGGGGATTCGAACGGGCGGCACGGCTCGGTGAGAACAGCGAAAAACAGGCGGAAACCATGAACCTCAATCTGATGATGAACGACGAAGATGAGCTGAAGCCCCGCATCACCGTATTCGGTGTTGGCGGCGCAGGCGGTAACGCGGTCAACAACATGATCGAGAAGCAACTCGACGGAGTCGAGTTCGTGGTTGCCAATACCGACGCTCAGGCCTTGGCACAGTCTCATGCGACCAGCCGCGTCCAGATGGGCCCGAAAGTGACCGAGGGGCTGGGTGCCGGCGCCAAGCCGACCATCGGCGCCAAGGCCGCCGAGGAAACGATCGAAGACATCGTCGATCACCTGATGGGCGCGCATATGTGCTTTATCACCGCCGGTATGGGCGGCGGCACCGGCACCGGCGCGGCCCCGATCATTGCACAGGCCGCGCGCGAGATGGGCATCCTGACCGTCGGCGTCGTGACCAAACCCTTCCAGTTCGAGGGCACCAAGCGGATGCGCCAGGCCGAAGAGGGCGTCGAAGCCCTGCAGAAGGTCGTGGACACGCTGATTATCATTCCCAACCAGAACCTGTTCCGGCTGGCGAATGAAAAGACCACCTTCACCGAAGCCTTTGCGATGGCCGATGACGTGCTGTATCAGGGCGTCAAAGGGGTGACCGACCTGATGGTCCGTCCGGGCCTGATCAACCTCGACTTCGCCGACGTTCGCGCCGTGATGGACGAAATGGGCAAGGCAATGATGGGCACCGGCGAGGCAGCAGGCGAAAACCGCGCCCAGGAAGCGGCCGAGCGTGCGATTGCCAACCCGCTGCTTGACGAGATCAGCCTGAACGGCGCGCGCGGCGTGCTGATCAACATCACCGGCGGCTACGACATGACCCTGTTCGAGCTGGACGAAGCCGCCAATGTCATTCGCGACAAGGTCGACAGCGACGCCAACATCATTGTCGGTTCGACGCTGGACCCCGACATGGATGGCAATATCCGCGTTTCCGTCGTCGCCACCGGCATCGACGCCGCGGCAGCAGCAGCCGAAGTACCAGCTCCGCGCCGCAGCATTGCAGAACCGCTGACCCAGAACCCGTCGGCCACGCAAAAGCCTGAACCCGCAGCGGCACAGCAGGAAGAGCTGCCTGTTCCCCCGCGCCGCACCCCGGCGCCGGCAGCCGATCAACCGACAAGCCAACCCGCGGCAACGGCCAAGGATGACATGCCCGCACCGGCCTATCAGCCGGTCAAGGACACGGCGCGTTCGGCAAATGTGCGCATCGAGGATGATCTGACCGATTTCGTTGCACCACGCTCGCCCGAAGGCAGCCGGGGGCAGCCGACCCCGCAGGTGATGGATCGTTTGCGTCGTGCGGTGGAAAACCATGGCGAAAACCAACGTGCTGCGGCGCGCAATGACGCGCCCCGCAATGCGGCGGCTCAGCCCGCCCACCCGCAGCAATCTGATGACGCCCGCAATTCCAGCCGCATGAGCGGCCTGGGCCGGATGCTGGAGCGGATGGCCGGTCACAATGCCGAGGCCGGTTCCGGCGGTCAGCGCCCCCCTGCGGCTTCCATCGCCGAGCGTGTGAATGATCGCGTTGCTGCCCGTGCGCGTCAGCAGGAAACCGATTTCGACGATCTGGCCAACCCGGATAACGGGCAGGACAATGTCGAAATTCCCGCCTTCCTGCGGCGTCAGGCGAACTGATCATATTACAAGCCTGTCACATTTGCGAATTCTCGAAGGCCGCCTTGTGCGGCCTTTTTCGTTTTTATAACAATGACTTACATCCTGGATGTCCTGCCGGTGTTAGCGATAATCCATGAATGTTTCATGTGGTTACAATTCGTTAATTGAAGGATTTGCCCGCTGCGCCTAGCTGATACTGCACCGGGGCGTTTCGACCCCGGCATCAAGATTTTGAAGGCAGTGTCGTCATGCAGGCAACGTTGAAAAAGATGGTCAGCTTTACCGGGGTGGGTTTGCACTCTGGTGCATCAACCCGTCTGGATATCGTGCCCGCCCCGGTTGGGCATGGCATCGTGTTTCGCCGGACCGATCTGACACCTTCCGTTGATATCGAAGCGCGCTGGGACAATGTGACCCCGTCGAAGCTGTGCACGCTGATGGACAATGGCAAAGGTGTCACGCTGTCGACCGTCGAACATGTGATGGCTGCGCTGGCCGGCACCGGCATTCACAATGCCCTGATCATGGTGAACGGTCCGGAAGTGCCGATTCTGGATGGCTCCTCGGCACCTTTCGTGCACGCTATCCTTGAGGCAGGTATCCGGATGCAACCCGCCAAGCTGCGCGCGATCCGCGTCTTGCGCCCCGTAGAGGTGCGCGATGGCGAGGCCTTCGCCCGGCTGTCGCCCGCGGATCATCTGGAAATCGACTTCCAGATCGATTTCGACGATGCTGCCATCGGACATCAGGAAAAACGGCTGGACATGGCGAATGGCGCGTTCCTGCGCGAACTGGCCGACAGCCGGACTTTCTGTCGTCAGTCCGATGTCGAGGCGATGCGCAAGAACGGGCTGGCGCTTGGCGGCACCTATCTGAACGCGGTTGTCGTTGATGGTGCCCGGGTCCTGTCGCCGGGCGGGCTGCGCCACAGTGACGAAGCTGTTCGCCACAAGATGCTGGATGCGATGGGTGACCTGTATCTGGCCGGCGCTCCGCTGCTGGCGCGATATACGGGGCATCGCGCGGGTCATGCCATGACCAACCGCCTGCTGCGGGCGCTGTTCGCTGATCCAACCGCTTGGGAATGGGAAGTGTGCTCGGATGCGCTCGAAACACGGCTTCCCGGCGCAGGCGTCGCCTCTTATGCAGATCGGGCCCATCCGATCCTGCTGGCAGTCTGAGGTTAAATCACATAAGTGGCATATGCGGTTCGGGGCGTTCGCTTCGGGCCGCATCCCATTCGGGATCAATTCCACGCGAAATTCAACGGATTGCCATTTTGCGCCCCCCGAAGTTCTATGCTAGGACGTGCCGGCAGCCCGGCCTCAGGCGGGCCGACGCACGGCAGAATCGTAGGGCAGGGTGAATATGGCGCGCTCGAAAATATCGGCTTCCTTGTTGGCTGCAGTGCTGGCGGGGATGACTTTGGCGGGTTGTTCCTCACTTGAGAATAACGACGCAGACAAGAAGAATCTCGACCGCTTTACCGCAGAAGAGATTTACAAGCGCGGCGAGTACGAGCTGGAAAACAGCGACGAACCCGAGGACGCGGTTTTCTATTTCAGCGAGGTCGAGCGCCTCTACCCCTATTCCGAATGGGCCAAGCGCGCATTGATCATGCAGGCCTATGCCAGCCATCGCGCAAAAGATTACGAGGTTGCGCGAGCCTCGGCGCAACGGTTCATCGACACCTATCCCGGCGATGAAGATGCGGCTTATGCGCAATATCTGCTGGCACTGTCCTATTACGATCAGATCGACGAGGTCGGGCGCGATCAAGGTCTGACCTTCCAGGCGCTGCAATCGTTGCGGGAAGTGATCGAACGCTATCCCGACAGCGAATATGCCCGCAGCGCGATTCTGAAATTCGATCTGGCATTTGACCATCTGGCCGCCAAAGAGATGGAAATCGGTCGCTATTACCTGAAGCGTGGACATTATGCTGCGTCGATCAGCCGATTCCGCGTCGTGGTCGAAGAGTTCCAGACGACGACCCAGACCCCCGAAGCCCTGATGCGGCTGGTCGAGGCCTATCTGGCCCTGGGGCTTTACCCCGAGGCGCAGACCGCGGGCGCGATTCTGGGCCACAATTATCAAAGCTCGCCCTTCTATCGTGATGCTTACCGGCAATTGCGCGGCCAGGGGCTGGAGGCTGACGTAACAGGCGACAGCTGGCTGACCACGGTCTATCGCCAGACGGTTCAAGGAGAGTGGCTGTAACGCCGGCCAGTTCAGGCCGGCACGGCCGTTTGTGCCCATATGCTGCGATCACTGGACATTCGGGACATGCTACTGATCGACCGGCTCGAACTGGAATTCGGGGCCGGCCTGAATGTGCTGACGGGCGAGACGGGCGCCGGGAAATCTATCCTTTTGGATTGTCTGGGCTTCGTGCTGGGTTGGCGCGGGCGGGCGGATCTGGTGCGCCAGGGGGCCGAACAGGGCGAGGTAACGGCAGTCTTCGATCTGCCAACAGGTCATGCGGCCCGGATCGTTTTGGCCGAGGCAGGCATCGAGGTCGAAGATGATCAGGTGATTCTGCGCAGGATCAACGGCGGCGATGGCCGCAAGACCGGCTATATCAATGATCGTCGTGTTTCGGGTGAGGTGCTGCGCCGCCTGTCGGAACGACTTGTCGAGCTGCATGGTCAGCATGACGATCGCGGGCTGCTGAATGCGCGCGGCCACCGTGCATTGCTGGATTCCTATGCCGGCCTGGACCTGTCGGGGATCCGCAGGGCCTGGGCTGCGCGCAGGGATGCCGCGCAAGCCCTGGATGATGCCTGCGCCGCACAGCTTGCCGCCCGCGAGGAAGAGGATTTCTTGCGGCACGCGGTGCAGGAACTGGAAGATCTGGCCCCGGAACCCGGCGAAGAGGCAGATCTGGACACGCGCCGACGCAACATGCAGGCCGCCGAACGGATCCGGGATGATGTGATGCGGGCACTTGGTCTTCTTGGTGCGGACGGGGCCGAGGCGGCCATGGTCGAATCATCGCGTTGGCTCGAGGGTGCGGCGGACCAGGCGGATGGACGGCTGGATGCGCCACTTGCGGCCTTGTCGCGCGCGATGGTTGAACTGGGCGAAGCCTATCAGGGCGTCGAAGACGCGTTGTCGGGCATGGATTTCGATCCTTATGCGCTGGAAGTCATCGAAGAGCGCCTTTTCGCGATGCGGGCACTTGCGCGGAAACATTCGGTTTTGGCCGATGATCTGGCGGGTTTGTCCGATCAGTTGCGCCTGCGTCTGGATCGTCTGGATGCCGGGGATCAGCAGATCACCGATTTGCAGGCACGGGCGGACGCCGCCGATCAGGATTATCGCCGGTTGGCGGCTGAGCTTGCTGCGGCAAGGCGAAAGGCCGCGATCGCGCTGGACAAGGCCGTTTCGGCCGAACTGGCCCCGCTGCGTATGGAACGCGCGGTGTTCAAGACCGAGATCACCGAAATGGATGCCGGTCCCGATGGGCATGACAACGTTGCTTTTACCGTGGCAACCAATCCCGGGGCGCCATCCGGAGCGTTGGACAAGATCGCGTCGGGCGGGGAATTGTCGCGGTTCCTGTTGGCGTTGAAGGTCTGTCTGGCCAAGGGCAATGATGCCCTGGTGCTGATCTTCGATGAGATCGACCGGGGGGTCGGGGGCGCTACGGCGGATGCGGTCGGGCGACGTCTGGGCCGTTTGGCCGAGGACGCGCAAGTGCTGGTCGTTACCCATTCTCCGCAGGTGGCAGCCCAGGGCGCATGTCATTTCAGGGTGTCGAAATCAGTCAGCAGCGGGATGACGACCTCTACGGTATCGGCGTTGTCCCAGGATGAGCGCGTCGAAGAAATCGCGCGAATGCTGTCGGGGGATCGCATTACACAGGCGGCGTCGGATGCGGCAATTTCGCTGTTGCAGGGCTAGTCGACCAGCGTGCTGACGTCGCGCAGGATCGACAGGATTTGCCCCGTGTCAGGGTCGATACGCAGCAGAAAGTCATTTGCAACCGCGAAAACGCTGCCCGATGGTGGCAAGCCCAGCCCATAACGACCCGGATGCCGGACCAGATGGATGCTGCCGATATCGACGTGATCGCCGACGCGCAGTGTCTCGCCGGATGTGACCTGATCTTGCGCTGCGGGGGCCGCAAGCAGGCTGTTTCGGCCGGCATCTGTCTGGGCCGCGATGGGGAGGGTGGTCAGGATCAGCATCAAGCCCGGTGATGCTGCCACCGCCAGGTCTTGCAGTCGCATGAATGTGTCCCTTGCCAGTCAGCGATCAAACGAGCTGCACCGGTGTCGGGTTCCCTTGCGGGGTTTGCGGCCGGGTCAAATGGGTGTGATCCGGCCGCAAAACGTCGGAAGGGACCGCGCCTATGGCCGGCGGGAACGTGCGGCAAAGCGCGGCAACATTGCCGAGAAATCGCGGCCATTCCCGTCTTCTTCTTCGACAAAGCACTGATATTGCGCAGTTGCCAGTGCACCCATGGGGGTGTCGGCGTCGGCGGCCTCGGCGGCGGCCTGCGACAGTCGCAGATCCTTCAACATCAGTTCTGCGGCGAATCCCGGCTGGTAATCATTGTCAGCGGGTGATTGCGGTCCCACCCCGGGGGCCGGGCAATAGCTGTTGATCGACCAGCTTGCGCCCGAACTGGTGGAAACCACGTCGAACATCTTCTGCCGGTCCAGCCCCAGCTTGTCGGCCAGCGCAAATGCCTCGCAGGTGGCCAGCATTGTGACGCCCAGGATCATGTTGTTGCAGATCTTGGCGGCCTGGCCGGCCCCGGAATCGCCGCAAAGCACCGCTTTTTGCCCCATGATGTCCAGCAAGGGGGCGACAACATCGAAATCCTGCTGGCGGCCTCCGGCCATGAAGGTCAGGGTTCCGGCGCGGGCACCGCCGATGCCACCCGATACAGGCGCGTCCAGGGCGCCAAGATCTGCCGACCGGGCCTGTTGCGACACCGCGCGTGCGCTGTCGACATCGACGGTCGAGCAATCGCACAGAACCGCACCCGGTTTCATCGCGGGAATGACCTGATCGGCCACGGCCCGCAGGATTTGCCCGTTTGGCAGCATGGTGATCACCACATCTGCATCGGTTGCGGCCTGCACGGCGCTTGATACGGATGTGACGCCTTCGGGGGCAGGGGCGGCGGTATCAAACCCCGCGACCGCGTGCCCTGCCGCGGCCAGGTTGGCAGCCATCGGCGCGCCCATGTTGCCCAGCCCGATAAATCCGATCTTCATTTCTGATCCTCCCAGTTCAATTCTTCATCGCCAAGCGACGCGAGCATGCGTTCCAGATTCTCTGGGGACGGGTCCGCCTGCCATTTCGGGGTGCGATCCTTGTCGATGATCTGTGCGCGCACACCTTCCAAGAAATCCGAAAACTCGGTGGCGCGATAGGTAAAGCGAAACTCGCGGCTGAGCGATTCCTGGATGCGTGTGTCATTGCGCGCGGCGCGAACCATCTGCAAACCGGCGGCCATCGACAATGGCGAGTTACGCCTGATCGGTTTCAATGATCCTTCGTCGCCAAGTTCGGACAATCTATCTGAAATAGCGGCGAGATCTGCCATCCCAAAGGCCGACAGATCCCGTTCGGCCAGAGGTGCATGGGGTGGGTTCATGCCGGTGATCGCCGAGACATCGCCGCTTTCCTCCAGCCGCGAGATCAAAGACGGCCATTCGCCTTCGGGCAAATAGATGTCCGCGAAACCGGCATGGATTGCGTCGCCCGGTCCCATTCGCCCTCCGGTCAGGGCGAGAAATTCGCCGATGTGACCGCTCGATCGCGCCAGCAACCAGGTGCCCCCGACATCAGGGATCAGGCCGATTCCGGCCTCGGGCATCGCGATCTGCGTGCTGTCGGTGACGACGCGGTGGCTTGCATGGCCGCCAACACCGACACCGCCACCCATAACAAAGCCCTGCATCAGCGCCACTATCGGTTTTGGGTAATCGGCGATGGTCGCATTCATCAGATACTCATCGCGGAAGAATGCCCGCCCCACGCCATGATCGCCCGCAAGTCCGGCATGATAGACGGCGGCGATATCGCCACCTGAACAAAAGGCGCGCTCGCCTTCGGCGTCGATGATGACCAGGGCAACCTGCGGATCGCTGCGCCAATCGTCCAGCGCGGTCTGTATCGCCAATGCCATGTCATGGGTCAGCGCATTCAGGGCCTTGGGGCGCGTGAACGTGATACGCCCCGCCTTGCCCGTCTTGCGGATATTCAGGTCCTGCACGCGTTACCCCCGTTCCGCCAATAGGCTGCGACCGACAATCAGCCGCATGATTTCATTCGTTCCTTCAAGGATCTGATGCACGCGCAGGTCGCGCACGATCTTTTCGATTCCGTAATCCGCCAGATAGCCATAGCCGCCGTGCAGCTGCAGGCATTGGTTGGCGACGTCAAAGGCGCGATCCGTGACATAAAGCTTGGCCATGGCGCAGAACTTCGATGCGTCCGGCGCGCCGTGATCCAGCTTCCATGCTGCCTGGCGCAGGAAGATGCGCGCCGATTGCAATGCGGTTTCCATATCGGCCAGTCGGAATTGCAGTGCCTGGAACTGGTCGAGCTGTTTGCCGAATGCCTTGCGTTCGCCCATATATGCCAGCGTTTGATCCAGTGCGGATTGCGCACCGCCAAGTGCGCTTGCGGCGATGTTCAGGCGCCCGCCATCCAGCCCCGCCATCGCATAGCTGAAGCCCTTGCCTTCCTGGCCAAGCAGGTTATCGGCTGCAATCACGCAATCGTCGAACTGCACCTGCGCGGTCGGTTGGGCACGCCAGCCCATCTTGTCCTCTAGCCCGCCAAAGGACAGGCCGTCGGTTCCTGCTTCGACAAGAACGGTGCTGATCCCCTTGGGGCCGTCTTCGCCGGTGCGCACCATCACCACATACAGATCGGAATAAGAGCCGCCGGAAATGAATGCCTTGGCCCCGTTCAGCCGATAGCCCTGATCATCGGCCACGGCGCGTGTGCGCAATGCCGCCGCATCCGAGCCGCTGCCGGGTTCGGTCAGACAGTAGCTGGCCACCTGTTCCATGCTGCACAGACCGGGAAGCCATTTGGTCCGGGCGGCGTCACTGCCGAACTTGTCGACCATGCCGGCGCACATGTTGTGAATGGACAGGAACGAGGCCACCGAAGGGCAGGCCATCGA
Source organism: Paracoccus onchidii (assembly GCF_028294535.1). Taxonomy (GTDB): domain Bacteria; phylum Pseudomonadota; class Alphaproteobacteria; order Rhodobacterales; family Rhodobacteraceae; genus Paracoccus; species Paracoccus onchidii. The sequence goes on along the minus strand of NZ_JAQBIE010000009.1, from coordinate 85,048 downwards.
CAGGGCTTCAAACACCAGCGTCGCATCCAGCCGGGACAGGCCGGACCCGCCGTTTTCCTCGCGCACGTAAAGGCCGCCAAACCCCAGCTGCGCTGCTTCGATCCAAAGGTCGCGAGGTATCGTCCCTTGTATTTCCCAGTCGCGGGCGTGGGGCGCGATGCGCGATTGGCCAAAGTCGCGCGCCATGTCAAAGATTGCCTGCTGCTCTTCGCTAAGCGCGAAATCCATCTGAAGTCTCCCCCCTTCGTTGATGTTAATTTAACGACTGTTTAATTGTCGGTTGTCATACAGTCTTGCGCAAGCACTGTCAGTATTTGTCGGGATCCCACCTCAATCCGCCCGCCGGACACATGATATAGCTGCGCAAGCTGTTGTCGTGGGGTCTAATGCTGATCACATGGGCGATTCGGGCGCTGCTGGCCAGCGTTGCAGGGGCGGTTTGCGGACCACCCCGCGCAAGGTTGTGGTGGCTGACCTGTCCCGCGGTTCCCCCTGCCCGGATATGCGACGACCCGGGCGGACCCGGGTCGTCTGGCTTTTATAAATGCGGGCCTAGTCCATGGCCTTGAAGTTGAACTCGCCGCCTTCCTTGATGCCCGAGGGCCAGCGCGCCGTGACGGTCTTGGTCCGGGTGTAAAAGCGGAACGCATCGGGGCCGTGCTGGTTCAGGTCGCCAAAACCCGATTTCTTCCAGCCGCCAAAGGTGTGATAGGCCAGCGGAACCGGGATCGGAACGTTCACGCCGACCATGCCGATATTGATGCGATTGGCAAAGTCACGCGCCGCATCGCCATCGCGGGTATAGATCGCGGTGCCATTGCCATATTCGTGATCCATGGCCAGCTTGATCGCCTCTTCATAGCTGCCGGCGCGGACGGTGGACAGGACGGGGCCGAAGATTTCGGTCTTGTAGATATCCATGTCTGGCGTCACGCGGTCAAACAGATGCGGGCCGACGAAGAAACCCTCTTCATAGCCCTGCAGGCTGAAGTCACGGCCATCCACGACCAGTTCGGCGCCCTGGTCGATACCGGTCTGCACCAGGCGCAGGATGTTTTCCTTGGCGGCCTTTGTGACGACCGGCCCGTAATCGACATCGTTGCCGGCGGTATAGGGACCGACTTTCAGCTTTTCGATCCGTGGCACCAGCTTTTCGATCAGCGCATCGGCAGTTTTCTCACCGACCGGAACCGCGACCGAGATCGCCATGCAGCGTTCGCCAGCCGCGCCGTAACCCGCGCCCACCAGCGCATCGGCAGCCTGATCCAGATCGGCATCGGGCATGATGATCATATGGTTCTTGGCACCGCCAAAGCACTGGGCACGTTTGCCGGTCGCGGCCGCCCGTTCATAGATATACTGGGCAATCGGGGTCGATCCGACGAAGCCCACCGCCTGAATGACATCGCTGTCCAGAATCGCGTCGACGCTGCCCTTGTCGCCATTGATGACCTGCAAGACGCCATCGGGCAGGCCGGCCTCTTGCAGCAATTGCGCCAACATCAGCGGAACCGATGGGTCGCGCTCGGACGGTTTGAGGACCATCGCGTTGCCCGATGCAAGCGCAGGGCCGATTTTCCACAGCGGGATCATGGCCGGAAAGTTGAATGGCGTAATGCCGGCGACGACGCCAAGCGGCTGGCGCATCGAATACATGTCGATGCCGGTGCCGGCGCTGTCGGTATATTCACCTTTCAGCAGATGCGGCGCGCCGATGCAGAATTCGATCACTTCCAACCCGCGTTGGACATCGCCCTTGGCGTCGGGAAAGGTCTTGCCATGTTCGGATGACAGCGCCTCGGCCAGCTTGTCCATGTCGCGGTTGATCAACCGAACGAATTCCATCATCACCCGTGCGCGGCGTTGAGGGTTCGTGGCCCCCCATTTGATCTGGGCGCGGGCTGCACTTTCAACGGCGGCGTCCAGTTCGTCCTTGGTGGCCAGGCTGACTTTGGCCTGCACCTCGCCGGTCGCTGGATTGAACACATCTGCAAAACGTCCCGACGTGCCTTTGTATTCCTTGCCGTCGACCCAGTGATGTATCTCTTTCATGGCATCCTCCATTCGTGTTGCCCAGAAGATAGCCTTGCGGAAATGCGGACAAAAGAGGCATGTTGGCAAAGAGGTTTTGCATTTTTGCAAAGGTGGGACGTGGACTGGGACGATCTGAGAATTTTCCTGGCGGTGGCGCGATCGGAAAGCCTGTCGGGCGCGGGGCGCTGGCTGAAAATGGATGCTTCGACGGTAGGGCGGCGTATTGGCCGGTTGGAACATGATATCGGTGCGACACTTTTTGCAAAGACCCCGCAGGGCTATACCCTGACCCCTGAGGGGGATCGCCTTGTTGCCCCCGCCGAAGCTGCGGAAAAGGCTGCCAAGGCCGCGAACGAGGCCACCCGCCGCGATGCCGGTATCAGCGGGGTGCTGCGGATCGGCGCGCCGGACGGTTGTGCCAATTACCTTCTGCCGCAGGTCGCGCGCGCGCTGTGTGACATTCATCCGGGACTGGAAATCCAGATCGTGGCCTTGCCTCGGGTCGTTAACCTGTCCAAGCGCGAGGCCGATATGGCCATCGCGGTCTCGCCGCCGGATACGGGACGGCTGACAGTGCAGCGCCTGACCGATTATCACCTGCATCTGGCGGCCCATCGCGATTATCTGGACAAGCACCCCGCGATCCGCGATCTGCCGGATCTGCGACGGCATCGCCTTGTCGGCTATATCCCTGACATGATTTTCGACCGCGAACTGGATTACCTTTCTGAAACCGGTGTTCAGACCGCACAGATCACCTCGAATTCTGTTTCGGTTCAGATGCAGGCGATCCGGGCGGCGGCGGGGCTTGGCATCGTGCATGATTTCGCGATCCCTTTCGTGCCCGGGTTGCGTGTCGTGCTGCCCGATCAGATCGCGTTGAAACGCAGCTTCTGGTTGTTGCGGCACGCCGATGATCGTGGGTCGCGCCGCATGAACCTGTTGGCCGAAGCCTTGGTGCAGCAGCTTCGCGCCGAGACCGCGCGTCTGGAAGCAATGGTGCAGGCGGCTGCGGATCGTCGGACTTGACGCGACGCGAATACGCGCAAAATATGAACCTGACACTGCGCTGAAGGAGTATGGATCGATGTTGGTTAAACAGTTGCTCTCTATGAAGGAAACCTCTGGCAAGCCGGGAATTGCCGCGACCACGATCGTCACGATCCACCCTGACGCGACCCTGATCGAAGCCGCGAACACATTGTGCGAACAAAAGATCGGTGCGATTGTGGTATCCGAGGACGGTAAAACCCCTGCGGGAATTCTGTCGGAACGCGATATCGTCAAGCAACTAGGCCTGAATGGCGCGGCGGTTCTATCCACGCCGATCAACGAGGTCATGACCAGGAATGTGCAGACCTGCGTGACCGGAGATGACGCCCTGACGGTGCTGGAACGCATGACCGAAGGACGCTTTCGCCATATGCCGGTGGTAGACGAGAACGGGCATATGCTGGGCGTCGTCTCGATCGGCGATGCCGTCAGCGGTCGCCTGAAAGAGTTGTCGGCCGAAAAAGACGCCTTGACCGGGATGATCATGGGCAGCTAGTGGCACCCAACCCACAGCGTTGCAATTGCGGGCGAAATCGGGTTTCCCTGTCCGCGACCCAGCACGAGGATGACTGCCCATGCGCATTGGCCTTTACCCCGGCACATTTGACCCGATCACGCTTGGGCATGTCGACATCATCGAACGCGCCATGGCGCTGGTGGATCGTCTGGTGATCGGGGTGGCCATAAACCGGGACAAACAGCCCCTGTTTAACCTGGAAGAACGGGTCGCAATGGTGCAGGCGGAATGCGATGTGATCGCATCCAGAACTGGCGGAGAAATCCGGGTGCATCCGTTCGAGAACCTGCTGATCGATTGCGCCCGTGATGTCGGGGCCGGTGTGATCGTGCGCGGATTGCGGGCCGTTGCGGATTTTGAATATGAATTCCAGATGGTTGGAATGAACCGTGCGCTTGATGCCCAGATCGAGACGGTGTTCCTGATGGCCGATGCACGCCGTCAGGCCATCGCATCAAAGCTGGTCAAGGAAATTGCCCGGCTTGGCGGGGATGTCTCTCAATTCGTGACAGAACCGGTCAAGCAGGCGTTGCAGGCACGTTATTCGTAACGCGACAATCGTTGCGCGATCTGAAAATCCATCCTAGCATTTCCGTGAATTTGCGCCAGATGGAGGGCTGTCGTGACTCGACCCGATACCGCAAACGCGACCAATGCAAAGGCGCCGCAAGACAGGGCGCAACCAGATGTCCTGCCCGCGCCAGCCCGGATCGAGCTTGCCGATCTGGGCCAGGTTCTGGCCGCCGGCTGGCGTGATTTTCGCATTGCGCCTGCATTTGGGCTGTTTTTCAGCTCGTTCTATGTGCTGGGTGGGTTGATGCTGGCCCTTGTGGCCTTCGCGTCGGGGCAGGAATGGTGGCTGATGCCCTTTGTGCTGGGCTTTCCGCTGATCGCCCCTTTTGCCGCAATCGGTCTTTACGAGGTCAGCCGTCGCATTGAAATGCAGGAACCGCTGGCATGGCCGGCGGTTCTGCGCGTGGTGTTTGCCCAGAAAGACAGGCAGATACCGTCAATGGCAATGGTGGTGTTGCTGCTGTTCATGTTCTGGGTTTTTGTCGCGCATACGGTTTTCGCGCTGTTCATGGGCGTGTCGTCGCTGACCAATATCACCTCGTCTGCCGCGGTTCTGATGGAAGGGCGGGGATTGATCATGCTGTTGGTGGGGACCTTCATCGGCGCCGGTTTCGCCGCTGTGCTGTTTTCGTTCACGGTGGTTGGCTTGCCGGTCTTGCTGGAACGTGAAGTCGACTTCATTACGGCGATCATTGCCTCGGTTCAGGCCGTGACGCTCAACCTGCGGGTCATGATCGTCTGGGCGATCATGATCGCGATATGGTTGTTCCTGGCAATCCTCCCCTATTTTCTGGGGTTGTTGATCGTGCTGCCGGTTCTGGGGCATGCCAGTTGGCACATGTATCGCCGTCTGCTGCCCGACGCCGACTAACCGCGCCCGATATATGGCATGTTGGTGGCCATGACGGTGACGAATTGCATATTCGCACCCTCTGGCAAAGATGCCATCTGCATCACTGTGTCTGCGACGACCGAGGCATCCATCGTGGGTTCGGCCTCGATCCCGGGTCGATTCACGTCCGACAATAGCTTGGTCGAGGCATTGCCGATATCGATCTGCCCGCAGGCGATCCCGAAATCGCGGCCATCCAGCGAAAGACTGCGTGTCATGCCGGTTACGGCGTGTTTCGAGGTCGTGTATGCAATTGATCCGGTGCGCGGGACATGTGCCGAAATGGAACCATTGTTGATGATGCGCCCACCCTGAGGGGATTGGCTGCGCATCTGGCGAAACGCTGCCCGGGCACAGATGAACATGCCGGTGACATTCACATTGATGACGTCGCGAAATTCGGAAACCGACAAAAGGTCCGGTGCCGTGGGTTTGGCGGCGCGCCCGGCATTGTTGAACAGCGCGTCAACGCGCCCCCAGGCCGATGCTGCCTTCTCGAACGCATCATCCACGGCGGCTTCGTCAGTGACATCGCAGGGCAGGATCAGCGCATCGGCGGATCCGGCGGTGTCCAGCAATGCCTCGTGGCGGCGGCCCATCAGCCCGACCTGCCAGCCATGATCAAGAAACAGCCGCGCGGTGACACGTCCGATTCCACTGCCGGCGCCGGTTATCAGGATGTTGCGTGCAGATGTCATGAGCAGTTCCTTTGCGTCAGACATGTTCTGCATGCGGACAGGCTGTTTGCCAAGCCCATTTCCCGCGTGCTGAAACGCGAACGGCCCGCGATTTGCGGGCCGTCGAGCTGACATGATCCGTGCAGTGCTTAGCTTGCCGCCGGAGGCGCCAGCTTTTTCGTGCCGCCACTGGCGAGAGGATCGTCCTGACGCTGGACCGAGCCTTCGAAATGCGCGCCGGATTCGATCGCGATTGTCTTGTGGATGATGTCGCCTTCGACACGGGCCGTGGCGGTCAGGCGAACTTTCAAGCCACGAACGCGCCCGATCACACGGCCATTGACCACGACATCATCGCCGACTATCTCACCCTTGATGGTTGCGCTCTCGCCGATCACCAACTGGTGAGCACGGATATCGCCTTCGACATTACCCTCGATCTGGATATCACCGTCGGTGCTGATGTTTCCGCTGACTTTCAAATCTGCCGACAGAACCGAAGGCGAGGTGCGCTGACGCGGTGTCGAAACCGGTGTTTCGGGTGCACGTTCGGACGTGGGCGAGGAAGAAGGCGCGGCTTCTTCGGGGGCAGGGGTTGCGGATTGTTGTGAGCGGGTCTCTGTCACGCGGGTCTTAGAAAACATTGCTTGCTGCCTTGATGAAGGTCATCGGGTCTACGGCGCGACCTTTCATCCGCACCTCGTAATGCAGATGCGAACCGGTCGAGCGTCCAGTATTTCCCATATCACCGATCAGTTCGCCTTGCGACACCCTTTGACCTTTCTTGACGCGGATTCGCGACAGATGGCCAAAGCGGGTTTCGACGCCCAGCTCGTGCTGGATCTTGATCAGGTTCCCATAACCGCTTTGACGGCCCGCAAAGATCACGACACCGTCGCCTGTTGCATAGATGGGCGTGCCAACCGGGCCGGCCATATCGATGCCTTCATGCATCCGGCCCCAGCGGCGGCCAAAGCCCGACGTATAACGGAACGCGGATTTCACCGGCATGGCCAGCGGAAGTTTCTCGATCGCGATGCGATAGGTGTTCATCTGGTCAAGCGTGACGATGATCTGATTCGCCTTGGTTTCGCCCTTGGACAGCGCGGCATCACCACGGGTCGACTGCGACAGTGGGGTCAGCGGACCGCCCTGACCTGAAAATCCGCTGCGAATCGTGCTGAGAATGTCATCGGGGTTCATTCCGACCGAACGGAACACCTCGTCCAGCGGCTTGACCGACACGGTCACGGCGCTTTCCAGTTGGCTCAGGATTTCGTCGTTGCGGGCAATGATCTCTTCGCGTTCGACCTCCAGGTCCGCCACGGTCGAGCGCGCGGTTTCCGCCTGTTCGATCGCGTCGGCGCGCGCAGCGGCTGCGGAACGCAGCTCTTCGGTCAAAACATCAAGCGTCACCGACAATTCGTCGGCGCTTTCGACGCGTGGGGCACCGGTTTCGGTGGCCTCCGCCTCGGCGACGATGCGTTGTGCGTCATCGCGTTCGTTGATCGCGTCGCGCAGGGTCGACTGAACGACGTTCAGACCGGTTTCCAGTTCACGGCGACGCTCTTCCGAGGCAAGCAGCTTGGACTGCATTTCGGAAACCTGATCCAAGGCAACGGTAAAGCGTTTTTGCGCGGCGATGGCCTCGGCGGCGCGGGCGTCACGTTCTGCCGACAATTCATTGAGCCGTTCTTCAAAGGCCCCCTGGGCGCGCAGAACGCGGTCGCGATCCGACCCTGAACTGATCGTGTCGATCACCAGGATCGAACTTGCCACCAGCATCCAGCCGAACATCGCCGTCGCACCGCCGATTCCGACCAGCTGGGTCAGCGGCCGCAGCCTGACGAAACGCGTCGCATCGTCCGAGCGCAGGAAAAGGCGCTGTTCCGGCAATATGCGTTCCAACGAGCTATTTAGGCGATTCACGAAGTTCAGCGACAAGATATGTCCCCCGGCGGCATACCCCTGGTTGATCCGGGGCACTCTGGTTCCATTCCCATCGGGGTAAACAAGAGCTGTGCCTTCTTGGCAACATATCTGACGCCTGATGGTGGTCAGATGGGCGGATACACGCCTTTTACGGCGAAATTCCGCCGAAAACTCTGATCCATTTGCACGATTGTCATGTGATCTCATAAGGCAGCGGTCCATTCCGGTCGGCGGGAATATGTAGCGGGCGGTCGATCGGGGGCACCGAGCGCTGGTGGCAATCGGGTCGCGGGCAGATTCGGCAGGATATGCCAATGGGTTCGAATGCTTGTGGCTGGCCAAGATCCAGTCCGTCGGCATAGACCATCCCGTTTGCGTGGGCGATCTCGCAGCCCAGACCAATCGCAAATCTGCGGACCGGGGCGTTGAAGGCGCCCGCATGTTTGGACACGTCGCGCGACAACAGCAGATAGCGGACGCCATCCGGGGTTTCGGCCAGTTGACGCAGGAAGCGACCGGGCTGTTCAAAGGCGCGATGAACGTTCCAGAGAGGGCAGGCGCCGCCAAAGCGTGCGAATTGCAAACGGGTTGCCGAATGGCGCTTGGTGATCGTGCCGGCCTGATCGACCCGAACGAAGAAAAACGGCACCCCTTTCGCGCCCGGACGCTGCAGGGTCGACAGACGGTGCGCGACTTGTTCCAGCGACGCGCCGAACAAATGGGACAGGCGTTCCAGATCGTGACGTTCGCTTTGCGCCGCCGACAGAAATGCCCGATAGGGCATCAAGGCGGCGCCGGCAAAGTAATTGGCCAGGCCAAGCCTTGCGATTTCGCGTGCGGTCGGATTTCTGAACCGCGCCAGATCCAGGGTTGCTTCCAGCAGGTCCGACTGACGTTCCAGCGCGACCAGATGCAAAAGCTGGAACAGGCGTGTCGGGGATTCCGCGGCCGCGTTCATGGCAATCGTGCTTCCTTCGCGACGGAACACGGCGTTTGCAGGCAATTCGACGCGCGAGACAGTGATCCCGTTCTGCGCCAGGGCCGAGACCGCCGCGTTCCACAAATCGATGCGTTGGCCCGAAGGGCAGGCAAACCGTTCGGCGGCACGGTCGACGGCATCGATGTAATTGTCGCAATAATGGAAGAAATCGCGCACTTCTTCCCAAGGTGTGGACAATGCGTTCTGCCCGGCGGCGCCGATGGCTTCGTCCAGCGCGGCCAGCCGTTCCTGGCCTTGTCGATGCGCACGATACAGATCAAGGAAGGCGCGCGCCAGAACCGGTGCGTTCGTGGCTGCCAGGCGCAGATCGGCAAGTGGTGGTGTCGTGTCAAATAACGGGTCGGCCAGGGCCTCTTGCATATCGATGACCATGCGTTCCGCATCGCCGGCCGCCAGCGTGGTCAGATCGACCCCGAATTCCTGCGCAAGTCGCAACAGGACCCCGGCGGAGATCGGGCGGTGATTGTTTTCCATCTGCGACAGATATGGCAATGACACGCCCAGCCGTTCGGCAAAACGCTTTTGGGTCAGGCCGCCTCTGGCGCGTGTTTCACGCAGCGCCGTGCCGGCATAGATCTTTTGGGTCGCCATCCTTGCCTCCGTCCTTTGCAAAACCGGCTGTAGCCTTTGCAAAACCGGTCCGGCAAGTCCCATGACGGGAAACATCGCAGTCGGATCCTGTGGCGGCGGGGTGGGGCAGGGCAGCTTCATGCCATCAAGGTGACATGCAATGTTTAAGATAAGGTTCGTGCCAGCGTTGTTCAGCCGACTCGGGCCAATTGCCGTTCCCGGCGCAACACCCAGAGGATTGCGATCAACGATCCCAGCGCCGAGCCGCACATGATCACCAGCAAAGGGGTCGCCCCCGAGCCGGGCTCAAGCAGGGCGCCGGCAATTGCCGATAATGCCGCGCCACCGGCGACGGCCAAGGCGCCGCCCAAGCCGCTGGCGGTGCCTGCAAGTTCGGGACGCACATTCATCATGCCGGCATTCGTGTTCGGCATGACCAGGCCATTCCCCAGTCCCATGAAGCCGATGGCTCCAAAGAAGATGACCGGATTCACAACCCCGGCAAGTGTTGTCAGCAGGGACAGGCCAAGTGCGGTCAGGCAGATCAACGCACCGATCAGGACCATGCGGTTCAGCCCCACCTGGGCCGTGTAGCGGCCTGAAAGGAAATTGCCGGTCAGATAGCCGATCGAAGGGGCCGCAAAGAAATAACCGACTTGTGCGGGGGTCAGGTCAAAGACCTGTTCGCCGACAAAGGGCGCCCCGCCCAGATAGGCAAAGAAACACCCCGAGGCCAACGTGGCCGACAGGCAATAACCCCAGAAACGATGTGATCGCGCGAGGATGGGATAATTGGCGATTTGTTGGCGCATGGGCACGCCTCCGCCGCGAACGGTCTCGCCCATGTCACGCCATGTCACGATCAGGACGATCAGCGCCAGCACGCCCATCGTCGCGAAATTGGCCCGCCATCCAAAGGCTTCGTCCAGAATGCCGCCGATAACGGGCGCGATCATCGGCACGACTGCCATGCCCATGGTGACATAACCGATCATCGAAGCGGCCTTGTCGCCCTCGAACATGTCGCGCACGGTTGCCCGAGACAGCAGCATGCAGACCGATATGATCGCCTGAACCAGACGAAAGAACAGGAAACTGGCGGCATTTGGGGCCAGCAATGTGCCGATGGTTGCCAACAGGAACAGCGTCAGGCCGAACAATGCAACCGGCCTGCGTCCGAACCGGTCGCTGACGGGGCCGCCAAGCAACTGCAACAGCGCGCTTGCGCCGATATAGGCCGAAACCGACAATTGCATTACGGCGTAGTCGACGCCGAAATCGCGTGCCATGCCGGGCAGAGACGGCAGAAAGACATTCATGGACAAGGCCGCAACACCAGAAAGCGCGACCAGCGTCACGGGGTGGGGCGGCGTTCGTTCGGTGCTCATGGACGGTAAATGCAGCCCATGTTGATCGCCATCAGTCCCATTGCGACTGTCGGTCCTTGGCAAGATTCCCGAAGCGCGTGAACTGACCTTCGAAGGCAAGCTCGACCGTGCCGATCGGGCCGTGACGTTGCTTGCCCAGAATGACCTCGGCCTTGCCATGGACCTGTTCCATGATCTGCTGCCACTTGGCCATGGCATCAAGATCCGCGTCCGATGGCTTTTCGCGTTCGCGGTAATATTCCTCGCGGAAGACGAACATCACGATATCGGCGTCCTGTTCGATACTGCCGGATTCGCGCAGGTCCGACAGTTGCGGGCGCTTGTCTTCGCGGTTTTCGACCTGACGCGACAGCTGCGACAGGGCGATGACCGGGATGTTCAGTTCCTTGGCGATGGCCTTCAGGCCCTGCGTGATCTCGCTGACTTCGTTCACGCGGCTGTCCTTGGCGCTGGCGGCCTTGAGCAGCTGAAGATAGTCGACCATCAGCACGTCCAGCCCATGCGTTCGCTTCAGCTTGCGTGCGCGGGCGGCCAGCTGGTTGATCGGCAGGGCGGGGGTGTCGTCGATATAAAGCGGGCAGTTCTGCAGCGCATGCGCGGCCTCGACAAAGCGGCGGAATTCGCCCTCGTCCATATTGCCCGAACGGATGCGTTCGCTGGGAACCTCGGCGGCCTCGGACAGGATCCGGGCGGCCAGCTGTTCGGCCGACATCTCGAGGCTGAAAAAGCCGACCACGCCGCCTTCGATTGTGCCATGCGTGCCGTCGGCCCGTTCACCGGTCTTGTGTGCCTTGGCGATATTGAAGGCGATATTGGTGGCCAGCGAGGTTTTCCCCATCGAGGGGCGACCGGCCAGAATGATCAGGTCCGAATTGTTCAGACCGCCCATCTTGCCGTCCAGATCGATCAACCCGGTCGAGATGCCCGACAGCTTGCCGTCGCGCTGATAGGCGGCGTTTGCGGCCTGCACTGCGCCGGTGACTGCTTTCAGGAAACTTTGGAACCCGCGCTCGGCGACGCCCTGTTCCCCCAGCTTGTAAAGCGTCTGTTCCGCGGCCTTGATCTGTTCTTCGGCATCATCATCCACCTCGACATTGGATGCGCGCGCCGAGATGTTCTGGCCCAGACCGATAAGTTCGCGGCGCAGGGCAAATTCGCGGATCATCTGTGCATAGTCGCGTGCGGCATAGGCAGAGATCGCCGAGGCAGCCAGCCGCGCCAGATAAGGCGCGCCGCCCAATTCCTTGAGGCCATCGTCATTTTCGAGAAAGGCCTTGATCGTGACGGGGCTTGCCAACGCATTCTTGCGAATGCGTTCGGCGCAGATTTCATAGATGCGTGCATGCACCGGGTGATAGAAATGGTCGGGCTTGATCACCTGGCTTACGCGGTCGAAAACGTCGTTATTCGTCAGCAAGGCACCCAGCAATTGCTGTTCGGCCTCGATGGAATAGGGGATCGCGGTCTTGTCTTCGCCGTCGGTTTCCTGCCCCGGAATGATGACCCTCAACCCGCTCATGTGATGCGCCCCCGCCGATTCTTGTTGTTCGGTGTTTATGTCACATCACGCGGCTTTGGGCCATCTGGATATGCCCGGTTTCAGCTGTTTGCTGCCTGCCACGCGCGAGGATCGGTCAGGAAAACACGCACCTCGTCCAGCGTTTTCTGATCGAATGCCTGTTGGGCGCGGGCCTCTTCCAGAACATCCCACCAAGTGCACAGATGATGCAGCTGGACACCGTGATCGGCAAGGCGCTGCGTCGTTTCGGGGAAGATGCCGTAATAGAAGATCACGGCGGTATGGGCACAGCTTGCGCCGGTTTCCCGGATCGCGTCGACGAAGGACAGCTTGCTGCCGCCATCAGTTGTCAGATCTTCGACCAGAAGAACGCGCTGGCCTTCGCTCATGGCGCCTTCGATACGGGCGTTGCGGCCATAACCCTTTGGCTTCTTGCGCACATAGGTCATCGGTAGGGACAGGCGTTCGGCCACCATCGCGGCAAAGGGGATGCCTGCGGTTTCACCGCCTGCAACATTGTCGAACGCTTCGAAACCCGCATCGCGCATGACGGTCGCAGCCAGAAAATCCATGAGGGTCTGGCGCACGCGCGGAAAACTGATGATCCGGCGGCAATCGACATAGGTCGGACCCTTCAGCCCCGAAGCATAGGTGAAGGGCTGTTCCGCGTTGAAATCGACTGCCTTGATTTCCAGCAGCATACGGGCGGTCAGTCGGGCGATTTCCTCGCGCGTGGGATAGGGCAGGCTCATGCGTCCTCCAGATGCCAGTAGAGCGGGAAACCCGCGTCAAAGAGTGTCACCGTTTCATCCCCGGCGGTGATTGTCGCCGGATAGCTGGCCGGATGATCGCGGCGGACCAGACGGATGCGATCCTCGTTCGGGGGCAGGCCGTAAAAGGCCGCGCCATTGAGGCTGGTAAAGGCTTCCAGCCGGTCCAGTGCGCCGTCCTCGGCAAAGACATGGGCCAGGATCGACATGGTGTTGGGGGCCGTATAGCAGCCCGCGCAGCCACAGGGCTGAAGTTTCGCCGCATCGGTATGGGGCGCGCTGTCGGTGCCCAGAAAGAACCGGGCCTCGCCGCTGGTCGCGGCGTCGCGCAGCGCAAGACGGTGGGATTCGCGCTTGGCAACCGGCAGACAGTAATAATGGGGCCGGATACCGCCCGCCAGAATGGCGTTGCGGTTGATGACCAGGTGATGCGTCGTGATCGTCGCGCCCAGATCATCCCCGCCCGAACGCGCATAGGCGACCCCGTCCGAGGTGGTGATATGTTCCATCACCACGCGCAGACCGGGCGTCGCACGGCGGATCGGGTCCAGCACCCGGTCGATGAACACGGCCTCGCGGTCGAAGATATCCACCTCGGGATCGGTAACTTCGCCGTGCACGCACATCGGAATGCCGGCTTCGGCCATGGCCTCCAACACAGGACGCACGCGGTCGAAATCGGTGACGCCGCTGGCGGAATTGGTGGTCGCGCCCGCGGGATACAGCTTGACCGCGCGGATGATGCCGTCACGATGGGCGGCGACCACATCGGCGGGATCGGTGCCATCGGTGAGATAAAGCGTCATCTGCGGTTGCAGTGCTGCGCCTTCGGGCAGGGCGGCCAGAATGCGGTCGCGATAGGCGGCTGCCTGTGCGCCCGTTACCACCGGCGGCACGAGGTTGGGCATGATGATGGCGCGGCCAAAGCCGGCAGAGTGCGGGGCCACGGCTGACAGCATCGCGCCATCGCGCAGATGCAGATGCCAGTCGTCAGGGCGGCGAAGTGTGATGCTTTCGGTCATAAGGTGCCTCTATACACGGCACAGACGGCTTGCCAAGATTGCGCGGGCCGGACAAATCGCATTGTTCTTATGTCCTACTTGCCAACCACGTCCCCGCAGATGCAGGATAACCCGTTGGTATTTCCCAGCACCAAAGGGATTTTCAAAGAATGAAAAAGAAAAACGGCATTATCGAGGCAACCGTCGCACCCTATCGTCTTTGGGCACAAATGACGCGCATCGCGGTGGATTCGCAGATGGTGATCGGATTGCGTATGGCCGGGATGATGGGCCTGACCGCGCAAGCTCCGGGCGAGCCATTTCGAATGGTTGCCGAAAAGCAGGCCGCGGCCTCCGAGTCGATCTTTGCCATGGCGCAGGCCGCCAGTCGCGGGGCAAGCGCGGATCGCGTGATGTCAGCCGCGCTGCGCCCCTATGGTAAGCGCACGCGCGCCAATTCCCGGCGTCTGACCCGCAAGATGTGATCTGCGGGTCAGGGGATGGCTTAGCGGAACATCAGAACCGGCACCTTGCAGCAGCGGACCATTTCCGTCGTTGTCGACCCGATGACAAGCCGACGGATGCGGCTGTGGCCATATGCGCCCATGACAAGCATATCAAAACCCTCGCTCTCGACCAGTGCGCCAAGCGCCGATTCCGGCTGGCCTTCGACCTGACGGGTTTCGACCTGCAATCCGGAATCGCCAAGCGTCTTGCCTGCCTGCTCTATCTTCGCCAGCAATTGTTGATCGGCAGGGCCAACCGTCACCAGGGTCAGGTCCAGCCCCTTGTACAGCGGGCTTTGGGCCATGTAATCGATGGCCTTCTGCGCCGATGGACCACCGTCAAAGGCCACCAGGATCTTGTTCACGGGCCGGAAGGCGCGGGATGCGACCAGCACGGGTTTCTGACTGACGCGGACAATGCGTTCCAGGTTTGACCCCAGATGTCCCTTGGCGAAATCTGCGGCCTCGCCCCGCTTGCCGATCAACACGACACGTGTTTGTGCCTGCAACTCGGCGACGGTCTCGATCAGGTCCCCTTGCAACAGACGTGTGGTGACGCCGGTAGCCCCGGCCTTTTCGGCCAGCGCACGTGCGTCGTCCAGAATGGCGCGGCCATGTTCATTGGCGATGCGCGCGCGTTGTTCGTCCAGCGTCGCAAGCTGTTCCAGCAGACGCGTGCGCGCGCCCAGCCTGATCGAGCCGGACAGATCCTGCTGATCCGCGCCTTGCCGCCGGCCCATCACATGCAGCAATTCGACCGGCGCACCGGTGCGCTGCGAGATCCAGGCCGCGTGTTCACAGACCGAGGCCGCATAAACCGACCCGTCCACCAAAGCGATAATCTTTTCGGCCATCGCGATACCCTCCCTAATGCGCCGCCAGCTTGTCCATTGCGCCCGGCTTGTCATGAATCGCCAGCCGGTCGACAATGGTTTCCGAGGCTTCGTTCATGCCTACCAGTTCGACCTCGGCCCCGTCGCGGCGAAATTTCAAAATCGCCATGTCCAGTGCCTGAACCGAGCTGATATCCCAGATATGGGCACGGCTGACATCGATGATCACCTTGTCCAGCGCCTCACGAAAATCGAAGGCCGCCATGAAATCTTCGACCGAGCCATAGAACAACTGCCCCTGCACCACATAGCGACGCTCGCGCCCGTCGGGCGAAATCGTCGAGCTGACGCTGAACAGCTGTGCGATCTTGGCGGCGAAGAAGATGCCTGACAACAACACGCCGACCAGCACGCCGATGGCAAGGTTATGCGTGTAGACAACCGTTGCGACAGTCGCCAGCATGACGACCGAGGACGAGCGCGGATGCGTGCGCAGGTTCTTGATCGACGACCAGCTGAACGTCCCGATCGACACCATGATCATGATCGCCACCAGCGCGGGCATCGGGATCTGGCTGACCAGATCACCCAATCCCACCACCAGAATCAGCAGGAACACCCCGGCCACGAATGACGACAGGCGGCCGCGCCCCCCCGATTTCACGTTGATCATCGATTGACCGATCATGGCGCAACCGGCCATGCCGCCGATAAAGCCCGTCGCGGTATTGGCCAGACCCTGACCGATACATTCTTGATTGCGGTTCGAACGCGTATCCGTCAGCTCATCCACGAGGTTCTGCGTCATCAGGCTTTCCAGCAGGCCGACAATCGCCACTGCCAGAGAATAGGGCAGGATGATGCGCAGCGTTTCAAGATTCAGCGGAATATCGGGG
This sequence comes from Paracoccus onchidii, assembly GCF_028294535.1. GTDB lineage: Bacteria > Pseudomonadota > Alphaproteobacteria > Rhodobacterales > Rhodobacteraceae > Paracoccus > Paracoccus onchidii. Next base: position 68,887 of record NZ_JAQBIE010000009.1, on the reverse strand, counting down.
ATCAGGAAGATCGGCAGCGTGTCGGGCAATTCGCCCATATCGCCCACGGTGCGCACATCCCAGCCCAACAGCATGCTGAGCGATGTCAGCACGATGATCGTCACCAGAGGCGAAGGAACGGCCCGGGTGATGCGCGGAAACAGATAGATGATCGCCAGCGCGACCGCGACCAGCGGATAGGTCATCATCGGCACGTTGCGCGGGTCCAGTTCCGGCAATTGCGCCATGAAGATCAGGATGGCGAGCGCGTTCACAAAGCCGGTCATCACCGATTTCGAAACATAGCGCATCACGAAGCCCAGCTTCAGCAAGCCGCAACCTATCTGGATCAGGCCGGCCAGCACCGTCGCGGCCAGAAGATATTGCAACCCATGATCGCGGACCAGCGTGACCATCAGGACAGCGGTGGCGGCGGTCGCGGCCGAGATCATGCCGGGGCGTCCACCGGTGATGGCGGTGATGACCGCGATCGAGAAGCTGGCATACAGCCCGACCTTGGGGTCAACGCCCGCAATGATCGAAAAGGCGATCGCTTCGGGGATCAGGGCCAGCGCCACAACCAGCCCCGACAGCAGGTCGGGTCGGATATTTCCGGTCCATTGGCGTTTATAGGTGTCGAAAGAAAACATGAACAATCCGTTCCCGACCGATGCGGTGGCAAGGCGACCGCGTCGGTATTGTTAAGTTTAGGTTCGGTTTATCCGGCGGATCAGCGGCCGGAAGAGCCACCCGGAATCTCACCGGGTCCATGCGCGATATGGGGGCTGATAGGCGGAAATATCGCCTGATCGCAACCCCTGCCTGCGGCTTTTTCGCGCAGCTGTTGCGAAACGGAAATGCCGCCGCAGTGCGGCGGCGGCATATTCCTGATGTGCTTTCGGGGTGTCAGGGACGGCTGCGCAGCAGGCCCATGATATCCTTGGTGCGATCGAGGATCGGGGTGGCGATCGCGGCGGCGCGCTCGGCGCCTGTGCCCAAAATGCGGTCGATTTCGGCGGGGTCATCCATGAATTCGGCCATTTTTGCCGTGATCGGGGACAGTTTCGCCACCGCCACCTCGGCCAGCGCCGGTTTGAAGGCGCCAAAACCCTGCCCCTCGAACCGGGAAAGAACCTGATCGGGGCTTTCATCCGCAAGCGCGGCAAAGATGTTGATCAGGTTGCGGGCTTCCGGTCTGTCACGCAACCCTTCGACGGTGCCGGGCAGGGGGTCCGCATCGGTGCGCGCCTTGCGGATTTTCTGTGCGATGGCATCGGCATTGTCCGTCAGGTTGATACGGCTGGCATCAGAGGGATCGGATTTCGACATCTTCTTGCTGCCGTCACGCAGCGACATGACACGCGTGGCAGCCCCTTCGATCAGCGGCTCGGTGATCGGGAAGTGGTTGACGCCGTAGTCATGGTTGAACTTGGTGGCGATGTCGCGGGTCAGTTCAAGGTGCTGTTTCTGATCTTCGCCCACGGGAACGGCGGTTGCCTGGTAGGCAAGGATGTCGGCCGCCATCAATGCCGGATAGGCCAGCAGGCCGAGGCTGGCATTCTCACTGTTCTTGCCGGCCTTGTCCTTGAACTGGGTCATCCGATACATCCAGCCGACGCGAGCAACGGTGTTGAACAACCAGGCCAGTTCGGCATGGGCGGTCACCTGGCTTTGGTTGAACAGAACCGATTGGGCAGGATCCACGCCAGAGGCCATGAAGGCTGCCGCGGCTTCGCGTGTGCGCATCCGCAAGGCTTCGGGGTCTTGCCAGACGGTGATCGCGTGCATGTCCACGACGCAATAGATGGTTTCCGACTGCTCGCCCTGCAAGGCGGCAAAACGCTTCAGCGCCCCGAGATAATTGCCCAGGGTCAGTCCGCCCGACGGCTGGATTCCCGAAAAGATGCGGGGCGTGAAACCCGGATTGGTCGTCTCGCTCATGTCTGGCCTGCTTGGATTTTCTGTGTGGCTGGCTTAGCTGTTGCCCGCAGCGTTCGCAACCGTGAAGGAAAACAGATGCGCGATGGCCTGAATGAATCCCCGTTGAACCCGCTGCCGCCAGCGGTCTGGTTGCTGGCGTTGCCGATCATCGCCAGCGAATTTGTCTTCGGCCTTGGTCGGCTTGGCCTTGTCGGCGGCGCCGAGGGCATCGGCCTGCGGCTGTCGGCGATGCAGATGACGGCTTTTGCCCCTGAAATGGTGCAGCGCATGTGGTCGGTCGGGGTCGTCGACTGGGATCAGGTCTATCGCCTTGTGACCTATAGCTTCGTGAATACCTCGCTGACACATGCCTTGTTCGTTTTGGCCTTCACCCTGGCATTGGGCAATCTTGTCGGACGAGAGTTCCGCCCCTGGGCCGTGATCGCGCTGTTTCTTGGTTCGGCTGCGGGCGGGGCGCTGGTCTATACTGCCGCGATGTCGCTGCTGCCGGGACGCCCCGCGCCACTGATTGGCGGATATCCTGCTGTCTACGGACTGGTCGGCGCCTTTACCTTCCTGCTTTGGGCAAGGTTGGCGGCGACAAACGCGAACCGGCTGCGTGCCTTTACCCTGATCGGGATGCTGCTGCTGTTCCAGCTGGTGTTCGGTGTGGTGTTCGGGAATGCAGGCTATGGCTGGATTGCCGAAATCGCGGGATTCGCCGTTGGGTTCGGGCTGAGCTTTTTGCTTGTGGATGGCGGCGTGGCACGCGCCCTGCGCCACATCCGCCAGCGTTGACCCCTAGCGCGAGCGTTTGACGGCCGCCTTCAGTTCCGACAGGCGATACGCGCCGGTTGCAAAGCTGAGTGCGAAATACAGCGCTGCCCCGCCGAATACCAGGATCGCCAGACCGGGAATGCGGCCTATTTCGGCCGCTGCAAGCCAGCCTTTGGTGAACCACAGCGCCGCAGCCATCATCGCCGAGGCCAGCACCATACGCGGGACGGCGCGCAACAGCCGTGCATCGGCTTGCGCGGCCTGTCCCATGGCACGGGTGCCAAGCCACAGCTGGCCCACCATGATCCAGGCCGCAATCGTGGTGCCAAGCGCAGCCGCCAGAAAACCGATAAAGGGCATCAGGCCAAAGGCAATCACGGCGTTAACCACCATCGACAGCAAGGCAAAGCGAAAGGGCGACCTGGTATCTTCCCGCGCGAAGTAAAGCGGTTGAAGGATCTTTTGCAGTACAAAGGCCGGCAGGCCGAGGGCATAGACGATCAATGCATTCGCGGTCTGCACGGTGTCATGGGCGGTGAACTGTCCGCGCTGGAACAGGGTGGCGACCATCGGCTCGGCAATGACCGCAATGGCAAAGGCCGAGGGCAGGGTCAAAAACAGGCCGAACTCGGTTGCGCGCGAAAAGGCGGCTTGACCGCCGGCATGGTCATCGGCGCGAACGCGACGCGCCAGTTCCGGCAACAGCACAACCGCAACTGCGGCGCCCACCACGCCAAGCGGCAGCTGATACAGACGGTCAGAATAGCTAAGCCAGGCGATGGCCCCTTCGAAACGCGACCCGACCTGCCGGCCGATCAGCAGGTTCAATTGCACCACCCCCCCGGCAAAAGCCGCGGGTAGTGCGACGGCCAGCAAACGGCGCATATCCGGTGTCAGGCGAGGGCGACGGGGCCAGAATACCCAGCCTGTGCGGCGGGCGTCCCACCAGACCAGCGCAAGCTGCGATATTCCTGTGACCGGAGTGGCCCAGGCCAGCGTCAGCCCCAGATCCCAACCTTGCCAGCGGCCAAGCGCCATCGCCAGGATGAACAACAGGTTCAGCAAGACCGGTGCCGCAGCCGCGGCCGTGAAGCGGCCATTGGCGTTCAGAACCCCTGAAATCATGGATGCAAGTGAAATCAACAGGATATAGGGAAATGTGATGCGACCGTATTCGATCGCAAGATCGAAACGTTCATCCCCCTGAAACCCCGATGCCATCAGCCAGACCAGCACCGGCATAAAGATCATCGCCACCGCCGAAAGGCACAGCACCGTCGTGAACAGGCCTGAAAATGCTTCCGAGGCAAAGCGCCGTGCATCGTCGCGATTTTCGAGCTTCTTGGAAAAGATCGGCACAAATGCGGTGTTGAAGGCCCCCTCGGCGAAAAAGCGGCGGAACATGTTGGGCAAGGACAGCGCGATCAGAAACGCCTCTGCCACCGGTCCGGTGCCCAGCCACGCAGCCATCAGGATGTCGCGCACAAAGCCCGACACGCGCGAAATGAACGTCCAGATTCCCACCGACAGGAACCCGCGCACCAAACCGGATTTCATGTTGCTCTATGCCTCTGCCCGTTTTGCCCCGTCCGAGATCGCGGCCCGAAGCTTTTTTTCCAGCTGGTCGCGCTTGGACTCGCTGTGCATTTTCAATCCGAACATGTCCTTGACGTAAAAACTGTCTACGACCTGCGCCCCGAAGGTCGCGATAACGGCGCTGACGATCTGGATGTGATTGGCCGCAAGCGTGCGCGTCAGATCATACAGCAATCCGGGACGGTCGCGGGTATCGACCTCGATGATGGTGTAGATATCGCTTCCTTCGTTGTCGAAGGTGATATGTGTCGGGAAACGGAATTCGCGATTGCGTTTCTTGGGCTTGTCACGGCTTGCAAAGGCCTCGCGGGCAACGATTTCGCCCATCAGCGTGCGCAGAATGGTCTGGCGCAGGCGCGGCAGCTTGTCTTCCGAGAACGGGCGTCCGTCGGCATCCTGGATCCAGAAGACCGCAGTCGCATAGCCGTCGCGGGTTGTATAGGTTCTGGCATCGACGACATTGGCCGTCATCAGGGTCAGAGCGCCGGCAAGGCGCGAAAAGATGCCGGGGTGATCGGCCAGAACGAAGGCCGCGCGTGTCGCATCGCGGTCGTGATCCGCCCGAAGGTCGATGCGGATGTCATCGGCCCCGATTCCATCCAGCAGTTCAGCAAAGGCCGCCTGTGTTTCTGTGGGCAGACCCGGCCAGTAATTGTCGTAATGGCGGCCCAGTTCGGTGCGGATCTGGCGTGCCTCCCAGCCATTGGCGACCAGCATGTGCCGCAATGATCGCTTCGCCTCGTTCTGGCGGCGATCCCTGTTCAGCTCTTCCATGCCGTTTTCAAGCACGCGTGCGGTTTCTTCGTGCAGCTTGCGCAGCAGGGCCGCCTTCCAGTTGTTCCACGTGCCCGGACCCACACCGCGAATGTCGCAGACGGTCAGGACCAGCAGCATGTCCAGCCGCTTGCGTGTCTTGACGGCCTTGGCAAAATCGCGAAGCGTGCGGGGGTCAGAAATGTCGCGCTTCTGGGCCACATCGGACATCAGCAGGTGGTTGCGCACCAGCCATTCCACGGTGTCGATGTCATCCTGTGGAAAACGAAAGCGCGTCGCGATACGGCGCGCGATCCTTGCGCCCAGAATCGAGTGGTCTTCGGGCCGGCCCTTGCCGATATCATGCAGCAATGTCGCCAGATACAGAACGCGGCGGTTGATGCCTGCCTGCATGATTTCCGAGGACAGCGGCAGGTCCGAAGGATGTTCGCCACGTTCGATCGCGGCCAGGGCGGCCACGCATTGAATCGAATGCTCGTCCACGGTGAAATGGTGATACACGTTGAACTGCATCATCGCCACGACGGGTTCGAATTCGGGAATGAAGGCGGCCAATGCGCCAAGTTCGTTCATCCGGCGAAGCGAGCGTTCGGGATTGCCGTGTTTCAACAGCAGGTCCATGAAGATGCGGATTGCCTCGGGGTCGTTGCGCACGCCATCGTCGATCAGTTGCAGATTGGCTGAAACCAGCCGCATGGCGTCAGGGTGAATCAGGATTCCGGTGCGCAGCGCCTCTTCGAACAGGCGAAGGATGTTCAGCGGATCGGCCAGAAATTCGGCTTCATCCGCGATTGACAGACGCCCATATTGATCGACGAAACCGGCCTTCAGCTTGCGGCGGCGGCGGAACAGGCGTCCCAGGATGGGGGCGTTGCGGACATGGCGTGATTCAAGCACGGTCAGGAATACGCGCGTCAGTTCGCCGACGCGGGTGGCGTGACGGAAATAATCCTGCATGAAATATTCGACGCCACGGCGCGCCGAGCTGTCGCGATAGCCCATGCGCCGGGCGACCTCGACCTGCATGTCGAAGGACAGAACATCCGCGGGCCGTCCCGCGATCAGGTGCAGATGGCAGCGCACCGCCCACAGGAAATCCTCGGCCTGCCAGAATGCCAGATGCTCGTCACGGGTAAAGACGCCCAGATCGACCAGTTCGACGGCGCGATCCACGCGATGAATGTATTTTGCGATCCAATACAGCGTTTGCAGATCGCGCAGGCCGCCTTTTCCCTCTTTGATGTTGGGTTCAAGAACGTAGCGCTGTCCGCCCTGGCGTTTGTGACGGGCGTCGCGTTCTTCCAGCTTGGCCTCGACAAATTCGGGAACGGTCTTTGCAAACAGTTCGGACCACAGCCGATCGCGCAATTCCTGGGCAAGCGGGGCGTGGCCGGTGACCAGACGGTGTTCGACCAGCGAGGTGCGAATGGTCATGTCGCCCGCGCCCAGTCGCAGGCAATCATCGACACTGCGGATCGAATGCCCGATTTTCAGTTTGAGATCCCACATCATGTAAAGCATGGATTCCACCACGCTTTCCGCCCATGCAGTGATCTTGTAGGGGGTCAGGAACAGCAGGTCGACATCAGAGGCCGGTGCCATTTCGGCCCGACCATAGCCGCCGACAGCCAGCACCGCCAGCTTTTCGCCTTCGGATCCGGCTTGCAACGGATGCAACCGCGTCGTCGCGACATGATGGATGGCAATCACGATGCCGTCGGTCATGCTGGCGATGGCGCGCACGGTCTCGCGCGCGGCGCGCGGATGGGTTGCAAAGCCCGCTTCCAGATCCGCCATGGCCGCGTTGCGGGCGTCTGTCAGCAGCGCGACCGTGGCTTTCCGGATCTCGCGGGGGTCGTGCAGATCCGCCAGCCGCGCATCCAGTGCCTCGAGAAAGATTTCGGGGCTGAACAATTCATGCGCCCCGGGCAGTGCCGGGGCGCTTTGGGTTTGGGTGGTCGAGTCTGCCATGCGCCAGATCAGAAACCAAAGCCGCCAAAGCTTTTGGGGGCGGGGTCAAGGATCAGAACCTGATTGCCGCGAATCGTCGCCACGGCCAAGCCACGCTGGGACGTGCCATCGGGGCGAAGCCGGAAGATGCCGCCGACACCGGCAAAGCCCGAACCCTGCGTCAGGCCAGCGGTCGTGACGGCGTTCTTCTTGCCCGCCCGCACGAGCGAGGCCACCGCGGCGACGCCATCATACCCCAGCGAGGCCAGCTCGTGGGGTTGTTCGCCATAGGCGCTGGCATAGCGCGATTCGAATTGTGACTGCAGCCCCTGATCGGGGATCGCGAACCAGCCGTTCTGCAGTTGCGGCAATGAAATCCGCGAACCTGGCTGGTCCCAGCGCGTCAGACCCATGAATTGCGTCACCTGTGTTGTCACGCCGGCAGCGGCAAGTTTTTCGGTCAGATAAGGCAATACGGCCTGATTGTTTGCGGTCATGAAAACCGAATCCACCTGGCCCGAACTGACCGCGGCGGTGATCTGGGGGGTGGCTGCGTCGATGCCGCTGACCGAAACCGGGTGGTTGGTGCGCCCGGCAAGACGCGCGCCGTTGCGGGCGATGGCCGTTTCGATGGCACGTCCGCCGATTTGCCCGGCGATGTCATCTTCGGCCACGACATAGACATTGCGCTTGCCGTTCTTCACGCCATAGCTGACCAGCCGGTCGGCGACATTCTGGAAGCTGTTGCCCAGAATAAAGACGTTGCCGCCTGCGATTTCCGAGTTGTTCGAGAAAGACAGCACGTTGATTTCACGCGGGCGCATTGCATGCCCGACGGCATTCGCCGCTTCGGCGAAAAGCGGCCCGATGATGATTTGCGCGCCTGCATCCGCCGCGGCATTGGCCTGGGCCACCGCGCGGCCTGTGTCGCCGCCAGTGTCATAGATCTGAAGGTCGATCGTGGCTCCCTGAGCATCCGCCGCAGCCATGCGGGCCGCGTTTTTCAGACTGCGCGACAGCCATTCGAGATTCTCGGAGCCGCTTCCTCCGGGCGTCAGCAGTGCTACGCGCAGGGGTTGGCTGGGATCAATTTGTTGGCCAATGCTGGGGCCCGTTGCCTGCTGGCCCATGCCGGCAGGGTCACAGGCAGCAAGGAAAAATGCGGAAACCGCAGCCCCTGCGCGTAGGATCGCGCGGCGCAGGCCAAGGCCGGGCCGGGTTGTGGCAGATGCGAACATGTGAAACTTCCCTGAAAAATGAACTTGTGCCGGTCAGGCTGGATGCAGCCTATTGGGAACGCTCTTGATTGGCAATTGTCCGAGGCTTCGACGCGGCAAGGAACAACGCGATGAATGACAGACCCGAGATCGAACCAGCGCGCCGCCTGCCGGCCCATATCCAGAATGACCGGCTGGCAGGGGGGCTGTATCTGGTCGCCACCCCCATCGGGACGGCGCGCGACATTACGTTGCGCGCGCTTGATGTGCTGAACAGTGCCGATCTGCTGGCCGCAGAGGACACGCGGGTGATGCGTCACCTGATGGATATTCACGGGGTGCCGCTGCGCGGGCGGCGCATCATATCCTATCACGACCACAATGCCGACCGGGCGCGTCCTGCGCTGATGCAGGCGCTGAATGACGGTGCCAGTGTCGCCTATGCATCGGATGCCGGAACGCCATTGGTTGCCGATCCGGGTTATCGGCTGGCGCGTGACGCGGCGACCGAAGGTGCCCGGATCCATGCCCTGCCTGGCCCTTCGGCCGCTCTGGCCGCCCTGAGCCTTTCGGGTTTGCCCAGTGACAGATTTCTGTTCGCAGGCTTCCCGCCCTCGACCAAGGCTGCGCGGGGGACGTGGTTGCGCCAATGGTCGGCATTGGATGCAACGGTGATCCTGTTCGAAAGCCCGCGTCGTGTTAACCAGACATTGACACAATTATGCGAAATAGACCCGAACCGCGTGACGGTTGTGGCGCGCGAACTGACCAAGAAATTCGAAGAGGTCATTCGGGGCACGGCGCGTGAACTTGCCGATGATCCCCGCATGTCGTCGCTGAAGGGCGAGGTGGTGATGTTGCTTGACCGGGCGTCTCCGGCCGAGGTGGAACCAGAGGATCTGCATGATGCGCTGTTGTCACGGCTGGACCGGATGACCGTCAAGGACGCGGCGCGCGAGGTGGCGACAGAACTTGGCCTGCCGCGCCGCGATGTCTATCAGGCCGCGCTTGCGCTGGCCAAGGGCGATGAAGGGGGGGGCTGATGTCCGACCAGGCTGGCACCGCACCTGTCGCGCGCCGCAACCGGGGGGCGCTGGCCAATCTGTCGGGCGCCCTGGCCGAAGATTGCGTGGCGCGGCATCTGGATATGTCGGGTGCCGAAATCCTGCATCGCAGATGGCGCGGAACCTGTGGTGAGATCGACATGATTGCGCGTATCGGGGCCTGCACCGTGTTCATCGAGGTCAAGCAGGCGCGAACCCATCAACTGGCCGCGCAGCGTTTGGGGCAGGCGCAGATGCGCCGGATCTGCCGGGCTGCGGCTGAATTCAGCAGCTTGTGTCCTGATGACGTGTGCGCCGAGATGCGCTTTGATGCCGCGTTGGTCGATGCGGCCGGACGGGTCGAAATCATTGAAAATGCATTCGATACCACTTGAGTAGCGGCTCTTGCATCCCAAATAGCTTCGGGTGACAAGCAGGTGAGCGCATATCAGGAGCGTGGCATGAGCCTTTACGTAGCTTTGCAGATGGACCCGGTCGAGGATGTCGTGATCGACGCGGACAGCACGTTCCGCATCGGGCTGGAGGCCGAGGCGCGCGGTCACAGGCTGTTTCAGTACACGGTGGACCAACTGCGCTATGATGAAGGCCGGGTTCTTGCCCGTGGCCGGCCTGTCACCCTGCGCCGCAAACAGGGCGATCATGCCGTGTTCGGCGACTGGGCCGAGGTGGATCTGCGCGATTTCGATGTTATCTGGCTGCGTCAGGACCCGCCCTTCGACATGGGATATGTCACATCGACACATCTGCTGGATCGGGTGCATCCTGAGACCTTGGTCGTCAACGATCCATTCTGGGTGCGCAATTGCCCCGAAAAGTTGATGGTTCTGGATTTCCCCGATCTGACGCCGCCGACGATGATCGCGCGCGATCCGGCTGCATTCCGCGCCTTTCGCGAACGTCATGGCGACATCATCGTGAAGCCGCTCTATGGCAATGGCGGTGCCGGGGTGTTCCATTTGCGCCCTGACGATCCGAACCTTTCCGCCTTGCTGGAAACATTCGCAGGGATCAACCGCGAACCGATGATCGCACAGAAATACCTGCCCGCAGTCGTCAACGGCGACAAGCGGATCATTCTGGTTGATGGCGAACCTGTTGGCGCGATCAATCGCGTTCCGCAACAAGGCGAGGCGCGGTCGAACATGCATGTTGGGGGGCGCGCCGAAAAAGTGGGCCTGACGGAACGGGAACGCGAGATCTGCGAGCGGATCGCCCCGGTCCTGCGCGAAAAGGGGCTGCTCTTCACCGGGATCGACGTCATCGACGGCTGGCTGACCGAAATCAACGTCACCTCGCCCACCGGTCTGCAAGAGCTGGAACGTTTCGACGGAATCAACGCGACTGCAGCCATTTGGGAAGCGATCGAGCGTAAGGTCGCCGCCGCTTAACCGCCGGCAACGAAGGGCAGGCGATAGCTGATCGCCTCGGCCAGATGTCGCGGGCAGACGTTCCGGGATTGGTCCAGATCGGCGATGGTGCGTGCAGTGCGAAGGATTCGGTGGTATCCGCGTGCCGTCAGCCCCAGTTTTTCCGATGCCTTCATGACAAGATCACGCCCCTCGCGATCAGGTGCGGCGATCTGGTCCAGCAGCGATCCGGTTGCGTCGGAATTGGCCGCGATCTTGCGGTGATCGCGATAGCGGTCGCGCTGGATGTCGCGGGCCGCCGCAACCCGCGCGGCGATGTCGGGGCTGCGTTCACCATTGGCCGGCAGCTCAAGGTCAAGGAAACTGACCGCAGGCAGTTCGAGGCGCAGATCAAAGCGGTCCATCAATGGCCCGGAAATCTTGTTCATGTAATCCCCGCCGCATGCGGGCGCCTTGGCGCAGGCCCGCGCCGCATCGGCCAGATGCCCGCATCGGCAAGGATTGGCGGCGGCGACCAGCAGGAAGCGACAGGGATAACGCACATGTTTGTTGGCGCGTGCAATCACGACCTCTCCGGTTTCGATGGGCTGGCGCAAGGTTTCCAGAACCTGCCGCGAGAATTCCGGGAATTCGTCCATGAACAGGACGCCGTTATGGGCGAGGCTGATCTGGCCGGGTTTGGCATTTCGTCCCCCGCCCACGATTGCAGCCATGGACGCGGTATGATGGGGGTCGCAATATGGTGCGTGACAAGAAATCCCCCCATCGCGCAGCGTTCCGGCAAGTGAATGGATCATCGATGTTTCAAGCGCCTCGGTGGGCGTCAAGGGCGGCATCAGCCCGACGAGACGCGCAGCCAGCATGGATTTCCCCGCGCCGGGCGGTCCGACCATCAGGATGTGATGACGCCCCGCCGCGGCGATTTCCAGTGCCCGTTTCGCGCGCTCCTGGCCCTTGACCTCTGACAGGCAGGTGGTCGGCAACGCACCGGACAGCAAGCCGGGCTTCGCGGGTGCTATGGGTTTGCGTTCGCCCAGATGATCGATCACTGCGCGCAAAGATCCTGCGGCAAAGACGGTCACGGCATCGATCCAGGCGGCCTCGGGTCCGCTGGCGGCTGGGCAGATCAATGCGCGCTCGTCTTCGGCCGCCGCCATGGCGGCAGGTAGCGCACCGGTCACGGGCACCAGCCTGCCATCCAGCGCCAGTTCCCCCATGCTGACACAGCGGGACAGTTCGTCGGCGGGGATGATGTCAATCGCGGCAAGCACGGCCAAGGCGATGGGCAGGTCGAAATGCGAGCCTTCCTTGGGAAGATCTGCGGGCGACAGATTGACCGTCAGCTTCTTGTTGGGCATGGCGATGGACAACGCGCCGAAGGCGGCCTTGACCCGTTCGCGGGCTTCGCTGACGGTCTTGTCGGGCAGGCCCACGATCGAAAACCCCGGAAGACCGGGAGAGGCCGAGCATTGCACTTCGACCAGTCTTGCCTCGATTCCTTCGAACGCTACCGAATAGGCGATGGCGACCATCATGTTCCTCGCAAGTGACTGCGAATTGGTTAACGCGCCGTGTTTAAGGAAGGGTTAATACGTGTCGCTTCCTTGCGACCTGACGTTCGTCGCATTATCTGTCGGCTAGAATTTCCGGGGGCGATATGAACGGCAAGCGTATCCTGTTGATCATCGGTGGCGGAATCGCCGCCTACAAGCTGCCTCAGCTGATCCGGCTGATCCGCGCCGAGGGTCTGGCGGTGACGCCGGTGCTGACCAGGGCAGGCAGTCAGTTCACCACTGCGATGACCGTGTCGGTGCTGGCGGGCGAGGCCGCGCATGAAGGGCTGTTCGATATTTCGACCGAGGCCGAAATTGGCCATATCCAGTTGTCGCGCAATGCCGATCTGGTGGTGGTTGCGCCGGCAACGGCGGATCTGATGGCCAAGATGGCCACTGGTCTGGCCGACGATCTGGCCTCGACGCTGTTGCTGGCAACGGACAAACCCGTGCTGATCGCACCGGCGATGAATGTGCGGATGTGGAACCACCCGGCAACACAGCGCAACCTGGACCTGCTGCGACGCGACGGGGTGACAGTTATCGGCCCCGATGAAGGGGACATGGCTTGTGGTGAATTCGGGCCAGGACGCATGTCTGAACCAGATGACATCCTTGCGGCCATTCGTTCGGCGCTGTCACCCACAGCGGTTTCCGTGGGGGCGGGGCCGCTGAAGCTGTTGCCGGAAACCAAGGTTCAGCGCGGTCCGTTGACGGGGCGCCATGCCATCGTGACATCGGGGCCGACGCATGAACCGATTGATCCCGTGCGATATATTGCCAATCGCTCGTCCGGGGCTCAGGGCAGGGCCATCGCCGAAGCTCTGCGCGATCTTGGCGCAAGAGTGACCTTCGTGTCGGGGCCCGCCAGCGTTGCCCCGCCCGATGGGGTGGATGTCGTGCAGGTCGAGACGGCGCGCGAGATGCGCGATGCGGTCGAGGCGGCGTTGCCGGCCGATGTCGCGGTGATGGCCGCCGCCGTTGCGGATTGGCGCGTGACCAACGCCACCGACCAGAAAATGAAAAAGGACGGATCAGGTCAGCCGCCCGCGCTCGAGATGGCCGAAAACCCCGATATCCTTGCCTGGGTCAGTCGTCTTGGGTTGAAACGGCCAGAACTGGTGGTTGGCTTTGCGGCGGAAACCGATGATGTGGTCGAGAACGCGACCGCCAAACGTCGCCGCAAGGGATGTGACTGGATCGTCGCAAATGATGTCAGCCCGGATAGCGGTGTCATGGGCGGGCCACAGAACACTGTCACGATTATTCGCGAAACCGGTGCCGATAGCTGGCCGCGGATGCCAAAGGCCGATGTGGCCATCCGGCTGGCGCGCGAGATTTCCGAGGTCTTGCAGTGAACCGTCTGTATCTGGATTGGAACGCAACCACCCCGCTGCGCGCCGAGGCCCGGACCGCGATGATGGCGGCGATGGATCGGGTCGGCAATCCGTCATCGGTGCATGCCGAGGGTCGCAATGCAAAGATGGCGATGGAACATGCGCGCGAAGGCGTTGCTCAGGCGCTGGGCGCCGATGGTGCCGACGTGATTTTCACCTCGGGGGCGACCGAGGCCGCGGCGATGGTTCTTGCGCATCGCGATCTTGCCTGCGCCGCCATCGAGCATGATGCCGTCAAGGCCTGGTGCCGCGAGATATTGCCCGTCTCTGCGCAGGGGCTGGTGCGGGTTGATGATCCGTCGCGCGCAAGCCTGCAATTGGCCAACAGCGAAACCGGCGTGATCCAGTCGCTGCCGGCGGGATTGGCGGTCAGCGATCTGACGCAGGCCTTCGGGAAAATTCCGCTGGCGTTTAACTGGCTGGGCGTGGAGGCTGGTTTCGTCAGTGCGCACAAGCTTGGCGGTCCCAAGGGGGTCGGTGCCTTGATCCTGAAGAAAGGCACTGATTTGCAAGCCATGATCCGCGGTGGTGGCCAGGAACAGGGTCGTCGCGCGGGAACGGAAAACCTGATTGGAATTGCAGGCTTCGCGGCCGCGGCACAGGCGGCCCAACGCGATCTTGAGGCCGGCTTGTGGGAAATGGTCGCAGAACGGCGTGACGCCTTTGAGGCGCGGCTGATGGATAGGCGCCCGGATGTCGTGATTGCCGGAAAGGACGCGCCCCGCTTGCCGAATACCACTTGCATTCTTACATCAGGGTGGAAAGGAGAAACGCAGGTCATGCAGATGGATCTGGCGGGATATGCCGTTTCGGCGGGATCTGCCTGTTCATCGGGAAAAGTCAGGGCCAGCGGTGTTCTTCAGGCAATGGGATTTGATGATAAGCAGGCGCAATCAGCTATACGGATCTCGATAAGCCCGGCTTTGGCCGATGATCAGATGAACCGATTTGCGGATGCGTGGGAAACCGCGTATTCACGCTGGCGCGACAGGAATGGCTAGGCGCGACGCCTCGCCTCAGGAAGGACAAGAGATGACCGAGCCCACCGATCTTGATGTACGCGAAGGCGTCGACCGTGAAACGGTCGAAACCGTGCAGAACATGGGCAGCTATAAGTATGGCTGGGATACCGAGATCGAGATGGAATACGCCCCCAAGGGCGTGAACGAAGATATCGTCCGTCTGATTTCGGAAAAGAACAATGAACCGGAATGGATGACGGAATGGCGGCTTGAGGCCTATCGCCGCTGGGTCACGATGAACGAACCAAAATGGGCGATGCTGAACTATCCTGAAATCGATTTTCAGGATCAGTATTACTATGCCCGCCCCAAAAGCATGGAAGAAAAGCCGAAATCCCTGGACGAGGTCGATCCCAAGCTTCTGGCCACCTATGAAAAGCTGGGCATTCCGTTGAAGGAACAGATGATCCTTGCAGGCGTCGAAGGCGCGGACGAGGCCCCGGCCGAAGGTCGCAAGGTCGCTGTCGACGCGGTGTTTGATTCGGTCAGCGTCGGCACCACCTTCAAGGATGAACTGGCCAAGGCCGGCGTCATCTTCTGTTCGATCAGCGAGGCGATCCGCGAGCATCCCGAACTGGTCAAGAAATACCTTGGCAGCGTCGTGCCGCAATCCGACAATTTCTTTGCCACGTTGAACAGCGCGGTGTTCTCGGATGGTTCGTTTGTCTATGTCCCGCCGGGCGTCACCTGCCCGATGGAGCTGTCGACCTATTTCCGCATCAACGCGGAAAACACCGGCCAGTTCGAGCGCACGCTGATCATCGCCGACAAGGGCAGCTATGTCAGCTATCTGGAAGGTTGCACCGCGCCGCAGCGCGACACCAACCAGCTGCATGCCGCCGTGGTCGAGATCGTGATTCTGGAAGATGCCGAGGTCAAATACTCGACCGTTCAGAACTGGTTCCCCGGCGACGAAAACGGCAAGGGCGGAATCTACAACTTCGTGACCAAGCGCGCCGATTGCCGCGAGGCACGGGCCAAGGTGATGTGGACGCAGGTGGAAACCGGTTCGGCCATCACCTGGAAATACCCGTCCTGTATCCTGCGCGGCGATGAATCGCAGGGCGAGTTCTATTCCATCGCGATCGCCAACAACTGGCAGCAGGCCGATACCGGCACCAAGATGGTGCATCTGGGCAAGAATACGCGTTCGCGCATCGTGTCCAAGGGGATTTCGGCGGGGCAGGCGCAGAACACCTATCGTGGTCTGGTCAGCATGCATCCGCGTGCCAGCGACAGCCGCAACTATACGCAATGTGACAGCCTGCTGATCGGCGATAAATGTGGCGCCCATACCGTGCCCTATATCGAGGTCAAGAACACCAGCAGCCGCGTCGAACACGAGGCGACGACCAGCAAGGTCGATGACGATCAGCTGTTCTATTGCCGGTCGCGCGGCATGGACGAGGAAGAGGCCGTCGCGCTGGTCGTGAACGGGTTCTGCCGCGAGGTCCTGCAGGCGCTGCCGATGGAATTCGCCATGGAAGCGCAGTCGCTGGTCGCGATTTCGCTGGAAGGCTCGGTTGGGTAACGGCCCGATCCGGGCAGACAACAAAATGATGATGGTGCCGGAGGCCGGCACCGCCGACACCATCTGATGAGGTAAAAATGCTGAAGATCGACAACTTGCACGTCAAGCTGGAAGAAGAGGACAAGCAGATCCTGAAGGGTCTGAGCCTGGAGGTTCCCGCAGGCGAAGTGCATGCCATCATGGGTCCGAACGGTTCGGGCAAATCCACGCTGTCATATGTGCTTTCGGGCCGCGACGGTTACGAAGTGACCGAAGGCGGTGCGACGCTTGAGGGCGAGGATTTGCTGGACATGGACCCCGAAGAACGCGCCGCCGCCGGCCTGTTCCTGGCGTTCCAGTACCCGGTTGAAATTCCGGGCGTGGGCAACATGACCTTCCTGCGTACCGCCGTGAACGCGCAACGCAAGGCCCGTGGTGAGGAGGAGCTGTCCTCGGGCGAGTTCCTGAAGTTGGTGCGCGCCAAGGCGAAAGACCTGCAGATCGACGCCGAGATGCTGAAGCGTCCGGTCAATGTGGGTTTCTCGGGCGGTGAGAAGAAACGCAACGAGATCCTGCAGATGGCCATGCTGGAACCGCGCATGTGCATCATGGACGAAACCGACTCGGGTCTGGATGTCGATGCGATGCGCCTGGTGTCCGATGGTGTGAACGCCCTGCGCGACGCGGGCCGCAGCTTTCTGGTGATCACCCATTATCAGCGCCTGCTGAACCATATCAAACCGGATGTTGTTCATATCATGTCCAACGGCCGCATCGTGAAGTCGGGTGGTCCTGAACTGGCATTGCAGGTCGAGGAAGAAGGTTATGGCGATCTGTTGGCGGAGGCTGGCTGATGTCCGAAACTGCTGTCCAGACCAAGGAAGTGACGCCGCAGGTCAGCGGTGCCTCCAAGGCGGCTGACGCCCTGGAAGCGCGGCTTGGTGCGCTGTCACTGCCCGCCGGCGGGTTCACCGCCGGTGCACGCGCCGAAGCATTGGCACGTCTGCGCGATATGGGTCTGCCCGGACCGCGCGACGAATACTGGCGCTATACCGATCCGCGTGCCTTCAACACCGCGCGTCCCGCCCCCCTGGCGATCGAGGAAAACGCGCCGGATTCGCCGTTGTTCGCCGATATCGACAAGCTGACCCTGGTCTTTGTCGATGGCGAGTTTGACGCCGAAGCATCCGATGACCTGTCGCTGGACGGGATCGTGATTGACACTTTGGCGCAGGCCGATGCGGCGGGCGATCACTGGGCAAGGGATTTGTATGGCGTTCTCGAGGCATCGGGACAGTCGCCGGTCAAGCGCCCCTTTGCGGCGCTGAACACGGTTGCGGCGCGCGATGGCGTGTTGATCCACGTCACGGGCAAGCCCTCCAAACCCGTGCATGTCATTCATCGCCGTGCCGATGAGGCCGCGGATGTGAACTGGCATCACGTGGTGCGGGTGGAAACCGGGGCCGAGCTGACCCTGCTGGAAACCGGTATGGTTGGCGCGCGCTCGAATGGTGTTCTCGAGGCGGATCTGGCCAAGGGTGCCAAACTGCATCACATCACGTCCAAACGTGCCGGGCATCAGACCGTTGGCCTGTCCCACATCTTTGCGCGCGTCGAAGCCGAGGCCCAGCTGAAAGCCTTTGCGCTGTCAGTCAATGGCACCGTGATGCGTCATGAAGGGGTGATCGATATCGTCGGGGATGATGCGGTCGCTCATATCGCCGCGGCGGCATTGGGCGATGGAAATGTCGGTCGCTTCCATCACGACGATACGGTTTTTATCACTCATGCGGCCGAACGCTGCGAAAGCCGGCAAGTGTTCAAGAAAGTCCTGAAAAACGGGGCGGAAGGCGTGTTTCAGGGCAAGATCCTGGTCAAGCCCGGTGCGCAGAAAACCGATGGATACCAGATCAGTCAGGCGCTGTTGCTGGACGAAGCCAGCCAGTTCCTGGCCAAGCCCGAGCTTGAAATTTATGCGGATGACGTGAAATGTTCGCATGGTTCGACGACGGGCGCGATTGATGAAACCGCGCTGTTCTACCTGCGTTCGCGCGGCGTACCCTATGAACGGGCGATCGTGTTCCTGGTGCTGTCCTTCCTTGCCGATGCCTTGGAAGAGATCGAGGACGAGGTATTGCGCGAGCAGATCAACGATCGGTTGGAAGCTTGGCTGACGCGCCGCGCCAAACAGTGACGCGCGGCGGCATCCTGCCGCGGATCGTCGAAAGCTGGTGGGCTCCGCGCCGGGTGGTGCGGGGCCTGTCGGCAATGCCGGAAAGTGGCAAGCTGATTGTCCTGATGCTTGCGATGTTGATCTTTCTGATCGCACAGGCCCCCCTGCGCGCGCGCGAGGCCCAGCTTGACCCCTCGGTGCCCTTTGATGCACGGATGGGCGGGGCGCTGTTGGCGGTTATGTTTCTGATGCCGCTACTGGCCTATGGGCTGGCATCGGCCATGTCGCTGATGATGCGTGCCACGCCCTGGCGGCTTGCGCCCGAACATTCGCGCCTGGCGCTGTTCTGGGCCTTGCTGGCAGTCGCGCCCGCGATGCTGCTTTGGGGAATAGTGGCGGGAATGATCGGACCGGGTGCGGCCTTGACCCTAGTGCAAATGCTGGCCGGGATCGGTTTTCTGGGTATCTGGTTCGGTGGAATATCAGCCCTGACGAGGCGAAAATGAGCTTTGATGATCTGAAAGGTTTGCTGGGGCTGACCCTGCGCAATCCCGAAGGTGCCGCCGCGGTCCTGATGCGAACGGGTTTGCCGATGCAGGCCCGCTGGATGGCGCTGTTCGTGGCGGTTGCTGTGTCCGCGATTCTGGCGTGGATCTCGGCGCAGATGTTTCCGTTGCCTGAAGGCGAGGCAATGGTGCTGTCGCTGACCGCGCAACCACTGGCGATGGCGGGGATGCAGCTTTGTGCCATCGTGCTGGCGGCTGGGCTGATGGCAACGATTGGCCGCCTGTGTGGCGGTCAGGGCAGCTTTGCCGACGCATTGTTGCTGACCGTCTGGATCGAGGTGGTGTTGCTGGTCGTGCAGGCGGTGCAAGTGGTTGCAACACTCGTCCTGCCGCCCTTGGCGGGCATATTGGGCATTCTGGCGGTCGCCCTGTTCCTGTGGCTGACCGTTCATTTCACCAAGGCGCTGCACGGGTTTCGCAGCGGTCCCAAAGTGTTTCTGGGCCTGATCGCGACGGCATTCCTTGCAGGCTTTGCCCTGTCCGTGATTGCCGCGGCACTGGGCCTGTTTCCGGAGATTCCGCAATGAGTTTCGACGTTCAGAAAATCCGGTCGGATTTCCCCATCCTTTCGCGCGAGGTCAACGGCAAGCCGCTGGTCTATCTGGATAGCGGCGCCAGCGCGCAAAAGCCCCGGCAAGTGATCGATGCTATCTCCACGGCCTATGCGGGTGAATATGCGAATGTTCATCGTGGCCTGCACTATCTGTCCAATCTTGCGACCGACAATTACGAACGTGTTCGCGCCACGATCGCGCGTTTCCTGTCGGCCCCCCGTGAAGACGAGATCATCTTCACATCGGGGACGACCGAAGGGATCAATCTTGTCAGCTATGGCTGGGCGGCACCCCGGCTGCAGGCCGGGGACGAGATTGTCCTGTCCGTGCTGGAACATCACGCGAATATCGTTCCATGGCATTTTCTGCGCGAACGGCAGGGCGTCGTTCTGAAATGGGTCGAGCCCGAGCCTGATGGCAGCCTGCCCCCCGAAAAGGTTCTGGCAGCCATCGGTCCGCGCACAAAGCTGGTCGCGGTGACGCATATGTCGAACGTCACCGGCACGGTCGTTGATGTTGCCGCGATCGCACAGGGGACCGATGTGCCTGTACTGGTCGACGGATCGCAGGCCTCTGTTCATATGCCGGTTGATGTCGGCGCCATCGGTTGCGATTTCTACTGTATCACCGGGCACAAGCTGTATGGTCCGTCGGGGTCGGGTGCGATGTGGATCCGGGCTGAACGTCAGGCCGAGATGCGGCCGTTTCTGGGCGGCGGTGACATGATTCGAACCGTGACACGCGACGCGATCGAATATGCCGATCCGCCCTTGCGCTTCGAGGCAGGCACGCCGGGTATCGTCAATCAGATCGGTCTGGGCGCGGCGCTGGAATATCTGATGCAGGTCGGCATGGACAACATTGCCGCGCATGAACGCAAGCTGCGCGATCATGCGCGCGACAGCCTGCGCAAACTGAACTGGCTGAGCATTCAGGGCGATGCAGCCGATAAGGGTGCGATCTTTTCGATGACGATGCAGGGCGCACATGCCCATGATCTGTCAACCATTCTCGACAAGAAAGGCATCGCGATTCGTGCGGGTAGCCATTGTGCGATGCCGTTGATGGATTTCTATGGAATCAATGCCAGCGCCAGAGCTTCGTTCGCGATGTACAATACCACCGACGAAGTGGACGCCCTTGTCGAAGGTTTGACCTTCTGCCGCGAACTTTTTGCCTGAATCTTGCAAAGTTTTCGACAACAGTCGAAGAAAGCGCGAAATTTCTTGCCCGTAGGCGACGGAATCTGCATCCCTCGAACAACGGTTCGACAAGGAGGCAGTCATGTCCGAGATTCTGGTTCTTGGCGCGGGAATGGTCGGGGTCACATCCGCTTTGGCGCTGCAGGCGCGCGGCCATGATGTAACGATCATAGACCGCAACGCGCCCGGGCGGGAAACCAGCTATGGCAATGCCGGGTTGATTCAGACCGAAGCTGTCGAACCATATGCAATGCCACTTGCGCCCGGCGCGCTGCTGCAAATCGCGCTGGGGCGTGGATATGACGTGAAATGGAACATTCCGGGCCTGTTGTCTCAGGCCAGTGCCGTGTTTTCGTATGCGCGCAATTCACTGCCCGCGGCGCATCGGCGCGCGTCCAAGACCTGGGGGCGCTTGATCCGTCAGTCGACCGACCGTCATGGTCCGCTGATTCAGGCAGCGGGTGCCGATAATATCATCCGCCGCAACGGCTATATCGAACTGCATCGCACCACCGCCAAACTTGAAAAGGCCCGCGTGGTGGCTGAAAGGTTCCAAACTGAATTCGGGGTCGAGGCGACGATCCTTGACCAGGCCGCGCTGCGTCGCACCGAACCCGCGATCCGGGTTGATGTCGCAGGCGCAACCCATTGGTCCGACAGCTGGAACTGTTCGGATCCGGGGGCGTTGGTCGCCGCCTACGCGGCATTGTTCCAGAAGAATGGCGGGCGCATCCTGAATGGCGATGCGGGCGATCTGCATCGCAAGGGTGCCGCTTGGGTCGCGGATGAAGCGCAGGCGGAACATGCGGTGGTGGCACTTGGCCCGTGGTCGCCGATGTTGCTCGGGCGCTTTGGCCTGAAGGTTCCAATGGTCTACAAGCGGGGCTATCACCGCCACTACCACATGGATGTTCCGCCCCAGCATCCGATTGCCGATTTCGCCAATTCCGTGGTCCTTTCGCCCATGCGTCGCGGCCTGCGTATCGCGACGGCCGCCGAGTTGACGCGCAACCCACGCATGACGCCGCCGCAACTGCGCCACGGGGAAGAGGCCGCGAAGGAACTGTTCGACATCGGCGCCCCGGTCGAGGCCGAGCCGTGGACCGGCCGGCGGCCCTGTATGCCCGACATGCTGCCGGTGGTGGGGCGCGTCCCCGATCAGCCCAATCTCTGGACGCATTTCGGTCATGGTCATCAGGGGTTCACGCTTGGTCCTGTCACTGCGGAAATCCTGGCTGACGAAATGGATGGCGGTCAGGGTTGGTCTGAATTGGCACCAGATCGTCTGGGGCGTTGATCCGATGACGCAAGGTTGACTTTCGCGAAGAAGGGCACACCTTCTAGGGGCCTTGCGACAATACGGATTCCCCATGGGTCATAACAACACCAACGCCCCCGTTGCGCGTTTTCCAGAAGTGTCCCGCCCCAAGCTGGAGGGCGGGAAACGCTTTGTCATGAACACCGAATTCAACCCAGCCGGCGATCAGCCCACCGCCATCAGGGAATTGTCGCAAGGCGTGCTGGATGGTGAACGCGATCAGGTTCTGTTGGGCGCAACCGGCACGGGCAAGACCTATACGATGGCCAAGGTCATCGAAGAGACCCAGCGCCCCGCCATCATCCTGGCACCCAACAAGACGCTGGCAGCGCAGCTATATGGTGAGTTCAAGGGTTTCTTTCCCGACAACTCGGTCGAATATTTCGTCAGCTTCTATGATTACTATCAGCCCGAAGCCTATGTCGCCCGCAGCGACACCTATATCGAGAAGGAATCGCAGATCAACGAGGCCATCGACCGTATGCGCCACGCCGCGACGCGGGCGTTGCTGGAACGTGACGACGTGGTGATCGTGGCCTCTGTCAGCTGCATTTACGGGATCGGGTCGGTCGAAACCTATTCGGCGATGACCCAAGACATGATCGTCGGTGAAAACTATGATCAGCGCGAATTTCTGGGGCAACTGGTGGCGCAGCAATATAAGCGGCTGGATACGGCATTCCAGCGCGGCGGATTCCGCGTGCGCGGTGATGTGGTCGAGGTCTGGCCTGCCCACCTCGAAGACCGGGCATGGCGTTTCGATTTCTTTGGCAACGAGCTTGAAGCGATCATTGAGTTTGATCCGTTGACGGGTGCCAGGTCCGACAGCTTTCAGCAGATCCGCATCTATGCCAACAGCCACTATGTGACGCCGCGCCCGACCATGCAGCAGGCCATCAAGGGCATCCGCAAGGAACTGCAAGAGCGGCTGAAACAGCTGCAGGACGAAGGCAAGCTGCTCGAGGCACAGCGGCTGGAACAGCGCACCAATTTCGACCTCGAAATGCTGGAAGCGACCGGGGTGTGCAACGGGATCGAGAACTATTCCCGCTATCTGACCGGGCGCGCCCCCGGCGAGCCCCCCCCCACCTTGTTCGAGTTCATACCGGACAATGCCATTGTGTTTGCCGATGAATCCCATGTCAGCGTGCCCCAGATCGGTGGCATGTATCGTGGCGATTTCAGGCGCAAGTTCACGTTGGCCGAGCATGGTTTCCGGCTGCCGTCCTGTATGGATAACCGGCCGCTGAAATTCGAGGAATGGGACGCGATGCGCCCGCAATCGGTTTTCGTCAGCGCCACCCCCGCGCAATGGGAAATGGACCAGACAGGCGGGGTATTCACCGAACAGGTGATCCGCCCGACAGGTCTTCTCGATCCCCAGATCGAAATTCGCCCGGTCGAGATGCAGGTTGATGATCTGCTGGACGAAGTGCGCCGTGTCACCGCCGCGGGTTACAGGACATTGGTCACCACCCTGACCAAGCGCATGGCCGAGGACCTGACCGAATACCTGCATGAGCAGGGTATCCGTATCCGCTACATGCATAGCGATATCGATACGATCGAACGGATCGAGATTCTGCGCGATCTGCGATTGGGGGCCTTTGACGTGCTGGTTGGCATCAACCTGCTTCGCGAAGGACTGGATATTCCCGAATGTGGGCTGGTGGCCATTCTGGATGCCGACAAAGAGGGTTTCCTGCGCTCTGAAACCTCGTTGATCCAGACGATCGGGCGCGCCGCGCGCAACGCTGACGGGCGCGTCATCATGTATGCTGATCGTGTGACGGGCAGCATGGAAAGGGCAATGGCGGAAACCGAACGCCGTCGCCAGAAGCAAATCGCCTATAACGCGGAACACGGGATTACCCCGCAAACCGTCCGCAAGAATGTCGATGACGTGTTGGCCGGGCTGTGGCAGGGCGACACCGATCAATCGCGGATCACGACCAAGGTGGACAAACCCTTGGTCGGCGCGAATCTTCAGGCACATCTGGACGCGCTGCGCACCCAGATGCGCAAGGCAGCCGAGGATCTCGAATTCGAAGAGGCAGCCAGACTGCGTGATGAAGTCAAGCGGCTCGAGGCGGTTGATCTGGCGGTCTCTGACGATCCCCTGTCGCGTCAGTCAGCCATACAGGAGGCCGTCGAGGTCGCGGTTGGTGGCTCTGGCCGCTCGACCGC
Organism: Paracoccus onchidii; assembly: GCF_028294535.1. Taxonomy (GTDB): domain Bacteria; phylum Pseudomonadota; class Alphaproteobacteria; order Rhodobacterales; family Rhodobacteraceae; genus Paracoccus; species Paracoccus onchidii. The sequence goes on along the minus strand of NZ_JAQBIE010000009.1, from coordinate 44,761 downwards.
TGGCCGGGCCGGACAGCGAGGGGGCAACAAACGATCCAAGCGTCGACGTTAGGGCGGGGGGGCAGGGTCAACCGCAGCTGATCCTGGTGATCCAGCCCTTGTCGTCCACATGGATGTTCAGGCGCCGGGGGTTCATGTCCTGCCTGATGACGCTGTCTGGAATGATCACGCGCTGGGGCAGGCTTTCGGGCAGTGACACATCGCCGATGTTTTTGCCGACAAGGCTTTGATGCGCCGAGGTCGAGCAGCTGGTCAGCGGTGTGGGTTGCGGTTGGCACGCGGCGGTCAGGCCAATGATGGCCAATGGCATGGATGCGGCACGAAGTCTCATCTGCTGCCCTTCTTCTGTTTGTCTGGGACCTGATCGTCAGGCTTGGGGACGGGGTGTGATCACCTTGCAAGACTAACCTGTGCCGGGGTCCGTTCAAGCCCTGATCCACGGTTGACCTTTGCCTGTGCAAAGGATGTGGCATACAGCGAACATGGGGCTTGATCCGGCTTGTTGCATTGGCGATAACATCGGCGGTCCAAGCCAGAGGAAGCCAGCTATGCGAGTCCGCATTTATCAGCCCGCCCGCAACGCCATGCAATCGGGCACTGCGCGCAGCAAGGGATGGGTGCTTGAATTTCCCGCCGCAGACCCCCGCGAAATCGATCCGCTGATGGGATGGACCAGCAGCGATGACACGCAAAGCCAGGTCAGGTTGCGCTTCGATACCCGCAAGCAGGCGATCGCCTATGCAGAAGATCGCAAGCTGGAATATGTCGTGCAAGAGCCCCACAAGCGCAGCGTGAATATACGTCCGCGCGGCTACGGCGAAAATTTCGCAACCGACCGCCGCTTGCCCTGGACCCATTGACTTCGTGTAAATCGGGATCAAGTTGCGGCCGTATGGACCACATGATCCGGCCGAGGTCTATTTTGAAGGGCGTGGATGTACCCGCTTTCAGTCGGCTTCGCGGTTTTTCCTTTCGGCATCTGGCCCAGTGAGACGCTTCGACCGACCATCGGCTCTCGCATGGACTGGCTTGAACGGTGCGCTTGTTGAAGCCACTGAAATGAGAGGCCGATCGCTTCGGCGAGGCGTAGTCAGAGAAAGCAGGTGAATGCGCAAACGGAAGCATAAGTCTGCGCAAGGGGTGTCAAGGGCGAAACGTACCGCCTGGTGTCTCTGGGCTGCTCTCTGAAAGACGGTGATAGAGGCGCTGGCGCTGATGCTCCGGCGCTTTTCGCGTATGGAGAGGATTCGGCGGTTCAAGGCATGGGGCCACGGATCCAGCGGAGTGCCGTTGTGCTCTCCCCGTATGAGCCTGAGCATGGCGCAGTGGGGCTGGCTTGCGATAGTGAGCCCCTGGACACGAGGTCGCTTGGAAGCGGTGGGAACTCCGATGAAGACCATGAAATCAACGCAAGCTGTCGCTACGATACTGACCCGATATCAGCGTTGGAGATCATGTCAAAGTCGCGCATGAACCGGCGTGCGAAGCTCTTGGCAGCCTCCTGATCCCCCAGTAGGTCGAAGTCAGTCCAGAGGGTGGCGCAGAGATACCGGTCACTTCGATGGCGGAGTTCGGTTGGCCCTGTCGGAGATGCTCGCATCTCTGCAGGCCATCCAGGACAACAAGGAGCACCTGCAGGATTGGACCCGGTGGGTCGAAGTCCGTGCACAAGCCAGCGGCGCAGGGCTTGAGCCCCTCGTCCATGCCGTCGAAGACGGCCAGATCGAGGGCGATGTCGATGCAGCCTTCACCTCGGCCTATGCGGCCTGGTGGTTGCCGCAGGCCATGGATGCGCAGCCAGAATTGCGGCGGTTCTCCCACTGGTCGCACGAGGATGCGATCAAGCGCTTCCGCGAGTTGGATGATCGTGCAACGGAGATGGCAGCCGGGCAGGTCCTGTCCCGCATCCAGCATGGCTTTCCAGCCCAGGATGCTGTTGCGCGCCGGTCTGAACTTGGCACGCTGCGGCATCAGCTTGGGCTGCAGCGGCCCAGCATGCCGATCCGAACGCTGATCTCGGAAATGCCCGACGCCTTCTCCAAGCTGGCCCCCTGCGTGCTGATGTCCCCGCTTTCGGTGGCGCAGTACCTCCCTGCGGGGCAAGCGGCCTTCGACGTGGTGATCTTCGACGAGGCGTCACAGATCACCACCTGGGACGCAATTGGTGCGATCGCGCGGGGCAAGCAGGCGATCATCGTGGGCGACCCGGCGGACCTTCTATGACCGGCGTGCAAAGCATCCAGATTTTGCGGAGGCGTGGGACGAGGCTCTGGCAGCTTTCGAAGAAGAATTGACCATGCGGGTGGTCCAGACGGCCTTAGAGATGGGGACCGGCAAATGGGTTAAGTGCTTCGATCCTGAGACGGGCGAACCCGAGTTGGATGATGACTTTGAGCCGGTTTATCGTTTCGAGACGGCGAGCGTTGATCCCCGTGTCCTGAACAAGCTCCTATCCCTGCGGATGAGTTCGGTGGATGGACCTGCCCAAACGAATGTCCAGATCAACAATGCCACGAGCGTTCAAACCTCCCTGCCAGCCAAACCCAGGCTGGTTCAGCCTGAAGGGGCTGTACGGAGGCCCGTGGTGACCGAAACGGCCTCAGGTAAGCCCCCGTCACGATCGACGCCGAAGTCGTCCAGGGGACGCCACAGGAGACCGGGGGGAGCATCTGATGACTGATCCGATTAACCAGATAAACCTGGTGCGACCTGGTGGCGTTGCCACTGTGGCATTTGCCGACGGCGGTGAGACCATGCGCATCTGTCTGGGCTATTTGCATGACCCCGACGATGGGCTTCTAGCGGAGATGAAGGCCAACCGCGATCCCGTTCCCTGGCAATCCTCCAAGGTTCGAGACGAAGCAATCGGGGCAGTCGAGAGGCGCAAGGACCTTGACGTCGAAACCCGCACTCAGTTGCTTGATTGGATCGTAGCCACGCCATATTTTGAGGACACATGAAGCATTCGGCTGTGCTCAGTGCTGTGTTCGTCAGCGAATGTGGCTGTTAAGCCATTGTCGTATATATGATTTTCCCAAGCTGTCCCGCTGATCCGTGATCAAATGCTGTTGACATCACAGTGCAACTGACGCGTGCTGCCTAAGAGGCAAGTTTATAGCGGGATGTTTCATGGAATTGTTTTTGGGTGCCATTAATGGAAACTACTTACGGAATATCACGGAAAATGCCGCTCAAGAGACAGATGAGGTCTTGGCCTCCGTTGCCTACGCGACCGACAATTCTCTCTTGTTTGATTGGTGCATTGAGCACGATATTCCACTAAAGTTCTGGGGGCGGTTGGACTCACAAGTTGCGGTCAACACCAACGTTCTTTCCAAATTCCTGAAAAAGAAATCAGCAAAGTTCACCTGCAAGCTTGTTAAGAAACACCATGCAAAAGTCATTTGGTGGCGAGGCTACGGGGTTTATGTCGGCTCGGCAAATTTGACTGGCGGCGCTTGGAACACAAATGTCGAGGCTGGGTTCTTTATTCAAGAAACAGATATTGATGATAGGCTCGCAAATGACCTGCAATCGATGTTCTCCGTTCTCGATAAGCATGCTACGCCGCTGACACAGGAACTCTTCGACCTGATGGTGAAACGCCAAAAAGAGCTAGCCATGAGAGCGCCGGACGACAAGGCGTTCTGGGAAAATTCCAGCATAAATAATTGGAGTGGATTGGTTACTACATCACCCAAGAAAGCCAGCGATGCAAAACGGGATAGCTTCCTTGCTGAATGGTACTCGACACTTCAAGTTCTCAGGGACATAAGTAGCCAGGTAATTTTACCTGAAAACCGTCCAACTTGGATCACTGACGATGCTCCATCCGGTGCACAGGCCGACCAATTTCTACATGCTTTCTATTACCAAAAGACCTTTGAAGGGCAGAAGGCACGCTATCTGGACTTCTTTGATCGAAACAAATCCAATCCGGACATAGCCAGAGCGGAAGCGCTCAGGTGGTGGGCTGGCCTTAAGGCTGCACCGCAAGGCGAAGACGTCATGCTAAACACCACTGCGCCGTTCCTCAGAAACGCATTGTCTCAAGAGATCCTGCCAACCTTGAAATACGATGACTTCAAGGAGGTTTGCTATTCAGTTCATTCGATCAAAGACTATGCACGCCGAGTAAGAAATACCTCGGTCGGATTACCGTCGACTGGTCAGGCGTACGACATTCCCCAAAAGGTCGCTGCGCTCTCAAAGACGATCTGGGAACAAAGAACGGACGCCGGGCTGGATGTTAAAGAGGTGCTTTCGTACATCTTCTACGGCGGCAAATTGGATGAACTGCCAGATCGTCTGTGGCAGGCGATAGATGATCCGAAGTTCAAGATTGACGGCCTCGGCATCAGCGCCTTGGGGGAGCTGGTTGGTTGGGCATTGCCTGACCATTACCCGCCCAGAAATGGCAGAACGTCAAAGGCACTGAAAGCCCTTGGGTATGATGTGACTGTTCACGTTCAATAGCTTGAATCGGTCAGCCACCGACGCAGATGCTGTGCTCAATTCTGTGCTTCTGAGGTTGGATGGTCTCTATGCTTCAGAAATCAATATGTTTTAGGGGCGTTTCTCATTGATCGAATGTCAGAGGGGTAGCTTGCTGGCTTACTTGCCTGCAAGATAACGGCACGATGGCCTAGATGCCAATGACAAGGAGACTTTTTATTCTTCCGAGTATTGGCATCATCACCATGCTTGCCAATGCCAAAGCAGATCTTGGTTTCTTTGTTCCAAATTGGCTTGAAGTAATTGATGAGGAAGTTTTCGGCGGTTACCTGAAATCCGCTAGCGGTCACAAGGTACCGAACTTCAAAATCATCTAGGCTTATGCCACCTTCGCCGGACACCAACTCTATGCTCTTGCGGTGCTCATTGATGCGTCGACTCAATGACTCGCCCTGCTCGGTAGGGTTTTCAGCATGCGCAATCTTAGGATCAGCCTTGCCAGTATAAAGAGGCGTCTCCTTCGGGCAGTGTTTTCTGTACATATTCTGTGCTCTAAAAGAAAAAGGACTTAGCGGATGAGCGCTAAGTCCTTGAAATCTTTGGCTCCGGCGGTAGGGATCGAACCTACGACCAATTGATTAACAGTCAACTGCTCTACCGCTGAGCTACGCCGGAACACGAGAGGCGATATAGCAATGGGTTTCGGGGGCGTCCAGAGGCATTGAGATGTTTTTTTTACAAAGTTGAAAATTTTGCCTGCGCCAGGGTGTCGCCTGCGGCCTGAACCGCTCCGAGTTCGCTGAGCGCCAGCAAATGCGCGAGGACATTGCGTGATGCTGCGGGCAAAAGGGTGGGCGGAATGTCATAGATCCGGCGCACGATTCCCTCGGGGGTGTCAGGGCATCCATGCAAGGCAGCAAGGATTTGCGCTGTTCGGTCGCGGCGATGTTGCGCCAGTTCCGCGATTCGCTGGGATGGCGCGTCGATCGGGTTGCCATGTGCGGGCATCAGGCGGTGCGGACCCAGTGCTTCGATCTTGTCGAGAGATCTGAAATAATCCGCCAGATCACCGTCGGGGGGCGAGATGAGTGTTGAAGACCATGCCATGATGATGTCGCCGCAAAACAGCAGGTCGTTCCACAGGAATGAAAGATGGCCGGCGCTGTGTCCGGGCGTATGCACGGCCTGCAGCGACCATTCGGCCGTGGTGATGATCTGGCCATCCGCCAGAAGGATGTCGGGGGAAAAATCATGATCCAGACCTTCGTTCCCCTTCAGACCTTGCATTGCCAGTTTCTGCATCAAGGCCGAGCGTCCGGCCCGCGCATCCCCGAATGCCAGAACGGGTGCATCGGTTGCCCTGGACAGCGCCACGGCACCGGCGCTGTGATCGAGATGGGCATGGGTCACGAAAATATGCGACACGCGACCCTCGGTCGCGGTCAATATCGCGTTTAGATGTTCGGGGTCGTCGGGGCCGGGATCGATGACGGCGACTTCCTTTTGCCCGATCAGATAGGTATTCGTGCCCGGCCCGGTCAGGGGCGAAGGGTTTTGCGCCAGGATGCAGCGCGGCTCTTTTACGGGAATGTCCATGAGGGTAGCTTAGCCCCGTAACATCAGGGTTTCCATGTCGAACAATTCCGAAACAAGCTTTCTGAAGGCGCTGTTGCCGCGCGGGCTGTATGGCCGCGCCGCGCTGATCCTGTTTCTGCCTGTCGTCGTGGTCACGCTGGTTGTCAGCGTCATGTTCCTTCAGCGTCACTTCGAAGGTGTGACCCGGCAGATGACCTCTAACATGGCGCGTGAAATCAGCTTTGTTGCGCAGCGAATGAACCGGTCGGAAAACGCGGCGCTTGCCCTGCTGTCGGGGCGGGCGGTTGCCGTGCCGCTGGAATTGACGCTTGAACTGCCGGCAAAAGAGGAAATCAGCGACGCGCGGCTGTTCTATGATTTTTCCGGTCGGGTCGTGATCGAAGAGCTCCGGCGTATCGTGCCCGACATCATGTCCATTGATCTGGCCAGCGACGACAAAAGGGTCATGGTCGTGGTCGAGGGGCGCTATGGGCCGTTTTCGCTGACCTTCGATCGGCGGCGGGTCAGCGCATCGAATCCGCATCAGCTATTGGTGCTGATGATCTTTACATCCCTGCTGATGACGGGAATCGCGACGATATTCCTGCGCAATCAGCTGCGTCCGATCCGGCGTCTGGCGCGGGCCGCCGAAGAATACGGAAAAGGGCGCTTTGTGCCATACCGGCCCGGCGGCGCGGTTGAGATTCGCAGCGCGGGCACGGCCTTTCTGGATATGCGCAATCGCCTTGAACGCCAGAATGAGCAACGCAAACTCATGATGTCCGGTGTCAGCCATGATCTGCGGACACCGTTGACACGGCTGCGGCTGGGTTTGTCGATGCTGTCGCCCGACATGCCCCCGGACGAAGAGGATATCGCCGCGATGGACGGCGATATTTCCGAGATGAATCGCATGGTCGACACATTTCTGGACTATTCACGCGACGAGGCGCGTGATGTTGCCCCCGAAGCGACGCAGGTGTCGGGCTTTTTGCAGGGTATCGTCGACGATGCACAGCGCGCAGGTCAGCGGGTCAGCCTGCACAGGCTGGAAGGCGATGTTGACGGCCAGGCAGTGTTTCGCCCCGATATGCTGCGCCGCGCGGTCGAGAACCTGATTGGCAATGCCGTGCGTTATGGCACCTGTGCCGAGGTCGAGGCAGCTCTGGGGCCGCGCAGCCTGCGCATCAGCATCGAGGATGACGGCCCCGGAATCGCCGCCGAAAGCATGGATGCCGCGATGCGTCCCTTTACGCGGCTTGACCCGTCCCGCAACCGCAACAGCGGTCAGGGCGCGGGGCTGGGCCTGGCCATTGCCGCTGATGTGGCGCGTGGCCATGGAGGGCAGCTGCGGCTGGGCCGTGGTGCGCGTCTGGGCGGTCTACGGGCCGAAATCGTGATTCCGCGCTGAGGGGGTGCAAACACCGTCTGTGGTGGCAGGGCGGCGGCATGTCGAAATATATGGTATTCTTATCGTCGTATTGAACGTGGCGGCCTGCGAACCTAGATTGATGCGACGCAGGGGCCGTGCGTCGCCATTGACGGGGCCACGGCTTCGGGCAGGAAAGGAATGAATATTATGAATGAACTGTCTTCTCAGACCTATCCGGTGCTGCCGCTGCGGGACATTGTGGTCTTTCCCCACATGATCGTTCCGCTGTTCGTGGGGCGCGACAAATCCGTTCGCGCGCTGGAAGCCGTGATGGAATCGGACAGCCCGATCCTTTTGGCCGCTCAGAAAGATGCCTCGGTCGACGAACCCGACGAAGAGGGGATCTATCGCACGGGCGTTCTGGCGAATGTCCTGCAATTGCTGAAGCTGCCTGACGGAACGGTCAAGGTCCTGGTCGAAGGTCATGATCGCGTCGAGATCACCGGTTTCATCGAAAATGACGATCATTTTGAAGCCGCAGCCGTGCAGATGCCCGAAGTCAGTGGCGACGAGGCCACCGAAACAGCGCTTGTGCGTGCGGTCGCCGAAGAATTCGAACGTTATGTGAAGGTCCGGAAGAACATCCCCGAAGAGGTCGTGACCGCCGTGTCCGAGGCGCGCGAACCCGGCAAGCTGGCCGATCTGGTCGCCGGCCATATGGGGGTCGAACTGGACAAGAAGCAGGATCTTCTGGAATCGCTCGATGTGACCGAGCGGCTGGAAAAGGTCTATGCGCTGATGCAGGGCGAAATGTCGGTTCTGCAGGTCGAGAAGAAGATCAAGTCGCGCGTCAAGACCCAGATGGAGAAGACCCAGCGCGAATACTATCTGAATGAGCAGATGAAGGCCATTCAGAAGGAACTGGGTGATGGCGATGAAGGTCAGAACGAGATCGCCGAGCTTGAGGAAAAGATCGAGCAGACCAAGTTCAGCAAGGAAGCGCGTGAAAAGGCCGAGGCCGAGCTGAAAAAGCTGAAATCCATGTCGCCCATGTCTGCCGAGGCGACGGTCAGCCGGAACTACCTCGATTGGCTGCTGGCGCTGCCATGGGGTGTGAAGTCGCGCACCCGCAAGGATCTGGGCCGCGCCGAGCAGGTTCTGGATGCCGATCACTATGGTCTGGAAAAGGTCAAGGAGAGGATCGTCGAATATCTGGCCGTGCAATCGCGCAGCCAGAAATTGAAAGGCCCGATCCTGTCTTTGGTGGGTCCTCCGGGCGTGGGCAAGACCTCGCTGGGTCGGTCGCTGGCCAAGGCGACCGGGCGCGAATTCATCCGCATCAGCCTTGGCGGTGTGCGTGACGAATCCGAAATCCGCGGCCACCGCCGGACCTATATCGGTTCGATGCCGGGCAAGATCATCCAGGCGCTGAAAAAGGCCAAGACGACCAATCCGCTGATCCTGCTGGATGAAATCGACAAGATGGGGCAGGATTTCCGCGGCGATCCGGCCAGCGCCATGCTTGAGGTTCTGGACCCCGAACAAAATTCGACCTTCGTGGATCACTACCTTGAAGTGGAATACGATCTGTCGAACGTGATGTTCGTGACCACGGCCAACAGCTATAACATGCCCGGCCCGTTGCTGGACCGGATGGAGATCATTCCGCTGTCCGGCTATACCGAGGATGAAAAGCGCGAGATCGCCCGTCAGCACCTGTTGCCCAAGCAGATCAAGGCGAATGGCCTGCGCAAGGGTGAATTTTCGGTCAGCGATGGTGCCTTGACCCATGTTATCCGCTATTACACCCGCGAGGCCGGTGTCCGCTCGCTCGAGCGCGAAATCGCCAAGCTGGCACGCAAGGCGGTGACCGAGATCCTGAAGAACCAGACCAAATCGGTCGCGGTGGATGCGGACAAGGCCGAGGAATATCTGGGTGTGCGTCGCTATCGTTACGGTCTGGCCGAAAAAGAGGATCAGGTCGGGGTCGTGACCGGTCTGGCCTGGACATCGGTTGGCGGCGATCTGTTGCAGATCGAGGCGTTGCGTTTGCCCGGCAAGGGGCGGATGAAAACGACCGGGAAACTGGGCGATGTGATGAAGGAATCCATCGACGCCGCGTCCAGCTTTGTTCGTTCGATCTCGCCCGAGATCGGTGTCAGGCCGCCGGAGTTCGACAAGCGCGACATCCATGTCCATGTGCCCGAAGGCGCAACGCCCAAGGATGGCCCGTCGGCAGGTGTCGGCATGGTGACCTCGGTTGTGTCGGTCATGACCGGCATTCCCGTCCGCAAGGACGTTGCCATGACTGGCGAGGTCACCTTGCGCGGCAATGTGCTGGCCATTGGCGGGTTGAAGGAAAAGCTGCTTGCCGCATTGCGTGGCGGGATCAAGACCGTTCTGATCCCGTCCGACAATGAAAAGGATCTGGCCGAGATCCCGGACAATGTGAAAACGGGGCTGCAGATCATTCCGGTCAGCAATGTCCGCGAGGTGCTGCGGCACGCCCTGGTCCGGATGCCCGAACCCGTCGAGTGGGACGAGGCCGCCGAAGAGGCCGCCGAAGCGGCGCGACTGGCGGCGCGTTCGTCAGGCGGCAAGGGCGAAAGCACGATCGCGCATTGACCATCTGGGAACTGATATCCAGATCGTGTTTGGCCGAGCCGGGAAACCGGCTCGGCCTTTGCATTTCATGCACTTACGCCGAAATATGTTGACCTAGCGTCAATCCGCCGCCAATCTGAAAGGCAGGTTTCACTCGTGCGGAGGGCAGAATGCCATGAAAAAGCAGCCGGTGAAAAACAATGTCGGTCGGCGGTCCAACGGTCTTGCTTCATCCGACCCCCAACCTGCGCAGGTGATCCACAAGCGGGATTTCGTCGATCGGGTTGTTGCCGCGACCGGAGCCAAGAAATCCGAGGCGCGCCCAATCATCGAGGCCACGTTGGAGCAATTGGGCGAAGCGCTGTCGGCGGGGTATACTTTGGCTGTGCCGCCATTGGGACGAGGCCGGGTCAATCTTGAAAAGGACCAGCGCGGCGGCGATGTCATCACGCTGCGCCTTCGCCGCCGTGGTGGAACGGCCAGTGCGTGAAATCACGTTTCGCGACGGTGTGATTGCGAAACCCTCTTGCGTCATTCATTTGCGGGTTATAAAAGCCGCTCCACCGGGTGATTAGCTCAGTGGTAGAGCGCTTCGTTCACATCGAAGATGTCAGGAGTTCAAATCTCTTATCACCCACCATTTCCCCAGCTTCGCTGATGATGTGACCCGGTTGGGGCGGGACTCTGGCGTTTTGTGCATGGCCTAACCATGTTCCTCGGCGGCGGTTTCGGCCAGTGCCTGGTTCAGCGCGCGCAGGGCATCCACGTGATACACGACCCCGACAATGCCGGGTTCACTGTCACCCGATGACTCGGGCGGGCGGATTACAGGTAGGAATGCCGCATCGGTACGCTCGAACTCCTTCAGGGCCTCGTCAAGGGGCATGGCTTCGGTCAATGCCTGACCGGAATCATACAGGTTGCGCGCCAGATCTTCTGAAGGGGCGTCATCGGAATCCATCAGGCGGATGATCGCGGTGATGCGCATTTTCTGGGGCAGCCAGACCTGCGGCCCTTCGGCAATGCTGACGCCCCGATTTTCAAGCTGTGTCAGAAAGAACGAACGATGCACCAGCCGCGACGCAAGGGCCGAACTGAGCGACACCGCGGTCATGACGGCGATACCGGTTTGCCAGTCTCCGGTCATTTCGAACACGATCAGCGCCGTTGAAATGGGTGCCCCCAAGACTGCCGCACCAACCGCCCCCATACCGGCAAATGCGTAGATATTCACATTTCCGGAAAGCTCGGGCAGCAGACCGGTGGCAACGATGCCAAATGCCAGACCGGTTAGCGATCCCATCACGAGCGCAGGCGAGAAAACGCCCCCGCCCATGCGTCCGCCAAGGGTGATTGCAACAGCCACCGCCTTGATCAGCGCAAATATGATCGCTTCGCTCAGCCCGATGCGTCCTGACAGTGCCGCAGCCGTTGTTTCATACCCAACCCCGATAATATGGGGGAAAGGGATTGCGATCGCGCCCAGCAACAGGCCCGCAAGGGCCGGACGGCTCCAACGTGGCCAGCGGCTTTGGCCCATCAGCCAATCGGCCACGCGCTCGGCCCGGAGGATGCCGGAAATCATCGCGGCGGCCACCAATGCCGACACCAGCCCAAGGATCATGAAGGCGGGAAGTTCGACATAGAAGGCAAGGTCCATATCCTGTTGAAGGGTGAATTCGGTCAGCCCGCCGAATTGCAGGCGATTGATGACAGTTCCGGCAACCGCGGCGATGGCGATGGGCGCAAAGGCGTGAAGCGCGAAATGGCGCAGCACCACCTCGTGCGCGAATAGCGCGCCGGCGATCGGAGCGTTGAAACTGGCCGCGACGGCGCCGGCGACCGCACAGCCCAACAGTTCGCGCCCGGTGATTGGACTGGCCTTGATGCGATCCGCCACGGCAGTCGAGATCACCCCGGCCAGATGAACGACCGGGCCTTCGCGCCCCGAACTGCCGCCGGTTCCCAATGTGATCAAGGATGCCGCTGCCGAGGCCAGCCCGGCCCGGGTCTCGACGCGCCCGCCCTCCAATGCGGCGCCCTCGATTACATCCGCGACTGCACGAACACGCCCGTCAGGGGTGAAGCGGTCAAGGATGATCCCGACGACCAGTCCACCGATCATTGGCACTGTCAGCACCCAATACCACGGCAGCGTTCCCGCAGTGGTGGCCAATGTCAGATCGTCGGCACCATAGATCCTGCGTTGGATCGCGCCGATTCCCATTCGGAATCCCAGTGCGGCAAAACCTGCGCCGATGCCGATCAACAGGGCCAGAAACCAGAACTGCAACTGGCTTGGCCCCCGGCTGCGCAAGATATGCATAGCGCGCTGACAGCGGTGGCGGATATATCCAAGGCCCGCCATGAACCAGCGTCCGCTGAGGGGCCGGGGCGCTTTGGGTGGTTGCTGTGTCGTTCGATCCGGCATGCCGATCCTGCTCCTTTCGGATCAGGTCAAACGAATCATACTTGGGGGGCAAGGTCCAGCAGCCGCGGCATGGTTTGTTCCAGTTTGGCGATTCCGCCCGGGCGCCATCCAAGGCGGGCCAGCGCCGCGCAGCCGGCGATACGCATGTCGACGGCATCCGCGCGATCAGGCAGGGCTGTGCGACAGCCGGTATGTTCGGCCACCAGCCGCAGCAGGTCTTGACGGTCCAGCGCAAAGTCGCTGGCATTTACGGTGGCAGGGGGCAGGGGATGCGCCAGAAGGCGCAGCATCGCATCGGCCAGATCCGCAATATGCAGTTCGGTTCCGACGCGGGGGGCAAGTCTCGCGCCCTGTTGGAATTGGCGGAACAGTTCGCGCCACTTGTTTCGCGGGCCGGGACCATAAAGCCCGGTGGCGCGAATCGCAGTGCCCTTGATCCCGGTCTTGCTGAGCAAGTAGCGTTCGCCATCGGATTTGACCTGTCCGTAAAGATTGACAGGGCGGGGCGGCAATGTGTCGGTCAGAAAGCTGCCCGCTGGATGGCCGTCATGCACCGCCCGCGTGGACAGGAAAATGACCCGGCTGACACCGCATTTCTCGGCTTGATCGAACAGAAGCCGGGTTCCGGTCTGGTTGGTTTCGACAAAGCCTTGTGGATCGTCACCCTCGCCACCGCGAAAACAACCGGGCTGATGGGCGAAGGCACAATGAATCAATGCGTGATGCCCGTGCAGGTCGGGGCGGGCACCCAGAGAGAAGCCGTTGTCGTGCCCAAGGGGCGTGACCTGATGGCCCGCCTGTTGCAGCAAAGGCCGGATCGAGGCGCCGACAAAGCCGCTGGCACCGGTCAGGGCAATGCGCATCAGGCCGCGGCAGGACGAATCTGGGTGGACAGGTCGGGTACCGGCTGGCCGTTTGCGATGGCTTGCCACAGATCGATCAGAGGGCGCAGCAAATCGGTCTTGGCATGGCTTTTCCACGGCTTTTCATATTGGAAATGCAGGATTCGGATGTCCTGCCAGCTCCATAGTTCCGGCATGTTGAACCACACATATTGCAGCATGTTGTGGTGGATCGACAATCCTTGCCAGTCACTGAAATAGTCCTGAAGGAAGGTCTGGTCAGTGCGCCTCCAGAATGCGCCGGGGCGATCCAGACATGCCAGCATGTCGCGAAAGCGACGAATGTCGGGGCGGGCAGTGAAGACACCCGAATTCATCCTGTGGAAACCATCAAGACCGTCATAGACGTTGGGTGCGGCGCAGAATTCGGGCATGTCGAACAGCTTGTCCACCGATCGCAGCACGATAGCGTCGGCATCGATGAACACGCAGCGCGCGTAGTCCAGTTGCCACAGGCGCAGCTTGACGAAATTGTCCAGCGGTGTGTGGAAATCGGGCTTGCCGCCCCGTGTGAAGGCGGCGCGCGAATGCAGCGCGTCACGGGCATGGGCGAGGTCGAATTCGACCGAGGTGGGCAACAGTTCCGCGGCGATCAGGCGCGCACCATGAAGCCGCAACCGTGCCAGATGGGCCGGCTGCAAGCCGCGATGCATGACCACCAGGTCGGCCTGGGTGCCGGTCAGCCGCAACGATCGCAGCAGGGCCTCGGCACCGGGAAGATAGTCGGGATTGGTGACCAGTGTGACATAGGCGCGGTCCGAGCTTGGCGGGCTTTCGGCCAGAAGTCCGGCAGGCATCATGGCGCCGTGCGGGTCAAGAATTTCGGGGCGCGAAGATGGGGTCCAGCTGGTGTCCATACTGATTGGGTCCTGCCTTACAAGTTGCAGATCCGGTCTACTGATTGGTCCGGCGCCACGCTATGGCGATTTCGTGAACAATACATGACAGAACTGCAATCGCATCACCAAGTTCCTTTCCTGAGGCAATTTCTTCCATCGGCGGCGAAATTCCGCTTCCGTGACAGGGCCTTGATGGGCGGCATGCGGTCCGGGCAAAGTTTGGACGGGGCAGGGAACCCTGTTCTTCGGGCATGTGTTGGTCGGGCAGAAGCTGAAAGGAGCTGAGATGTCCCATAACGAACAAGATCCGACGCGCTCTGCCCGCAAGCACAGGCCCGCGCTGATGGCGATCGCACTGGCGGTCGCGGCCGCAATCATCCTTTACTTCGTTTTCCCGTTTGCCGCGGATGATCAGGACCAGAACATGACCGTGCCCCCCGACGACGCGCAGCCGGTTCAACAGTAAATGATATGCTGACGCGTTCGTGACCGTAACGGCACGGTGACTTTCCCTCACGCCTTTGCGATAGTTTCATCAAGCTGCCGGATAGGATGCAGCGGATCAGAGGATTTGTGGGGCGGGAATGCGACACCTTGGCAAGGTATTATTGGGATTGATGCTGGTTCTGGCGGTCGCGTGTTCGCGCACTCCGCCCCAGGGTGGTGGCGGGGGCGGGCGATATGTCGCCGGAACCGTGCCGCAGCTTGGCGATAGCCAGCCACATGAATGGCGCAACGGGCATCCGTATAACCACGCGGTGCATGGCATCGATATTTCCCGCTGGCAGGGCGAGATCGACTGGGCGCGGGTGCGCCACGCCGGCATCAGCTTTGCCTTTATCAAGGCGACCGAAGGGGGCGACCACAACGATCCCAACTTCCAGAGATACTGGCGCGAGGCAGCGGCGGCACGGATTCCGCGGGGCGCCTATCATTATTACTATTTCTGCCGCACCGGGCGCGAGCAGGCCGAATGGTTTATCCGCAACGTCCCGCGCGAGGTGGGGTCATTGCCGCCGGTGCTCGATCTGGAATGGACCCATTCCAAGACTTGCCCACGGCGTCCGTCCTCGGCCGAAATCAAGCGCGAGGCGTCGAATTTCCTTGATATCGTCGGGCGGCATTACGGCCAGCGGCCGATCATCTACACGACCGTCGATTTCTATCGCGACAACAATCTTGGCGACATGCGGGCCGAGTTCTGGCTGCGTTCGGTCGCGGATCATCCGCGTATGACCTATCCGGGGCAGCGTTGGGCGTTCTGGCAATATACCGGAACCGGAACAGTTCCGGGTATCAAGGGCGATGTGGATCTGAATGCATTTGCCGGTTCATCGGCGGATTGGAAACGATGGCTGTCGACACGCCTCACCCGGTGAAATCGCATGACTGGCTGATGATCGAGTTCGTGGCGCTCTATTTCGGGGCGCCACTGGCGATTGCGCTGTTCCTGCCTCCGCAAGAAATGTTTGCGGCGTTGTTCCTGTTCTCGGTTGTCGGCCTGGTTCTGTTGTGGCGCACGGGTGGGTTCCGCTGGCGGAACCTGGTTCATGGTCGGCGTATCCCGTGGTACGAGGTCGCCGGTATCGCGGTGGCGACGCTGGTGTCCGGGGCGCTGATCATGTGGCTTGCGCGCCCCGAGGGCCTGTTCGCGATCCTGCGCACGCGGCCAGACTTCCTGTTGCTGATCTGGGCGCTGTACCCGATCTTGTCGGCATTGCCGCAAGAGCTGATCTTTCGCCCGTTGTTCTTTCACCGCTACGGGGCATTGCTGCCGTCGGGCAAGGGGGCCATCGCAATCAACGCGGCCGTCTTTTCCTTTGCGCATCTGATGTATTGGTCATGGGTTGTCGCGGTGATGACCTTTGTGGGCGGATGGATATTCGGCCGTGCCTATCTGCGCCATGGCTTTCCGGCGGCCTGGCTTTTGCACGCGGTGGCGGGAAATATCCTGTTCGCGGTCGGCATGGGCTATTATTTCTACAGCGGGAACGTCGTCCGCCCCTTCTGACCGGTTGACTTCCCGCCTGTGGCGCTGTTGATGCGGGGGCTGAACAACTGGGGACCGATCATGCACGCCTATCGCAGCCACAACTGCGGCGATCTGACTGCCGCCAATGCCGGTGAAACCATCCGTTTGTCGGGTTGGGTTCATCGTGTCCGCGATCACGGGGGCGTTCTGTTCGTCGATCTGCGCGATCATTATGGCATGACGCAAGTTCTGGCCGACAGCGACAGCCCCGCCTTTGCCGAGATGGAAAAGCTGCGCGCCGAAACCGTCATCCGCATCGACGGGCGCGTCAAGCTGCGCGATGAATCGCTGATCAACCCCAAATTGCCAACGGGCGAGATCGAAGTCTATGCCACCGAGCTAGAGGTTCTGGGCGCGGCAGACGAGCTGCCATTGCCGGTATTCGGTGATCAGGACTATCCTGAAGAAACGCGTCTGACCTATCGTTTCCTGGACCTGCGCCGCGAGACGCTGCACAACAACATCATGCTGCGCAGCAAGGTGATCCAATCGATCCGCAAACGGATGTGGGAACGCGACTTCACCGAATTCCAGACGCCGATCATCACGGCATCCAGCCCCGAAGGCGCGCGCGACTTTCTGGTGCCGTCGCGTCTTCATCCGGGCAAGTTCTATGCTCTGCCGCAGGCCCCCCAGCAGTTCAAGCAGCTGATCATGGTCGCGGGTTTCGACAAGTATTTCCAGATCGCGCCCTGCTTCCGTGACGAGGATCCGCGCGCCGATCGCAGCCCGACCGATTTCTACCAGCTGGACATGGAAATGTCCTTCGTGGACCAAGAGGATGTCTTTGCCTCGATCCAACCGGTCGTGCAGGGCCTGTTCGAGGAATTCGGCAAGGGCCGCAAGGTCGATACCGAATGGCCGCGCATCCCCTATGCCGAAGCCATGCTGAAATACGGCAGCGACAAGCCCGACCTGCGCAACCCGATCGAGATGCAGATCGTCAGCGAGCATTTCCGCGGCTCGGGCTTCGCGATCTTTGCCAAGCTCTTGGAACAGGACGGCACCGAGGTCCGCGCCATTCCCGCGCCGACCGGCGGCAGCCGCAAGTTCGCCGACCGCATGAACGCCTTTGCCCAACAGCAGGGCCTGCCCGGCATGGGCTATATCCTGTGGCGCAAAGGTGAGAATGGCGAGATCGAGGCCGCCGGCCCCGTCGCGAAAAACATCGGTCCCGAGCGGACCGAGGCGATCCGCCAGCAGCTGGGTCTGGGCATCGGCGATGCCGCGTTCTTCCTTGGCGGCAAGCCCGAGGCGTTCGAGGGTGTCGCGGGCCGCGCCCGCAACGAGATCGGGCGCGAGCTGGGCCTGACCGACGAGAACCAGTTCAAATTCGCCTGGATCGTCGATTTCCCGATGTACGAGAAGGACGACGAGGGCAAGATCGACTTCAGCCACAACCCGTTCAGCATGCCGCAGGGCGGTCTGGACGCGCTGAACGGCGATCCGCTGGCGGTCAAGGGCTATCAGTACGATCTGGCCTGCAACGGCTACGAGCTGATCTCGGGCGCGATCCGGAACCACAAGCCGGAAATCATGTTCAAGGCGTTCGAGCTGGCCGGCTATGGCGCCGACGAGGTCGAGAAGCGCTTTGGCGGCATGGTCAAGGCGTTCCGCTATGGCGCGCCCCCGCATGGCGGTTGCGCTGCCGGCATCGACCGGATCGTGATGCTGCTGGCGGATGAGGCCAATATCCGCGAGGTCATCATGTTCCCGATGAACCAACGCGCCGAGGATCTGATGATGAATGCGCCATCGGAGCCCAGCAATGAACAGATGCGCGAACTGCGTTTGCGCGTGTTGCCGAAAGAGTGATCTGAATTCGGCTTTGCCTTGTGCCACATTGCGGCCCAATATCGGGCTGCAATGTGGATGGCAAAGCAGGCATGATCGATTATTCTTCAATTGCCGCACTCAAGCTGGGCTATGGTCTTGGCCCTGATGTGCATGCACCGGAAACGCCCGCCGGACTGGTCGCCGAAATCGGCGCGTCCGGGCCGGATGATTCCTCGATCTCTTTGGACCAGATCGAGGAATTGCGCCTGCAATACACCAAGGCTGTCAAGGAAATGCGCAAGAATGGCGGCGGTGATCGCAGCGCCATCCGTGCCGAACGACGTAAAACGGTCAAGCTGGGGCGTGTCGCAAATCAGCGGCGCATCGCGCGCGCTGTTGGCGGCGGGGCCGGGTTCGGCGAGAGGTTGGTCCAGTTCTGGGCCGATCATTTCACCGTGGTTGGCGGGGCAAATATCTTCAATGCCACCATGGCAGCCGCCTTCGTGGAAGAGGCGATTCGCCCAAATATGACTGGCAGTTTTGCGGATATGATGCTGGCGGCCGAGATCCATCCGCGCATGCTGACCTATCTCAATCAGGTCCGGTCCTATGGTCCCGGTTCGGTCATGGCACGCAAACGGCCGGATCGGAACCTGGGCCTGAACGAAAATCTTGCACGGGAAATGATCGAGCTTCACAGCCTTGGAGTGAACGCTGATTACACGCAGAAAGATGTCCGCCAGCTTGCAAAGCTGTTGACCGGACTGACCTATAATTTTCGCAATGAACGCAGGTTTCGTCCGGCCATGGCCGAACCGGGGCCGGAAACGGTGCTGGGGAAAAGTTACGGTGTCAGCCGCTGGGGAAGCATCCGTGACGTGCGCGCCGTCATCGGTGATCTGGCCCGTCATCCGGCAACAGCCGATCACATCGCGCAGAAACTGGCCGTCCACTTCGTTTCGGATACCCCGCCGAGGGATCTGGTCGCGCGACTTGCCGCAAGTTTTCGCGAAACCGATGGAAACCTTGCAGAGCTGTATCTGACACTGGCCGAAGCGCCGGAATTGCAATCGAATTTTCGCGCCAAGGTCCGCCAGCCATTCGATTACATCATCGCTTCGTTGCGTGCGGTTGGCATGGGGGCGGCTGATGTCATGTCCCTGCCGCCACAGCGGGTGAATGCCCTGCTGATTCGGCCCATGACGGCAATGGGCCAGAAATGGCAACTGCCGCGCGGCCCCGATGGATGGCCAGAAGAGGCCGAGGCATGGGCAACGCCGCAGGGCCTGGCTGCACGAATCGATTGGGCGACCCGGCAATTGCCCAAGCTTGTGCGTCAGCCCCCGGATCCGCGCGCTCTGCTGCGCGACTGTCTGGGTGACACCGCGACAGAGCCGTTGAACTGGGCGGTTCCAAAGGCCGAAACCGAACTGGAAGGCCTGGCTGTTGTCCTTGGTTCGGCTGATTTCAACAGGAGATAGGTCGATGCTGTCGCGCCGCCTTTTTGTCAAATCGACTGCGCTTCTGGGCTGTTCAGCCGCGGCGCATCCGTTGTTTTCCAACATGGCCTTTGCTGATGCGCCGGGCGACAACCGTTTGGTCGTCATCATTCTGCGCGGGGCTATGGATGGTCTGGATGTGTTCCAGCCCTATGGCGACAACAACCTGCGCAAGCTACGCCAGAAATTGTCGCTAGGGCCGGATCAGGGGGCGCTGGATCTGGATGGCTATTTCGCCCTTCACCCTGATCTGGGTGGTCTTATGCCCCTGTGGCGGGCAGGGGAGCTGGCCTTTGCGCCGGCTGTATCGACCCCCTACCGAGACAAGCGCAGCCATTTCGACGGACAGGATATGCTTGAGGCGGGGACCGGAACCGATCTGGACCTGATCCAGCAACGTGATGGATGGCTGAACCGTCTGCTGCA
The DNA here is from genome assembly GCF_028294535.1 of Paracoccus onchidii. Classification (GTDB taxonomy): domain Bacteria; phylum Pseudomonadota; class Alphaproteobacteria; order Rhodobacterales; family Rhodobacteraceae; genus Paracoccus; species Paracoccus onchidii. Next base: position 24,850 of record NZ_JAQBIE010000009.1, on the reverse strand, counting down.
AAACATGCCGGGGGTGCGATCCGAAACCGCCTATTCGGTCGGGTTGGAAGACATGAAGATCCTGGATGGGCCGGCGCCGGCCAAAAGCTGGGCGCCCCAGACGCGGTTCAATCTGAGTGCGCAGGGTCAACGGTTGCTGGAACATGTCTGGCATGAAGATCCGCTGTTTCGCTCGGCAGGTCAGCAGGCGATCGATATCGTTGAAAGTGGCATCGGCACGGTCACGAAAGAGGATGGCAAGGAAAAGGGTGGGCCTACGCGCGATGTCAGGGCGCTGGCGCGGTTTTCAGCGGATCGGCTGAATGGTGCAACGCGGATCGCGACATTTTCGATATCGGGTTGGGATAGCCATGCCAATCAGGCGCGGGTGATCGGAAGGGCGCTAAACCGTCTGTCAGACGCGATTCTGACCCTGCGTGATGGGCTTGGACAAAACTGGCAGCGGACTACGGTTCTGGCCATGACCGAATTCGGGCGCACCGTGCGCGAGAACGGCAGCGGAGGAACCGATCACGGAACCGGTGGCGCGATGCTGATGGCTGGTGGCGCAATTCGCGGTGCGCGGGTCTATGGTAAATGGCCGGGCATTTCCGAGCAGGATCTTTATTCCGATCGCGACCTGATGCCGACGCAGGATATCCGGGCCTATGCGGCCTGGGCGTTGCGCGATTTGTTCGACATGCCCCGTGATGTTCTGGAACGTAGCGTCTTTCCACATCTGGATATGGGCGAAAACCCCGGGTTCCTGGCGTGATCCCGGCCTGCCGGACCTACATCTCGGCCACATCCGCAAGGCGATCTTTGACCATGCTGCTGATACGGGCCAGATCTGCCGCCAACGCGTGACCGGCCTGATGATCATTGGCCAGTGCGGTTGCTGCGGCCTCCAATGCCGGATCATGCGCCGAACGCGCAACGCCCGCCAGAAACCGTGCGATGTAATCGATGGCGCGCGTGTCATGCGCATTGCTGAGAATTTCAGCCACATGGAAAAGATCGTCGCGCAACCCGGAGGCATCGGGATGGATCACGTCATCAGGCAAGGCCCGCAACCCTGTTCCACGTGATTCGGCGGGCAGACCCGACAAGATGGCCTGTTGGAATACTGCAAGGCTTTCGACCGGTTTGGCCAGAAAACCGTCGGCACCCGCCGAAATCGCATCGTTTTCACGCTCTGGATCGCCGGAGATTCCCAGTATGACGGGCACACGCGGCGTCGCGCATGAGATCTGCGCGATCAGGTCGGCCCCGTTTCCGTCAGGCAGGCCGAGATCAACGATGACCACCGCCGGACGATAGTTTTGCAGATGTCGCGCAGCCGAACGAAGACAGTCCGCGCGGCGGATACGCGCCCCCGAGCGCAGGCACAAAAGGCGCACCGCCTCGCTGGCAAAGCGCGAATCTTCGACCACAAGCACCGTCAGGCCCGTCAGTGGTCGCCCCGGCAGGGACATGCGCCACATCGGCAAGGTTTCTTTCGGCTCGTTCCCGAGATCGGTCAGCATCTTCCGTCTCCCCGTTCTGGATCGCTGTCCATCTCAGTTAGCCGTTGATTCGCTAAGAACCGGTTAACACGCGACAAGCTGTCTCTTTTGATTTTGGCGTGGAGGGCCTAGAAACAACGGAAATGGAGATTGCGATGATCGGACGACTGAACCATGTGGCTATTGCCGTGCCGGACCTGCAAGCGGCTGCCGCGCAATACCGGGACACGCTGGGTGCGACCGTGGGTCCTGCCCAGGACGAACCCGATCACGGTGTGACGGTGGTGTTTATCGAATTGCCCAATACCAAGATCGAGTTGCTTTACCCATTGGGTGAAAACAGCCCGATCCAGGGCTTTCTGGACAAGAACCCTGCGGGCGGTATTCATCACATGTGCTATGAGGTCGAAGACATTCTGGCTGCGCGCGACCGGCTGAAATCCGAAGGTGCGCGGGTTCTTGGCAGCGGTGAACCCAAGATCGGCGCGCATGGCAAACCGGTCCTGTTTCTGCACCCCAAGGATTTTAATGGCTGCCTGATCGAATTGGAGCAGGTCTGATGAATCTGACCGGCGGAATCGTTCTTTATGCCGTTTTGTGGTTTCTGACCCTGTTCGTCGTCATGCCTTTTGGTCAGCGCAGCCAGCAGGATGCCGGGGAAATCGTTCCCGGAACCCCGGCGGGCGCGCCCGCAAATCTGCCCGTCAAGCGCAAGATGCTTTTGACGACGCTGATCTCGGCTGCGATCTGGGGCGTGATCGCCTGGATCATTCTGGGGGGCATCGTTACCCGTGCCGATATCGAGGCGCTGGACCAGATGTTCCGCTGAGCATGTGAAACAGATGCGTGAATGCCGCCGCCGCCAACAGGGGGACGGCGATATTCACGAAAGGTATCGTCAGCCCGATTGCAACCAATGCGCCGGCAAAGGTAACGCGTAGCCCGTTGTGTCGGCGCAGCGTATTTGCCTGTTCTTCGTTCAGGTGCCGGCGTGCGGCCATCTGAAAGAACTCTCGTCCCAACAGCCAGCCATTCGCGGTGTAGAACAGAACAGGCGAAAGCGGCCCGATAAACGGCGTCAGGATCAAGGTGACAATACCGACCCCGATCACCGCTGCCACCACTGCCAGGGATTCAAGCAGGCCATCCAGAAAATCCAGCGAACGCCCGCGTCGCGTCGGATAGTGGATTGCCTCCACGGCTTCGGCGACACGTTCTGCAAACAGACCTGCAAATCCCGCAGCGACCGGCGCCATCAGGAAGAACCCGAGGATCGGGAATAATGCCAGAGATCCCCAGGACAAGACGTTGCCGATATCGAACTGGCCCAACCATGGCAGGGTAACGCTGCCCGAGGTGATGAACCGTATAAGCCAGAAAGTCGCGGCTTGCAGCGCGACGAACAGCATGATCGTCAGTGCGATTCCCGTCAGGACCAGCGACAGTATCCTGGGTCGCAACATGTCCGCCCACCCGGCCAGCAATGCGCGAACGGCAATCATGGCAGCCAGGTCGTCTTTTCCTGCACGTCGGGGCGGGGGCGTTCAGGAGGCGTGTCGCCACGCGTGCCGATATGGACGAGGCCCGCGACCCGTTCATGCGCGGCCAGTCCAAGATGTGCCTCGCCAAATCCCTTGTTCAACGCGGCGTGACCCGTCAGCCATGCCGCGCCCCAGCCTGATGCAAGCGCCGCATTCACAAGGCCAAGGCAAAGCGCCCCGGCCGACAGGAATTGTTCCCATTCCGGTATCTTCTCGCTTGCGACGGGCGAAGAAATCACGGCAACCACAAGGGGCGATCCAAAGGCTGCCGCCGCCTTTTCGGCCGCCGCACCATCCTGGCCGCTGGCCAGCACCTCTTGGCGCAGAACCGGCGCCAGACGATCGAGTGTTTCGCGTTCAAGTATGACAAAGCGCCAGGGCTCCAGCTTGCCGTGATCGGGCACGCGGGCGGCCAGCGTCAGCAGTTCGGTCAACTGGCTGCGGGTCGGGGCGGGGCCGGTCAACAGCTTGGGCGGATGAGAACGACGTTGGGCCAGAAAGCTCAGGGCGGCTTCGTTGCGATACTCCATGCGGGTCTCCTCTGTCCTGTCGCGCCCGGCGGTTCTTGCAGAGGGTTGAGCATAGCACAAGCCAAAGACGCTTGTGCCGGGCCGGGCTGCGCGGTCAGAATGACGGCATGACAGATCTGCGCCATCTTGCCCAGCCGGGTGCCGAAATCGCGCTGCGCGCCACCCCGCGTGCCGCGCGCAATCAGATAAGGCTGGAAGATGGCCTGCTGCGTGTCTATGTCACCGCCGCCCCCGAAAAGGGAAAGGCCAATGACAGTATCAGGAAGCTGTTGGCCAAATCCCTCGGGGTTGCCAAGACGCGCCTCGTTCTTGTTCGTGGCGAGGCATCGCGTGAGAAGATGTTTCGCCTTGATTAATCATCCGTGCGCTGGATGCGGTAATTGCCTTCGGGCAAATTCAGCGCCAGCCGCAATTCCGTAAGCTGATGCATGGTAAAGGCCACGCGCGCCACCTGATCGGTCTGTGGGTCCATTTGTTCGATGACGACGCGATCCTCGAAGGACAGGATCACGACATCTTCGTTCAGCGGACGGGTGTTGGGTTCGGCCTCGTCGATCAACGTGATGACCGTGGCGTCGAAATCATGCTCGATCGTGAACATCAGGTTCTCCTTGTTGTTGCCTAACATTCGCGCGAACTGGCCCGCGCGACAAGGCGAGAGGGTTTGCGCCTGCTGCCTCTGGCGGATAAACATGACTTCAAGATCGTGATGAACACGGTCAATGCATGGCGTGAGGCAATCATGAGCAAGGGCACCTGGTCTCGCTGTTGGGCGACTGCCATGCTGGTCGCGGTTCTGGCGATCACGGCATGCGCACCGATTCCGGGGAATCAGACCCAAGGCCCTCCTCCGACCCCGGAACGCGCCCCGGTGCTGGAAAATGATGGCACGCCCGAAAGCACGGCCCGCACGTTTATCGGTGTCATGAGCCGTATGGAACCGGCGGTCGAGCGGGAATGCAGGCAGCGACGGACGCAGCCGATCAATTGTGATTTTCAGTTCGTGATCGATGACAGACCCGGACTGGAACCCAACGCCTTTCAGACCATCGATGCGACTGGCCGCCCGATTATCGGCATGACCCTGTCCCTGATCGCGGCAACCCGCAATGGCGATGAAATCGCCTTTGTCGTCGGGCATGAGGCCAGCCATCATGTGCTGAACCACCTTGACCGCAAGGCCGGTGCGGCAGCCGCCGGAGCCGTGATTCTAGGCAGCATCGCGTCGGTTTACGGTGTCGACGAAGCCACGATCGAGGCGGCACAGGAAATCGGGGCGTCCGTCGGGTCACGCTATTATTCCAAGGAATGGGAATTGCAGGCCGACTATCTCGGGGCGATCATGGCGCTGAATGCGGGATATGACCCAATGAACGGCGCAAAGTTCTTTGAGCGCATCCCGGATCCGGGGGACCATATTCTTGGTTCGCATCCGGCACGCGCCGCGAGACTGGCCGAAGTCAGGCGCGCGGTCGACGATGTTCGCAGTGGTCGGGCGCGCTAACCGGCGCGAGCAGGTTGCGATTCGTCCAGATTATGGCGCCTGTATTTTTACAAGGTACACAACCCTGAATTGATCAGACTCTTGCCTGAATGCGCGGTTTATTGCTGGATGCCTGCACAGATCTGTAACAAAAACGTCGTAAATTGCCCCGGCCATAGTGCTTTGTCTGTGGCATATTCGCCGCACCAGTAAAGGAAACCCGTCTCTCTATCCTTCGTATTTTGTTTGTTAACAGTAGCTTGCCGCGATTCTGGGTTGGATTTCATGACATATGCGCAATTTTACCTACGACGAGGCGGAAAAAAGCTGGATCATCGGCGGATTTTTGCTCTAGTTAGTTAACAATGTACAAAAATACAGTATCGGACTGATTGACCCGATCGTGTTGAGTCGAATGTCGAAAGAGGTGCCCATGATCGGGGTTGTCGTCTGGAGCAATGCAGAACGAGAAAAAGCCGTTATTTGGTGCGAAGATCAGGCTTCGCTGGCATATCTGCAAGGACGTGTCGATTTCTTGGAATCGAAGCCCTGGACAGAACCGGGTGATCTTGTCGAGCTTGAATCAGAGATGGTGGGAAAGCTGCGCCACGCCCGGAAAGTACGGGTGCTGAGCGAGCATGCCTGCCCCGAACTTCCCGAGATGCTGAAGGGGAATTCAACCGAACCGGCGGACGATCTGGGCTATTCCGAGGAATGTCACCTGCGTGTCGTGTCGCGGCAAGATGACGACATCGCAGGCCCGGCCAATATCGCAACACCGGGAATGCCCGGCCCGGGCAAGCTCTGCGTCGGGCGCTGACCCTGCCAGCGCCCGCATGGGGTGCCCTTACGCGCCGCGCGCCAATGCCGCCACGCCGGTGCGCGCCAGATCGCTAAGGCCCAGAGGGCGCATCAGGTCGGCAAATGCATCCAGCTTGGTAGATGTACCAACCAGTTCGAAGACAAAGCTTTCCAGGGTTGAATCCACGACATTCGCACGAAAAATCTCGGCGATGCGCAGTGCTTCGACGCGTTTGTCCCCCTGACCCGCGACCTTGAACAGACCCAACTCGCGTTCAACCGACGGCCCTTCGACGGTCAGGTCATGGACTTCGTGGACCGGAACGATCCGCCCCAGCTGAGCCTTGATCTGTTCGATCACGGCCGGCGTGCCACGGGTCACCACGGTGATGCGCGACTGATGCCCTTCGTGATCCACTTCTGCCACTGTCAGGCTGTCGATATTGTAACCGCGGCCGGAAAACAGTCCGATCACGCGGGCCAGGACACCGGGTTCGTTCTCGACCATGACGGCCAGCGTATGGCGTTCTTCGTAGTCGGCATTCGGGTCGCGCAGATCATAAGCCGAATGGCTGGACGCGCCTTTTTGGATGTTCAATGCGTTCATGTTCAGCCCCTTATGGTGCATCAAGATTGGAACTGCGGGGGATGGCCCCCGCAGGCGGTCGCTACACCAGAACGGCGCCGTCGGCCTGAATTGCACCCTGGGTTTCCGCTTCGCCCAGCAACATTTCGTTGTGAGGTTTCCCCGAGGGAATCATCGGAAAACAGTTTTCGTGCTTTTCGACCAGAACGTCCAGAATGTAGGGGCCGTCATAGTCGAGCATGTCCTGAATGGCGGCATCCAGATCCTTGGGGTCGCGCACTTGCGCGCCCTTGCAGCCAAAGGCCTCGGCCAGTTTGATGAAATCCGGCAGGCTGTCGGACCAGCTTTGGCTATAGCGTTCACCATGCAAAAGCTGCTGCCACTGCCGGACCATGCCAAGGCGTTCATTGTTCAGGATGAACTGCTTGACCGGCAGCCGGAATTGAACGGCGGTGCCCATTTCCTGCATGTTCATCAGCCAGCTTGCATCACCCGCGACATTGATCACCAGTGCCTCGGGATGCGCCATCTGAACGCCGATCGAGGCAGGCAGGCCATAACCCATCGTTCCCAGTCCGCCCGAAGTCATCCAGCGGTTGGGTTCGTCAAAGCCCAGATATTGCGCGGCCCACATCTGGTGTTGCCCGACCTCGGTCGTGACATAGCGGTCACGGTCCTTGGTCAGCGCCTCAAGGCGTTGCAGGGCGTGTTGCGGCTTGATGATGGTGTCGCTGTTGCGGAAGAACAGACAGTTCTTGGCCTTCCAGCCCTCGATCTGTTCCCACCACTTGCCGAGCGCGGTCTTGTTGGTCTTGCGTCCGCGTGACTTCCAGACCTTCAGCAGATCTTCCAGAACATGGCCGACATCGCCCACGATGGGCAGATCGACATGAACGACCTTGTTGATCGACGACGGATCGATATCGACATGCGCCTTGATCGAGTTCGGGCTGAAATCAGCGATACGCCCGGTGATCCGGTCATCGAAACGTGCGCCCAGATTGATCATCAGATCGCAGCCATGCATGGCAAGATTGGCCTCATACAGACCATGCATCCCCAGCATCCCGATCCAGTTCTGCCCCGATGCCGGGTAGGCGCCCAGACCCATCAGCGTCGAGGTGACCGGAATGCCGGTCGCGTCGGCCAGTTCGCGCAGCAACTGGCTTGCGCCCGGGCCGGAATTGATGACGCCGCCACCCGTATAAAGAATCGGACGCTCGGCCTGTTCGATCATTTCGACTAGGCGCGTGATCGCCGCAAGGTCACCCTTGCGCACGGGCTGATAGCGACCGGTCTCGACCTGTTTGGGTCCGACATACCCATCCGTGGCAAATTGCACATCCTTTGGAATGTCGATCAGCACGGGACCGGGCCGGCCTGACGTCGCAACCTGAAACGCCTTGTGGATTGTTTCGGCCAGCTTTCCGGTATCCTTCACCAGCCAGTTATGCTTGGTGCAGGGGCGGGTGATGCCAACGGTGTCTGCCTCTTGAAAGCCATCGGTGCCGATCATGAAGGTCGGAACCTGCCCGGACAGCACCACCAGCGGAATCGAATCCAGCAGCGCATCGGTCAGGCCCGTGACGGCATTGGTTGCACCCGGGCCAGATGTCACCAGAACGACGCCGGGCTTGCCTGTCGCGCGGGCATAACCCTCGGCCATGTGAACGGCACCCTGTTCGTGGCGCACCAGCACATGGGTGATGTCATTCTGCTGGAAAATTTCATCATAGATGGGTAGCACCGCCCCGCCCGGATAGCCGAATACGGTATCGACGCCCTGATCGCGCAGCGCTTCGACAACCATTCTTGCACCCGTCATCATTCGGGACATCTTCTTCACTCCATCTTGTCACAAATCACCGCGTCCTATCAAACCCGGTGTCGGCGCAAATTATGGAGGCTGTTAGGCAGGGTCAATGGGGTGTCGCAGATAAAATGACGCGACACGGTGAAATATTGTAATTTTCTTTCGCGCCTTTGCGCGGGCTAACGGTCGAACTGCGGCAGGGCGATCCGGGCGACCTGTTCGACGATCGGGTCGACCGAGAGCGGATGTGATTGGTTGGAATGATCTTCCGGGTCGCCGATGTCCTGCCAGACCCCGCCCTTGTAGATTTCCAGCGCCGAGAAGCGGGCCTTGTAATCCATCTTGCGACTGCCGGGCACCCAATATCCAAGATAGACATAGGGCAGTTTGGCGGCACGGGCGATTTCGATATGGTCCAGAATCAGATAGGTGCCAAGGCTGGCCGCGCGCATCTGCGGATCATAGAAACTATATACAAGGCTCAACCCGTCATCGAGCACATCCGTCAGGCACACCGCAGCCAGATGGTCATCACCTTCGGCGATTTCCTTGGCGCGCTCGGCGGTGCTGCGATATTCGATGACGCGGGTCTTGACCGGTGTTTCTTCGACCATGGCGGCGAATTCGAAAATATCCATATCGGCCATGCCGCCATCGGCGTGACGTTGGTCAAGATACTGGCGGAACAGGTCGAACTGTTCTTCGGTGGCCCATGCGCTGGTGGCCAACCGGCGAATTTCACGGTTTTTGCGCAGCAATCGGCGCTGGGTCCGGCTCGGCTTGAAATCGGCGACGCGGATGCGTGCGGACATGCAGGCGACGCAACTTTCGCAGCTGGGGCGATACAGCACATTCTGCGACCGGCGAAATCCCTGTCGCGACAGCGCGTTATTCAGCTCGGCTGCGTTTTCACCATGCAGCGCGGTGAACAGTTTCCGTTCGGCGCGCCCGTGCAAATAGGGGCAGGGCTGCGGAGCGGTGACATAGAATTGCGGCGCATGGGGCAGCGTATGGCGCATCAGGGGCACCTCGCAGAGCGAATGAACAGGTCACATTGTTTCATGTGTGCGCTTACGAGTCCGGGGTCGCCTTCGTTGATTTCGACCAAAGCCTAGCAATGAAACTTCGATGCGCCAAGCGCCGAAAGGTTAATTGGTCAAGAACCGGCGGCGGTGTTTTATTGACGATGCAACGGCATTCTCTACTGTGGCGCCCATGAATTTCGCAGATGCAATTACCCGCTTTCCCCTGGCGCTCGAGCATGAGCGCGTCGGTCATATCCGTGATCTGTTTGCCGATATGGCACAGCCCGTGGTCGATTTGCTGACCGCAACGGCAGGCTGCAGCCCTTATCTTGCCGGGCTGATCGAAAAAGAGGCCGATTGGCTGCGGCAAGGGGCGCTGGATCGCCCGGATGTCGTGGCGGTCGAAACAGAAGGTTTCGAAACGCTGGATGCGGCGCAGCTGGGGGTAGCGCTGCGAGGGGCGAAACGGCGGGTTGCGCTGTATGCTGCGCTGGCGGATCTGGGCGGGGTGTGGCCGCTGGAACATGTTACCAAAGCGTTGTCTGACCTGGCGGATCGCGCCGTTGATCTGGCGCTGCGCGTGCATGTCGCGCAGGAAGAACGGCGCGGAAAACTGCCCAAGACCTCAGCTGATGCGGGGGGGATCTTCGCCCTGGCCATGGGCAAGGGCGGTGCGGGAGAGCTGAACTACAGTTCGGACATCGATCTGATCGTCTTCTATGATGACAGCGCATATGATCCCGAGGACCAACACGAAGCCCGCGCGGCGTTGATTCGCGCAACGCGCAAGATGGCTGCCACCTTGTCGGATGCGACCAGTCACGGCTATGTGTTCCGCACGGATTTGCGCCTGCGCCCGGACGCGGCGGTGACGCCGGTCTGCATCTCGGCGTCGGCGGCGCTATCATATTACGAAGCGGATGGGCGGACATGGGAACGGGCGGCGTTCATCAAGGCGCGCGCCGCTGCGGGGAATATCGCCGCAGGCGAGCGTTTCCTGCACGAGCTGCGCCCCTTTGTCTGGCGCAAGCATCTGGATTTCGCGGCAATCCAGGACGCGCATGACATGCGCTTGCGCATCCGTGATCACAAAGGGTTGGGCGGCAGGCTGGAGGTTCCCGGCCATAACATGAAACTGGGACGCGGCGGCATTCGTGAAATCGAATTCTTTACCCAGACACGGCAATTGATCGCCGGGGGGCGCGACCCGGAACTGCGCAATCGCGACACCGTTGGCGGGCTGAAGGCATTGGCGACCAAGGGGTGGGTGCCCGAACCCGTAGCCGATGAACTGATCGATCACTACCGGCAGCATCGCGACATCGAACATCGTATCCAGATGGTCAATGACGCGCAGACCCACAGCCTGCCAAAAGACCGGGCCGGGCTGGCGGTAGTGGCCGCGATGATGGGATGCGATGATGTTCAGGCATGGTCGGACGCCCTGAAGACCCGCCTTGAACGTGTGCATGAACTGACGGAATCCTTCTTTGCCCCGGGCGAAGAGGCCGAGCGCCCCGAAATGTCCGTCGAGGCGCAGGAAATCATCGACCGCTGGCCGGGCTATCCGGCATTGCGCTCGGCCCGTGCGCAGGAAATTTTCAAGCGGGTCGAGCCTGAACTGTTGAATCGCATGGCGCGCACTGGTCATCCTGATGATGCCCTGCAGCGATTTGACGGGTTCCTTTCGGGGCTGCCTGCCGGTGTGCAGCTGTTTTCGCTGTTCGAAGCAAATCCGCAATTGATTGAACTGATTGTCGATATTTGTGGGACGGCGCCCGGACTGGCAAACTATCTGTCGCGGCATTCCTCGGTTCTGGATGCCGTTCTGGGGGGAAGTTTCTTTTCCGCATGGCCCGGACGGGCCGGGTTGCAAGATGATCTTGCATCGGTGTTGAACAGCGCATCGACCAGTCCGAATGGGGGGTATGAAAAGGCGCTGGATGCCGCGCGCAGATGGGCGCATGAATGGCATTTCCGGATCGGCGTGCATCACCTGCGGGGGTTGATCGATGCCGATGAGGCAGGGGGGCAATATGCCGATCTGGCGGATGCCTGTGTCGCGGCGCTTTTCCCTGTGACTGCGCAGGAATTTGCACATCGTCATGGGCCATGTCCGGGGCGGGGCGCGGTGGTGCTGGGCATGGGTTCGCTTGGGGCCCGCATTCTGCACGCAAGTTCGGATCTTGATCTGATCGTGATCTATGATGCTGACGGCGTTGATGCGTCCGAAGGCCCAAAGCCTCTGGCGTCCCGGCCGTATTATGCGCGTCTGACACAGGCCTTGATCACGGCTGTGTCCGCGCTGACCGCGGAAGGGCGCCTGTACGAGGTGGACATGCGTTTGCGGCCGTCGGGGCGGCAAGGGCCTGTGGCAACCTCGGTTCAAAGTTTTCAGAACTATCAGCTTTCCGAAGCCTGGACATGGGAACATCTGGCCCTGACCCGTGCCCGTGTCACTGCTGCCGTCGGATCTGGTGCCGCCGAACTGGCGCAACGGGTCGAGGCATTGCGACTGGATGTCCTGAAGCAGCGGGGAAGCGATGCGCGCGTCATGCCGGATCTGGCATCCATGCGCGCCAGGATTTTCGCGGCCAAGTCTCCGGGCGGGCCATGGGAAACCAAGATCGGTCCGGGCAGGTTGCAGGATATCGATCTGTTCGCGCAATCCTGCGCGCTGCGGGCAGGGGAAAGCGCGCGGGGCACACTGGCGCAGTTGCGCGCCGGGCGCCGGGCGGGATTGCTGGACGATCAGGGTTATGGCGTGCTGACAAAGGCGTTCAGATTGCTTTGGCGCCTTCATGCATCGGGACGTCTGCTGACCGAAGGACCATTGTCAGCCGAAGGGATTGGTCGAGGCGGTCAAGAGTTTCTGCTCCGCGAGACTTCTTGCATACAGGTCGGGGATCTGCGTGCCGCGCTTGACGATTCAACGCAGGCAGCCGCACAGCTGATTGGCGCGCGACTGCCGGCCGACTAGCCGGCGCGGGCGATCTGTTCCACAGGCTGCACCGCGTCCCCTTGAGGCTGCGGTGCAGGTGGTGTCTCTTGCAGTTCGGCAATGTCGGCAAGGCTTCGACCACCGATCGGGCCGAGTACCGGCAACATCACGGTTCCGGGGATGGTGACGGGCTGTTCTTCGCTGTCAGTGGCTTCATAGATGCCATGTGCGGTCTTGTCCCAGTAGAACGGTTTGACGATGACCTCATAGATCGCTTTCCAGCCCGCGACACAGCCCAACGGAAAATACGCATGCAATGTCGCCACCCACGGCAGCAGATGACGGTGTTTTGCACCCCTGACGGCATAGAGCCCAATGACCAGGTTGATGGTTTCCGAAACGATGAACAGACCAATCAGCGCCATCAGGGCGTATCCGCCGACCAGCGGCCCCAAAGTGTCGGTGACGGGATGGGGCAGCCCGACTGACAACAGCCAAAAGCTCCAGAGCATGGGTGCCAGAAGATATTGCGTCAGCATGGCCAGAAACTGGATCTGAAACCCCATGAACCGTCGTGGTCCGAGATCCCGCCACAGGCCTATGGGGTTACGCATATGCACCCCCCAGGTCAGCGCGAACCCTTTCAGCCAGCGCGATCGCTGTTTTATCCAGGGCAAGACGCGGCAATTCGCCTCTTCGTCGGTGGTGGTCTGAACGATTTCGGTCTGCCATCCCCGCCGGGCAAGCCGCACGCCCAGATCGGCATCTTCGGTCACGTTCCATGCGTCCCATGCGTCGACATCATCCAGTGCGGCGCGCCGGAAAAAACAGGTTGTTCCGCCCAATGGCACCACCAGACCCAACCGCGCGATGCCCGGCAGCAATACGCGAAACCAGGCCGCATATTCCACGGTAAAGCATCGCGCCAGCCAGTTGGTGCGAGGGTTGTAGTAATCCAGGGCGCCTTGAACGCAGCCGGTGTCGTCGGGCGCAAAATGGAACTGCCGCGCGATACGGTGCAACTGGTCGGGGTCTGGTCGGTCCTCGGCGTCCCAGATGCCGATGATCTGTCCCCGGCAGAAGTTCAGGGCATAGTTCAACGCGCGGGGTTTGGTCTTGATTGGTCCGTCCGGCACCTCGACCACACGGATCCAGTTGGGCAACGTCGCGCCATGCAACGCGTTCAGGGTTATGGTGTCGCTGGTCTCGATGGCCAGAACGATATCAGTCAGTTCACGCGGATAGCTTAGCCTGGACAGCCGTGCCACCAGCTTGGTTGTGACGTCGCTTTCCTCATATAACGGCACGATGACCGATATGACCGGCAGGGGCGCGCGCATTTCGCGCATGGCGGGGTGTTGTTCCAGCGGTTCAACTGAATTGCGTCGCGCAACGCGGTCTGCACCGAGTGTCGACAGAAACGCCACCAGCTTCAGTCCGGTCTGGGCGATCAGGCCAATTGCGACAATCGCGGTCAGCACGGCAAACAGTAAAGCGGGCATCAGAACCAGCCCGGCCAGCATGATGCCGATCAGCATGACCGCGATACGGCCAATCAGGGCCTCGTTGCGGCTGCGGCAGCTTTCCTCGGGGGCGACACGCAATTCAGCCGCGCGGATCATATGCCCGCGCCGCGTGGACAGGATGGCGTCGCGCACCTGATCTTCCTGGCACAGCAACATACGGATATTCCCAAGCTTTTCGCGCAGATCGTCCTGAATGTCAGCGAATAGCTCTGGTCGTGCCGTCGCGACCCATGTTGTGCCCCCGATTCGTCGCCATGGCAGGATCGCATGGGTCAGGCAAAACGCGGCGCCGATCGTGTCGATCAACCGTGGGTCACCGGGGGTCCTGACCGGATCCAGCGCCGAGGTCCGCCACTGGCGAGACAGGGCGCGGGTCAGAGCCTCGGGGGTGACCCAGCCATGGGTTAGCAAGATCTGGCCCAGCCGCGCCTTTTGGCGCTGGCGCATGACGATCGCCTTCAGCAGATCGCCCGAATCGACGGCACCATCTTCCAGCAGGATCTGGCCAAGCGGGGCCATGTTCCTTGCCGCCATGGTCGAGGCGGCAAGGTCCTGACCTGTTTCGATTGCCGGGGCGGGTGCGGGCTGCCGCAGGAAATGAAGGTCCGGTGCATGATTGGCCATGGGCAGATCCTTTCGGGATTGCCCAAGGCTTGGCACAGGTCAGGTTAACAGGAGGTTAAGGCCCGTCTGGTTGTCAGTCAGTCGCGGCGCGCCTGCATCGAATCCGCGAAACGCCGGAACAGATACATGCTGTCCTGGGGGCCGGGGGCGGCTTCGGGGTGATACTGCACTGAAAAGACCGGCTTGTCGGCGACGCGAAGCCCGCAATTGCTGCCATCGAACAGGCTGACATGGGTTTCGACAACGCCGTCAGGCAGGCTTTGGGCATCCACGGCGAAACCGTGGTTCATCGAAGTGATCTCGACCTTGCCGGTTTCGTTGTCGCGCACGGGATGGTTCGCGCCATGATGGCCGTGGCCCATCTTGACCGTCTTCGCCCCCAGCGCCAACGCAAGCATCTGATGCCCCAGACAAATGCCGAAAATCGGCATGTCGCGGCGCAGCAATTCCTGAATCATCGGGACCGCGTATTCGCCAGTTGCGGCGGGATCGCCCGGCCCGTTGGACAGGAACACGCCTTCGGGTTCATGTGCCATGATCTCGTCGACGGTGGCGGTTGCCGGCAGCACGGTCACCTCCGCGCCATGGGTGACAAGCGAACGCAGAATGTTGCGCTTTGCGCCGTAATCAAGCGCAACCACCTTGTAGGGTTTGTCCTGCGTTGCCGCGCCAAAGCCCGCCTGCCATTCCCAGCTGCCCTCATCCCAGCGATAGCTTTGGGTGCAGCTGACCTTTTTGGCCAGATCCAGCCCGACCAAGCCTTGCCATTCGCGGGCCTTGGCAACCAGCGCCTCGATGTCGAAATTTCCGTCCGGATCATGGGCCAGCACCACATGGGGGGCGCCCTGTTGCCGGATGGCCCGTGTCAGGCGGCGGGTATCGACGCGCCCCATGCCGATGCGTCCGCGCCGGGTCATCCAGTCGGTCAGTTCCGATGTCGCCCGCCAATTCGAAGGTTCGGTCGGGTCCCAACGGACGATAATACCGCTGGCAACGGGATCCTCTGCCTCGTCATCTTCGGGGGTGACGCCGGTATTCCCGATATGGGGAAAGGTAAAGGTCACGACCTGGCTGGCATAGGAAGGATCGGTCATGATCTCTTGATAGCCGGTCATGGCGGTGTTGAAGACAAGCTCCGCCACTACCTCACCGGTAGCTCCGAAACCCTGCCCGTAGAATACTGTTCCGTCAGCAAGCGCTAAACAGGCGGTCGGTTTTATGGCCATGTCGGCACCTCTGTCTGAAATCAGCCGGTGAATAGGGTCGTAACGCCCCGAGGTCAAGTCGGGCGGTGACAATGACGCGATGTCTTCTCTTGATTATATGGTCGCGCTTGCCTAAATCGCCAGCTTTCCGGCACGTGCAGATCATGTGCCCAATGGGGTTGCCCAAAGGATAGACAGATGGATTTGCGAGGCAGACTGCAAGCCGCCACCAAAGAGGCCATGAAGGCGCGCGCAAGCGAACGCCTGTCCACGTTGCGCCTGATCGGTGCGGCGGTGAAAGATCGCGAGATTGCGGCCCGCGGCACCGATGGTGACGGGGGCGAATTGGCAGATACGGACCTGATTGCGATTCTGTCCAAAATGGTCAAGCAGCGTCAGGAATCTGCCAAGGCCTATGAAGAGGGTGGGCGGCTGGAGCTTGCGCAGCAAGAAGAAGGCGAAATCAGCGTCATTCAGGAATTCCTGCCCCGTCAGCTAAGTGACGACGAAGCCGCAGCCGCGGTAGATGAGGTCATCGCCCAGCTTGAGGCCGGCAGCATTCGCGACATGGGGCGCGTCATGGCGGAGCTACGCAACCGCTATGCCGGGCAGATGGATTTCGGAAGTGTCGGCGCAATGGTCAAGGCACGACTTCTGGGCTAGGCGAAACCACCTGCCCCTGCCGCGCGTTGTCACGGCAGGAGGTCAGAATGCCCGCCAAGTCAAAAGCACAACAAAGGGCCGCAGGTGCGGCCCTTTCCGCAAAACGCGGAGAAACCCCGGTCAGCGACCTGCAGGGCGCTTCGCGCGACATGTATGACAGCATGTCCGAAGATCAGCTTGAAGATTTCGCATCGACCGGACTGGACGGTCTGCCCAATAAGGTCGAGGGCGACTGATATGGGTTACCGGGCCTGCCGGACGATTTGCAGATTGCGCTGAAGTTCACGGCACAATGCCCGGCGTTCTTCAGGTGTCAGAAACGCCCCCAGCTCGATTTCGCGCTGTCCGTCGGTCAGTGTCAGATAGTCTTCGACCGGACCATCGCGCAGCATTGCGCGCACCCAGTAGCTGTTGGTCGTCCAGACCCGATCGGCCCGGCCCGTATCATGGCGGGTCAGATTCAGACTGCGATCGTTCAGTGACAGGATTTCCTGGGTTTCACCGCTGCGATAGCTGCGTTGCAGCCCATGCCACAGGCCCCAAAGCGTCAGCGCGACAAAAGGCAGCAATCCCCATAAAACCACGGTTCCAAGCACGGCGATCATCGGCAGTGCGATCAGAACCGCCGTAACTGAAATGAACCAGACAAAGCCGCGGCGGGGCAGGGACCGGAACGGCCATAACCTCAGCTCAAACGAAACGGCCCCGGAATCATCCGGGGCCGTGTGTATCCATTCATAGGGCATCAGTGCGAATGCGCATGGTCCCAATCTTCGCGCTTCGGCAGTTGCTCGAACGTGTGTTCGGGCGGGGGCGAAGGCAGGGTCCATTCCAGGGTATCTGCGTATTCGTTCCAATAGTTGTTGGCGGTCACGCGCTGGCCATAGCGCAGCGTGTAGAACATGACACCAATGAAGAACAGGAACGAGGCAAAGGACAGATATGCGCCGAGCGAGCTGATATTGTTCCAGAACGCAAATTCGACCGGATAGTCGATATAGCGGCGCGGCATGCCCTGACGACCCAGGAAATGCTGGGGGAAGAAGGTCAGGTTGGCACCGATGAACATCATCCAGAAATGCAGCTTGCCGGCCCATTCAGGATATTGGCGGCCCGACATCTTGCCGACCCAGTAATAGACACCGGCAAAGATAGCAAAGACCGCACCCAGCGACATCACATAATGGAAGTGCGCCACGACGTAATAAGTGTCGTGATAGACGCGATCCAGCGGCGCCTGGCTTAGAACCACACCGGTCACACCGCCGACGGTGAACAGGAACAGGAAGCCAAAGGCCCACAGCATCGGGGTCTTGAACTCGACGCTGCCGCCCCACATCGTCGCGATCCACGAAAAGACCTTGATGCCCGTGGGCACGGCGATCGTCATGGTGGCCAGCATGAAGTAGCTTTGCTGGGTCAGCGACATGCCGACGGTGTACATGTGGTGCGCCCAGACGACAAAGCCCAGAACACCGATCGCGGCCATGGCCAGAACCATCGGCAGATAGCCGAAGATCGGTTTCTTGGCGAAAGTCGCGATGACATGGCTGATGATGCCAAAGCCGGGCAACACGATGATGTAGACTTCCGGATGGCCAAAGAACCACAGGATGTGCTGGTACAGGATCGGGTCACCGCCGCCGGCCGGGTTGAAGAAGTTGGTGCCGAAATTGCGGTCCATCAGCAGCATGGTGATGGCACCGGCCAGAACCGGCAGCGCCAGAAGGATCAGCCATGCGGTGATAAAGACCGACCAGGCGAACAGCGGCACCTTGAACAGGGTCATGCCGGGGGCGCGCATGTTCAGGAAGGTGGTGATGATGTTGATCGCACCGACGATCGAGGAAGCGCCCGAAACGTGGACGGCAAAGATTGCCAGGTCCATCGAATAGCCGCCCTCGGTGGTGGAGAGCGGCGGATACAGAACCCAGCCGACACCCGAACCCATCTGCTGGTTGCCACCCGGCGTCAGCAGCGAAGCAACGCCAAGCGCCACACCGGTCACATAGAGCCAGTAGCTGAGGTTGTTCAGCCGCGGAAAGCTCATGTCCGGGGCGCCGATCTGCAAGGGCATGAAATAGTTGCCAAAGCCGCCGAACAGCGCCGGAATCACGACGAAGAACATCATCAGGACGCCGTGATAGGTGATCATCACGTTCCACAGATGGCCGTTCGGCGTGCATTCGACCGTCGAATCGGCGATGAAGCGTGCGCCTTCAAGGCACATGTACTGCACGCCGGGGTGCTGTAGCTCCATCCGCATATAGACGGTAAAGCTGACCGAGATCAGCCCGACCAAAGCGGCCGTGAAAAGGTAAAGAATACCAATGTCCTTGTGATTGGTGGACATGAACCATCGGGTAAAGAACCCGCGCTGGTCGTGATGGTCTTCGTGGCCGTGAGCGGCTGCGTCTGCCATACCCGAACTCCCTCAGAATGTCTTCGAGCCGGTCTGGCAGACCGGCATAGTTCCGCGCTTCTTCTAGACCAGCGCCGCGCACCCGGCAATGGATCGCGGTATCGGAAAATTGAAAGCTCCCGCAAGAATATCACATTCAGCGGGAGCGATGTGGCCCGAAACTGCGACCTTAGGCCGCAGTGTGGGTGCTTTTACTCGGCCGCGTCGGGCGAGACGCTGGCAAGATAGGCCGCAACATCCGCCTGATTCTTCCGCATTTTAAAGGTCATCTTGGTCTTGGCCTTGTCGTCACCGGTCTTCTCGCGCACGAAAGTGTTAGGGTCGGTGATATAGGCGGCCAGATCCTCGACGGTCCAGACCTCGCCCGAGGCCTGCAATTCGACCAGGGCGTCAGAATATTTGAAGCCTTCCTCGCTGCCGGCCGCGCGGCCGATGATGCCGTAAAGGTTGGGGCCGGTCTTGCCGCCCTTGACGATGGATTCACCCTCGGGTGATTCGATCATGTGGCAGGCTTTGCACTTGCGAAATTCCTTTTCGCCCGCGGCGACATCGCCGTCCTGGGCAAACGCGGGCATGGCTAGGGTCGCGCCCAGAAGGGTGCCGATCATTACAAGTTTCATTCTTGTCTCCTCGCTAAACCAGTTAATTCCATTCAAATAACGGTCCCTACCTCTATAGGGCGTGAAAATCTCATTTCCATCCCTAGAAAGGTCGTATGCGGCAATCTGTAGCTGTCGTGGATTTCAGTCGAAGACGCGCTCAAAGCTGTCGCGCAGCGCGACGTCAAGGTCGCTCATGCTGACGGGCAGGCCCAGATCGACAAGGCTGGTCACGCCATGGCCGTTGATGCCGCAGGGCACGATGCCGCCGTAATGTTCCAGATCGGGTTCGACATTGATCGAAATGCCATGAAAGCTGATCCAGCAGCGCAGTTTGACGCCGATCGCGGCAATCTTGTCCTCGCGCGCAGAGCCGTCGGGCAGGGCCGGTTTCTCGGGGCGCGGCACCCAGACCCCGACACGACCCTCACGAATTTCGGCCTGAACGCCGAATTCCGAAAGGGCGGCGATGACCCATTGTTCCAGCCTGGAGACGAAGCGGCGGACATCCTTGCCGCGCCGGTTCAGATCCAGCATCACATAGACGATCCGTTGTCCGGGGCCGTGATAGGTATATTGCCCGCCGCGCCCGGCAGCATGGACCGGGAATCGTGCATCCAGCAGATCGGATGCCTGCGCGCTGGTGCCGGCCGTATACAGGGGCGGATGCTCGACCAGCCAGACAAGTTCATCCGCGCTGCCCTGATGGATGGCGGCGACGCGCGCCTCCATGAAGGCAACCGCATCGTCATAGCCTGTCAGGCCTTCGCTGATGATCCATTCAACCATGCCAGCGCAATTGGCCCGAAAGGCCGCGATCGTCAAGCGCCGGCGATGCGAAAGCCAAATGTTCAGGGGCGTAAAATCCCTCTTTTCATTTCCGTGCGGCTGGGCTAAGACCCGCGGCACTGCCCGGATGCGGTCGTGGCGGAATTGGTAGACGCGCAGCGTTGAGGTCGCTGTTCCTTAACCGGAGTGGAAGTTCGAGTCTTCTCGACCGCACCAAAATATCGTTGAAAATTGATGTTTTTCAATCGCTTAGGTTGGTTTGGTTTTTCCCAGTCCTCCTTGCGGTCCCCCTTTGGGTTTTTGCTTGGCGTTGTGGTAGGCTTGCTGTTTGAGCGAAAAACTCTCCACCCTCCATTGATATCACGCGCCACGATTGGTTTTGGCGAGTTCAGGGTGCTGAAACGCTTCAAGTGAGCGGTGCTGATTCGGTTTTTCCGATTTTTTGTCGTATCCTTGAAGTTAATAGCTCCATCAAATGCCTTCGCCCGGGCCTTGTTGCACATATCGGTGAGAGGGATTCAGTTCGGGAATCCGGATAGTTAGATCTCTGGCATGCCCAAGCCTGTGAACTCCCGCTACCGCACGACGAACTGGTCCGACTATAACGCTTCCCTACGGAGACGCGGCTCACTGTCAGTCTGGTTTGATCCGGAGATGCCCTGGCATGCAGGGCGCAGCGGAAGGCGCGGGCACCCGGAGACCTTCTCCGACAGCGCAATCCAGACCTGTCTCACGTTAAAAGTCCTGTTCGGCCTGCCGCTGCGTCAGACCGTCGGGCTGGTTGCGAGCCTAATCGAAATGGCGGGGCTCGACTGGCCGGCGCCCGACTATTCGACGCTGTGTCGCCGCCAGGCCCGCATCAGGATTCAGAACCCGTACCGGTGCTCTGGCCAGCCGCTGAAGCTGTTGGTTGATCGTACCGGTATCCGCTTTCGCGGCGACGGCGAGTGGCTGGCCCGCAAGCATGGTGCGACGCGCAGGCGGGAATGGCGGAAGGTTCATCTGGCGATGGACACCGCGACAGGCGACATTCGCGGGGTTGAGTTCACGTCGAGCCGGCAGGGAGACAGCCCCATCCTTCCAGAGCTGTTGTCCCAGATCCCCGCCAACGAAACCGTCGAGACGGTCACTGCCGACGACGCCTATGACACCCGCCGCTGCCATGCGGCAATACTCGAGCGCGGAGCGGAGCCGATCATACCGATCCGTCGCAATGGTCGCGCTTGGAAGCCGGATTGCCCGGCCGCGATCTCGCGCAATGACATCCTCAAGGCGACAGGCCGCTTGGGGCATTCGATCTGGAAAAAGTGGGGCGGCTACCACGCGCGAAGTCGCGTCGAAGCCCAAATGAACCGCTTGAAGCTCTGCGGCGAACGGATCATGTCACGCGATCCCGACCGCCAGACCGCCGAAATCCAAATCCGTATCGTCATCATGAACCGCTGCTCGGCCCTCGGAAGAGCTGCGGTCGAAGCCTTGGCCTGAAACCGATGGGGAAAGGGGATCCTCATCCTCTCGTTCGATTAGCGCAACAAGGCCGGTTTCAGGCGGCGTACCTCTTCGCTCCCGCGACGCAAAGAACGACGGCTAACGCACTGGCGATCATCGGCCATGCGACAGGTTCGTCCAGCAGGAGTGCGGCCAGCAACAGGCCAAAGAAGGGCTGCAGCAGCTGCAACTGACCAACCCCCGCGATTCCGCCGAGGGCCAGCCCGCGATACCAGAAGACAAACCCGACCAGCATGCTGAAGATGGCGACATAACAAAGGCCCAGCCATCCAGGCAAGGTCACGGCGCGCAGGCTTCCCGGCCATGTGATCGCGGCCAGTCCGGCCATGAACGGTAAAGAGAGAAGCAGTGCCCAGGAAATGACCTGCCAGCCGCCAAGGCGCCGCGACAGTGTTGCACCTTCTGCATAGCTCAACCCGCAAACAACGATCGCACCCAGCATCAAAACATCGCCCTGAAATGTTCCCTCACCGCCTTGCGACAGCGCAAAACCCGCAACCGTCGCCGCACCAAGCAGCGAAAACAGCCAGAAGGCCGGGCGGGGGCGCTCTCCGCCACGGATCACGCCAAACAGCGCCGTCGCCAGTGGGAGTAACCCGATGAACACAATGGAGTGCGCGGCCGTAACTTGCTCCAGCGCCAGTGCGGTCAACAGCGGAAAGCCGATCACTACGCCGAGCGAAACGATGATCAGGGGCAGAACGTCGCGCCGCCCGGGTCGTGTTTGACGCAGCATTGACAGCGCCAATCCGCCCAGCATGGCGGCGATCACCGCCCGCGCGCCCGTCAGAAACAGGGGTGAGAAATCCGCAACCGCCACGCGCGTCGCCGGCAGCGATCCGCTGAAAATCAGCACCCCGATAAACCCGCTGCTCCATCCCGCCAGTCTCTGTTCCATCATGCCCATCCGTTTTGCCTTGGGGTAGGCGATCATGGCTGGCCGCGATAGAAACAATCCCATACAATTTGAACAAACTGTATTGCCAATGTGACCCAAACAATCTCGCGACCGATGAGCCAGCCAAAGACAAAAACCGAAACCCTGATGCAGGCGTTGCGCGACCGCATCGCTGGCCGCGCACTTGGCCCTGGCGACCGCGTGCCCTCGATCCGGCGCTTTGCCGAGGTAATGGGCGTGTCGCCTTCGACCGTGGTAGAGGCCTATGACCGCCTGGCCGCTGAGGGGATGATACGGTCGCGGCGCGGGTCGGGATTTTACGTCGCCGCGGCGAATATCCCGCCGATGAAGGTGGCGCAGATGGGGCCGCCGCGCGCTCGCGATATTGACCCGTTCTGGGTGTCGCGTCAGGCCCTGAACGCAGGGCCCGGCACCTTGCAACCGGGTTGCGGCTGGTTGCCAGAGGATTGGATGCCACAGGAGGCCCTGCGCAAGGGCCTGCGCGCGCTAGCAAAATCCGGCGGAGCCGTGCTGACCAGTTACGCCAGTGCGCAGGGCTCCGACGCGCTGCTGCGGGTGCTGCAAACCCGCTTTGCCGAAGAAAACCTGCCGGTTGCGCCCGATCAGGTCATGCTGACCGGCTCGGCCTCACAGGCAATGGACCTGATCTGCCGACTGCTGCTGAATCCGGGTGATACCGTACTTGTAGACGACCCGGGCTATTTCAATTTCCACGCGCTGCTCCGGGCGCATCGGGTGCACGTGATCAGCGTGCCTTACGGACCAGACGGCCCCGACCCCCACGCCTTCGCAGCCGCGATGCAACAGACACCACGCCTGTATATCACCAATTCGGCGCTGCATAATCCGACCGGGGCAACGATCTCACCGCAGAACGCCCATCGTGTGCTGTCGCTGGCAGCTGCCCACGATCTGACCATCGTCGAAGACGAAACTTTCGCCGATTTGGAGCCCGAACCATCGCCGCGCCTTGCTGTGCTGGACGGGCTGAACCGGGTGCTGCGGATCGGCGGGTTCTCCAAGACGCTGTCGGCTTCGTTGCGCTGCGGCTATATCGCGGGGCGCGCGGACTGGATCGAGGCACTGGTTGATCTGCAGGTCGCTACCAGCTTTGGTGGCCCAAGCCCCGCAGCCGCCGAATTGCTGGCCGGGGTGCTGATCGGCGGCGGCTATCGCAAGCACCTGACCAATCTACACCGCCGGCTTGCGACGGCCCGCAAGCGTGCCACCGCGCAGCTTGCACTATTGGGCATCGCGCCCCTGATAAGGCCGCGCGGCGGCTTCTACCTGTGGTGCCGTTTCTCCGACGGTATCGATACGGGCGAAATCGCCAGGCGCTGCGTGGCCGATGGCGTGATACTTGCGCCCGGTAATGTCTTCAGCCCCTCGGAAAACGCTGATCGCTGCATGCGCTTCAACGTCGCCCAGATGGACAATCCTCACATCTATGTGGCGCTAAAAAAGGCGATGGCCTAAGAACGGGCCAAGGGTTCGCATCGCGGAGGGGTCGGCCCTGAGCCGGCGTTCGCCGGAATTGGCCTCGCTGCAGTGCAGCTTCCCCGAACCGGACGTTCAAGTCTTGCGCAACAACTCAGCCGACGCAAAGCTCTCCGATAAGCAGGATGATTCACCAAAAAATACGAAGGCTTAGAGCATGACGCTGTTTCTCGGATACGATCCAGGCGGAAAAGGAAAAAACGGTGTCGCGGCGATTCAGGTGGTTTCTGACATGCCAAAGATTGTGGACAAAGCGACTGTTCGCGATGCGGCTGAGGCGCTGTCTTGGCTTCAGCCTCATGCAAAAACAGCGGTTGCACTCGGCATAGACACCCTCCTGGCCTGGTCCCCAAAAGGTGGGAGGGCCTGCGACGATGCTCTGCGACGCAGGTATGGCGGCAACTCGATTATCGCTCAAAACTCCCTGTACAGCTCCATGACCTTGAATGGCGCGATTGTCGCCAAGCGACTTGGATTGCCGGTCTACGAAAGCCACCCCAAGCTGTTGCTCCGCGTATCCGGCGAGAATGCAATCAGCGAGCTCTATCAAGACGCACTGGCAAGCTCAGGAGCAGACCACGAGGGTGATGCCATCGTTGCAGCTTGGTGTGCAGCCATGGGGCACAATCGAAAATGGATTGTGAATCTCTTCTCGGACCTTGAAGATGACATAGAACTTGTGGTGCCCGGAGCTCGCTACCCTTGGTTTGAATAGCCCCTAGATTCGTAGACGCCTTCTTCCCTAATTTTGAGGCAAGGAGGCCGAGATGGGCAAAGGCAATTTCAGCGCCGAGTTCAAGCGTGACGCGGTCGCGCAGATCACCGAGCGGGGCTACCCGGTTGCGGAGGTTTCGCAACGGCTCGGGGTAAGCGCGCATTCTCTCTATGCATGG
>NZ_JAQBIE010000008.1 GCF_028294535.1 Paracoccus onchidii | reverse complement strand
ATGACGCTGTCCCTCGTGATCGTTTTCCGATGCCGCAAGCGTCATCCGTCAGACCCGAGGCGACAAATCAACTTTGCCAGTTCGAGACATTCCTATCTGGCTTCGACACAAGAATTTATACAATAATCTTGATTATGGATCAAAAAAGGCTTCGGAGGCGACTTTGTCATCAGATGATTTCACGGAACCGCTAGCGGCGTATTGTGCCGCGCCAGATCATCTGCACTGGCAGAGTCTTCCGCGCCTGCAGATTGTGCTCACGAGCCAGGTCGACCAACGAACCTACTGCCGTTCGTGCAAGATCCTCGACCGGTTGGCGGAAGGTTGTCAGGGCATAGGATTCCCAGCCGGCCTGCTCGATATCATCGAAGCCAATCACCGACACCTCGTCGGGAATCTTCAAGCGCAATCGCGTCCGGGCCGCGTCCATGACGCCACATGCAATCAGATCCGTGGTACAGAATATTCCGTCCGGCCTATCCTTCCGTGACAGCAATCCTGTGCCCAGATCCAACCCGGTTTGGTACGAGGTTGGTCCCGCCTCGGCTTCGGTGATCTTCTGGCCCGCCTCTGCCGCCGCCTGTCGGAAGCCGATCGCACGGTCCTGCAAGCTAGCGGTGCCCGCTGCGGAATTCGCCAAGGCAATGTGACGGCATCCGGCGGCAGCAAGCGCTGCAAAGGCCTGACGTCCGGCACCGATATCGTCGACCCTGATCATCAGCGTCCCTGCCCGTTCGTCATCGCGATTGATCAACACGAGCTGCATGCCATTGCGCAGGCAGGTCTCGGTCAATGAGCTGTCTGGCATGCCGGACAGAACGATTGCGGCATCGGTGCGATAGGCGATTGCTTGTTTCAGGGCCTGGGCGACGCTTGCATCGGAACGATCCGTGTTGATCAGAAGCCCGATCTTGCCCGCCGCCTGCAATTGTTCGGTCAGCGCGGCCAACAAGGCCGATCTGTAGGGCGTTTGGACCTCGGCAGCGATCAACGCGACAAGGCCCGTATTTGCGGTAATCAACCCGCGGGCCAGGTGGTTCACCTGGTATCCAAGCTGCTCTGCGGCCGCCTCGATACGGGCGCGGGTTTCCTTGGCGACCGACGCCCCGGGCGTGAATGCCCTTGAAACCGCAGTGCGCGATACCCCCGCAAGTTGGGCAACATCACGTGCGCTGACCTGCCTTTTTCCCATTTATCTGCACACCTGAGCAATTCCGGAATATTCAGTTCTACTGCTATATATGTAACATTTTCTTGACACAAAGCGAATCTGCGGACAGCCTGTTGCACAGCTGTGCAAATGCACGGATGCCCGGCTCGGAGATCGGGACATATGGGAGGATGGAATGAAGACACTAGAATACTTGCTGCTGGGCAGCGCCGCCGCATTTCCCGCCGGCGCGATGGCCGCAGAGCTGAACCTGATCTGTTCCGCAGATGTTGTGATTTGCGAAAAGCTGGTCAGCGAATTCGAAACCAGCCACCCCGAGATCGATGTAAATATGGTTCGCCTGAGTTCGGGCGAGGCATACGCGAAGGTGCGCGCCGAGGCGCGCAACCCGCAGACCGATCTGTGGTGGGGCGGAACTGGCGACCCGCATCTTCAGGCGGCCCATGATGGATTGTCTACGCAGTACAAATCACCGATGCTGGACGAATTGCAAGACTGGGCGCGCGGACAGGCGGAAACGTCGGACTATCACACGGTCGGGGTTTATTCAGGTGCGCTTGGATGGGGCTTCAACACGGAAATTTTTGCCGACAAGGGGATCGAGGCACCGCAATGTTGGGCCGATCTGCTTGATCCGGCCTTGAAGGGCGAAATCCAGATTGCCGACCCGAATTCATCGGGAACTGCCTATACCACCCTCGCCACGCTGGTGCAGATCATGGGTGAAGACGAGGCGTTCGACTATCTGAAGAAGATGCATGCAAACGTCTCTCAGTATACCAAGTCGGGGTCTGCCCCGGTAAAGGCCGCTGCGCGAGGCGAAACCGGTCTGGGCATCGTGTTCCAACACGATGCGGTCGCTCAGGCAGTCGAAGGATTTCCGATCGAAGTCGGCTCACCCTGTGAAGGAACGGGATATGAAATTGGCTCGATGTCCTTGATCGACGGCGCCCAGAATGAGGAAGAAGCCAAGATCTTCTACGATTGGGTTTTGACGCCCGAGGTGCAGAACATGATGCCTGACGCCGGATCATACCAGATCCCGTCCAATGCCGCGGCCACGCCTCCGAAAGAAGCGCCGGACCTGACTGCGCTGAAACTGATCGACTATGACTTTGCGCAATATGGCAGCGCCGAACGCCGCAAGGAATTGCTGGCACGCTGGGACGAAGAGGTCGGCAGCCTGCCTTTGCAATGACCTGACCTCGTCGACCAGATCGCGCGCCACATGGGGCGCGCGATCCCTTGAAATTTTCAGGCATCTTCATGAACACAGATAACCGCAGGTTGGATCTGGTCCTGGCGGCCGGTCTTTTCGCACTGATTGCACTGCCTTGGTATCGCGTGCGGCAAGGTTTTTTCAGCTTTGAGTGGCTGGAAAGTTATGCCCAGACGGCCAAGCATTGGCCCGGCCTGTTTCAGGCCCTTGACGGCCGCTGGCAGCTTTGGCCCGTGCTGGTGCTTATGTTGGCTGCGTTCTGGTTGCGTTTTGGCCGGCGTCCCGGCGCGCGCGGTTCACATTTGATTGCCGTCGGTGTGGCCGGCCTGCTGTGGCTGATGATCGAAAGCCTGTCGATTGGCCTGCGCGGCTGGAACTGGGGGGTGTTGACAGCCGCCTTCGGGAACATCGAGGGACAACAGGCATTCGGCGCAGGTGCAATCGTGCTGGGTGTCGTTTTTTCCCTGCTGATTGCCTTTGGCGCTGCTGAACGGGGGGCGCTGAAAGGGGATGCCTTTGTGCTGGGCGCGATCACGTTGCTGGTGCTGCTGGTCGCGGTCTTTGTGTTTTATCCTTTGATATCGATGTTTGCGGGCGCGTTTCAGGACTTTGACGGCTCTTTCACGACCGTCGGGGTGCGCAATAACATCTTTGATCCCAAGATCTGGTCACTGGCCTGCCTTGTGGGCGGGAACTGCGGCGTGGCGTGGCGCACGTTCTTTCTGGCGCTTTGCACAGCCACCGGCACGACCGTGCTTGGTCTGGTATTCGCGCTGGTCGTGACCCGCACCCGATTTCGCTTCAAGAAGTCGCTGCGCCTTCTGACCGTCCTGCCGATCATTACGCCGCCTTTTGTTGTGGGCCTTGCCCTCACGATGCTTCTGGGGCGCGCGGGCACGGTGACGCAATGGATAGAAATGGCCACGGGCTATGAACTGGGCCGTTGGCTATATGGCCTGACCGGTATCTGGTTGGCACAAATGCTGTCCTTCACGCCGATATCGTTCCTGGTGCTGATTGGCGTCGTCGAGGGCGTGTCACCGTCGATGGAAGAGGCCTCGCAAACCTTGCGTTCCGATCGCTGGCGCACGTTCCGCAAGGTTTCACTGCCCCTGATGGCGCCGGGACTGGCCAATGCATTTCTGATCGGATTCATCGAATCCATGGCGGATTTCGGCAATCCTCTGGTGCTTGGGGGGTCCGGAGGTGTCTTGTCGACCGAAATCTTCTTCGCCGTCGTCGGTGCTCAGAACGACCCGGCCCGGGCGACCGTCCTGGCCTGTGTATTGCTGTTCTTCACCCTTTCGGCGTTTCTGGCGCAACGTTTCTGGTTGTCGGGCAAGAACTATGCCACCGTCACCGGCAAAGGGGATGGCGGTCGCCACGCGTTGTTGCCGCGCCGCGTTGCATGGCCGGTCATAACCATCGCAACGGCCTGGGCAGCCTTTACCATCACGGTCTACGCCATGATCCTGTTCGGTGGCTTTGTGAAAGTCTGGGGGCTGGATCATTCGCTGACCTTTGACCACTATGTTCGGGCTTTTGGCGTTTCGATCACAGATGGCTGGCACTGGACCGGCGTGGCGTGGGACAGTTTCTGGACCACGATGGGAATCGCGCTGGGGGCCGCACCGTTGACAGCCGCCGTCGGGCTTTTGACCGCATGGCTGATCGTGCGCCAACGCTTCCCGGGACGCGGGGTCTTTGAATTCGCGCTGATGATGAGTTTTGCAATCCCCGGAACGGTGATCGGGATCAGCTATATCATCGCGTTCAACCTTCCGCCCTTGCAGATGACGGGCACCGCCGCGATCCTGATCGCCTGTTTCGTTTTCCGCAACATGCCTGTCGGGGTGCGTGGGGGTGTGGCTGCCATGGCCCAGCTGGACGGGTCACTGGACGAAGCCTCGTTGATGCTGGGCGCGGGATCGGGGCGCACAATGCGCAAGATCATCTTGCCCTTGATGCGCCCCGCGATCCTGGCTGCGCTGGTCTATAGCTTTGTTCGCGCGATCACGTCGATCAGCGCGGTGATTTTTCTGGTCAGCGCGAAATACAACATGGCGACGGCCTATATTGTCGGACTTGTCGAGAACGGCGAATACGGCATAGCAATCGCCTATTCCTCGGTTTTGATCCTGGTGATGATCACCGTGATCGGCGGCTTTCAGCTGCTTGTGGGCGAACGCAGGATCGGACGTCGCGAACTGAAACAGAAAACCCGGGCTGAAGCCGCAACACAGGAGGTCAACGCATGACCCAAACCAGAGGCGCGGTCGAGTTCCGCAACGTTCAGAAACGCTTTGGCCAGTTCACCGCGATTCCTGATCTGTCAATGACAATTCAACCCGGTGAACTGGTGACATTGCTTGGGCCATCGGGATGCGGGAAAACCACCACATTGCGCATGCTGGCCGGGCTGGAAAGTCCGACACAGGGGCAAATTCTGCTGGGTGGTCAGGACGTGACACGTCTGCCCGCCGACCGGCGCGACGTCGCCATGGTGTTTCAAAGCTATGCGCTGTTTCCGCATATGAGCGTGATACAGAACGTTGCCTATGGTCTTGAGGCCAGCGGCCTCAAACCCGGCCCGGCACGTGAACGGGCGGAAAAGACATTGTCGCTTGTCGGACTGGACGGTCTGGCAGAGCGCCTGCCTGCCGAACTGTCCGGCGGTCAGCAGCAGCGCGTGGCCGTAGCACGTGCGCTGGTTCTGGAACCCCAGGTTCTGTTGCTGGATGAGCCACTTTCGAATCTGGATGCACGCCTGCGTCGCAAGGTGCGCACGGAAATCCGCGACCTGCAGCAACGGCTGGGGTTCACCGCCGTTTACGTGACGCATGATCAGGAAGAGGCGCTGGCCGTTTCCGACCGCATCGTGGTAATGAAAGATGGTGTCGTCGCGCAAATGGGATCGCCACGCGACCTGTATGAAGCGCCGGAATCGGAATTCATTGCCGATTTCATCGGCGAGGCAAACATCATCAGCGGACGCATCCTGTCGGTCGGCGGCGCCGAAGCGCGCGTCGATATAGGCGGCTCGGTTATCACTCTTCCCGCTCGGGGTCTGGGCGAAGGACCGGCGCGGCTTGCCATGCGGTCAAACGCTGCACGTGTGCGCAACGACGGTCCCGGTGTCACGGGAACGGTCGCATCATCGGCCTATCTGGGTGATCACGTGGAATATGAAATAGACGGGGCACTCGGACGAATTTTCGTTGTCGACGACGAAAGTGACAGCCCCCTGCCCGTTGGTGCCCCGGTCACGCTGGAATTGCGCCCTCGGGGACTGGCATTGATCCCGGAGGCACAATGATGGACTTGGGCACACGATTGCAGGTCGCCGAACAGATCGCGCGCGATGCGGCGGCGTTGGCATTGGAATATTTCCACCGGCGTGACGCGCTGGAAATCGAAACCAAACGCCATGTCACCGACCTTGTGTCCGAGGCGGATCGCAATGTTGAAACACTGATCCGCGAGGCACTTGCGCGCGCATTCCCCGAAGATGCCCAACTGGGCGAGGAACATGGCCACGAACAGGGCTCATCGGGATTTACCTGGGTCATCGACCCGATCGATGGTACCGCACCTTATCTGAACGGCTTGCCGGGTTGGTGTGTTTCAATCGGCGGGCATGACGCGGACGGTCCGGCGCTGGGGGTGATCGTGGCCCCGGTTCTGGACGAGGTATTCGCGGGTGCGCGCGGCCAAGGCGCTACGTTGAACGGCAGACCCTTGGGGGTGCTGACAGGTGATCTTCGATCCGGCTTGCTGGGTATCGGCGCGAATGACCGGGTTGATCCCGAAAGGGTCGGGAAAATGCTGTCCGACCTGATGAAGGCCGGCTCGGCATGGACCCGTTACGGGTCGGGTGCACTGATGCTGGCCTGGGTCGCCGCAGGTCGGCTGGTGGGATATGTGGAACCTCGAATGTGCGCCTGGGACTGTATGGCTGCCTATGCGCTGATCCTGGAAGCGGGGGGAAAAGTGCTGCCATTCCCGACCGGCGCGGCCTTCACCCACCCTGCCCCTGTCATGGGCGCCGGCCCGGCAAGTTTCGACGAACTGTCCGATATCTGCGCCTTTGGCAAAACGGCAGCCTGGTAACGGCCTGCGAACAGCTTGCCGTGTTATCCCGGTTCGGGATCGAAATAGCCGGCATTGGATGCCGAGATTTCAGCAATCGTCGAATCCAGTCGCGACAGATGATGCATGGCGGCGGCCACGGCCCCCTCTGCGTCGCCCCGCTGCACCGCGTGGGCGATGTCATGATGATCCTGCAGCAAATCCGGCATGCGATTTTCCTTGGACAATCCAAGAACGCACAGCCGATCGACCTTGGCCTTTTCTGACGAAATCACATCAAAGGCGAATTCGGTGCCCGCTATCTGGCACAGCGTTTGGTGAAACGCGTAGTCCAGCTTGCCAAACGCGTCGAAATCGCCCGCCTCCATGGCCGCGCGTTGGGCGTCCAGCGCGGCATCCAGGCGCGCACGCCAGCCTGAATCACAGTTTACGGCGGCGCGGCGAAGCACCTCGGCCTCGACGGCGGCGCGCACAAAGCGGGACTTCTCGATTGCCTGCGCGGAAAATCGCTTTACCTCGGTGGCGCGCTGCGGGCGGATCAGCAGCAGATCGATATTGGCCAATCGACTGAAAGCATCGCGCACCGGCTGGCGCGAAACACCAAACCTTGCCGCGATCTCGGCCTCGGAGATCTTGTCACCGGGGCGCAATCGCAAAGAGACGATTTCTTCATGGAGGAAATCAAAGATCTCATCCACGCTGGTTCGTCTTTCTCCACTCAGCTTCAGCTGCTCCATCCCGCCAATCCTTGGTGTCGCGACTTGTTAGACGTTCAGTCGCAGGATTTCCAGCGATCGAACCGTTGAATGACCTTCTAGCACATCTGCACCAACAAAGACTAGTATTCCAGTTTATAGACTAGTATACCAGTTTGAACGGGAGTGATTCGGACAGCGATGTTTCCGAAGCAGAGGAAAAGGAAAGTCATATGAAACTGGGCGGCAAGACAGCCATCGTGACCGGCGGTGGCCGAGATATCGGACGCGCCTGTGCCATCCAACTGGCTCAAGAGGGCGCGAATGTCGTCATCAGCTACTTTGCCAGCAGCGATGGTGCGGATTCTGCCGTGGCCGAAATCACCGGGGCGGGCGGCAACGCAATCGCCGTGCAGGCAGATCTCAGCACACAGGCAGGTGTCGACGCGCTGGTTGCTGCGACCACGGAACGCTTTGGAAGCATCGATGTTCTGGTCAACAATTCTGGCGGCATGATCGCGCGCAAGACGATCCCGGAAATGCCCCTTGCGCATTGGCAGGCGGTCATGGACCTGAACCTGACCAGCGTCTTCATGATGACCCAGGCCGTGCTGGCGCATATGAAACGCGGGGCGATCGTCAATCTGGCCAGCCAGGCCGGGCGCGACGGGGGCGGGCATGGGTCGGTTGCCTATGCAGCCTCGAAGGGGGCTGTCATGACCATGACCCGCGGTTTGGCAAAAGAGCTGGGACCGGAAATTCGGGTCAACGCGCTGTGCCCCGGCATGATCGACACCGATTTTCACAACATCCACACCAAGGACGAGGCCAGAAAGGGCTTTGAAGCCGCGGCCCCGGTCAAACGGCAAGGTCGCCCAGAAGATGTCGCCAATCTGGTGACATTCCTTGCAACCGATGACTCGGCATTCATGACCGGAACCAATGTCGACATCAACGGAGGGGTGCTGTTCAGCTGACCCCGACCACGCAGGGCACGCAGAGGAGCAGACGCCTTGCGGCCGCCGCGCCCTGAATGACGGCACGGCAAATATTCGGGCGGCAGCAGGTGCCGGAAACGATCCATAACGGACATCAGGCACCCTGCCCCCATCACGACCTGCACGCATCACCCATCACGGCAGGACAATGTTTCAGGGAGGAACATATGACGATCTTCAACTCAGCCAAAACCCTTACCCGCGTCGCGACTCTGGTCGGGGTGTTCATGGCAGGCACCAGCGCCGTATCCGCGCAGGATGTGACATTGCGCGGGGCCAGCATGTTTGACGAAGAACATGCCTTTACCAAGACGATGCAGAAATTCGCGGAACTGGTCGACGAAAATTACGACGGTGACGTTGCCTTCGACCTGCGCTTGAACGGTGAGCTGGGCGTCGAAGCCGATTACGTCACCTTCCTGCAGCAAGGCGTTGCCATCGACTATACGATCATGGCGCCTTCCAACATGGCCACATTCGCGCCTTCGATCCCGCTGATGGATATGCCGTTCCTGTTCCGCGATCAGGCCCATTGGGAAGCCACCTTGTCCAGCGACGTTCTGGCGCCGCTGGAACAGGAGCTTCTGGAAAAGGCCGATATCATGGTCATCGGCTATACCGGTGGCGGCGTGCGCAATGTGATCTCCAAGGAACCCATCGAAAATCTGGACGAGCTTGGCGGGTTCAAGATGCGCGTCATGGGGGCACCGATCCAGGCACAGATCTTCTCGGCCTTGACGGCGGCGCCATCGGCGATCGCCTATAACGAAGTCTATAACGCCATCCAGACAGGTGTGATCGCCGGCTTCGAGAACGAGGCCGCAAGTATCCAGAACCTCAAGTTCTATGAGGTCGCGCCCCATGTGACGCTGACCAAGCACGCCATCACGGTGCGCCCCATCGTCATGAGCGGAAAATCCTTCCGCAAGCTGCCCGAAGACCTGCAAGCCGCCGTGCTGAAGGCAGGTGCCGAAGCCGGGGCATTCGGCCGCGAGCTGGAATCGCGTGAGGATGGTGAAAAGCTGCAGGAAATGGTCGATGCGGGTCAACTGACCGTGCATGAATTCGCCAATCGCGACCAGTTGCTGGAAATGGTGGCGCCAGTCCAGGATGAATACGCTGCAAGCCTTGATGCGACCGAGCTGCTGACCTCGATCCGCGCCAAGTAAACCCCACCACCGCGGGGCATCCCGACCCGTTCGACATCACATGTCGGGCAAGGGATGCCCCGATCGGTGGAAGGTCAGATCCCAAACAAGGCAAAAAAGAATGGAAAAGGTGATCGACATATTCTGCAACGGGCTGAGGGTCACCCTGGGGCTGCTTGTTGCGGCCCTGGCAATCCCCGTCGGCATGCAGGTGATCGCGCGCTATTCCGGCATCATTCCCGTCTATCTGTGGACCGAAGAACTGGCGACTTTCATCTTCGTATGGATCGTGATGATCGGCTCGATGATCGCGGTGTGGGATGGCACGCATTTCGATGTGCAGGTGACACCTGACGCGCTCAGTCCGCTGGGGGTGCTGCTGCAAAAAGGTATCGTGCTTGTGCTGGTCGCCGCATTCGCGCTGGTCTTTGCTTGGTATGGTATTGAATACGCAAAATTCGGTGCAATGCAGCAATCGACCATGATGCGCGTCAACAAGCTGGTGACATTTGCTTCGGTTCCCCTGGCCGGGGCAATCTGGGCGATCTTTGCGCTTGTCCGATTGGGCGGCGTGATCCGCGATTACCGCGAAAATTCGAAGGTGGCATCATGATTGTCTCGACCGGACTTGCCTGCGCCATACTGGTTGGCGGTTTCATCCTGCTGGTCCTGATCCGTGTGCCGGTGGCCTTTGCCCTAGGCATTGCAACCATGCCGCTGGTGGTCATGGATCTGCGCCTGACACCATTCATCGTGCTGGACCGGATGTTCCAGTCCTATAACTCGTTTATCCTACTGGCTGTTCCGTTCTTTCTGCTGGCCGCGAACCTGATGAATTCGGGCAAGATCACTGATCGCCTGATTCAGCTTGCGCGCGTATTGACCGGTTGGCTGCCCGGCGGCCTTGGGCATGTCAACGTGGCTGTCTCGATGCTGTTTGCCGGAATATCGGGGTCATCGACGGCCGATGCGGCCGGTTGTGGCAAGATCCTGATCCCCGCAATGGTCAAGGAAGGCTATGATCGCCGTTTCGCGATCGCCATCACGGCCTGTTCATCTGTGATGGGGGTCATTATCCCCCCCAGCATCCTCATGGTCGTGTGGGGCGGGGTCATGCAGGTCTCGGTCGGTGCCCTGTTCCTGGCCGGAGCGGTTCCGGGATTGATGATCGGGTTGGCGCTGATGACCACCGTCTATTGCTATGCAAAAATCTATGACTATCCGACCGAAGGACGCCCGAACCTGACGGCCTTCTGGCAGGCACTTCGTGGGTCGTTCCTGGCCATGCTGACACCGGTTCTGGTGGTCGGCGGCATCGTGGGCGGCATCGTCACCCCAACCGAAAGCGCAATCATTGCTGCGGCATATGCCTTGATCTTGGGGATGTTTGTCTATCGCACCGTGACATTGCGTGATCTGGGTCACATCTTTTACGATACCGGCCGGTTTGCCGCGATCTCCCTGTTTGCAATTGGCACCGCATCGGCCTTCGGCTGGATGCTGGCCTTTTTCGAGGTGCCGCGGCTGATCGTCGGCTTCATGACATCGCTGGAGGTCGGCAGCTTTGGCACCGCCCTGGTCATCGCCGGATTGTTCCTGTTCTTCGGGCTGTTCATCGATGCCATCCCCACCATCATCATTCTGGGCACCGTTCTTTTGCCTGTGGCGGATGCGGCAGATATTCATCCGGTGGTCTTTGCGATTATCGGCATCATCTCGTTGGCATTCGGGCTTGTGACCCCGCCCTATGGGTTATGCCTGCTGATTTCGGCGGCCATAGGCGGCATGAATGTTGTTCATGTCATGCGTGACGTGGTGATCATCCTGCTGCCTATGCTGCTGATCCTGCTGCTGATCATCCTGTTCCCCGAGGTCGCGCTTTGGCTGCCGCGAACGCTGATGCCCGGCACGTTCCAGTAAACGCCTGAAAATAGAGCGACGCAGCCCATTTCTGATGCTGCGTCGCTTCGGGTTGTCGACCCTACATTCCCGCAATGCAGAGATATTTCATCTCGACATAGTCTTCGATACCGTGTCGCGAACCTTCCCGACCCAACCCTGACTGCTTGATCCCGCCGAACGGCGCGGCTTCATTTGCGATCAAACCGGTATTGATCCCCACCATACCCGTCTCCAACGCTTCGGCCACGCGGAAAACACGCGCCAGATCGCGACTATAGAAATATGCGGCCAGGCCGAATTCACTGTCATTGGCCAATGCAATCGCCTCGTCCTCGGTCTTGAAGGCAATAACCGGGGCCAGGGGGGCAAATGTTTCTTCCCGTGCGACACGCGATTGCGGGCTGACATCGACCATCACCGTCGGCTCGAACCAGCTGCCGCCCAATGCATGGCGCTGGCCTCCGGTCAGCACGCGGGCACCACGATCGCAAGCATCGGCGATATGTGCTTCGATCTTGTCGACTGCGGCCATATCGATCAACGGCCCCTGTTCAACCCCAGCTTCGGTTCCCTGCCCTATCGCAAGGTTCCCCGCGGCCTTTGCCAGCCGGTTCGCGAATTCTTCGGCCAGACTTTCATGCACATAGATGCGGTTCGCACAAACACAGGTTTGCCCCGAGTTGCGGAACTTGGCGATCATGGCACCTTCGACCGCAGCGTCCAGATCGGCATCCTCGAACACCAGGAATGGGGCATTGCCGCCCAATTCGAGTGACAGTTTCTTGATGTCGTCGGCGCTTTCGCGGATCAGCCAGCGCCCGACTTCGGTCGAGCCGGTAAAGCTGATCTTGGCAATATCGGGGCTTTTGCAGAACACGGTTCCGACCATGCTGGCCTTGCCGGTCACAACTTGGAATACACCCGCTGGCAACCCTGCCCGCCTGGCCAGAACCGCCAGCGCCAGCGCCGAAAGCGGGGTCTGGGATGCGGGTTTCACGATAATCGGACATCCTGCGGCAAGTGCAGGTCCGGCCTTTCGCGTAATCATGCCATTGGGAAAGTTCCAAGGCGTGATCGCCGCGCAAACGCCGATCGGCTGCTTGATCACGATGACCCGGCGATCGGAAGACGGTGTCGGTATAACTTCGCCATAAACGCGCTTGGCTTCTTCGGCGAACCACTCCAGATAGGCTGCGTTCGACAGGATTTCGCCTTTGGCCTCGGCCAGGGGTTTGCCCTGTTCCGCGGTCAGGATCTGAGCCAGATCATCGGCGTTTTCGATGATCAGGTCATGCCATTTCCGCAACAACGCAGCGCGCTGCTTGGCCGGCCGTGCGGCCCAATCGGCCCGTGCGGCCTTGGCCGCCGCAATCGCAGCTTCGATTTCTTCCTGAGGCAAGGACGGCACGGCGGCGATGATCGCGCCATCTGCCGGATTGCTGACATCAATGCCATTCTCTTGGGCGGCGATCCACTTGCCATTCACATAGGCATTGGAACACAGCAGGCTCGGGTCATTCAGATTCATCTGTCAGGCTTTCATTTCATATTGGAACAGTCAGGATCGAGGGCGGCGGCATTTTCAGCTGGCGGCAATGTCCAGCTGGCGCTTCATATGGGCGGCAATGTCCTTGGACATCCGCACGATCATGCCGTAATCATTTGAAACGCTTATGAAATCGAAACCGACCCGCCGCGCCCAGTCGATGGAATCCAGATCGGGCACCAATGTGCCTGACGCGATACCCAGCTGGCGGCATCGATCGGCCTGTTGTTCGATCAGCCCGCGCACCGCCGGCCCCGTCGTGTCGCCCAACCGCCCCACCACGCATGACAGATCACCCGGCCCGTAAAACAGTGCGTCAATACCGTCGACCCCCGCGATTGCGTCGGTGTTGTCTATCCCGGCAGCTGTCTCGATCTGGGCGATGACACAGATATTTTCTTCGACCGCGTTCACATAATCATCGGTCTGCGCATACCGGCTGCCACGATGCATCAACGCGAAACCACGATTTCCGCGCGGCGGAAACCGGCAGGCGGCAACGATACTTTTGGCTTGCTCGGACGTTTCAACGAACGGGATCATCAAGCTGCGCGCGCCTGCATCCAACAGGCGCCGGATCAGGATCGGATCGGAATTTGGAGGCCGGACGATCACCTCGGTTCCGGATTCCGCAATGGCGCGCATCATGGCCACAATGTCGGCAATCGAGGCATCGGTGTGCTCCATGTCGACGATAATGAAATCCAGCCCCGCCCAGGACATGGCCTCGGCCGCATTCGCACTGCCGGTCATGATCCATGATCCGATCACCGGATTGCCTTGTGTCAGCGCCTCTTTGAAACGATTGGTTTGAATCTTCATGCCAGTTCTTCCTGTTGTCCGAAAATCTTCTGTTTGGGCCTAGGCGCGCCCGTTCCGAAAGCTGCGCAGCATGGCCAGCAGCGCCGGCATCAGCCACATGGCCAAGGTCGCAACCCCCAAGACGGCGGCAATAGGGCGATCAAACAGACTCAGCAGATCGCCACCAGATTTGGTCATCGACATCACGAAGTTCCGCTCCACCAATGGCCCAAGAACGATCCCGAGGATCGCGGGGGCCAACGGAATCCCGTTTTCCTCCATCCCATAGGCCAGCAGGCCAAGCACCAGAACGATGACAATGGCAAAACCGCTATTGGTGATTGAAAACGCACCGACCATGCAAAAAATCATGATGATGGGCATCAACACCGCGCGCGGCACACCGATGATCAGGCCCGCCATGCGGATCGCTACATACCCCAGCGGGACCATGATCAGGTTGGCGATCAGGAAGGCTATCAACACCGCATAGATGATTTCAGGCGTTTCCGTGAAGATCCGCGGCCCCGGATTGAGGCCTTTCATATACATGATGCCAACCGCGATCGCCGTGACCGCGCCACCTGGAATACCAAACACCAATGCCGGAACCCAGGATCCACTGACCGCCGCGTTATTGGACGCGGTGGCATCGATGATCCCTTCGTCATGACCGGTGCCGTATTTCTCGGGCTCGCGCGATAGCTTTTTACTGACGGCGTAACAGACCCAGGCGGCAATATCCGCCCCGGCCCCCGGCAAGGCACCGATCAATGTCCCCAGCCCCGAACTGCGCAGAATGTTCCACCAGCGATGCGCCAAGCGTTCGCGAAGCCCCGCAAAGACATGGCTGACCCGCTGCTGGACCGGTTTGACCTGATGAATATTGACGATGTTGCGGATCACCTCGGGAATCGCGAACATGCCGATCATCGCAGGCACGAAATCGACGCCGCCGGTCAATTCGGTAATGCCAAAGGAAAATCGCGGAAAGCCGGCCGATGGATCGAACCCAATCAT
The DNA here is from genome assembly GCF_028294535.1 of Paracoccus onchidii. Lineage (GTDB taxonomy): Bacteria > Pseudomonadota > Alphaproteobacteria > Rhodobacterales > Rhodobacteraceae > Paracoccus > Paracoccus onchidii. The sequence goes on along the minus strand of NZ_JAQBIE010000008.1, from coordinate 192,919 downwards.
CGCGATCGACAGGCCGATCAACAATGACAGCACGCCCTTGACCGGATTGCTTGCCGCGATGAAGACCGCGCAGCTCAGCCCCAAAAGGGCCAGCCAGAAATATTCGTCCGAACTGAAGCGCATGGCAATCTTGGCCAAGGCCGGGGCCGCCACCATCAAGATGATGCTGCCGATCACACCCCCCAGCGCCGAACAAATCAGATTCAGCCCCAGCACCGCGCGCAACTGTCCCTTGCGGGTCATCGCATAGGAATCTTCAACATAGGCGGCCGAGGCAGGTGTCCCCGGAATCCGCAACATCGCGCCCGGTATGTCACCGGCAAAAATTGCCATCGCCGTTGCGGCCACAATCGCCGACACCGCCGGAACAGGGTCCATGAAAAACGTCAGCGGCACCATCAGGGCCGCGGCCATCGTGGCCGTCAGGCCCGGAATGGCCCCCACGAACAGCCCGAAAACCGAGGCCGCCAGGATGATCGCCAGAACCTTGGGGGCAAAGACCAGCTCTATCGCCGCAAGCAGGATATCGAAGGTCATCAGAACAAAACTCCGTCAAGCAATCCCCGCGGCAACGGGACCAGGAGGAATTTAGAGAACAGCAAATAGATCACGACGGGGGCCAACAGCGCGACAGGCAGGCCGACTGTCGATCGCACCTTCAGGACGCGAAAGATCACCGCCAGGATCAGCGCCGCTGCAAGGATCATCCCCAGTCTTGGGGCCAGAAAGATGTAGAAAAGGATCCCAAGCGGAACCATGACAAAGCGCAGCACACCCGCCATATCCCGCGCCCATTCCGGCCGGTGATACCAAGGTTCAGGCTGTGCGGACAGAACCTGTTGAATGATCAACACCAGACCGCAGGCCACAAAACCCACGGCCAGAATGCGGGGAAACAACCCCGCACCGAAGGTCATGCCCGGCGCCGCCGGAAATTCTGCGGCTGCGATGAACATCCAGATCCCGAAGGCAACGAAAATCGCGCCAACCAACCTGTCAGAAATTTGCATGGCACATCGTCCCCATTGCCGCGCCGGACTGCCCGAACAAGATCAACGTGACAGACCAAGGGCCTGGATAATCTCGCCCATCTGCGCGTCGCGCGTATCCAGAAGCGCGGTCAGATCCTGCCCATTCAGATAATGGATTCCGTAGCCGCCCTGCTCCATCCGCTCGCGGAAACTGTCACTTTCCACCAGGGTCGCCGCCGCTTCCGTCAGCTGTGCAACGATGTCATCGGGTGTGTCGGCCGGGACCGCCAGCGCACGCATACCCGACATGGTAAAATCAAGGCCCGTCGCTTCCTGAAGGGTCGGAACATCCTCGAACCCCGGCAGCCGTTCAGATGCCATCACCGCCAGGGTCCGCGCCTGTCCCGCATCAACGATGGATTGCGCTTCGGGCAGCTGGGTCATGACGAAATCGGTCGCGTCTGCAACCAGTTCCTGCAACGCGGGCGCTGCGCCCTGACTGGGAACCCAGATCACGGCATCAGGGGCAAGTCCGGCCTCCATCAGCATACCACCCAACGCAAGGTGATAGACCCCGCCCGCAGCTGTCCCGGAAGAGGTCATACGCTCGTCGCCGGCAGCAATCGCATCCAGCAGTTCCTGCATGTTCTGGTATTCGGAATCTGCACGCACATGAACGCCGGCAGGTTCGCCATTGATCATCGCGATCAGCTTGTAAGATCCGTGATCCAGATCCGTCATCCCCAGATGGTGCATCATGTTGATTTCGGCGGTGATGAATCCGATCGTATACCCGTCGGGCTTGGCATCCGCGATGGCCGAATGCCCGACCACACCGCCCCCACCCGTGCGGTTCACGACATTCACGGTCGCATCAAGCTGTTCCTCCAGCCCCGCGGCGACGATGCGGGCCACGACATCGGTTCCGCCGCCAGCCGCCCAAGGCACAACCATGCTGATTGGCCGATCCGGGTATTCCTGCGCCAAGGCGCTGCCGGCGGCGAATACCAATGCGCAAACAGCCGTCGTCGCCTTGGCCATGCTTAGGATTGTCTTGGTCATGTTTTTCCTCCCCAGAAAACGATTTGAAGTCGGGAACCTTTGATGGGTCTATCCTCCTGCAACCCATTTAGTTCCTTATTGCGGAACTTGAGTTCCTTTTAATGACACGCTACCCATGGGACATATTCAAGTCAACCCGCTCGTGACACGCCCGCTCGTGACACGTACGAAAGGAACCATCCGATGCCAAAGCGCGGAGCAGATAGCACCACCCCCCTCAGCCGGGCGATCCTTGTGTTGGAAGAAGTCTCGCGCCATCGCACACCACCATCCTTTTCGACATTGATGAAGGAATTGCGGTTACCCAAAAGCTCTTTGCACCGGACGCTGGCGGCGCTGACCGAAGAACGTCTGCTGGAATTTCGCCAGGAAGACAGTGGATACCGCCTTGGCCTGCGACTTTCGGGCCTGTCTCTGAAGGCAGTTCACGGGCTGGAAATCCGCGACGCCGTGCGTCCCGAAATCGAAGATCTCAGCAAGCAGGTTCAGGAAAACGTTCTGGTCGGGCAGCGTGACGATACCCAGCTTGTCTATGTCGATCGCATTCAAAGCCAACAGACGTTGCAGATGATTTCCCAGCTTGGAAATCAGGCACCGCTGCATTGCACCGGGCTGGGCAAGACCCTGCTGGCCTTCAGCGACCCCGAGGTTCTGACCGAACTTCTGCCACGCCTGACGCTGACGCGCAGCACGGAAAAAACCATATGCGATCTGACAACACTGCAAGCCGAGCTTGCCACGATCAGAGAGCGGGGCTTCGCGATCGACGGATGTGAACATCAGCCGGAAATCCATTGCATCGCGGCACCCATCTATGGCGCGAAAGGCCGCGTCATGGCGGCTGTCAGTATTTCTGCGCCCGTGTTTCGTGTTCCGCGCGCCACCTTGACCGGATGGGCCCCCGCACTTCGGGAAACCGCGCGCCGCATCACCCTGAAACTGGGCGGGATCATGACCGGCCAACCGTCGCCCTGACCGGCGGCACCGGTCAGAGAGACAGTGTTTCGTGGCCTAGCTGATCATATGGACCCCCGCGACGATAAACGCCGCAAGCAGGACAGTTTCCGCGACGATCAATGCAATCGCCGATCCCCCGACCTCCAGCATCCGCACCAGCGATGTCTTGATCCCCACTGCCGCAATCGCCACAAGCAAGGCCCATCGGCTAAGTGCTTCGGCCAGATGCGCGACCGCGCCGGGGATCAACCCGACCGAGTTGAGCACCGCCAGCAACAGAAAGCCCAGCACAAACCCCGGCAGCAATGGCGGGCGCTTGCCGTTCACGACCTGATCTTCCAGACCGCTTGCACGGATCGACAGAGAAAAGATCAACACCACCGGCGCCAGCATCGACACACGGATCAGCTTGACCAGCGTCGCGGTTTCACCAACCTCGGGGCTGACCGAAAAACCCGCCCCGACGACCTGCGCGACATCATGGATCGTGCCCCCGAGAAAGACCCCGGACTCCAGCGGTGTAAAGCCGAAAAAACCTGACAGTAGCGGATACACGACCATCGCGATTGTCGACAAGAGCGTGACCGAAAGCACGGTAAAGGCCAGATTGCGTTCGGATTTATCCGTCTTGGGCAGCACGGCGGCAATCGCCATGGCGGCCGAAGCACCACAAATCGCGACAGAGCCCCCGGTCAGCAAGGCCAACCGCCAGCCACGGCCGAACACCCGCGCCGCAAGCAGGGCAAACAGAATGGTCACGGCAACGCCCGCAATCACCAGCGCAATCATGGTGCCGCCCAGATCGGCCAACATCTGCGCCGAGATCCGTGCCCCCAGCAAGGCCACACCCAGACGCAAAATTGTCTTGGCCGAATATTCGACGCCGGGCAGCGTCCTGGTCCCCTCTTCAGCCAGAAAGTTCAGCGACAGCCCTAGCAACAGCGCCATCAGCATCGCCGGCGCGCCGTAATGTTCCGACAGGAACTGCGCGGTCATCGCCACCAGAACCGAAACAGCCATGCCGGGGAAATAGCGGCGAAGATCGCCATAGTCCGGCAGGCCGCAACGCGAAAGAAGGCCGCGTCCGCCCGACATCTGTTGTTCTGTGCTCATGTTAGGTCCTTGCCGCTTCCACGCCGCCAAGGGCCCTGATCTGATCCAGCAGCGCGTCATCGACCTCGATCCCGTCCCTGACCGCCGCCTCGCGCAGACCGACACGGCGCGCACCGGGCAATCTTGCGCCCTGCTCGCCTTCGACCGCAGCAGCGAGATCGGCAAAGCGTTCCAGCGCAGGCGCAGGCGCATCGCCAAAGGCAAAGGCGGCCGGATCGATCGCCAATATCAATTGTCCGACGCCCGGGGCTGCCCCCTCGCCGGTAAAGAAGGACGATGCTTCATGCCCGAAATTCGCACCGACCAGCCCCGCAGCCAGCAACTCGACCATCAAGGCCAGCGCGGTTCCCTTGGCATCCCCCATCGGGATCATCGTGCCCGCCAGTGCCGCCTTTGGGTCGGTCGTGTCGCGTCCATCCCCATCCAGCGCCCAGCCTTCGGGGATCTGCTCGCCACGCTGATCGGCCGCCATGATCTTGCCGCGCGCGACCTTGGACAAGGAAACATCGACGACGATGGCGGGCTTGCCATTCGGGCGTGGCGCCGCAAAGGCGATCGGATCGGTGCCGAACAATGCCCGGCGTCCGCCCCAAGGGGCCATGGCTGCGGGCGCGTTGGCAAACATCATCGCCACCAGGCCATGATCGGCCAGTCGCTCCACGGTCACGCCAGCGACGCCGCAATGATGAGAATGCGTGATACCGGCGATCGCGATACCTTGTGCGGCGGCCGCTTCGACCAACCAGTCGACGGCCATGTCCATTGCGGGATAGGCAAACCCGTTCCCGGCATCGATCCGCAACGCGCCGGGTCGCCCGACGCTGCGCGTTGGCGTGGCGTGGCCATCGACCTTGCCGCTTTGGGATTGCGCCGCATAGGACGGCATCCGGCGCAGGCCGTGGCCGGCCTGCCCGACGGCCTCGGCGGCGATCAGGGCGCGCGCCACCGCCTCGGCATTGGCGCGCGATGTGTTGCAACGCATCAGGGCGTCAGTTGCAAGGTCATGGGCCTGTTGCAGACTGAGACGTGGCATGATCAAACCCTTTCCTTGAGGTGATTGAGAACCTTGTCCGCGATCAGGTTGCTGACCCGCACATTCGATTCTTCGGTGACGCCGGCAATATGGGGCGTCAGGATCACGTTCCCGATGCCGCCGAAATGCGCGCCGCTTTCTGCTGTCAGAGGCTCGACCTCGAAGACGTCAAGGGCCGCGCCCGCAACGCGGCCTTCCTTCAACGCGACGGCCAGTGCGGCCTCGTCAACGACCCCACCGCGGGCCGCGTTGATCAACACCGCCCCTTGCTGCATCCGCGACAGCGCCGCTGCATCGACAATGTGGCGCGTCTGCGCCGTTAGCGGCACATGCAAGCTCAGCACGTCGGACTGCGACAGCAACTCGTCCAGCGACACCGGGCGTGCATCCTGCCAAGCCGGGTCCGATTGCGGCAGATGGGGGTCATGGGCGATCACCGACATGCCCAACGCCCGGGCCCGCGCGGCAACCTGCCGCGCAATGGCACCAAACCCAAGCAACCCCATGACGCGCCCCGACATTTCGCGCCCGATCAAACTTTGCCGGGGCCATTCGCCCGCCGCCACCGAGGCCGAGGCAAGATAGGCGCCCCGCAACAACATCATGGCCGAGGTGATGACATATTCGGCGACCGCCAGATCGTTGGCTCCGGTGGCCGGCCAGACCTCGATGCCGCGCGCCTTGCAGGCATCAAGATCGATATTGTCCAACCCGACCCCAAGCCGTCCGACAGCCCGCAATCCCTGTCCCGCATCCAGCAGCTCTGCATCAACCCGCGTGCGATTGCGCACCACCAACACCTCGGCCCCGGCCAGTGCGGCCACCAGATCGGCACGTCGATCGACCAGATCCGGCTGATAGGTTGTCGCCGCCGCTTCGGACAATCGGGAAACTGCGCTTTCATCCATGAATTCAGTGATCACGATACGTGACATGGAATTCCTTTCACTTGGTATTACGGAAGAATGCCGACAGGCATCGGAATATTCAGCACGCGCACCATCAACAGATAGAACGCGCTGACCATCAGCAGGATGCCCACCCCATAGGCCAACAAGCGTCGCGGGCCGGGACGGCCGAACTGTCCGGTCATGGTCAAGATCGCACTTGCCAGCAGCGAGGTCGTGAACATGCCGAGATGCGGAAAGATCAAAGCCCATCCCAGCATCGTAACCGCCAATACCAGTCCACGTCCCGTTGCATCGTCATTGGCGCCTTCAAGTCCGGCCTCGCCGCCGCCGCGCCATGACCGCAACATCTGCAACGCCGACAACAGCACCATTGCCGCGCCAACCGCCAGCGGAAAGGCCGCCGCCATGGTGCTGAGCGTTTGCGCCTGAAGCAGGATCCACAGCCCCAGGAACAGGAACAGCACGGCCCCGGTCAGCCCCGGCATGTCCGCGCGCGCCCGCGCGACCTGTGCCTGACCACCAGTCCCAAGTGCTTCTGAACGTTTGCGGCGCAGCAATGGCAGGCAAAGCGTCACGGTAATCAGAGCCACGATCCCCCAACTGATCGGGCGGTTCAGCAAAAGCTGCCCCATGAAATCACCACGCGCACCGCCAATCATCCAGGCGCGCATAAAGCCTTGTTCCGCGATCTGGCCCAGCACCAGCCCCAGAACGATCGGCGATGCCCCATAGCCGCCGCGCGCCGCGACCCAGCCGACCAGGCCCATGACCACCATCACCAATACGTCATGTGGATTGGCATGGATGGCAAAGCTGCCGACGATGGTCATAAAGGCAATCAACGGCACCAGCATGGCCTTGGGCACATTGGCGATGAAGCGAAAGGCATAGCGGCCCACGATCAGCCCCGTCGGCAACATCAGCAATGTGGCCACCAACAGACCCAGCATGAAAATATAGACCGTGCCGTCGCCCGACTGGAACAGCGCGGGGCCGGTGCGGATGCCCTGAACCATCAGCGCACCCATGATCACCGCGTCGGGCGGCGTTCCGGGAATGCCAAGAACCAGCGTCGGGATGAACCCACCCCCAACCGTGGCGTTGTTCGCGCTTTCTGTCGCAAGAAGGCCCGAAGGCTCGCCTTTGCCGAAATTCTCGGCGTTGGGCGATGAACGGCGCGCCTCTGCATAGGAAATCAACGAGGCGATTGAACCACCCGCGCCCGGCAAAATACCGACAAGCGTGCCGATCACCGACGAACGCAGCAGGTTCACCCAATCACGCAATGCGATGCCCAATGCCTCGAAGAACCGGAACCCCCGCGCCGGCGCGGGTTCCAGATGTTGTCCGGCCGAGGCAACCATGTTGATCAGCACCGGGATGCAATACAGCCCGATCAGTGCGGCGACGATATCGATGCCACCCAGCATCGAAGGCATTCCACCGGTAAAGCGCACATCCCCGCCGATCACGGCCACGCCGATCATCGACAGGAACAAGCCGAACATCCCCCCGATCATGCCCTTGACCACGTTCCCTTGCGACAAGGTTGCGATCAGCGTCAGGCCAAGGATCGCCAGCCAGAAATATTCGGTCGATTGAAACGCCAATGCCAGTGTCGCCAGCTTGGGCGACAGGGTCATCAGCAATATGGCACCGACCAGACCACCCACGACACTGGCGATCGTGGCCAAGGTCACGGCCAGATCGCCATCGCCGCGCTTGGCCATCGGAAAGCCGTCAAAGGTGGTTGCGATGGCCGAAGGCGTGCCAGGCGTATTCACCAGAATGGCGGCAAACGCACCACCATAAATGGCGCCGGTATAAATCGCCCCCAGCATGATCAGGCCCGAGGCCGGATCCATGACGAAAGTGAACGGCACCAGAACGGCAATCGCCATTGTGGCAGACAGGCCCGGCAGGGCGCCAATCACGGTGCCGGCAAGAACCCCAAGCAATGCAAGCCCGATATTGATCGGGCTGAGCGCGGTCATCAGAATGCTGATCGGATCGGCCATGAAGTTGCTCCCACACTGTTTGAAAACGTCGAGATCAAGAGGCAGTGGGCCGAGGCCCGCCGCCTCTTGTTTGGCTCAGTTCTGGGATTGCAATTGTTCCGACACCGCCTGATAGGCCGCCTTGCGATCGTCCATGAAACCTTCGATTTCCTGATAAGGCACGTCAATCAGCGCATAGCCATCATCTTCCATGCGCTTGCGGAATTCGGGATCTGCGTTGATCTGGCCGATCAGGTCGGACAACTCTTGTTTGGTTTCCTCGGGCGTGGACGCGGGCACCGCGATGCCACGATAGGCACCACCAACCATGTTGATCCCCAACTCGCCAAAGGTGGGCACATCGGGGAACAGGGGGTGACGTTCCTCGGTTGCGACGGCCAGCATGCGCACCGCATCGGCCTGCCGCGCCGCAACCGTGGTATATCCCCACAGGACATCAACCTCGCCACCCAGCAGGCCGGACTCGGTCGCGCCGGTTCCGCTATAGGGGATATAGGTGGTCATGGCACCGGTTTCGTTCATGAAGACCTGATTGGCGACATGGTTGGCCGAGTTCGTCCCGGTGCCGCCCGCAATGACCGATCCCGGATTCTGGGTGGCCGCGTCAATCACGTCCTGCACCGTTTCAAAGGGGCTGTCCTTGCGGACAAGCAAGGCATCCGGCGTGAAATGGAACATGTAGACATTGCTGATATCGTCGGTCTGATAGCCGGGATCCTGCAACATGGGCTGAAGGATGATATGGGGCAGGTTGGTTCCCATGATGGTCATGCCATCGCCATTGTGATTGTTCAGCCCCGACCAGGCCTGCGCGCCGCCGGCTCCGGGCAGGTATTGCACGATCAGGTCCTGACCGGTCAGTTCCTTGAAATATGGCTGCTGATATCGTGCGGTGATGTCGCTTTCACCACCGGCATTGAACGGGATGATATAATTCACCGGCCCATCCGGATACGCCATCGCGGCAGTTCCCGAAAATGTCAGCGCCGCGCCTGCGGCAGCGATGAAATAGCGAAGCTTCGTTGTTCCAAACATGTCCATTCCTCCCCGTTTTATTGCAGATTATGGCGCGACCGAAACGCGGGTCCCGGTCGCGAATGGTTGAACCGCCGACCCCCTCCTCAAAGGGCCGGCGGTGCGCAGCGCGATCAGGCGCTGCGATACAGTTTGGTCATCGAGAATTCGCGGTGACCCAGGGCCTCGGCCGCGGTGGAACGGCCATTCGCGGTGCGGATGATCATCTCGATCAGCGCGTCGCCAGCCTCGTCGATGGTCTGTTCGCGGGTCAGAACGCCGGTCACATCCACGTCGATATGTTCCGACATGGTGCGCAGTGTCCGCGGGTTCCCCGAGATCTTGATGACCGGAACGATCGGGTTGCCGACCACGTTGCCCTGCCCGGTCGGGAAGGTGTGGATGACATAGCCGCCCGCCGCCATCAGCGTGACGCATTCCGCCGCCGCCGAGGAGCTGTCCATGAAATACAGACCCGGACCCTTGGACGGCGTTTCCGCCGGACCCATCGCATCGATATAGCTGGATGTCTTGCCGATCTTTTCCAAGTTCCCCAGCGCCTTTTCCTCGATCGTGGTCAGGCCGCCCAAGATGTTGCCCTTGGTGGGCTGGCTGTCGGACAGATCGTCGGTCTGATGCGCGAAGATCACGTCATCGGAATAGGCCTGCCAGATCTGCTTGAACTTGGCCGCCGCCTCGGGCGTTGCCGCGCGCTTTTCGCAGATATGCTCTGCCCCGGTGATTTCCGAGGTTTCGCCAAAGCAGCCATACAGACCATGCGGCAGCAGCTTGTCATACATGTTGCCGACGGTCGGGCATGACGACAGGCCGGTGGTCGTGTCGCTTTCACCACATTTGGTGGACACCCACAGCTCGGAGATCGGGCAATCTTCCTTTTGCAGTTCGGTCGCCCAGTGGACGTATTCCTTGGCCTTCCAGCCGGCCTGACGGATCGTCTCGAAATCGCCCTTCTGTTCGATCGAGAAACCGGTGACGGGCTTGCCGGTCTTGGCGATGCCGTCAACGATCACCTTGGTCCATTCAGGTTCGATCCCGATGACGACCACGGCAGCGACATTGGGGTTCGCGCCGGTGCCGATGATGGTGCGGAAATGCAGGTCCAGGTCTTCGCCGAATTGCAGGCGGCCATAGGCATGCGGAATGGCCAGCGTACCTTTGACATTGTTGGCCACAGCCTCGCAGGCGGCATTTGAGATATCGTCAACGGGCAGGATCAGGACGTGGTTGCGAACACCCACGCGGCCATTCTCGCGGCGCCATGCCTTGACGGTCGTATTGCTGAAATCCAAAGCCATGCTTACCACCGTTTCGTTTTGCAGTTGTGGGTGTGGACGTGGCCGCCAACCTCGGCGTCACCGACCATCTTGCCGATGTCTTCGCCATATTTGACGACCGTGTCGCCGGTCTTCAGCGGCTTGACCGCGACCTTGTGGCCGATGGGGATATCGGCCTTGGCGGTCAGGCGGAAATCCGAATTGTCAGCTGTGACGACGCACAGCATCTCGGTGCCCGCGCTGAGGTTTTCGACGACGACGACGCCGACGTTATCCTCGTGATCGTGGACCAGAAGTTGCGGAATGCTCAAAGGATCCTCCCTTTCAGTGATGGCATGAATTCCTTGCGCCAAGTGCTAACATATATACTTACTCTTATACAAGACTATTTATACATCTATTGTCAGTTCATGATTTGCCGTGATAACCAAGGGAAAATTCAGGGATTCACGCCGACAATGGGACAGCCGCTTTATCAAAAAGTCATCGACACGATCGTCGCGCGAATCGGTTCGGGCGAATTGCTGCCCGGAGGCATGCTTCCAAGCGAGATGCAGCTGGCCGCCGAAATCGGCGTCTCGCAGGGCACTGCGCGCAAGGCCCTGATGATGCTTGAACAGCACGGAATCGTGCGACGCGAACAGGGACGCGGCTCCTTCGTGACGGCCCGCACGCCGGAAAGTTCGCTGTTCAACTTTTTCCGATTGCGCGAAAACGATGGCACCATCATCCGCCCCGAGCTGATCGATGAGCAAATCACCCAACGAGACGCCACCCCGATCGAGCGCGACACCCTGTTCGACAAACCGGAGCAAGTCTATGAAATCAGGCGCATACGCAGCCTGAAAGGGGTTGCAAGCACCATTGAATCCGCAGTTCTTCCCGCACCGATCTTCGCAGGCATCGACCGGCGTGCGCCGCTGCCAAGCGCGCTGTATATCCTGTATCAGCAGAACTATGGCTGCATCGTTCTGCGCGCGGATGAAAGCATCAATGCGGTGGCGGCAGATGCCGATGAAGCCCGGGCCCTGAATGTGGAACCAGGCGCCCCCCTGTTACGGGTCGAGCGCCTGGCACATGATATTCTGGGGCGGCCTATCGAACGGCGGCGCAGCGTGTATCGAACCGACCAGCTCAGCTACAAGGTGACGCTCGACTAACCATGGGGTAAAAGGGTGATCTTGGGTGCCGCAACCTCGCCCGATGAAATCCGGCGAAACGCATCCGCACCGTCGCTGAGCGGGGCGGTTTCCGCCCAATCCAACGCCCCGAGCCGTCCGTCAAAAATCGCCCGAGCCGTATCGCGAAAATCCTGCGCGGTATAGGTATAGGTGCCGATAAAGCATAACTCTTGCAAGGTAGAACGCCGGATATCCAGCCCGGGACCGGAATCGCCCAGACCGACATGCATGAACACGCCGCCCGGGCGTAACGCTGCGCTGCCGGCTGCGCGGGTCGCGCCAAAGCCGACGCCATCGATCACCAGATCGACATCAGCCGGCGCAGGTTCATTGATCGGATCATAGGTGCGAAGACCACCCTGACGCGCTGCAATCTGGCGCCGTTCGGCCGAGGTTTCCGCCAACCAGATCTCACCTGCGCCCTGGGCGCGCAGCACCAGAGCCGCGCCCAGACCGATTGCGCCGCCCCCCATGACCAGACATCGCGCCATGTTCAACGGCATATCCAATGCCCGTTCCGCAAGGCGCACAGCATGCCAGCCACAGGCCAGAGGCTCGGCCAACGAGGCGGTCGTCAAGGCAACGTTTTCAGGCACTGCAACAAGATTGCGCGCAGGAATCGCCAGGAACTGGGCAAATGCACCCTCGCGCGGCGGCATGGAAATGATCTGGCGGGTCGCGCACAGGTTGTCGCGCCCGGCAAGGCAGGCTTTGCACTTGCCACATGTCACAAGCGGATTGATCGTGACACGCTGCCCCTTCATTGACCCTCCGCTAATGGTTCCCGCAGCTTCATGGCCAAGGATCAGCGGGGCCGGGCGCCGGTCGTCATGACCTGCCCATGCATGCATGTCGGATCCACAGATCCCGCTGGCTTCGACACGCACCAGCGCATCCTCCGGTCCCGCAATGGGGTCTGCGACCTCACGCAAGGTCAGTTCGCGAACACCCGTATAGACAAGCGCCTTCATTTCGCGGTGAACCCCCCATCGACGCACAGAACCTGACCGGTGACATAGGCCGACGCATCCGAACACAGGAACAGCGCGGGGCCGATGATATCCTCCATCTCTCCGTTGCGACCGATACAGGTCTGCGCGGCATTGCGGGCGGACAGCTCGGGATTGCCGAAAACGGGGCCGGTCAGTTCGGTCGGGAAAAAACCCGGTGCCAGCGCGTTGGCCGTGATCCCGTCACGCGACCACGCCTCGGCCATGGCGCGGGTCAATTGGGTGATGCCGCCCTTGGACGCACCATAGGCAATGCCGCCGTGAAAGGCCCGCTGACTTTGCAGCGAGGCGAAGTTGACGATCCGGCCCCAACCCTTTTCGCGCATTGCAGGCACCATCGCCTGCGCCAAAAAGAACGGCACCGACAGGTTCAGATCCAATGTCGTCAACCAGCCATCCATGGTGACCTGATCGGCAGGCTGGCGCATGTTCACACCCGCCGAGTTGACCAGAATGTCGGGCGCGCCAAAGACATCCGCCACCTCGGCCGCGATATCGGGTACCGCTTTCAGATCAGACAGATCCGCCGAAATCGCCACCGAAGACGTGCCGTCGCACCAATCCGCCTTGCGCCGCGCGACAGTGACCACCCTTGCCCCGCCCGCGACCAGCGCTTGCGCGATGGTGCGACCAAGGCCGGAACTGGCCCCGGTCACACAGGCGATACGACCCTCGACCGACAGCGAGGGCGTCATGCGGGCACCTCTTGCGCGGTCAGGTCGAACTGTTCATCGGGGAAGTATTTCGCCAACCGGATATCTGCGGTGCGGGCGTGCCCTTCCATGCCTTCCAGGCGTGAAATGCGGGCGGTCGCTTCGGCAATCGGCTTGGCACCTTCGCGGGTTGCGCGCTGCCAGGTGACAAGCTTCATGTATTTATGAACCGACAACCCGCCCGTATAGCGCGCCGCACCCGAGGTCGGCAGCACGTGGTTGGTGCCCGACGCCTTGTCACCAAAGGCGACTGTCGTTTCCTCGCCCAGGAACAGGCTGCCATAGCAGGACAGCCGGTTCAGCCACCAATCCAGATCCTGCGCCTGCACGGTCAGATGTTCGGGCGCATAGCGATCCGAGGTCGCGGCCATCTCTTCCCGTGTGTCACACAGGATCACCTCGGCATAGTCGCGCCACGCGTCTGTGGCGTTCTTGCCGTTCAACTCTGGCAATGTGGCGATCAGGTCCGGCACGCGGGCCATGACCTTTTCCGCCAATGCGCGATCATCGGTCACCAGCCAGACAGGCGAGTTGTAGCCATGCTCGGCCTGCCCCACCAGATCCCACGCGACGATTTCGGGATCTGCGGTCTTGTCGGCCAGGATTAGGCTATCGGTCGGCCCCGCGAACATGTCGATGCCCACCCGACCGAACAGAAGCCGCTTTGCCTCGGCCACGAACTGGTTGCCGGGGCCGACCAGAATATCCGATTGCGGCAGGCCGAACAGGCCAAAGGCCATTGCGGCGATGCCCTGAACGCCCCCAAGGGCAAGGATCTGATCGGCACCGCACAGATCGGCGGTATAGACGATGGCCGGGTTCAGACCAACACCGGGACGCGGCGGGGAACAGACCGAGATATGACCGCAACCCGCGACCTTGGCCGTGGTCACGGTCATCAGGGCCGAGGCCACATGGCTGTAGCGCCCGCCGGGCGCATAGCAACCCGCGGCATTACAGGGGATCGCCTTCTGTCCCAGGATCAGACCGGGCTGAATCTCGGTCTGAAAATCGCGGATCGTGTCTTTCTGCGCCTCGGCAAAGCGGCGCACGTTGTCATGGGCGAAACGGATATCGTCCTTCAACTGCTGGCTCAGCTGCGCCGAAGCCGCATCGATTTCATCGCGGGTCAGAACGATATTGCCGTCATAGCGGTCGAATTTCTCGGCATATTTGCGTGCGGCGTCTTCGCCGCCCTGTTCGATCTCGGTCAGAATGTTCTGCACGATCTCGCGCGTTTCACCCGCATCGGTCGTGGATTGCCGCGCGGCTTTCTTGAGATAGGTGACGGACATGGTGATCCTCTTATTTCAGGTTATCGGGAAGCATCAGCGTCGAGACGACCGGCAGATAGGCGATCAGCAGCACGACGATCAGCATGCAAAGGACGAAGGGAACGGCACGTGCCGAGATCCGCAGAATGGATTCTCCGGTCAGGCCGCCGACGACGAACAGGTTCAGCCCCAGTGGCGGCGTGATGAACCCGACACCCAGCGCGGTGATCATCATCACGCAGAACTGGATATCGTTCATGCCGATGCTGTCGGCCAGGGGCTTCAGCAGGGGGGCAAGGATGACGATATTCGGGGTCGTTTCCATGACGCAGCCCGCCAGGATCAGGATTGCGATCATGCACAGGATCATCACCCAGGGCTCGCTGCTGAGCGAGGTCATGGTATAGACAAAGCCCTGCGGCACACCCATCGCGGACAGCGCCTGCGACAGCGGCAGCGACATCGCGATGATGGGCACGATCACCCCGTTCACCTTGGCCGAACTGACCATCATCGAAGGAAAGTCCGACAGCTTCAGCGTGCCAAGAATGAACCCCAGCAGGATGGTGATGGTGACGGCGGTGGCACCTGCCTCGGTCGGGGTAAGACGGCCGCTGAAGATGCCCCAGAAGATGACCCCCGGCACGATGAAGGCATACCAGCCCTGCGCGATCGTGCGCCCCAGATTGGCCAGCCATTCGCCAAAGCTCAGGGCGTTGCCCTGCTCATAGGCATGGCGGCGATTGACGATGGTGTTCGTCAGCAGGATCGACCCAAGGATGATGACGCCGGGAATAAGCGCCGCCTGGAACAGGGTCGAGGCCGAGATCCCCAGAACCAGTCCGATCACGATATAGGCGATCGAGGGCGGGATCAGAATGCCCGTACAGGCGCCTGCGGCGACAAGCGCACAGGCATAGGGGCGCGGATAGCCGCTTTCGACCAGCCGGTTGATGGTCATGCGACCGACCGCTGCCGCGCCCGCCGCATCAGATCCTGAAATCGCCGAGAACATGCCGCAGACCAGCACCGTCGCAGAGCCGAAACCGCCGCGCGTCCAGTTTGTCAGCGCCTCGGCCACGTCCAGAAACTTGCGGCTGAGGCCGGTGCGGACCAGCACGTCGCCGGTCAGAATGAACAGCGGAATCGCGGTCAGGGCGAAATGGTCGATGCCCGAAAACAGCCCCTCGCCCACCAGCGACAGCGGCAAAACCTGCGACGTCATCAGCAGCAGCACCGCCGCCGCGCCAATCGCGACCCAGACCGGCACCGCCAGGGCGACCATAATCAGGAATACCGCCACAGGCAGGTAGAAAGTCCAGTCCAGCGCCACCGCGCCTTGATCCATTTGTTGCCAAAGCATCTTGGGGCCTCACTCGAACAGGCGTTCACCCTCGTAAACCGGGCTTCCTGCGCGCAGGTCGCGCAGATCACGGCTGAGGGATTGCAAAAGACGGAAAATCATCAGCGAAAAGCCGATCGGCACAGCCAGAAGGAACCACACCATCGACACCCGCAGCCCGTGGCTGACCGAGCCGAATTTCCAGGAAACCTCGACGGTTTCCAATGACAGCCACAGCGCCAGAACCGCGATCACCAGGGTCACGAGATCACCGAGAATATAGATCCATGCCTTCCCGCGCGCAGGCAGGTAATTCATGATCACATCGATACGGATATGGGCACGTTCGCGAATTGCCGCGGCGGCACCGATCCAGCACAGATAGATGAAGCAATATCGAACGACTTCCTCGCCCCAGATCGAGGAATAGGCAAAGACCTCGCGGCGGATCACTTCGATGGTCATGGTCACGACCAACATCAGATAGAAGATCAGCAGCGCCCATCGCTCGATATTCTTGTCGAGAGTTTGAAACATAGATGTCCTCCGCCCGCCTTCAGACGGTCGTTTGCGAGGTTTCATTGCATGAGAGGAAATGGCCGCGTCAAATACGCGGCCACCAGAAATCAGGTGTCGTGAACGTAGGCCCTGCCATCGGTCGCGGCCGCCTCGGCGAATTTCTCGAACTCGGCCATCGAACCGGCAAGCTCGGTCTTGTGGTCGTCCCATTCGGGCCGCTGATATCCGCCGCGCTCTTTCCAAAGCGCCGATTGATCCTCACTGAGTGTATGGAACTGGACGCCGCTCTTGCGCAATTCGGCCATGGCAAAGTTGCGGGCTGCGGGCACCTTGGCCAAATTCTGATCGGCGGTGATTTCAGCTGCGAAATCAACTGCGTCACGCAGATCATCCGGCAATGCCTGATACCATTCCAGATTGCAGGAATAGACCTGGGCATCCGGCACGGCCTGCGTGAATGTGATATGGCTCAGCATGTCCTTGAACCCAAACACGTAAAGCGCACCTGGCGACGGATCCAGTGCGTCTGCAACACCTTGCTGGATCGCAGACGGGGTTTCGCCCCAGGCGATGGGCGTGGGATTGGCCCCGACCATGCGATAATAGGTCTGCATGATTTCAGATCCCGGCACGCGGAACTTGATGCCGGCCATATCGTCAGGCGTCAGAACCGGGGTTTCCACATCCTTGCGCAGCGCGACGCCACGCGGATCGATGATCGCGTAGAACAGCGGTTTGAACCCCCGTGCCTCGACCTTGGGATGGACGGCATCTTTCCACAGGTCAGACCGCACCAGGTTTACGAATCGCTGATTTGTCCCGCACAGATAAGGAAGGTTGATCAGATCAACCACCGAGGCATAAGGCGCAAAATTCGCAATTGAATGCTGTGCCGCCTGAATGGTGCCGGATTGGACCTTTTGAACCAGCTCATTCGCCGTGCCCAACTGACCGGCAGGCGCCAGCTTGACATAGATCCGGCCGTCTGATGCGTTCTGGATGTTTTCCTTCATATCCAGCTGCATGATCGGATAGCTACGATCGGCGATCATCACATATGCAGTGGCCAGGGTCATGACCTGTTCGGCGGCACGTTCGCGTTCGCGTTCTTCATTTGCGATTTGCGCCGTCGCCTCGCTGGACCACAGTACACCTGCGGCCGATGCCATGACCGCCGCGGTAAAGCTGCCGGCGCCAGCCAGTTTCAGAAACGCGCGGCGCGACGCATGTTGCTTCCAGTTCTGTTCAGTTTCTTCAAACATTGTTCCGCGTCCTCCCGTTGGAACATTTTTCCTGTCAGTCTTGCATCGCCTCACGCTGCAGGGTTCCGACGCCAAACGTCGCAACCGCGCAGAACAGCACAAGCATTTCCCCCGCATTTCCCAATAGCGGCGTCGCGTTTCTGCCCAAAATGAGATTGATCAAGAATGCCAGCATCAGCAGACCAGATGCTGCAAACATCACTGATCCGGACTTGGTCATCGCCACCCCTCCTCTTGTGAGCGAATCGTCTCGGTTTCTTGAATGTAAGCGCTTACATATTGCCATGCAAGCGCTTACATCTATTATTTGATGAAACTGGGAAATTGACACATGGCCGACAAACGCACCCCATCCGCCGACCCTCGGCGCGCCCCGAACATCGAAGACGTTGCGCGGCTGGCAGGCGTTTCAACCGCGACCGTCTCGCGCAGCCTGAATTCTTCGGGGCGGGTGCGCGAAGCCACCCGAAAGATCGTCGAGACCGCGGCGCGCGAGCTGGGCTATACACCAAATTTCGGCGGACAAGCCCTTGCGTCGAACCGCACGAACACCGTTGGCGCAATTATCCCGACGATGGAAAACGCCATCTTTGCGCGCGCGATTCAGGCCCTGCAGGAAACCCTGGCAGAGCACAAGGTCACATTGCTGGTGGCCACGTCGCAATATCGGCCCGACCGCGAAGAGGCCCAGATCCGCACATTGCTGGCTCGGGGTGTCGATGGCGTCGTATTGATCGGGAATCGCCGCGCCCCCAGCGCTTATGCCCTGCTGAATGCACGCGGCATCCCATTTGTACTGCTGTGGTCCGCGCCCGCCAATTCCCCCTTCGTGACCATAGGCTTTGACAATTTTGGTGCCGCGCATGATCTGACCACGCGTATTCTGGAAAAGGGGCACCGCCGGATCGGCATGATTTCAGGGCTGACCGCAGATAACGATCGCGCGTTTGATCGTGTGCAAGGTGTGTCGCAGGCCCTGGCCGATCACGGGTTGTCACTGTCGCCACACGATCTGGTCGAATGCCGTTATTCACTGAAGGCCGGCGAAAATGCTGCAATGCAGCTGCTGGGCGCGACGCAGAGACCGACGGCGATCATTTGCGGTAACGACGTTCTTGCGGCGGGGGCACTGCGGGCCGCACGCGCATCGGGCCTGACGGTTCCCGACGACATGTCGGTGATCGGCTTTGACGATATCGAGTTGGCGACCGCAGTATTCCCCCCCCTGGCAACGGTCCGCGTCCCTCATCGCCGAATGGGCGTGGCCGCCGGCGAACATTTGTTGCGCTGGATGGTTCAGGGCGAACGCCCTCCGTCTCTGACGCTGCCGACCGAATTTGTCGAACGTGCGTCACTGGGTGTCGCAAAGTAGCATCAGCCAGTTCAGCCACCTCCCGCGGTCAATTCATTGACATGTGCATTTCGTAGCGCTACGAAATTTGAAGGAGACATCGCGCGGGGCGGTCGCATTCATGACTGATCGGGCCAGCGGGACTGACGGGTGGGGAAAGATCAGATGACAACGACTTCGAACAGGCGCAAACCCCTTGGTGAATTGCGCAGCCAACGCTGGTTCGCATCCGAGGATATTCGCGGCTTCGCGCATCGGCAGCGCACACAGCAAATGGGCATGAACCGGGAAGAGTTCATGGGCAAGCCGGTCATCGGCATCATCAACACCTGGAGCGACGCAAGCCCCTGCCACGCCCATCTGCGCGACCGCGCCGAGGCCGTCAAGCGCGGTGTCTGGCAAGCAGGCGGCTATCCAATCGAGCTGCCGGCGTTGTCGGTGGGTGAAGTCATGGTCAAGCCAACAACCATGCTCTATCGGAACTTTCTGGCCATGGAGACCGAAGAGCTGCTGCGCTCTCACCCGATTGACGGATGTGTCATGCTTGGCGGCTGCGACAAATCCACGCCCGGCCTGCTGATGGGTGCGATTTCGATGAACATTCCGGCGATCTATTGCCCGGCAGGCCCCATGTCCAACGGCCGCTGGCGCGGACATCTTACCGGGGCGGGAACCCATACGAAACGTTATTGGAACGATCTTCAGACCGGCAAGATCAGCAAAGATGACTGGATCGATCTGGAAAGCAGGATGACCCGCAGCAACGGCACCTGCAATACGATGGGCACAGCCACGACCATGACGTCGATTGCCGATGCGATGGGGCTTTGCCTGACGGGTGCCTCCAGCATCCCGGCGGCGGATTCGGGCCATCCGCGAATGGCGGCTGCCTGTGGAATGCGTGCGGTCGAGATGGTCTGGGAGGATCTGAAACCATCGGACATCCTGACTAAAGCCAGCATTCACAACGCTTTGGTCACCTATATGGCCCTTGGCGGCTCAAGCAATGCGGCGATCCATCTGATCGCCGTTGCGCGACGCGCGGGTCTTGCGCTGACGCTGGACGACATGGATGACATGGCTGCGAAAATCCCGGTTCTGGTTAATCTGTTCCCATCGGGCCGCCACCTGATGGAGGATTTCTATTTCGCCGGTGGCCTGCCCGCCCTGCTGCACAAGCTGGAACCCCATCTGGACGGTTCGGCAATGACCGTCGAAGGCCGCACGATCGGCGAGGCGGTTCAAGGCAGTGAATGCTTTGACGACGACATCATCCGAGACCCCGACAACCCGGTCGTCCCGCTCGAGGCTGGCCGGACGCTGGTCTTGTTGCGCGGCAACCTTGCGCCGCAGGGGGCCATCATGAAAACCTCGGCCGCCGATCCCGACAAGTTGCGTCATCGTGGCCCCGCCCTTGTCTTTGACAGCCCGGCGGACATGGCCGCCAGAATACATGATCCGGATCTGGACATTACGAAAGACACGGTTCTTGTGTTGCGCAATTCCGGGCCGGTCGGCGGGCCGGGTATGCCTGAATGGGGCAATCTGCCCATTCCCAAAAAGCTTCTGGAACAGGGTGTCACTGATCTGGTCCGGATATCCGATGGACGCATGAGCGGCACACATTATGGCACCTGTGTGCTGCATGTTGCACCGGAATCCGCCATTGGTGGTCCGCTTGCCTTGATCCGCACCGGCGATTTTATCCTGCTTGATGCCCTTGCGGGACGGCTGGATGTCGAGTTGTCCGATCAGGAGCTTGCAGACCGCAGGCAGGGCTGGACCCGCCCGCCATCACCCTACACGCGCAGTTTCACAGCGCTGTATCAACGGCATGTATCGCAGGCCCATGAAGGCTGTGATTTCGACTTTCTCGAGGGCACCGACCCCGTGCCAGAACCTTCGATTTACTGACAGGCGACATCATGACCATCCGCAACAACTTCAAGTCCGCGCTCGCGTCCGGCAGTCAGATCCCCCTTGGCACATGGCTGATGTCCGGGGCACCGGCGACTGCCGAAGCCCTTGGCCATGCCGGTTTCGATTTCCTGGTGCTCGACATGGAACATGTCCCGGTCGGAATCGAACAGGTGACCCATATCCTGCGCGCCATTGGCCTGACAGCGGCGGATGCCCTGGTTCGCTTGCCCTGGAACGATCCGGTCACCATCAAACGCGTTCTCGACGCGGGCGGGCAGTCCATCATGCTGCCCTTCGTGCAGAATGCAGACGAGGCCCGCGCCGCCGTGTCTGCCGCAAAATACCCGCCAATGGGCACGCGCGGCGTTGCCGCCGTGCATCGCGGCTCGTCCTATGGTGCCGATACAGGATATCTGCACACTGCCAATGACCAGACCTGTGTGATCGTGCAGTTGGAAACCCCCGAAGCCATCGCCAACATGCCCGAAATTGCGCGAATCCCGGGGTTGGACGGAATATTTATCGGCCCGGGCGACCTGGCCGCCGCGATGGGGCATATCGGCAAGATCGATCATCCCGATGTTCAGGCTGCACTTGCAGATGCGGCAGCGCAAGCGGCATCCTTGTCAATTCCGGTGGGCATTGTTGGCGCATCACCTGCAATGGTTGGCACCTATATCAGCATGGGTTATCGTTTCGCGGCTGTCGGTTCGGACATGTCGATGATGACGGCGCGGGCCCGCCAGGTTCTTGGCGACCTCAAGGATCAGGACGCCCGACCGGAAACCGCGGCTGTATCAGCCTATTGAAAGAGAGAATGTGAATGACGCGCTTGACCCGAATCCAGGCCTGGGCCTGCCGCAGCCCCATTCACATTCCGGTTGAAACATCCTTCGGGCGCATGAAAGACCGGCCCGCCGTCTTCCTGCGCATCGAGGATGACTCGGGCGCATTTGGCTGGGGCGAAATTTTTGCGAACTGGCCTGCTTCGGGTGCAGAGCATCGGGTCAACCTGCTGGCCGAAGACATCGCCCCGATGGTGATCGGACACCCGCTTGCGCCCCCGGAATCCATGTTTCATGATCTGGAACAGCGCACGCATATTCGCGCATTGCAATGCGGCGAATTCGGGCCGTTCCGACAGGTCTTGGCGGGACTGGATCAGGCCATGTGGGACATGCTTGCCCGCCGCGCGGATCAACCGGTTCAACAGGCTCTGACCGGCGGACAGGCCAAGCGCGTTCCGGCCTATGCCAGTGGCATCCCCATCGCGGCCGCCCCGCAGATGATTGCCCGGGCGCGAACCGATGGGTTCACCCGCTTCAAGGTCAAGGTCGGTTTCGGGACATCAGATGAAATCGAACAGGTTCATCGCGTCCATGCCAATCTGGCACCGAATGAAACCCTGATGCTGGATGCCAATCAGGCATGGACTGCATCACAGGCGGCGCAATTCCTGGACCAGATCGCCGACCTGCCGATCGGCTGGCTCGAGGAACCGATCCGCGCCGATTGTCCTGATGACGACTGGCGACAGCTGATGGGCCGCATCCCTTTGGCTGGAGGTGAGAATATCGCCGGGCTGACGGATTTCGATGCCGCATTGGCCCTGGGCGTTCTGGATGTCTATCAGCCCGACATCGCGAAATGGGGCGGTTTCTCGGGATGTCTGGCCGTTGCCAGACGCGCGCTGACCCAAGGCCACATCTATTGCCCCCATTTCCTGGGCGGTGGAATTGGGCTTGCCGCATCGGCCCAACTGTTGGCCGCCGCCGGGGGCCCGGGCATGTTGGAGGTGGACGTGAATCCGAACCCCCTACGCGATGCCTTCGGCCCGATAGCAGATCAGATCGAGAACGGTTTCTGGAAATTGCGGGACGCACCCGGTATCGGAATCAACGCCTTGCCCGACGCGGTTCTGGATCTGGTCACACATTACCGCGAACTGACCGCCTGAAACAGGCGGTCAGTTCGTTCGTCCCTCGCCACCGCGCTATGCAAAGACGCCGCGAAGGCGCGCAAAACCGGCGCGCAAAACCGGCCCGAAGATCGCAAGCCCCACGCAGAGAAACAAGAACGCCGCGATCGGACCGTCGGTAAAGAAGGCAAGGAAATTGCCATCATTCAACAAAAGCCCGCGGCGCAGGTTTTGTTCGAATTGCGGCCCAAGCACCAATCCGATCACCAACGGCGCCAGCGGGAAACCCGTCAGCCGCAACACCAGCCCGAAAAAGCCAAAGCCCACCGCCGTCAACACGTCCAAGGGATTGCCGCGCACGGTAACGGCCCCAACGATCCCGAAGGTCACGATTCCGGCGGTTACGATATGCTGGGGGATGGAAAGCAACCGTCCGAAAACACGCACCAGGGGAAAGGCCAGAACGAACATCGCCAGATTGATCAGGATCAGCACGATAAAGATCGCATTCACCAGATCCAGATGTTCGGACATCAGGCGCACACCGGGCGTCACGCCATGCACCACCAACGCACTGAGAAGAATAGCGGTGACGACGTCACCGGGAATCCCCAACGCCAGTGTCGGAATCATCGCGCTGCCGGTCACCGCGTTATTCGATGATTCCGCGGCGACCAGGCCTTCCGGCTCTCCCGTCCCGAATTTGTCGCCCTTGGGGGACAATTGGCGCGCACTTGCATAGCTGATGAACGATGCCGTCGCGGCTCCGGTGCCGGGCAGCGCGCCGACGACGCAACCGATGGCCGAACTGCGCAACAAGGTCGCGATCCGGCTTTTCCATTGCCCCAAGGCCGGCAGCCGGATACGTGTTCCCGACACTTCTGCGGTACCGGAATCGCCGGTTGCAACGCGAAACAAGGCTTCTGACAGGGCAAACAGGCCGATCACGATCGCAATCAGGTCAAACCCCGCCGACAGGAATTGCGTGCCGAAGGTGAAACGCGCGGCGCCGGTTACGGGATCCGTGCCAACCAAGGCCAGCGATAATCCAACCGCGCCCATCAGCAGTCCCTTGGTCGTATTGCCACGCGACACCGCCGCGATGCAGGTAAGGGCCAGCACGATCAGTGCGAAGATCTCGACAGAACCAAAGCTGGTGGCAAATCTTGCCAGCTGGGGCGCAGCCACGATCAGCACCACGCAAGAGATCAACCCCCCAAGCACCGAACTGACGCTGGCCCACCCCAGGGCAAGCCCCGCCTCCCCGCGTTGGGCCATCGGATACCCGTCAAGCGTTGTGGCCGCCGCCTGCGGTGTCCCCGGCGAGTTGATGAGAATTGCCGAAATCGACCCGCCAAAAACCGATCCGCAATAGACCCCAAGCAACAGGGTCAGGCTGGGCACCGTGTCCATTCCAAAGGTGAAGGGCAGGCAGATGGACAGCCCGACCACCGATCCCAACCCCGGCAGGGCGCCAATGACGATCCCCAACCCGGTGCCAAACACCAATGCAGCCAACGTCCCGAAACTGAGGACCGTGGCCATGATTGTCGCCAGATCACCCATCAGAACAGCCCTCCTGACATCAGAACCGGAAGGCGCAGACCCAGAACATGATGAAACAACAGCCAGATCCCGGGTCCAAGCAGAAGCAAGGTCAGGCCAAAGCGCAGCATCTGGCGTTCACCCAGACACCACAATAAAGCCGCCACACCGATCGTCATGGGGACGAGATATCCAAGGAACAGGATCCCCGTGGCCAATGCCAGCAAAATCCCGCCAAACAGGACGACGCGCCCCACGAAATATCGGTCAGGGCCGGCTGCCCGGGCCCAGAACGCCGCATACAACGCACAAAATATGCCCAGCACGATCCATATGACCAATAATATTCGCGGCAGCTGCATCGGTGAATCCGTCGATGCCACGTTCCCGGCGCCCGCCCCCGAGAACGAAGACAGGAACGCGGCAATGGCGATGGCAATCAACGCGATCGCGACCGCCATCTCGCCCGGACGTATTGGAATTGCGCGCCTTTCGGGCACCGGTCCGTCTTGTTGCATCACTTGACCAATCCGGCCTCTTTCAGAATGTCGGCATTCATCTGGCCATTCGCGCGAACAAACGCCTCGAATTCCTCGGGGCCTTGATAGCGGATTCCGGTATTGGTCTTGGCCGCAAGATCGGCGAACGCGTCCGATTCGACGGCTGTCTTGCAGGCAGCGGAAAAGCTGGCCTTATCTTCTTCGGACATGCCCGCAGGTCCGAAGACCCCCTGCCAGACCGAGAATTCCAGATCAAATCCGGCTTCGGCCATGGTTGGCACATCCGGATAGGCATCCAGTCGCTCGGCGGCAAACACAGCCAAAGCAGTGACGTCATTCCCCTCAAGCACGGTTGCCGTATCGACAAAAAGGTCGATCTCTCCGCCGGCCATGGCGTTCATGGCCATCCCGGTTCCGTCGAAAGGCAGGTGAATGGCATTCATTTGCGCAGCCGATGCAAAAGCCGCCATCGCCAGATGCGGGATCGTGCCGGGTCCGGACGATCCATAGACCACCCTGCCCGATCCGCCTTGGTCAACCCAATCCTGCACCGAGGCCTTGTCTGCGCCGGACGCCTGCAACAGGAACACCGGTGTCGAAGTCGTTTGACAGATATAGGAAAATTCGTTCAGACCATAGGCCGTATCACGCAGCGATGGCTGGATCGCCACCGGGCCGATCGGCAGATATCCGATGGTGTTCCCATCAGCTTTGGCCGCAGCCACCGCGGCGGCGCCGATCGTGCCGCTGGCACCGGCATTGTTGCGAATGACGACGGTCCGGTCCAAAGCTGCGGCAAAAGGCGGTTCGAACACGCGTGCGACCGTATCGGTGCCGCCCCCGGCGCTGAACGGCACCACCATTTCCAATGTCTGCGCCTGCGTCGCAGCCGACATGGCGGCGACCGCCAGCGCGGTCTTGAAGCCCAACTTAAGTTGATTATTCATGTGTTCCTCCCCTCGTGGTGCTGCAGGTGGGCCATATCACCGACCCGAACATGACCGGAAACTGGCACCCGCTGACAGCAACAGATAATAGCGCTACGATTTACAAGTCAAACATTCTCTTTAAGATTCGCACCGGCCGGTGTCGGGGTTGCAGGCCTGCGTGGCGGGATCTTGTTCCATCTCGCGACCTCGCGCTATCTATGACAGGCAGGGAACAAGGGAGCAGACATGGACTCCGGCAATTCGGGCGGCGCCAGACCGCCACGCACACGGCGCAAGATGCAGCGCGTCACGATGTCAGACGTCGCAAAGGCGGCCGCTGTGTCACCTTCGACGGTGTCCCTGTTCCTGCGCAAACCATCAGCGGTATCCGAACGCATCGCCTCACGCGTGCAACGCAGCATCGACGAGCTGGGCTATGTGCCCAACTATGTTGCAGGGGGGCTGGCCGCGGCGGGTTCGAAAGTGGTCAGCGTCATCGTGCCATCGCTGCGCAATGCATTCTTTTCCGAAACCGTAGCCGAGTTAGAGCGCCTGCTGGCGCGTGGAGGGTTGCAAACGCTGGTCGGACATACCGAATATTCGCTGGATCAGGAAGAGGCGCTGGTACGTGCCGCCTTGTCCTGGGCACCGGCTGCGGTTGTATTGACCGGGTGTCGACACAACGCCGCCACCCGAAAACTGCTACTGCGTTCAAACACCCCTGTGGTGGAAATGTGGGAACTGGGCGGTCAGGTCATCGATCAGGCCGTTGGCTTCTCGCACGAGCAGGTCGGACGACATATCGCACGACGCTTCATCGATCAAGGCTATGAAAGCGCGGCATTTATCGGCGCGCGTCTGGATGAGGACTTTCGCGCTGCGCAACGCAGCGAAGGATTTCTGGCAGAAATGCAAGAGGCGGGAATCACGGCGCGCTTGGTTGAAAACAGTGCGCCGGCCAGCACATCCAACGGGGTCAGACTCTTTGAAGAGGTTTGCATGAACCCGGTTCGGGCAATCGCCTGTTCCAACGACACATTGGCCCTTGGTGTGCTCTTCGAAGCTCAGCGGCGCGACCTGTCCATCCCGACAGAACTGGCGCTGGCAGGATTCGGCGATCTGGATTTTGCAGCTCAGATGGTGCCGCCATTGACGACGGTTCGCCCCGCGGCTGACAAGATCGCCCGGAAAGTCGCGGAATGCATCCTGAGACCGCAAGCAGAGACCGACCGCCAGAACAGCCCCTTCCCGACAGAACATGACACCGGCTTTACGCTGGTGCCCCGCGCCAGTGGCTGAGCCTTTGTAATAATCGCAGCGCTATGATCGCGCCGAGACCAGGGTTTCTGCGGCCCAGGCGGAATCCCGCATGGCCAATGCAACCTCTTGCCAGCCATCCCCGTCGGCCTTGAACAGATAGGGGGTCGTGTTTTCAGGGGCCGGGCCACCAGCAATGCCACCTGTCAGTTCGCGGGCTGCACGAATAACACCGGAATGCGCGACCAGAACCGGGAAACGGCCTTTGGCATGATCATGGGCGACGGCAATGGAATGCGCGACCCGCGTCACCATATCGGCCCAGGCCTCGCCCTGATCCGGCGTATGCTCGCGCGGCAGAAGATCGGCGACCGGCCGCCCTTCATAAACACCCCAATTGCGTTCACGAATACCGTCCAGCAGGAATGGCTCTTGCCCCGGAAATCCCAGCCTCGCAGTTTCCTGCGCCCGGTTCTGGGGGCTGGCGAACAGCACCATATCCTTGGGCCAGATCCACTCGGACAGACGCTTCGCGCCTTGCCGGCCAGCTTCCGTCAGGACCGCCTCGATCCGTCCGGCGACACGTCCATCGCGATTGGCATCGGTCTGCCCATGCCGGATCAGCACGAATGAAGCATGAGGGATTTTCACAGATTGCACCTTTCATTCAAGAGCAGCTTGGCCCCGAAGCGGGGTTCAAGCAGATAATCTTCGGGTTGCGCACAAAAGAGAGGCGCAAAACGTTCCGCCATCAAGTCGCGCGTCATCGCGATCTGATGGGACAGGGGCGGGTGCACATTCCATCGCAGGAAATATCCGCCCTGCGCAACAATTTCATGCGCAAAGGCTGTCATGTGGCCGGTAAATACAACCGTGGCATCGTCCGCAAAACGGCCCGCGCGCCGCCAGGATTGCAGGATCTGATACGCCATGCCCGTTTCGGCATTCGGTGAATCACAGATCAGAAAGCGTGCGTCCGGATCAAACCCCTGCCGCAAGATCGGGTCCAGCATGATCGCATCGTCCCTGAGGCTGCCCGAATTTATTGCCCGCAAGGTTGCAGCGCGACACGCATCATCCATCGTGACCGCGCCATGCTGCATCAAATGCAGCGCAAGCTCCGGCGCCCGCCCGGATGGCGGCGCGGGGAACAGCAATTGCCGCCCTCTGGTTTCTTGCAGCAGACGATCAAGTGCATCGCGCCGGATCATCTGGGGAACATCATCAAGGTGATATGACGCGTCGATCAGGGCGGTCGCCGCGGGTGGTGGCGGGTCGAATGCAAACCACCGGCTTTCTTCGGACCAATCGCCGGAAAAGAACAATCCCCGCCCCAGGCCGAAATGCAACCACACGCCCCCCAGGGCATGGCCATTCCGACCGGTAATCACCGTCACCCCGTCAATCACGGTTGTGCCGGATTCCGGCAACGGCATGACGGCGGCACCGCCCGGCAAGGATTGCGCCGTCTGAGCGGTGCAATGTATCGGCAAACCCGCGGCAACGGCATATGCCGCACCACCGATGTGATCGACATGATCATGGGTAATGAAAACCCGCGAGCATCCTTCGAGCCACGCCGGATCAAAGGATGATGTCGGCTCTGGCCCGACACCCGCATCCAGCAGCCACAAGGCCTGCCCCGTCCACAGCCTGACGCAAGCCGGCCCCTTTTCACCCAAACCCGACAGAACCTCGACCCAAGCGGAACCGGGGTTTGGCCGGTTATGCATAGCTGGGCATCCCGGTCACGCGAACCTCATGGTCGGGATCGTGAAATGCCCAGACATCATCGATGGACATCCCGACCCCTTCGCCGATCGCGGCGCGGCATGACGAAAACGCAACCAATGTTTCGCCCGCCGCATCCAGCGACAGGCGGAATCTGCCGCCCAGATAGGTGCAATTGGTGACGCGCGCCCGCAACATGGCGGAATCCGAAAGCGTGATCGCCTCGGGGCGGATACTGACATGGGTCGGGGTCGCGGTCCGGCTGCGGGCCCGAACCTCTTGCCCCAACACATCCAGCACCATGCATTCGCCTCGTGTTTTGCCGGTCAACCGCGCGGATACAACCGCACCATCCCCGACGAAACCGGCCACGAAACAATCGGCCGGCTCGCGATACAGGACTTCCGGCGCCGCGAATTGCCGAATTTTGCCGGACTCCATCACCGCGACGCGATCGGCAAGGGCCAGAGCCTCGCCCTGATCATGGGTCACATATACCATCGTGGCACCGGTGCGGCGATGAAACATCGAGAACACCTCTTGCATCGACGCCCGCAACGCCAGATCCAGATTGGCAAGGGGCTCGTCCAACAACACGGCGCGCGGTTCGAACACCAGACAACGCGCCAACGCGACACGTTGGCGCTGCCCCCCCGACAATTGCGCCGGCATCCGGTCCCCATATGCCGTCAATCCGGTCAGCGCCAATGCCTCGGCGACGCGCGCGCGCCGCGCCGCGCGGGGCACGCCACGCACCTCAAGCGGGTAAGCAACATTCGCGAAAACGCTCTTGTGGGGCCACAACGCATAGGATTGAAACACGATGCCGATTTCGCGCGCTTCGGGCGCGACAAAGCGCCCATGACCCGCCACCACCTGATCATCCAGACGAATTTCACCCGCCGTAGGCTGATCGAAACCAGCTGTCAGACGCAAAAGCGTAGTTTTGCCGCAACCCGATGGCCCCAGCAGCGCAACAAATTCGCCCGACCGGATCGTTGCGTCGATCCCTTGCAGCGCCGGCGCGCCGTCGAACTGCTTGGACACATTGGAAAAGCCTAGCTCTGCCACGGAATGACCCCCTTGGGAAATTGCTTCGCGCCGGCCTGAACCAGCCCCATGAGCAACACGATGAGAAGCACGATCGACATCGCCAGGGCCGAAGCCATGACTGTTTCCCCGCTGTCTTCCAGATTGTAGATGACGACGCCAAGGGTCTCGGTTCCCGATGACCACAGCAACGCCGATACTGTCAGCTCGTTCACCGCCGTCAGAAACACCAGAATGGCCCCGGCCGCCGCCGATGGCGCGGCCAGCGGCAAGACAATATCGCGCAACCGGCGACCCAGCCCTGCCCCAACGCTTGCCGCGGCCTCTTCCATGGCAGGATCAAGCTGGGCGATACTGGCCTGAATGGGGCGCAGCATGACCACGAAAAACCGCGCCAGATACGCCATCAGGATAATCCAGATCGTGCCATACAAGGTCAGATCCGTGAACGGCAGGTTCAGGAATGTCAGGATGCAGGCGATCGACAAGACCACCCCAGGCAACGCATAAGGCAGGTCGATCAGCGCATCCAGGGCACGGCTGGCCCAGGAACCGCGGCGTTCCATCAGCCAGGCCAGTGGCAGGCTGATCACCAACAGGATTGCCGCGGCGCTCAGGGCAAGAAACAGCGAATTTCCATAGGCCCGCCTCGTGACGGGCTGATGAAGCAAGACTTCTCGCCAGGCTTCGAATGTGGCGCTTTCCAATGTCAGTGCCACACCATAGGCCGGCAACAACGAGGTCGCCAGCAATGCCGTCAACGGCAAGGCCAGAATGACAAAGATAAAGACCCATAGCGCGATCTC
The DNA here is from genome assembly GCF_028294535.1 of Paracoccus onchidii. GTDB lineage: Bacteria > Pseudomonadota > Alphaproteobacteria > Rhodobacterales > Rhodobacteraceae > Paracoccus > Paracoccus onchidii. Next base: position 162,237 of record NZ_JAQBIE010000008.1, on the reverse strand, counting down.
GACCGGCAGGCGCGCCTTGCCCAGCAACAGGGAAAGGGGTTGCGCCGATAGCCCCGCAAGGCCAAAGCCGCGCCGCGCCAGAACATATCGCCCAAACAGCACACCGATGATCGCAACCACGCCGATCAGCAATGCCAGAACCGCGACCTCGGGCAGGACCGAAGGCCCCATCCCGACAAGCCTTTGATAGATCAAGGTCGGCAAGGTGTCATATTGCGCCGGAATCCCCAGCATTGCGGGAATCCCGAAATTTCCCAGCGCCGTCACAAAAGCCATCGCGCCCCCGGCAATCAGCGACGGCATGGACAATGGCAGCACGATCTGCGCCCAGACACGCAGGGAACCAGCCCCCGACATACGGGCCGCCTCGACCAGATCGGCGGGGATCATGCGCAATCCCGCCCGCAAGGTCAGAAACACCAACGAAGCATGCTGGATGCCCAGCAAAAGGATGATCCCCCCCGCCGAATGCAAAGGCTGCGGGCTGCCCAAAGGCGGTGCAAGTCCCAGAATCTTCAGCAAGGTCGATGACGGGCCCGCCATCTGCATCCAGGCCAATGCGGTGATCTGCGGAGGAATCATCATCGGGATCATCAGGCAGAACACCAATGCGGCCTTGCCCCGTATATTCGTCAGCGCCACCAGAAAGGCAAAGGCCCCTCCGATCAGGATCGACAGCAATGTGCCGCCCCCCGCCGTCACCAGGGAATGTTTCAGCGCCGTGCCTGTCGAGGGGCGCGAAAGAACCGTGCTCAGATGGGTGGTCGTGAAACCGTCGCCAAAACCGACCCCTTCCAGCAGCAGGCGTGTGACCGGCCCAAGCGCGACCAGCGCCACCGGCAAGAGGACAAATGGCAACAGCCGGTCAAGTGACCGACTGCCTCCGTGTCGTGTCGAAGCCACGCTCATTGAACGCCGAAAACCTCGCTGAAGCGTGCCTTGTTGGCTTCGGTATCGGCAAGTGCCTTGGCGGGGTCGAAATCCATCAGTGTGATATCGTCACGCGCCGGAAAACCGGCGGGGCTGGCCACGCCATTGCGCGCCGGCATATATCCCATGTCGACAACCAGCTGCTGGCCGGCCTCGCTGAGCAGGAAGTCGACGAATTGCTGCGCCGCTTGCAGTTGTTCCGTTCCCGCGCGGATTGCCACCGGCTCGGTCACATAAGACACCCCTTCTTCGGGAAACACGAACTCGACAGGCGAACCATCGGCCTTGGCCCGTATCGCCAGAAAATCGACCAGCACGCCATAGGGCTTTTCACCCGCCGCGACCGCCTTGAACGTGCCGCCATTGCCGCCCTCGGCGCGGGTGTTGTTCTGCGCCAATGCCTCGTAATAGTCCCAGCCCAGGGACTCGGTTCCCGTCAGGGTCGCCAGATGGATCAAAGCCGCGCCCGAATACAGCGGCGACGGCATCGCCACCATGTTTTCCATATCCGGCTTGGCCAGATCCGCCCAAGCGGTCGGCACCGTTTCCGCGCCCGTGTTATAGACGATCCCGGTCGTGATCAGTTTCGTCGAATGATAAAAGCCCTGGTCGCTATAGAGGGCGGAATCATATGCCTCTGCCTCGGGCGAACGATAGGCCGCCAGCTGGCCGTCCTGGGCCATGCCTTCCAGCGTGACTGTGTCAGCAATAAGAAGCAGATCGAATTGCGGCTGGCCAGCTTCGATTTCGGCGGCGACACGGGCCATCAGCTTGGTCGTGCCATCGCGCACCCATTCGACATCTATATCGGGATTTGCGGCCGTGAAGGCATCAACGGTCTGCTGCGCATCGGCATTCGGCTGAGACGTATAAAGTGTCAGGGTCTCGGCGGCGACAAGCGACGGAAAGACCAATCCTGCAGCGGCGGCCAAAAGCAAACGGGGCATCAATTTCTCCTGCGTGATGCGGCTTCGTTCGAAAATCCGACAAACCGAGTCGGCTTCCTTGGCGGCTACCTACGCGCGGGATGTGACAATTCGATAACGATCAACGAATGTTGGTGAAATTTATATTTCTTGAACCGAGACGGCAGAAGCAAATAGTTTTTCCAGGCAGATTACAAAGGCTCGTTCGAAAATGCCCATTACCGAGGCCGCACGCCGCCGCGACCATATTGCCAACCTCTTGTCGAGCTATGGAGAGCTTTCGGCGAACACACTGTCCCAGATGCTGGGTGTCACGGTCCAGACCCTGCGATCAGACCTGCGGATCCTCGACGAACAGGGCATCGTGCGTCGTCGCCATGGTGGTGCCAGCCTGATCCTCCGCGGCGAGAATATCGACTATCAGCCCCGGCTTGAAGTATCGCGCGACGAAAAGAACCGGATCGCCGCTGCAGTTGCGGATATGGTGCCCAATGGCGCGACGGTCGCGTTGGGAACGGGGACTACGGTCGAGGCCGTGGCACGGGCATTGGTGGGGCATCGGGGGCTGACCGTTGCCACGAACAACCTTCACGTGGTGCTGGCCTTGCGCATGGCCAAGGACATTTCGGTCCTACTTGCAGGGGGAAAATTGCGGCTGCGCGATCTGGACCTGATCGGTGCAGAAGCCAGCGAGTTTTTCGGCGGCATCCGTTTTGATCATGCCATCTTTTCAGTCGGAGGGGTATCGCCGGACGGCGCCCTTCTGGACTTCAACCTGGATGAGATCCGTGCCCGGCAGGCCATATCCGCCGCAGGTCGGCAACGTATTCTGGTGATGGATCATGCCAAGCTGCACCGCAGCGCGCCACATCGCTGGGGGCGGCTGCACGATCTGGACCGCGTGGTCACCGGCGGAATGCTATCTGGCAAGCTTGCGGACGAGCTGACCACGCAGGGTTGCGAATTGATCATGGTTTGACCGATCGCGTTGGCGCATCGGCGGCGTTAGCCAGAGATTGCGAAAATCGCGATGCAAAGTTAGCAATCAAGACATGTGATGCCACCGGAGAACGTCATGACCTATTGCTTTTCACCGCCGCCTGTCATCGGTTTGCCCGTTCGCGGTCAGAAAGCGCTGTTTCCCGTGCGCCGTGTCTATTGCATCGGGCGCAACTTCGCGGCCCATGCCATCGAAATGGGGCATGACCCCGACCGCGAACCTCCATTCTTCTTCCAGAAGAACCCGGACAATCTCGATCCGTCGGGCAATTTTCCCTATCCAGGCAACAGCAACGACGTGCATCACGAGGTCGAGCTGGCAGTGGCCCTGAAAAGCGGCGGCAGCGACATCATCGTGGCCGACGCGCTGAATCATGTGTTTGGCTATGCTGTCGCGCTGGACATGACGCGGCGGGATTTGCAAGGCCAGGCCAAAAAGGCCGGACGCCCCTGGGAAACCGGCAAGGCATTCGAACATTCGGCACCGATCGGGCCGATCCAGCCGGTCACCGCAGTCGGCCACCCTGCCACAGGCCCAATCGAGTTGCTCATAGATGGCCAGAGACGACAATCAGGGAATCTGGATCAAATGATCTGGAAAGTGCCTGAAATCATTTCTTACCTGTCGAAATACTTCGAACTGGCCGCCGGTGATATCATCCTGACCGGGACACCGGCAGGCGTCGGCCCGGTTCAGCGTGGCGACAGGCTCACCGCATCGATCGCGGGCCTTGGCGATTGGAACGTGGCCGTCATCTGATACCATCTCGGGACCATCGCCCCCGGACGCACCCGCGGCCCGACAATCAAAGGCCAGATATTTGCGACCAGCTTGACCTGAAAGGATGTTGTCGTGACCGAAACTGCCCTGATCGTCGGCGCCGGAGACAGCCTTGGCGCCGCCCTTGCACGCCGCTTTGCCCGCGAAGGACTGCATGTTGTTGCCACGCGACGGCGCGGAAATCTTGACGGGTTGACCGCACAAATCCGCGATGCGGGGGGACAGGTCACGGGCCTGCATTCGGACGCGCGCGACGAAGAGGCCGTAAAACAGCTGGTCGCCCAGGCTGAATCCATCGGACCAATCGCGGCATGCGTGTTCAATGTCGGTGGAAACGTGCGTTTTCCCGTCGCCGAGACCACCGCACGGGTTTATCGTAAGGTTTGGGAAATGTGTGCCCTGGCAGGCTTTCTGATCGGGCGCGAGGTTTCGGCATCGATGCTGGAACGCGGGCGCGGCACCATCCTGTTTACCGGCGCAACCGCCTCATTGCGCGGCAATGCGGGCTATGCCGCATTTGCGGGCGGCAAACATGCGCTGCGCGCGCTGGCTGAAAGCATGGCGCGCGAATTGGGGCCACGGGGCATCCATGTGGGACATGTCATCATCGACGGCCTGATCGACAACCCCGAAACCAAGAAGCTGTTTCCCGACATCTTCGAAACCCGCGGCCAGGACGGCATATTGCGGCCCGATGATATCGCCGAGGCCTATTGGCAGTTGCATGCCCAGCCCCGCAACGCCTGGACCTTTGAACAGGATCTGCGTCCGTTCAAGGAACCCTGGTGATGCCGCCACGGACCTGACCGGAATCCACGACTTGCCAATACCTGAAGATGACGCCGGAACGCCTGTCGGTGCAGGTTTCCCTGATCAGGAATCCTGCCAATGCGGCGCACGCTTGTCGATAAAGGCGTTTATGCCTTCCTCGGCGTCCCTGGCCAGCATGTTGTCGACCATGACCTTGCTTGCATATTCATATGCCTCACCAATGGCCATGTCGCGCTGTTCATAAAATGCCCGCTTGCCCGTTGCCAGCGTCATGCTGGATTTCCCGGCGATCTTGCGTGCCATTTCCATGGTCGCATCACGCAGCGCCCCTTTGGGCACGACCCGGTTCACCAGGCCCATCTCGGCGGCGCGGGCCGCGGGCACCATGTCGCCGGTCAGCAACATTTCCATGGCATGTTTGCTGGCAACATTGCGCGACAATGCGACCATCGGCGTGGAACAGAACAGTCCGATATGCACCCCCGGCGTGCTGAAACTGGCCCCCTCATCCGCAATCGCCAGATCGCAACTGGCCACCAGCTGGCAGCCGGCGGCCGTCGCCACGCCACTGACCTCGGCAATGACCGGCTTGGGGCAGGACAGGATTGCCTGCATCAGCGCCGAGCAACTTGACATGATCCGCGCGAAATATTCACGGCCGCGATCCGGGGCAGCCCGTGCTGCCGTAAGCTCCTTCAGGTCGTGACCCGCGCAAAAGGCCGGCCCGTTCGCGGCCAGCACCACGACCCGAACGGCCCGATCTGACGACGCGGCCTGCATCACGCGCGTCAATTGCCCCAACATGCTTTCCGACAATGCATTGCGCCGCGCCACATCGTTCAGCGTTACGCGCAGCACGCCGTCCCCGTCCAGTTCTTGCAGCAAAATCTCCTGTCCGCCCATCGTTCCCCCCAATTCGCGCATCACCTCGGCAGGATGTCGATTTCTGATACAATCGCAAGGGGAACACCCGATGGCCCTGCCAGGGAAAGCACGTTGGCCCCGGCCACCTCCGCCTGTCGCAAAAAGATCACACAGCGCAGAAAAGTCCCCCAGAACCAAGATTTATCACGCCGATCCCTAGTGTCACCGACACGACGATGCCTAAACGAGGCCAGCCAGCGCCCTCGCTAGCCAGATTTCGAACGGTTGGAAAAGAGGGTGCCGAGATGACAAGCAAAATCAATCATATCACGACCATCGGGGTGATGGCGATGTTGCTGGGCGGCGTCGCCCTGCCGGCCATCGCTCAGGATGATCCCGGCCAGGACAATGCGCAGGCGCTGGACGAAATTGTCCTGACGGCCACCGGCTATGCCCAGCAGATCACCGATGCGCCTGCCACGATCACCGTCATCGACGGCGAGGAAATCGCCGAACGACATTACACCAGCATTTCCGACGCGGTGCGCAATGTGCCGGGCGTTGTCGTATCCTCACCTTCTTCCCGCTCGGGCGCCGATGAAATCTCGATCCGTGGTCTGGGCGAGGAATATGTGTTGATTCTGGTGGATGGCCGTCCGTTGGGGAATTCGGAAGAGGCATCCTATAACGGGTTCGGCGCAGGGCTCGCCAAAACACAACTGCCCCCGGCCGCAGCCATTGAACGGATCGAAGTCATTCGCGGGCCGATGTCTTCGCTTTACGGTTCGGCGGCCTCGGGCGGGGTGATCAATGTCATCACCAAACCGGTTTCGGACGAATGGACCGGCAGCATCAATATCGGCGCGACCAGCTATGAGAACAGCGATCTGGGCCAGTCTTCGGAAGGGCGCTTTTATCTAAGTGGGCCGCTGGTCAACGATCGCCTGGGCTTTAGCCTGTTCGGATCATTCTATGACCGCGACAAGCCGCGCATGCGTTACTCATCGCGCGGGACGATCGCGACACAGGAACAGGATCTTTTGCGCCGGTCGCTTGGTGCACGAATGGACTGGGTGATCAACAGCGATCAGGATCTGCGGTTCGAAATTCTCGGCAGCGACAACGACACCACGACCATTGCCGAAGATGGCTCCGTCGGGGGCATCGAGGCCGACAACATGAACTACAGCGTGACGCATAACCTGCGCTGGGGTGCGGGTTTTGACACGACCTCTTATGTGACTTTCGAGGACACCGATTTCGTCAATGGCGACAACGTATCGGGCTATGAGATGTTGAACTTCAACACCAAGACCAACATGTCGTTTGGACGGCACGAGGTCACCGTCGGTCTGGATTACCGCGACGAAAAAACCGTTCACGACCTCGATCGCTTCCTTGCCAATCCGCAAGACCAGAACGCCCGCCCAGAGGCCGAAATGACGCGCTGGAACTGGGCATTGTTCGGTGAAGACAATTTCAGCATCACCGACGACCTGATCGCGACCTTCGGGCTGCGCTATGATGACAACGAGAACTATGGCGACCATTTCACACCGCGCATCTATGGTGTCTGGCACGCCAGCCCCAGCCTGACCATCAAGGGCGGTATCAGCGGTGGATATAACGTGCCAACGCTGAAACAGGCGGACAGCAACATCTTTGAATCGGCCGGTGGCGGAAGTGGAACAGATCAGGGCAACACGAATCTGAAGCCCGAGGAAACGACCAACTATGAAATCGGGGCCGTCTGGGAAAGTCAGGGCGGTGTGCAGCTGGGCCTGACCGCCTATCACACCGAGTTCAAGAACGGCATCGACAGGGAAACCGTCTGTGACATCGATATCGACGGCGATTGCGGGTTGCGACCGGACGGCAGCACCAATTTGTGGATCCAGCAATATGTCAACCGTGACCGCGCCAAGCTGAGCGGGGTCGAAGCGACCGCCGATTTCACCTTGGGCGCGGTCGATGTTGCAATGAACTATACCTATGCCGACAGCGAGATCACCTCGGGCGATGCCAAGGGCGAGAATTTCAATGACAACCCGCGCCACGTGATCAATGTCGATCTGGGCTGGCAGGCAACCGACAGCATCTACACCTGGGCGAACGCTCAGTACCGAAGCGAAACCCAGGACGAAAGCGACGATTACATCGAGGCCCACACGCTGCTTGATATCGGCATGGATTATCAGTTCAGCCAGAACCTGACCGCGAATGCCGCGATCTACAATGTCGGCAACAAGACCTTTGGCACGACCAACTATAATGATGGTCGCGCATTCTATCTGGGCCTGACAAGCACGTTCTGATCCGCATTACCGGGGCCGGACTCGAGTGCCGGCCCCGACAAAGACCGTTTCCATCGAGCCGGCACAGGATAGCGCCATGTTTCGTTACGCAACCGCCCTCTGGGCCATCTTACTGATCGCCCCGGCTCAGGCCGACGTCATCGATCTGGCCGATCAACCGGCATTGCCACGATCCGTTGCCATCTCGCAAAACCCGGACTCGAGCCGCGATCTGGTGCTGTTGGGCGCAGATCTGGTCGAGATCGCGGTCGCGCTTGGGGCGGCAGATCGCATCCTTGCGCGCCCCGAAGCCGTCGATCTGCCGGGACTGGAAGACACCCCGCACAAGATGCGCGAATATGCCGGGGTCGAGGGTATCGCATCCATGCGCCCTGGCGTCGTGGTGGCCTCGAATGCAAGGTTCGAGCAGCTTTTGGCAGGGTTGAGTGACATCCGCATTCCCAATCAGCTGATCGACCGCAGCTTGCCCGCCACCGAAAAAGTCACGCGGATGGCCAGGCTGCTGGAACTGGACGCACGCGGCGAACAGTTAAACCATGAAATCCGGTCAAGCTTTGCCAAGGCACAAGCCATCACCCGGTCCGAACGACCGCTGAGGATCCTGCATGTGTCAAAACAGGGCGCCGGCGGCAGCTTTTCCGCAGGCGGGGCCGGCACGGGCGTGGACAATCTGATCCGGCGCGTCGGTGCCCAGAACGCAGCGGCGGCAATCGGCATGGACCGCTATCGTTCGGTAACGCCAGAGGGGGTCATCCTGATGCAGCCGGATGTGGTGCTGATCTCGCAGGCCGAGCTGCCCGCTTTCGGCAATATCGACGACATCTGGAACGACTATCCCGGGCTGGCCCTGACCCCGGCGGGGCGCGCGAACAACCTGATCATCATGCGGGATCTGCATGTCCGCGCGGACGCGGCCTCCAGCGGCGTGGCGACCCTGGCCCTTGCACAAGCACTGGTCGAGATGTTTCCATGACCACCCCAAACAGCATCGCCAACACCCTCGGCACAACACCCCACCGCCCCAGAGACCACACCCGGCTGATCGGATCGGTGATCGCCATCGTCTTTGGCACCGTCTTTTTGGCAACGATTGCCATCGGGCCGGTCTCGCTGCAATTCGGACAGGTGCTTTCGGCCCTGGGCGCGCGATTTTCCGATGCACCGCTGGACGCGGATACGGCATTGAATGTGGCCGTGGTCTGGGATTTGCGTCTGGCGCGCAGCGTGACCGCGATCATCGTGGGGGCAAGCCTGGCCACATGCGGTGCAGCCATGCAGGGCCTGTTCGGCAACCCGCTGGCTGATCCCGGAATCGTCGGGGTTTCGTCGGGCGCTTCGCTTGGGGCCATCGCGGTCATTGTCCTGCAAGTTTCGACCTTTGGCATCTGGACCCTGCCGATCGGGGCCTTCCTTGCCGGAGTAGGCACGACTTTCCTGATTTATGGTCTGGCGCGCCCCGGTCGCGAAGGGACGGACAGTTCGCAATTGCTTCTTGTTGGAATTGCCGTCAACGCAATTGGCGGTTCAGTCGCCGGATACCTGACCTATCTTGCCACGGCCGAACAACTGCAAAGCCTGACATTCTGGGCAATGGGATCGCTGTCCACCGCCAAATGGCTGACCGTCGGCATCACCATAGGCCCGGCCATCGCAGGCATGGTCCTGCTGATGATCTGGGCGCGACAGCTTGACCTGCTGGCGTTGGGGGAAAGGCAGGCGCGACATCTGGGCGTCGATGTGCCGAAACTACGGCGCAAACTGATCTTTGTCACGGCGTTGCTGGTGGCGGCCGCGGTTTCATTCAACGGAACGATCGGATTCGTGGGGCTGGTGGTGCCCCATATTTTTCGCCTGTTGATCGGGCCGGGGCACCGCCGCCTGATACCGTTTTCAGCCATTGGCGGCGGATTGTTGGTGATGCTGGCCGATCTTGTGGCGCGGTCAATGGACCCGCCGAACGAAATTCCCATCGGGGTGATCATGGGGTCACTGGGCGGGCCATTCTTCCTGTGGATGATCTGGACCGGAAGGGCGCAGGGAAAAGGCACATGATCGAACTGAGGAATATCAGCTTGCGGGCAGATGAGAAAATTCTGCTGGATCGTGTCAACCTGAGTTGCGAACCGGGCACGGTCACCGCATTGGTCGGGCCGAATGGCGCCGGGAAATCAACCCTGCTTTCGGTCATTGCCGGTGATGTCAGACCGGATCAGGGCGAGGTTGTTCTGCAGGACCGTAACATCGGCAAGTTCAGCGTGCGCGATCTTGCACAGATCCGCGCGGTCTTTCCCCAGGGATCCGGGATCCGCTTCGGGTATCACGTGCATGAGGTTGTCTCGATGGGGCGGGCGTTTCGCGACCTGCCCACCAATCAGGATGCCGCCGCGATCGAAGCTGCCATGATGCAATCCGAAGTGGCCCATATGGCTTGGCGCAACGCCCAGACATTGTCGGGCGGCGAACAGGCCCGCACGACATTTGCACGGGTTCTGGTGCAGGAATGCCCTGTCGTTCTGCTCGATGAACCCACGGCGGCGCTTGATCTGCGCCATCAGGAAAAGGTTCTGGAATCCGCGGTCGATCTTGCAAGGGGCGGTGCAACGGTTCTGGCGGTCTTGCATGATCTCAATCTTGCGGCGGCTCATGCCGACCGGATCGTGCTGATGTGCAACGGAGCGATTGCCGCAACCGGCACCCCATGGGAAGTATTGACCCAGGAACAGGTTGGCCGGGTCTATCGGCAGGATGTCTGCGTCATGCCCCATCCATTGCGCGAATGCCCGGTGGTGCTGACATGTTGACCCCCTGCCCGACCCTTTGCCCTGCCCGAACCCCTACAGTGCTTGGATTTATGGTGCCCGTCAGGGTTCCCTGACCGGTCACTAAAGGGATCGGCCAACCGCCCGGGCAAGCTGATGCATGTGCTTCAGGAAATCGCGCGTATCACCACCTTCGCACAAAACCATTGCATGACCATGCGCCAATGAAGTCTGTTCGTGCATACAGGCACGAAACACCGCTATGAACAGGCGTTCCTCATTGGTCAAACGCCCCTGACAGCATTGGCAGAAGGGATTGGCATAGGTGAAACAACTGTGCCGCGCCCGCCGCATCGCATTGATGACCAGCAACATGCGCAACGGCACCGCGGACCCTAACGCCCCCGGATCAACCTGCAATGCCTGATCCAACGGCATCTGGTCATTTTCAACCAGCGCCTGATTGTGAAAAATACGCCGGACGATACGCAATACCCCCGCCTCAGAGCGGGCCAGGTTTTCATATCGGCGTTCCCGGCTGATACGCCGGCGGAGAATTCGGTTCAGCATCGTGCCCTCGGGATGTTGTGCGGCGGGCTGGTTTCGGCTGGCCATACATAAACCTTATTATTTTACTCAGGTTATATCAAGGCCAATCGTCGGCCGCCATGACAACAGGAAAGGCCCGTCCGGCATGCGAACGGGCCTTTCATTGCAGGCTTGCTGGATTCAGTGATCTGGCTGGGTGGCGTCGTGGCTGCCTGACTGGATCCTGAATCTTGCTGGCGCAATCTTATGCGGCATCGGCCTGAAAATGGCCGCACCAATCGCTTTCATTGACCACAGGCCACAGGCCGCGCCCTTCGGCGCTTGGCTGCGACACCGGCGGATTGAAACGGCACAGCCCGGCATCATCCAGCTGTGCGGCGTTGTTCGCCTTGTGATCCTCGAAGAAAGCGCACTGGCTGCAATTGTTCTGGCTGCTCATATTGAAGTTTCCCGTTTCTCGAATTTTCAATGACGCCCGGCGCCTTTGTTCATGAACAGACTTCTAAGCCGAAACGGTCTAATCTTCAATATTTAATTCAACGTTTTCAATTAGTTGACTCATTTCGTCAGTAATGAAACCCGATTGATTTCTTAGGGTATCGCGCGCTTCCGGCAAGCCAATGAAAGGATTGGGAAAATGCCAATGCCGCAGGCGACGAAAGCGGCTCCGCCGTCACAAACACCCCCGAAACCACCAATTTCCACGCAAATACCTGGGGAAAATAACCATATTTGTCAGGATATTACGCCGAAGCAGATCAAAGCCCGCCCGAATCGCCAAGACGAATCAATCGGATTGAGCTTCACCGCAAGCAAGCATTGGGGGCAGCATCAATCGCAATACGGCACCCTTGGCCGGCATTGGCACCGTGCCACGGCTGTGGAGCGACATGAAACATTGGCAGGCGTGGCGAATATCCTCGGCCAGATCGTGATAGATAACGGCATCGATGCGTTCACTGGCCAGCAGTGCGCGGTTTTCCGGGTCAAGATCATGGCCGATCCACAACGGCCGTCGCATGCCCCTGGCGTTCAGCTCATCAAGGATAGGTCGGTTCCATCCGCCAATCGAATAGACCGCCGCCACGGGATGGGCCGCCAACCCATCCGCAACCCGGTGGGAAAAGGCCGGACCATCGCTGCCTTGCACCATGGTGACGATCTGGGCATCCGGCCAATCCTGCGCCATCGCGGCACGAAAACCTTTCTCGCGGTCGGTTTCGCCGTGAAAGGCTTCGTTGCGCTTGGTGACCAATACGCGTTGCGGCGCGGCCGGCGGGCACCATTTGCGGATCAGCCAGGCGGCGGTCTGACCCGCGTTGAAATTGTCCAGTCCGACATAGGCCGCGCGCCCGGTAACCGGCATATCCGTCGCAAGCGTGACCACGGGGATCCCCTCGGCGACCAGTTGGTTGACCGCCTCGCGCAGGATGGCGGTATCGGGTGCCATGACGATGACCCCATCGCTTTTCAACCGCGCCGCACGCCGCAATGACGCCGACATCGCATCTGGCGCGAAACTGGCACGCAGATCGCTGCGGACTCTGAAAATCGCGGTCTGGATCAACGGCAATTCCTGGGTCACGGCGTCTTGCAGTTCATTCAGAAAGGCGACCGGCGCTTCGACCAGAAGATCGATCATCAGTTTGCGCCCCGCCATCGCAAGCTGGGCTTCCTGTGCCTCCAACTGCCGGATCGCGGCCTCAACGCGGTTCGCGGTCTGGTGGCGAATGCCTGCGCGCTGATTCAGCGCCCGATCGACCGTCGCGGTACTTAGCCCGGCCTGACGGGCGATTTCTTTGATCGGAAAACGATGGCTCATCTTGCTGATGGATTTCTGATGGATCTGGCGGACGACGGATGCAGATCGCGACCCTAACCTGAGATCAGAGGAAATCAAATCAGGAGGAGAGACCATGCTTGATCAGAACAGCGTTCACAAACCGGTCTGGCTCGACGACCAGAGCTGCGATATTGCAGAGTTCGAGCGCCACATCGCGCAGGAAACACGCGCCGACCACTATCCGAACGCCGTGGAAATCGCCAGCAACATCCCCATCTATGACGGCGATGCCATGCGGCGGGCGATGGGTGACGAAACCAGGGCGCGCGCAGTAATGGCCGAATGGAATCGCGCCTTCGAGAACGGCCCGGGCATCATCGCGATCCGCAATGGCTTTGACGATCCTGCATTGCTTGATGCAGTCACCGATGCGCTTGGCGCGATCATTGCCGAAGAAGAAGCAGGCGCGGCGGGCAAAGGTGATCATTTCGCCTCTGCGGGTGCCAACAGCCGCATCTGGAACGCGCATGAAAAACTGGCCCTCAAGGCACCCGAACTGTTCGTGCGGTACAATGCCAATGAATTGGTCAGGCGCGTCAGTGAGGCCTGGCTGGGTTCCGGGTATCAGATCACCACACAGGTAAATGTCGTGCGACCGGGTGGCAAATCGCAAACGGTTCATCGCGACTATCACATGGGCTTTCAGGATGTCGAAACGCTGAAAGGCTATCCGGCTTCGCAACACATGCTTTCGGCGTCATTGACCCTTCAAGGCGCCGTCGCCCATAGCGACATGCCCCTGAACAGCGGCCCGACGAAGTTGCTGCCTTACTCGCAAAGCTATCTGCCCGGCTATCTTGCTGTATTGTTGCCCCACTTCCGCGAAATGTTCGAAGCCCGCTATGTGCAACTGCCCCTGAAGAAAGGAGACATGCTGTTTTTCAACCCGGCAACCTTCCACGCCGCCGGTGAAAACCACAGCAGCGACATCCAGCGATTTGCCAACCTGATGCAGATCGGTTCTGCCTATGGTCGCTCGATTGAAATCGTGGATCGCAGCCGCATCTCTTTGGCGATTTATTCCGACCTGATGCAATTTCTGGAAACCGGGGCCCTTACGCCGCGCGAGGCGGACAATGTCGTGGCGGCCGCGGCGGAAGGCTACCCTTTCCCGGCAAATCTGGACATCGATTCCCCATTGTCGGGAATGGCGCCGCCAAGCCAGCAACACATCCTGCGCCAGGCGCTTGCCGAAAACTGGGACCTTGCGCGGCTTGAACGCGAAATCTCTGAACAAAACTCGCGCAAACGCTCGCATTGAGGACGGGCATGGCACCGTCCTTTCGGTGCCATGCTGCCCTGCATCGCGCATTCTCCAATTGGGTCACGCCTGAATACCGGTCGACACATCAAGGTTTTTTTGAAAGTCTTTTCTGAATTTCAGAACGGTTTCCGCGCTGAAATCTGCTAGAACCCGACAAATATCTTTGATTGTACACCACCGTATACCACCCAGTGCGCCACGCTGCCCCGCCAAGGAAGACATGATGCAAAACCCGAATGCGGATTACGCCGTCCTGAACGACCTGAAAATCGACAAGGGCCTGCAACGCTTTGTCGAAGACGAAGTTCTCAAAGGGCTGGATGTTTCACCGGATCAGATCTGGGCAGCCTTGTCGGAAATCGTGCACAAGTTCTCGGACAAGAACCGCGCCCTGTTGCAAACACGCCAGGACATTCAGGCGAAAATCGATGACTGGCATCTTGCCAATCGTGACCAGCCGCATGACCGCGTGGCCTATAAGACGTTCCTGGAAGAGATCGGGTATATCGTCCCCGAAGGCGGGGATTTCTCGATCGAAACGGCCAATGTCGACCCCGAAATCGCCACGGTTGCGGGGCCGCAATTGGTCGTGCCCTCGACGAATGCCCGTTTCGTCCTGAATGCGGCGAATGCGCGTTGGGGCAGCCTGTATGATTGCCTTTACGGCACCGATGCGATGGGTGCGCCGGCCCCCGGCGGCAAGTTTGATGATGGCCGGGGCGCAAGGGTGGTGGCGCGGGCCGCCGTTTTCCTGGACGAGGTTTTCCCGGTCGAATCCACCAGCCATGCAAAGGCGGCAAGCTATCGCATCGTGGATGGCGCGCTAGAGATCGACGGTGCCGCGCTGAAAGACCCCACCTCATTTGTCGGTTATCTGGGCGAAGCCGAAAACCCGCGTTCGGTCTTGTTGCGCAACAACGGCCTGCATGTCGAGCTGGTCTTTGACAACACACATCCCATTGGCGCGGCGTCGCCTTCGGGCCTTGCGGATGTGGTCCTGGAATCGGCAATGTCGGCAATCATAGACCTCGAGGATTCAGTGGCCTGTGTCGATGCGGAAGACAAGGTGCTGGCCTATCGCAACTGGCTGGGGCTGATGCGTGGCGATCTGCAGGAAACCTTCGACAAGGGCGAAAAGCGGATCACTCGCCGCCTGAATGGTGATCGCGGTTTTGTCGGTGCAGATGGGGCTGCGCTGGACCTGAAGGGGCGCTCATTGCTGCTGGTGCGCAATGTCGGCCACCTGATGACCAATCCGGCCATTCTGGACCGAAATGGCAACGAGGCCTTTGAGGGATTGATGGATGCCGTGATCTCGGTTCTGATCGCGATGCATGACCTGAACAAGACGCAAGGCCCGCGTAATTCGGTCAGCGGTTCGGTCTATGTCGTCAAGCCCAAGATGCACGGCCCCGCCGAAGTCGCCTTTGCCGACGAGATCTTCGGCGACGTGGAGCGCGCGCTGGGATTGCCGGAATACACCGTCAAGCTGGGCATCATGGATGAAGAACGTCGCACCAGCGTCAACCTGAAGGAATGCATCCGCGCGGCCAAACATCGCGTTTGTTTTATCAACACGGGCTTTCTGGATCGCACCGGTGACGAGATCCACACCTCGATGGAGGCCGGCCCCTTCAGCCGCAAGGATTTCATCAAGCGCAAGGGCTGGATCACGGCCTATGAAAACCAGAATGTCGATATCGGGCTGGAATGCGGCCTGTCCGGCAAGGCGCAGATTGGCAAAGGCATGTGGGCCATCCCCGACAAGATGGCAGCCATGTTGGAACAAAAGATCGAGCATCCGCGCGCCGGCGCGAATTGCGCCTGGGTGCCCAGCCCGACCGCAGCCACGCTGCATGCGACGCATTACCACAAGGTGAATGTTGCGGCGGTGCAGGCCGATCTGGCGCGAAACGGGCGGCGGGCCTATGTGGAATCGCTGCTGGACATCCCGCTTGCCGCCTATCGGAAATGGACACCCGAGCAGATCCGGCGCGAGGTCGAGAACAACGCCCAGGGCATTCTTGGCTATGTCGTGCGCTGGATCGACCAAGGGGTCGGATGCTCGAAAGTGCCCGACATCAACAATGTCGGCCTGATGGAAGATCGCGCGACCTGCCGCATCTCGGCCCAGCATATCGCAAACTGGCTGCATCACGGCGTGGTCAGCCGCCAGATGGTGGCCGAGATCATGCAGCAGATGGCCGCCGTCGTTGACCGCCAGAATGCCGATGACCCGCTTTATCGCCCGATGGCCCCGGAATTCGACAGCATCGCCTATAAGGCCGCCTGCGATCTGGTCTTTGAAGGGCGCGCGCAGCCTTCCGGCTATACCGAGCCAGTGCTTCATGCCCGCAGGCTGGAACTGAAGGCCGGGCAGCCGGGCTGATAATCGGGAAAGCGGCGGGTCTCACCGCCGCTTTCATCTTTTCCGACAACGCCACGCATATTTTCAAATCTTTCGGAATAGAGCTGTAGTCTCTTTGCATGTGGTCCGTGCCTGACCGGCATCGCATATTCGATTGAAACAATCGTGCGTTCAGGAGCAGTCATGAAACCCAAGTATTATGCGCCGCAGGGCGGGCATCCCGGACAAGAACAGCTTCTGACCGATCGCGCGGTCTTTACCGACGCCTATGCCGTCATCCCCAGGGGCACGATGCGCGACATCGTGACCAGCTTCCTGCCCTTTTGGGAACAAACCCGCCTTTGGGTCATTTCGCGCCCGCTCAGCGGCTTTGCCGAGACGTTCTCACAATATATCATGGAAGTGCAGCCGGGCGGCGGGTCCGACCGCCCCGAAACCGATCCCCGGGCCGAGGCCGTGCTATTTGTCGTCGAGGGTCATGCGACCCTGAATATCGCGGGTGAAGCCCATCAACTGCGCCCCGGCGGCTATGCCTATCTTCCCCCCGCAAGCGCCTGGACATTGCATAACCACGGCAGCGGGACATTGCGCTTTCACTGGATCCGCAAGGCCTATGAGGCCGTGGACGGGTTAGACCTGCCAGATGTCCTGATCCTGAATGAAAACGACATCACCCCGACCCCCATGCCCGGAACCGATGGGAAATGGGCCACCACGCGCTTTGTGGATCCGGCCGATCTGCGTCACGACATGCATGTCACCGTTGTGACCTTTGAACCGGGTGCCGTGATCCCGTTTCTTGAAACGCATGTCATGGAACATGGACTTTACGTGTTGGAGGGCAAGGCAGTCTACCGGTTGAACAATGATTGGGTCGAGGTCGAAGCCGGGGATTACATGTGGCTGCGCGCCTTTTGTCCGCAGGCATGTTACGCAGGCGGGCCGGGGCGGTTCCGCTATCTGTTGTACAAGGATGTAAACCGGCACATGCCCCTTGGACCAGCGGGGCTGCCGGGCGGCACGCGCTAACCCGGCGCAGCGCCGGGTTCACCGCCAATCGCCAGCGTCAATTGCCGTGCCGCCGCGATCACGTGCCGACTGAGCCTTGCGATTTCATCCGCGTGAATGCGGCTGGTCGGCCCGGAAACCGATATGCCTGCCACAGCCTCGCGGTTCACGTCAAAGACGGGGGCCGCGATGCAGCGCATGCCGGTGTTCTTTTCCTCATCGTCGACCGAAAAACCCGCGGCACGAATCTTGTCCAGATCCTGCATCAGCCCGGACCGCGACGTGATCGAACGGGCCGTATATTCCCGCAACGGCATGGCCGCCAGCACCCGCTGCAACCGGTCTTGATCCATATGCGCCAACAGCGCCTTGCCGATCCCAGACGCATGCATGGAAGACAATGTTCCCGGCGGGAAAAATGCCCGGATACTGGCATGGGTTTCCACCTGACTCAGGAACAGGACCGCGCCCTCTTTCTCGACCCCCAGATTTGCGGTTTCGCCGGTCACTTCCATCAGCTTGCGCAGCACGGGACGGGCCCGTTCAACAAGACTGGTGCGGCGCAGAAATCTTGATCCGATGACAAAGGCCCGCGGCCCGATATGCCAGACCTGATCCTGATGGTCGAACTCGACCAGCCCCCGGCCCTCCAATGTAACAAGGATCCGGTAAACCGTCGCGGGCGATTGCCCCATATCGCCGGCAAGGCCCGTCAGCGTCTTGCCCTGAGACTGGCTCAGATATTCGAACACCTCCATCGCGCGGTCCAGTGACTTGATCGTATTCTGGGCGGTGTTGTCGTCCCACCCACGCGGCCTGCCACGCGGCTTTCGGTTGGTGCCGGGTTGATTATCCTGAAACTCCATAAGCAACCTTCGCTCATTTGTGAAAGCCAAGTTCAGTGTATGAAAAAATCAACCTGTTGACAATAAACGGTTAAGTGTCGAACCTTCAAAAATGAAACTTGATTTCAAAATAATTTCCAAGATCTCCCCGCGTCCCTATCCTGCCTGTAACGATGGAAGGAGATCATCCATGAGCTTTCAGAATCCGGTTTTCATCCCCGGTCCGACGAATATCCCCGAAAGCCTGCGCAAGGCTTGCGACATGCCGACAATCGACCACCGCTCGCCCTTGTTCGGCCAGATCCTCCACCCCGCGCGGCAGGGTGTCAGCAAGGTGCTGAAAAGCGAACAGGCCGAGATCTTCATTTTCCCCTCGACCGGCACCGGAGGCTGGGAAACCGCGCTGACCAACACGCTGTCGCCGGGCGACAAGGTTCTGGCGGCACGCAACGGAATGTTCAGCCATCGCTGGATCGATATGTGCCAGCGCCACGGTCTGGATGTCGAAATCATCGAGACCCCGTGGGGCGACGGCCTGCCCGCCAATCGCTATCGCGAGATCCTCGGCGCCGACAGGGATCATCGGATCAAGGCGGTGTTGGCGACCCATAATGAGACCGCTACCGGCGTGAAATCGGATATCGGCGCGCTGCGTCACGCGCTGGATCAGGCGGGGCATCCTGCCATGCTGTTCGTTGACGGCGTGTCCTCGATCGGATCAATGGATTTCCGCTTTGACGAATGGGGCGTCGATATCGCCGTCACCGGATCGCAAAAGGGCTTCATGTTGCCGGCAGGTCTGGCGATCGTCGGCTTCAGCGCCAAGGCGATGGCAGCAACGCAAACGGGCACCCTGCCCCGCACCTTCTTTGACATACATGACATGGCCAAGGGTTATGCCAATAACGCCTATCCCTATACCCCGGCAGTTGGCCTTCTGAACGGTTTGAACGAGGCTTGCACGATGCTGCTGAACGAGGGCCTGGGCAACGTGTTCCAGCGCCATCATCGCATCGCCGAGGGCGTGCGTGCGGCTGTCCACGCCTGGGGGCTGGAACTTTGCGCGACGGATCCCTCGGTCTATTCCGACACGGTCAGTGCGATCCGCACGCCCGCGGGTTTCAACGCCACCGACATCGTGACCCATGCAGCCGAGAAATATGGCGTCGCCTTTGGTGTCGGTCTCGGCGAGGTCGCAGGCAAGGTCTTTCGCATCGGCCATCTTGGCAGCCTGACCGACGTGATGGCGCTTTCGGGCATCGCCACAGCAGAAATGTGCATGGCCGATCTGGGGCTGGACATCAGGCTTGGCGCCGGCGTTGCGGCGGCGCAGGAATATTACCGCGCGACCCCGTCCATTGCCCAAAGGAACGCCGCGTGATGAGAGACGACGCCCTCGATATTCCCAGCTACGAGGATATGCTGGCCGCGCATGATCGCATCAGGCCGCATATCCGATGCACGCCCGTGCGCGTCTCGGATTACCTGAACGATCTGACCGGCGCGTCGCTCTTCTTCAAATGCGAGAATTTTCAGGAACCCGGCGCCTTCAAGGTGCGTGGCGCGGCCAATGCGGTCTTCGGGTTGAATGACGAACAGGCCCGCCGGGGCGTGGCCACCCATTCCTCGGGCAACCATGCCTCCTGCCTCAGCTATGCGGCGATGCGGCGGGGCATTCCCTGCAATGTCGTGATGCCGCATACGGCCCCGCAGGCGAAAAAGGACACGGTGCGCCGCTATGGCGGTCAGATAACGGAATGCGAGCCCTCGACCACCTCGCGCGAGGCAACCTTCGCGCAGGTTCAGGCGGCCACTGGTGGCGATTTCGTGCATCCCTATAACGATCCGCGCGTGATCGCCGGTCAGGGCACCTGTTCCCGCGAATTCATCGAACAGACCGACGGGCTGGATAGTGTCGTCGCGCCAATTGGCGGCGGGGGCATGGTGTCGGGATGTTGTCTGACATTGTCGACGCTGGCACCGGAAACGCAGATCATCGCCGCCGAACCGGAACAGGCCGATGACGCCTATCGCAGCTTCAAGGCAGGGCATATCATCGCCGATGATGCGCCCAAGACCGTTGCGGACGGGTTGCTTGTGCCGCTGAAGGAACGCACCTGGCATTTCGTTTCGCGCCATGTCACCGACATCCTGACCGCATCCGAGCAAGAGATCATCGACGCCATGAAACTGGCATGGAAGCATCTGCGCATCGTGGTCGAACCATCTTCGGCCGTGCCGCTGGCGACGGTTCTGAAAAACCCTGACCGTTTCGCGGGCAAGCGCGTCGGCATCATCATCACCGGTGGCAATGTCGATCTGGACAGGCTTCCCTGGCTGGGTTCCGCCTGACACGGACCGACAGCCTTTACCGTCAAAGGACTATGGACATGAAAGACATGAGCAATCTCGACGACTTCGAAGTCGGCTATGACATCCCCGCCAAGCCCGGCATGGACGAGGCCGACATCCAGACGCCCTGCCTGATCC
Source organism: Paracoccus onchidii (assembly GCF_028294535.1). Taxonomy (GTDB): domain Bacteria; phylum Pseudomonadota; class Alphaproteobacteria; order Rhodobacterales; family Rhodobacteraceae; genus Paracoccus; species Paracoccus onchidii. Next base: position 141,525 of record NZ_JAQBIE010000008.1, on the reverse strand, counting down.
TTGATCTGGACGCGCTGGAACGCAACATCACCAAGATGGGCGATTATGCCAAGGCGCATGGAATGCGCCACCGGGTGCATGGCAAGATGCACAAATCGGTCGATGTGGCGCAATTGCAGGAACGCATCGGCGGCGCGGTCGGCGTCTGCTGTCAGAAAGTGTCCGAGGCCGAGGTCTTCGTGCGCGGCGGCATCAAGGATGTGCTGGTCTCGAACCAGGTGCGCGACCCGGCCAAGATCGACCGCCTTGCACGCCTGCCAAAACTGGGCAGCCGCATCATCGTCTGCGTCGACGATCTGGCCAATGTCGCCGACCTGTCCGCCGCCGCCGTCAGGCATGGCACACAGCTTGAGGTCTTTGTGGAAATCGACTGTGGCGCGGGCCGCTGCGGCGTGACCACGACCCCCGCCGTGATCGAGATCGCCAAGGCCGTCCAAGCCGCCGAGAACCTGAAATTCACCGGCATTCAGGCCTATCAGGGCGCGATGCAGCATCTGGACAGCTATGAGGCGCGTCAGGAAAAGCTGGACATCGCCATCGCCATGGTCAGGGACGCGGTCGCCGGGCTGAAAGCCGAGGGGATCGAGTGCGAACTGGTTTCCGGCGGTGGCACGGGATCCTATTATTTCGAGTCGAATTCCGGCGTCTATAACGAATTGCAATGCGGCTCCTACGCCTTCATGGATGCGGATTACGGCCGCATTCTGGACAGGGACGGCAAGCGGATCGATCAGGGCGAATGGGAAAACGCCTTCTTCATCCTGACCTCGGTCATGAGCCACGCCAAAGCCGACAAGGCCATCGTCGATGCCGGGCTGAAGGCGCAATCGGTCGATAGCGGCCTGCCCGTCGTCTTTGGCCGCGACGATGTGGAATATGTCAAATGCTCGGACGAACATGGCGTCGTGTCCGACCCTCAGGGCGTGCTGAAGGTCAATGAAAAGCTGAAGCTGGTGCCCGGCCATTGCGACCCGACGGCGAATGTCCACGACTGGTATGTGGGCGTGCGCAACGGCAAGGTCGAATGCGTCTGGCCGGTTTCGGCACGCGGCCGCGCCTATTGATATCGCCGTTCCGACCTGTCCGCCCTTGGCCGCAATCAGGCCCGGGGCGCGACATGCTGACTTGCCCTATCAGGAGAATGACATGCTGATCGTCCCCGAACGCCATATCGCCGATCTGATGACCCGCGAAGCTGCGTTCGACGCGGTAGAACGCGTCTTTGCTGCCATGGCCGCAGGTGATGCCTATAATTTCCCCGTCGTGCGTGAGGCGATCGGCCATGAAGATGCGCTGTACGGGTTCAAGGGCGGGTTCGACCGGGCGGGCCTGACGCTGGGACTGAAGGCCGGGGGGTACTGGCCGAACAATCTGGAAAAGCGGGGGCTGATCAACCACCAGTCGACGGTCTTCCTGTTCGACCCTGACACCGGCAAGGTCAAGGCGATGGTCGGGGGCAACCTGCTGACCGCGCTGCGCACGGCGGCCGCGTCCTCGGTCTCGATCAAGCATCTGGCCCGGACCGACGCAAGGGTTCTGGGCATGGTTGGCGCGGGCCATCAGGCCACGTTCCAGCTGCGCGCCGCGTTGGAACAGCGCAGCTTCGACAAGGTCATCGGCTGGAACTATCATCCCGAGATGCTGCCAAACATCCAGAAAGTCGCGGATGAGGCAGGCGTGCCCTTCGAGGCGGTCGAACTGGACGGGATGCGTCAGGCGGATGTCATCATCTCGATCACCTCGGCCTTTGCGCCTTCGCTGATGGCCGATCATGTCAGTCCCGGGTGCCACGTCGCCTGCATGGGCACCGACACCAAGGGCAAGCAGGAGGTCGAGGCCGCCCTGCTGGCGCGCGCGACGGTCTTTACCGATGAAGTCGCGCAATCCATCACCATCGGCGAGGCCCAGCACGCCGTGGCCCAGGGGCTGATCGCGGAAAGCGATGTGACCCAGATCGGCGCGGTGATCAATGGCACCCATCCCGGTCGAGAGGGCGACGATCAGATCACCCTGTTCGACGGCACCGGCGTCGGATTGCAGGATCTTGCCGTCGCTGCGGCGGTCGTTGATCTGGCCGCCAAGAAAGGCAGCGCGATCGAGGTCGATTTCTGACGAAACCCCGCCGGGTAAAAGCGTTCGACACCGCCCTGTTCCGGGCGGTGTCGTCATTTCAGCGAACGCTATCTTTTTGCTTCCGGGTCGCATTGGGCGACAGCGCCTCGCGACAGCGGCGCAGCATGAAATCGATCAGCAGCCTGACCTTGCTGTCCTGAAACCTGCGATGCGGGTAAAGACAGCCAAACAGCGCGGGTTCGGGCGGCGTCTGCGGCAGCAGCTCGACCAGACGCCCTTCGGCCAGATGATGTGCAACTTCGAACAGGGGTTTGTTGATGATCCCGCGCCCGGCCAGAGCCCAGCCGGTCAGCACATCGCCATCATCGGAATCGTAGCTGCCAGAAACATCCATGCGCAAACTGCCGCCAGCCGTGCGCAGGGTCCAATACCATTCCGGCGACCGCGGATAACGTAACAACAGACAGTTGTGATTGCGCAGATCGTCAGGCGTTTCGGGCATGCCGTGACGATCAAGATATTCTGGTGACGCACAGAGCAGCCGCGGCGTATCGACGATCTTTTTCAGCGTCAGGTTGGAATCCGGCGGTCGCCCGACGAAAAAGGCCACATCCAGGCTGTCTTCCAACAGATCCACCTTGCGATCAGACAGCCGCAATCGCACCGAAACATCGGGGTATTTGTCAACGAACTCGGGGATCAGCGGCGCGATAATGCGTTTGCCGACCCCAAGCGGTGCCGTGACATGTACGCTTCCATGAGGTTGGCTGGAAAAGGCCGAGGCCGCGGCTTCGGCATCTTCCAGGCTTTGCACCACATTGCGCGCATGGTCATAGAAGGCCCGCCCGACATCGGTCGGTGTCAGCTTGCGCGTCGTGCGGTTGAACAAACGTACATCCAACCGGCGCTCCAGCTCCTTGATCCGGTTGCTGGCCACGGCTGGCGTCAGCCGCAGATCGCGTCCTCCTGCGGTGATGCTGCCAAGCTCGACCACGCGCACAAAGACGCGTAAACTTTCAAGATAAGGCATTGCTCCGTCCGATTTTCAACAAATCATTGAAAGAGTATACCCGACTATCCTGTTTTTCAGAGCTCTTTTTCCGGTGATAACTGGATTGTTCCGGCTTTCCAGGCGCGACCAAGGAGGTTTCAATGGCGAACAGAACCGAACTCCGCTTTTTGCTGAACGGCAAGGACATCACATTGGATGCGGTCTCGGCCACCGATACGCTGTTGGACTTCCTGCGCATCGAACGCCGCCTGACCGGAACCAAGGAGGGCTGCGCGGAAGGCGATTGCGGCGCCTGCACGGTACTGGTTGGCCGCCTGCGCGACGGCACCCTGACCTATGAGCCGGTCAATGCCTGTATCCGCCTGCTGGCATCGCTGGATGGCTGTCATGTCGTGACGATCGAATATCTGTCAGGGCCGGATGGCCGGCTGCATCCGGTCCAGCAGGCCATGGTTGAACATCACGGCAGCCAATGCGGCTTCTGCACGCCCGGTTTCGTGATGTCGCTTTACGCCTTGTGGATGGAAAACCCCGCACCCGACGCGACCGACATCGAAACCGCAATTCAGGGGAACCTGTGTCGCTGCACCGGATACGAGCCGATCATCAAGGCGGCACTGGCCGCAACGACGATGGGCAGCCCCGCACAGGATGCGCTGAACACCGAAAGGCAGGCTGTCAGCGCACGTCTTGGGGCTTTAAGCGACGGTGCAAGGGTCGAGCTGTCAAAAGGCAACAGCCGTGCGATCCTGCCGGCCTCGGTCGACGATCTGGCGCAGGCGCTGCAGGATTATCCGCAGGCTACGCTTGTCGCAGGCGCGACGGATGTGGGGCTGTGGGTGACGAAATTCCTGCGCGACATCTCTCCGGTCATATTCCTTGGCCATCTTGACGGACTGCGGCGTATCGAGGTGACGGACAGCGCGATCGAGTTCGGCGCGGGTGTCAGCTATACCGGCAGCCGCGCGGTTCTGGCGCAGCATTTCTCGCATCTGGGCGAATACTGGGACCGGATCGCCGGATGGCAGATCCGCGCCATGGGGACAATCGGCGGAAATGTCGCCAATGGCTCGCCCATCGGGGATACGCCGCCGGTGCTGATTTCGCTGGGGGCCCAGATCGTGCTGCGCAAGGGCACGACGCAGCGCAGCATGCCGGTCGAGGATTTCTTCATCGATTACGGAAAGCAGGATCTCGCCGCGGGTGAATTTCTGGAATCCCTGCGCATTCCGCTGCCCGCCAGCGACATGCGCTATGCGGCCTACAAGATATCCAAGCGGCGGGACGAGGATATTTCCTCGGTTGCGGCCGGGTTTGCGCTGCGCATCAATGATGGCCGGATCACCGAGGCGCGGATTGCATTCGGCGGCATGGCGGCCACACCGAAACGCGCCACCACCGCCGAGGCGGCACTGGTCGGGCAGGCCTGGACCGAGGAAACCCTGCGCGACGCGGCCGATCATTTGGCACAGGATTTCACGCCGCTGACCGATTGGCGCGCCTCGTCCGATTACCGGATGCGGGTCGCCAGAAACCTGTTCCGCCGTTTCTGGCTGGAAGCACAGGACAATGCCACGCCTGTCCGGCTGAGCGCGTGACGGAGGACCCAAGATGACCGACAAGACCGTTGAAGCCCCGCTTGCCACGGACATGCGCAAGGATCCTCCGGTTGCGCAGGAACTGATGCGCGCCGATCAGAACCGCAATGTCATCAAGGGCAGCGTGCATTCCGACCTGCGCCATGACAGCGCCATCAAGCATGTCACCGGACGCGCCGAATATTGCGACGACATCCCCGAACCGGCGGGCACGCTGCATGCCTATCTGGGCCTGTCGACGCGCGCCCATGCCAAGATCGACAAGATCGACCTGAGCGCGGTCAAGGCCGCGCCGGGTGTCATCGGTGTGCTGACCGCAAGCGACATTCCCGGCGTCAACGATGTCTCGCCCACCGGCCGCCATGACGAACCGATCTTTGCCGAACAGAAGGTCGAGTTCTGGGGCCAGCCCGTCTTTGCCGTCGTCGCCGAAACCCGCGATGCGGCACGTCGCGCCGCCAGGCTGGCGCAGATCACCTATCGGGATCTGCCCCATGCGCTTGATCCCGTTGCGGCCCGCGAAGCCGGCATGGGCTATGTCACCCCGCCACTGACGTTGAAACGCGGTGACGCGCTGGCTGCCATGGACAAGGCCCCCCATCGGATCAAGGGTCAGATGGTCGTCGGCGGACAGGATCACATGTATCTGGAAGGGCATATCGCCTTTGCCATCCCCGGCGAGGACGAGGATGTCGCGGTCCATTCCTCGACCCAGCACCCGACCGAAGCCCAGCATATGGTCGCACATGTTCTGGGCGTGCCTTCGAACGCGGTGACCGTGAATGTGCGCCGCATGGGCGGCGGCTTCGGGGGCAAGGAAACCCAGATGAACCTGTTCTGTGCGGTGGCCGCTGTCGCGGCAAAGAAATGGCATCGCCCCGTCAAGATACGCCCGGATCGCGACGACGACATGAGCGCGACCGGAAAGCGCCATGATTTTGTCATCGACTACGAAGTCGGCTTTGACGATGACGGGCGCATTCTGGCGGTCTCGGGTGATTTTGCCGCGCGTTGCGGGTTTTCCTCGGACCTGTCGGGGCCGGTGACGGATCGGGCGCTGTTTCATGCGGACAATGCCTATTTCTATCCCGATGTCGTGCTGAACTCGCATCCGATGAAGACGAACACCGTATCCAATACGGCATTTCGCGGATTTGGCGGGCCGCAGGGCGTGATCGCTGCCGAAAGGATCATCGAGGAAATCGCCTATCATCGCGGACTGGACAGTCTCGAAATCCGCAAGCGCAATTTCTATGGGGACAGGGGCCGCGATGTGACGCCCTATCACCAGACGGTCGAGGACAATATAGCACCGCGCATCATCGCGGAACTGGAACAAAGCGCCGATTATCAAGCGCGGCGTCAGGCGGTTCTGGACTGGAATGCACAGGGCGGGATCATCAGGCGCGGCATCGCGCTGACACCGGTCAAGTTCGGAATCTCGTTCACCGCGACATGGTACAATCAGGCTGGCGCGCTGGTGCATATCTATTCGGATGGCTCGATTCATCTGAACCATGGCGGCACCGAGATGGGCCAAGGCCTGAACACCAAGGTCGCACAGGTCGTCGCGGATGAATTGCAGGTCGATATCGACAAGATCAAGATCACCAGGACCACGACCGAAAAGGTGCCCAACACCTCGGCGACGGCAGCCTCGTCCGGATCGGACCTGAACGGCATGGCCGCACAGGACGCGGCCCGCCAGATCAAGGAACGTCTGAACGGTTTCGCCGCCGAACGCTGGCAAACCACCCCTGAAGATGTGCGCTTTGTCGCCAATGCGATCGAAATCGGCACGACGCGCATCTCCTTTGCCGATCTGATCCGCGAAGCCTATATGGCCCGCATCCATCTGTCGGCTGCCGGCTTCTACAAGACGCCGAAAATCCATTGGGACCGCGCGACCGGCAAGGGGCGACCGTTCTATTATTATGCTTACGGCGCAGCATGTTCCGAGGTTTCGGTCGACACGCTGACCGGCGAATACCGGGTCGAGCGCACCGATATCCTGCATGATGTCGGCAAATCGCTGAACCCGATCATCGACAAGGGCCAGGTCGAGGGTGCCTTTGTTCAGGGCATGGGCTGGTTGACCACCGAGGAATTGTGGTGGGATGACAAGGGACAGCTTCGCACCCATGCCCCGTCGACCTACAAGATCCCGCTGGCCTCGGACCGGCCGCGTGTATTCAACGTCAAGCTGGCAGGGTGGTCGGAAAACCGCGAAAAGACCATCAAACGCTCCAAGGCCGTGGGCGAGCCGCCCTTCATGCTGGGCATTTCGGTGTTCGAGGCCCTGTCCCATGCGGTCGCCAGCACCGTAAACTATCGGGAATGTCCGCGTCTTGATGCACCGGCCACGCCTGAACGGGTTCTTCTGGCCATCGAACGTCTGCAAGGCGCGGGTTAGAATGATGGCCAACGGGTTCGAGCAATTCATGGCAAATCATGCCGATGTCATTCATGTCAGCGTCGATTCCGTTCTGGGTTCGACCCCGCGTGACACGGATGCTGAAATGTTCGTGGCCAAAGATGCGTTTTTCGGCACGATCGGTGGCGGCCAGCTAGAACTTCGCGCAATCGAACGCGCCCGCCGGATGATCGCCACCCAAGAACGTCAGGTCAGCATGGACATGCCCCTTGGCCCCGGAATCGGACAATGCTGCGGGGGGCATGTCACGTTGCGATTGGAACATCTGGACGACAAGGCATGCGAACATATCCTGTCTGATCGCGCCGCCGCGCTTGCCGCGCGACCGGTCGTGCATATCTGCGGCGCGGGACATGTGGGGCGTGCACTTGCATCCTTTCTGGCCCTGCTGCCGGTTCGGACCGTACTGATCGACAGCCGCCAGGACGAGCTGCGGCTGTGCCGTGCCCCGGTCGAGCGCTGCCTGACCGCCCTGCCCGAAGCCGAAATCCGCAATGCCCCGGCAGGCGCGGCTTTTGTGGTCATGACCCATGACCACGCATTGGACTTTCTGCTGACATCCGAGGCACTCGCCCGAGGCGATGCAGCCTATGTCGGCCTGATCGGATCGCAAACCAAACGGACAAGATTCGAACGGTTCCATGCACAGCAATCGCCACGCATCGGCACGTCGCGGCTGGTTTGCCCCATCGGCGCAACCGGCAGCACGGACAAACGCCCCGAGGTCATTGCCGCCTTTGTCGCGGCCGAGGTCATGACCGCGCTGACGCGGGCAAAGGCGCATTCATACGCATATGCCGGTTAACGGCACCAGAGACGCATCCACCGCCAGAGGAGGGCGGCGCGTCTGCACAAGCCCATGGGAGGGGGTATCTGATGTCACAGGCGACCTATAGCTACCGATTGTTCAGTCGGGGCGATTTCAGCGCTTTCTGGGCGCTGTTCACCGACAATCTCGTGAATTTGCTGATCCTGTCAGGGGTCTGCCAGTTCGTCTTTCAGATGCCCGCCGAGATCGTGTTCGGGCGCATCGTGCCGGGCGCCGCGGTCGCGATTCTGGCAGGTGTGGCGGTTTATACCATCATGGCCGGCCGGGCGGCGCAGCGCCATGGTCGTGACGTCACAGCCCTTCCCTATGGGCTGTCGACACCTGTGATGTTCGTCTATCTTTTCGGGGTCATCGGTCCGATCTATTGGGCAACACAAGATCCCCTGCTGGCATGGCAGGTTGGAATCGGTGCGGGCTTCATGGGCGGGATTGTCGCCGCATTGGGCGCGATTATCGGCCCTTTCCTGAAACGGATCACGCCACGCGCCGGGATGCTGGGCACGCTTTGCGGGATCGCGCTGGTCTTTATCGGATCGGTGCCCCTGGCCGAAATTTTCGAGAACCCGATCATCGGATTCACCTCTTTGCTGTTCATCCTGTGGGGGCTGATCGGGCGTTTCCGGTTGCCCGGCAACGTGCCAGCCGGCCTGGTCGCGATTGGCATCGGGACCGTGATCGCGGTTTTCCTGGGGAAATCCAGCTTCACCACCGATGGCATCGGGTTCTACCCCCCTGTTCCCTATCTGGGCGACATGATCGCGGGCATCCAATACCTGTTCGCCAATCCAGAATTGTTCCTGGTGCTGATTCCGGTGCAGATCTACAATTTCATCGAAACCATGAACAACGTCGAATCTGCAGAAGCCGCCGGCGACGAATACCCGGTCGCCATCTGCCAGTTGACGGATGGTGCAGGCACCATGCTGGGGGCGCTGTTCGGTTCCCCCTTCCCGACAACGGTCTATATCGGACATCCGGCCTATAAGCGCCTTGGCGGTCACGCCGGTTACATCATTGGCGTGGCGGTCGTGATCGCGGCGGCGGCCTTTCTGGGCTTTCTGTCGCTGCTGGCCGGCCTGATCCCGATTGCTGCCGCCGCGCCGGTTCTGGTTTTTGTAGCCGTCAGCCTGATCACCAATACCGGCTATGCGGTCAAACCCGCGCATATGGCCGCCGTCGCCTTCGCCATCCTGCCCCATATCTCGAACTTTCTGATCATCAAATGGGGGGCGTTGGTGAACGCATTGCGCAGCACCGGCATCGAAGGTTTGCCCCAACTTGGCGACGACGCACTGACAGCGGCGCTGTTGACCGAGGGTGCGCATTACGAGGGTCATCTGGCGCTGAGCCAGGGCGCGATCATCACGGGTCTGGTCTGGGGCGCGATTGTCGCCGACGTGATCGACGGGCGGTTCCGTCATGCGGGTTACTTTGCCCTTGGCGCGGCGGTCATGTCCTCGGTCGGCATCATCCACAGCTTTACGCTGCAGATGCCGCAGCTCGACGGCATCACCGTCGGCTATCTGATCGTTGGGCTGTTCATGATCGTCTACCCTAAAATCGCCCCGCAAGAAGATCTGGAACATCGCATCATCGTGCCTGACGAGCCTGATTTCATAGATGACGACACCCCGGCGTTCGATCGCGCCTGATGTGAAACACGCCCATAGCCGGGGCGTGGATCCGCCCCGCCCCGGCCCAGCTGAATGAAAGATGACACCATGCTCCAGACCCTGCTACGTGGACGAGTTCTGACCTTTCACCGCGAACCCGCCGGCGCGGAAGACACGGATGCCTACAGCTATATCGAGGATGGCGCATTGCTGTTGGAAGCCGGGCAGATCGTCGCAACCGGGGGCTATGATGACATTGCCCCGCGCGCGACGGGTGCCGAGGTGATAGATCATCGGCCCCATCTGTTGATGCCAGGATTCATCGACACCCATATTCATTTTCCACAGTTGCAGATCGTGGCCAGCTGGGGCAGTCAGCTTCTGGAATGGCTGAACGGATATACCTTCCCAGCCGAGGCCCAATACGGCGATGCCCAACATGCCCGCGCGATGGCGGGGCGTTTTTGTGACCTGCTGACCGATCACGGCACGACGACTGCGGTTGCGTTCTGTTCATCGCACAAGGGGTCTGCCGAGGCACTGTTTTCCGAAGCGCATTCACGCGACATGCGCATGATCGCCGGCAAGACCCTGATGGACCGCAACGCCCCGGACGAAGTGCTGGACACACCGCAATCGGGCTATGACGACAGTGTTGCGCTGATAGAGGCATGGCACGGGCAAGGACGACTGTCCTATGCCATCACCCCACGCTTTGCGATCACCTCGACGCCCGCGCAAATGGAAACGGCCCAAGCTCTGGCTGCGCGCTATCCGCATTGCTACGTCCAGACGCATCTGTCCGAAAACCAGGCCGAAATCGCCTATACGGCGGAACTCTACCCCCAGGCGCGTGACTATCTGGATGTGTATGAAGCCTATGGGTTGCTTGGCCCGCGCACCTTGTTGGGCCACGCAATCCACCTGCGCCCGCGCGAAATTGCGACCATCGCGGAAACACAGTCCCATCCCGTATTCTGTCCGACTTCGAACCTGTTTCTCGGCAGCGGATTGTTTGACGATGCAGGTCTGCGCGCACAGGGGATCACCAATGCCATCGCCACGGATATCGGTGCCGGCACCAGCTTTTCCATGCTGCAAACCCTGAACGAAGGATACAAGATCCTGCAACTTCAGGATCAGAAACTGCACGCGCTGCGGGCATTTCACTGGATCACCCGCGGCAATGCCCATGTTCTGGGCCTGGGGGACCGGATCGGTTCGCTCGACGCGGGAACCGAGGCCGATATCGTCGTGCTGGATTCCCGTGCGACCCCGGCAATGGCCCTGCGCATGGACCGCGCAGAAACGCTGGCGGAGGAACTGTTTGCCCTGCAGATGATGGGTGACGACCGCGCCATCGTGGAAACCTATGTTGCGGGCAATCCGCAAAAGAAAGGCCGTCAATGATTACGATCACCCGACTGGATGCTGCGGATGCCGATACCCTGATCGCCGGGGCCGTCGCACAGGCCGACGATTTGCGCGTGCCTATGTGCATTGCCATTTGCGACGAGGCCGGCCAATTGATCGCCTTTCGCCGGATGGATGGCGGCAAGATCACATCGAGCACCATTGCGATCGACAAGGCTTTCACGGCGGCGGGCGCGAAAAAGGCCACGCATGAATATGGCGCGATCAGCCAACCGGGCGCACCGGCCTATGGCATCCAGTCGGCGATTGGTGGACGCTTGATGGTCGTGGGCGGCGGACTGCCTGTCGTGATGAATGGCGATGTCATCGGCGGCATTGGCGTCAGCTCTGGCACCCCCGATCAGGATCGGCAGGTCGCACAGGCCGGAATTGACGCGTTCCAGCGCAGCATCAGGCAAGCACCCGCAAAGTAAAGGCGGCGCGTTTTCACGCACCGCCCCAACAAGCCAGCTGCGATGCGCAGCCTCAGTGCTTGTCACCTTGACTGATCGAACCTGTCCCATGCCCCGAAAGACCGCCCGATACTTCCTCGGTCGATTCACTGGACAGCTCTTCGGGCAAAATCAGGTTGAGGACAATCGCCACCAGCGCCGCCGGCAGAATGCCCGACGTTCCCAGAACCTTCATCGTTTCAGGCATGTGTTGCAGTGCCGCCGGCTCTAATTGCAAGCCAAGCCCCAGCGATAGCGCAATGGCAAAGATGACCATGTTACGCCGGTTCCAGTTCACATCCGACAACATCGAAATGCCCGCCGCGACAACCATACCGAACATCACGATGACGCCACCGCCCAGAACTTCGATCGGGATCGACGAAATGATGGCGCCAAATTTCGGGTTCAGCCCGCAGACGATCAGAAAGATCGCGCCAATCGTCACGACCCTGCGGCTCATGACACCGGTCATCGCGATCAGGCCGACATTCTGGCTGAACGACGTGTTGGGCAATGCACCGAACAGGCCCGAAACAGCGGTGCCAATGCCGTCCGCAAAGGTCGCACCCTGGATTTCCTTGTCGGTTGCCTCTCGGCCGGCACCGCCCTTGGTAATCCCCGACACATCGCCGACCGTCTCGACCGCTGACACGAATGACATCGCGCAGAAACCGATGACCGACGCCACCGAAAACTCCAACCCGAAATGCAGCGGGTTCGGCAAAGCCAGCGGCGCCGCCCTGCCGACATTGCCCAGATCGACCTCACCCAAGACAAAGGCGACCGCATAGCCGACCAAAAGCCCGATCAGCACCGCCGAAACCGACAGCATGCCGCGTGCAAAGAATTTCAGCGCAATAATGACCACGATCACCACGCCGGCCATGAACCAGTTCAGCCCCGAACCGTATTCCTCGGTTCCGATTGCAGGCACCCCGCCGGCGGCATACTGGATACCGACCTTGACCACCGCCAGACCGATCATGGTGACCACCAACCCCGTGACAAGTGGCGGCAACGCAAAGCGCAGCTTGCCGATAAACAGACCCAGGAAAGTGTGGAACAGACCGCCGGCCGCAATACCGCCCATCAGCACCGCGATGGCATCGACACCTTTGCCCGCGACCAGTGGGATCATGATCGGAATGAAGGCAAAGCTGGTGCCCTGCACAATCGGCAGACGCGCCCCGACCGGGCCAAAACCGATCGACTGAAACAGGGTCGCGACACCCGCAAAGAAGATCGACATCTGGATCATGTAGATCATCTGGGGAAAATCAGGGCTGTTCGAGCCATAGCCGAACCCGGCCGCGCCACAGATGATGATCGCTGGCGTGACATTGGACACGAACATGGCCAGAACATGCTGAATTCCCAATGGGATCGCCTTGTGCAAAGGCGGGGAATAATCTGGGTCCCTAAGTTGTTCCGGCGTCCCTAGTGATGCATCTGACATGGTGATTGCCCCTCTCTGATGATGCTGAGCCGATTCCTCCTGCGGCGAATCCTCGGTTAGGTTTCGATGATGATCTCGTGATCGAAGTAATGTTCTTCGAGGTTTCTGCCCTCGCCGATCCGGTCGACAACGGCGAACAGGCCGGGCTGCGCCAGTGGCGTCAACACGCCATGCCATGTGCCCCGATGGAAATTGATGCCCTGTCCCGGACGGGTCACGAAGGCAAGCGGCATCCCCGGCTGCCCGCCTTCATCCGGGGCCACGATGACCAGAAACGGGTCCATGCTCATCGGCAAGAAAGCCTGACTGCCCATCGGGTGTCGTTCGACCAGATCCAGCAGCATCGGCAGCGTTCGCGGGCGCGCCTCGAACAGGCTGATCCCGGCGCGACCGCCGGAAAAGTCAAGCTGCGCACGGTCGTGATAACGGCCGCACATCCCTGCATTGATGATCTTGTCAGGATCACCACCGATATCGAGAACGTCCCCGAAAGGCGCGAAAGCCGGGGCCGTCAGAGGCTGGGTCCTGATCACGCGCCTCATGTCGCGAACTTGTCTTGCAGGCGAAGCTCGGCGATGCGTTCGACCTGACGGCAGGCTGCGGCAAATTCGGTGTCACGATCATTGGCGATGCGGCGGTGGAACGCGTCCAGAATGCTGGCCTTGGTGTTGTCCTTGACGGCGATGATGAACGGAAATCCGAATTTCTCGGTATAGGTTTCATTCAGCCGGGTGAAGGTGGCGCGTTCATCATCAGTCAGCATGTCCAGCCCGGCCCCTGCCTGCTCAGCGGTGCTTTCGGCCGTCAACCGACCCGCGGCCGCCAGTTTCCCGGCCAGATCGGGATGCGCGGTCAAGACCCCAAGACGCTGCTCCTGCGAGGCCGAGCGAAACACCCGGGCCAAGGCGTTATGCACACCGGCCGCATTGTCATGGGACGGACCCAGTTCCAACGCAAAGGCCCCTTCGGCAATCCAGGGGCTATGTTCGAAAACACCTCCGAATGCGGCCACGAAATCCGACCGTTCCATTTCCGAAGGACGGATCGTTTGCCGCGGAGGGCAATGTTGCCGCCAGTGATCGGCGATCTGCTCGCGCGTTGCGAACCACACCCCCTCATGCGCCTTGAAATGGTCCAGCGCACGCTTCAACGCCATTGCCCGGCCCGGACGTCCGGCAAGGCGGCAATGCAACCCGATCGACAGGATTTTCGGCGCGCCGGCCTGACCTTCGGCATACAGCATGTCAAAGCTGTCCTTCAGGTAGCTTTCGAACTGATCGCCATTCGTGAACCCCGCCTGAATGGCAAAGCGCATGTCGTTGCAATCCATCGTGTACGGCACGATCAGCTGGTCCTTGCCCCCCGCCCTGATCCAATAGGGAAGATCGTCGGCATAGCTATCGGCGATATAGGCAAAATCGCCTTCCTCGGCGGCCAGTTCGACCGTGTTCATCGAGCAGCGGCCCGTATACCATCCTCGCGGCGGGCTGCCCACGACCTCGGTATGCAGCCGGATCGCTTCACGGATCTGGTCGCGCTCTTCCTCGGGCGGCATGTCCTTGTGTTCGACCCATTTCAGGCCGTGGCTTGCGATTTCCCATTTCGCCTGTTGCATCGCGGCGACCTGCTGGGGCGCGCGTGCAAGCGCCGTCGCGACGCCATATACCGTGACTGGTATATCCCTCAAAAGGTTGTGCACGCGCCAAAATCCGGCCCGGCTGCCATATTCATAGATGGATTCCATGTTCCAGTGGCGCTGGCCGGGCCAGGGTGCCGCTCCGGCAATCTCCGACAGGAACGCCTCGGACGCGGCATCACCGTGCAGGATATTGTTTTCGCCGCCTTCTTCGTAGTTCAGGACGATCTGGATTGCGATCCTGGCATCATTGGGCCATTTGACCCCGGGCGCTTGATTTCCATAGCCTGTCATATCTCGCGGGTATCGTGTCACGCAAAGTGTTCCTTCTGTTTGGACCGACCCTAAGTGATAAAATCCAGTATAGTTTTCAAAAAATTCCGAAAGGAGCCTTCGGACAGTCGGGCTTTGCCTCTTCACGGGCAATCAGCCTAGAAATGTGGAAAATCCATGCAAAGGTGCACGAAATGGCCGGCTATCTTACGACACATGTTCTGGACACCGCGCGCGGATGTCCTGCGCAGGGGCTGAAAATCGAACTGTTCCGCATCACCGGCGAGACGCGCGAACTGCTAAAGACCCTGACCACCAATGATGACGGGCGTACCAACGAACAGATCCTGCCGGAATCAGAGTTCGCCATCGGCGAATACGAACTGGTCTTTCATGCCGGGGCCTATCTGGACGAAATCGGCATCCCACCTGAAACCCCGCGCTTTCTGAACATCATACCGATCAGGTTCGGCATGTCCGAGCCTTCGCATTATCACGTGCCCCTGCTGCTTTCTCCGTTCGGGTTTTCAACCTATCGGGGCAGCTGAACGACCTTTCGGCCGACATCCGTGGCCTTGATGGTGGTGGCGATTCGGTCGACCATGAATTCCATGAACAGGCGGGTCTTGGGATCCTGCCGGCGGCGATGGGTGAACAGGCACGCCATTTGAATCGGTTCGGGCGGCGTTTGTTCGGCCACCGGCACCAAGGCACCTGATTGCAGGTGTTCGGCGATTTCAAAACGTGGCTTCATCGCCACCCCCTGCCCGGCCAGGGCCCAGTCGGTCAACACATCGCCATCATCCGATTCATAGCGCCCCGAAACCCGAAACCTTTTCGGACCCGACGGGGTAATCAACCGCCATTGGAATTCGGTGGCTCCGGGAAACCGCAGGCTGAGGCATTCGTGACCGCCTGAAATCAGGTCATCGCCGCTGTCGGGCATGCCCTGTCTTTCGATATATTCGGGCGAGGCGCACAATATCCGTTCGACATCCGCGATCTTGCGGATACGCAGATTGCTATCCTCGGGCTGCCCCAGGAAAAAGGCCAGATCCAGCCCTTCGGTGGTCAGATCCACCTTGCGATCCGTCAAGCGCAGACGCACATTCACCTCTGGGTATTCCTTAAGAAAATCAGGTACTTGCGGCGCAATCAACCGACGTCCCACACCAAGGGGCGCCGCCACATATAGCGACCCCCGCAGGTTTTCGGTGATATTGGTAATTTGCGCCTCGGCGCTTTCGACGGCCTCAAGAATTTCCGTCGCGCCCCGATAAAAGGATTGCCCCTGTTCTGTCGGGGTCAGGCTGCGCGTCGTGCGTTGAAACAGACGCACGCCCAGATGCTCTTCCAGTTGCGAAATCCGCGATGACGTCACTGCCGGGGAAATGCGCAGATCCCGACCTGCCGCAGACATGCTGCCCAGTTCATAGACACGAACGAAGGTGCGGATATTGTCGAGATAGGACATTGTTCTGATTTTTTTGATGCTGCTTGATTTCTCTTAGCAATACCAGAACAAGCATATGTCGCCTAGACTGCAAGCAAGACAATCACTTTTGGGGGGCGCCATGTTTGATGTGGCAATTCTGTGGGACTGGATCGCGTTTTCGGTCCGTTGGCTGCATGTGATCACCGCCATGGCGTGGATTGGCGCGTCGTTTTACTTTATCGCGCTTGATCTGATGCTGAAGCCCAATGACGCCTTGCCCAAAGGTGCCTATGGCGAGGAATGGGAGGTCCACGGCGGCGGTTTCTATCACACCGTGAAATACCTTGTTGCCCCCGAACGCATGCCCGAGCACCTGACCTGGCATAAATGGCAAAGCTATACGACGTGGCTGTCCGGTGCCGCGCTGTTGATGATCATCTATTGGGTCGGGGGCGAATTGTTCCTGCTGGATCCGACCAAGGCGGATCTGTCGCTGTGGCAGGGTATCCTGATCTCGGGCGGATCGCTGACGATCGGCTGGCTGGCCTATGATGCGATGTGTAAATCGAAGCTCAGCGAATATCCGACCGTTCTGATGTTGCTGTTGTTTGCGATTCTGGTGGTTATGTCATGGGGTTACCATCAGATCTTCACCGGACGCGCGGCGTTGCTGCATCTGGGCGCGTTCACAGCGACGATCATGACCGCCAATGTATTCTTCCAGATCATGCCGAACCAGCGCATCGTCGTCGCAGATCTGAAGGCCGGTCGCACGCCCGATGCCAAATATGGCAAGATTGCCAAGGTGCGTTCGACCCATAACAACTATCTGACCCTGCCCGTCGTCTTTCTGATGCTGTCGAACCACTATCCGCTGGCCTTCGCCACCGAATATTCCTGGATCATCGCCAGCCTGATCTTCCTGACCGGCGTGACCATCCGGCATTATTTCAACACCATGCACAAAACCGGGGCGGGGCCGAACTGGACATGGGCCGTGACGGTTGTTCTGATGATCGTGATCGCATGGCTTTCGACCGCCCAACCCGGCGAAACATGGGACGAGGCCGAAGCCCGCGAGCTGACGGCGCAGGAACAGAAATATGCCTCGGCCGCCGGGTTTGATGACGCATACGATACGGTGGTCGGGCATTGTTCAATGTGTCACGCCCGCGAACCGGTCTGGGAAAACATGCACTGGGCACCCAAGGGCGTCTATCTGGAAACACCCGGCGATGTCGCGCGCCATGCCAACCAGATCTATCTTCAGGCCGGGCGCAGCCACGCAATGCCCCCGCCCAACGCGGTTCAGATGGACGAGGACTCGCGGCGTGTCATTTCCACCTGGGTCAAGGAAGCCCGGAAATAGGGCCACCGCGTCCAGCACGGCCAGACGCGGCAGCAAAGAACGTCAAAAACCTTCGAGGGTGATCTTGCCCTTGGCCTTGCCGCTTTCGATCAAAGCATGGGCGCGTTTCAGGTTCTGCGCGTTGATCGTGCCAAAGCTTTCCGTAGCCGTAGACCGGATATGCCCCGCGTCGATCATGCCGGCCACAAGGTTCAGGATTTCACCTTGGCGTGCGATATCCTCGGTCGTGAACAGGGACCGGGTGAACATCAGCTCCCAGTGGATCGAGACGGCTTTCGCCTTCAACGGTAGAATATCCAACCCCTGGGGATCGTCGATCAGTCCGAACCGGCCCTGCGGTGCGATCAGTTCCGCAATCTGGGGCACATAGGTTTCCGAGTAGTTCGTAGAAAACACAAAGGCGGGCGCGCCGATCCCCAAAGCCGCGATTTGTTCCGGCAGGGGTTTGCTGTGGTCCACGACGTGATGCGCGCCCAGTTCCCGGACCCATTCCTGCGTTTCAGGCCGCGAGGCCGTCGCGATAATCGTCAGGTCCGTCTGCTGGCGCAGAAGCTGGATCGCGATCGATCCCACGCCGCCCGCACCGCCAATGATCACGATCGCATTGGCCGCGCCCGGCACCGGTTGTGTCACCTTCAACCGGTCAAAGATCATCTCTTGCGCAGTCAGGCTGGTCAAGGGCAGCGCAGCCGCCGCCGATGGCGCAATTGTCCCGGGGGCCTGCCCGACGATCCGCGCATCGACCAGATGATATTCCGAGTTGGTGCCCGGGCGATTGATCGCCCCCGCATACCAGACCTGATCGCCAATCTTGAACTGATCGACCTGATCGCCCAGCCCGACGACCTCGCCCACGGCATCCCAGCCCAGAATGGCCGCCGCATCGTTTGCCGCCGGGCGTGCCTGGCGAATCTTGGTATCGACGGGATTGACCGATACCGCAGCAATCTTGACCAGGATGTCGTGGCCGGTTGCAACCGGCTTGTCGACTTCCAGATCAAGCAACGCATCTTTGCGATCAATCGCACCGTTCTGGGTATAGCCGATGGCTTTCATGTCACAATCTTTCCTTGTTGCTGTTCCCTGCCGTCTGCACATCGCAGATGACCTGACCACTTGTGACCGGAATTACGCGCTGGACTTGGCCGGATAAACAGGCATCATTCGAATTGATAATCCGGAATATCCATATAATGCTGATCGAGAACATACGGCTCTTTCTGACCATCGCGGAAAAGGGCAGCCTTGTCGCCGCAGGACGCGAAGCCGGCCTGTCGCCGACCACCGTTTCCGAACGCCTTGCCGCGCTTGAAGCCCATTACGGCGTGGTGCTGTTCAACCGCACGACACGTTCGATCAGCCTGACTGACGAAGGCCGCATTCTGCAACAAGGCGCGAAAATGCTGCTGGCCGAGCTGGGGGATCTGGATACGCGCATACGCCATGGCGCCGAAACCCTGTCCGGTCCGATCAGGATCAGCGCCCCCATTGATCTGGGCAGCAGCGTCGTGGCCGATGCGATCTCGGATTTCACCAGACAGCATCCCGCCATCGCAATCGAGCTGTTCCTGTCGGATGGCTATGTCGACATCGTGGGTCAGGGTTTCGATCTGGCCTTGCGGTTTGGCAAGATCACCGACAGCACCCTGCGCACGCGCAGCCTTGGGGCATATCGCCGTATCGTCTGCGCCGCGCAACGCTATGTCGACGCGCATGGTGTGCCTCGGCAGCCCGAAGACCTGGCGCAGCACAACTGTCTAATCATGCGGCTTGGCACGGTTCTGGACAATATCTGGCATTTCGGGTCCGAGAAATCATCAAAGTCGATCCCGGTTCGCGGCAGCATGACCACGAATGACGGCGCATTGGTGCGGCAATGGGCGCGCGAGGGGCATGGAATTATCCTGAAATCGGAACTGGACGTGGCCGAAGACCTCCGGACGGGCAAACTGATTGCCCTGCTGGAGGAATATTCGGCGCCGCCCAAACCACTGCAGATGATGTTCCCGCCGGGCCGTGCCCAGCCCCGTCGTGTTCGCGCCCTTGCCGATGCGATTGCAGCCGCGATCGCACGCAAGAAATCCGACATCGCACAAGAGCCCCGCCCCTGAACAGCCCCCTGACTCCATACCGTCAATAAGCTGATCTCAGATCATGTTCTGTGGCGCAACGGCCGTCAGATTCGCAGAAATCCGGTTCAGCTGGTCGAGACGGGTTGTTCCCGGTGCCATCGCCACATCCTCGAACCCGCAAAACCGGGCCGGCACCGTGGTTGCTGCGCGCAACGCATCTTGCAATGGCACCCCGATCTTGTTGACCAGAACAGACACGGCCGTGGTCAGATCCAGATCGGCCCCGGCCAATGTGCCGTCATCCAGTCGCAATTGTCCGTCGCGCCTGTTGATGCACCGCCCCCCCAGCGCGAACCGATCAAGATCCGTGCCGGCAACGGCCATCGCATCGCTGACCAGAAACAATCGCCCCGGCTCCGAATTCGCCTGCCAGGCAAGACGGATCGTGGCAGGATGGACATGCACGGCATCCGCGATCAACCCCGCATGCACCCCGCCACAGGACAGCGCGGCCCCAACCAGCCCCGGTTCACGGCTGTTCAGCTGGCTCATGGCATTGAACAAATGCGTCGCGCATCGCGCACCTGCCCTGAAATAGCGCTGGCAGGTGTCATACCCGGCGTCACTATGACCCAGCGAAACGATGACACCCGCGCGGGCCAGCGCGGCGACTTGTGCCTCGGTCACGTTTTCAGGGGCCACCGTGACCATGAGGCATGGCAGATCCGCAGCGGCCATGATCAGGTTGCGCAAATCGTCGGCACCCATCGGGCGGATCAACTGCGCATCATGCGCGCCCTTGCGGGCCAGTGAAAGATGCGGCCCTTCCAGATGCAGTCCCGCGACCCCCGGTACATTGGCGGCTATCGCGGCAATTGCCACATCGATGGCTGCGCGCGTGGCCCGCGGCGTGTCGGTTATCAGGGTCGGCAGCACATGCGTCACGCCCAGTTTTCGATGCGCCGCCGCCATGCGCCCCAGCGCCTCAACCGAGACATCGTCACCGAACATGAGACCGGCACCGCCATTCACCTGAAGATCGACATAGCCAATGCTTAGAATGTCCCCGCGCAAATCAATCGACCGCCCCTGCGCAGGCAATTCATCCCAGCGGCCAATCCGTGCCAGAACACCATCTTCGAACTGTGCGAAGGCGTGATGGTGCAGCCGGCTTCCGTCGAAAATCGGTCCGTTGTGATAGATCAGGGTAGACTGGCCCATATCGAGGCGTCCTTGTGTCCGCGGCGTTTCAATGATTCAGCTCGGCGACGAAATCATAGGCATCGCCCCGATACAGCGATCTGGTCAGCTCGGCGATGCGGCCATCGGACAGATAGGAAATACGCTGAATCCGCAGCCCTGCCGCCCCTTCCTGCACCCGCAACAGCTCGGCTTCGCGGGCAGCTATGTTCACGGCCGAGATTTTCTGGATCGCGCGCACCGGGCGCCGCCCCGCAGCGGCCAGAACCTCGTAGAGCGAGGTGGTGATCTCGGTCGGGTTCGACAGGATGTCCAGCGGCAAGGTCGCCCGTTCCAGCGCCAGCGGTTTGCCGTCGGCCTCGCGCAGGCGATAGATGCGTGACACCTGATCACCAGGCGCAAGCCCCAACACCTCGACCTCATCCGTCGAGGCCTGAAACATGCCCCGTTCCAGCCATCGCGACGATGTTTGAACGCCCCGGCGCGCCATATCTTCGGTGAACGAGGTCAGATGCGACAGCGATTGTTCGACCCGGCCCACGCGATCGCGCACGAAGGATCCCGACCCCTGACGTTGCTCGATCAGGCCATCGCGCACAAGGTCATGTATCGCCCTGCGAACCGTCACCCGCGACAATTCCGTGATCTCTGCCAGCTCGCGCTCGGGAGGCAACGAACTGTTGGGCGTCAGGATTCCGGCCTCGATCCCGTCCACAAGACGCTGACGCAGCTGAACATATCGGGGGCCGCCGTTCCGGACGAACCAGCCAGCAGGTGCCAAATACTCAGCTATATTCACGGCTCACCTCCTGCGCCAGCGCCACCGCCCCATCAAGTGGCTCACCAAGCGGGGTATCAACGACGCGTTCCAGTTCCGGCGGCAGATATGGCCGATAGTGCGGGCCTACGCCACCGGTCAGGCACAATCTGGTGTCCGGCTGCCACTGCATGGCCCCGAGCATCGCGACGATATGTCCTGCGCCTTGATGCATGATGCCTCGTGCAACCTGATCGCCCTTGGCTGCCGCCTCGGTAACGCGGGGGGCGAGCGCCGCAATTTCCGCCGGGCCGGATCGGCTTGCGAATGTCAGCACTCCCGCAGGTCCGCCCAGTTCATCCAGCAACCGATCCGTCAAAGCCGAAGGCGCGCCCATGCCGTCAACAGACTGCAAGACAGCGGCAAGCGCATGATGCGCGATCCATTTCGCCGATGCTTCGTCACCCAGAACCGCGCCCCACCCGCCCGCAAGGCAGGCAGTGCCGCCGCGCTGGCCCGCAAAGAAAGAGCCGGTGCCGCAATGCGCGATCGCCCCGTCCTGCATGCCCAATGCCCCGCGCAACGCCGCAGGACGATCATCAGCGATCCGCATGACCGTGAAGGGCATATGCCTGCGCAGACGGCTGGCAATTTCCGGACTGACAACCCCCGCCAAACCAATGAATGCAGGGAAGCGCACCACATCCGCAAAATCGATTCCGATCTGCGCTGCCAGTTGCATCAGCCCCGCCGTGACCTGCGTCACCGCACCGTCGAAATCGGAAAACGCGTTCGCCGGTCCGGTTTCGACATGGAACAACCTTTCGGCCGTGCGACATGCCAGACGACAGCGCGATCCCCCACCATCAATCGCGATCACGGCATTTTCCAAAGGATCAAGCATAGCAGTCCAATAAAACACCAACTTGTAATTTAGTATACCAATTAAATGCCCATTTCAATGACAACCCGCCAACATGCGCAGCTTTCAAAAAATGTTGGACAGGTGGTATTATATAGGTATCGTGATGGCGACAGAAAGGGAAGAATCACTTGGCTGCCGCCACCACAGAGCAACTGCACATGAATGCCGTCGGCCTGGATGCGCGACCTCTGGACGTGATCGCCCGGCAACTGGTGCGTGCACAATGCGATGCTGCGAATGCGGCACTGGATGCCGCGCGGGAAATTGCTATCGGCGCGCGTCTGATGGCCGATACGCTGCGCAATGACGGCGTATTGCACTATGTTGCCGCGGGCTCCTCGGGTCTGATGGCGGCCGCCGATGTACAAGAGCTGGGTGGAACCTTCTCGATCCCGCCGAACAGGCTGCGCATCCATATGGCGGGCGGCCTGCCGGATGGGGTCGAAATGCCCGGCGATACCGAAGATGCGACCGACGAAATCGAACGCAACCTGCAGACCGGACCGAATGATACCATCATTGCCGTATCGGCCAGCGGCACTACGCCCTTTACGTTGCAGGCGGCACGGATCGCGCGCCGGAACGGCGTGCGCCTGATCGCCATTGCCAACAATCCCGGCGCGCCGCTGCTGCAAATGGCCGATGTCGCCATCCTGCTGCCAACGCCGCCCGAACTGGTATCCGGGTCGACCCGCCTTGGCGCCGCGACAGCCCAAAAGATCGCGTTGAACACATTGTCGACGGCAATGGCGGTCGAGCTGGGCCATGTGCATGACGGCATGATGGTCAACCTGCATGCCGACAATGCCAAGCTGCGCCAACGTGCCCAAGCCATGGTCGCCCATATCGCCGCAGCGGATTCTGAAAGCGCGGCGACAGCACTGCAATCTGCGGATGGCAACGTGAAGCTGGCCGTCCTGATGGCCGCGCATTCGCTGTCGCTTCAGGCGGCAGGGGCACGCCTTGAAACCGCACGGGGAAATCTGCGTGTGGCACTGAAAAACCATAACAATAAATAAACAATAATATGTCCGACCGGGAGAAACTGACATGACCAGAACCACCATCGGGATCGCTTTGCTGGGCACCGCATTGACGGCAACCGGCGCGTTCGCCCAGGATGTCACCCTGACCATTGAAAGCTGGCGCAACGACGATCTGTCGCTGTGGCAGGAAAAGATCATCCCTGCATTCGAGGCTGAGCATCCCGGCATCAAGCTGCGTTTCACGCCCTCGGCGCCTGCGGAATACAATGCCGCGCTGAACTCCAAGCTGGATGCCGGATCGGCGGGCGATCTGATTACCTGCCGCCCCTTCGACGCATCGCTGGCGCTGTATGAGGCCGGGCATCTTGCGGATCTGAGCGATATCGAGGCGATGTCGAACTTTTCGGACGTGGCCAAATCCGCTTGGCAAACCGACGACGGATCGGCCGCCTTCTGCGTTCCGATGGCATCGGTGATCCACGGCTTCATCTACAACAAGGACGCCTTCGCGGAACTCGGGCTTGAAGTTCCCACGACCGAAGCCGAATTCTTTGCCGTGCTCGATACGATCAAAGAGGACGGAAATTATATCCCCATGGCCATGGGCACCAATGACCAATGGGAAGCGGCGACGATGGGATACAACAATATCGGGCCGACTTACTGGAAAGGCGAAGAAGGTCGGCTTGCCCTGATTTCCGGCGAGCAGAAGCTGACGGACGAACAATGGGTTGCACCCTATGCGACGCTGGCACGCTGGCGCGACTATCTTGGTGACGGGTTCGAAGCCCAGACCTATCCCGACAGTCAGAATATCTTCACGCTGGGGCGCGCGGCCATCTATCCGGCCGGTTCCTGGGAAATCCCGGGATTCAACGAACAGGCCGATTTCGAGATGGGCGCATTCAAGCCGCCTGTGATGGAGGCCGGCGACACCTGCTATATCTCTGATCACACCGATATCGGCATCGGCATGAACGCGGCCAGCAACCACCCGGAAGCGGCCAGAACCTTCCTTGCATGGGTGGCCAGCCCGGAATTCGCGACAATCTTCGGCAATGCGTTGCCGGGCTTCTTCCCGCTGTCTGACACACCGGTCGAGCTGGAGGATCCATTGGCGCAGCAATTTGCCAGCTGGCGCGCCGATTGTGAATCGACGATCCGCTCGACCTATCAGATCCTGTCGCGCGGCACGCCCAATCTGGAAAACGAGACCTGGGGCGCAGCGGCCGCGGCGATCAAGGGCACCAGCACCCCCGAAGAACTTGGCGCAAGCCTGCAGGAAGGGCTGGCCAGCTGGTACGCGCCCCAGCAGTAATCCTTCCACATCCCAAGGACGCGGGCGGCGCCAGGCTGCCCGCCCCGTTTCGCACAAGGGGAACCCATGTCCCGACCGCGCATACGCTGGCATATCCCGATCTTTCTTGCCCCCGCTGTGGCGGTCTATTCGGCGGTCATGGTCTTTCCGCTGTTCAACACGCTCAGGCTGGCGCTGTTCAGCAAGATCGAACAGCAGCAGGTCTTTGTCGGCTTGCAGAACTTCCAGACCCTGTTTCTGGACCCGAACTGGTCGGAACAGTTCTGGAACGCGCTTGCCAATAATTTCTGGTTTTTCCTGATCCACATGCTGGTCCAGAACCCGATCGGCATCGCGCTGGCCGCGATCCTCAGCCACCCGCGCCTGCGCTTCGCGGCGTTGTATCGTTCGGCCATCTTCATTCCGACCATCCTCAGCTTCGTCATCGTCGGCTTTGCGTGGAAGCTGATCCTGTCGCCGATCTGGGGGATCGCGCCGTCGATGCTGGATGCGGTGGGGCTGAAATTTCTCTATGCGCCGTGGCTGGGCAAGGAGGAATACGCCCTGACCACCCTTGCGCTGATCTCGGTCTGGCAGTTCATCGGCATTCCGATGATGCTGACCTATGCCGCGCTGATCACCATCCCCGAAGAGATCGTCGAGGCCGGAGAGATCGACGGCATCACCGGAATCTCTGCCTTCTGGAAAATCAAGCTGCCGCTGATCCTGCCGACGATCGGCATCATCTCGATCCTGACTTTCGTGGGCAATTTCAACGCATTCGACCTGATATACGTTGCCCAGGGTGCCCTGGCGGGGCCGGATTTCTCGACCGACATCCTTGGCACATTCATGTATCGCACCTTCTTCGGATTCCAGCTGCAACTGGGCGATCCCCACATGGGATCGGCGATTGCGGGCGCGATGTTCGCGATCATCCTGCTGGGCGTCAGCATCTATCTGTTCGCGATCCAGACCCGCATGCGGCGATACCAGCTATGAGGGTGGCCGGATGAACATGACCCGCAGGAACGGCCTGACTGCGCTGGCCATGCATGGCGCCCTGATCGCCTATACGCTGGTGGCGCTGTTTCCGGTCTTTGTCATCGTCATCAACAGTTTCAAAGAGCGCAAGGCGATCTTCCGCGCGCCGCTGGCCCTGCCCGACAGCGAAAGCTTTTCGCTGATCGGCTTCCAGACGGTAATGTCGCAAGGCGACTTTCCACTTTACTTCCAGAACTCGATGATCGTGACCGTCGGATCGCTGTTCTTCATCCTGCTGTTCGGGGCGATGGCGGCTTATGCGCTGTCGGAATACCGGTTCCGGGGGAATAGGCTTCTGGGGCTGTACATGGCCCTGGGCATCATGATCCCGATCCGCATCGGCACGGTTGCCATTCTGGAAATGATGGTCGCCGCGGGGCTGGTCAATTCGCTTTGGGCGCTGATCCTTGTCTATACCGCGCAGGGGCTGCCGCTGGCGATCTTCATCCTGTCCGAATTCATGCGCCAGGTCAGCGCCGATCTGAAGGATGCCGGGCGCATTGACGGGCTGAGCGAATATACCATCTTCCTGCGTCTGGTGCTGCCATTGGTGCGCCCGGCCATGGCGACCGTGGCGGTGTTCAACATGATCCCGATCTGGAACGATCTGTGGTTTCCGCTGATCCTGACCCCGGCCGAGCATGTGAAGACGCTGACGCTTGGATCGCAGATCTTCATTGGCCAGTATGTCACCAACTGGAATGCCGTTCTGGCGGCGCTGTCCATGGCGATCATTCCGGTGCTGGTGCTTTACGCCATCTTCTCGCGGCAACTGATCCGCGGCCTGACCTCGGGAGCCGTAAAATGACCCGTGTATTGATCGTCGGATTGGGCAATATGGGGCTGACCCATGCCATCGCTCATCATCGGCTTGGATCACAGATCGTCGGGCTGGTGAACCGCTCGGACATTGCCCTGCCACCCGAGCTGCAGGGCTATCCGCGCTATCACTCGTTTGATCAGGGGCTGGCCCAGAAGCCAGATCTTGTCGTCATCGCCACCTATTCCGACAGCCATGCCGATTACGCCTGTCAGGCCATGCGCGCCGGTGCCCATGTCTTTGTCGAAAAGCCGCTGGCAACGACTGTCGCGGATGCGGAACGCGTCTTGTCCACGGCACGGGATCTGGGGCGCAAGCTGGTTGTCGGTTATATCCTGCGCCACCACCCGTCATGGATCCGCCTTGTGCGCGAGGCCCGCGACCTTGGCGGCCCCTATGTCTTTCGCCTGAACCTGAACCAGCAAAGCAGCGGCGCGGAATGGGAAACCCATAAATCGCTGATGCGGACGACCTCGCCCATTGTCGATTGCGGTGTCCATTATGTCGATGTCATGTGCCAGATCACCGACGCCGTGCCGGTCAGGGTTCACGGGATCGGCCTGCGCCTGAGCGGCGAGATTTCAGAGCAGATGTATAATTACGGCCAGTTCCAGGTTGTCTTTGCCGACGGCTCTGTCGGCTGGTACGAGGCCGGCTGGGGTCCGATGATGTCGGAAACCGCGCATTTCGTCAAAGACGTCATCTCGCCCAATGGCTCGGTCTCGATCCGCGCGGACCGGCAGACGCATTCCGCCGATATCGACAGCCACACAAGGGTCGGCGCGCTGCTGTTGCATCATGTCGATGGCGATCAGGTCATCTCGCTTCCCGACGAGCCCGACCACCAGCAGCTTTGCACCGCGGAACAGGCCTATATCCTTCGTGCCATAGAACAGGATCTGGACCTGTCGCGGCACATGACCGATGCGGTCCAGTCGCTGGCCATCTGCCTGGCCGCCGATGAAAGCATCCGCACCGGCACAGCTATTTCTCTGACCAAGGCCGATACATGACCGCACTGATCCTGAAGAACGTCAACAAGTCCTTTGGCAAGGTCAATGTCCTCAGGGATATCAGCCTGACCGTCGAAAAGGGCGAGTTCGTGGTATTCGTCGGCCCCTCGGGCTGCGGGAAATCCACATTGCTGCGGGTCATAGCGGGGCTGGAGGACGCCAGCTCCGGCGAAGTGCATATCGCGGGGCGGCAGGTCGATCACGTCCCGCCCTCGAAGCGCGGCATCGCCATGGTATTTCAAAGCTACGCGCTCTATCCGCATCTGAATGTGCGCGGCAACATGACACTGGCGCTGAAACAGGAAAAGCAGCCCCGCGCCGTGATCGAGGAACGCGTGGCCAAGGCCAGCCGGATGTTGAACCTGGACGATTATCTTGACCGGTATCCGGCCGAGTTGTCGGGCGGGCAACGCCAGCGCGTCGCGATCGGGCGCGCCATCGTGCGGGAACCCGAGCTGTTCCTGTTCGACGAACCGCTATCCAATCTGGACGCGGCCCTGCGGATGAATACCCGGCTGGAGATCGCCAATCTGCACCGCGCGCTGAACGCCTCGATGATCTATGTCACCCATGACCAGACCGAGGCCATGACGCTGGCGGATCGCATCGTCGTGCTACGCGATGGCAAGGTCGAACAGATCGGCACCCCGATGGAGCTGTACAACAATCCCGTCAACCGGTTTGTCGCCGGTTTTCTGGGTTCTCCGGCAATGAATTTTCTGCCCGCATCCTTGCTGGAGGCCGGCGATCCCCGCATCATCGGCCTGCGCCCCGAAGACATGTTTCTAAGCAGTGACGGTCCCTTCAGGGCGCGTGTCAGCCATGTCGAAGAACTGGGCGGCGACACCAATGTCATCGCCATGATCGACACGCATCAGGTCACATTGCGGCTGTTCGGACAGCATCGGATCGGCGAAGGGCAGGATTTGCATCTGGGCTACAATCCCGAAAAGGCGTTCCATTTCGACCCCGAAGGCCATCGCCTGACATAAAGTCGCCCCCGAGCGGCGGCCTCAGGGGCCGCTCGGGGGCGGATCTCAGTCAAGGGTCCTGCTGCGGTCGCGGCGCGACAGATACAGCGACAACACCAGAAAACCGCCGGTCAGCACATAGATGGTCAGCGCGATCGGGCTTTGCACAAGGATGGTGAAATCGCCGCCCGAAATCGACAGGGCGCGGCGCAGGTTGTTTTCCATATCCATGCCCAGCAGCAGGCCCAGCACCACGGGCACCAGCGAAAAGTCCAGCTTGCGCAGAACAAAGCCCAGAATGCCGAAACCGACCATGACCAGCAGATCGAAGGCTGCATGGGTGATCGCATAGACCCCCAGATAGCTGATCGCCACGACCAGCGGCATCAGCCCCCAGACCGGCAGACCCAGAACGCGGGTGAACATGCCGATCAGGGGCAGGTTCAGGACCAACAGGACGACATTGGCCAGATACAGCGCCGCGACCAGACCCCAGACCAGATCAGGGCTGCGCTGGAACAGCAGCGGTCCGGGTTGGATGTTCAGCGATATCAGCATTGCCAGCATCACCGCCGTGGTGCCCGATCCCGGCACACCCAGTGTCAGCATCGGGATCAGCGCGCCACCGCTGGCGGCGTTGTTGCCCGCCTCGGGGGCCGCGACGCCGCGCGGATCGCCCTGACCAAAGCTGCCCTTGTCGCTGATCCGCTTTTCCGCGCTATAGGACATGACCGCGCCAAGCGACGCCCCGGCACCGGGCAGGATGCCGGCGATAAAGCCGATGACCGACCCGCGCAGGCTGGCGCCCAACCCCTCTTTCACGCGCGACAGGCGCGGAAAGACGCGACCCGGCGGGACCAGGCCGCTGCTTTGGGCCTTGCCTTCAAGGAAAAACAGGATCTCGGAAATGGCGAACAGACCGACCAGGGCGACGATGGCGTCGAACCCGTCATACAGGTGGAAGCTGCCAAAGGTATAGCGCGCCACACCGGTCGATGGGTCCAGTCCGACCGTGCCCAGCATCAGCCCCAGCAGCGCCGCCAACAGCGTCTTGCGCGGGTCGGATCCGGTGATCCCGCCGATGGTGGCGAAAGCCATCACATACAGCGCGAAATAATCCGCTGGCCCGAAATAGATCGCGGCCTTGGCCAGCATCGGCGCAAACAGCGTCAGCCCGACGGTCGCCAGCGTCGCCCCGATAAACGACGCCACCCCCGAAATCGCCAGCGCATCCGCGGCCTGTCCCTTTTTCGCCATGGGATAGCCGTCCAGCGTGGTCATGATCGCCGGCTCATCGCCCGGAATGTTCAGCATGATCGCGCTGATCCGTCCGCCATACATGCAGCCGTAATAGACCGCCGACAACAGGATCATCGAGGATGTCGCATCCAGCCCGAAGGCGAAGGTCAGCGGGATCAGGATCGCGACGCCATTGACCGGACCAAGGCCCGGCAAGGCCCCGATCAGCGTGCCCGCGAAACAGCCGCCGATGATCAGCGCAAGATTGATCGGCAGGGCGGCGACGGAAAAACCCGCCCAGAGAGAAGCCAGAATATCCATGTCAGGTAAACCATGTCCCGATCAGCGGCAGGGGCAGCCCCATGACCCGATCGAACAGAAGATACAGCCCCGGCGCGGCGATGGCGGCGGTCAGCAGCCCCTTGATCGGGGGCGCGCCCATCATCAGCGACAGCCCAAGGATCGCTGCAAAGCTGGAGGGCACGAAGCCAAGCGGTTCCAGCAGCAGCGCATAGCCCAGCAACAGCCCGATGGCCGCCGCCTGACGCAGCAAGCCGCCCGCGTCGGACCAGCTTGCGTTGTGACGCGGCCAGATGGCCAGCGACAGGCCAAGGATCATCATCGGAATGCCGATCACGCGGGGAAAGATTGCAGGCCCCAGCGGATCGCCGAAGCCTGCGGTATATCCTGCCGACAGCCAGACATATCCGGCTGCCAACAGGAAAAAGAACGTCCCGGCCAGTCGGTCGGTCACTGAATGACCCCGATCTGACGCGAGATTTCGGCCATCTGCTGTTCCTGTTCGGCGACATAGGCCGCGAACTCGTCCCCGCCGCGCCAGATGGGCTCCAGGCCGCTATTGGTGGCGACCTCTTTCCAGGCGTCCGAGTCATACAGCTTTTGCAGACGCTCGACCCATGCGGCATAGTCCTCGTCGCTGACATCGCCGCCGGTATAGAAACCGCGCCAGTTATAGCCGGTAACGTCATAACCCTGCGACACGGCGGTCGGCAGGTCCGGGAAGGCCGAGATCGGCTCATCCGCCAAGACCGCCAGAACGCGGATGTCGCCGGATTCGATAAAGCCCTTGATCTCGCCCATATCGGTCGAGACGACGCCGACCTGACCGCCCATCATCTGCGTCACGGCGGGGCTGCCGCCATCGAACTGCACCCAGCGGATCGCGGCGATATCCTCGATCCCGGCGGCCTGCGCCAGCATCATCAGGCGGATATGGTCCCAGCCACCCGCGCCGGTTGATCCGGCGGTCGCGACCGAGGTCACATCCTCTTTCAGCGCGGCCATCAGCTCGTCCAGCGTCTGATACGGGCTGTCGGCATCGACGGCGATCACGCCGACATCCGCACCCAGCATCGCCAGCCAGCGCATCGTGTCGATCCCAGCGGGGTATTTGCCCTGCGCGATCTGGGTCACCCCCACGGTCGAGGTGGCGACCAGCAGTTCGGCGTCATCGGCACGCTTGCCCGCGACATTGGCGAAGGCCACGGCACCGACGCCGCCGGGCATGTTGGTCACCTGCACATTGCCATCGACCAGCCCTTCCGAGGACAGGATGCGCCCGACCTCGCGGCAGGTGAAATCCCAGCCGCCACCGGGATCGGCCGGGGCGATGCATTCGGTCGCCATTGCAGGCGCGGCGAACAGCATGGCCGAGGCCAGCCCGACCGCCTTCAGTTTCGTCATCTTCCAGATCATGTTTCCCTCCCTCTGGTTATCTCAATTGCCGATGACGCCGCGGCGTCCGACGAATTTTCGCGCGTCCTCGATCGCCTCGCGCACTTCAAGGCGGACCTCGGCGGAATGGGTCAGAACGGCCTGCGCCGCGCCATCGGCATCGCGCGCCTCGATCAGGTCAAGGATCCGGCTGTGTTCGCGATGAGTCTTGTCGCGCCCCGCCTCGGATGAAAAACTTAGCCAGCGCGCGCGCAGGGTGCGCAGGGTCACATCCTGCAGCGCGGCCTCCAGGCAGCGGTTGCGCGATAGCGCGGCGCAGCGGACATGGAAATCCAGCCCCATGTTCAGCCAGCGTTCCGGCGTGAATTCATCATGGCTGAAATTGATGCTGTCGCGGATCGCGGCGATTTCTTCGGGCGTGGCCAGTTGCGTTGCCAGCCGGATCGCGGCGGGTTCGACGATGTCGCGAAAGGCGAACACCTCTTCGACCTCGGCCATGTCGAACGGCGCGACGATGTAGCTGCGCCCCTCGCGCAGGATCAGGCCGTCGCGCACAAGATGGAACAGCGCCTCGCGGATCGGCGTGCGAGAGACGTTGAACTGTGCCTCCAGCGTGCGTTCGCTGACCGCCTCGCCCGGCACCAGTTCCAGCGACAGGATCGCGAAACGCAGCCGCGACAACAGATCCTGCTGGTCGTGATTATTTGCCTCGCCTGCGGTCATTGACGCCTCCCTCATCGTTGGTATACCACTTCGGCATTCTGATGCAACGGCTTTCGATGGGAGGAAAATCGAATGCTGACCCCAATCCAGGGCTTTCCCGAACGTGCCGTCCTGACCGAGGTCGGGCCCCGCGATGGCCTGCAATCCGAACCGGTTTTCGTGCCGACCGACCAGAAGATCGCGCTGATCCAGTCGCTGATCGATGCCGGGCTGCGGCGCTTTGAAATCACCTCTTTCGTGTCGCCGCGCGCCGTGCCGCAGATGCGCGACGCGGCCGAGGTTCTGGCCGCGTTTCGCGGGCGTGACGATCTGCACCTGACCGCGCTGGTACCCAATCTGCGCGGAGCCGAGGCCGCGATCGAGGCGGGCGCCGATGCGATGGTGCTGTTCGCCTCGGCCTCGGAAAGCCACAACCTGAAAAACGTGAACCGCAGCCGCACCGATTCGCTGGCCGGGTTCGCGGACATCGCCCGGCTGGCCGAAGGCACGGGCGTCGCCCTGCAAGGCGCCATCGCCACGGCCTTCGGCTGTCCGTTCGAGGGCGAGGTCGCGGTTCAGGCCGTGGTCGATCAGGCCAAGGCCTATCGCGATCTGGGCATGAACTACATCACGCTTGGCGACACGACCGGTATGGCGACGCCCGCCAATGTCATTCAGCGGGTTCAGGCGCTGCGCCCGGTGCTGGATGGCGTCGATCTGGCGCTGCATTTCCACAATACCCGCGGGGTCGGGCTGGCCTGTGCCTATGCGGGCCTGTCGATGGGCGTCACCCATTACGAATCCAGCATCGGCGGGCTGGGCGGCTGCCCCTTCGTGCCCCGCGCCACCGGCAATATCGCGACCGAGGATCTGGTCTATCTGTTGCAGGAAAGCGGTGTTCAGTCGGGGGCCGATCTGGACGGGCTGATCGATGCCGCCGGCCTGGCCGAACGGATCATCGGGCGTGAACTGCCCGGACAGGTGATGAAGGCCGGACCGCGCCTGAAAACCGCAACCATGGACAGTGTGAGGACCGCGAATGGCTGAACCGATCAAGGGCCCGCTGGACGGGCTGCGCGTCATCGACCTGACCCGCGTGTTGTCGGGGCCGTTCTGCACCATGATCCTTGGCGATCTGGGGGCCGATGTGATCAAGGTCGAGCCGCCCAAGGGCGATCCCGTCCGCGCACAGGGCACCATGACCGAAGGACATTCCGGCTATTTCGCCGGGTTCAACCGCAACAAGCGGTCGGTCGTGCTCGATCTTTACAGCGACGAGGGCAAGGCCGTCCTGCGCCGCCTGCTGGCCGATGCCGATGTTCTGGTCGAGAATTTTCGCCCCGGCACGCTGGACAAGCTGGGCCTTGGGGCAGCGGCGCTGAAGGAACTGAACCCGCGCCTGATCGTGGCCAGCATCAATGGCTATGGCAGCACCGGACCCTATGTCGATCGCCCGGCCTTCGATTTCATCGCCCAGGCGATGAGTGGCTTCATGGGCGTCAATGGCGAGGCCGACGGCCCGCCGATGCGTGCCGCCGCGCCGGTCAGCGATCTGGTTGCGGGGATCTATGCCGCGCTGGGGATCCTGGCCTCGGTCATCGGGCGCGACAAGACCGGGCAGGGCCAGACGGTCGAGGTTGCGATGGTCAACGGGCTGCTCAGCCTGATGGCCTATCTGTCCTCGGAATATTTCGCGACCGACAAGGTTCCTGCGCGGACCGGTAACGATCATCCGCTGGTCTATCCCTATGGGCTGTTCACCTGTTCCGACGGGCAGATCGCGGTGGCGAACTCGCATGACCAGATCCTGACGCGCTTTCTGGAAACGCTGGATCTGGGCTGGATCATGACAGACCCGCGCTATGACACCAACCCCAAGCGGATGGCCGCGCGTGAAGAACTGCGCGATCTGATCAATGGCCGCATGGCCGGGAAAAGTCAGGCCCACT
The DNA here is from genome assembly GCF_028294535.1 of Paracoccus onchidii. Taxonomy (GTDB): domain Bacteria; phylum Pseudomonadota; class Alphaproteobacteria; order Rhodobacterales; family Rhodobacteraceae; genus Paracoccus; species Paracoccus onchidii. The sequence continues at coordinate 107,259 of NZ_JAQBIE010000008.1, read as the reverse complement.
GGCTGGGCATCCTGAATGCCGCCGGCGTGCCCTGCGGCGTGGTGCAGGATCTGGCGCAGGTATTTTCTGACCCGCAAATCAATGCACAAGAGATGGTTCTTAAAGCTCCGTGGCAAGACGGCCCGTCCCAATCCGTGCTGGGTTTTCCCGTCAAGCTTGGCGCGACACCCTGCACCATCCACCGCCCGGTGCCGCAACTGGGCGGAGGCACCCACGACGTCTTGTCCGAGTTCGGCTTTTCCCGGTCGGAAATCGACGATCTTGTGGCCCGGAACATCGCCGGCCTAGGCTGACGGAGCATGGTGATGGCTCGACAGATCGCGGGCTGGCGGCGTAAGGCTGTCTTATCCTCAGGAAAGGACGCCCGATGACCGCCAGCCCGCAACCGTCGAACAATTCTGATCTGGATCAGGCGCTGAACCGGTTTCGGCCGGTGTTTGCGCAGCCGATCACCGATCAGGCCCATATGGAACGGCTGGCGGCCCTGCAGGCCAGAATCAAGGCAGACGGGCTGGCGGCGATCTGGCTGGATGCGTCGAGTTCGCTGACCTATTTCACCGGCCTCAGGCTGGGCCAGTCCGAGCGGATCCACGGCGCCCTGATCGGCGCCGACGGCCCGCCGACCTATCTGACGCCCGTGTTCGAGGCCCCAAAGCTGCAAAGCATGATGCGCATTCATGGGCCGATGCTGGAATGGGAAGAAGACGAAGATCCGTTCACGCTGGTGGCGGATCACCTTCGTCATTTGTCAGGATCGGATCTGGGAATCGACCCGGCAACGCCGTTCCGCTTTGCCTCGGCGCTGACCCGTGCGCGTGGCGGAAAGGTCATTGATGCCGGCCCCGCTATCGCGGCATTGCGGCAGCTGAAATCACCCGAGGAAATCGCGATCATACAGACCGCAATGGATGCCAGCTGGCGGGTGCAGCGCGCGGTGTATCAGGGCCTGCGCACCGGCATCAGCACCCCGGAAGTCGGGCAGTTCATCGATGCCGCGCACCGCGCCTTGGGGTTGAAACCGCTGTTCCATGCCGTGCAGTTCGGCGAGGCCACAGCCTATCCGCATGGCGTGCCCCATCCACAAGTTCTTGCCGAAGGGGACATGGTTCTGGTGGATATGGGTGGCACCCTGCAAGGGTATCAATCCGACATCACCCGCAGCTATGTCCACGGCACCCCCACCCCGCGCCAACAGCAGCTTTGGCATATTGAACATGCCGCCCATGCAGCCGCCTTCGCCGCGGCCCGCCTTGGGGCCACCTGCGAAGCCGTGGATATGGCGGCGCGCGACACCATCGCCTCTGCCGGATTCGGGCCGGGTTACAACGTGCCCGGCCTGCCCCACAGGACCGGCCACGGTCTGGGCATGGACATCCACGAAGAGCCATGGATCGTCAAAGGGAACCGCACGACATTGCAGCCGGGCATGTGTTTTTCAATCGAACCCATGTTGTGCGTTTACGGCGAATGCGGGGTTCGGCTGGAAGACATCGCCCACATGACGCAAGACGGGCCACGCTGGTTCTGCCCGCCGTCAAATGACCTTTCCCGACCCTTTGGGTAAGCAAAGCTGACCTGACGTCGCACTTGCACCCGATGCAGGAAAGTTATCTGTCTAACGGGTTGGCAGTAGATCACCGGTCCCTCTCGGGTATATGCCTACGTAATAAGCATCGCGAATCCCCCCATGGGGAAATCGCGGGCATCAGTTCAACAGAGAGCGAAAAGGACGATTCGCATGAAATATCTTTCCCGCAGCCTTCTGGCCGTGTCGGCGCTGGCCATGACCACCGCCGTGGCCGAAGCAAAGACCTTTGTCTATTGCTCGGAAGCCTCGCCCGAAGGGTTCGACCCCTCGCCCTATACCGCCGGCACGACCTTCGATGCCTCGGCGCATCCGATCTACAACCGTCTGACCGAATTCAAGAAGGGCACCACCGAAGTCATGCCCGGCCTGGCCGAAAGCTGGGACGTGTCCGAGGACGGCACCGAATACACCTTTCACCTGCGCGAGGGTGTGAAATGGCAGTCGAATGACAGCTTTACCCCGACGCGCGATTTCAACGCCGATGACGTGATCTTCTCGTTCCAGCGTCAGGGCGATACCGAACATCCGTGGCACCAGTATATTCCGGGCATCACCTATGAATATTACACCGCCATGGACATGCCGAACCTGGTGAAATCGATCGAGAAGATCGACGACTACACCGTCAAGATCTCGCTGAACCAGCCCGAGGCACCGTTCCTGGCCAATATCGCCATGCCCTTCGCCTCGATCGTCAGCAAGGAATATGCCGATACGCTGGCCGAGGCCGGCACGATGGAAGATCTGAACAACCTGCCCATCGGCACCGGTCCGTTCAAATTCGTGGCCTATCAGAAGGATGCGGTGATCCGTTACCAGAAGAACGCCGATTACTGGGGCACCGCGCCCATGATCGACGATCTGGTCTTTGCGATCACGCCCGATTCCGCCGTGCGCCTGCAAAAGCTGAAGGCCGGCGAATGCCACCTGATGCCCTATCCCTCGCCCGCCGATCTGGAATCGATCAAGGCTGACGACAGCCTGAAGCTGGATGAACAGCCGGGCCTGAACGTGGGCTATCTGGCCTATAACACCACCATCGCGCCCTTCGACAATCCGAAGGTCCGCAAGGCGCTGAACATGGCGATCAACAAGGACGCCATTATCGACGCGGTGTTCCAGGGCGCGGCCGAACCGGCCAAGAACCCGCTGCCGCCGACCATGTGGTCCTATAACGACGCGGTCGAGGACGATGCCTATGACCCCGAAGCCGCCAAGGCCATGCTGGAAGAAGAGGGCGCCACCGATCTGTCGATGAACATCTGGGCGATGCCGGTGCAGCGTCCCTACATGCCCAATGCCCGCCGCACGGCCGAACTGATGCAGGAAGATCTGTCCAAGGTCGGTGTCAGCGCGGAAATCGTGTCCTATGAATGGGGCGAATATCTGTCGAAATCGATGGAAGAGGGCCGCGACGGTGCGGTGATCTTGGGCTGGACCGGCGACAACGGCGATCCCGACAACTTCCTGTCGGTTCTGCTGTCCTGCGAATCCGCCAAGGAAGGCGGCGCGAACCGGGCTTTCTGGTGCAACGAGGAATTCTCGGATCTGCTGCAACAGGCCAAGGTGACCGCCGATCAGGCTGAACGCACCGCGCTGTATGAACAGGCGCAGGTGATCTTCAAGGAACAGGCGCCCTGGCTGACCATCGCACATTCGACCCAGTATGTGCCGATGTCGACCAAGGTGTCGGGCTTCAAGATGAGCCCGCTTGGCGATTTCACCTTCGAGGATGTGGATCTGGCCGAATAAGCCCTCCGCGTCACGTTTGTTGACATACGAACGCGCGGGGCCAGACCCCGCGCGTTCTTCAAGGAAAGAGGCGAATGGTCCGTTTCATCCTCTCAAAGCTGCTGTATCTGGTCCCGACCTTCCTTGGGATCACCATCATTGCCTTTGGCTTCGTCCGCATCCTGCCGGGCGATCCGGTGCTGTTGATGGCGGGCGAGCGCGGCGTTTCGCCGGAACGCCACGCCGAACTCAGCGCGCAGCTGGGCTTCGACAAGCCCTTCATCATGCAGTATTTCGATTTTCTGGGGCGCCTTTTGCAGGGTGATTTCGGCAATTCGCTGGTCACCAAGAAGCCTGTCCTGACCGAATTTCTGGCCCTGTTCCCGGCAACGGTCGAACTGGGCCTGTGCGCGATCATCATCGCCACGCTGATCGGCGTGCCGGTCGGCGTTCTGGCCGCGATCAAGCGCGGCAGCTGGTTCGATCAGCTGTCCATGACCACCGCCCTGGTCGGCTTTTCGATGCCGATCTTCTGGTGGGGCCTGCTGCTGATCATCTTCTTTTCGGGGTTCCTTGGCTGGACCCCGGTGTCGGGCCGCATCAGCCTGATGTATTTCTTTCCGCAGGTCACCGGTTTCATGCTGATCGACAGCCTGTTGTCGGGGCAGGACGGGGCCTTCATCTCGGCCGTCAGTCACCTGATCCTGCCAAGCGTCGTTCTGGCCACGATCCCGCTGGCCGTGATCGCACGCCAGACACGGTCGGCCATGCTGGAAGTGATGGGCGAAGATTACGTCCGCACCGCCCGCGCCAAGGGCATGCCGTCACGCCGGGTGATCGGCGTTCACGCGCTGCGCAATGCGATGATCCCGGTCGTCACCACCATCGGCCTGCAGATCGGCGTGCTGATGGCGGGGGCGATCCTGACCGAAACCATCTTCAGCTGGCCCGGCATCGGCAAATGGATGATCGATTCCATTTCGCGCCGTGACTATCCGGTGGTGCAATCGGGGCTGCTGCTGATCGCGGGCATGGTCATGGTCGTGAACCTGCTGGTCGATCTGACCTATGGCCTCATCAACCCAAGGATCCGCGCGTCATGAGCAATTCCGCACAAATGTCGACCGCCGCGATCCGTCGCCAGATGCTGGCCGAGTTCTGGTTCTATTTCCGCCAGAACCGCGGTGCCGTGGTCGGGTTGTTCGTCTTTATCCTGCTGGTCCTGACCGCGATCTTCGCGCCGGTTCTGGCGCCCCATTCGCCCGCGACGCAATATCGTGACGCGCTGCTGCTGCCACCCTTCTGGCAGGAAGGTGGCCGGGCCGAGTTCCTTCTGGGCACCGATGCGGTCGGGCGGGACATGCTGTCGCGGCTGATCTATGGCGCGCAATATTCGCTGTTCATCGGCATCGTGGTCGTGTCCATCGCGCTGTTCGGCGGCATCTTCATCGGGCTGGTCGCGGGGTTCTTCCGGGGCTGGGTCGATGCCGTGATCATGCGGGTCATGGACATCATCCTGGCCTTCCCCTCGCTGCTGCTGGCGCTTGTGCTGGTCGCGGTTCTGGGGCCGGGCCTGACCAATGCGATGATCGCCATCGCCATCGTCTATCAGCCGCATTTCGCCCGCCTGACCCGCGCCGCCGTCATGAGCGAGATGAAGCGCGAATATGTCACCGCCGCCCGCGTGGCCGGTGCCGGCAACATGCGCCTGATGTTCAAGACGATCCTGCCGAACTGCCTTGCGCCGCTGATCGTTCAGGCCACGCTGTCGTTTTCGTCCGCCGTGCTGGATTCCGCCGCGCTTGGCTTTCTGGGCATGGGTGCACAGCCGCCTGCGCCGGAATGGGGCACCATGCTGGCCGAGGCGCGTGAATTCATCCTGCGCGCCTGGTGGGTCGTGACCTTCCCCGGTCTGGCGATCCTGACCTCTGTTCTGGCGATCAACATGATGGGCGACGGTCTTCGCGACGCGCTTGACCCGAAACTGAAGCGGAGCTGATGCCATGTCCCTGCTGACCATCCGCAACCTGACCGTCAAATTCGCGACCGCCACCGGCAGCTTTACCGCCGTGGACGGGATCGACGTGTCCGTCGATCGCAGCGAGGTTCTGGCCATCGTGGGCGAATCCGGGTCCGGCAAATCGGTCTCGATGCTGGCCGTGATGGGGCTTCTGCCCGACACCGCCACCGTCACCGCCGATGAAATGAGCTATGACGGTCAGAACCTGCTGACCATGTCCGCCAGCCAGCGCCGCAAGCTGATCGGACGAGAGATCACGATGATCTTTCAGGAACCGATCGCCTCGCTGAACCCGTCCTTCACGGTCGGCTTCCAGATCGAGGAAGTGCTGCGCATCAATCTGGGCCTGTCGGGCAAGGCAGCGCGTGCCCGCGCGGTCGAGCTGTTTCAGGCGGTGGGCATCCCCGAACCCGAAGAAAAGCTGAAGACCTATCCGCATCAGATGTCGGGCGGGCAATGTCAGCGGGTGATGATCGCCATCGCCATCGCCAGCAATCCGCGCCTGCTGATCGCGGACGAACCGACGACGGCGCTGGATGTGACCATCCAGAAGCAGATCCTGGACCTGCTGATGAAGCTGCAAGAGGATTACGGCATGGGCCTGATCCTGATCACCCATGACATGGGGGTCGTGGCCGAAACCGCCGATCGCGTGGTGGTGCAATACAAGGGCCGCAAGATGGAAGAGGCCGACGTCCTTAGCCTGTTCGAGGCCCCGCAAAGCGGCTATACCCGCGCGCTGCTGGCGGCGCTGCCGGAACATGCGACGGGCGACCGCCTGCCCACCGTGTCCGACTTTTTCCAAGAGGAGGCCCCCCGATGACCCCAGTCGTCGAAGGACGCGCCATCGTTCAGGATTATCACGTGCCGGGCAGCATGCTGCGCAAGGCCAAGACCGTCCGCGCCGTGAAGGGCATCGATTTCAGCGTCCAGAAGGGCAAGACGCTGGCCATCGTGGGCGAATCCGGGTCCGGCAAATCGACGCTGGCGCGGATCGTCGCGCTGATCGACGCGCCCTCGGGCGGGCAGTTGCTGATCGACGGTCAGCCGGTCGATATCGCGGCGAAACGCCCCGGTCCCGAGATGCGGTCCAAGGTGCAGATGGTGTTCCAGAACCCCTATGGCAGCCTGAACCCGCGTCAGAAGATCGGCGATGTGCTGACCGAACCGCTGGTCATCAACACCGATGTGCCTGCCGCCGAACGGCGCGACCGGGCCAAGGCGATGTTGCAAAAGGTCGGGCTGATGCCTGAACATTACAACCGCTATCCGCACATGTTTTCCGGTGGACAGCGGCAGCGGATCGCGATTGCGCGGGCGCTGATGCTGAACCCCTCGTTGCTGGTGCTGGACGAACCGGTCTCGGCGCTGGATCTGTCGGTGCAGGCGCAGGTGCTGAACCTGCTGGCCGATCTGCAGGACGAATTGGGGCTGACCTATGTCTTTGTCAGCCACGACCTGTCGGTGGTGCGCTATATCGCGGATGAGGTGATGGTGATTTCAAAAGGCGAGGCCGTCGAACAGGCCTCGCGCGACGAGATTTTTGCCAACCCCCGACACGCCTATACGCAGCAATTGTTCAACGCCACGCCGGTCACGGATATCGAGGCGATCCGCGCCCGCGTCGCCCGCCGCAAGGCCGCGCGGCAGTTGTCAGGCGCCTGATCCCCAAAGTCTGGCGCAAGCAAGCGTCCCCCGAATACCGGTCACGGCCCAAAGCATAAAGAACTGCCGCGCGGATCACTCGCGCGGCAGTTCTTGTTTGTGGTCATATCGTCCGGGCGAACCCACGCCATGCCCCTCGGCGCTACCGGCAGCGAGGCAGGGCAGAACATCCGCTTAGAAATGGACCGAACGGCTGGTGCCGGGCGCTTCGGCAGGCGGCGCGAACTTGGTCAGGTCGATGCCCTTGACCGCGGATTTGTATTCCTCGGAGCTGGGCGTACGACCCAGGATCGCCGACAGGACCACGACCGGCGTCGAGGCCAGCAGGGATTCGCCCTTCTTCTCGGCCGAATCCTCGACGACACGTCCCTGGAACAGCCGCGTCGACGTTGCCAGAACGGTGTCGCCTTTTGCGGCCTTTTCCTGATTGCCCATGCACAGGTTGCAGCCCGGACGCTCTAGGTAGAGGATATTCTCGTATTCGGTCCGCGCGGTGCTTTTCGGGAACATGTCATCGAACTCGAAACCCGAATATTTCTGCAGGATTTCCCAGTCGCCCTCGGCCTTCAATTCATCGATGATATTGTAGGTGGGGGCCGCAACAACCAGCGGGGCCTTGAACTCGACCTTGCCCTGCGCCTCTTCTAGGTTCTTCAGCATCTGGGCAACGATCTTCATGTCACCCTTGTGCACCATGCAGGATCCGACAAATCCCAGATCGACCTTCTTCTCGCCGCCGTAATAGGAAACGGGACGGATCGTGTCATGGGTATAGCGCCGCGACGCATCGGTGTTGTTCACATCCGGGTCCGCGATCATTGGTTCATCGATCACGTCAAGATCAACCACGACCTCGGCGAAATACTTGGCATTGTCGTCAGGTGTCAGTGCCGGTTTCTCGCCGGTGCGAATCTGGGAAATGCGCTTGTCGGCCTTGGCGATCAGGCCTTTCAAGGTGCCTGCCTCGTTGTCCATGCCCTTGTCGATCATCACCTGGATACGGGCCTTGGCCAGCTCGAGCGAGCCGATCAGGGTCTCATCCTCGGAAATGCAGATCGACGCTTTCGCCTTCATCTCGGCGGTCCAGTCGGTAAAGGTAAAGGCCTGATCGGCCAGCAATGTGCCGATATGCACCTCGATCACGCGGCCCTGAAAGACATTGTCCCCGAACTGCTGCAACATCTGTGCCTGCGTGGCATGAACCACATCACGAAAGTCCATGTGATCGGCCATCTTGCCCTTGAACGTCACCTTGACGGATTCAGGGATCGGCATCGTCGCCTCACCCGTCGCAAGCGCCAGCGCGACGGTTCCGGAATCGGCGCCAAAGGCAACCCCTTTGGACATGCGGGTATGGCTGTCGCCGCCGATGATGATGTCCCAGTCATCCACAGTGATGTCGTTCAGCACCTTGTGGATCACGTCGGTCATCGCGTGATATCCATCCCGGGGATCGCGCGCGGTGATCAGACCGAAATTGTTCATGAATTTCATCAGGCGCGGGATGTTGGCCTGAGCCTTCTTGTCCCAGACCGACGCGGTGTGACAGCCCGACTGATAGGCCCCGTCAACCGTCGGCGAAATGACGGTGGCGGCCATCGCCTCGAGTTCCTGCGAGGTCATCAGACCCGTCGTGTCCTGTGAACCGACGATGTTGACCTTGACCCGCACATCCGAACCGGCATGCAGGGTCTTGCCCTCGGCAACGCCGACGGCATTCTTGTTGAAGATTTTTTCAACCGCAGTCAGCCCCTGCCCCTCGACCGAGACCTCTTTTGACGGCGCAAAGACCGCAGCCGCTTCGACGCCAAGCGTTTCCGCCGCGAATGTCTGCAATTTCTTGCCGAACACAACCGCATAAGAGCTGCCGGCCTTCATGAATTCGACCTTTTGGGGGGTAAAGGCGGACGACACGTCGACCAGTTCCTGATCTCCGGCTTCGTTGTAAAGCTTCTTGTCCCTGGTGTTGATGGTCAGGACCGTGCCGGTTTCAACCGAGTATTTCTGTTCGAGGATCGGGTTGCCGTCATTGTTCACCAATGGCTTGCCATCGGGACCGACCTTCTTGACCCAGTTCTTCAGGTCCAGCCCGATACCGCCGGTCACGCCAACCGTCGTCAGGAAGATCGGGGAAATACCGTTCGTACCGGCCACGACCGGCGCGAAATTGACGAACGGCACATAGGGGCTGGCCTTCTTGCCGGTCCACAACGCCACATTGTTGACGCCGGACATCCGCGACGAGCCGACGCCCATCGTGCCCTTTTCCGCAACCAGCATGACCCGTTTGTCAGGGTGCTGTTCCTGCAGCTTCTGGATCTCGGCCTGCGCTTCGGGCGAGATCATGCATTTGCCGTGCAGTTCACGGTCGGAACGCGAATGGGCCTGATTGCCCGGTGACAGCAGGTCGGTCGAAATATCACCTTCGGCAGCGATATAGGACACGACCTTGATCTCGTCTTCGACATCGGGAAGCTTGGTGAAGAATTCGGCCTTGCTATAGCTTTCCAGAACATCGCGGGCGATTGCATTACCATCGCGATATGCGGTGGACAGGCGGTCCATGTCGGCTTCGTACAGGAACACCTGGGTTTTCAGAACTTCGCCTGCCTTGGCCGCGATTGCGTCATCATCGCCAAGTGCCAGATCCAGCAGCATCTCGACCGAGGGGCCGCCCTTCATATGCGACAGCAACTCGAAGGCGAAATCGGGTGTGATTTCCGCGACGACAGCCTGTCCCAGAATGATCTGCTTGAGAAACGCGGCCTTGACACCGGCGGCGCTCGTGGTGCCGGGCAGGGTGTTATAGATAAAGAATTCCAGCGAATCCTTGCGATGGGGATGTGCGGCATCCTGAATCTGCGCGATCAGTTCCTGAACCAGTGCCCCGTCATCGATCGGCTTGGGGTGCAGCCCTTCGGCCTTGCGCGTTTCGATTTCATTCAGGTACTCGGTGTACAAGCTCATGGCGATCCCTACAGTCAGTGTTGGACGAGGCTGGAGCACCGGGCGTCAGGGCACCCGGCAAACGGCGGCAGTTCAATTGTATGCGGCTGTATACCAAACCGGCGATCAAGGCAAGGGGAGCATTGCCGTCCTGCCATGCCGTCAGTCAGGCGTTGCAAGCATTCGCAACCGCGTTCGCGCAAAATCAATAAAGCTGCGCACCTTGGCAGGCGCCCGCCGACCTTCGACATGCACCAGATGAATCGGCAATGGATCCGGCTCATACTCTACCAGCACCGGTTGCAGGGTGCCATCCAGCAAATCGTCGCCAATCTGATAGGACAGCACACGTGTCAGGCCCCATCCGGTCCGCGCCACCGCGATCGCCGCCGCGACGCTGCTCAGGCGCAGGCGCGGCCTGATACGCACCGGCAACGAGGAATCGCGCCCGAAACGCCAGTCGATCATCGGACTGACAGCACCCGCGGCCACGATCCGGTGGCCTGTCAGATCCGCAGGTTTTTCGGGCGCGCCATATGCGTTCAGATATTCGGGCGACGCACAAACCATTCGGCGCACCTGCCCGACCTTCACCGCCGTCAGGCCCGATGACGGCAGCGGACCGATGCGCACCGCAATGTCAAAGCCTTCTTCGATCATGTTCACCACACGGTCCAACATCACGACATCCGCAGTCAGATCTGGATAGCTATCCAGAAAATCCGCCAGGATGGGCGTCACATGCAGACGACCAAATTCATGCGGGCAAGTCACCCTCAATTCGCCGACCGGGTTCAGGGCCGCGCCCGCTGCCGCATCATCGGCGGCCTGCAGCTGGGTCAGGATGTGGCGCGCATCTTCGAGATAGACCCGGCCAACCTCGGTCAACCGAACACGCCGCGTCGTACGGGTAAACAGCCGCGCCCCCAGACGCGTCTCGAGCGCGTTTACCCCCCGCGTCACTGAAGGCGCACTTAACCCAAGGTGCCGCGCGCCAGCCGCAAAACTTTCGGCCTCGGCAACCGCAATAAAAACTTCCAGGCTTTGCAAGCGGTCCATCGCGCCCCGATTATTATCATTTCGCGAAATAGTGACTTTCACTATCGCCGCATTCATTCGTCGATCAAGCAGAATTAGTATCGATACCACAGCATGTGCAGCAACCCGCGCTCATGCCAATGCCCCACCGCAACGGAAAGACATGTTCCATGACCACGCCCATCAAACTGTATCGCAACCCGAAATCCGGGCATTGCCATCGTGTCGAACTGATGCTGGCCCTTCTGGGCCTGCCTTATGAAACCATAGATCTCGATATGGCCAATGGCGCGCATAAAGCACCGGATTACCTGAAAATCAGCCCTTTCGGACTGGTCCCGGCCATTGATGACAGCGGCTATACGCTGGCCGACAGCAATGCGATCCTGATCTATCTGGTCAAGACCTATGCCCCGAACTCCGATTGGCTGCCCCACAGCCCGAAAGAGGCTGCCGAGGTTCAGCGCTGGCTGACCATCGCCGCCGACAATGTCTATGCCGGCCCCTGCGCGGCCCGTCTGGTCAAGGTGTTCGGTGTGCCGCTGGATCATGGCGCGGCGGTTCAGAAAGCCCATGACCTGTTCCGCATCATGGATCTGCATCTGCAAGATCGTGAATGGCTGGCGACCGCTGATGCCTCGGTCGCCGATATCGCGGGCTACAGCTATATCGCGCATGCCCCCGAGGGCGGGGTCGACCTGGCATCCTATGCCAATATCCGCGCCTGGCTGAAACGCGTCGAGTCGCTGCCCGGATTTGTCGCCATGGCCAGTTCGCCAATTCCGGAACTGGTCTGACATTGACCGGCATCAGGATCCACGGACCTGATGCCATTTCTTGCCAAAGGTGTCGCGATGACTGTCACAGTTTCAACCAATCCCTTTCATGCTGGCGAACGCGCCGCGCAACTGCGTGCCGGGGCCGGCGATGTTTCGCAATGGGCCAGTGGTTTCGTGCGTGACCACCTTCCCGAGCAGCACCGTGAATTTCACACCTCGCTGCCTTTTCTGATCGTCGCCAGCGGGGACGAGCAAGGACGTGTCTGGACGACATTGATCGAAGGGCCCACGGGCTTCATCAACTCGCCCGACCCGCGCCATCTGACCCTGAACACATCCCTGTCGGCCCTTGACCCATTGGCGGGCCGGTTGGCACATGGCGGCAGCATCGGCGCGGTTGGCATCGATCAGGCCAGCAGGCGGCGCAATCGCTTCAGTGGCCATGTCACCCCCGAAGCGAACGGCTATTCGATAGAGATGCGCCAGACCTTCGGGAACTGCCCGCAATATATCCACGAACGCGGCTGGCATCGCGCAGCGACCACCCCGCCCCCGTCGCCACGTCATGCACAAGAACTGAACAGCGACCAGATTGCCCGCATACGCTCTGCCGATACGCTGTTCATCGGGTCCGGCCAACAAGGCCGCCCCGACAGTTCGTCCACCGGCTATGATGCGTCGCACCGCGGCGGCGAAGCCGGTTTCGTGCAGGTCACTGGCCCGACCGAGTTGCGCATACCCGATTACGCGGGAAACAATTTCTTCAACACGATCGGCAATATCATGGCGGACCCGCGTGTCGGCCTGTTGTTTGTCGATTTTCAAACCGGGGGCCTGCTGCACCTGACCGGCCGGGCGGAAATCGACTGGGCCGGAAACGACCATCACGATCCCAAGGTCCAGCGCGTGATCACCGTCAGTATCGACAAGGTTATCGACCGCCCGGCTGCGGTTTCTCTGCGCTGGTCCAGGTTGGATCACCTGTCGCGCCAACTGCGCCTTGCACGGCGCAAAACCGAGTCGCGCGACATCACGTCCTTCGAATTCGTCGCCACGAATGGCCAAGAACTTCAACCATTCCTGCCGGGCCAGCATCTTCCCATCTCGGTCGACATCCCGGGGCTTTCTGCGCCCGCCCGGCGCAGCTATTCACTGTCAGGTCCAAGCACGGCCAAGGGCGTCTATCGGATCTCGGTGAAACGAGAAACGGATGGCCTTGTCTCGCGGTTTCTGCACGACCACCTGCGCGAAGGCAGCACAATCACGGCGCATCCGCCCGCCGGGGATTTCATCCTGCCACCGGGCAAGGGTCCGGTCGCCCTGATCAGCGCGGGCGTCGGCATCACGCCAATGGTGCCAATGCTGCATGACTTGGCCACAAGGGGCCGTCCGGGGATCTTTGTGCACGGCGCGCGCCGTGGGGATGACTATGCTCTGCACCAAGAGCTGCGCAAATTGATAGCCCGGCACCATCACCTGACAGAGCATGTTTTCTTCAGCCAGCCCCGAGCAGAGGATCTGACCCAGCCTGATCGCACATTCACGGGCCGCATTTCCACCCAAGCCCTGCTGAAACTGGTGCCGTCCGCGGATGCGCATTTCATGTTGTGCGGGCCAAGTCGCTTTATCTCGGACATGCGGACCGGCCTCGAAGACCGAGGCGTCGCCCCGTCACATATCCATTTCGAAAGCTTCGGCCCCGGCGCATAGTACCGGTGCCCATGGTTCGCCTTGCCCAGAAGGGGCAAGCGAACAGGATCGATTACACGGTGAAGGCGCGAACGAACGCCTCGACCGCGCAATCGCTGTCACCTTCGGCAAAGGCCTCCATCGCGACGGGGCCGCGATAGCCCATCCTGTCCAGCGCCCGCGCGATGGCGGGATAGTTGATTTCACCGGTGCCGGGCTCGAAGCGGCCGGGATTGTCCGCCACCTGAACCTCGCCGATCCAGGGCAGGCATTTTTCACACCAGCGGATCAGATCACCCTCGCCGATCTGGGTGTGATAGAGGTCAAGGTTGATCCGCAATTGCGGCCGATCGATGGCCGACACCAGCGCCAGCACATCCGCAGTCGCCCCGAACGGGCAACCCGGATGATCCAGCAGGTTCAGGTTCTCCAATGTGAAAACCACGCCCTCGGCCTCGGCCAGATCGCAGATGCGGTGCAGGGTATCGCGCGCCTTCAGCCACATTGCGCCGCTGACCTGTTCGTGCTGCCAGATGGGAATGCCGCCATCGCCCAGACCGGTGCCATGCAGATTCAGCCGCGACACCCCCAGCCGCTTGCCGATCTGCGCGGTTTCGCGGGCCGAGGCCAGCAGCATATCGGCGCCCTCATCATCGGCCAGCCGCCCCTGAAGATAGCCGTTCATGATGGTATAGTTTGCGCCCACGGCTTCCAGCCTTGCCAGATCGTGGTCGGGCCAGTTCCACAGGCCGACGCCCAGACCCATCTCGGTCAGGCGCGCGGCACGCCATTCGATGGGGCGGTTGCGCCACAGCATTTCCGCGCAGGCGGCAAGTTGAAAAGGTTGGGTCATGGGGCAGGCTCCGGGAAACCGCGCGGGGCGGTCTTACATCAGGTGTTCGACTTCGGGTGCGGGGACAAAGCGCCAGTTTCGGCGGGGGCCGGCCATGACGTTCAGGTAATACATCTCGAAGCCGTGGGGGGCGCCGCAGGGGTGGTGGCCGCGCGGTACGCAGACGACATCGCCGTCATGGACCGCCATGGTTTCGTTCAGCGACAGATCGTCGGTATAGACGCGCTGGATGCCAAAGCCATTGGCCGGGTTCAGGCGGTGGTAATAGGTTTCCTCCAGATAGGTGATCCGGGGAAAGTCGTCCTCGTCATGGCGGTGGCTGGGATAGGACGACCAGTTGCCGGCCGGGGTAAAGACCTCGGTCACCAGCAGGCTGTCGCAGTAGTCTTCGGCCTCCATGGCGATGTTGTTGATGTGGCGCGTATTGTTGCCCTCGCCGCGCGGGGTCAGGGTGATGCCATCGGGACCGATGCGGCGGGCCTGATGGCCACCCCTGCCCGGCGCCTTACAGATGGCGATGGTCGCCTCGGTCGTGGCTTCCAGCGACCAGTCCTGGCCATTGGGCACATAAAGGCAATGCGGCGGGGTCTTTTCAAAGACATTCATCCGCTGACCCAGTTCGCCCCAATCCTGACCGGCGGCGTGGATCCGGGCCTTGCCCTCGACCATGACCAGAATGATTTCGGCCTCGTCCGTGGACTCGGCCCAGCTTTCGCCCGCGCGCAGACGGATCAAGTCGAACCCGACATAGCGCCAGCCCGCGCTTTCGGGCGTGATCTGGTGAACCTTGCCGTGGGTTCCGAAGGGGCGTTTCAACAGATGGGACATGGGATTTCCTTTCAAACAAGACCGGCTTCGCGGGCGATACGCTTTAATGTATGCAGTCCAAGTGTCTGATACAGCAAGGGATTGCGCTGATCGGGGTCCTGTTCCGCCTCGATCACGATCCAGCCCTCATAGCCATGGCCCTTCAGGATCCGCAGCAACGGTTCGAAATCGACGCCGCCCTCCTGATCGCCCGGCACGGTGAAGACGCCTGAACGCACGCCATCCATAAAGGACAGGCCGTTCGCCTCGACTTGCGCACGGATTGCGGGGCGGACATTCTTGGCGTGGAAATGCCCGACGCGGCTGACATGGCGCGCCAGAATCGCGGCCGGATCGCCGCCGCCGAAATAGCAATGCCCCGCATCGAACAGCAGTTTGGTCGCCGGGCCTGTCGCGGCCATGAAGGCATCGATATCCTCGGGCGACTGCACGACAGTGCCCATGTGGTGATGATAGACCAGCGCGATCCCCTGATCGGCGCAATATTGCGCAATTTCTTCGACCTTTGCGCCGAAATCCTTCATGCCCTGCGCATCCAGAACCGGGCGCGCGCTCAGCGGCAGGTCCTGCCCCTGAATGCTGTTCGAGGTTTCGCAGGCGATGCAGACCTTGCAGCCATTATGCTTCAGCTTGTCCAGATGCGGCTGGATCGCCTGTTTTTCCTGTTCGACCGAATGGGCCAGCACATTCATCGAATGCCAGCCCGACACGAAGGTCAGCCCATAGCCGCCCAGCAGCTCCATCAGCGCCTGCGGATCGTCCTGCGGCCACCGGTGACCGTTCTCGATTCCGTCAAAGCCGATCAGGCGGCCTGCTTCCTCCAGGATACGCTCGGTCGGGATATCTGCGCCAAGGCTCTGGTCGTCATCATTGGCCCAGGCAATCGGGTTGGTGCCAAACTGGATCATCGTCATCTCTCCGGGGATGGGATCGGGCGGGGCCGGTCCGCGAAATCAGTTCACAAGGCGCTGACGCGCCAGATTGTTCAGATAGGCGGCATGCGCCTGTTGCAGCTTGTCGCTGCGGCCCACCGCAGGGACGGCCACGTCCCACCAATGGCCGGCATCGCCAAAGCCGGGACCCGGCACCGGCGTCGTGTCGATGACGATCACGGTCGGGATGTCGCGGCCACGCGCGGCGACGATCTGCGCCTCCAGATCGGCGATGCTGGCCGCCTTGACCGCATGCGCCCCCATGCTGCCGGCATGGGCGACATAGTCGATCTGCGGCTGCGCCTCGACATTGCAATCCTTGTAGAGATTGTTGAATTCCTCGCCGCCACAGCCCTGTTGCAGCCGGTTGATACAGCCGTAGCCGCGATTGTCGGTCAGCACGACGGTAAAGGGCACGCGCCGCATCACCGCCGTGGCCAACTCGCTATTGGCCATCATGTAACTGCCATCGCCGACAAAGCAGATCACCTCGCGATCGGGCCGGGCCAGTTTCAGCCCCATCGCGCCCGCGATTTCATATCCCATGCAACTGAAACCATATTCCATGTGATAGCCGCCCTGGCTGGGCTGCCACAGCAGTTTCAGCGCGCCGGGCATCGTGCCTGCCGCGCACATGGCGATGGCGTCCTGCCCCGTCGCCCGCTGCACGGCACCAATGACCTGTGCATCGGTCGGCAGATCATTGCCCGCCCCCGGTGCCGCGCAATGGGCATCGACGGCCCGCAGCCATGCCGCCCGCGCCTCGGCATCCGCCGACATCGCACGATAGCCGTCCAACAGTCCGGTCAGCCGCGCCAACGCGACACGCGCATCGGCGACAAGGCTGGTCGCGCCATGCTTGGCCGCGTCATAGGCCTGCACATTGATCGCCACGATCCTTGCGTCCCCGAACAGCGTGCGCGATCCGGTGGTGAAATCCTGCAATCGCGTCCCGACCGCAATGACCAGATCCGCGGCCCCGGCTGCGGCATTGGCCGCCGCCGATCCATCGACACCCGCCGCGCCGAAATTCATCGGATGGGTCTGCGCCAGTGCCGATTTCCCGGCCTGGGTTTCGATGACCGGAATATTGTGACGGGTCGCAAAATCCGCCAGTGCCTGTTCGGCACCGGAATGGATTACCCCGCCCCCCGCGACGATCACGGGCGCCTTGGCCGCGCGGATCTGATCCGCCACCTCGACCAGTTCCTGCGCATCGGGCTCAGGTCGCCGGATACGCCAGACACGCGGCGCAAAAAAGCTTTCAGGCCAATCAAAGGCCTCGGCTTGCACATCCTGGCAAAAGGCCAGCGTGACAGGTCCGCAATTCGCCGGATCGGTCATCACCCGCAACGCGCGCGGCAGGGCGCTCAGCAGATGTTCGGGCCGGGTGATGCGGTCGAAATAGCGGCTGACCGGGCGGAAACAGTCATTCGCACTGACCGTTCCATCATCGAAATCCTCGATCTGCTGCAAGACCGGATCCGGGCGGCGATTGGCAAAGACATCACCGGCAATGATCAACAGGGGCAAACGGTTCACATGCGCCAAAGCCGCCGCCGTCACCACATTCGTCGCCCCCGGCCCGATCGAGGTGGTCACCGCCTGCGCCCGCCGCCGCGCATGCCCCTTGGCAAAGGCGATGGCGGCATGGGCCATGGTCTGTTCATTCTGCCCGCGCCAGGTCGGCAGTGCATCGCCCATGCCCTGCAACGCCTCGCCGAAACCGGCAACGTTGCCGTGCCCGAAGATCGCCCAGACACCTTCAATAAAGCGTGCGTCCTCTTCGGTCATCTGCACCGACAACCAGCGCGTCATCGCCTGCGCCGCCGTTAACCGAACTGTCTTATCCATGAACTCTCACTCCCGGCTTTTCTTCTTCGCCAAAACACCCCCGGGGAATCGCCGTCAGGCGATGGGGGCTGGCCCCCTTCCCCTACGCCTAGGTCGCGATCCGCGCCGCGTCCCAAATCCGGCACAGCTTTGCATAACGGCGCGCCATGTCCGATACCGCCTCGTCATCCGCAATCTGTCCCTGGAACCAGCTTCGGGCGACCGCACCAAAGATCGTGCGCCCGACGGCGAAGCCGCGCACAAGGTCGAAACCGGCGGCGACCTCGAAGCTGGCCTGCAATTCGGCTTCGGGGGCGTCGAGGCCCAGCACCACGATGCCGCGCGTATGGCGGTCGTGATCCTCGATGGCGGCGATGGCGTTCTGCCAGCCCGCGCGGGTCTTCATCGGCTCCAGCTTCCACCAGTCCGGATAAACGCCCGCGGCATAGAACTGGCGGATCAGCGTGGCGGTGGTGGTGTCGTCGACCGGGCCGACCTTCGAGGGGATCACCTCCAGCAGGAATTCCAGCTGATTGCGGCGACCGGCCTCGAACAGGCGCCTGACCGTGGCCTCTTGCGCGGCGCGGGTCTCGGCATCGTCGTCGGGGTGGCAGAAGCACAGAACCTTGATGACGTTCTCGCGGGCCCATTCGACCAGCGTGCCGCAATCGCTGCCCAGTTCGGGTTCCAGCTGCAAGGGACGCGATCCCGGCCATTCGCAGGGGCGCCCGATCCACAGCCCGCTGCCGCTGGCACGGTGCAGGGCGCTGCGGCCGATACGGTTGTCGCACAGGATCCCGTATCCCGAACCGCCATCTGCGACGCGCAGCGCCGCATCCAGGCACAGCTCCTTGAACCGCGCACCCTTGGCAAGGTCGTAACCGGGCATCTCTTCCAGTTGCAGGCGGTGGTCGAAGGCAAAGACGCGCATCTCGGACCAGTCGCCGGCATTGCGGCTGGCGCGGGTCGTGGACCAGTGGATCTGTTCCAGTTCGGGATCGTTGCGCAGATCGGGGCGGACGACACCGCGCTCCAGGAAGAAATCCAGTTCCGCAAGGCTGGGATAGGCCGGAGTGCAGCCGTGGCGGCTGACGGCGAAGGCCCCGCAAGCATTGGCATATTTCAGCGCGGTCGGCCAGTCGGCATCCTCCAACCAGCCCTTCATCAGCCCCGAGAAGAACCCGTCGCCCGCGCCCAGCACGTTGAACACCTCGATCGGGAAGCCGGGACCGGTCTCGCCGTCGTCAAGGCTGTCGGGGATATCGCCGGTAAAGGCCACGGCCCCCTTCGCGCCGCGCTTGCAGACCAGCGTCGCCTTTGACAGCGCGCGGATCGCGCGCAGTGCCGCGACCGTGTCGGTGGTGCCGCCGGCGATGTGGAATTCCTCTTCGGTGCCGACGATCAGGTCGAACAGATGCAGCGTGCCCTGCAGCTTGGCGGTGACGGCGGCGCTTTCGACAAAGCGGCTCTCGCCGTCGCCATGACCCGCGACGCCCCACAGGTTCGGGCGATAGTCGATGTCCAGCGCGGTGCGCGCGCCGTGCCTGCGCGCCAGTTCCAGCGCCTTCAGCACGGCGGCCTCGGTCTGCGGATGGCTCAGATGGGTGCCAGTCGCCAGAACGCTGCGGGCTTGGGCAATGAAGCCCTCGTCGATATCGTCTGGCGACAGCGCCATATCGGCGCAGTTCTCGCGATAGAAGATCAGCGGGAACTGATCCTCGTCGCGGATGCCCAGCAGGACCAGCGCGGTCAGGCGTTCGGGATCGGTCGCGACGCCCGTGGTCTCGACCCCCTCGCGGGCCAGCTGCTCGCGGATGAAGCGGCCCATATGTTCGTCGCCGACCCGCGTGATCACGGCCGAACGCAGCCCCAGCCGCGCCGTCCCGCAGGCGATATTCGTCGGGCTGCCGCCGATATATTTCGCGAACGAACCCATATCCTCCAGCCGTCCGCCGACCTGCTGACCGTACAGATCAACCGATGACCGGCCGATCGTGATCACATCCAGTTTCTTCATATCCTGCGTTCCGCTTGCTGACTGCCGCGCCCATCACCCGGCAATATTGATGGTCCCGCCCCGCAAGGCCGACCGAAAGGCAGGACGCGAGGCCCTCCCCGTCATTCAGATCGTACCGCCAAGCGAGCCTTCAAGCTGGGCCAGTTCCTGGCCACCGGCCATCAGGTCCTGCAACTCGGCCGAGGTAATTTCCCCCTTCACGGCGGTGCCAAGGGTCTGCCCGCGGTTCAGCACCGTGAAACGGTCGCCCACGGCCATGGCGTGACGGACATTGTGGCTGATGAAGACGACGCCCACACCCTGTTCGCGCACCCGCGCGATGGTCGACAGCACATTCGAGGTCTGGCGCACGCCAAGCGCGCTGGTCGGTTCGTCAAGGATCAGCACCTTCGCGCCGAAATAGACCGCGCGGGCGATGGCGACGGTCTGACGTTCGCCCCCCGACAGCGTGCCCACCGCCTGATCGGGCGCACGCAGATTGATGCCCATCTTGCGCATCTCTTCCATCGTGATCTCGTTGGCGCGGTCGATATCCAGCCGCTTGGTCAGACCGCGCCCCTTTGTCGGCTCGCGCCCCATGAAGAAATTGCGCGTCACCGACATCAGCGGGATCATCGCCAGATCCTGGAACACCGTGGCGATCCCGGCCTCCATCGCCTCGCGCGGGCTGTCGAAGGACAGGGGTTTGCCTTCGAAGAAGATCTCGCCCGCAGTCGGCTTGTGAACGCCCGACATGGTCTTGATGAAGGTGGATTTGCCCGCGCCATTGTCGCCCAGAAGGCAATGGCATTCGCCGGGGGTCACGTCGAAGGTCACACCGTTCAGCGCGATGACATTGCCGAAATGCTTCTTGATGCTTTCCATATGGATGATCGGTTGGGTCATCTTAACGCTCTCCCGTCACGCGCTTGCGGATCACATTGTTGAAGACAACGGCCAACAGCAGCATCCCGCCCAGGAAGATCTGGAACCAGTCCTGATCGAAATCGGTATAGGTCAGGCCGATGGTGACCATGCCGAAGATGATCGCACCGAAGAACGCCCCGATGGCCGACCCATAGCCCCCAGTCAGCAGGCAGCCCCCGATCACGGCGGTGATGATCGCCTCGAATTCCTTCATGAAGCCACGGCGGGCATCGGTCGACCCGGCGTCGATGACGGTGATGATCGCCACCAGCGAGGCCGCGCAGGCCGTCAGCATGAACAGCGAGATCTTGACGCCGCGCACCGGCACGCCCGAATTCTTGGCCGCATTGGTATCGCCGCCCGTGGCAAAGACCCAGTTGCCGACCGGCGTGCGGACCAGAATATAGGTCGCCACCAGCGCGATGGCCACGAACCACAGGATTTCGACCGGAATGCCGGGCACTTTCGGGGTGCCGGACTTGAAGCTGTCGATCACGCCGATACTGGCAAGCCAGCCGAACAGCCCGGTGAAGGCATCGCCGGAAAACAGCGGGGCCAGGAAATCCCCCTCGACCGCGTCGCGCACGCCGCGCAGCTGGGTCGATCCGCCGGTGAACAGCTTCAGCCCGACCAGCGAGGCACCGCGCAGGATGAACAGGCCCGCCAGCGTCACGATGAAGGATGGCAACCCGGTGCGCAGCACGATCGCCCCGTTCAGCGCCCCGATCAGGGCCGCGAAAGCCATGGTCAGCGGGATCGCGAAGATCAGCGGCAGGCCCAGATTGACGGTAAAGACACCGAACACCATGCCCGCAAAGGCAACCATCGACCCGATGGACAGATCGAATTCGCCGCCGATCATCAGCATTGCCGCCGCGATCCCAAGGATGCCCAGCTGCGCCGCCGGGGTCATGAAGTTCATGATGCCGGACAGGGTGAACATGGCACTGTCGGCGGTGGCCAGAAAGAACAGCGTCACCAACACCACGCCGCCGATCGCCCCCAGTTCCGGCTTCTTCATCAGTTTGGTCGCAAGGGATTCCGCGCGAATACGCTCATCCTGCTGCGAGAGATTCTCTGCAGACATGGTTTCCTCCGGTTTGGAATGGGGCCGCGCCGTGGCGCGCGACCCCGCTATGCAGGGATCAGCGGATGCCCTGTGCCGACAGGTCGATCACCTGGGCGGCTGCTTCCTGGGTCACCAGATTCGGACCCGAGGGAACATCGCCACCCGGCACCAGGCCGTATTCAGCATTCAACGCCAGAAAGACGACCGGCAGATAGCCCTGCAGGAATTGCTGCTGGTCGATGGCAAAGGCCGCATCGCCATCGGCCACCGATTGCAGAAAGCCCGCCGACAGATCGAAACTGGCGACCAGCACATCCTCGCGCCCGACCGCCTTCACGGCCTCGACGGCGGGTTCCCCGACAAGCGAGGCGCCCAGACCCAGGACCGTGTCCACATCGGGATCGGATTCCAGCGCGGCGCGGACCTTGGACTGCACTTCGGTCGGATCGTTCATGGTGGGGATGACGGTGACTTCCTGACCGAACCCTTCGGCAAAGCCGTCACAGCGCAGGTCAAGCGAGACGTTGCCGACCTCCTGATTGACGCAGATGCCCTTGGTGCCGCCCATCTCGGCCAGCTTTTCACCCGCAGCCTTGCCCGCGTCGAATTCCGACTGGCCGACATGCAGCAGCGCGCCCAGATCCTTGGCGACATCGGATCCCGAATTCATCGAGATGACGGGAATGCCCGCCTCGACCGCGCGCTGGATCGACGGCCCAAGCGCGTCTGCATCCGGGATCGACACGACCAGCCCATCGGGTTCCTGGTTCACGGCGGCGTCGATCAGCTGGCTCATCTGGACCATGTCGAATGTCTCGGGCGAGCGGAACTCGACATTGGCGCCGGTGTCCTCGCCGGCCTTGGCCACGCCGTTCTTCACGACCGACCAGAACGGGTCATTCGCCTGACCATGGGCCACGACGATGATGTCTGCGGCGGCGACGGGCAGCGCCGTCAGCGTGGCGACGGTCGCAACCGATGCAAGAAGCTTCTTCATTCCAAGTCCTCCCTTTGGGGTGATTGGCAGCGGGCCTGATGAACCCGTCTGCTGTCCGGCCATTCACCGTGCCGGATATCGTCGGACCCGCCCCGCCCTCTCCTCTGGCCGGGCGGGTCCCTGTGCCTTATCCTTTCAGATCCACGGCCTGCCCGGTCCTTGCGGATTCGGTCGCGGCCTCGGCCATGGCCAGCGCGGCGATGCCGTCCTGCAGCGTCACGGGCATCTTCGCCCCGTCCAGCACGGCATCCACGAAGGCCTGCCATTCCGCCGCATAGGCGGGCATGTAGCGTTCAAGGAAGAAATAGGTGGGCTTACCCGATACCACGCCATCGACGGTGGACCGCACGACCGTGTTTTCCAGCATGTTGCCCGCCTGCAGCAACCCGTCCGAGCCCAGCAATTCGACCCGCTGGTCATAGCCGTAAACCGCGCGGCGGCTGTTCTTGATGACCGCGATGCGACCATCGGCATAGGTCAGCGTCACGACGGCGGTATCGACATCGCCCGCAGCACCGATTTCGGGATCGACGATGCTGCTACCGACGGCGCGAACCGTCACCGGCGCCTCGCCCATCAGGAAATTCGCCATGTCGAAATCATGGATCATCATGTCGCGGAACAGCCCGCCCGACACCTTGATATAGGACACCGGCGGCGGCGCCGGATCGAACGATGTCACGGCCAGCAATTCGGCCTTGCCGATCTGCCCCTTCTGCAACGAGGCCTTGAGCGCGGCGAAATTCGGATCGAAACGGCGGTTGAAACCGATCATCACCGGCTTGCCTGTGCCTTCGACGGCTTTCAGACATTGCTGCGCACGTTCCAGCGACAGATCGACCGGCTTTTCGCACAGAACCGCCTTGCCCGCCTTGGCGGCGGCTTCGATCAGGTCGGAATGGGTATCGGTCGAGGTGGCAATCAACACGGCATCAATTTCGGGATCAGCCAGGATGTCATCTGAACTGCGCGCTTGCGCGCCATAAGCAGCAGCCAGTTTCTGCGCCGATTCCGTATGGACATCCGAGACGGCAACCAAAGACGACCGCGCGTTCCCCGCAATGCCGACCGCATGAACCTGTCCGATCCTGCCGGCCCCCAACAACCCAACCCTGAGCATTCCATCCTCCCGAATCTGCGGCAATTCCCTTGCGGCTCGACAGGTTAATTACAGCTTTTGCACTCGCGTGCAAGAACTTTCTGCACCCGCGTGCAAAACTCGTGCAATTCCCGTCGCCGGCCGCTATGCTCGGGGCAAAGACAACGCACCGGACCCAGGCCCGGCAATGACGAGGCATAGGAACGTGGCGAAGACCGAATATCCTGACAACGTCACCGCAGATGATGTCGCAACTGCGGCGGGTGTGTCGCGCTGGACCGTGAATCGCGCGTTCAAGAAAGATGCTTCGATTTCACCCAAGACGCGCGCCAAGGTCATGACGGCCGCCGAAGCCCTAGGCTATGTTCCGGACCTCAGCGCCGCCGCGCTGGCTTCGGCGCGATCCAATCTTGTGGCCTTGTTGGTGGATGATTTCGCCAATCCGCACAAGCTGGTCATGCTGGAACGCCTGACGCGCGCATTGCGCAGTCGCGGCTGGGATACGCTTCTGGTGAACACGCTTGACCGCGACGACACGACGCCGGCCCTGTTGAATGCCAGTCAACGACGCGTCGATGCGACCATCCTTATCGGGATCCAGTTCAACGATGATGTGCTGAACGCGGCACATGGCGCGAGACGGTTCAAGAAGCTGATCATTTTCGCACGAACATCGCTGAACCCCGACACGATCTCGATTGCCGTCGATGACGAGGCCGCGACACGCGAAATCGCGCAATATGTCATTGACCGGGGCTATCGCCGCCCGTTGTATATTGCCGGGCCGCATACGGTTTCGGCACATCTGCTGCGCAAGGAAACCTTTGCGGCGGCTTGGCAGGATCGCTTCGGACATGCCCCCGAAAGTGTTTCAGTCCCGCGATATGATCCGCTGCTTTCGGCCCAGATCACGCAGGCCACGCTCCGGGCGCGAAAGCCTGGGAACATGCCCGATGTCATCGTTTGCGAAAATGACGCATTGGCATTGGGGGTCATGGACACGATCAGGCACGAATTCGGCCTGAAAGTGCCGGATGACATCGCGGTCGTCGGTTTTGACGATGTGCCTCAGGCCGCCAGCCCGAACTATCGGCTGACAACATACCGACAACCCCTGACAGAAATGGCGAACTATCTGGTTGATGTTCTGGAAAGCACGGACAGCACGGATCTTGACCGCAAATTCCTGGGACAACTGGTCATACGGGACAGCGCCTGACCCGTGCGCCCGTCACCGCCTTGCCAGATGGTCAAAGGTCAGGGCCGCCGCCACCGCATAAAACACATGACCGACCAACGCGACCCAGGTTATGCCCTTGAAGCCCAAAAAGAATTTCAGCCCCGCAACCGCCGTGACGCCGCCGATGGCAAAAACCCACAAGGCGATGCCGTAAAGAACCGCCGACAGCAAAGCCGGCATCGAAGGCAGCAACCTTTGTTGGGCAGGTCGGAAAAGAAACAACCACCCGATCGGGTAAGCCAGCAGGCCGACAAGAAAATAGTGCATCAGGTTTCCGGCCGGCGCACCATTTGGCAGGCCAAGGGCACCCAACAGGGAACGCGCCAGGCCGACGGGCGCAAGATTTGCGAAACCCAGCATCGGGCTGATTGCCTGTCCCCACAGATCAAAGCTGACAGTTCCAACCGCACCACTGATGACAATGGCTTTCAGCGTCTCGGCATTCAACCGGCGGGTTGCCCCGTTTACGTCAGGCAAAGCAGTATTCAAATCGGACATCTCGTGAACCCATGTGATTGATCTTGGCAGTTACCTGTTCCAATTCTGTCGAACCGATCGCAATGTTACGCTTTCCGGCCCCACTCACGGGTTTGTGATGTTACGAATGAAAGAAACATGACCTCGGCTGCGAATGGAAGAACTGACCTGGAACCGGATGACGAACTGGACCGATTGCATGACGCGTGACGAAACCCTTTCCTTCCCGACTGCCGCTGATGTTGTGGCAAGGCGCCTGTATGAAGCGGGCTGTCGATATGCCTTCGGAATGCCCGGCGGCGAGGTGCTGGACCTGATCGATGCGCTCCGGCGCGCCGGAATCGCCTTCGTTCTGGTGCGTCACGAAAATGCAGCGGGCTTCATGGCCGAAGGGGTCTATCACCGCACCGGCGCGCCTGCCCTTGTCGTGACAACCGTCGGCCCCGGCGCCTTGAACGTGGTGAACGCGGTCGAGAATGCCCATCAGGATCGGGTTCCGATGATCGTGCTGACCGGTGCAATCGACGCCGATGTCGCAGCAACCTATACCCATCAAGTGATGGATCAGCGCGCGCTGTTCCAACCCATCACCAAGGCCGGTTTCACCTTCTCGGCCGGTTCCGCCTCAACCTTGGCCGACAAGGCGATAGCTATCGCCACCGAAGGTCGACCCGGCCCGGTGCATATCGACATCCCGATCAATACGGCCAATGCGCCGGCCGCAGATATCGCAATGCCACGGCGACCGCCGGCCGCCCCCCTGCAACCCGCCGAATCCGGACAGCTGAACAAGGCGCGGCGCTGGCTGAGGCAGGCACGACGCCCGGTGATGGTGGTCGGCCTTGACGCCATGAACCAAGGTGCCGGCCCCGAAATCCTCGATTTCGCGGAAACCTTTGGCCTGCCCGTCATAACCACATACAAGGCCAAGGGAGTGATCCCCGAGGACCACCCGCTTGCCCTGGGCGCGGCCGGGTTGTCGCCAAAGGCCGATCGTGTGCTGTTGCCGTTTCTGGGACAGGCGGATCTGATCATCTGCGTCGGCTATGACCCGATTGAAATGCGCAGCGGATGGCAAGACCCGTGGCACCCGGACAAGACCCATGTGATCGACATCACCGCCGCACCCAACCATCATTACATGCATCAGGCCAGCGTGAATTTTCTAAGCGATTGCGGCCCTGCCCTTGCGGCGCTGGCACTTGGCGCAACGCCGAACGCGACATGGACCGACGCAGAAATCGCGACGACCCGGCAGGCCCTGACCGCGGCCTTTCCGACAGATGAAGACTGGGGCCCCGCAGCGGTGATCGACACCTGCATGACAACGCTTCCGGAAGGCACCCTGGCCACGGCGGACAGTGGTGCGCATCGCATCCTGTTGTCGCAGATGTGGCGCTGCACCGAACCGCGCGGCCTGATGCAGTCTTCGGGGCTTTGCACAATGGGATGCGCGGTTCCACTGGCCATAGGGGCTGCGCTTGCGGCGCCCGAAAGACAGGTCGTGTCCTTTTCCGGCGATGCGGGGTTTCTGATGGTCGCGGGCGAACTGGCGACCGCAGCCGAACAGCAAACCGCGCCGATCTTCGTCGTCTTTGTCGATACCAGCCTGGCCTTGATTGATCTCAAACAAAGGCAGATGGGGCTGCCTTCTTGCGGGGTGGATTTCGCCGGGCCCGACATTGCGGCCATAGGGCGGGCTTTTGGTGGCGCAGGCCATACGGTAAGAAATCGCACCGAGCTGGCAGCGGCGCTGAAGGCGGCTATGATCGAAAAAAGTTTTTCCGTCATAGCCGCCATTATCGATCGTCAGGCCTATGACGGGCGCATTTAAGGGGACGGGCATGCAGGACAAGACAACGGCGATGGCGCTGGACGGGTTGGTTGTGCTGGATCTCAGCCGGATCCTGGCCGGACCTACGGCGACGCAACTTCTGGGCGACCTCGGGGCCACCGTCATCAAGATCGAGAACCCGCGCACCGGCGGCGACGACACCCGCGGTTGGGGGCCACCCTATGCAGCGTTGGCGGATGGCGACCGGGGTGACCTCAGTGCTTATTTCATGTCCGCCAATCGCAACAAGCAATCCGTCGCCGCCGATCTTGGCACCGAGGAAGGCCGTGATCTGGTCACGGCACTGGCCGCCCGCGCCGATGTCGTGATCGAAAATTACAAGCCCGGCGGATTGGTGAAGTTCGGACTCGACCACGAAACGCTGCTGTCACGACATCCGGGCCTTGTCTATTGTTCGATTTCCGGCTTCGGGCAGCAGGGGCCAAATCGTGACAAACCGGGCTATGACCTCATGGCGCAGGGATATGGCGGCATCATGAGCCTGACCGGCGCGCCTGACGGACCACCGATGAAGGTTGGCGTCGGCATCGCGGACGTGATGTGCGGCATGTATGCCAGCGTCGGCATTCTGGCGGCGTTGCGCCATCGCGACCGTACGGGCGAAGGTCAACATATCGACCTGTCGCTGGTCGACACGCAAATGTCCTGGCTGATCAATGAAGGCACGAATTTCCTGACCAGCGGCGTGCCCCCGCAACGACGGGGCAATGCCCATCCCAATATCGTTCCCTACGAGGTGTTCGAGGCCTGGGACGGACATGTCATCGTGGCCGTCGGCAATGATGCGCAATTCGCACGTTTCTGCGATGTGTTTGACGCAGCGCATCTTGCCACGGATCCGGCCTACGCGACCAATTCGGCAAGACTGGCCAACAGGGATGCGCTGATCGCAATCTTGCGCCCGCTTGTGGCGGCCCGACCTGTCGATTGGACGGTCGCGCAGCTCGAATCCGTCAAGGTGCCGGTCGGTCCGATCAACGATGTCGAACAGGCCCTGAATTCGGATCAGGCGCATGCCCGCGCAATGACCGTGGACATCGAGGCACCGGAAACTGCCGCGGGGCATGTGCGCCTGCTGGGCAACCCGTTGAAATTGTCGCGCACACCGGTGCAATACCGGCGTCCCCCGCCCCGGTTCGGGGCCGATACCGACATGGTGCGCGATATGCTGGAACAGGACGGGTCCACCAAGGGATCCTGATATCCCCGCCCAAGCCGGCGGCAGCTAGGCCGCCCGCTTGCGCCATGGATGTGACTTGAACCAGCCCGCCAGATAGGCCACGCCGATCAACAATGCGATGCCCGCCGCGTTCACGCCCAGCATCGTGCCATGGCTGCGCCCCAATTGGTCCAGCGCAACGCCCATCAGCCGTGCCATGAACATCGAGGCGATGAAAACCGCCAGTGATTGTTGGCCGACCTTCATGATCATCGCAAGACAGCGCCGCCAGACCAGGGTGAGCGCGCCCTGCCCTTCGGGCGGCAGCAACCGATGCCCGGCAACGCCTGCGGCGACCCAGGCCAGATAGGCCACAGCCAGAAAATGGACATACCGCAAGATACCGAAATCGGACTTCTGGAACAGAAAGCGCCATTCGGACCGCCAGGCGCTGATTTCGGGCACCGCGTTGATTACACGGAAATAGGCCAGCGGCACCGTCAACAGGACGATGGCGGCGGCCAGAACGACCAGTCGGCGATCAACCGGGGGGGCGGGAATCCAGCCGGCCGAAAAGGCAAACCCGGTGAAAAAGATCAGTTGCCAGCCAAGCGGGTTGAAGAACCATTCCCGTTGGGACCAGGGTTCGGCGGGAAAACCGACATCCAGAAGATTGGCCGTCAGCCACAGCCCGACCACAAGCAGCAACGCCAGCCAGCGCGACATCTGGCCAAGACCGATGACCACCGGCATCAGTGCCAGCAACACCAGATACATCGGCAGGATGTCAAAATAATTGGGCACATAGACCAACCCCAGCAGCGCCGGCAGGTTGGTCTGCGGATCATTGAAGAACGGGTGCAGGTTCAGTGAACCGATATAATCCTTGGCGAATAGCCCGCTGCCGTTCAACAGCGCCATCGTGGCCGCAATGGCCACGAACAAACCGATATGGGCCCAGTAAACCTGCCACATCCGAAAACCGACCCGCGCCGTCCCAAGCCCCCAGCCACGCTGGCTGAACACCTTGCCGAAAGCAATCGCCGAGGCGGCACCGGAACAAAAGACAAAGGCCTCGGTCGCGTCGGAAAACCCGAACCGCGCCGGGATCCATCGGGTCAACCAGTTTCCCGGCACATGGGCGATCAGGATGATGAACATGTTCACGCCGCGAAAGAAATCCAGACGTGGGTCGCGCATCGCAGAAACGGCGGAAGCGCGGGCGCCAGCCGTTGTCTGGTGGCCGGAATCGGACATCGGTTGCACCATTGTCATTCGGGATCTGGTCCTGTTACCTCAAGGCGCGGCGACGTGATGCATCGATGCCCGTGCCGCGCTGAGTTGTTGCAGTCGTATAGCGGCAAAGCTATCCTCGAATCCGCCCCGTTTCGCTGTTCTCTTGCGGATCAGGGCCTCGGTTTCCGCCAGATATCCCGCACGCATTCCGGCGTCGATGGTGATGCGCTCGAATACGTCACGCTGTGCATGGCTTCCGCCCACAGATTGCATGCGGGGTTGCGCCAGCGCAAGGTTGCGAAAGGCTGCCCCATACTGACCTTCGCCATAGGCCGCCAAGCCCTCGGCCGCGATCAGGCCCGGCTCGGCCAATATCCGGAGGCTTTCGGTTTCCGGAGCCGCCGAGTCACGGTGAAACCGCGCCAACATGGCCTGCGCCGCATCCTGTCGACCACGCCGCACAAGGGCCAGCATGTAATGCAGATCGGCAAAAGCCAGACAGGCATCCCCGGACCGGCTTTCTGCCAGTTCGGCCAGTTCTTCCCAACGACCTCCGACATCGACGCCCTCCAGTTCAAGGCGCATCAGCAAGGAACTGGCATTCGAGAAATCGCGGAAATCGTCGGTGCGATCGTGGCGGATCTCGTTGTCATACAGCGCCAGCACATGGTCGGTTTCGTGCCGGTCAAGATGCAGCAGCGCCTTGTGCCACCACACGTGATAGCGAAAATTATTGCAATGCAGCCAGCTGCCGCCATTGTCGTCGATCAGCGCGATTCCCCGGTCGGGTTGATGCGTCATGTCATAGACATGCGCAACCGCGTGCAACCCCCAGGCATCATCGGGCGCAAGGGACAAACCTTCCAGACCGGCCTGTTCAGCGCGCGCGTATTCGCCTGTTTCTTCCAGTGTAAACGCATGACATCCCAACAGAAATCCGCGCATTGGGTGGTTTTCTTCATGCGCGCTCAGCAACCTTTCGACAGAGCGCCGCATCCCGTGCCGATCCCCCATCATGAACCGGATCGCATGGGACAGCTTGGCCGAAAACGTATCGCGCGGATTGTGGACCAGCACCTCTTCGACCAAGGCGACCGCCCCGGATGGGCGCCCCGCCAGCCATGCCGCCAAGGCCCGGCACCAAAGCTGTTCGCGCAGGCTTGAATGCCCCTGGGACAGCGCCGTTTCCGCATCTTTCAGCGCTGCGGCGGCCACGTCTTGCAGTTCCCGCCGTGCCAACATCAACGTGAACAACCCGCGTGCCGCATGGCCCATGGCAAAGCCGGGCTCGCGCTTCAATACCGCCGCCAGATATGTCGGAGTCTGGCTACCATGCGCCAGAAACGCCCTGATCATGGCATTCCAGTCCTCCAATGCGATTGGATCGGTGATACTAACGCTGCCGTCACAGATGTCATTCTTCATTGAAAATTCCCTTTGGCGTCAAAATCTGCCGACCCCGCCCGCAGGATCGCGGTCGGGGGTTGTCACCGATCTCAGTTCGGGGTGGTCGCCGTGAAATCCGGGATCTTGCGGTCCGACGCGGCGTCGGGTTCAATCCCATCCCAATTCTGTTCCGCCAGATCGATATTTCCGGGAATGTCCTCTTCCCAGAATCCGACAACATTGCGGGTGATGTTGAGATACAGCTTGTCATCGACGATCCGCCACAGGTTCGGATTGCCCGGCACCTTGCCGCCCTTGGCGACACCATAGGCGCAATGACCATCATATTGCGGCGCGAATGCCGCCGGATCATCCAGGAACCGGTCGCGATTTTCGGCCGAAGCGAACGCAAACCGCGCGCCATTATATTCAGCCGTGTAATCCGCCTTGCCCTTCAGCGGCGCGGGCTGAGCCTCGCCCACAGATGCTTGCGGCAGATCGAAATACGACACCACATCATATCCCGACACCGCATATCCGGTGCCATCGACATATTGCTCGCCCGCGAACCCACCGGTCGCCAGCGTAAGAGACAGCGCCGTTGCGGCGATCGCCATTCGGAACATCGTTAACCTCCAGCATGATCCATGACATGCGTTTCGCAGGCACATGAGACGACGTTACAGTTACGGCGCAAGATAACAAACTCGTGATTACGCCGTGTGACACCCCGTCTGCTTGCCCACCGACCAGCCCTGACGTATTGCGCGACAAACCACGAAAGCCAAAGCCATGCTTGCACCCGTCGCGATCTTGTTTGTCTTCCAGCTGGTCGGAGAGGTCATCGCACGGTCGTTTTCCTTGCCCGTGCCGGGCCCGGTGATCGGCCTTGCCCTACTGGCGCTGACATTCACCGCCAGACCTGCGGTCAAGCAGCGGGTCGAACCGGTTTCACGCGTGATCCTGTCACATCTGTCGCTTCTGTTCGTTCCCGCCGGCGTCGGCGTGATCGCCAGCATCGACACGCTGTCGGAAAACTGGGGCGCATTGACCTTGGTGCTGCTGGTCAGCACCGTCATCGCCTTGGCGGCGACGGTGGCGACATTCCTGCTGGTCCTGCGCTGGACGGGAAACGGCCATGAATGATCCCGTGGAAATCTGGAGCTATCTGTCCCGTGCACCGCTGTGGTGGCTAAGCTGCACCCTGCTGGTCTATATGGGTTCGGACAGCCTGGCCGCACGGTTGGGGCGTCCGGCGCTGGCCAATCCGGTGCTGATCGCGGTATGCGCCATGTCGGCCATTTTATGGACAACCGGCACCCCTTATGCTGATTACTTTGACGGCGCCCAGTTCATCCATTTCCTGCTTGGACCCGCAACCGTGGCGCTGGCCGTTCCGCTGCATTCGAACCTTGCGGCCATTCGCCGGCTTGCGGCCCCGATACTGGCCGCGCTGCTTGTCGGTTCGGCGGTGGCCGCAATTTCAGCGGTCTTATTGGCACAAGCCGTCGGCCTGCCGGAAAATGTGGTCATCTCGATCAGTCCGAAATCGACAACGGCACCGGTTGCCATCGCCATTTCCGAAGCCCTGGGCGGCCTGCCCTCGCTGACCGCAGTGCTGGTCATCCTGACCGGCATCATCGGGGCGATCACCGTCACACCACTGATGAACCTGCTGAGGATCCGTGACTGGCGTGCGCGTGGCTTTGCCGTTGGGGTCGCGGCACATGGGATCGGCACGGCGCGGGCGTTCCAGGTCAACGAGACCGCAGGTGCCTTCGCCGGAATCGCAATGGCCCTGAATGCCCTGATGACCAGCTTGCTGGTGCCGATCATTGTCTCTTGGCTGCTCGGCTAGGCGCAATACCGCCAGATCTGGCCCTATAAAAGAACAGCTCTGGCCCTAACGTCCAATGCGGTCGCGCGACTATACCCATCTTGCCGATTTCCTTTGGTCAAGGGCCTGAACATGACGACACAGAACCAAATCCAGACCGCGCCGGACGAGGTGTTTGAAACCTATCGCGAGGTCAATCTGATAGATGGCAAGCGGGTGCCGGCCCGCGCGGGTCTGGACGTGATCAATCCGGCCACGGGTCTGGTTCTGGGGCGCGCCGCCGCAAGCGATGCCGATGAAACGGCAGGCGCGATCCGGTCGGCCAAGGCCGCACAGACCGAATGGGCCAGCCTTCCCGCGCGCGAACGCGGCAAACGCGTCGCCGCCGCAGCCCGCGCCGTGGCCGAACATGCCGAACTGATCGCTCAGGTTCTGGCCCGTGAAACCGGCAAGGCCATTCGCACCGAATGCCGGGGCGAGGTCGCGGTCGCAGCGGATATCATGGAGTTTTACGGCGGCCTCGGGTCCGAACTGAAGGGCCAGACCGTGCCCTATAATCCGCGCATGCTGACGATGACCACACGCGAGCCCCTGGGGGTGGTCGCCGCGATCGTTCCGTGGAACGTGCCGCTGGTGCTGTTTGCGCTGAAGGTCGGGCCGGCGTTGGTTGCGGGCAATTCGGTCGTGGTCAAGTCATCCGAGGAAGCGCCGTTTGCAACCTTTCTGATGGCCGAAATCATGATGGCCCATCTGCCGGCAGGCGTGCTGAACATCGTGAATGGCACCGGCGCGATCTGCGGGAATGCGCTGACGGGCCATCCCGACATCGCAAAGATCACCTTTACCGGATCCGAGGCCGTCGGCGAAACGATCTACAAGGTCGGGGCGGCGCGCATCATCCCTGTATCGCTGGAACTGGGCGGGAAATCCCCCATGATCATTTGCGAAGATGCCGATCTGGACAAGGCGGTTGCCGGAGCGATTTCGGGCATGCGCTTTACCCGTCAGGGTCAAAGCTGCACCGCCGCAAGCCGCATCTATGTTCATGACAGCCTGATCGCCCCCTTCATGGATCAGTTGGGGGATGCGCTGAACCGGTTGGTCATCGGCGATCCCCTGGATGAAGCAACAGATATCGGCACGATCATCAATGCACGTCAGGCGGACACGATCAAAGCCTATGTCGCCGGGGCCGAAACCACACCCGGCGCGAAAGTCATCCGCTTCGGCACGCTGCCGCAGGACGCGGGCCTGTCGCCCGACCTGTTCCTGCAGCCGACGATCCTGACCGGCCTGCCCGATGACCACCCTTGCGTGATGGAGGAAATCTTCGGACCGGTTGCCGTCGTACAGGGGTGGAGCGACTACGAGAAAGTCATCAGCCTTGCCAACAGCACCCATTACGGGCTGGCTGCCTCGGTCTGGACACGCAGCCTGCAAACCGCGCTGGACAGCACATCCCGGCTTGACGCGGGTTATGTGCAGGTGAACCAGAACCTGACCATCCAGCCAAATGTCAGCTATGGCGGGTTCGGACGATCAGGTCTTGGCAAGGAAGCCTCGCTCGAGGCGATGCTGGAACATTTCACACGGTCCAAGACCATCGTGATGAATTTCGACTGATGCATGACATTCTGGTCTTGTCTGCCGCCACCCTGGCGGCGGGCTTTTTGCGGGGCGTGACCGGTTTCGGTTTCGCCCTTGCCGCCGTTCCGCTTTACAGCCTGACAATGGCACCACTGCAAGCCATCGTCGTCGCGCAGATTCTGCAAATCGCGGCTGCCCCGACCGATTTCCTGCAAAACCGTCGCAGCGTGGATCGCAGGGCCTTGGGGCGGCTTTGTGGTGGGGCGCTTGTCTTCGCGCCAATCGGCGCCGTTTTCGCGACACGACTGCCGGCCGATGCGCTGCGGCTGGCGATTGCGGCAATTGTGCTGATGGGACTTGCCGCGCTGATGGCCAGGGTCACCATACGCGATGGCAAAGCACCCGCCGTGACCGCGGGTGCGCTGGCGGGGCTGCTGGGGGGGCTGGCCGCAATGCCGGGCCCGCCAGCCGTAGCCTACTTTCTTGGACGGGGCACCGAAAAATCGGTCAGCCGCGCGTCCCTGTTGCTGTTCTTTGCCTTCACGGCATCGATCGCCCTTGCTGCACTGGCGCTGGAATCCGAAGTCGTCGATTGGGGCATCGGGGTTTCCGCCCTGGCCGCATACCCATCGATGCTGTTTGGAAACTGGATGGGAACGCGCCTGTTTCAACGCCTTGGCGATGGGCATTACAGGGTTGCAGCCCTTGCCGTGCTGTTCCTGTCCGCCGCATTGACCGGTGCCAAGGGGATCGCGGGCCTGATCTGACGATCCCCTGCAACAGCAAAACGCCGACCCGAGGGGCGGCGTTTTCCGCAACTGCGGCAAGGCTCAGGACCGGCCCTTCCAGGGCACCAGCCAGTTTTCTGCCTTGCGCATCAGGATATCGATGCCAAAGCCGATCAGGCCGATCAGCACGATACCCATGATGACAATGTCGGTGGCCTGAAACTTGGACGCCGCGACGATCATCTTGCCCGCACCCTTTTCCGCCGCCACCAGCTCGGCTGCGACCACGGTGCCCCAGCACACGCCCATTGCAACCCGCGCGCCGGTAAAGATTTCGGGCAGCGAGTTCGGCACGATCACATGACGCAACACCTGCCATTTCGACGCACCCAGCGAATAGGCCGCGTGAACCTTGGTGATATTCACCCCCGAAACCCCGGCCCTGGCCGAAATGATCATCACCCACAGCGCCGCCAGGAACAGCAACACGATCTTGCCGTTCTCGCCGATCCCGAACCAGATGATGACCAGCGGGATCA
Organism: Paracoccus onchidii; assembly: GCF_028294535.1. Lineage (GTDB taxonomy): Bacteria > Pseudomonadota > Alphaproteobacteria > Rhodobacterales > Rhodobacteraceae > Paracoccus > Paracoccus onchidii. The sequence continues at coordinate 71,225 of NZ_JAQBIE010000008.1, read as the reverse complement.
ATGCCAGAGGCGGCACCGGACGCATGAACTCCACGATCGGATCAAACCAGCCGCGCGCCCAGCCAGACAGGCCCATTGCATATCCCAGCGGAATCCCGATCAGCGACCCCAGCACGAAACCTGCAATCACGCGCCAAAGTGACCAGCCGACATGTTCGGCAAGCGCAACGTTCTGATACCCGTCCTTCGCAATCTCGAACAACCGGGCAACAACAGCTTCGGGCGATGGCATCCAGATCGGCTCCATCTGCAAGCCCTTGTCCGGCGAAAAATTGAGCGAACCCTTGGCCGTCATCGTCACCGATCCATCCGGCACCGCGACCGTCTGACCCGGCGCAATGGGGGTGCCTTCGACTGCGGTGATCCGGGCGCCTTCGCCATCATTGCGCTGCGCACTGATCAGCACCGAACGCCAGGCAGCAACCGTTGCGCTGTCATTGGCCGCAAAACCGGATGATGGTGCGGGTTCCGGTTCACTGACCTCGGCCCCGTTTTCATGCACAATCACCGTGACCGTCGCGTCAGCCGTGGCGCCATCAGGGGCGGTCGCGGTATAGGTAAAGGATGTCGCGCCCGTATACGGGCCGGGCACATGCAACGGCACCAGACGGGATCCGGTGAACGCACCCCAGACAAGAAACACGACCACCACAGAAATGACAGATGCCCACCGGTCGGGCCGGACGGCGCTTTCATCACCAAACGTCACGGTCTTGAGCGAGGTGAAATCAGTGCTTCTGGCCATCGATGCCCGCACCAGCGACACAGCCATGAATGCCCCGGTAAACAGGGCCGCATAGACGGCAAGTATGATCAGACCCGTCATCTCAGTTCTCTGCCCCGCTCATGATTTCTTCTTCCATCTCCCAGATCATTCCCAGAATCTCGTTCTTGGTCGCGCCAAAGGCAGGGTCTTCCTTGATTGATCGCAAATCCGCACCAACCGCGTGATCGGCGAATGGCAGGCGGTATTCCTTGTGAATGCGGCCCGGACGGGGGGCCATCACCAGCAGGCGCTCACCCAACAACAGGGCTTCGTCGACCGAGTGGGTGATCAGGATGATGGTCTTGCCCGTCTCTTTCCACAGCTTCAGCACAAGGCCCTGCATCTTTTCGCGCGTCAGCGCGTCAAGCGCGCCAAGCGGCTCGTCCATCAAGATCACATCCGGGTCATTGGCTAGGCATCGGGCCAACGCAACGCGCTGCTGCATGCCGCCGGACAGTTCGTAGACTGCCTTTGACTTGAAGGCCCCCAGTCCCACGGTATCCAGCAGGTTTTCAACTATGGTGTTGCGATCGGTTTCGTTCATGCCCTTCATGCGTGGACCGAATTCGACGTTCTTGCGAACATTCATCCATTCAAACAACGCCCCCTTCTGAAACACCATGCCGCGTTCGGGGCCTGGTCCTGACACCGGGGTTCCGTCCAGCGTGACCTGCCCCGCAGTGGGGGCCAGGAAACCGGCCAGAATGTTGAGCAAGGTCGATTTGCCGCAGCCCGAAGGCCCCAGCACGGACAGCAATTCGCCCTTGCCGATATCAAGCGATACATCCTCCAGTGCCTGCACATGCCCACCCTTGGGCAGATCAAATCGCATGGACAGGTTGTCGATGCTGAGAAAAGCCATGAACCGTTTCCCTGATTGCTGGATTTCATGAAACAGGCCGGGCGCTGCGCACGGCCTGTCGATTCGGGATCACTGGGCCGCGGCCAGGGGGCCGGTGTTCACCGCCGCCTCATAGCTGTCCAGCGCCTTGCCGATGCTGCCGGCCTCGACGAACACATCGGCGACCCCTTTCATGAAGCTTTGCGCGTTGCCGCCAAGCCATTTGGGCGACAGCTGTTCTTCGACGGGCAGGAACGCGAACGTGCTGATCGATGCCTCTGCCGCATCAACCGGCATTCCCGATTCAGCGGCGATCTTGGCCAGCATCTCGGGCGAATGTTCGGCGTTCCATTCGGCATTCACCGCCGCGGTCACTGCAAGAAAATCGGAAACAAGCTCTTCGTTCTCGACCACGAAATCGGCAGGTGCGGACGTAACATCGAAGACCAGGATGCCCAGTTCTTCCTTTTCCGCACCGGTCAGCAGAACATTTCCATGTTCCTTCATCCGCGCCAGACCTCCGCCATAACCGCAAGCGAAATCAACCTCGCCCTGCGCCAGGGCAGCCGCGCCATCCGTCGGTGCCATGTCGACAATGGTCAACGAGGCGGGGTCCACCTTGAAATGCGCCATTTGGCGCAGGAACCCGTAATGCGCCGCGGTTCCCATCGGCACGGCGACCTTCTTGCCGGCCAACTCCCCGGCGCTGTCCTTGTCGATTTCCAGCGCGGTGGCGACGACACAATTGTCATTCTCGGAATAGCTGACCGCGACATCCAGCACCTGCAAGGCCTGCCCTGCGGATGCCGCGACCACGAAGGGCGGCACCCCTTGCGAGATCGAAATCTGCACATCACCGGACGCCATCGCCGCCGACATTGCCGTGCCGGTTTCAAAGGCGACCCAGTTGACCTTCATGCCAAGCGCCGCGTCATAGGCCCCGTCAGCCTTGGCCGCCAGAAACGGCATCGGCCATTCAAGAAAATACCCGACCGTAAGGTCCTGTGCGACCGCCATACCTGCGGTCAGGGCCATGGCGCTTGCGGATATCATCGTGGCGAATTTTCTCATCTTCGGTCTCCTGAACGGATCTGTGGCGGCCTGGGGCCGCGATGCTTTTCCCTGTTGTCAGTCTGAATGCCGGTTTCGGGCATCCCATGAACAGATGAAGAAAGATCGCGAAAGCTGGCTCAATACGGCGATGAAGCTGGACCTATCTGTTGGAATGTTCTGGCCCTACACCTGCCGCAAGTTTGGGCACAATGTCAGGCCAGACGCGCAGTCGCAAAACCCTTTGCCGCCGTGCGATTCCCTTTGCCCCGATGGAGAACGACCGTGAATCACCTCACCCCCGTCAATGATTTCGATGACATCATCAGCGCAGATCGCAGCCATGTCTGGCATCACCTGACCCAGCACAAAGCTCATGAAACAGCCGATCCGCGCATCATGGTCGAAGGCAAGGGAATGCGGGTGTGGGACGCGACCGGGCGCGAATATCTTGACGCGGTGTCCGGAGGCGTCTGGACCGTCAATGTCGGATATGGCCGCGCCAGTATCGGGCAGGCGATCAACGATCAGGTCACCAAGCTGAACTTCTTTGCGCAGAATGCCGGATCGGTTCCCGGGGCGGTCTTTGCACAGAAGCTTATCGAGCGCATGCCCGGCATGAGCCGCGTCTATTATGTCAATTCCGGCTCCGAAGCGAACGAAAAAGCCTTCAAGATGGTGCGTCAGATCGCGCAGAAGCGCTATGGCGGAAAGAAGCACAAGATCCTGTATCGCGAACGCGACTATCACGGCTCGACCATTTCGACGATCTCGGCGGGCGGGCAATATGAACGCAACGCGCATTACGGCCCCTATACTCCAGGCTTCGTGCAGGTGCCCCATTGCCTTGAATATCGCGCCCAGTGGGATGTCGAGGACTATGGCCGCGCGGCAGCCGATGCCATCGAAGAGGTGATCCTGCGCGAAGGTCCCGAAACCGTCGGCGCCCTGTGCCTTGAAACCGTCACCGCGGGTGGCGGCGTCATCACGCCGCCCAAAGGCTATTGGCAACGGGTGCAGGAAATCTGCCGGAAACACGACATCCTGCTGCATCTGGATGAAGTCGTTTGCGGCATTGGCCGGACGGGGAAATGGTTCGGCTATCAGCACTATGGCATCCAGCCCGATCTGGTCACGATGGCCAAGGGGGTCGCGTCGGGCTATGCGGCCATTGCCTGCCTGGTCACGACCGAAGCCGTGTTCGAGATGTTCAAGGATGACGCATCCGATCCGCTTGGTTTCTTTCGCGATATCTCGACCTATGGCGGTTGCACCGCCGGCCCGGCCGCCGCATTGGAAAACATGCGCATCATCGAAGAAGAAGGGCTTCTTGAAAACACGCAGGCCATGGGTGCGCGCCTGATGGAAAACCTTCACACCCTGAAGGATCGTCACGACGCCGTGGGCGATGTCCGGGGGCTGGGCCTGTTCTGCGGCGCCGAGCTGGTCAGCGACCGCGACAGCAAGGAACCCGCCCCCGAGGCCAAGGTGCAGGCGGTCATTGCCGAATGCATGGCACAAGGCGTGATCATCGGCGCAACAGCCAGGGCAATCACCGGTTACAACAACACGCTGTGCCTTGCGCCCGCGCTGATTGCAACGGCCCAGGACATTGATGCCATCACCGATGCGATCGACATCGCCCTGACGCGGGTATTCGGCTGATCCGTGCAGATTGCGCCGGGGGTTCAGACCGCCTAATCTGGTGGCTGAACCTTCGGCGCAACAGGTCGGCAATTGGCGATACCTCCGGAAATCTTTCTGTTGCCCGCAAAAAGCGATGCAACATTGCAGCAGCAGATCCAGCAGATCGTCGCCGAGGCAATTGTCTCGGGGCGCTGCGCGCCGGGCGAGAAGATGCCCTCGTCCAGACGGCTGGCGCAGCATTTGGGTGTTTCGCGCATTACCGTCACGTTGGGCTATACCGAACTGGTCGCCAATGAATACCTGGTGTCGCGCGACAGGTCAGGATATTTCGTGGCCGACACCGCACCGACCCGCCCCGTCTTCGCCGATCAGACCGTCATCGACAGCGGCGGTGTCGATTGGAACAGCAAACTGGCACGCCCGTCACGCCTGCGCGAAGACATCCTGCGCCCGCCCAACTGGCAGGATTACAAATATCCGTTCATCTACGGCCAATCCGACCCCGATCTCTTCGATCACGGCAACTGGCGCAACTGCGCCCTTCGCGCCGTCGGTCGGCGCGACTTTGACAGCCTGGCGCAAGACCACTATCAGAATGACGATCCCATGCTGGTCGAATTCATCCTGCGCCATATCCTGCCCCGGCGCGGGATCCGGGCCAATCCCGATGAAATCCTGATAACGCTGGGGGCGCAGAACGCGCTCTGGATGATTGCCCAGCTCTTGCTGTCCGAAGGACAGAAGGCGATCGTCGAGAACCCCTGTTTTCCGGGCCTGCGCAAGATATTCGACCAGATGCGCTATGTCGCGGCATCAGTGGATGTGGACAGCGACGGCCTTGCGCCAGATTCGATCCCGCCCGATGCGGATGTGGTTTTCACAACGCCCAGCCACCACGCCCCGACCAATGTGACCATGCCCCTGACCAGACGCCTGCAAATGCTGGAACGGGCGCTGCAGGACGATTTCCTGATCGTCGAGGATGACTACGAATTCGAAATGTCTTTCCTGCATTCCCCGGCGCCGGCCCTGAAATCGATGGATCAGGCGGGATCGGTGATCTACCTGGGATCGTTTTCCAAATCCATCTTTCCGGGGCTGCGCCTTGGATACGTCGTTGGTGCACCTGCGCTGATCCGCGAGATGCGCCAGCTGCGCAGCGTCGTGCTGCGCCACCCGCCCAGCCACATCCAGCGGACCACGGCCTATTTCCTGTCGCTTGGCCACTATGACAGCCAACTGGCCCGCATGGCGCGGATCTATGGCAAGCGCCGCGCCATCATGGAGGGATGCATTCGCGAATTCGGGCTGGAACCCGCCGGGCGCGAGATGCATGGCGGATCATCATTCTGGATGAAGGCCCCCGAGGGAATCGACACCACACGCCTGGCATTGGACCTGCGACGCGAAAGCGTTCTGATCGAGCCGGGAAACGCGTTTTTTGCCCGCCGTGCGCCGGACAGGTCGCATTACCGGATCGCTTATTCATCGATCAATGCCGGCGCGATCCGCGACGGCATGGCGTTGCTTGCCGACGCGATCCGCACTGCGCCGCGCGGCTGACCCGGCGTCAGCCGTCCTGCGCCCCGGCAGTTTCCAGGCGGTCCAGCAACGCGACCTCGGCTTCGCTCAGGACGATACCGTCACGGACCGATGCCTTGCGTGCCGCAAACCGGCGCTGTGACGGCAGGCGCGCACCCTGACCGACGATCGCATCAATCAATGCATCCGCGCGGGCAAACGGATCGCCGGGCCGTCCTGCCGAGAACCTTTCGGGCGAGAACGCCAGAATAAGCTCGCCGTGATGGGGCAAGATCGAAGTCGTGCCCAGATAGGCAAGCGCCTCGTCACTGGTCAGGTCGCCAATCATTGCCCCCGCCAGCAATTCGATCATCGTGGAAATCGCCGAGCCCTTATGCGCACCAAAGGGCAGCATTGCCCCGGCCAGCGCCGCTTCCGGATCGGTGGTCGGGTTTCCTTCGACATCCACCGCCCAGCCTTCCGGCAATGGCTTGCCGGCCTGGCGATGCAGCTCGATTTCGCCGCGCGCGACAACCGAGGTCGCAAAGTCGAACACATAGGGCGGATTGTCGGGCCTTGGCCAGCCGAAGGCAAAGGGATTGGTGCCCAGCAATGCCGCATTCCCACCCGACGGTGCCACCGAAGAATAGCTGGGGCACATGGCCATCGCGGCCAGTCCGGCATCGGTCAGCACCTCTATTTCCGGCCAAAGGGCCGAAAAATGCGTGCAATTATTGATCACCAGCGCGGCAACGCCCAGTGTTTTCGCGCGTTCGACCAGAACCGGCGCGCCCAATTCGAATGCCGCCGGTGAAAATCCGCCATCGGCATCAACCCGGATCACCCCGCCGCCATCATCCGCCAAGGCAGGCTGCGCCAATGGCTGGACCTTGCCGGCCCGCAGCGTGCGCAGGCACCCATCCACGCGATAGACCCCGTGGGATTTGCAGCCATCCCGTTCACCGGCGGTAATGACCCTGGCGACAGGTTGGGCCTGTTGTGGCGACAGGCCGGCATTCAGGAAAATCCGGGCCACTTTCTGGTGCAGCGTATCGATAGAGAACGACGTTTGGGGCATGGGTTGCTCCGATCACAAAGCTTTGGTTGCGAGAATAATATACTACATGTATGCACGATCAAGACATCCACTACACTCCTCTTTCAAACGGAGACCATCGATGACATTCACCCCTCATGGCAAGCACCTGATCGCAGGCGAATGGGTTGAAACCACCGAAAAATTCGCATCCGCCCCCGCCAACGGTGCCGCATATCGTTTCTGTGCCGGTTCGATCGATCTGATCGACCGCGCCTGCAGCGCCGCCGAGGACGCCTTTTGGGATTACGGTTATCGCAGTCGTCAGGATCGCGCGACGTTCCTTGACTGCATCGCTGATGAAATCGACGCCCGCGCCGAGGCCATTACCCAGATCGGCAGTCAGGAAAGCGGCCTGCCAGAAGCCCGGCTAGAGGGCGAGCGCGGGCGGACCACCGCGCAGTTGCGCATGTTCGCCGAACATATCCGCAAGGGCGACTATCTTGACCACCGTCATGATCCTGCATTGCCAGATCGCCAACCGATGCCGCGCCCCGACCTGCATATGATCCAGCGCCCGATCGGGCCGGTTGCGGTCTTTGGCGCGTCGAATTTCCCGCTGGCCTTTTCGACGGCCGGGGGCGATACGGCTGCGGCGCTGGCTGCCGGATGCCCCGTCGTCGTCAAGGGGCATGACGCCCACCCCGGCACTGGTGAAATCGTGGCCGAGGCCATTCACGCCGCAATCGCCAAATGTGACATGCCCGCCGGGGTGTTTTCGTTTGTTCAGGGCGGAAATCGAAAAGTGGGCCAGGCATTGGTGCAGCATCCGTTGATCAAGGCCGTCGGCTTTACAGGCAGCCTTGCAGGTGGCCGCGCCTTGTTCAACCTGTGCGCCGCCCGCCCCGAACCGATACCGTTTTTCGGTGAACTGGGCAGCGTCAATCCGATGTTCATCCTGCCCGATGCAGCCAGCGCACGCGGCACCCAGATCGGCACCGGCTGGGCCGCCAGCCTGACGATGAGCGCAGGGCAATTCTGCACGAATCCGGGCATCGCCATCGTGGAAAAAGGCGCGGCTGGCGATGCCTTTGTCGCGGCCACTACCGAAGCCCTGAGCAAGGTCGCACCCCAGCTGATGCTGACCGACGCGATCGCCAATGCCTATCATTCTGGCAACGCCGCCTTGAAGACACGCGATTCTGTTCGTGCCGTGCTGACGACTGATGGTTCGGATCGCAGGGCCAGCCCGAACCTGTATGAGACCGATGCAAACAGCTTCCTGCGCGACCGCAGCCTTGGCGAAGAGGTATTCGGCCCGCTTGGCCTGATTGTTCGAGTCGATGGCATCGACCAGATGGAAGCTCTGGCCAGGGGGCTGGACGGTCAGCTGACCGCGACACTCCACATGGATGATGGCGATGCCGCCGATGCCCGCCGCCTTCTGCCGGTTCTGGAACGCCGGGCCGGACGGGTCTTGGCCAACGGCTTTCCCACCGGGGTCGAGGTCGCCGATGCCATGGTGCATGGCGGCCCCTATCCCGCCAGCACGAATTTCGGCGCGACATCGGTGGGAACATTGTCGATCCGGCGATTCCTGCGCCCGGTCTGCTATCAGAATATTCCCCGGAATATCCTGCCACAAGACTGCGCCTGACCGAATTGCGGGCATCGCGACCTGCGATGCCCGAAGCTTGTGATTGGGGCAATGCAGACGAGATTTTTGCATACAACAAGTATTTAATGTTTGCTTTTCGATCTCGCAGGGCAGATAAAAAACGCAGAATCGGTCTTGTCACCAAGCCGATCCACAACAGGGAGACTTAAAAATGAAAACCTCCGCTCTCACGCTTGCCGCATGTGCGGCCACCGCCCTGACCGGCCCGGCCTTTGCCGACAAGTTGGACGACATTATCGGTTCGGGCACGCTGCGCTGCGCCGTGGTGCTGGATTTCCCGCCGATGGGTTCGCGCGATTCCGACAACAACCCACAAGGTTTCGATGTCGATTACTGCAACGATCTGGCCGAAGCCCTTGGCGTCGAGGCAGAGATCGTCGAAACAACCTTTCCCGAACGGATTCCCGCACTTGTTTCCGGTCAGGTCGATATTGCCGTCGCCTCGACCTCGGACACGCTCGAACGCGCCAAGACGGTCGGGTTCACCATCCCTTACTACGCGTTCGAAAACGCCGTCGTCGCGAATGACGGCGTCGAGATTTCCGACTGGGAAGGCATGAAGGGCAAGACCGTCGGCGCCACCGCCGGCACCTATGAGGCGATCTGGCTTCAGGAAAAGATCGAGGAATGGGGCGAAGGTGAGTTCCGTCCGTATCAGAACCAGGCCGATGTGTTTCTGGCGCTGTCTCAGGGGCAGCTGGACGTGACCGTCTCGACGGTCGAGGTCGCGGAAGCCAATGTCGCCTCGGGCAATTTCGAAGGGATCAAGATCGTCGACAAGGCGCCAATGGTGCCCGACTATGTGGGCCTGATCACGCTGCGCGAGGAACAGGGCCTGCTGAACTATATGAACCTGTTCATCAACCAGCAGGTTCGCACCGGCCGCTATGCTGAACTGTATGCGAAATGGGTTGGAGAAGGCACGCCCGCCGATCTGACCATTCCGGGGGTCTATCGCTAAGGCATCCGCCTGACGGGGCGGCGCGGCTTGCATCGCGCCGCCACCATATCCGACATACGAGGCGGACATGTTCAATTACAGATTCCAGTGGCGGCAGGCATGGGCGCGCCTGCCCGAAATGCTGGATGGCGCCATCATCACCATGCAGGTGGCGGTGCTGTCGATGGTCATCGGCATTCTTCTGGCCATCGCCCTGACGGTATTTCGCAGGTCCGGCAGCCGTGTTCTGTCGGGCATCGCGACAACCTGGGTGGAAATCGCGCGCAACACGCCCGCCCTGTTCCAGATTTACATGGCCCATTTCGGGCTGGCCGGATTGGGGCTTCACCTCAGCCCCTATGCGTCCCTGCTGCTGGGCATCACCTTCAACAACGCCGGCTACCTGGCCGAGAATTTCCGAGGTGCGCTCAAGGCGATTCCGGATACGCAAACACGTGCAGGCCGATCGCTTGGTCTTTCGGACATCCAGGCGTTCCGCCATATCGTGCTGCCGCAGATGATCCGGATTTCCTTTCCCACCATCACCAACCAGATGGTCTGGGCCGTGCTGATGACATCGCTTGGGGTCACGGTCGGGATGAATCTGGACCTTTACGGTGTGACGCAGGATCTGAACGCATTGACGTTCCGAACCTTTGAACTGTTCGCGATGGCGGCTGTCATCTTTTATGTGATCGTCAAGATCATCCAGGCCGGAGCCTGGCTGATCTCGCGGCGCCTGTTCCGCTATTAAGGGGGCCAAGGATGCTTGATACAGCCTTGAGCGCAAATGATTTCCTGTTCCTCGCAAAAGGCGCGGGCATGACGATCTTTGTGACAATCCTGTCCGTGTTCTTCGGCACCATTCTGGGGATCATCTTCGGGGTGATCCGCTACCAGCTGGGACCATATTGGTCGGCGCCGCTGATGATCGTTCTGGATGTGTTCCGTTCGATCCCGCTGCTTATTCAACTGGTTCTGACCTATGCATTTCTTGGAACGGTCCTTAGATTGGGCCTGTCGGGCCTGACGGTCGCCTGCATTGTCCTGACCATGTATACCTCGGCCTATTGCGCCGAAATCGTCCGGGGCGGAATCGAAGCAGTACCGATGACGCTGCGCCGTGCGTCGCGATCGCTCGGGATGACCTGGGCACAGGACATGCGCAACATCGTGCTGCCACTGGCGACGCGGGTGGCATTGCCAAGCTGGATCGGTCTGGCCCTTGGCGTCATGAAGGATTCCGCGCTGGTCTATGTGGTGCAAGTAACCGAATTGCTGAAATCGACGCAGATTCTGATCACGCGCCTGCAGGAACCCCTGCTGTTGCTGATGATCTGTGGCGCTTTCTATTTCCTCATCAGTTTCCCCGTCGCGCGTTTCGGCGGCTATCTGGAAAAACGGTGGTCCAATGATTGAGATCGAAAACGTCCGCAAATCCTTTGGCACGCTCGAGGTGCTGAAAGGAATCGACCTGACCGTCAACAAGGGCGAAGTTCTGACCGTTATCGGCGGTTCCGGATCGGGAAAATCGACCTTGCTGACCTGCATAAACGGGCTTGAGCCGATCAATGCGGGCAAGATCGTGGTTGACGGAACAGAGGTTCACGCAAAATCCACCGACCTGAACAGACTGCGCCAAAAGATCGGCATCGTCTTTCAGCAATGGAACGCGTTCCCTCATCTGACGGTGCAGGAAAATGTCATGCTGGCGCCGCGCAAGGTCAAGGGAATGCCCAAGGCCCAGGCCGCGGAAATCGCCTCGAAGCAACTGAAACATGTCGGGCTGGGCGACAAGCTGGATGTCTATCCGGGTCGGCTGTCGGGCGGACAGCAACAGCGCATGGCGATTGCGCGTGCGCTGGCGATGTCGCCCGATTACATGCTGTTTGACGAGGTGACCTCGGCGCTGGACCCGCAGCTTGTGGGCGAGGTTCTGGATACGTTGCGCCTGCTGGCCTCTGAGGGGATGACAATGATCTGCGTCACGCATGAAATGAAATTCGCGCGCGAGGTTTCTGATCGCGTTGCGTTTTTTCATCAGGGAGTGATGGCGGAAATCGCGCCTCCGGCGGATCTGTTCGGAAACCCCAAAGACCCAGAACTGCAAAAGTTCCTGGCCGCAACGCATTGAGGGCCTGATGCAATCGCATCCCGATGTGATCGTGATCGGCGCTGGTGTCGTCGGTCTTTCGGCTGCCATCGCCCTGCAGGCACGCGGCCTCAGGGTCTGTGTGCTTGATCGGGAAGGACCGGCGGCGGGGGCCTCTGCCGGGAATGCCGGGGCCTTCGCCTTTACCGACATCCTGCCGCTGGCCTCGCCCGGAATCCTGAAGAAGGCCCCGAAATGGCTTTTGGACCCGCTGGGGCCGCTGTCGGTCCCGCCCGCCTATGCCCTGAAGATCGCGCCGTGGATGTATCGCTTCTGGCGCGCCTGTTCACCCCGGCAGGTGGCGCAATCGACGCAGGCACAGACCGCGATGATGGATCTGTCCCGGGCCGAGCTTGAGCCGTTCCTTGGCGCCACGGGCACGCTGGACATGCTGCGCAAGGATGGCAATCTGCAGGTCTATGAATCCGAGGCCGAGTTTCAGGCGTCACTGCCCGGATGGCAGGCCCGCGCGGATCACGGCATCGAATTCCAACATGTCGATGCGGCGGGCATCGCCGCGCTTCAGCCCGGTCTGGCGCCACGCTTTGTCAAGGGAACCTTCACGCCCGGCTGGTTTTCGATCGCGGATCCAAAGCTTTATACTCTGGCGCTTGCCGAGCATCTACGAAATTCCGGCGGAGAGATATCGCGCCATGCCGTCACCTCGTTGCGGGCGCTGGATGGAGGCATCGAGATCGACGGGCAGTTTCGTGCGGCGCATGTGGTCATTGCAGCGGGCGCACATTCCCACCGCATCGCCGCGTCGCTGAACGAAGCGATCCCGCTCGAAACCGAGCGCGGCTATAACACCACCCTTCCCGCCGATGCGCTGGATCTGCGCACCCAGATCACCTTTGGCGGGCACGGTTTCGTGGTGTCGCGCCTGTCCAGCGGCATCCGCGTCGGAGGTGCAGTCGAACTGGGTGGGCTGGACTTGCCTGCGAATTTCAAACGCGCCGAGGCGATGCTGGCCAAGGCCAAAAACTTCCTGCCCGATCTGGACGTCACCGGCGGCCGGCAATGGATGGGCTTTCGACCGTCCCTGCCCGACAGCCTGCCGGTGATCGGCCCGGCCCGGGCCAGTTCGCGCGTCATCTATGCCTTCGGTCACGGTCATCTTGGCCTGACACAATCCGCAGGCACCGCCCGGCTTGTCGCTGATCTGGTCACCGGACAGAAAGCCGCGATCGACCTTGCCCCCTTCTCGTCCCAAAGGTTCTGACTCATGACGACCCATACATTTTCCTGCATCGACGGGCATACCTGCGGCAATCCCGTGCGCCTTGTGTCGGGCGGCGGGCCGCGTCTGGACGGCGCCACCATGCTGGAGAAACGCGCCCACTTCCTGCGCGAGTTCGACTGGATCCGCACCGGCCTGATGTTCGAACCGCGCGGTCATGACATGATGTCGGGGTCGATCCTGTATCCGCCGACCCGCCCCGATTGCGACGTCGCGGTGCTGTTCATCGAAACGTCGGGCTGCCTGCCGATGTGCGGACATGGGACGATCGGCACGATCACCATGGGGATCGAGAACGGCCTGATCCAGCCGCGCGAACCGGGAAAACTGTCGATCGACACGCCGGCGGGCAAGGTCGACATCACCTATCGCCAGGAAGGCCGCTATGTCGAGGAAGTTCGCCTGACCAATGTGCCCGGCTTCCTCTACGCCGAAGGGCTCAGCGCCGAAGTCGAGGGTCTGGGCGAGATCATCGTCGATGTGGCTTATGGCGGCAATTTCTATGCCATCGTCGAAACACAGAAGAACTTTCGCGACATGGCCGATCACAGCGCCGGAGAATTGGTCAACTGGTCACCCAAACTGCGTGCCGCGCTGAACGAGAAATACGAATTCATCCACCCGGAACACCCAGAAATCAACGGCCTGTCACATATCCTCTGGACCGGCGAGCCGACGGTTCAGGGGGCACATGCGCGCAACGCGGTCTTCTATGGTGACAAGGCCATCGATCGCAGCCCCTGCGGCACCGGCACCTCGGCACGCATGGCGCAGCTGGCCGCCAAGGGCAGATTGAAGCCGGGCGACGAATTCTGGCATGAATCGATCATCGGCTCGATTTTCAAGGGCAGGATCGAAGCCGCCACCACCGTCGCGGACCGTTCGGCAATCATCCCGTCCGTCGCGGGCTGGGCGCGCATGACAGGTTACAACACCATCTTCATCGATGAACGCGACCCCTTTGCACATGGCTTCGTGGTCAAATGAGCGGCGCGGTCAGGATTCTTCCGGGCGTGGCACAGGGGCCGGTTCTGGCGCTGAGCGAGGGCATCAGTTTCTGGGGCGGCGTCGATCCGTCGACGGCCCGCATCATCGACGCGCATCACCCCGCCTATGGCGCTGATATGACCGGCAAGATCGTGATGATGCCGACCAGCCGCGGATCCTGTTCCGGCTCGGGCGTCATTCTTGAAATGCTGCTGAACGGCAATGGTCCCGCCGCACTGATTTTTTCCGAAGCCGAAGATGTTGCAACGCTTGGGGCGCTGATTGGCGGGCAGATGTTTGGAAAGACCCTGCCCGTGCTGCGGTTTGGGCCGGACAGCTTCGCCCGATGCCGCGGCAGCACCGATCTATCAATCGAACAGGACGTCATCACCGGCGACGGGTTCGAATTGCCCATTTCCGAACTGCCTGCCCCGGACCCGCAGCTGAGCGACACCGATCTGGCGGCGCTGAACGGGGATCATGGCCCGGCCGCCGCCATAGCGATGCGGATCATTCAACGAATTGCGCGACTACAGGGCGCCGAACGCCTGACCGACATCTCGCACGGCCATATCGATGGCTGTATCCTGGCCAATCAGGCCAATCTGATCTTTGCCGAAAAAATGGACCAGTTGGGCGCACGCGTGCGCGTTCCGACCACGATCAATGCCATTTCGGTGGATCGCCGGAACTGGCAGGAACAAGGGGTGCCGCCACTGTTCGGGGATCAGGCCTCTCGCCTGGCCGACGCCTATGTGCGCATGGGATGCAAACCCAGCTTTACCTGCGCCCCCTACCTGCTGGATGATCGTCCGGCTTTGGCGCAGGATATCGCTTGGGCGGAATCGAATGCCGTCATCTATGCCAATTCCGTTCTGGGTGCGCGCACACCCAAACATCCCGACTATCTGGATCTGTGCATTGCCGTTACCGGGCGCGCGCCACTTGCCGGCGTCTATACGGAGGACGCCCGCCGGCCCGCAAGCGTGCTGATCTTCGATCCGCCTGCTGATGCAGATGAATCGATCTGGCCCCTGATCGGCTATGTCGCAGGGCAAAAATCCCCTGACCGGGTTCCGCTGCTATGCGGGTTAGAGCGGCTGAACCCGTCGCGCGATGACCTCAAGGCGCTGTGCGCGGCCTTTGGCACGACTTCGGCCGCGCCGATGTTGCATGTTGCCGGGGTCACACCCGAAGCAGAACTGCCAATTCACGCTGACGCAAGGCACCTGCATGTCGCGAATACCGATCTGGCCAGGGCATGGGGGGATCTGAACCGCGGCGAAGAACAGATCGACCTGATCGGGATCGGTAGCCCGCATTCCTCGGCCGCCGAATGCCGACGGCTGCTGGACCTGCTGGGCGGCAGGGAAACCAGTGTTCCCATCATCATCACGGCAGGTCGCCAGATCATTGCCGAGCTGGAAGAAGACGGCACACTGGCTGCGCTGACCAATGCCGGCGTGCAGGTCTTTCCCGATCTGTGCTGGTGTTCGATCACCGAGCCATTGCTGCCGGTCGATGCCCGCACCCTCATGACCAATTCAGGAAAATTCGCGCATTACGGTCCGGGCCTGTTCAAGCGCGCCTTGCGTTTCGGCAGCCTTGGCGATTGCGCCAGCGCCGCGATACACGGCACCGCATCGTTGCGCCCGCCTGCCTGGCTTGCGCCCGAAAATGCCTGACATCCATTTCCCGCGTGATCGACAAAGGAGGTTCCCTTGCGTAGCAGTCAGACGATCCATGTAATTTCCGCCCATGCGGAGGGCGAGGTTGGCGACGTGATCGTCGGGGGTGTTTTGCCGCCACCGGGGGACAGCATATGGGAACAGTCACGCTGGATCGCCAGGGATGGCAGGCTGCGCAATTTTGTCCTGAACGAACCGCGCGGCGGCGTGTTCCGGCATGTCAACCTGCTGGTCCCGCCAAAACACCCCGAGGCCGACGCCGCCTTCATCATCATGGAGCCAGAGGACACGCCGCCAATGTCGGGGTCGAATTCCATCTGCGTCTCAACCGTGCTTCTGGATGGCGGGCTGATCGCGATGCAGGAACCGGAAACGCATCTGGTGCTAGAGGCGCCGGGGGGCCTGGTCAGGGTGCGGGCCGAATGCCGAGACGGCAAGGCGCAACGCATATTTGTGCAGAACCTGCCCAGCTTTGCCGGATCGCTTGATCAGACACTCGAAGTCGAAGGTATCGGCAGCCTGACTGTTGACACCGCCTTTGGCGGCGACAGTTTCGTGGTCGTTGATCCAAGGGCAATGGGCTTTGCGATGACCCCGGATGAAGCGCATGACATCGCCCGGTTGGGCGTGCGCATCACGAATGCCGCCAATGAACAGATGACTTTCCGTCACCCGACGCTGCCCGACTGGAAGCATTTCAGCTTTTGCCTGTTTGCGGGCGCGGTGCAGCAAGTGGACAGTGGCCTGCAGGTTGCCGCCGCCGTCGCCATTCAACCGGGCAAGGTCGACAGGTCCCCGACGGGCACCGCCCTTTCGGCGCGCATGGCGCTGCTGCATGCGCGCGGACAACTGCGACCCGGCGAACATGTCACGGCCGTGTCGCTGATCGGTTCAACCTTCGGCGGGCGGATCATGGACGTCACGATGGTCGGCGATCATCCGGCCATCATCCCCGAAATCTCGGGGCGCGGCTGGATCACGGGCACACATCAACACATGCTGGACCCCGACGATCCATGGCCACAGGGTTACCGTCTGAGCGACAGCTGGGGCGCACGTTGATCGCGTGTTTCGGATCGGAATTGATCTGCGCCGATTCAGCGCTTAATCAAGCCGCTGATTGGAGACATCGCTTATGACCAAATCCGCTACCACGAGCACACCCGAACGCAAGCGCGGCCAGGGCGTCAAGTTCGTCTATGAAATTCTGCGGGATGACATTCTGAACCTGGCCCTGCCGCCCGGCAGTCCGATCGACGAGATCCAGCTTGCCGAGCGTCTGTCCATGTCACGCACTCCGATCCGCGAGGCGTTGGTCCGTCTGGCTGGCGAAGGGTTGGTGACGACTCTGCCCAATCGTTCGACCGTGGTATCCAACATCGACTTTCTGAACATGCATCAGTTCTTCGATGCACTGACATTGATGTATCGGGTCACGACACGCCTGGCCGCAGAATACCGGTCCGATGCGGATCTCGCAAAGATACGTAAACTGCAAGCCGCTTTCGGGCAGGCAGTCGATGATCAGGACGCGCTGGCGATGATTTCCTGTAATCGGGAATTTCACGCGGCCATCGCAAAGGCCGGGCGCAACCCCTATTACACCGGCCTGTTCTGCCGCCTTCTGGACGAGGGTCGCCGCGTCCTGCGGATCTATTATTCGTCTTTCGATGACCATCTGCCCCGGCGCTATGTCGATGAGCACGACGACATCATTGCCGCCATCGACGCACGCGACATCGAAGAGGCCGATCGTCTGGCGCGCCAACACGCCGATCAGATCGTCTTGCAGATTCAGCGCCTGATCGCCGAAGATCGTCGACAGCCGATTTCCCTGTAGTCATCGCCTAAGCTGCGTCCGTCATGGGCGCGCTTTTCAGGCAAATTTTATGTCGACAAATAAAATACAAACAGTATTATTTTAGTTGACCGATTGCGATTCGGTGGGCAAAACCCGGTCCACCGCCGCCCCTGACAGGAGATTTCCATGACCGCACAGATCTTTTCGGGCACGATCCCCGCACTGATGACACCCTGCAAGCCCGACCGCACGCCAGATTTCGACGCGTTGGTCCGCGAGGGGCAGATGCTGATCGAAGCCGGCATGTCGGCCGTGGTCTATTGCGGGTCGATGGGGGATTGGCCGTTGCTCACCGACGCTGAACGCATGGAAGGCGTCGCGCGTCTGGTCAAGGCGGGCATCCCCGTCATCGTCGGCACCGGCGCCGTAAATACCAAACTGGCCGTTGCCCATGCAAAGCACGCCCAGGAGGTCGGTGCACAGGGATTGATGGTGATCCCCCGCGTGTTGTCACGCGGCCCGTCGCTGACCGCGCAGCGTCATCATTTCAAGGCCATTCTCGCCGCTGCGCCTGACCTGCCTGCGGTGATCTACAACAGCCCCTATTACGGGTTCGCGACCCGCGCCGATCTGTTCTTTGCCCTGCGCGCCGAACATCCCAACCTGATCGGCTTCAAGGAATTTGGTGGCAAGGATGACATGAGCTATGCGGCCGAAACCATCACCAGCGCCGATGACGACGTGACGCTTATGGTGGGTGTCGATACCGGTGTGTATCACGGCTTTGTCAATTGCGGCGCAACCGGTGCCATCACGGGAATCGGCTGCGTGCTGCCAAAGGAAGTGCTGCATCTGGTCAGCCTGTGCAAGGCCGCGGCCGATGGTGACGCCAAGGCACGCGTTCGTGCCAAGGAACTGGAAGAGGCGCTGACGGTCCTTTCAACCTTCGACGAGGGGCCGGACCTGGTTCTTTATTTCAAGCATCTGATGGTGCTGAAAGGACATCCGGAATTCGAACTGCAGTTCAACGAAACCGATGCGCTGACCGAAAGCCAGCGTGGCTTTGCCGAAGCCCAGCTGACCTTGTTCGATCGCTGGTATGCGGCGTGGTCCCAACAGCCGGATGCCGATCACAGCCGCGCGGCCTAGACCGGAAGCGCCCCGAACAAGGACGCGTCGCAGGCGGGCTGCGGCGCGTCAGATCCTGATCCGCCACCGTGTGGGGGCTGATCAGGCCCGGCTTAGCCGTGATAGGCTTGGCTGACGGCAAAGCTGTCTTCGAACCAATGCCACAAGGTCACCTGACCATCGCGGACCTTGGCGCGCAGTGCAAAGGTGAACGGACCGGTTTCCTTGCCGGAATGCGTCAACGTGCCGTTCATCTTTCCAAAGACGGCAACCGTATCGCCCGAGGCGAAGGCATCGGTGTTTTCCCATTCGGTCGTCTGGAAATTGCTGCTGAAGGTGCCCAGAAACTCGAAGATGGCCTCCTTGCCGGTGGCGCCGCCGATCCAGGGCAAGGTTGCATCGCCCTCGTTGTGCCAAACCATGTCATCGGCCATCAGCGCCCCCATCTTGTCCATGTCGCCTGCACCCATGGCCCCCATGAAGGCCATGACGGTGTCCAGACTGCCCTGAGCGGTGTCGTCCATTTCCTGTGCTCCTGCATGTTGTCCAAGAATGATCGCCAGCGAGGTGCCAAGCGAGGTTTTCAAAAGGGTTCTGCGTTTCATGTCCGGCTCCTTGCCATCTGTGCGGCCCGCAACTTCATGGAAGACACCTATCGCCTCGCTTCTGTTCGGGGTATTCAGGGATTCCAGAAATGATCGTTCCGCCAGGCCGAACAATGCTAGAGCATCTCAGACATATGGCGGTATTTGTCCGCGTCGTTGACGAAGGATCTTTCCGCGCTGCGGCCCGCAGCCTGGGCCTGGCCCCGTCGCGGGTCAGCGAAACCGTATCGGATCTGGAAAGTTTCCTGGGAGTGACCCTGCTTTACCGCACCACACGCAAGATCGCATTGACGAATGAGGGCCGGGTTCTGCACAGCCGGGTCGCCGACATGCTGGACAGCACCGAGCGCGCGCTGAACGATCTGAACGCCCTTGCACAGGAACCCGCCGGCACCTTGCGGGTGTCGATGCCTGCTTTCATGTCGTCTTCTCCGCTATCCACGGCCATCGCCGAATTTGTTCGCCAACACCCGCAGGTCTCGATTTCGGTTGCCTTCACGGATCAGCGGATGGACCTGCTGAATGACGGGTTCGATGTGAATATACGGGTGGGCTGGCTGGACGACAGCTCGATGATGTCGCGAAAGCTGGGCAAGATAGACCGGGCATTGGTGGCCGGGACCGGCTATCTTGGCACACGCCCGATCCCGATGCATCCCCCAGAGATCGAGGGCTGGGACTGGATCAGATACAAACACCGCGCCGAAAGCACGACCCTGACGGGACCGGATGGCCGGACCGCGAAATTGACCGGACATGCGAGGCTGGAGGTCGATAGCATCGACGGGCTTTATCACTTTGCCAGCCAGAATCTTGGCATTGCGATCCTGCCCGAACATCTTGCTGCCCGCGGCGAGGCCGCAGGCAGCCTTGTTCGGCTGCTCCCGGAATGGCAGATGGCTCCGCTTGGCTATTTCGCGGTTTGGCCAGACCGATCGCGCCGTGAAAGCCTGACCTTGCTGTTCGTCCGCTTCCTGACGGAATGTCAGGCCTGACTTGCCATGCGCGTGGTGGTTCAGGTGCGGGCTTTGACGCCGGGCAACACGCAGAGCATCTCGAACAGGATATTTGCGGCCAGAACGGCCGTCGCGCCGCTTTGGTCGTAGGGCGGGGACACCTCGACCAGATCGCAGCCTACGATGTTCAGGCCGGACAGCCCGCGGATAAGCTCAATCCCTTGATGCGAGGTCAGCCCCCCCGGTTCGGCGGTGCCCGTCCCCGGCGCATAGGCCGGATCAAAGCTGTCGATGTCGAATGTGACATAGACCGGACCATCACCCATCTGTTCGCGCACCTCGGCCATCAGCGGCGCCAGCGATTTGTACCAGATTTCCTCGGCCTGAACGACGCGCCACCCCTGTTCGCGCGGCCAGTCGAAATCACCCGCCTCATAGCCGGTGGCCCGCAGACCGATCTGGCAGACACGCGAAGGGTCAAGCAAACGATCTTCGTGCGAACGCCTGAACGGCGTGCCATGCGCGATTTTCTCGCCAAACATCAGATCGTTGATATCGGCATGGGCGTCGACATGGACCAGGCCGACAGGTCCGTGTTTCTTGGCGATCGCTTTCAACACCGGATAGCTGAGCGTGTGATCCCCGCCAAGCGTCAGCGGGATCACATCATGGCCAAGAATTTCGTCATAGGCGTTTTCGATGATCTGGATCGACCGCTTCAGATCGAAGGTGTCGATGGCGATATCGCCGATATCCGCGATATTGAGGGAATCGAACGGCGAAACCTTGGTCCACATGTTATAGGGCCGGATCATCGCACTTTCGGCACGGATCTGGCGCGGTCCGAAACGTGTTCCGGACCGGTGAGACGTGCCGATATCCATCGGGATCCCGACGAAACAGGCATCCAGCCCCCGTGCCGTGTCCTGATAGGGCAGACGCATCATCGTGTTCAGCCCGCCAAAGCGCGGCATTTCGTTCCCGCCAAGCGGTTGGTTGAAAGCCATGTCGATCTCCGTTGTTTCGCGTTCGTTCAAGCGGTGAAGGCGGCGTCAGCCCATGTGAATGGCATAATATTTGCGCATGGTTTCCACGACGCGGAAAGTGCCCCTGAAGCCCTTGGGCACGAAATAGCTGTCGCCGGCGGCAAAGGTTTCTTCGTGTCCATGCTCGTCCGTCAGCGTCACCTTGCCCGACAGAACCTGACAGAATTCATCACCCGGATAGGCGTCGAAAACCTCTGCATAGGGTGTGCTTTCCCAGATCCCGACCACGAAGCTTCCATCCTTGGATTCGCTGATGACCGCGCCCATTTCCTGGGGCTTGCCGTCAATCACCGCTTCGGGCGGCACGACCGAGCATGGCTCGAGCGTGATGTCGCCTGCGCCAGTCGGGGTCATTTTCAGAACTTTGGTCATTGGTCTTTGCGCTCCATCGCGATGAGAACCTTGATTGCCCCGTGCGAATCTGCTGCGGGGCGGACGGTCGTGATGGAAACACGATTAAAATTCTTGCCCGATGCGAAAAATCATGAATGCAATGGGGACACAGCACGACAAAAATAGCGGTATGCAATGCTCAATCAGGTTCGGGACGCGGATATTCACCTTCTGAGGGTCTTTGTCGCGGTCGCGGAATCGGGTGGCTTTGCCGCCGCTCAGGATCGCCTGAATGTCGCGGCCTCGACGATCAGCACGCAGATCTCGAATCTGGAAACGCGACTGGGTTTCCGGCTGTGTGAACGCGGCAGGGCCGGATTTTCATTGACGAACCAGGGCGAGATCGTGCTGACCTCGACCTATAAGCTGCTGCGCGATCTGGGCGAATTCGTGAACACGATCGAGGCGACGCAGGATGATCTGGTCGGTTCGGTGCGCATCTATCTGATCGACAATATCCTGTCACATCCCGGATGCCGGTTTTCCACGGCCATGGCACAGCTGCGCCGTCAGAACCCCTATCTGCAACTGGAGGTCCGCCAGATGGCCCCGGGCCGGATCGAGACGGCATTGCTGAAACGCGAGACCGATCTGGCGCTGGGATGGTTCAACGCGCTGACGCCCAGCCTGCGCTATGAACTGCTGTTTCAGGAACGCCACCAGATCTATTGCGGCGCGGACAACCCGTTGTTCCCGCGCGCGCCCCATGACATCGATCCTGCGGAACTGGAACAGGCCGATTGGGTCAAGCGGGCCTATGAACTGCCACAGACGATCCATTTCGCGCATCCGCCCGTCGCCTCGGCGGTGTCGCATTACATGGAAGGTATCGCGCATTTCATTCTGGCGGGCACGCATATCGGTTATCTGCCCGATCACATGGCCGCGCCCTGGGTCGCGCGCGACCTGATGCGGCCAATCCATCCCGAAACTTATTTCTACGAGCTGCCGATGAACCTTGCGACGCGGCAGGAAACGTCGGGCGAAAGACGCGTTCAGGCCGTGCGCGACGCGATTTGCGCCGCGCATTCCCTTGATGCGTTTCAGGACAGCGGAAAGCCCATCGCCTCGACCAGCCGCAGCCAGGCATGACGCCAGCCGCCCTTTTCATCCGCCGTGTCCAGCGCATGCAGGGTGATCTTCGAGCCGATCCAGCGGAACGGTTCGGGCGGGATCTTGTTGGGCATGCTGTTCGCGAAATCCATCTTCAGTTCGGGCAGATCAACCCCGTCCAGCTTGGCCAGGGCCAGCCTTGCGCCGAAACGACTGGTCGAAATCCCAAAGCCCGAATAGCCCCCGACCCAGACCATGTCGCCATCCATATAGTTCTGGAAATGCACGGCCATCCGCGTCGTCATCGCGATCGGCCCCGACCATGCATGCGTGAAGCGCAGATCATCCAGCTGCGGAAAGGTGCGGTTAAAGGCCTCGGCAAGACGT
Source organism: Paracoccus onchidii (assembly GCF_028294535.1). GTDB lineage: Bacteria > Pseudomonadota > Alphaproteobacteria > Rhodobacterales > Rhodobacteraceae > Paracoccus > Paracoccus onchidii. The sequence goes on along the minus strand of NZ_JAQBIE010000008.1, from coordinate 48,310 downwards.
AAATAAGGATCAACGACGCGCTCGCCCGCGGGATCGGTATTGTTGGTGCCGTCATAATAATAGGTCAGCCGCCCGCCAAAGGTGATGCGGTTGTCCTTGGTCATACGCATGTAATTCAGTTGCGTGCGGGTGTCATAGATGCCTTGCCGGTTCGTCCAGCCGATGCGATCCAGCTGTTCCTGCGTCAACGGCTCGGTCGCGATGATCCGGTCGCGTATTCCGGCCACGCGCTTCTTGATGCGCTTGTCGCCCGCCGCGAAGGCATTCGTGCCCAGCATGATCTTGCGCGCCTTGATCGTCCCGTCATGGGTGACGACCTTCAGAACGCCATTCTCGCGCGTGATGTTTTCCATCGGCGTCAGTTCATGCAGGCGAACGCCAATATCCAGCGCCGCACGCTTCAAGCCCCATGCCAGCCGCGCAGGATGAACCGTGCCGCTGAGATCCTTGCTCCAGCAGGCACCGGAAAAGATCGGGGATTTCACCTGGGCCGCCACGCCGTCACGGTCCAGCAACTCGACATTATGGCCATATTTGCGATGCAGCTCGTATTCGTCGCGCAGGCCGGGCAGCGCCTTGTCGCCGATGGCCACGGTCAGCTCTCCGCCCCAGGTGTTATGCGCGTCGATCTGGTGGCGTTCCAACGTCTCCAGAAAGCCGCGCATGTTTTCCTGTCCCAGTCGCTCCAGCTCGGCGATGTCATTCGGGAACAGACGTGCCGCATTGTGCAACCCGTGCATGATCGAGGTCGACACCACTCCGCCGGGCCGGCCCGAAGCACCATAGGCGACCTTGCCCGCCTCGATCAGCATCACGTCACGACCGGGATCGGCCTCTTTCGCCTGAATGGTCGCCCACAGGCCGGTAAAGCCGCCGCCGATGATCAGCAGATCGGTCGATGTGTGACCGATATGCTGTTGTGTCACCTCGGGCGCGGCATCGCTGTCCAGCCAGAACGGGAAGAACGTCACATCGTTCAGGGCGGTCTTTGCAAAGCTCAATTTCAATCTCCCGTCACATCTGTTTGGGGCAGGATGCGGCGACATGCTACAGGCTAAAATAACCGGACAGCGATGCCATACCGTGACTATTCTCGGCGTATCATGCCAGAAAGCCAGATTGCCGCGACATCCATCGACGCAACACGACGGAATTTCATCATTCTTCCTTTCCGCCGGGCCACGCAAGCTGTGCCAAGCCAAACGGGGAAGGGAATCATGGCCGAGGCACTTCTGGAACGCGAGCACACCGTCTTTGTCGGTGGAAAATGGAAAACCGGACGCGGCAGTGAACGTCTGGAAGTCATCGACCCCAGCAGCGGCGGCGTTCTTGCCCGCGTTCAAGCGGGCGGTGCCGAGGATGTCGAAAAGGCTGCACAGGCGGCCGGTCGCGCCTTTGACGGTTGGAAACGCAGCACGGGTGCCGCGCGTGCCCAATATCTGCGCGGCTTCGCGCGCGGGCTGAAATCGCGCAAGAACATTCTTGTCCGCGTCCAGATGCACAATAACGGCAAGCCCCGCCTCGAGGCCGAGATCGACGTCGATGATGCCATTGCCTGCTTCGACTATTACGCGACACTGGCCGAAGGGCTGGATGGACGACAGGACATGCGCGTCGATCACGCAGGCGGCACGCATTTTGGCCTTGTCCGGCATGAACCGGTCGGCCCGGTCGGGATGATCGTACCGTGGAACTTTCCGCTGGTGACAAGCGCGTGGAAAATCGCGCCCGCATTGGCCGCCGGATGCACGGCGGTCATGAAAACCAGTGAAATGACGCCGCTGAATGAACTGGTCTATGGCGACATCGCCACCGAGATCGGCCTGCCCGCAGGGGTGCTGAACATCGTGACAGGCGGCGCGGATGTCGGTGTGGCGCTGACCCGTGCGCCGGAACTCCGCAAGATCAGCTTCACCGGATCGAACATGATCGGTGCCAAGGTCATGGCGGCGGTCTCGGGGCGCTGCCTGCCCGTTTCCCTGGAGCTTGGGGGAAAATCCCCCATCATCGTGACCGCCGATGCCGATATCGATCAGGCCGTGTCCTGCATCATGGGCGGTGTATTCTTCAATGCCGGGCAGATGTGTTCGGCCACCTCGCGGCTGATCGTCGACAAATCCATCGAACCAAGATTGATCGAGGCGCTGGTCGACAAAACCCGCGCCCTGAAGGTCGGATCGCCTTTCGAGGACGGCACCGAAATGGGCCCGCTGACCACCGCGGCGCAATGCCACAAGGTTCTTTGGATGATCGCAGAGGCCAAATCCGACGGGCTCGATTGCCTGACAGGTGGTGGCGCGATCGACCGCGACGGTCATTTCGTCAAGCCGACGATCTTTCGCGACGTTCCTCATGCCCATTCGATCTGGCGCGACGAGATTTTCGGCCCGGTTCTGGCCACCACCACCGTCTCGTCGGACGAAGAGGCCATCGCCGTCGCCAATGATACGGATTACGGCCTCGTCGGGTCGGTCGTCAGCGTCGACTGGTCGCGCGGCAAGGCGATTGCCGACAGGATCGAGGCCGGCCAGATCTGGATCAACACGCCCCAGATTGTCTATCCCGACAGCGCCTGGGGCGGCTTCAAGCAAAGCGGCATCGGCCGCGAGTTGGGACCTTGGGGACTGTCGGGATATCAGGGTGTCAAGCACATCCTGTCCGAGACCTGATCCCTTACCCCGGGCAAGAGACACATGCCGTTACGTTGATCGGGGAAAAGCTGACCGCATGCCGCCAGCCCTTGCCAATCATTCAACCACCAGCCTTGCTGGTGGTTGAATGATTCCAATGCCTTATCTTTGATGCACAGGCCGATTCCGCGCCCCTCCAGAAAACCCCTAGTTTTATCGGCGTAACAATCTGTGACTCCGTAATTCGTCGCGATCGCCCTTTCTGGCATGACCACAAGACAGAAGGGCGCACCAACGGGAAAGCCTGAAAAACACGACAGAGAGAGTAAGCATGGAACAGAGTTACGAATACGGAAGCCTGGTCTTGGGGGGATTGGGCATCTATATGGCGATCCTGCTTTTCGTGGGCTGGTGGGCCTCGAAATGCGTGACCGACGAAGCCGATTTCCTCGTCGCGGGCCGCCGGCTGGGCATGCCTTTGATGGTGGGCGCGCTGGTCGCGACCTGGTTCGGGGCAGGCACCACGATGGGGGCGTCCGGGGCATCGTATCTGCTGGGCGTGCAGGGCGTGATCTTCGATCCGTTCGGTGCCGCGCTATGTCTGGTTCTGTTGGGCCTGTTCTTCGCGCGTGTGGTGCGGCGTTCGAAATTCATGACCCTGGTCGATTTCTTTGAAAGCCGTTACGACGGCCGTGTCGCAGGCCTGTCGGCCTTTGTCATGCTGATCGCGGAAATGGGCTGGATCGGGGCGCTTCTGGTCGGGTTCGGGTCGATCATCACCTTCTTTACCGGCCTGCCACTGGCCTGGGGCATCGGCTTTTCCACGCTGGTTCTGATCGTTTATACTTTCATGGGCGGCATGTATGCCGTGACCCTGACCGATAGCGTCCAGATCGCGATCGTCACCATATCGATGATCGCCATCTTCATCGTGGTGATGAGCCTGCCCGAAGTCGGCGGTTGGGATTATATCTTCGCCAACGATCCCTCGCATAACTGGATGGGCAACAACCAATGGGATTTCCTGCCCACATCCGAAGCTCGTGCCGACGCGGAGCTGGGCAATGCGGGGTTCAACTATTACACCGGTCACATGGGGTGGTTCTATTGGCTGGCCGCCATCATGGCCGTCGGCGTCGGCTCGATTGCCGCGCAGGATGTGAACCAGCGCCTGATGTCGGCCCGATCCGAGAATGTCGGCGTGTCCTCGGCCATCGTGTCGGGCGTGGTCTATGTGATCCTGGGCATGATCCCGGTGATCCTTGGCATTGCCGCGTTCAAGATCTATCCCGACATGGATTTCGACATGGTCCAGAACCAGATGCTTCTGGTCATGGCGGCGGATTACCTGCCCACCGGCCTTGTGATCATCTTCGTCTGTGGTCTGGTCGCGGCGCTGATGTCCTCTGCGGCAGCGGCCACGCTGGCCGGGGCGTCGATCCTGGGCTATAACGGCGTCAAGATGCTGAACCCGAATATCTCGGACGCCGCATCGCTGCGCTGGACCCGCATCTTCGTGCCGATCGTCGCCTGTCTGTCGCTGCTCATCGCGCTGCGTTTTGAAGTGATCTACAATCTGATGGTGGCGGCCTGGACGCTGCTTCTGGTGTCGAATTTCGTACCCTATGCCTGCGGCTTCTTCTGGAAGAAAGCCAATTCGGCGGGGGCGCTTGCCTCGATGGTCGGCGGGTTCCTTGGCTGGATCGCGGGTTATTTCCATTACATCCCGCTGACCTCCGAAGCGAATACCGATATCGTGCCGGGCGTCGAAGGCGTCTATCAGGACTGGGCCAACTGGGATGCGATCTATATCGGCTCGATCTGGGGCGTCATCGCCTCGGTTACCCTGATGGTCGTGGTGTCCCTGGCAACCCGAAAATCGGTGCCGTCAAAGCCACTTCTGGATGCCGATGGCGAACCCCTGAACATGAAAGGCTGGTTTGGCCTGATCCCTTCGCGCCACTGACCGGCCACCAAATCCACGGCACCGCCCTGCCCGATCCGGGCGGGCGGCGCTGCGATCACGTCAGGCCAGGCAAACAAGATCCTCATGCCGGCATCCGGTGCAAGGCCGGATAGCCCTGCCCCCGTTCAATCACGTCATGCAGGGCGCGCAGTACGTCATCTGCATCAACGGGCCGGTTCATATTGTGAACACGGCTGCCGGGGCGGGCGGCAAAATCTGCCACCCGTCGCAAATCAGCCTCGGACGGTTTCGCCAGACCAATCTCGGCGAAGCTGCGGGGAAGCCGCACCTTGCCATAAAAATCCAGCATGTCATCCATGAAGGCATCATCCCTGCCCTCAAGATACAGCTGCGCCAGCAATCCGATCGCGACTTCTTCGCCATGCAGGATGCCCTTGGCGTCGGGCAGCAATGACAACGCCATGCCGATTGCATGTGCCCCCGCGACCCCGCATCCTTCAAAGCCAATCCCGCTCAGCAGGATGTTCGCCTCGGTCACCTTTTCGACCGCCAGGCTATGCCGCTGTGCGACCACATCTGCGACCGCATCCGGACCATGTGCGCGGATGACATCGTAACAATGCCGGGCAAGACAAAGCGCCGCCTCGGTCGGTCGTGCATCAAAGAAGTTCGGCTTGCCAGCGGCAACCACCTGCTCGGCCTCGAATCTGGTGACAAGCGCATCCGCGATCCCGGCGCTGAAGAACCGCACCGGCGCCTGCAGGATCACGTCGCTGTCAACGAAGACCGCCTCGGGATTGGTTGCCATGAACCGCGGCCCGATAAAGCGGCCATCCTGTTCATATGTGATGGCAAGACGGCTGGTCGGGGAATCGTTCGAGGCGATCGTGGGCATGATGATCACCGGCACGGATGTCTGGATCTTTACCGCCTTGGCGGTATCGATGGCCTTGCCGCCGCCAAGACCAATGATGCAATCATGGGATCCGCTGCGCAGCCCGGCAGCCGCGTCATCAATCGCCTGCGGCGAGCATTCCCCGGCAAACTCATCGAATGCCATCGTCAGGCCGGCCGCCTCTATCGAGGCCCGGACGGTATCGCCATATCTTTCGCGAACAAAGGCATCCGCGATGACATAAGGGCGTTGACCGAACGGCTTGACCAATTCACCCAGACGCGCCAGCAGCCCCGCTTCCTGACGGTAAATCAAAGGAAAGCCGATTGCGATCATAACCTGGTCCCTGTTGCCTGAGTGTCGATGCCGGATGCAGGGCAAGAAAGTCCCGCATCCGACCTTGATGATTGAGTGCCTATTCCTGACCTGCTGCGGCTTTGGCCTCTTCAACGGCGGCCAGCATCTTGTTCAGCCATTCATCGCCATATTTCCCGACATACCAATCCTGCATGGCCTGGCGAGCGCCCAGAAAGGTTTCACGGTCGTCCTCGGTCGGTGTATAGATCGCGCCGCCAGCAGCTTCGAATGCCTCATTCGCGGCGGCTTCGGTTTCCGCGTTGAACTTTGTCTGCTCGGACGCGGCATGTTCAAAGCCGTCCAACACTACCTGTTGCAGATCTTCGGGCAGTTCCTGCAACCACTGATCGCTGACGAAATAATAACCGAACAGGAACGTGTGCCGGTCAAGAATGACATTGGTCACCACCTCGTTGAACTTGTTCGACATGATATCGGGCGTGCCGTTCTTCGTGCCATCGACCACTCCGGTGGACAGCGCGGTATACAACTCGCCCCAGGCCACAGGCGTGGGGGCCGCCCCAAGGCTGCGCACGAATTCCTGCTGCAAGGGCGAACTGATCGTGCGGATCTTCATCCCCGACAGATCGTCGGCCGTCTTTACCTCGCTGGTGGTAAAGAACGACCGCCAGCGACCGCCGTCACTGACCGCGACGAGGCGGGTGTTGGGAAGCTTGTCCAGAACTGCCTGCGTCATGTCCTGGGTAAAGCCGCCTTCCATGAACTTATAGGCCACCTCGTCATTTGGCAGGATATATTGCAGGTCCACGACCGCAAGTTCGGGCACGAACGGTGTGACACCACCAATCGAGACATGGGCCACCTCAAGCGCATTGACGTTGACCTGCTCCATGACCTCTTCATAGCTGCCCAACTGGTTGCCCGGATAGATTTCCACCGCAACGCGTCCGTCGGAATGGCCCTCGATATATTCCTTGAGCGAGGTCGACCCGACGTAATCGTCGTTTTCCATCGTCGCGGGTCCGGCATGTGCAATCCGCATGGTGAAATCCTGCGCCAATGCGGCGGCCGATCCACCCAATCCGATCGCCATCGCAAGAATTGAAGCCGTATAGAATCTTGTCATTTCATCCTCCCTTGAAAAACTAACTGCCTAGACCGGAAAACCCAGCCATCGCGGCAAAGCCAGCGAGATGTCGGGGATCATTGTGATCGCCAGAAGAACCACGACATGCACGATGTAGAATGGCAGCATTGCCCGCACGATTGCCCCGACCCGCAGCCCAGACACCGCCGCAGACGCAAACAACACCAATCCGAAAGGTGGCGTTGCCAGCCCGACCGTAAGGTTCAGACACATGATCACCGCGAAATGCACCGGGCTGATATCCATGCCCAGCATGGTCGGCCCAAGAATTGGCCCCACGATCAGAATGGCTGGACCGGCATCAAGAAACATCCCGACGACGAACAGGACCAGGTTGATCAGAAGCAAGAAGATGATCGGGTTCTCGGTCACACCCAGAACAGCCGTTGCCAATGATTGCGGCACACCTGCCATGTTCAATGCCCAACCAAACAGCGAGGCCGACCCGACCATCAACAGAACACTGGCCGAGGCCCTGGACGCCTGCACGAACAAACGCGGCACATCGCGAAATCCAAGTGACCTGATGCAAAGGCTCAGCCCCAGCGCATAGACGACCGCCACGACCGCCGCCTCGGTCGGGGATACGATCCCCAGCAGGATTCCCCCAAGGATGATGACCGGCGTCAGCAGCGGAAAGAACCCCTGCGTGGTGTCGCGAATGATCTCCTGTTTTGACGGCGCCCCTTCCCGCCGCGGAAAGTCATGCTTTCGCGCCAGATAGGCCGTCATCAGCATCAGGCTGACACCCATGAGCAAGCCCGGAATGAACCCGGCGGCGAACAACGCCCCCACCGACACATTCATGATATAGGCATAAACGATCATGATGATGCTGGGCGGAATGACCGGTCCGATGATCGACGAGGCCGCCGTGACCGCAGTGGCGAACCTGCGTGTATATCCGTCTTTCTCCATCGCCGGGATCATCATTGATCCAAGCGCCGTGGTGTCCGCCACGGCCGACCCGCTCAGTCCGGCAAACAAGACGCTGGACAGAATGTTCACATGCGCCAGCCCCCCCCGCATATGCCCGACCAGCAACTTGGAAAGATTCACGAGGCGGCGTGTGATGTCGCCGGCATTCATGATTTCACCAGCCAGTATGAACAGCGGGATCGCAAGAAGCGGAAACTGGTTCACGCCCGCGAAAAACCGCTGCAAACCGATCTGGATCATGTTTTCCCGACCTTCCAGCACAAAGGCCATGATCGGCCCGAAGGACAAGGCGAACACGATCGGCATCCCCAACAGGGCCACAACAATCGTCAGGATCACGAAAACGGGCATGGTTCAGGCCCTCCCGTCATTCGCAGTGCGACGCAGGAACGGCGACAGTGCGGCTTCGAGACAGGATGGAACAATCAGGGCGAACGCCACCGGAACCGCAGCATAGATATATCCCTGACTCAGCCAGTCCATGCTTGGCACGATCCGCGCCATGCCCTGTCTGGCGAAGGCGATCCCATACCAGACCACCAGCAATGACATGGCCAGCACCATCACATGGATGGCGACAAGGATCATCACTTCCAGCCGTGCTGGCAAGGACTGCACCAGCCCCTCCACCGCCAGATGTCCCGGGCGCATGCCGACAACCAGGCCCAGCATCGTCAGCCAGACCAAGCATATCTGCGACAGGTCATCCCCCCATGACAGCGGATTGCCCAGACCATAGCGCATGGTCACCGCCGTGATCATCACGATGACGATCACCCCAAGCAAGGCTGCAATGATCGCCGTGCAGGCGCGTATCAAGAACGTGTTCAAGGCGACAAGCGCCTCAAATGGCCGATGCAACATGATCCCCCCAAGAAAAGAGCTTGATCAGATTCCCAGCCTGACGCTCTTATATAACTTATATAAGAATAAAGTTTTTCGCGCGTCAACGCTTGAGGCTGGTATTCATCTATCTTATACAAGATTCTGACGTGGGCATTCCCTGGCAGGCCAGGAGATCCCGCAGCACGGAGGAACCCCGATGGAAGCGGCCAGATTGGTTTGTGCGGGCATCGTGACCGTCGACATGGCATTCGCGATGAATCAAGAGATCATGCCGGGCCTGAAGAACCGTGCGGCGGCTTCGTTTATCGCTCCGGGTGGCTGTGCCCTGAATGCAGCCCGCGCCGCCGCCCGCCTTGGTGGTCAAGTCAGCCTGATCGGGGTCATTGGTGATGACGTGCTGGGACACTGGATGTGCCAACAGGTCGAAATGGCAGGAATCGAAACGCACCAGTTGATCCGGCGCGATGGTGAAGAAACCGCGCGCTCGGCCGTGCTGCTTACCGGGGATGGCGAAAGAACCATTGTCAACTATCGTCGGGACAGCCTGTATGAATGCGGCATCGTACATCCCGACCTGACCGGAGCGGGAGCGGTTCTTGCCGACACCCGATGGCCACAAGGTGCCAAAGACCTGATTCTGGCAGCGCGAAACGCCGGACTTCCCGCTGTTCTTGATGCCGAAGCTCCTGTCACACATGCCCAGGACGCACTGCGCGCGGCCTCGCATGTGGCATTCTCGGAACAGGGATTGGCAGATTTTGCCGGGGGCGCGGATGCCGCCGCGCTCAGCCGCGCCGCAAGCGAACTTGGCGCCTGGGTCTGTGTCACGCGCGGCCCGCATTCAGTGCTGTGCCATGACGGCATCCATCTTAGCGACGTGCCCACCTTTGGCGTCACGGCGGTGGATACGCTTGGGGCCGGCGATGTCTGGCACGGCGCCTTTGCACTGGCGTTGGCCCGGGGTCAGACCGAGATCGCCGCCGTCCATTTCGCCAACGCGGTCGCCGCGCTGAAAACCACCAGAACCGGCAGTGCCGCGCTGCCTGACCGAACCGAAGTCGAAAAATTTCTTGAGGAGGAAATCTGATGTCGCTGAGTGCCGGAAAATTATGGGGCATGCGCCGGATGGCGGATAGCAACGGTCTGTTCAAAATGACCGCCGTCGATCAGCGGCCGCCGATCAAATCGGCGATTGCAAAGCATCATGGCACGGCGGAAGCGCCCTTTGACGACGTTGCTGGTTTCAAGAAACTGCTGATCGAAACCCTGCAGGACAAATCGACCGCCTTGCTACTTGACCCGCATTTCGCGATTCCGCGTGGCCTGCCGGCGATGTCTCCAACCAAAGGGCTGGTGGTGACATTGGAAGATTCGATCTTCGAAGATTCCGGCATGGGTCGCAAGTCATCGGAAATCGATGATTGGTCGGTTGGCAAGATCAAGCGTATGGGTGGGGACGCGGTCAAGGTGCTTGCATGGTATCGCCCCGATGCCGACCCCGAGATCAACGAGCATCAGAAAGAATTCACCCGCCGCATCGGCGAAGCATGCGCCAGATACGATATTCCATTCCTGTTCGAGCTGCTGGTGTTTCCGCTGGAATCCGATGCGCACCAGACCAAGGATTATGTCGAGATGCAGGGCAAGCGCTCTGACGACGTTTTGAAATCTGTCGAAGAATTCGCCAAACCGGAATACGGGGTGGATGTCTTCAAACTGGAAAGCCCGATCGCAGCCAATGACGTCCCCGGCGTCGGAAATGACGGTTGGCGCCAAGCACAGGAAATATTCGACGAAATGGGACGGCTGGCCGGGCGCCCCTGGGTCATGCTTTCGGCGGGCGCAAGCAAACCTGCATTCCGCAAGATCCTGACGCATGCCTATAAGGCAGGGGCGTCCGGCTATCTTGCGGGGCGCGCGATCTGGCTGGATGCGTTCGGCCATTTCCCCGATTGGGACAAGATGCGCACCGAACTGTCAGGGGAGGCCTGCGCCTATATGGACGATCTGAATATGCTGACGGATGCCGAGGCAACGCCCTGGCACAAGCATACCATTTTCAATGGTCGCGGCGCGGCGTTCACCCCCAATGACGCATCTTTCAGGCATGGCTATCAAGACATCTGAACAAATCGGCCGGCGGCGATAGCAAGCCGCCGGTCAGCGCCGAAAGCAATGGGCCGCGATGATTGTTCCGGTCACGACCGGGCAAGTTCGATCTGATAGGATGCGAAATCCGTGCGATAGAAACTGTCACGCAATTCGACCTTGCGATCCGACAGATCACGCGCGACGCGCACAACCTTCAGCAGCGGCGCACCCGTTTCGACCTCTAGCGCGGCGGCCAGATCATCATCGGCGACTGCCGCGGTGATCGATTCCGATACCGTCATGATCATCAGGCCAAAGCGTTCGTGCAAATAGGGATATAACGATCCGGGCAGTGGCAGATCTTCGACCATGCCATCACAGGTCGCCACGTCAAAGCTCATTCTCTCGACGACGAATGGCGTGCCGCCATTCTGGCGCAGTCGGTTCAGACGGATTACCTGCCGGCAATCCGGTCCCAACACCTCGATTTCGCGTGAGGTTGGATCCCCGGAGGAAATTTCTTCGCGCGCAGGGGTCGGTATCACCATTTCCCCGGATTCGTTTCGCAACCGGAAAAACGCAAACAGCGATTCCTCTTGGGTGGTCTTGCATACCATCGTCCCGCGCCCCGGGCTGCGCATCAACAGCCCGCGCCGTTCCATCGCGACCAGGGCCTTGCGTATCGTCCCCTGACTGACACCGAATTCATCGGCCAGCGCGAATTCATTTGCCAGCTGATAGCCCGCTGGCCAGCGCCCGGTTGCAATCCGGTTGGTCATTTCCACTTCGGCGCGCTTGTACAGGGGCTGAGCCAGCAACCGGGTATTCTTGGCCTCGCCTTCCATTGTCTTGCCCTTATGTTGCGCGCATCACAGCCGATCCCTGGTCAGAGACCATGCCGGCGGTGGTAAATACATATATATTATATCTCTATAATTATCTTCGAAGATAGCCCTGCGCCCAAAAATTACGCCGGGTGCACGACAGCGAACCATCAACAGACAGTTTTGGGCACAGGCTATCGCCGGCCCGCACCGTGAACTGCGCGACGACAGCGTTAACAACGTTGACATGTGAGCGTGATCCCGCATTCTGAACAAGTTGCAGGAGGTAGTTCGTGGCACGGTTCGATTGGTCATCTGCACTTTATGCATCCGTCATTGCATCGGCGGGGCTTTTCGCCTCGGGGCAGGGATATGCGCAAGAAAGCGATCCCCAAAGGGCCAATCTGTTGCGCCAAATCATCGTGGATCTGGAAGACGAGGCCGCGCAACTTGAAAATTCACTGACACAATCCAGAGCACAGCTTCAGGATCTGAACGATCAGCTTGCGCCCGCCCGCGCCCAACTGGATGCTATCAAGGCCGACGTGCAAACGCTGTCCGCAGAACGCGAGCAACTGCAAAGCGCCGCGGCTGAGAATGCCGGTGAACACGCCCAGCTTGGCAGCGATATCGAAGCGGCCCGTCAAACCCTGTCCGAATTAACGCAGTCCATCGACAATAGCCGCGCCGATCTGACCTCATTGGAAAGCCAAAGCCAAGAGCTGCAGGCCAGCATAACCGAGTACGAAACCGGCAAGTCTTCTCTTGAAGCCGAAGCCGCAACACTTGAACAGACCATCGCGCAAAACCGGCAAGAGGTCGACGCCCTGACCCAAGAAATCGCGACCCTGCGCGATCAACGCGACCTCTTGCAACAAGAGGTCACCACGGCCGCTGATTCCGAGAATACGGCATTGGATGAAGCAATTGCTGCCCGCCGCGCGGAACTGGCAACGCTGGACGAGGAACTCGCCACCCGCAAGGATGACATCAACCAGCTGGACCAGCAGAAACAAACCCTGACCGCAGAGCTGCAACAGGCCGAGGACAGCACCCAACAGCAAGCCGAAGCAGACGAGGCATTGCAGGCGCAGCGGGCCGAGCTGGACGACCTGTCGGCACAGGCCGAAAGCCTGCAACAGGACATCGCCACACTGACAAGCCAGCGCGAGGACTTGCAGGCACAGACAGCCCTGGCGGCGGAGAAAGCCGCCAAACAAGCCGAACTGGACCAGCAAATCGCGGCGCAGGAAGAAAATGCCCGGAAACTGGCCACGCAGATCTCGGCCCAAGAGGAACAGCTGGCCGCGCTCGGCGCGGAAATCGGCCAGCTGGACCAGCAGAAACAAACCCTGACCGCAGAGCTGCAACAGGCCGAGGACAGCGCCCAACAGCAGGCCGAAGCAGACGAGGCATTGCAGGCGCAGCGGGCCGAGCTGGATGACCTGTCGGCACAGGCCGAAAGCCTGCAACAGGACATCGCCACACTGACAAGCCAGCGCGAGGACTTGCAGGCACAGGCAGCCCTGGCGGCGGAGAAAGCCGCCGAACAAGCCGAACTGGACCAGCAGATCGCGGCGCAGGAAGAAAACGTCCGGAAACTGGCCACGCAGATCTCGACCCAAGAGGAACAGCTGGCCGCGCTCGGCGCGGAAATCGGCCAGCTGGACCAGCAGAAACAAGCCCTGACCGCAGAGCTGCAACAGGCCGAGGACAACGCCCAACAGCAGGCCGAAGCAAACGAGGCATTGCAGGCGCAGCGGGCCGAGCTGGACGACCTGTCGGCACAGGCCGAAAGCCTGCAACAGGACATCGCCACACTGACAAGCCAGCGAGACGACCTGATCGCGCAAACCCGAACGGCACCTGAAACGCCCGCCCCCGCAGCAGCGCCACCGGCAGCCGCACCGGCACAGCCGGCTGCACCGCCACGCCGCGAAGGCCCGCGCGAAGCATCGGTTGTCGATGAGGCGCTGGATACAATGCCCGGGCACCCCGCCGACCCACAAGCCGCAACCAGGCTGCGCGACGCGCTGATCGATGGCACCTGCCCCGCTGACGCCCTTGGCCTGGTCCAGCAGCCCGTCAACCGCCAATCACTGCTGTCATTGTTATCTCAACTGGGCAGTTGCTAACGCCCGCGCCATTCATCACAGGAGGAACGCATGCGATTGCCCAAGCTTTTTCAGCGTCTTGCACTGGCCGCCGGGCTTGCCGGACTGCCCCTGATCGCTGCTCACGCCCAGGAACCCCAGATCAGCATCATGACGGGGTCCGCGACCGGCACCTATATCCAGTTCGGGCGTGACATGCAGCGTCTGATGGGGCAATGCGGGCATGAAATGGATGTCGTCGAATCCGCCGGCTCGCTTGAGAATTTCCTGGGCGTGCGGCAACGCCCACGCACGCAGTTCGGCATCGTGCAGAATGATGTTCTGGAATACATGCAGACCTTTGCCGCACAGGACCCCGATATTGCACGCACCATCAAAGGCGTACGCATCGCATTCCCGCTCTATGAGGAAGAGGTGCATATCCTTGCCAAGAATGATTTGCAGGATTTCCGCGATCTTGCAGGCAAGCGTGTCGCCATCGGAACGGAAAACAGCGGCACCTTTCTAACCGCCTCGCTGATGCTGTCGCTGGCGGGGCTGGAACCTGCCGAAAAGCTGGCCATCGCCCCCAGGGATGCGCTGCAACAGCTGCTGACAGGGCGCATCGACGCATTTTTCTATGTCGCCGGCGCACCCGCGTCCCTTTACACGGGCAGCGGCGTCGATGGCAGCAAGTTTCATCTGCTGCCGATCACGGATGACACATTGCGCAGCGTCTATACACCTTCGACGCTCGCGGCCGGGACCTATCAGTTCCAAAGCGATCCCGTGGACCTGGTCGCGGTCAAGGCCATCCTGATGACCTATGACTACGACGCCACGCGCAACGCCTATCACAAGCAATCATGCGATGCCGTGTCCGACCTGAGCTCGTTGATCTCCGGCAATCTTGAATCGCTGAAGCAATACGGGCATCCGAAATGGAATGACGTCGATCTCGGCGCCATCCCCTCGGGTTGGGATGTCGGGGCATGCGTGACGCGGGGAACCAGTTCGGACTACCAGATGAACTGCACTGCACCCACAACCACTGATAGCGACGCGAATGAAAGCTATCGCCGCAGCATTTGCGCCGTCATGGGGTGCTGATCAGTTCCGGGCGAGCAATGGGGCGTCGAACCACTCGGTCGCCCCTTGATCGTCGCCACCACCCGTCAGGGTCACAACGCGCCACCGGATGACCTGTTGATCCAGCAGCATTGCGGAAAGGCCGGTTTCCCGCCGTTGCGGCGCGCCGTCATCGCCGGCCGCAACAAATTCCACAGCGAAGCGTGACGGGTTTTCTCCTGCGGCCGCGCGCCAGTGCAACGCCAATCGCCCGTCCGGCAGACTGGCCTGCAACACCGGAACGGGGGCCGCCCCGGATGCCTCGGACGCGGACAGGAACGGCGCAAGCGCCTCGATCCGCCCGGCAGCCCGGTCATTGTTTTCAGCGGCTTGATACCATGCATGGGCGCGATGAGGGTCCATGCTGACGCCATCGCCGATCTCGAACAACTGGCCAAGGAAATATGCTGCGCGATCATTGCCCAACAAGGCTGCGCGTTCATACAGCAGCGCCGCAAAAGCAGGATCAGAAACGGCGGATTCAAGCGCCTGATCCAACAGTTCGCGCGGATCCGGCATCGCAGACAGGCGGATATGGGGCGGTGGCGGAACCTCGGCCACGGCTGGTCGAGGTTCCGCTTGAGGCGTGATGGTGGGGGCCGGCGGCCGTGGCGGTGATGGCGCGACAACAGCACCGCTCGGGTCCATCATGGCAACCGTATCGCGCCGCCCCGATAGCTGGTTCCAGATCAGCCCCCCTGCAAAAGCCGCCAGAACGACCCCCGAAGCCGCGGACCAGACCCAGCCGCGCGACCGGGACGCGCGTGGCGCGACGGCCGGATCGCGGTTTGGCGCTGCACGAATTGATACCGGCGCGGGCGCGCGCATTTCAGGCACTGGCTGACTGTCGATCAGCGCGTCCTCGATATGTTCCCCGGTTTTGGTATGCGGAGCAGGCTCGGACAAAGCGATCATTCCCGCCACGGTTTCGGGCAGCTCACCGCGTTCGCAGGCATCGACGAACTCCGCCGTAATGACCGTTGCGCCAACACGACCTGCCTCGGCAAGGCATAGCCTGGCAAGATCGCCAACCCGACCCGGAACACCGCCGCAATGATGGTGCAACCGGCCCATCGCAGCAGCATTGAAAGGGTTGCGGCCGCCATGACAGGCACAGTCCAGGGTCGCAAAGCGATGCGCGACATAGCCGGCGGTTTCCTGTTCGGTCAGCGTCGCAAAAAGGATCTCGGCATCGACATATTGCTGCAACGCACCGTCTTGCCACTCTTTCAGGTGCGCTTGCAGCTGCGGCAATCCGGACAGCAAAAGCTGGACCGGAGGGTCGGCGGTGGTCAAGCTGGCGCAAACCTGCAGCAACTGCTCAAATGCCCCATCGGGCAATTGGTCGGCATCGTCGACAATCAACAGAGCGGGCGTATGGGCGGGCCGGTTTGCGCCTTCATCCTCGATCGCAAATTCGCGGATCGATTGAATGAGGTCGTCGGCCGCCATCCCCGCGCCAGCGCCATCATCGGGTCCGGGAGCGTCTGTTTCAAACTCTTCCAGCGTGATCGAGGCGATCTTGTGGCTTTCCGACAGGCGCGACCGGATCACGTTCAACAACTGGGTCTTGCCGATCCCTTCGACGCCAAGCAGCAAGGTCACCGGGCTTGCCCCGGTCAAGGCCTGACGCAGACTGGAAAAGGCAGCTTGCTCGGCAGCTGATGGATACAGCAATGACGGGTCCGTCATCGTATCAAAGACCGGGCAAGAATACCCGTCCTGATGCGCAGCGCCGGTCATGCCGACAACGCCAATGGTGTGGCGGCACATGCCCGGCCCCAACCACGGCCCATCCTTGCCCCACAGCCTGAAACGCTGAAAGCCAAACCCCTGAACATCGGCCCATTCCTGCCGCTACACAAATACACGCATATTCAGGTTACTCCTTGCGCTGTCAGCGTCAAGAACGGGTGCCGCGTGAATTCGCCGCTGTGTCCCGTTTACCAATTCGTCACGGAACCATCCGTCCTGCGGAGATGCGGGCATTCGACATGCGTCACAGCCTGGCTGGCGATTGCGTCCTCGTCGATCTCGACGCCCAGCCCGGGGCAATCGGGCAGGACATAGTTCGGCCCGTCCATGCGGACCTGCACCGGAAACAGCTTTTCATCGTGAAAACCGTTGCTTTCGACACTGGACTGACGGGTTTCAAGCCAGCTGAAATTGGGCACGGCGGCGGACATATTGACGCTGGCCGCGGTGCAGACCGGACCAAGCGGGTTGTGCGGCATCAGATCCATGTAGTGGCGTTCGCACCAACCCGCGACCTTCATCGCCTCGGTGAAGCCGCCGATATTGCAGATATCCAATCGCATATATTGGGTCAGGCCCTGCTCGATAAATGGTGCGGCTTGCCATTTCGAAGCAAACTCTTCTCCGACGGCAAACGGCACCGAGGTCATGCTGCGCAGCATGCGATAGGCCTCGGGGCTTTCGCTGCGGATCGGCTCTTCCAGAAAATCAAGGGTGCCAACCGGAAGCCTTGCGCAGAAATTCGCGGCTTCAACCACGGACAGGCGGTGGTGCAGATCCACGCCCAGGCACAGATCCGGGCCGAACTCTTCCCGGATCGCAATCAACTCGGTTGCGGTTTGGGACACGGCCGCCTGCGGATCATAAACCTCGCCTTCGCCAAAAGAGCCGGGATAGGTCCGTACACATTGCCACCCTTCCTTGCGCAGAATGCGGATATCCTCGATCTGCCGGTCGATGCTTGTGCCCATCGTGGTCGCGAATGATCCCACGGTGTCGCGCTGCTTTCCGCCCAGCAATTGATAGACGGGCACGTCGAGACGCTTGCCCAGCAGATCATGCAACGCGATATCCAGTGCCGAAATCGCTGCGGTGATCACACGTCCGCCTTCAAAATACTGGCCGCGATAACATTCCTGCCAGATGCGTCCGATCCGGCGGGAATCCTGCCCGATCAGAAAGCGCGCAAAGTCATTCAACATCGCGATCACCGACGCTTCGCGCGACGACAGGCCCGATTCCCCCCAGCCGAACAATCCGTCTTCGGTCGTCACCTTGACCAGCAGCTGATTACGAATACCAACCCGCACCAACATCGGCTCGATTGCCGCAATGCGCGCCTGCGACCTGTCCAGACCCGTTCCTGCCGCAACCACTTGCTGGGATGTCGTGTCCATATTCGCCCTTCTTGCAGATGTATGATACAATCATAATAATCGACTATATTTGCATATATATCGACGATCAAGGATATTCCACGCATTTCCAACCGCATTTCAGCGCGGAGGCGCGGCCATAGAAATGCAGAACGCCCGCCAATCATCCTGGCGGGCGCTGAAAATACGGACCGAAAATGTCTGGATCAGCCGTCTTCGGCACCCCAGTCCAGCACAACCTTGCCTGCCTCGCCCGCGCGCATGGCGGCAAATCCGGCAGCGAAATCGTCAATCGGCAAACGATGTGTGATAAGCGGGGTCAGATCCAGCCCGGACTGTACCAAGCCAATCATCTTGTACCAGGTTTCGTACATCTCGCGGCCATAAATGCCCTTGAGATGCAGCATCTTGAAAATCACCTTGTTCCAGTCGATCTCGAAACCCGTCGGCGCAATGCCCAGGATGGCGATCTTGCCGCCATTATTCATCACGTCGATCATCTGCCGGAATGCCGGAGCAGCGCCCGACATCTCGAGCCCGACATCGAATCCTTCGGTCATCCCCAGACCAGACATCACATCCACCAGATCGGTGGATCTGGTGTCGATCGCATGTTCCAGCCCCATCTTGCGGGCAAGGGCAAGCCGCGTGGGATTGATATCGGTAATCACCACCTTGCGCGCCCCGGCGCGCTGCGCAACCAGCGCCCCCATGATCCCGATCGGCCCGGCACCGGTCACAAGGACATCCTCGCCCACGCAGTCAAAGCTGAGCGCGGTATGCACCGCATTCCCGAACGGATCGAAGATCGCCGCAATCTCATCGGGAATATCATCGGGGATCACGACGACATTGCTTTCCGGAAGGCACAGATATTGGGCGAATGATCCGGCGCGCTGCACACCAACCCCAAGGGTGTTTCGGCACAAATGCCCCCTGCCCGCCCGACAGTTGCGGCAGGCGCCGCAGGTGATATGCCCTTCCCCCGACACCCGCTGGCCGGGCCGGAAACGCGTCACCGCGCTGCCGGTCTCGACAATCACGCCAGAGAATTCATGCCCCGTCACCAAGGGCACGGGAACAGTCTTGGCCGCCCAGGCATCCCAGTTCCAGATATGAACATCCGTGCCACAGATTGCACTTTTGCGAACGCGGATCAGCACTTCGTTGGGTCCGGGTTCCGGCACGGGCACCTGCTCCATCCACAATCCCGCCTCGGCGCGCGACTTGACCAGGGCCTTCATCATGTTGCTCATGCAAGCACCTTCAATTCGCGGCCCGTTTCGATAAAGGCCGCGATGGCCGCCGACAGATCGGCATCGTCATGCGCCGCCGACATCTGTGTGCGAATACGGGCCTGACCGCGCGGCACCACCGGAAATGAGAACGCGGTGACATAGACACCCTTTTCCATCATCCGTGCCGCGAACGCCGTCGCCAGATGCGCATCACCCAGCATCACGGGGATGATCGGGTGCCCCGCCCCTGCAAGGGTGAACCCCGCCGCTTCCATTTCGGTGCGAAACCGCGCGGCATTGGCATCCAGCCGGTCGCGCAGGCCATCGCCAGCCTCGATCAGATCCAGCGCGGTCAGCGAGGCCCCGGCGATCACAGGGGCCAGCGTGTTTGAGAACAGGTAAGGACGTGATCTCTGCCGAAGCATCTGCACCAATGGCGCGGGACCGGCAACATACCCACCCGAGGCGCCGCCAAGTGCCTTGCCCAAGGTGCCCGTCAACACCTGCACGCGGTCCGACACCCCACACAATGCCGGGGTCCCCCGTCCGCCCGGCCCGGTCAGTCCGACGGCGTGGCTGTCATCGACGACCACCGTGGCGTCATAACGCTCGGCCAGATCGCAAATAGCGCCGAGATCGGCAATCACCCCATCCATTGAAAACACACCATCGGTCACGATGACGCGGTTGCGGGCATCTGCGGCGGCTTTCAGGCAATCTTCCAGCGCAGCCATGTCGTTATTCGCATATCGATGCCGCTGCGCCTTGCACAGACGTACGCCGTCAATGATCGACGCGTGGTTCAGCGCATCCGAGATGATCGCATCCTCCGGCCCAAGAATTGTCTCGAACAGGCCGGTATTGGCGTCAAAACAGGACGAAAACAGGATCGCATCCTCGGTGCCCAGAAACGCAGCGATCCGGGCTTCGAGGGTCCGGTGTTCCTCTTGGGTGCCACAGATGAAACGAACCGAGGCCATACCGTAGCCATAGCGGTCCAATGCGGCATGTCCGGCGGCAATCAGATCGGGGTGATTGGCCAGCCCCAGATAGTTGTTTGCGCAGAAATTCAGGACCCTGCGATCCGGCGCGACCAAGATCTGTCCGTCCTGCATCGAGATGATGACCCGTTCTTCCTTGAACAGCCCGTCATCCCGGATCTGCTTCAACTCGGATGACATACGTTCGATCAGGGTCATATACGCCTCTATTCCTTCGGGACCGGCTCGGACGAGGCCGATCGTCCAACCTCTGGCCGGCCAAGCAATCATTCATCATGTCAAGATCGTGGAAGTAAACGCCACTGTCCAGCGGCTTTGAGATCACATCGGGGTCACAGATGGTGCGGCAGGGTGGCCGGACATGAAAAATGCCGGCCACCACGAGGGCAACCGGCAAATTCACAGCTCAGATGTCGGGAACGGCAGGTCTAGTGGTCCAGCATCTCCCACAAACGCCGCTTGATCTGGATGAATTCATCCGTCAGGCGCATGGCATCCGTGCGCGGACGCGGCAGGCTGACCTCTTCGATATGGTGAACTCGACCCGGACGCGCAGACATCACGACAATCTTGTCGGCAAGGAAAATCGCCTCTTCCAGATCATGGGTGACGAACACGACCGTCTTGCGTGATTGACCCCAGGTTTCCAGAAGGTCGGATTGCATCCGCTCTTTGGTCTGGGCGTCAAGGGCACCGAATGGTTCATCCATCAGCAAGACATCGGGGTCATTTGCATAGACGCGGCCGATATCGACGCGCTTGCGCATTCCGCCCGACAATTCGCGCGGCCAGCGGTTTTCAAAGCCCTTCAGCCCGACGGCCTGCGTCCATTTCGCCTCGATCTCGCGTTGCTCTGCGGCGCTGGCTCCGCGCAGACGGGGACCATAGCTGATATTCTTGGACACGGTCATCCACGGGAACACGGCGTCCTGCTGAAACACCATGCCGCGGCGGCGATCGGTGCCCTGAATGATCTGGTCGTCCAGCTTCATGCTGCCATCGGACGGCGCGAACAGGCCGGCCATCATCTTCAGCAGGGTCGATTTACCGCAACCCGAGGTGCCGACGATGGCGTTGAAGCTGCCGGATTCAAAGGTCAGGTTGATATTGTCCAGCACGGTCAGTTCATTGGGCTGACCCTTGCCGAAGGTATGCGTCAGGTTTTCGATACGGATCTCTGGCATTACTCACGTGTCTCCGACCATTGCATCAGATGCGCCTGAATTTTGCGGAAGATGCGATCCATGATGAAAGCGCAAGCCCCGATGATCATGATGATCATCATCACCTGATCGGTCAGGAAATACCGCCGCCCTTCCTGCAACAGAAAGCCCAGACCGTTTTGCGCCGCAAGCAGTTCGGATGCGACAAGCGTCGTCCAGGCCGCCGCAAGCGCGACCCGATAGCCCGTAATGATAAAGGGCGTCGCCGCCGGAACCGCCACGGTGCGGAACACCTGAAAACGCGTTGCGCCCATCGTGGATGCCGCATCTTCATAGACCGCCGGGACGTTCTTCATCCCCGCGATGACATTGACCACACAGACCATGAAACAGGCGATGGTGATAATCAGCACCCGGCTGAATTCACCGATCCCGAACCAGATGATGATCAGCGGAATATAGGCCAGTGGCGGAATCGGGCGCACGGCCTCGATCAGCGGATCGAACAGATATTCGATATTGCGATACCAGCCGATCAGGCAGCCCAACACCAATGCCAGTGTCGTGCCGATCAGGAACCCCGCGCTGATGCGAAACAGGCTGGCACCCAATGCCGTCAACAAGGACCCCGAGGTCAGGTTGGTCCAGAAAGATGTGATGATGTCGGTGATCGGCGGCAACAAGGCCGGGTTGTTGTCAGGGCGAGAGGTTACCAGCGCATAGATCGCGATAACCGCCGCCACCGACAGACAGCCCAGGATCACCCGTTTCGAGTTAAAGGCAGTATTCTTGTTCATCGCGATCAGAGCTGCTCGATGATTTGGTTGGTGACCATCGTATCCAGATCGGGCACCGCAGAAATCTTGTCATTCTCGGCCAGGAATTCCGATTGGATCAGCAACGATTGCTTGAGCTGGTCCTTGGCGAAGACATCCTTGATTTCGGGAATGTCGAAATAGAAATAGCCGTTCAGCAGGGGCTCGACCTCTTCGGCCGTGACGCCCGCGCGCCCGATCTTCTGCTGCCATGCAACCATGCGGGCAACAACTTCCGCGTTGTCTTCGCGCACCATTGCGACGCCCTTGCTGTGGAAGGCCTCGACGACCTGACGCAGCGCATCCTGTTTGGCATCCAGGGTCTGTTGCGTGGTCATGAAGATATCCATGATGCTAGGGCGGCTTTCGATCGGCATCTTTGCGCCTTCGGCCAGCATCACCGCGCCCGGCATCTTGTCAAAGATCAGCTTGCGCGAGGTGGCCAGCGGCACCGTGGCATCCACGGCCCCCGCGATCATCGCGGCCTGCGCGTCGATCGGCTCCATGTTGATGCGGGTCAGCGGCATGTCCGCCAGACCTTCGGCATTCAGCACCGTGTCCAGGAAGAAATCAAAGTTCGACCCCGACGTCACGGCAATCCGCTTGCCTTCCAGATCGGTCAGGCTGCCAAGACCTTCGCGTCCAACGATCGTATAAAGCCCCGAGGCGTCCCCGCAGACCGAAATCGCGCGCAGATCGGCAACCTTGCGGGCCATCGCCGCCAGCGGCGGCACCGCACCCACCGTGATCGCATCGACGGACCCACCGACCATGGCCTCGATCGCGGGCGGACCCGATGGAAACACGCTGAATTCCATGTCGACGCCGGGCGCGAAGCCCTGATCCTGCACCAGCCAATAGATCCCGAAGGAATAGGCAGGTATGATCCCGACCCGCAGCGTTTCATTTGCGGCATGGGCTTTGCCAATGAAGAAATTCGGGGCGGCAAGCGCTACGCCAGAGGCGGCCGCGCCTTTCAATACCCCTCGGCGCGTCAGCCGGTTTTGTTTATCGGTCGACATGTCTTCCTCCTCTCCTCAGCCCCGTGGGGCCACCTTGGCGTCCTGCGCCATCATTCAGGAATGATACCGCGTCGTTTTTACAGATGTCAAATATTTTGTCATTTATATAAAGCTTGCACATAGGCAGCACAGACATCATCCGCGCAGCGCCGATCACGATGCACCACAGAGATTTCCGGATGACGGGATTCAGTCGGCTTGCAGCAACGCAACCGCAAGGGCTTCGTCAACGCAGAGATGCGTGGCCAGTTTGCCGTTCAGGATAGCCTGCGCGGCGCGCAACCGGTCCTGCCCCGCAATCACGACAAGCTTGCGTTTGGCCGCGCGCAAATGGTCAACTTCGACCGCAACCACGCGTTCGTTGGGGGGCAGGTCGACAGGGTTGCCATTCAGATCGATATAGCGACAACACAAGATCCCGGCGGCCCCCGCGTCGACAGCATCGGCGACCTGATCCTTGGTGGCGATCCCGGCAGCAATCAGATGCGTGTCGGGGTCGGTGTTGCCAATAGAGTAGATGGCGACATCCAGCCGTTGCAAACGCTCGAGCTGTTTTGCAATCGTCGGTTCACTGCGCAGGCTGGCCGCCAGATCGCGCGAAGACAGAACTGCGGGGGCATGCAGGGTGTAACAGCTGGCATTCAGACAATTCGCGATCCGAATCGCACAATCCTCGGATGCGGCGACGCGATCGGACACCATCGAACCGATCATCTGGCACACGGTCACATCCTCGACCGGCTGTCGTGGCATGGCATCGGCGACCGACTTGATCGTTTCACCCCAGGCAACCCCGACCGTATCGCCGGGCCGCACGACATCCAGCACGGCCATCGCCGCAACTCGCGCCAGCTGGGCAAGGCTTTCGCCGCGCGCCGGGGGCTTGTCGCCACCGATCCGGCAGCGCGACACATAAGCATCTTCCAGCCCGTAACGCGCGACAAGCTGCCGCGACAACGCCGAGGCAGCCAGCACCTCGCCATCGACGCGGATTTCAACGATGCCGCGATCACGGCATTCGCGCAACATGTTGACGATCGTGGGACGAGACACCGACAGACGCTTGGCAATCTCGCTCTGGGTCAAGCCTTCGCCATAGTAAAGCAACGCGACATTCGCCAACAAGGCATCCTTGTCGTTGAACGGGTTTGACGGCGCCTCATCCCGGGCCATGTCAGGCACTGACCTTTTTCTTGCCCGACTGCCCATAGTTCTGCTGGAACCAGTTATAGCAGCGGTCGATTTCCTGCTGGGGCAATTCTTCGACCGGACCGCGCGTCATCGCCAGATGCGTCGTCATCGCTGCCTCCTCCAGATACATCGCAAACGAGGTCGCCTCGGTCGCGGAACGCCCCATGGTGAACACACCATGCGCCTTGACCAACGCAGCATATCCGCCATCTGCGGCCTCGACAACGGCCTGTCCCGTATCGACCTCGCCCGGTGTTGCATAGCGCGAACAGGGAACGTCACGGCCCAGCATATGGGTGATCGGCGTCAACACCGCCGGGATCCGTTCGCCGCGCGCAGCAAAACTGGTCGCGTATGGCGAATGGGTATGTGTGATGCCGAAAATATCGGGGCGCGCCTTATAGATATACAGATGCAGCCCGGTATCGACCGAGGGCTTCATTTCGCCCTCGATGACATTTCCGTCCATATCCACGACGACCATGGTTTCCGGCGTCAGGTTCTTGAACTTGACCCCGGACGGCTTGATGACCACCAGCCCCGTTTCACGATCCCGCCCCGAGACATTGCCGCCGGAACCGACAACCAGCCCGTTCAGGGGCAGTTGATGGTTCTGTTCGCAAACTTCCTGCTTCAGTGCTTCAAGCATTCTTCTTCTCCTCGGGGATGCCGTGGGGGTAAACGACGATTTTCAACGACTTTTCCGCCTTGCGCAGCATCTCGAAGGCTTCGGCGCTGTCATCGATGTCAAAACGGTGGGAAATGGCCTCGGCAGCCTTGATGCGTCCTGCCTCCAACAAACGGATATAGCTGTATGTGTCGGTGTGATCCGACGAATAGCGCGAAGTCACGGTGATCTGGTCAAAATAGGCGCGACCGCCATCCCGCACCCAGTCGGTGCCCGGTGCCAGCGGTGCGCCCAGATGCAGCGTTCCGCCAACCTCGACCAGCTCTTCGGCCTGCGCCCAGGCCTGAGGCGATGGCGCGATAACGATGACCGTATCGGCCAGGCGACCGTTGTTCGCGCGGCGCATCGCTTCGACCGGATCTTCGTTCTTGGGGTTGATCGTATGCGTGGCCCCAAACTCGCGGGCCTTGTCCAAACGCCAGTCCGAGAAATCCAGTGCGACAACCTTGCCCGCGCCGAACAGCGGTGCAAGATGCACAAAGCCCTGCCCCATGAAGCCCGCGCCAACCACGGCCACGGTATCGCCGGGCTGAATGTTGCAGACCTTCAGCCCCGACATGACGCAGGACCACGGCTCGATCGTCACGGCGGCCTCGGTCGAGATGCTGTCGGGCAGCTTGTGGGCATCCATGCGAAGATGCTGCGCCGTCACACGATAATATTCGCAGACCCCGCCCGGATCGAGCTTCATCGACGCATAGAACGGATCGCGTGTGAAATGCCCACGGCGCGACAGGTGGCTGTCTACGCGCCCGACATGGTGGTTGATGAACAGGCGGTCACCGACTTTGTAGTCGGTCACATCCGCGCCGACCCTGACCACTTCACCGATCGGCTCATGGCCCAACACCTTGGGTTCGGATTTCTTGTACCAAGCCATCGTCTCGCCACCGCACAGGCCGCAGGCAAGGGTTTTCAACAGGATCTCATCGGCGCCGATCTCGGGCACGGGCCGTTCCTCGATGCGAATATCCTCCAGCGCGTGATAGACGGCGGCTTTCATCATTTCGGTCATGTTCTGAACCTCTTTTCCTGTTATTTCCAAAGCGCCTGACAGGCGTCGGACAATGCGACATATCTTGCGAATGCGGCGTCATAGGCTGACGCGGTTTGTGGGTCGGGATCGTGGCGCAACACCTCTTCGGCGCGCTGTGCCAATGTGCAGGC
This sequence comes from Paracoccus onchidii, assembly GCF_028294535.1. Lineage (GTDB taxonomy): Bacteria > Pseudomonadota > Alphaproteobacteria > Rhodobacterales > Rhodobacteraceae > Paracoccus > Paracoccus onchidii. Next base: position 22,056 of record NZ_JAQBIE010000008.1, on the reverse strand, counting down.
ATCGCCCTTGCCGGCCGCAGCTGCCCCAAGGCAGGCCGCCCCCCACAGACCATGATCCGAGGCCTCGCTGACAAGCACCGGCACCTGCATGACATCGGCGATGATCTGGCACCACATCCGGTTGCGGGCGCCGCCGCCGGTCAGGCGAACCGCCTGATCCGGACGGCCATTTTCCATTTCGAAGCAATGGCGCAGACTGAAGGCGGCCCCTTCCATGACAGCGCGGCCCATATCGGCCTTGGTGCTGGATGACGACAGACCAAAGAACGAGCCCCGCGCCCTGGGCGCAACAAAGGGGGCCCGTTCGCCGTTCAGGTAAGGCAGGAAGGTCACGCCATTCGCACCCGGCGGCACCTTTTCAACCAGCGCATTCAGCCGGGCCGCGATTTCGGCAGCCGAGCCACCCCCCAAGGTCTTGGGGTGCAATCCGCAGAACCAGTCAAAAGCCGCTGCCCCTGTGGTGGGCGCGAGGATGCGGGTCAACAGCCGGCCATTGGCGTGATGGGCCGTCGCGCCGACCGGGTGGTCGGTCTTTTCCACCTTTTCGGTCAGAATGGTGACCACGGCCGTCGTTCCTAGAATCATCATCGTTTCGCCGGGCCTTTCCATGCCCATGCCAACGATCATCGCCGACAGATCCATTGTGCCAACCGATACGGGCAACCCTTCGGGCAGGCCCGTCTCGGCGCTGGCATCGGCAGAGACAGCGCCGAGACGGCTTTCGGCACGACGCGGCGCATTCAGCATGCGCGCCAGCGGCGCCGAGCCCAGAACCTGCAGCGCGTCAAGATCATAACCCCCGGATTCGAAATCGAGAAACGGGATCGACGCATTCGAAAAATCGGTCGCGAGTTCACCGGTCAACCGGAACCCGACCCAATCCGCGCAATAGAATACCCGATCAATCGCGTCGGCCCGGTCGGGTTCTTCCTGACGCAGCCATTGATAGATCGCGCCCGATGTACCCGGCCAGATCGCCGTGTTGCAGGCATGGCTGATGGCCCGCGCATGATTGCTGTCATAAAGCTGTTTTACGTTTTCGGCAGCGCGCGTGTCATTCCACAGGATCGCGCGCCCGACGGGGGTCTTGTCACGACCCAAGGCCCACAACCCATCGCCCTGCGCGGCAATCCCGACGCTGGCGATCCGGCTTGCATCGATATCGGCAATGGCTGCGCAAACAGCCTGGCAGACGCCCAGCCAGACGGTCTCCATATCCTGTTCGGCCCGACCGTGATCGCCCAGGTGAACCTCGCTGGGAACCTCTCCCAGTGCGACCCGCGTCCCGTCACTGCGATAGACCGCCGCCTTGATCGCCGTGGTGCCCGCATCAATCCCCAGCCAGTAATCTTGCACCTATACCTCCTGTTCACTTTCGCGGCGCGTGACGAAGCCGGGGGCGTCCAAGGCCCGCAGCGGCGGCAAAGCCGCGTCCCACGGCGACACGCGCACCAATGCCGTGTGGCTGATATTTCCCTGACTGAGCTGCGAGGCCCCCAGATCGATGGTCAGCATATTCGGGTTGCCATGCACGCAGATCCGCCCTTGCGCGGTATTCTGCAGGTCGGCCCAGGCCCCTGTCGGCAGAACGATGCAATCGCGACGCATATCCGCATCCAGACCAAGACCGGCCAGACAGCCGCCACGTGCATTGTGCAGATGCACGACCTCGCCTTCACGCAAGTTCAGCCGTGCTGCGGTGGCGGGATGCATCCGTGCGACCTCGCGACCTTGCAACTTGGACGCCGCCGCCTCGGATCCGTTGTCCAACTGGCTGTGCAGGCGGGTTGCCGGCTGTTGCGACAGAAGATGCAATTCATCCGGCGCAGCCGCCAGCGTCCACTCGGCCGGTTCCATCCAGCAAGGATGCCCGGGGCAATCCGGCAGCTGCATTCCGGCGATCCGGTCATTGAACAATGTCAACCGCCCGCTTTCGGTGGCCAGGGGATTGGCTTCGGGATCCGAGACAAATTGGTCGAACAAAACCCGCGTCGTGTCTTGATCCGACATTTCGAAACGACCGGTTTCGCGAAACCTCTCGAAATCCGGCAGGGCGAACCCTTCGGTCTGGGCCACGCCCTGACAGCCCGCCCACAGCCAGCGCAACCAGCCTTCATCGCTGCGCCCTTCCGTAAATTCCTGCTCGGCTGCAAAGCGCTGCGCCAACCCCTTGAAGATTGCGTGGTCGTTGCGGGCTTCACCCATGGGTGGCAAGACCTGCGCCATGTAGATCAGGGACGGGTCGCGCCGGTTGATCATGATGTCTTCGCGTTCCAGCGGCATGGTCGTCGGCAACACGATATCGGCGCGTCGCGCCGTCGCGGTCCAGCTGTGATCATGGACAATGACCGTTTCCGGGCGTTGCCATGCCTGTTCAAGCCGCAACAGATCCTGATGGTGGTGAAACGGATTGCCCCCCGCCCAATAGACCAACCGGATATCGGGATATTGCCGCGTTTCACCGTTGTAAGCATAGCTTTTTCCGGGGTTCAGCAGCATATCGGCGATACGCGCGACCGGAATGAAATCATCAACAGGATTGCGCCCCTGGGGCACCGATGGCCAGCTGATGAATCTCTTGGCCCGTCCGGGGGGGGTCGTGGACCCATAGCCAAAGCCAAAGCCCGTGCCCGGCTGCCCGATCTGACCCAGCACAGCCGCCAGCGCCAGCCCGGCCCAAACCGTCTGCTCACCATGATGGGCGCGTTGCAGCCCCCAATTGACCGCCACCATCACCCTGTTGTCAGCCAGCTCTCCGGCCAGCGCCCGAATATCCTCGGCGGCAAGATCGCAGAGCGGCGCGGCCCATTGCGCCGATTTGGGCTGACCATCGGTTTCGCCCATGACATAGGCGCGGAACTGGTCCCAGCCACTTGTGCATCGGTCGAGAAAGGCCTGATCATGGCGATTCCCGGCAACCAGTTCATACACCAACGCCAAGATCAGCGCCGTATCCGACCCGGCGCGCACCGGCAGCCAACGCGCATTCGGCAGATCGGCAAGATCGCTGCGCAGCGGTGACACGCTTATGGTTTTCATGCCATTCGCGGCGGCCTGCGCCATCCAGTCATCTACCTCGTGCCGACTGGTGCCGCCCGCCGCAATCTGCGCGGTCCGCCCCGACACGCCGCCAAAGGCCAGAAACAGCGTGCAATGGCGGGCGATCAGCGGCCAGCTGGTCATACCCTCTTCGATATCCTTGTTGGTCATGCCGGTAATGTGGGGCAGGATCACCTCGCCCGCAGCATGGGAATAGGTATCCCGTGCGGCAACATATCCACCAATCAGATTCAGGAAGCGACGCAGCTGAGACTGGGCGTGGTGAAAGCGCCCGGCGCTGGACCAGCCATAGGACCCGCCGTAGATCGCACCATTGCCATGCTGCTGACGCACGCGATCAAGTTCCCTCGCGGCCAGATCAAGGGCCTCGTCCCAGGAAACCTCGACAAAGACATCATCGTTGCGCGCCGCCCCGCGATCACCGTCCAGCCACCCCTTGCGAATGGCGGGTCGCTGGATTCGGGCGCGCGGGTCGCGCGCCGCCGACAGCCAACCACGACCGATCTGCGAAGGCGCGGGATCATCGGCAAGCGGATCAAGCCTGATGTCCCCATCAACCTCGCGCACCCGATAGGCGCCCCAATGGGCAGCTGTATAGCGGTCTGTCATCACGTCAGCCTTTTCGTTTTGACATTTGTAAAATACATTGTCATATGATAGATGAGATTACAACCAGAATGTCATGCCCAGGAGGAGTGATGCGAGATGCGCAATGAAAGAACGACCGAGGAAGTGGCGCTGGGGATTCGGCGCCGTGTGTTCGAACACTCGATGCGCAACAACGGCGGTTATCTCAGCCAGGCCTGCTCGGCCGGCGAACAACTGGCGTGGCTGTACAACGAGGAACTGAAACTGGGCGCACCGACCCTGCCGATGATCCCCAAGCCCTTCGAAGGCGTGCCGTCGCCGTCGAACCCCGATTACCACACGGGCGCAGGCTATAACGGACCCGCCACCCCGGAATTCGACCGGCTGTTCATTGCCCCCGCGCATTACGCGCTTGTCGCCTATGCAACCCTGATCGAGGTCGACCGGATGGCCCCCGAAGGTCTTGAAATGTTCAACAAGGACGGTTCCAGCGTTGAAATGATCGGCGCCGAGCATTCGCCCGGGATGGAAGTGCATAACGGCACCCTGGGCATCGGCCTGTCCACCGGCGCGGGTCTGGCCTATGGTCGCAAGCGTCGCGGAGAAGCGGGCAGAACCTGGGTGTTCATGTCCGATGGCGAGGTGCAGGAAGGCCAGACTTGGGAAGCCGTGCAGGCCGCCACCCATCACGGCATCGACAATCTTTATGCCATCATGGATGTCAACGACCAGCAATGCGATGGCGCGATGTCCAGCGTCATGGAAGTCGGCGACATCAAGACCAAGTTCCAGAACTTTGGCGCTGCCTGCATCGAGATCGACGGCCATGACCTGACGGCCATGCGCGATGCGGTCAAGGAAAAGCACGATGGCAAACCGCTGATCATTCTGGCGCGCACCAACCCCTTCCATACCATGTCGATCCTGGAAGAGCGTTTCCCGCGCCTTCACTACGTTCGCTTCAAATCCGAGGACGAACGTGCCCGCATGAATGTTTCCATCGCCGCCGATCTGGGCGTCGAGCCCGTCGATTACAGCCACTAAGGAGAACGCATCATGGTGGAAATGGTATCGCGTCCCTATGCAAAGGCCTTTGAATCCTTCGCGGCGGGCAATCCCGACATCCTGTGCCTGTCTGCGGACCTGACCTCGTCCTGCGAGGTCGACGGTTTCCGCGATCGTCACCCCGACCAGTTCATCAGCCTCGGCATGGCCGAACAGAACATGATGAGCTTTGCCGGCGGCCTGGGTCTGGCGGGCTATCGCCCGTTCATCCACACCTTTGGCGTGTTCATGTATCGCCGCCCTTACGATCAGCTGATGGCCTCGATCGCCTATCCGCGACGCAAGGTCCGCCTGATGGGCTTTTTGCCGGGCATCACCACGCCGGGCGGCATGACGCACCAGTCGATCGAGGATATCTCGGTCATGCGCTCGATTCCGAACATGACCATCCTTGAAACCGGTGACGCGACCGAGGTTGAATCGATCTGCGAAGCCGCAGACAGCATCGACGGTCCGGTCTGGTGCCGCGTTCTGCGCGGATCCGTGCCCCGGCTGTTCGACACCCCGATCAAGGTCGGTGAGATGCGCGAATTGTCGTCGGGTGACGATATTCTTGTCGTCACCTCGGGCATCTGCACCGAAGAAGCGATGCGCGCACGTTCGGCGCTGGCCAAGGCCGGCCTGTCGATCCGTCACCTGCACCTGCACACGATCAAGCCTTTCGACAGCAAGGCCTTGCTGGATCACATCGGTTCGGTCAAGCACGGCGTCATCACGCTGGAAAACCATGTGACCGAAGGCGGGATCGGATCGCTGGTCGCGGAAACCATGGCCGATGCGGGCGTGGGCAAGCGGTTGATCCGTCTGGGCCTGAAGGACACCTATGCACATGGCGGCTCTCGCCCCTATCTGATGCGTTATTACGGTCTGGACGCGCTGGCACTGGTGCGCGGCATCGAGGATCTGACCGGTCAGCAATTCGGAATCACGGAAAACGATCTGGACTCGGCCCGCGTCGAGGATGTCCACTCGTTGGTCAAGGCCGAAGCACTTTGATCCATGGCGGTGGCGGCGCACCCGCCACCGTTTTTTCGCCCTTGCGGCGCGACCGCAAAGCGATCACCACATCACGAACAGCAAAGACGTCAAGGGCCGTGCCATGCCGGCCATTGCGCAGATCGACGACCCGCAGCCCGGGGGAGGATACATATGAATATCATCACGATTCTGGTCGACAGCCTGAACAAGGACTGCTTGTCGATCCATAACCCCGATACCGTGTGCCGCACGCCCAATATCACGCGGCTCGCCCAACGCTGCCAGGTCTATGACAACCATTTCGTCGGCAGCCTGCCCTGCATGCCCGCGCGGCGCGAAATCATGGCGGGACGCAAAGAATTTCTGTGGCGTCCCTGGGGCGGGCTGGAAGTGTTCGATCCGCGACTGCCCAAGGAAATCGCCAAAACCGGCATGTCCACCGCGATGGTCACCGATCACTACCATTACTGGGAAGAAGAGGCGAACGGCTATATGCAGGGCTTTCAGTCGCTGCACATGGTGCGCGGCCACGAAGTCGATGGCTGGAAGGTGCCGGATCCGAACAAGGAAGACCCGCAATGGGTCAAGAATGTCGCCAAGTATCGCGCGGCCGAGCATATCCGCCAATACGCGGCGAATGTCGCCGATTTCAAGGGCGAGGAAGATTACTTCGCGCCCCGCGTCCTGCAGGGCGCCTGCGACTGGCTGGACGAGAACGCACAGAAGGGCCCATTCTTCCTGCATGTCGAATGCTTTGACGTGCACGAACCATTCGACGTCCCCGAGCCCTATGCCTCGATGTATACCGACGGCAAGAAAGACGATTTCAACATCTGGCCACCCTATCAGGTCTATGCCGATCTTGAACGCTTCATGAACGAGACCACGCCCGAGGAACTGGATTTCCTGCGCGCCCAATACATGGGCAAGGTTACGATGATGGATACCTGGCTGGGCCGGCTAATGGCCAAGATGGACGCATTGAACCTGTGGGATGACACGATGATCGTCTTCACCACGGATCACGGCCACGATCTGGGTGAACGCCGCGCCTTTGGCAAGCAGTTCCCGCATTACGACAGCCATGCCAATATTCCGATGCTGATCTGGCATCCCAAGAACCCCGGCAATGGCACCCGCGTGGACGGGCTGAGCCAGACCGTCGATCTGTTCGCAACACTGATCGATGCGGCAGGCGGTCAGGTTCCCGATGCCAACCGCCATTCGAAAAGCCTGATGCCAATGGTGATGGGCACCGGGGACAGCCCGCATGAGGCGTTGATCTATGGGACGTTCGGCCAAGGACTTTGCGTGACGGACGGCGATTGGACGCTGTTCCGCGCCCCGGTCGAAGGTCAGCCATTGTTTACCTATTCGACCGCGATCTCGCGTCCGCTTATCGTCGACAACCCCGTTGATGGCCGCGTGGGTCGCCCGCCAGAGCCACCCGCCGAGCAGGGGCTTTTCGATCCTTCGGTGGATTTGCCCCTTTGGAAAACGCCGATCACCATCGATCCGCGGACCTATCAGTCCTTCCTCTATGACCGGAAATCCGACCCGGCGCAGGAAACGAACCTGTGGGACAGCGATGATCAGAACCGTCGCCGCATGATGCAACTGGCCCGCCACATGATGGATGAAGAAGGTTATCCGGTCGAGCAACTGGCCCGCCTTGGCATGACCGACGCCGCGCTGGAAGCAGCCTGACGACCCAAGCTGCGGCAATGGCGCAAATGCCGTTGCCGCAGCGATTTTCGCGATCAGATTTCCAGAATAGCGTTGCCGATCAGACTGTTGCCTTCGATGGCTTCATGCGCCTGCACGGCATCCGACAGCGCAAAGCGCGCGGCGACCCGAGGCTTTAACTTGCCCACCCGCAAGAAATCGTTGATGTCTGAAATTGCGACGTCCTTTTGCGCCTGCGACAGCGAATAGACAAAAACCGGCTGAATCGCGATATTCGACATGGCCAGTGGATAAAAGGGCATCGCCGGCGTCAGGTTGCTGGCGGTGGCATAGGCGCCCACCGTTCCTCCGGAACACATGATGCGCGGCAGCATATCGATATGTGCCGCAAGATCGACATCGACAAGATGATCAATCGACTTGGCACCAAGCGCGGCCACGATCTGATCGGCCAGATCACCCTGGCGATAGTTCAGCACGATTTCCGCACCCGCCTCGGCTGCGATACGGGCCTTTTCGTCCGAACTGACGGTTGCGATCACCCGCGCGCCCGCAGCCGCCGCCATCTGAACAGCCGCATGCCCGACCGCGCCGGCACCACCTGACACCAGCACCGTCTTGTCGCGCAGAGATCCGGCCCAGAACAACGCGCGATGCGCGGTCATGGCCGGCACCCCAAGACAGGCACCAAGATCGAAATCGATACCGTCAGGCAATTCTGCCGCCAGCGCGGCGCGCACGCATACATATTCGGCAGCGGTGCCACGAACCCCTTGCCCGACACCATCCGGCGACCGGTTGACGTTATACAACCAGACAGGTTGCCCGACCCGCGCGGCATCCACGCCAGCGCCGACCGCATCGACAACCCCTGCCCCGTCATTATGGACAACGACCTGATCGGCCACCATCGGTCCCTGCGCCCCGCTGCGCAGCTTGCAATCGGAAGGGTTCACCCCCGAGGCGCGGATCGCCACCCGAACCTCCCCCGGAGCGGGTTCGGGCCGCTCAATGTCCAGCAGGTGCAAATTCTCTGCTGCGGCTCCGCGTGCGGTGTTCACGATGGCTTTCATGTTACGTCCCTCAGATTCCAGTCACATCGCCCCCGGTCAAAAGCCCCGGAAACGGCGCGGTCACGATCCCATGACGCCGCAACAATGAAAAGGGGCCGCGCGGGGCGAAATCCGCTTGCTTTGGGGAATTATTGACCGGCCGCCAAACCACCAGACCGAGGCGACCCGGACGCCATGCTATCCTGCGCGGCTTGGCTGGCATCGGGTGCCCAGGTCAGTTCAGAAACACCCGCCAATCTGGCAAAGCGCGTCAATTCACCGTTCAGTCGATCAAGGCGCGCCGACATCCAGCGAACGCCCGGCTCGGGCCAGAAGTTCAGCACGTTCAAGACCCCGCGCTTGCGGTCCGCCTTGATTTCGATACGGCCGATAAACCGGGTGCCTTCCAGCAAGGGGAAGACATAGTAACCCCAGATCCGTTTGGCTGCAGGCACAAACATCTCGACGCGGTAATCGAAACCAAACAGGCGATCCAGGCGCGCGCGGTCGCGAATTGCGGGATCGAACGGGTTCAACACCCGCACCCGGGATCCGGGCGCTGCAAGACCCGCGATGCGGTCTTCGATATCCGGCGGTGCATAGGCTGGAAACCAATCCCCCCGACGGCTCTGGATCTCGACCATGCGTAGGCCACTGGCGGTCCCGACCCAATTCTGCACCTCGCCGCGCGTGGCCGCGTCCCAGAAACGCTGCAATTCGGTCACGCTGGCAAAGCCCAGCCGATCCAGGGCGATCTGGCACAGCCGATCTATCTGTTCACTCTCGGGGATATCGCGGCTGCGCAGATCCTTGGGGAAAATCCGTTCAGCCAGATCATAATATTTCGTGAAATTCACGCGATGGCAGGTCGCCAACTCGCCCGCATACCACATATAGTCCAAGGCCAGCTTGTGCGGCGGGCGCGCCCACATATGGCTTTTGTCGCGTGGTCTGCTGTCGAAATCATTCGTCGAAAGAGGCCCCTCGGCGGCAATCCGGTCGCGGATCGTCGCTCGTTCGGTTGCGGATGGCAACGATTTGAACCAGCTCGCCCCATCCAGATATTCCCGTTTTCGCCGAAACTGCCTTTGCCAAATAGGCAGGAACTCCATCGGAAGCACCGATGCGTCATGCGTGAAATGTTCAAACAGCGCGCGATCCCGTGACATGGCCTGATCCAGCATCGGTTCGCGATAATTCTGGTTGCGGCTCCACAGGATATGGTGATGCGCCCGCGAAACGATCTGGATGGAATCCAGCTGCACAAAGCCCAGCCGGCGCACGATCTCGGCAACGTCCACAGGCCCGGTCGGCGCACGCGCCAACCCGTGACCATCCAGCCACAGATGCCGTGCTGTCGCGTTGTCGATCCGCAATCGCGTCATGTGCAACGGCGCGGCGACAATGAAAAGGCGTTTCGTTCCGGCATCAATTCTCCGAAGGCGGTCAAGGCGAAACTATACCCACGATCCAGATTGTCAAAGCCCGCCCATCCCCGGCGGTGCCGCTGGCGCGTCGGACCGTACCATCGCGGCACAGGGCTGCCGCGCCCATTTGTCAGGCGCGGCAGCCAAACGGCATCAGCCAAACGGCATCAGCCCAACAGTTTCAGCACTGCCTTGGCGGCCTCTTCCGACGAGGCGGGGTTCTGGCCGGTAACCAGCTTGCCATCGACCAGCACGAATGACGACCAGTCATCGCCCTTTTCATATTGACCACCATTTTCCTGAAGCATGTCTTCCACAAGAAAAGGCACAACTTCGGTCAGCCCAACAGCATCTTCCTCGCTGTTGGAGAACCCTGTCACACGCTTGCCGCGCACCAAAGGCGCGCCATCGCCAGACCGTGTGTGGCGAAAGATGGCCGGGGCATGGCACACTGCACCGACGACGCGATCAGCCTGCGCAAAGGTCTCGATCAGGCGGCGACTGTCGCCATCCTCGGCCAGATCCCACAGCGGCCCATGACCGCCGGGAAAAAAGATCGCGTCAAAGCCATCTGCTGCGACATTGGCCAGGACTTCGGTATTGGCCAGCTCCTGCTGGGCCGCACCGTCATCCTTGAAGCGCCGGGTGGCATCGGTCTGCGCGTCGGGGTCATCGCTTTTGGGATCCAGCGGCGGCTGCCCGCCCTTGGGAGATGCCAACACGATCCGTGCACCCGCATCCTTGAAGGCGTAATACGGTGCTGCGAACTCTTCCAACCAGAACCCGGTCTTGTGACCGGTATCGCCCAGCTGGTCATGCGATGTCAGAACCATCAGAATATTCATCTTGGCTGTCCTTTCCTGTTTCCGAACCGGCTCATTTCGCCAAACGGATCACCCGCTTGCCAAAGGCCTCGCCCTTCAGCAGCCCAACAAAAGCCGCTGGGGCCTGTTCCAGACCGTCGATCATTTCCTCGCGATACTTGATGCGGCCATCCTGCACCCAGCCCGACATCTGCTTTGCGAATTCAGGATAGAGATGCCCGAAATCGTCGAACACGATAAAGCCGCGCATCGTCATCCGCTTTTTCAGGATCGTGCCCATCAACAGCCCCATGCGATCCGGGCCATCCGGAAGCGAAGTGGCGTTATATTGCGAGATCAGTCCACAGACCGGGATCCGCGCATTGGTGTTCAACAAGGGCAGAACCGCGTCGAACACGGCGCCGCCGACATTCTCGAAATAGATGTCGATACCATTGGGAAGGGCGGCACCAAGGGTTTGGGCAAAACCATCCGCCTTGTAATCAATGCAGTCATCGAAACCCAGAACATCGATCACATGGCGACATTTCTCGGCGCCACCGGCAATGCCGACAACCCGGCAGCCGAGGATCTTGCCGATCTGGCCCACCGTGGCCCCCACGGGGCCGCTGGCACCGGCGACAACCAATGTCTCGCCCGCCTTGGGCTGACCGATTTGCGTCAGGCCGGCCCATGCGGTCAGCCCCGGCATCCCCAGCACCCCCAGCGCCCAGGACGGGTTTTCGGGGTTGCGGCCCATATTGATGACCCCGGTGCCATCCGACAGGGCGTAATCCTGCCAACCGCCAAAGGCGACAACCCAGTCCCCTTCGGCAAAACCCTCGACATCCGAGGAAACGACCTGCGCCACGGTGCCGCCGACCATCACCTCGTTCAGTTCAACGGGAGGTGCATAAGAAGGCGCATCGCTCATCCGGCCGCGCATATATGGGTCGAGAGACAGGAAGACGTTCCGCAGCAACATCTGACCCTTGGCCGGAACGGGAATCTCTGCCGTTTCGAGCCGCAGCGTATCGCCATCGGGTTCGCCCTTGGGTCGCTGTGCCAAGACATAGCGCCGGTTGTGGCTGTCTGATTGTTCCATGATTGAATGTCCTTTGGACCCTAGAATTTCCTTGGCCAGTATCTGGCATGTGGCGGCTGCATTTCCCGCCGACAAGGCAACGACAGTCGCGGCAAACAAGATCCCTCATGCGCCGAATTACCGCCGAAGCCAGATCGCCCAGCTATGCAGTCACACGCGAATTGCAATAGGGCGGCAAATGCCCGGATCAAAAATTCCCCTGGCATCAATGCCTTGATATCAGTCAGAATCCAGCCGTTGCACTTGCCGTGCCGCAGCGCGATCATGATACACAGGAACAGGCACCACGCGGGTGCCGAAATCCAGAGAACAAAGGAACTGGCAGATGAAGGCAATGGCTTGTACCGGCATCCTGTTGGCCATGCTGGTCACGGCTTGTGCCCGCCCGGTCGTGGTCGGGGACAAGGTGACGACAACCGCCTTTACCGACACCTCGGCAACGTTCCTGGCCCGCAAGGTCGACAGCCTCTCGCCACCGCGGGACGGCCGGTCGGGCGTGCGCCTGGTCCCCAGCGGCCCCGAGGCGCTGGCCATGCGTCAGGTCCTGAGCGAACAGGCCGAACGCAGCATCGATGCGCAATATTACCTGCTGCATGACGATGTGACCGGACATATCTTCGCCGGCGAGCTGTTGCTGGCGGCGGATCGGGGGGTGCGGGTGCGCCTGTTGCTGGATGACATGTATACATCGGAATACGATCCGATGACGATCGCCTTGACCCGGCACCCCAATATCAATGTCCGCCTGTTCAACCCATTTCGCCGCCATGTGCCGCGCGCCGTGAACAGCCTGTTCGAATTCAGCCGTATCGACCGTCGCATGCACAACAAGTCGATGACCTTTGACAATCAGGTCACCATCGTCGGCGGCCGCAATATCGGCGATGAATATTTCTCGGCGCGCAATGACAGCAATTACGACGATCTGGACATGCTGGCTGTGGGACCGGTCGTCGAACAGGTCTCGGGTATTTTCGATGATTACTGGAACAGCCCACATGCGATCCCGGCGCAATCGATCATCAGGCCCGGACCGGATGCGCCCAGCTATGATCAGGCGCGCGCGCGCCTGATCGCCAGATATGACAGCGCGAATCAAACCGCCTATGCATCGGCGGTGACCCATGATGTGCGCGCCCAGTTGCGTGCCGGCGATCTGGGGCTGACATGGGCGCCCGCCCAGGTGCTGGCCGATCCACCGCACAAGGCCGCCGGCCCAAGCGACCTTGTGCTGGCATCCTATATCGCGCCATTGCTGAGATCGGCACAAAGGGAACTGATCGTCGAATCCGCCTATTTCATGCCCGGTGAACGCGGAACCGCCCTGCTGAAAGGGATCGCGCAAAGCGGCGTCAGGGTCGTGATCCTGACCAATTCACTGGAATCCAACGATGTCGGAATGGTCCACGGGCATTACGCGCGCTATCGCAAGGAACTGCTGCAAGCCGGGGTCGAACTGTGGGAGTTGCGGCCCGACAAGGAACGCCCCGACCGTTCGCTGCTGAAGCTGGGCCAATCGCTTTCGGGGCTGCATGCCAAGGCCTTCTCGATCGACGGAAAGAAGCTTTTTGTCGGCTCTTTCAATTGGGACCCCCGCTCGATCGATATCAACACCGAAATGGGGATCCTGGTCGGCTCGCCCGAATTGACGGAGACGGCATCACGGCAATTCCTGCAATCCCTGCCAGACGCAGCCTACAAGTTGCGCCTCAATGATCGCGGTCAGATCGAGTGGCTGGAACGTCAGGATGACGGACGATGGACCGGATATGGTCAGGAACCCGCCAAATCGGGCTGGCAAAGGTTCATCACCGGGTTTTACGGCTATCTGCCAGTTGGCAAAGAGCTGTGATCACATCTCTCCGCAAAACCGTGTCCCTAATGCGCGCGCGCCAGAGCATCCTGCACCTGCTCGGCGCTGACATCATCTGACTGACCGCCCCAGCGTTGGCGCAGATATGATACCAGGCTGGCCATATCGGCATCGCTCAGCATGTCGGCGAATGCGGGCATGGCCTGCATGCGCTCGCCATGCGCCAGATCGCGTTCGGGAATACCCTCGGCGATCACGCGCACCAGGTTGATCGGATCGTCGAACATCGCCGTCGTGTTCACATCCAGCCGCACCGAGGAATGCGGCTGCCCCTGCCCGTCATCGCCATGACAACCCGCACATAGCCCCGTATACAAATCCTGCCCCCTGGATGACAGCGCGGCCGAGGGTCGCCGTGCGGCAAGATCGGTCACGGGTTGGTCCGGCATCAGATAGCTTGCAATGGCATCCAGATCCTGCTGGGGCAAATGGCTGGTGCTGTGGGACAGCACCGGAAACATCCGGAATGTCATGACCCCTTGCGGCGACAGGCCGCGGTGCAGAAAGCTGTTCAGATCCGAATGGTTCCAGCCACGGCTGACCAGGGCGTCGGCGCGAAGGTCGGGCGCATAAGCTCCTTCGATCACATTCCCCGCCAGATGGTCTGGTGTCAGGGCATAGGCCGCGTTCCGCGGTGTGTGGCATTCGCCGCAATGTCCCAGCACGTCGACCAGATATTCGCCTTGGGCATTCGGCCGCCCTTGCGCGTCGAACGGCGCGGGCTCGGGGCGGAACAGGGCGTTCCAGAATGAAATTGCCGGTCGAATGTTGAACGGGAAAACCATATCGTTCTTGCGGTTCGGCTTGTCGACTGGTTCTTGCTGCATCAGCCATAGCCACAGGGCGTCGGAGTCCTCGCGCGTGATGCGATGATAGCTGGTATAGGGCATCGCCGGATACAGGTTCCGCCCGCCCGGCGCAACGCCCACTGCCACCGCCCGATACAGGTCATCCGGGCTCCAGTCACCGATACCGTATTCCCGGGACGGCGTGATATTCGTGCCATAGATCGACCCCATCGGCGTTACCATCGGCAATCCACCCGACAGATCGGAACCCCCGTCAGGGTCGCTGTGGCATGCGGCACAATCAGACGCCCGGGCTACCCATTCACCGCGCTCGATCAAACGGTCATGCTGATCTGTCGTCAGCGCGGCAAAATCCACCGATGCAGGCGGAATCCGCACCTCTTTTCCGGCCGACCAGAACAACAGGCCCGCACCGATAACAGCCAGCAGCACAAGCGCACCGATTATACGCAACGCCGTGATCATTGCGTGACCTCTTGCCTTGCTACCATATCGAATTGCGGCCCGTCGGTTGTCAGCCCCGGAGTAGACAGGATCACGTCGCGCACCGCCTGATAGTATCGGACATAACCGGTGCAGCGGCAGATATGCCGATCCAATGCCTCCAGTATCGCGGCTTCGACCTGATCCGAAGCAATCGGCTGACGCTGCAACCTTTCAACCAGCACCGTCGCACCATTGACAAAACCCGGCGTGCAATAGCTGCACTGAAACGAGAAATGTTCGAGAAACGCCCTCTGGATCGGCGAAGGAACCGGCCCGCCCTGTTCATCACGGCCTGCGATACCTTCAATCGTGCGCACCGATTTGCCGTTCAGCCAAGCCACACCGGTCACACAAGCCGGCACGGTATAGCTGCCCTTTTCGGCATCGTCGACAATGATCGTGCAGGCACTGCAAACGCCCTGGCCACAGGACAGACGTGTGCCTGTCAGGTTCAGATATTCCTGAAGCAACTCGACCATCATCAAATCATGGGGCAGGTCCATCGGACCCACTTTCTGCCCGTTGATCACCGCTGAAAAGCTGATCCTCTCGGCCATCACAGCACCTCCTTGATCCGTTCGGCCGTCACCGGCATCTGATAGAAACGATGACCGGTCGCGTGGGCGATGGCATTAATACAGGCACCGGCGATGGGTATCATGACCACTTCGGCCATGCCTTTGGGCGGATCGTCATCAGACAGCGCGGGCAGGACATGCCCGGTCTGTGTCCAGACCCCCACCTCCGAAGCCCGCGGAAGGTGATAGCGACTGTAATTCCAGGTGCCGTTGCCCGGCCCTTCGGCCCCTGTCGGCAGTTCTTCATACAGCGCATGGCCAATGCCCATTGCCAACCCGCCCTGCATCTGGCCAGAAACCAGCTCCGGCACGATCTGTGTCCCGCATTCCAGCCAAGTCTTGTGTTGCAGCACCTCGACCTTGCCCGACCCGGTGGACACCGCCAGTTCGATCAGGGACGCACAGGGGGCATAATAGACCGTGCCGGCATTGTTGCGCTGCACAGGCGGATAAAACGCCTTGCTGCGCGGGATGAATGCATAGCCGCCATCGGTCATGGACGCCTTGCGACTGGCCGAGGCACCCTGCCCCCAACGCACCGACAGCGCGTCAATTGGGGCGCGAATCTTCTGGCCATCGATGTCGAAATCGGCCTCGGCCCATGCCCAACGGTTGAACGTATGCACACAGACGCCGGTGATGTGCCCGTCGCGATGCGCGCGCGCCGCAAGCCGTTCCAGCGTCAAGGGCTCCATCGAGCGCGCGACCAGCCTGCCATCGCGCCATTGCGCATCATCGATACTGACCGGTTCGGGGCGCATCTGCCCCCCGGATGCCCCTTCTCCCCATATCGACAAGGCCGCAGGCCACAACCCGATCCGCAACAGCATCTGCGCCGCCTGCTGGGTCGCATGGGTAAAGTAATATGCCGAATTGGATGCCGAACGCGGCGATGTAAACCGAGGCACCCATGTCGGGTCGAGGGCAAGGCGGTCTTCATCCTCTTGCGATGTGGTATATGGCTCGTCCTGTGTGTGCAGCGGCATCTGCGGCCAGTCCTGCACCGAGAACTCCACCTCATCCACCGGACGGCCCAGGAACGGCTCGGCAACCAACATCTGGGATGTGGTCGCCCCGGCGCCGATTTCGGCGGCGACATGGCGCATCTGCAGACGACCCTCGGGGGTGACCTCCAGCTGCACGACCGCTGCCTCGGCGCCGGTGCCGAAATCTTTCTGAACCGCGGCGAACCCCACACCGAAACGCTTGCCCGGATTTTCCTGTTCAAAACGCCGCTTTCGTTCAGCCCTGTCGGTCCAGAGCGGATCCGCGGCAACCAGATCCAGTATCTCGGCGGCCCGAAGATGGCCCGAAGGCACCGCACCTTGCGTGTTCTTCATGCCGCTTTTAATGACGTTGCGTCGGCGCAGATCGACGGGATCGATGTTCATCTCGGTCGCGATCTCGTCCACCAGCATTTCGGTGGTCGCCATGGTCTGCAAGGTGCCATAACCACGCATCGATCCAGAGGTCACGCCGGTCGAGGGGTGGACCTCGACGGACAGATCGCTTTTGGGCAGGTAATAGATCGATTGTGCGGCCGTCACGGCCACGGTGCCCACCGACGGGCTGAAATTCATCACGCCGCCACCATCACCGATCGCATCACAGGTCATGATCTGGAAATGGCCTTCGGAATCCACTGCGAACGCAGTGCGGATCGAAAACGGATGACGCTTCAACGCAAACTGAAAATGCTGCCATCGATCCAGCATCAGCCTGACCGGGCGTCCCTGACCATACAGCGCCGCCAGCGCGACGTAATAGGGAAAGGGTTGGTGTTCCTTCTGGCCATATCCAACCGTATAGCCCGTGACGAAATCCAGATCGTCCAGCGAAAAGTTGCTGTCGGACACCATGTCCATGATGTGATGGGCGGCCGAATAGGGCGATTGTGTGGCGCCCACGACATGCAGTTTCCCATCATCATACCAGCCCAGCCCGTTCTCCATCTCCATCGCGGCAGGATCAACCGACTGGCTGCTGAACTGACCCGAAAACACCCGCCAACCTTCGGGCGGGTTCTCCATCACATCGCGAATTTCGTCGGCATGGCGCATCGCATCACCAAATGCGGGATGTTCCGGGCCGGGCCATTGAACGCCATCGGTGGTCAGGTCCGGCCAGATGACCGTATCCTGCATCGAGGAAAACCGATCCCTGCCGCGCGGGTCATCCCCCCCGACCCGAACATATCGCGCCGCGCCATAAGGTGCGCGGGCGGGTTGATCCGCATGATCCCCAAACCGGAAAATCTCGGTGCGGAACTGCAATTTCTTACGCGCGGCACGGAAACGTTCATAGTCATGCCAGATCCCCAGCGCGACCGGCTGTCCCATCATCGGCGGAACCTGACCTTCGGCCAGAAAGAAATCACCATAAAACGACGCTTCGGGCATCGCCACCTTGTCGGCGGCCACCCGCGCGGCATCGATCAGGACATCTGGCATCAGATCAGGTTCAAGCACCGAAAGATCCAATCCCAGATAGACACGATCAGCGCGGGGAACATGCAGGGTCAGGCCATGGGATTGCGTTTGCGGCCAACCGTCCAGATCGCAGGCGCGGATATCGATGGAAAAGACCTTGCTGCCTGTCACCTTGGCCATGCCGTCACGGCGATAACGCAGCCTTCCGCCCGAAAACCAGCCCGGGTCCTGTCCGACCACGGACGGCATCATGGCCGCCTGAGCCTGTCCCAGGGGGCGCACCGCCGCGGTAATACCAAGGGCAGCCGCCGCAGCCAGAAAACGCCTGCGGGAAATATCAAGGTGCGGCACGGTCCCTCCGTCATTCAGTTTGCGTACTGGACATGGCTCGGGCCGGAATAGGCCCCCAATTTCTGATCTAACGTCATCGCGTTGCGCCGGGTTCCGGCTGCAAGCGAATTTAGTTGCCGCTCTGGGCCTCAGGACCTGACGATGCAAATTCGGAGCAACCATGTTCTGGGAATTCGCCTCGCCTTGTGCGCGCGTATAGCCACAAGGCAACGGTGGAGTTACTGTAGATTCCTGATCAAGACGATTTCCGCCAATCCGCGAACAGGATTCCTGGATGGATACCGGTGACAGCACCTTAGGCGATGCAATACGGGCAACGGACAGCTTGACAGGGACGGTCGTTCCTGCATGATGTTCACGTGAACTATTTTGCGGCGCCGGCAGATTTTGACAGCACGGACCAGACGTCGCGACCAATATGATACCGGGGGGAAATACCATGATCAGACTTGCAACCGGAATGGCCGGAGCATTTGCCGTGGGGCTTTTGTCAGGCGCGCCCGCCATGGCCGAATATCCGGAACGGCCCATCCAGTTCGTCGTGCCGTGGGGGGCCGGCGGCGGCACCGATGCCGTGGCCCGCATCCTTGCCTCGGTCATGCAGGAAGATCTGGGCCAGCCGGTGAATGTCGTCAACCGGACCGGTGGGTCCGGGGTTGTCGGCCATTCCGCCATCGCCAGCGCAGAACCCGATGGCTATACGGTTGGCCTGGGCACGGTCGAAGTGACGATGATGCACTGGCAGGGTCTGACCGATCTGACCTATGATGATTATGACGTGATCGCCCTGGTCAATCAGGATGCCGCCGGGGTCATGGTGCCTTCGGACAGCGACTACACCACAATCGATGATCTGGTTGCGGCCATTTCCGACGCCGAACCCGGCGCGATGTCCGCATCGGGCACCGGTCAGGGCGGGATCTGGCATGTCGCGATGGCTGGTTGGACCATGGCCATGGACAAAGGCGCAGATCAGGTGAAATGGGTTCCCAGCGACGGTTCGGCATCAGCCATCACCGAGATGGTTGCCGGCAGCCTTGATTTCGTCACCGCATCGCTGCCGGAAGGAAGCTCCATGATCGATGCCGGGCGCATCGTACCTCTGGCAAGCATGGGTGACGAACGCAACCCGGCCTATCCCGATGTGCCGACCCTGAAAGAATCCGGCATCGATTGGTCGCTGATGGCGTGGCGCGGCGTGATGGCACCAAAAGGCATGCCCGAAGATGCCCGCGCCCGCCTGTATGCCGCCGTCGAAAAGGCTTTCCAGTCCGATGAGTACCAGAATTTCATGAAAGAGCGCGGTCTGGGCGCCGTATGGCTGAACAGCGAAGACGCCACGGCCTTCATCGCCCAATCCGATGCCGATTTCGGCGAAATCCTGACGGCCGCCGGCCTCGTCAAGTAATGGTCATGCCGGCGGCCCGACGGTCGCCGGCATAAGTGGCGAAATCTCGATGTGGGCAGCATGAAAATCAACAAGCATCTGATCGCGCTTTTGGTGGCTATCGGCGGCGCGGCGCTGATCCTTTCGTCCTACGCCTATCCCGCCCTGCCGGGGCAAAGCTATGGGGCGGGCACCATGCCGTTCCTGATCGGCGTCATGGGAGTTTTGTTGGGGGCTGCGCTGTTCGTGCAGGCCGGTCGGGCATCCTGGAACGGGTTGATCCGTTTCACGCTTGCCGCGGCGGGGCCGCAGGCCTGGGGTGCGGTCGCGACGCTCGTCGCCGTGGTCGCCTATATTCTGCTGGCCAACTGGACGGGTTTCATCGCCATTGCCACGCTTTTGCTGTTCTTGCTGATGCTGCAAGGCAAGGTAGTTTGGACAATGGCCGCGCCCCTGTCGGTCGTGGCTTCATCGTTGATCTATGTCGTGTTCAGCCGGTTCCTTTTGGTGCCGCTGCCTTCCGGCCCGATCGAAGCCCTGCTGTGGCGCAGCATTCTTCATTGATCCGGATCGAGGTTTCCCATGCTCATTGACGCGATTGCCATCGTCCTTCGCCCCGATGTCCTTCTGGCCGTTCTGGGGGCGGGCTTTTTTGGCATGTTCATCGGGGCCATTCCGGGCCTGACGGCCTCGATGGCAACGGCGTTGCTGGTTCCGGTCACGTTCTTCATGGCGCCCGTGCCTGCCGTCGCCTCGATCGTGGCGGCAACCGGCATGGCCATTTTCGCAGGCGATATCGCAGGAACTTTGATGCGCATGCCGGGCACCCCGGCCTCGGCCGCCTATGTCGATGATGCCTATGCGCTGAACCGACAGGGCAAGGCCAACGAGGCCTTGGGCGCCTGCCTGCTGTTCTCAGCGATCGGAGGCATCCTCGGCACTGCGGTTCTTAGCCTTCTGGCCCCGCAACTGGCCGAGGTCGCGCTCAAGTTCTCGTCGTTCGAATATTTCTGGCTGGTCCTGCTGGGCCTGTCCAGCGCGGTATTCGTGTCTTCCAGCCAGCCATTGTTGGGACTTGTGTCGTTGTTCATCGGGCTGAGCGTCGCATTGATCGGCCAGAACAACCCAACCGGCGCGGCACGCTATACATTCGGATCGGTCGAGCTTCTGGCCGGGGTCCAGTTCGTTCCCGCCATGATCGGCATCTTTGCCGTCGCCGAGGTGATCCGGTCCTATACCAAACCTGCAGCTCAGGCACGTCAGGCGCGCGTCACCGGACCGATCTTCAGATCCCAGGTCAAGAACCTGAGACGATACCCCAAACAGGTTCTCAGGGGGGCGTCACTTGGCACGATCATCGGCGCTTTGCCGGGCGCGGGCGCCGATATCGCCGCCTGGGTTTCCTATGCGCTGGCCAAGAAATTCTCACGTCACCCCGAGAAATTCGGAAGCGGACATCCCGAGGGTCTGGTCGAAGCGGGTGCCTCAAACAATGCAGCAGTGTCAGGGGCATGGATTCCGGCCCTGGTGTTCGGCATCCCCGGCGACACGATCACCGCCATCGTCATCGGCGTGATGTTCGTCAAAGGACTGAACCCCGGCCCGATGATCTTTATCCAACAGCCCGAAATGGTCTATGCGATCTTTCTGATTTTCGTCTTGGCGAATGTGCTGATGCTGCCCATCGGCTGGCTGGCCATTCACGCGGCGGGCCTGTTGCTATCCGCACCGACACGCATCCTGATGCCGATCATCCTGCTGTTTTGCATTGTCGGCTCATTCTCCATCAATAACTCCCTGATGGGCGTCGGGATCATGCTGGCATTCGGAATTGCCGGCTACATCATGGAAGAAAACGACATCCCGCTGGCACCGGCCATTCTCGGGCTGGTGCTGGGTCCGATGATCGAAAAGCATTTCGTGACCTCGATGATCAAGGCCGATGGAAACCTTCTTGCGTTTTTCGAACGCCCGATCGCAGCCGCTTTGGGAATACTGACCGTGGCGACCTTTGCCTACCCGCTGCTGCGATCCACTGCGGCACGTCGTGTCAAGGGCTGACGCATCTCGGGCCGTGTCGGGCAAATGACGGCGGCATTTCCCGGCCAAGGCGACCTGCAGCGCGATCCGCTTGCACCTCGCGGGCAGCCCGAAGGTTGGTCAACAACTGGAAACGATCAGCTCCGCCCGGCGGCATCGCAACCAGTTCAGCGCAACGATCACCCATATCTTCAATCGCTTTGCAGGGTATCCCCCTTTCATTCTCCTGTTCCTGTTATGTCTTTTCTTTGTTTATCGAGTTCTTCGCTGTATCTTCGCAATGTGTGTGCTTCGCTCAGTTGTCCGATGACGCGGCGCTCGATGCGGTCGCTGACCACG
>NZ_JAQBIE010000007.1 GCF_028294535.1 Paracoccus onchidii | reverse complement strand
CAAGGACTGGCGGCGCGTTGCAACGCGGTACGACCGGTGCCCGAAGACCTTCTTCTCAGCGATCGTACTCGCCGCAACTGTCATCTTCTGGCTGTGAATCGGAATGAGTCCTGAGCCTAGCGCGAGAACTTCTTGTATTTCACGCGCTTGGGTTCGATCGAATCCGGGCCGAGGCGGCGGATCTTGTCTTCTTCATAGGCTTCGAAGTTGCCCTCGAACCATTCGACATGGGCATCGCCCTCGAACGCAAGGATGTGGGTACACAGGCGGTCGAGGAAGAAGCGGTCGTGGCTGATGATGACCGCGCAGCCGGCGAAATCTTCCAGCGCGGCTTCCAGTGCCTGCAGGGTTTCTACGTCCAGATCGTTGGTCGGTTCGTCCAGCAGCAGCACGTTGCCACCCGATTTCAGCAGCTTGGCCATGTGGACGCGGTTTCGTTCACCGCCCGACAGCTGGCCGACCTTCTTCTGCTGATCGCCACCCTTGAAGTTGAAGGCGCTGCAATAGGCGCGGCTGTTCATCTGCGCATCGCCCAGCACGATCTGCTCGGCCCCGCCGCTGATTTCTTCCCAGACGGTCGCGTCCGGGCTTAGCGCGTCGCGCGACTGGTCCACATAGGACAGGTGGACCGTGTCGCCATAGGTGACCTCGCCCTCGTCGGGCTGCTCATTGCCGGTCAGCATCCGAAACAGCGTCGATTTACCCGCGCCGTTCGGGCCGATCACGCCGACGATGCCACCGGGGGGCAGGCTGAAATCCAGACCTTCGATCAACAGCTTGTCGCCCATGGCCTTTTTCAGGCCGTTGACCTCGATCACCTTGTTGCCCAGACGTTCGCCGTTCGGGATGATGATCTGGGCGCGCGACAGCTTTTCACGCTCGGACTGGCTGGCCATTTCGTTATAGGCGTTGATACGCGCCTTGGATTTCGCCTGACGGGCCTTGGCACCGGCGCGGATCCATTCCAGTTCGCGTTCCAGAACCTTCTGCTTGGACTTGTCCTCGCGGGCTTCCTGTTCCAGCCGCTTGGCCTTCTGTTCCAGCCATGCGGAATAGTTGCCCTCGTAGGGGATGCCCCGGCCGCGATCCAGTTCCAGAATCCAGCTGGTGATGTCGTCAAGGAAGTAGCGGTCATGCGTGACACACAGGATCGTACCCTTGTATTCGATCAGGTGCTTTTGCAGCCAGGCGATGGTTTCAGCGTCCAGGTGGTTGGTCGGTTCGTCCAGAAGCAGCATGTCGGGCGCTTCCAGCAACAGCTTGCACAGTGCGACGCGGCGGCGTTCACCGCCCGACAGGGTGCTGACATCGGCGTCGTCCGGCGGGCAGCGCAGGGCCTCCATCGCGACGTCGATCTGGCTGTCCAGATCCCACAGGTTCTCGGCGTCGATCTCGTCCTGCAGACGCGCCATTTCATCGGCGGTCTCGTCCGAGTAATTCATCGCCAGTTCGTTATAGCGATCCAGCTTGGCCTGCTTGGCGGCGACGCCCAGCATGACATTGCCGCGCACATCGAGGCTTTCGTCCAGCTGCGGTTCCTGCGGCAGATAGCCGACGGTCGCCCCCTTGGCGGCCCAGGCCTCGCCGGTGAAATCCTTGTCGATCCCGGCCATGACGCGCAGCAGCGTCGATTTACCCGCGCCGTTGACGCCGACGACGCCGATCTTGACGCCGGGGAGGAAGTTCAGACGGATGTTTTCAAAGACCTTCTTGCCCCCGGCATAGGTCTTGGACACGCCGTCCATGTGATAGACAAACTGATAGGACGCCATCGGATTCTCCTGCAAAACTTTCGCGATGTTTAGGCGAAAGCGTCGGCAGGGAAAAGGTCAGCGTAACTGCGCGTTGAAATCGGCAGACATGTGGCTGGACAGGAAATCGAACTGCGATTCCAGCTTGGCGCGCAGTGCCGCGCGTGCGGGATCGGGCACGGAAATGCCGTCCGGCGCAGCAAAGACCTTGGTTTGCAACCCCTTATAGCTGCCGCGGGGCAGGCCCAGAAACGTCTCGACCTCGCGGATCAGGCCTTCCGGGTCGGTAGCAATACGCCCGAACGGCAAGACCAGCAGCCGATCCGGCCCGAAACGCGCCTGCCAGCGTGGCAGATAGGTCGCGTAATCGCCGCGATCCAGCAGCACCGGATCCTCGATTTCGGCAAGCCAGTCATCCAGATTCTGCGGCATGCGATTCTTGCGGCGCAGGTTCATCTTCAGCTGCGAGATCGCGCGATCGACAGGGTGGCGGATGATATAGATGAATTGTGCGTTGGGCAGGAAATCCCGCACATAATCGACGCCCTCATCGGGGAGGGTCGAATATTCGGGCGTAATGTCGATGGGGCGGGTTCCGGCGGGCGCAGGCGCGAAGATGCTGCGATACCAGCGTTCCGTGAACATCTTGCCGGTTGTCACCTCGGACAGATAGACGGCCTTTTCCGGAGACAGCGGCACCCCGCGTGCCATATGGCGCTTGACGATGTTTTCCTTGCTGCGCCGGAAATGCCAGGGCAGCCAGTCACGATGCTCGGGCACGAAGCGATGATTGAAGAACTGGACCTCCTTGAAGGGCGGCGTCCAGATCTTGGGATGCTGTGCCAGAATCGTGCTGAGCCAGCTGGTCCCGGCCTTCTGCGCCCCGATCCCGACGATACGCGGCTTTCGCGGTTTGCCGTCGGGATCCCAGTCGGGCGGCGCATCCTTCATAGCCGCCCCCAAAGATCATATTCGCTGGCTTCATCGACCGTGACACTGACAATGTCGCCCGGCGACAGGGTCTCGAACCCTTCATCGATGAACAGGTTGCCGTCGATTTCGGGGGCATCCGCTTTGGTGCGGCAGGTTGCGCCCTGTTCGTCGATCTCATCCACGATCACGTCCAGCACGGTGCCGACCTTGGCCCGCAGCTTGGCTTCGCTGATCGCCTGCGCCTTTTCCATGAATCGATCAAAGCGGTCCTGCTTGACCTCGGCGGGGACATGATCGGGCAGGTCATTGGCCCGCGCACCGGCGACGTTTTCATATTGGAAGGCGCCGACGCGATCCAGTCGCGCCTCGTCCAGCCAGTCCAGCAGGGTCTGGAACTCGGCCTCGGTCTCGCCGGGATAGCCGACGATGAAGGTCGAGCGCAGGGTGATCTCGGGGCAGACACTGCGCCACGCCGCGATTTCCTCCAGCGTCTTGGCCCCCGCCGCGGGTCGGGCCATGCGTTTCAGCACGTCGGGATGGGCGTGCTGGAAGGGGATGTCCATGTAGGGAAGGATCAGCCCATCCGCCATCAGCGGGATCAGGTCGCGCACATGCGGATAGGGATAGACATAGTGCAGCCGCACCCACGCGCCCAAGGACCCCAGATCACGCGCCAGATCGGTGATATGCGCACGATGGCCGCGTTCGGTTTCGTATTTGCGATCGACGCCATAGGCGCTGGTATCCTGGCTGATAACCAGCAGTTCCTTGACCCCGGCCTGCACCAGTTTTTCCGCCTCGCGGATGACGGCATGGGCGGGGCGGCTGACCAGACGGCCGCGCATGTCGGGGATGATGCAGAACTTGCATTTGTGGTTACAGCCTTCCGAGATCTTCAGATAGCTGTAATGCCGGGGCGTCAGGCTGACGCCGGATGCAGGCAGCAGATCGACAAAGGGATCGGGCCGTGGCGGCACCGCGCCATGCACCGCGTCCAGCACCTGTTCGTATTGATGCGGGCCGGTGACGGCCAGAACCTTGGGATGGGCACCGGTGATGTAATCGGGCTCGGCGCCCAGACAGCCGGTCACGATCACACGCCCGTTTTCCTGCAACGCCTCGCCGATGGCATCCAGACTTTCGGCCTTGGCGCTGTCCAGAAAGCCGCAGGTGTTCACGATCACTGCATCCGCGCCCTGATAGTCGGCGCTGATGGCATAGCCTTCGGCCCGCAGGCGGGTCAGGATGCGTTCGCTGTCAACCAACGCCTTGGGGCAGCCAAGGCTGACCATGCCGATGGTCGGTTGGCCATCGCGCCGCTCTTCTGGGATGCGGGCACGGGCTAGGTCGGGGCGCAGGTCTGGCGGGTTTGTGTGCATTTGCTGCAGATAATCCATTCCGTTGCGCGGGAAAAGAACACAGTTCGGATATTTGATGACATATCGCGGCAATTCCGCCCCGCCCGGACACCAAGCAGGTCAAGGCAAGGTGCCTATGGCACGGGCAAGGCTATGGGCGGGCCTTCAATCCGCGGCGGCGCGGGTGCCCGAAAGGGCGATCATCGACATCCCGCTGGAAATCAGCTCGATCGCCAGCAACACGCCAAGAATCGTGGCGGCGGCCGCCGGGAAATTCGCAAAGATCATCACCGCCAACGCGACTGAAACCGCGCCACTGACCAGCACCAGCCAGAAGGCACCCGATCCGCGCAATGAAAACGACATGACGACCTTGAACAGGCCAGAGACAAGGAAAAGGCTGGCGACAAGGATCGTCAGCGAAATGATTCCGGCCAATGGCTTGGCCAGCAGCATGAAACCCAGCAGCGCAAAGGCCAAACCAAGCAGGATCGCCCATAGACGCCCGTCCCAACCCGGCGCGCGAAAGGCCGCGATCAGTTGCAGCACCCCGATGAAAAGGAATGACCAACCGGCCAATTGTTCCGCCGTAAGTGTCGCCGCCAACGGGTTCATCAGGGCCAGAAGCCCCGCAGCAATCGACACGACCCCCATGGCGATCCAAAGAAATTTGCTGTTCATCCGTGCAACTCCTGCCTGAAATACCCCCGGATGATCACATAAGATCACCGATTATGCGCACACTAATTCGGCCGTTGCGGCGTTTTCATGGTGATTGTCGCATAAATGCGTCGCATGGCCGCGATCACGCAGCCGTGGCTTTCCCTGCGGATCGGGCTGTTGCAGATTACCGGCATGATCACATCCTTGCGCCCTGCCCTGCCCCTGATCGCCGCCTTGTGCGCGGCCCTGTTCGTTGCTTCGGCACAGGCCGAAATCCGCGAACATGGCAAATATATCGACATCATCAACGACAAGGGCGGCAATGTCATGGAAATGGCGCAGCGCCGCAGCAAGCTGGCGCGGTCGGGAAAGCAGGTCCGCATCCGCGGCTATTGCCGTTCGGCCTGCACGATGCTGATCACCCTGCCCAATGCCTGCATCGGGCCAAAGGCCCGGATCGGATTTCATGCCCCGCGCATCCCGAACACGACGATCATTCCCCCGATCGTGGATCAGATCATGGGCAACTATTATCGCAACGGCATTCGCGCCAAATGGTATGGCGGCTGGAACCGGTCAATCGACATGAATGTCATCTCGGCACGCGAATATGTGCGCCTTGACCCCCAGACCCGCATTTGCAGCAGCCTGGGGGGCAAGAAGAAATAGGCCCCCGATACGCCTGCAGGGTGATCATTCGCGCAAGCGCCAGCCTGTCGCAAAAATCCAGCGGATGATCGCGAAACAGACCCCGACCATCAATGCGACCGCCATCAGCGACACCCCGACCGGTACATCCGCCAGTCCAAAGAACGACCAGCGAAATCCCGAAATCAGATACAGGACCGGGTTCAACTTGGCGACGGCCTCCCAGAACGGGGGCAACATGTTGGCCGAATAGAACGCGCCACCCAGAAAGACCAGCGGCGTGATGACCATCATCGGAATGATCTGGAGCTGTTCAAAGGATTTCGCCCACAACCCGATGATAAAGCCCAACAGGCTGAACCCCAGCGCGGTCAGGAACAGAAAGGCCAGCATCCAGAACGGATGCAGGATATGCACCCCGACAAAGAAGAAGCTGGTGCCCAGAATGATCAGCGCGATCAGCATCGCCTTGGCGGCGGCGGCCCCCACGAAGCCCATCGTCACCTCGATCCAGCCTACCGGCGATACCAGATATTCATAGATCGTGCCGCTGAACTTCGGGAAATAGATCCCGAAACTGGCATTGCTGACCGATTGCTGCAACACCGTCAGCATCATCAGGCCGGGCACGATGAACGCCCCATAGGGAACACCCTCCACGGATTGGATGCGCCCGCCAATCGCGGCACCGAAGACCACGAAATACAGCACCGTCGACACCACCGGCGATGCCATCGACTGCCAGATCGTGCGGAAAAAGCGCATCATTTCGTGGTGAAAGATCGCCCAGACCCCGGGCCAGTTGATTGACGCATTCATGCCGCGTCCTCCGATTTGTCGCTTTCGACCAGCGACATGAAAACTTCTTCCAGGCTGGATTGGCGCGTCGACACATCGCGGACGGTGATCCCGTTCGTGGCAAGATCCCCCAGCAGGCGTGCGATGCCGGTACGTTCGGCGCGGGTATCATATTCATAGCTGATGCAACTGCCGTCCTGTGACAGAACCAGCCCGCGTCCCGCCAGGCCCGACGGAATCGCCTCCAGAGGGGCATCGACTTCGATGGTCAGGGTCTTCTTGCCGAATTCCCCCATCAGCTCATCCTTGGATTTCACCAAAAGCAGCTGGCCGTGATTGATAACCCCGATCCGGTCGGCCATTTCCTCGGCCTCTTCCAGATAATGCGTTGTCAGGATGATGGTCACCCCATCCTTGCGCAGCTGTTCGACGACCTGCCACATCTCGCGGCGCAGGGCGACATCGACCCCCGCGGTCGGCTCGTCCAGGAACAGCACCTTGGGGCGATGGGACAGCGCCTTTGCGATCAGCACACGACGCTTCATGCCGCCCGACAATTCGCGGGTCGCGGCATCGCGCTTGTCCCACAGGGCCAGGCTGCGCAAAACCTGCTCGATATAGGCCTCGTCGGGCTTTTCGCCATAAAGGCCGCGTGTAAAGCGCACGCAATTGATGACTTTCTCAAAGGGTTCAAGCGCGATTTCCTGAGGCACAAGCCCAATCAACTTGCGGGCGGCGCGCCATTCCTTGCGCAAATCATGCCCGCCGACGCTGACCGACCCGCTGCTGGCTTCGACCAGACCGCAGATGATCGAAATCAGCGTGGTCTTGCCGGCGCCATTGGGGCCAAGCAGGGCGATGATCTCGCCCTCTTCGATGGACATGCTGACATTGCTCAGGGCTTTGGTGCCGCTGCCATATTGTTTCGACAGATTGTCGATTTCGATGATTCCGGCCATATTTCCGGTTCCTCGTTCTATTTATGCTGCGCCGGAGGCGTCGGGACGAGCAGCGATTTGTTCCCGGGTTGCGGCCGCCGCCGCAGCGTCACGGCCAGCAACAACGCCAGCGCGACATAGCCCATCGCGCCCACACTGAAGGCGCCCGAATACCCCAAATGGGAAACCAATGGCTGTGATGCCAGAGGCGAGAGGAACTGACCCAGAAAAATTGCTGCTGTCACCAGCCCGGACACCAACCCGCGATGCCGGGCCGGAGTCACATTCAAGGCCGTGGTAATAAAGGTGGGCATGCACAGGCCCAGTCCGGTGCCGATAAACGCGGTGGACAGCATGGCAACCGGCAGCGAATGCCCCAGAGACAACAACAGAAAGCCGATGGCCAGTGACAGATACCCTGTGACCGGCGTGCCGATACGGCCCAGCCACGGCCTGATCCACCCCGAAATCACCGACATCAACGCTGCGGCCAACATCATGGCCCCCATGACAAGACCTGCCGCGCGCGGATCGGTCATGCCTTCGGCCTGCAAATGATACGGCACCTGCGTCGGCACCGCGTAGAAGATGACAAAGGTCAGCCCCGCCGCAATTGACATGATGGCAACGGTGGCCTGCCAGCCGGGTTCGGCATCGTCTTGCCCGGCATGGGCCGCGCCCCCGTCCGCATCGCGCACAGGTTCGGGCAGAACCGCCGCCAGAAACGGCAACAGCAGCGCCGCAAGGCCATAGATCGCGAATGGCAACCGCGCATCCCAGGATGCCAGCACCCCTGCCGTTGTCACAAAGATCAGGCCGCCCAGATTGGTCGCGGCCATCTGATAGCCCAGCAATCGTCCACGCGCCGGTCCTTCGAAATAGTCGCCGACCAGCGCCGCCTGCGATGTCATGATCGCGGCCACGCCCAGGCCCAGAAACAGCCGGCTGGCCAGGATCGCCTCGATCGAGTTCAGATACAGCCCCGCCGTACCTGCAACCGCATAGATGATCAGCCCCACCAACAGCGGCTTGCGCCGCCCAAGCCGATCCGTCAGCCCGCCCGCAAAGGGGGCAACGATCGCAACCAGCAGCGAGGGTGCGGTAATCAGCAACCGGGTCAGCATGGGGGCCAGCGGGTCATCCGCAAACCGCGCCTCCAGCCCCGGCAGCGACGGTGTGATGGTGGCATTGGACATGATTGTCAGCATGGCCGCAAACATCAGCCCCCATGCGCGGGGGTCCAGCAACAGACGATCCATCTCAGCCCTCTGATTTTTCGGGTTCGGGGCGGTCATAGGGCCGCGCCACGCGGGCATCCGCCAGGGTGTCGGTCCACCAGCGCAAGCGATGCGCGAACACGGCCATGGCCGCCTCGGCCGCTGCGCGATCATCGGGGTCGGTCAACCGGCCCAATTCGTCAAAGCGTCGCCAAGGCGATGCGAAGCTGAGCGTATCGCGAATGGTCACGGTGTGCAGTTCTGCCAGAATGACCCGAAGGGCTTCGATCGCGCGCAAGCCGCCCGAAATACCCCCATATCCAACCAGACCGACCGGCCTGGCCCACCATTGCGCGGTCACGGAATCTATCAGCGTCTTCAGATGCCCGGGTTCAGCGTGGTTATATTCGGGCGTGACAATCACAAAACCATCCGCCCCGTCCATTCTGGCGCAGAGGCGCCGGATGGCCTGCGGATCCCCGGTCTGCACCTGCAACAGTTCAGGATCGGCGGGATCGAGGATTTCAGGTTCGAAACCGTGACCCGCAAGCTGTGCTGTCACCCATGCGGCCACACGGTCATTGATCCGCCCTTCGCGGATCGAGCCCAGGATCACCACGATCCGATTTCCCTGCGTCATGCAAACATCCTTGCCAATCGTCATGAAACGCCACCAGCGTTCCCAAAATCGCAACACATCGCGCGTAACGGCCCCGAACAATGCCTCAAAGCCGTGGCCATACGCATCAAAGCTGCCATATAGCCGCTTTGACCCAAGTTTGCCATGAAAGCCAGCCAAGCTGTCGCATTTCGGTCACGCATCGGGGGCATCGCCGCTGGGACGCACACCCGGCGCGGCTTGCACCCCCGACGAGGAAAGGTGATGGTCACGTTTGACAAACCGGGCCAGGATTGGCGCCATAGATACACGCCCTTGTTAGGAACTGGCCCTGATGTTTCCCATTCGCGATCACAATCCATCGCTGCGCAAACCCTATGTCACATGGATGTTGATCGCGGCGAATATCATCATGTATCTGCTGACCCTGCCGGGCAATGGCGGCGGACAGGAACTGTGGGCAAGACTGGCCCTCTATCCTGTGGCGGTGATGCATGGCGAATATCTCTGGGGTCTGTTCAGCCATATGTTCCTGCATGCCGGATTGATGCATCTGGGCGGGAACATGCTGTTCCTGTGGATCTTTGGTGACAATCTGGAAGACCAGATGGGCCATGGCGGGTTCTTGCTGTTCTACCTGACGGCTGGCCTGCTGGCCGCCGCCGCCCAGATCGCCGCCGCGCCGATGTCGACGATTCCGATGGTCGGCGCTTCGGGGGCGATCGCAGGTGTCATGGGGGGATACCTGCTGATGTTTCCACGTGCACGCGTCGATATCGTCGCCATTTTCATTATTTTCTTCAAGGTTTTCACCCTGCCCGCCTGGATCGTGCTGGGATTGTGGCTGTGCCTGCAGCTGTTCGGCGGCTTCAGCATGGTCGGTTCCGAGGGCGGGGTTGCCTATTGGGCCCATGCCGGCGGGTTTGTCGCCGGGGCCGTTCTTTGTCTGCCCGTGTTTCTCAGACGTGGCGGCCCGACCTTCTGGGCGGCAACGCATGGGCATCCACCCCATGCGGCGGCGACCTATTCCCCAACCCGCATTCCGCGCGTCAGACGCTAGGCCCGCCACCGGCCAGACGCCCGACCGACATGTGGCGTTTTGACCCGAAACCCTTGCGACGCTCAACCTCGAACCCGGCATCGGACAGCGCCCTGCGCACATGCCCTGCGGCGGTATAGGTTGCGAATGTCGCCCCCGATGCGCTGTGGGTTGCGACCTGTGCCATGATCTCGGGGGCCCACATCTCGGGGTTCTTGGCCGGCGAAAACCCGTCCAGAAACCATGCATCGGCCTGACCGTCCCATTGCGGCAATGTCTGGCGCACATCCCCGATCTGCAATCGCAGCTGGACATGCCCGACCTGAATGCAGGGCTGCCCCCATCCCTGACGCAATTGCGCCGAAAGCGCCGCGAAACCGGGAAAGGCGCCATGAGCCTGCGTCAGTTGCGCAACATCCATCGGATAGGCTTCGAAGCTGGTCATCACGACGGGAACCTGCGCGACAGATGCCAGTGCAAGACAATTCAGGCCAGTCCCGAACCCAAGTTCGGCCACATGAAACCCCGCATGCAATCGCGCTGGCAGGTCATTGCCGTCCAGAAAGACATGCCGCGTTTCCGCCAATCCGCCCGACAGGCTGAAATACGGATCGTCGAACCGCACCGAAACCGGCACGGCGCCATCGCGCCAGGTCAACTGTGGCTGGTCCGCCTGCGTATTCTCGGTTAGATCGCCCATCAGGCTGTGCTATGGGAAAGGCGTCCTGCTTGGCAAGTGTAACCATCATCGGCGCAGGGATCTTTGGTTTGACCTGCGCATGGGAAATCGCCCGACGCGGCCACAAGGTCCGTGTATTCGAGGCGCAGGGCATCGGCGCAGGGTCTTCGGGCGGGCATGTCGGTGCGCTGGCCCCTCATGTACCCGACAACTGGAACCCCAAAAAGGCGTTTCAACTGGAAAGCCTGTTGGCCGCCGACAGTTTCTGGACCGAGATCGAGCATCGCTCGGGGATTGCGACTGGGTTTGGGCGCACCGGGCGTCTGCAACCACTGCCAGACAAGACCAGCGCGGACCGAATGCAGGACCGCATCCGGGCCGCGAGCGCGCGTTGGCCCGCGACGATGCCAATGCAGGTGACCGACGACCCCGAAACACCGCTGGCGCCAATCAGCCCATCGGGCCTGTGGCTGCGCGACGGCCTGACCGCACGGATCGCGCCCCGCGCCGCGTTGCGCGCGCTGGCCGGGGCGATTACGAAGGCAGGCGGAGAAATCGTGGAAAACACGCCGATGCAACCCGGCCAGACCAGCGGCCCGACCTTGTGGGCGACCGGGGCCGGCGGTTTGGCCGACCTGGGCCATCACCTAAACCGACAGGTCGGCAAGGGCATCAAGGGACAATCGGCCCTGATCAGGTTTTCGGCCCCTTCTGCGCCACAGGTCTTTGCCGACAGCTTGCATATCGTGCCTCATGCCGATGGCACGACGGCGATCGGCTCGACTTCGGAAAATGATTTCGAACATGATGCCCCCGATGCCCTGCTTGACGGCATCATCGCCCGAGCCCATGCGATCTGCCCGCAACTGCAAGGGTGTCAGGTCATCGACCGATGGGCCGGACTGCGACCGCGCGCCAAATCCCGTGCTCCGCTGTTGGGACACTGGCCCGGCAAGGCCAATCATTTCGTGGCCAATGGCGGATTCAAGATCGGGTTTGGCATGGCCCCCGGAATCGCGACGGTCATGGCGGACCTGATCCTTGAAGGGCATGACGCCATCCCCGACCCGTTCAGGCTGATCTGATCGTCGCGCCCGCCCTAGGGCAAGGGTGAAACCCCCACCACCAGGGGGTGCAAGCCAATCAGCACGACCCACAGCACCGGCACAGCCAACAGGCGCCACCGCGTGACCCGAAACGCATTGGGCAGCCCCGTTCGCCTGATCCCGGCCAACGCAAAGGCCAACATGCCGGCAAACAGCATCACATGCGCCAGGTCTCCATTGGCAATCAAATGCGCAGCTGCCCAGATCGCGAAGGCCGCAACCAGCCCCGCCATGCCCACCGACAAAGCCCCGGTCAGGATCGCGACCGGCATGATCATATTGATCAGCCAGCGCCCCGCGACACCTGAATCCCACAACATGACCCGATCAACGGCACCCGCTGCACGGATCAGCCATATCAGCAGGATCAGGGACAGTATGCTGAACCCGATCAGATAGCCGCGCCGGCCCAATATCGCGATCAACCTGCCCCGGACATGCGGACGGGCCGGCATGACATGCGCACCCAGAAAGCAGATCCAGGACAGAAAATAGATCAGCCAATCACCCATGTTTCATCGATACCCGCTTGCCCCCGACCATGCCAACAGGTGAAACTGCAGGAAAACCGGAGATTGCCCATGACCACCCGCCTCGACAAGGCCTTCACCGCGATAGACGACGCCAACGCCAAGGACCCACGACAGGAACACGGCACGCCCGCCAACCTGCTTTATGGCCAGCGCATGACCGCTGAACAACAACGCCTGTTCCCGAACGCCAGTGACGCGCTACGAATCGCCTGCCGCGGACAGCATGTCGAACGCTGGTTGCTGCCACGCGATTCATATCCGATGGACCGCGCCGGATATCTGCAATGGCGCACCGAACAGGGGCGTCGCCATGCCAAGCGCATTTCCGGTATCATGGAAGAGGCGGGCTATGACGGCGAAGACATCGATCAGGTCCGCAAGATGCTGACCAAGCAGGGCCTGAAGCGCGACTCCGAGGTGCAGGCCCTGGAAGATGTGATCTGCTTCACCTTCATCCGCTGGTATCTGGGCGATTTCATGGCCGAACAGCCCGACGAGAAGATGCCCCGCATCATCGAAAAGACCGCCCGCAAGATGTCGGCCGACGGGCGCGCCAAGGCCCTGGCGGAATTCCAGATGCCCGAAGCCTTCGCCCGGTTTTTCCGCGAGGACTGATGCGCGCCGTCATCGTATCCCACGGGCAGCCCGGCGATCCCGAACCGCAGGAACAGGCAATCCGCGATCTGGCCGCCAAGGTCGCGGCCCATGACCCGGGCTGCCAGGTTCTTGGCGCGACGCTGGCCATGCCGGGCGCGCTGGCCGCCGCCTGCGACGATCACAGCCTGATCTACCCGATGTTCATGGCCGAAGGCTGGTTCACCGGTACGCAGCTGCCGCGCAAACTGGCCGAGGCCGGGGCCCCGAAGGCCCGCATCATGCGCCCCTTCGGCACGGATCCGGGATTGCCGCCGCTAATCATCCGGCTTGCCCATCAGGCCGCCACCGAACAGGGTTGGGCCACCCGTGACACGACATTGCTGTTGTCGGCGCATGGCTCGGGCCGGTCGCAGGCCAGCTTCAACATCACCTCGGCGCTGGCCGATCTGATCGCGCCGCAATTCGCCCGCGTGGTGACCGGCTTTGTCGAACAGGAACCCTTCATCGCCGATGCCGCCCGCGACCTGAGCCGCGCGGTCAGCCTGCCTTTCTTCGCGCTGCGGGCCGAGCATGTGACCGACGATCTGCCGCAGGCGCTGGATCAGGCGGGCTTCACCGGCCCGCGTCTGGACCCGATCGGACTTGCGCCCGACGTGCCCGCCCTGATCGCCGATGCGCTGCGCCAAGAAACTTTAAACTTGAAATAAATAACCGGTCATGTCAGCCTGCACCCGACAGGAGGTAAGATGACATGAAGATTCTGTGCCTCGGCGGTGGGCCTGCGGGTCTGTATTTCGCGATCTCGATGAAGCTGCGCGACCCCGCGCATCAGGTCACGGTGCTGGAACGCAACCGGGCCAATGACACCTTCGGCTGGGGCGTCGTGCTGTCGGATGACGCGCTGGAACGGATGCAGCGCAACGATCCGCAATCGACGCAGGCGATCCGCGACAATTTCATCTACTGGGACGATATCGCCGTGATCCGCGACGGCCATCGCGACGTGTCGGGCGGGCATGGCTTTGCCGGGATCGGACGCAAGAAGATGCTGACCCTGCTGCAGGATCGCGCCCGCGAACTGGGCGTGGACATGCGGTTTGAAACCGAATTCGGCAGCGCCGAAAGCTATGCCGCGGATTACGATCTGGTCGTTGCCTCGGACGGTCTGAACAGCAAGGTCCGCAGCGAATATCAGGATGTGTTCAAGCCCGATATCGACATGCGCCTGTGCAAGTTCATCTGGCTGGGCACCCACCAGAAATTCAACGACGCCTTCACCTTCATCTTCGAACGCACCGAACATGGCTGGCTGTGGGCGCATGTCTACCAGTTCGACAACGACACCGCGACCTTCATCGTCGAATGCAGCCAGCAGACCTGGGACAGCTTTGGCTTTGAAGGGATGAGCAAGGACCAGATCGTCGAGACCTGCCGATCCGTCTTTGCCGATCATCTGGGCGGGCATGACCTGATGTCGAACGCGGCACATCTGCGCGGCTCGGCGGTGTGGATGAACTTTCCCCGCGTGATCTGCGACCGCTGGTACAAGGACAATGTCGTGCTGATGGGCGATGCGGCGGCGACGGGGCATTTTTCCATCGGCTCGGGCACGCGGCTGGCCTTTGACAGCGCAATCGCGCTGGCCGAATACCTGCATTCCGAACCCACGATGGAGGGCGCTTTCGCCCGCTATCAGGAAGAACGCCGGCTCGAGGTGCTGCGCCTGCAATCGGCGGCGCGCAACAGCCTTGAATGGTTCGAAGAGGTCGAGCGTTATTTCGACCTGCACCCGATCCAGTTCACCTATTCGCTGCTGACGCGCAGCCAGCGGATCAGCCATGAAAACCTGCGCCTGCGCGATCCCGACTGGGTGCGCCGGGCCGAGGACTGGTTTCAGCAGCAGGCAGGAGGCCAGGCCGGGCGCGCGCCGATGTTCGCGCCCTATCGGTTGCGCGACATGACACTGAAGAACCGCATCGTCGTATCGCCCATGGCCCAATACAAGGCGGTCGAGGGCAGGCCGACGAACTGGCATCTGGTTCATTACGGCGAACGCGCCAAGGGCGGCGCGGGGCTGGTCTATACCGAGATGACCTGCGTGTCGCCCGAAGGCCGCATCACCCCCGGTTGCCCCGGTCTCTATGCCCCCGAGCATGAAACCGCCTGGCGCGAGATCACCGATTTCGTGCATCAGGAAACCGATGCCCGCATCTGCTGTCAGATCGGCCACTCGGGCCGCAAGGGCA
Organism: Paracoccus onchidii; assembly: GCF_028294535.1. Taxonomy (GTDB): domain Bacteria; phylum Pseudomonadota; class Alphaproteobacteria; order Rhodobacterales; family Rhodobacteraceae; genus Paracoccus; species Paracoccus onchidii. The sequence goes on along the minus strand of NZ_JAQBIE010000007.1, from coordinate 194,291 downwards.
GCACCCGCATCGGTTGGCAGGGCATGGACCAGCCGCTGCCGGATGGGAACTGGCCGATCATGTCGGCCTCGGCCCTGCCGTGGTCGGCGGGAAACGCCGTGCCGCAGGAAATGACACGGGCGCAGATGGATCAGGTCCGCGACGAATTCGTCGCCGCGACCCGGATGGCCGAACGCGCCGGGTTCGACATGATCGAACTGCACGCCGCCCATGGCTATCTGATCAGCAGCTTCATCTCGCCGGTGTCGAACCGGCGCGGGGACGATTATGGCGGTTCGCTGGACAATCGCATGCGCTGGCCGTTGGAGGTGTTTGCCGCCATGCGCGCGGCATGGCCGCAGGGAAAACCGATCTCGGTCAGGATCAGCGCCAATGACTGGATCGGCGATCACGGCGTCACCCCCGAAGAGGCCGTGCAGATTGCCCGCATGTTCCGCGAGGCCGGGGCCGATATCATCGACGTCTCCGCCGGACAGACGACCCCCGACGCGCGCCCCGTCTATGGCCGCATGTTCCAGACGCCGTTTTCCGACCGCATCCGCAACGAGGCCGGGATCGCGACCATGGCCGTCGGCAATATCTATGAGCCCGATCACGTGAATTCGATCCTGATGGCGGGGCGGGCCGATCTGGTCTGTCTGGCACGCCCGCATCTGGCCGATCCCTACTGGACGTTGCATGCCGCCGTCGCGCTTGGCGATGAGGCGACGGAATGGCCTCTGCCCTATCTGGCCGGGCGCGATCAGGCCCGCCGCCTGGCCGAGCGTCAGGCCGAAGAGATCCGCGCATGAGCCGCGTTCTGATCACCGGCGGAGGCAGCGGCACGGGCGCCGACATGGCCCGCGCCTTTGCCAGCGCCGGGCACGAGGTCGTCATCACGGGGCGCAGCATGGACAAGCTGGCGCAGGTGGCGACGGATGGCATCCGCGCCGTTCCGGGCGATGTCGGCAATCCCGATCAGGTGCGTGCCATGTTCGAACAGGCCGGGCCCTGTCAGATCGTGATCGCCAATGCCGGGATGGCCGAGGCCGCGCCCTTTGCCAAGGTCGATCCGGACCACTGGCAGCGCATGATCGCCACCAATCTGACCGGCACCTTCCTGACCTTTCAGCATGGCCTGGCACAGATGCAGGCGGGCGGGCGGCTGATCGCCATCGCCTCGATCGCGGGGCTGCGCGGGGCCGCCTATGCCGCGCCCTATGCCGCCAGCAAGCATGGCGTGATGGGTCTGGTGCGGTCGCTTGCCCATGAGGTGGCGAAAAAAGGCATCACCGTGAACGCGATCTGCCCCGGCTTTCTGGATACCGACATGACGCGCCGCAGCATCGCCAATATCGTCGAAAAGACCGGCCGCAGCGAGGCCGAGGCGCTTGCATCCCTGACCGCGCGAAACCCGCAGGGCCGGTTGGTCGCGCCCGCCGAGGTGACGGGCACGGCATTGTGGCTGGCCTCGCCCGCGGCGGCCAGCGTGAACGGGCAGGCCATCATGCTGGACGGGGGGGAAAGCGCATGAACGATCTGTCCAAGCGCCGGCTGAAGACCTGGGTGCGGATGCTGGGCGTGACCCGCGCCGCCGAAAACCGGCTGCGCGACTATCTGCGCCGCGAGCATGACACCACCCTGCCGCGTTTCGATGTGATGGCCGCGCTGTGGCGGCGGCGCGACGGGGTCACGATGTCGGAACTGTCGCGGATGCTGCTGGTGTCGAACGGGAATGCGACGGCGGTGGTGGACCGTCTGGAAAGGGACGGGCTGGCCCGCCGCGAGGCCGAGGATGGCGACCGCCGCCGCATTCGCGTGCGCCTGACACCCGAGGGGTTGACCGCCTTCGAGGCCATGGCGACCGGCCACGAGGCCGAGGTCGATGCCATCTTCGCCAGCCTGGGCGAGGCCGATCTGGATATGATGCGCGACATTCTTGCACGCGCCGGGAGAAGCGAATGACACCGATCCGCATGGCGAACCTGACGCCGCAGCATTTCCACTGGCAGGTCATCGACCGCATCGCCGTGATCCGCCTGAACCGCCCCGAACGCAAGAACCCGCTGACCTTCGACAGCTATGCCGAACTGGGCCGCACCTTTCGCGATCTGGCCCATGCCGAGGATGTGGACGTGGTCGTTCTGGCCAGCAATGGCGGCAATTTCTGTTCCGGCGGCGATGTCCATGACATCATCGGCCCGCTGGTCGCGATGGAAATGCCGGAACTGCTGGCCTTTACCCGCATGACGGGTGAGCTGGTCAAGGCGATGATCCATTGCGGCAAGCCGGTGATCGCCGCGGTCGAAGGGATCTGTGTTGGCGCGGGCGCGATCATGGCCATGGCCAGCGATCTGCGGCTGGCGGCACCCTCGGCCAAGGCGGCATTCCTGTTCACCCGCGTCGGTCTGGCGGGCTGCGACATGGGCGCCTGCGCCATGTTGCCCCGCATCATCGGTCAGGGCCGCGCCGCCGAATTGCTGTATACCGGTCGCGTCCTGCGCGCCGAAGAGGGCGAGCGCTGGGGCTTCTGGAACAGTCTGCACGAGGATGTCGAAGCAGCGGCGATGGAACTGGCACGCGCCATCGCGGCCGGGCCGGTCTGGGCGCATGGCATCACCAAGACGCAGCTGAACCAGGAGTGGAACATGGGTCTGGATCAGGCGATCGAAGCCGAGGCGCAGGCCCAGGCAATCTGCATGAAGACCCGCGATTTCGAACGGGCCTACCGCGCCTTCCTCAAGAAGGAACAACCGGTGTTTCAAGGCGACTGACCTGCGCCATTTGGGTATTTGGACAAAGAAGAAGATGGACCGAAGCTTTCTGGACTGGCCGTTTTTCGAGGATCGTCACCGCGAGCTGGCGGCGGCGCTGGACGAATGGGCCGGGGCGGCGCTCCCGGTCGATCACGGCGATGTGGACGCGGCCTGCCGGGGATTGGTGCGTGATCTGGGCGCGGGCGGCTGGTTGCGGCACTCGGGCGGTGAGGTGCTGGACATTCGCAGCCTGTGCCTTATCCGCGAAACGCTGGCCCGGCATGACGGGCTGGCGGATTTCGCCTTTGCGATGCAGGGTTTGGGGATGGGCGCCGTGACCCTGTTCGGCACAGCTGCCCAGCGCGGCTGGCTGGAACGCACGCGGACCGGCGCGGCGATTTCGGGCTTTGCGCTGACCGAGCCGGGATCGGGATCGGATGTGGCCCGAACGGCCACCACCGCGCGGCGCGAGGGCGATGGCTGGGTTCTGGAGGGCGAGAAGACCTATATATCGAATGGCGGGATCGCGGATGTCTATGTGATCTTTGCCCGCACGGGTGAAGCCGAAGGGGCAAGGGGGCTGTCGGCCTTTCTGCTGCCTGCCGAAACGCCCGGGCTGCTTGTGGTCGAGCGGATCGAGGTCATGGCGCCGCATCCCCTGGCGCATCTGCGGCTGGAGGGGGTGCGGCTGCCCGCGGACGCGCTGATTGGCGAGGCGGGGTCCGGGTTTCGCATCGCCATGACGGTTCTGGATCATTTCCGCCCGACCGTCGGGGCCGCCGCGCTTGGCTTTGCACGGCGGGCGCTGGACGAGGCCGTGACCCGCGTTCGCGAGCGGCAATTGTTCGGCGCGCCGATGGCCGAATTGCAGATGGTTCAGGGGCATATCGCGGATATGGCGCTGAAGATCGATGCCGCCGCGCTGCTGGTCTATCGCGCGGCCTGGACCAAGGACATGGGCGCACCGCGCATCACCCGCGAGGCGGCGATGGCCAAGCTGTATGCGACCGAGGCCGCGCAGCAGGTGATCGATCAGGCGGTGCAGTTATGGGGCGGCGACGGCGTCCGGCGCGGCACCATGGTCGAAAGCCTGTATCGCGAGATCCGCGCCCTGCGCATCTATGAAGGCGCCAGCGATGTGCAGAAGCTGATCATCGCCCGCAACATCCTGGAGGGCGCATGAGCTATCACCACAGCATCGCGATCGAATTCTGCCACTGCGATCCGGCGGGGATCGTGTTCTATCCGCGCTACGCCGAGATGGTGAATTCCGTGGTCGAGAATTTCATGGCCGAAGAGGTCGGCTATCCCTTCGCGCAGATGATTGCAGAGGGGTACGGCATGCCCACCGCACGGCTGGAAGTGGATTTCCGCAAACCCTCGCGTCTTGGGGATCGGCTGGATTGGCATCTGCGGGTCGAGCATCTGGGCCGCACGAGTGCGCGGTTCCTGGTGACCGCCGATGACCGGATCGAGGCCCGCGCCACCGTGGTGTGGATGGATCGCGATTTCCGCCCGGCCCCCTGGCCCGCCCATATTCGCCCCCATTTCGAGGCCCATCATGCATGAACACCTGCATCCCGCGAATTGGAAACGTGCCGTCGGCTATGCCAATGGCATCGCCGCGCGTGGCCGGATGATCTTTACCGGCGGGCTGGTCGGCTGGGACGCCGATCAACAGTTCCGGACCGACGATTTCGCCGGTCAGGTCCGGCAGGTTCTGGAAAACATCGTCGCGGTTCTGGCCGAGGGCGGCGCGGGGCCCGAACATCTGGTGCGGCTGACCTGGTATGTCACCGACAAGCAGGAATACCTGTCCGCGCTGCGCGAGGTCGGCACCGCCTATCGCGAGGTGATCGGCCGTCATTTCCCGGCCATGGCGCTGGTTCAGGTCGCCGGCCTGGTCGAGGACCGCGCCAAGGTCGAGATCGAGGCAACAGCGGTCGTTCCGGACTGATCAACAGGAGTGGAAGATGGTGAAACTGGGACCAAGCGGACATACCGACAGCTTTACCCGCGACAATCTTCCACCGCACGTGGCCTGGCCCGAGATCGACCTGTCGGGCTTTGACTATCCCGACTGGATCAATATCGGGGCCGAACTGACCGATAACATGGTCGATCGCGGTTTTGGCGACCGCAATGCACTGGTCGGCAATGGCCGGGCGCGCACCTACAAGGAACTGGCCGACTGGACCAACCGGCTGGCACATGCGCTGGTCGAGGATTACGACATCCGGCCCGGCAACCGGGTGCTGATCCGGTCGGCCAACAACCCGGCGATGGTGGCCTGCTGGCTGGCCGCGACCAAGGCGGGGGCGGTCGTCGTGAACTCGATGCCGATGCTGCGCGCCAAGGAACTGGGTCAGATCATCGACAAGGCCCGGATCACCCATGCGCTGTGCGACACGCGGCTGATGGATGAGCTGGTCGCGGCGGCCAAGGATTCGCCGTTTCTGGAAACGGTGGTCGGTTTTGACGGCACCGCCAATCACGACGCCGAACTGGATCGCGCCGCGCTGACGAAACCGGTGAAATTCGACGCGGTCCGGACCGGGCGCGACGATGTGGCGCTGTTGGGTTTCACCAGCGGCAGCACGGGCGAGCCGAAGGCGACGATGCATTTCCACCGCGACATCCTGATCATCGCGGACGGCTATGCCAAAGAGGTGCTGGGCGTCACGCCCGACGATGTCTTTGTCGGCAGCCCGCCCCTGGCCTTTACCTTCGGGCTGGGCGGGCTGGCGGTGTTTCCGCTGCGCTTCGGGGCGTCGGCGGTGCTGCTGGAAAACGCCTCGCCGCCCAACATGATCGAGATCATCCAGCGCCACCGCGCCACGATCTGTTTCACCGCGCCCACCGCCTATCGGGTGATGCTGCGCGCGATGGATGAGGGGGCCGACCTTTCCAGCCTGCGCGCCGCCGTCAGCGCGGGCGAGACCCTGCCCGCGCCGGTCTGGCAGGAATGGCACGACAAGACCGGCAAGCCGATGCTGGACGGGATCGGCGCGACCGAGATGCTGCATATCTTCATCACCAACCGCTTTGACGACAGCCGTCCGGGCTGCACCGGGCGGCCCGTGGGCGGTTATCGCGCCAGGATCGTCGGACCCGACGGGCAGGAACTGCCCCGCGGCGAGATGGGCCGCCTTGCGGTGATCGGACCGATCGGCTGTCGCTATCTGGATGACCCGCGGCAGGGCGATTATGTCCAGAACGGCTGGAACCTGACCGGCGACACCTTCTGGCAGGACGAGGACGGACGCTTTCACTTTGCCGCCCGGTCGGACGACATGATCGTCTCGGCCGGCTATAATATTGCTGGTCCCGATGTCGAGGCCGCGCTGCTGGCCCATGCCGATGTGGTCGAATGCGCGGTGATCGGCGCACCCGATCCCGAACGCGGACAGATCGTGCAGGCGCATGTTGTTCTGGCCCCGGGTGTGACCAGTGACCAGACTATGATCGAAACGCTGCAAAACCACGTCAAATCTCTGATCGCGCCTTATAAATACCCGCGAGAGATCCTGTTTCCCACGGCGCTGCCCAAGACACTTACCGGGAAAATCCAACGTTTTCGCCTGAAGCAGGACGATTGAGCCGATCATCGCGTCAGGCGTGACAATCGCGACATGCTCATGCACAGTTTCGTCCATATGCACCAGCCCGTCACATATATCCGAATGGTTGCGGGGGCCGCGTTTCTGGCCCTGTCGGCTGTCGGCAATGCCGATGCGCAAGAACGCGAAGCCGACACTGGACACGCGCCGATCAGGTTTCGCGACATCACATCGCTGAATTTCTATGGTCAGGCAAATGAGGGTGTTCTTCGCTTCGACGACGGCGAAGAAACAAGTGATTACGGGATCGTGGCCAATGGCAATGCCGTCAGCCGCGCCGGCCTGTCCCTGACGACCGATTATGATCGCGGCTGGACCTTTTTCGCCAATTTCGAACTGGGATTTCTGGCCCGTCCAGCACGAGAAAAGACCCAGATCGGGTCCAGCCGGGTCGATGACGGATCGGATCGAACCGAAACCCGCAAGCTCGAGGCGTCGCTGTCCAGCCCCCGCGGCGGCCGTTTCTGGATCGGACAGGGCAGCATGGCCTCGGACGGATCATCTGAACACGATCTGTCGGGCACCGGCCTGATCGCGTCATCGAATGTGTCCAATATGGGGGGCGGCCTGTTCCGCACGCGGCAAGGCGCGTTGTCAGATGTTTCGACCGCGGCCGCCTTTAACAATTTCGACGGTCTGGGGCGCCAGTTCCGGCTGCGCTATGACACGCCGACGACCAAGGGGGTCACGTTCAGGGTTTCCTACGGCACCGATGTCGTGAACAACAACAAGGGTGATCTGCAGGATGTTGCGGTCAGCTATGGCGGCAATGTCGCGGGCCGAAACCTGTCGGCCGGGCTTGCCTATGCCCATGACAAATTTCGCGATGCCGAAACCATTTCGGGATCGGTGTCTGCCCTCGACCCCGGCACCGGTCTCAGCCTGACCGTGGCAACGGCCTTTCGCCAGCAAGATCGGGACGCGCGTTATCATTACCTCAAGCTGGGTTTGCAGCGCGATTGGTTTTCTGCGGGCAGAACCGCCCTGTCAATCGACCACTATTCAGGTCGTGCGATCGTCAAAGCGGGTTCGACCAGCCGGTCCTGGGGCATCGCCGCGGTTCAGCGCATGGACAACTGGAACACCGACCTGTTCTTCGGCATGCGCCGCTATGATTATGACGATTCATCCGATGCCTTCCAACACGGGGTGGCGACCATGCTTGGAATGCGTATCGGGTTCTAGACCAACCATGAAAACAGGGACGGATCAGGTGACAAAAGCATATGACCCCGCAGGCGAAGGCGCTCAGATGTCGTTTCAGGGGCGCATGTCCTATGGCGATTACCTTGGGTTGGACCAGATTCTCAGCGCGCAGCATCCCAGATCGCAGGCGCATGACGAAATGCTGTTCATCATCCAGCATCAGACCGCCGAACTGTGGATGAAACTTGCCCTGCATGAGATTTCGGCCGCGCGCGACAACATCGCGGCAGGCAATCTGCGCCCCGCGTTCAAGATGTTGACCCGTGTGGCCCGGATCATGGAACAGCTGAATTCCGCATGGGATGTTTTGCGCACCATGACCCCCAGCGAATATACCGAATTTCGCGAAAGTCTGGGGCAGAGCAGCGGCTTTCAATCCTATCAATACAGGATGATCGAATTCGTGGCAGGCAACCGCAATACCGCCATGCTGCCCCCCCATGCACACCGCCCCGATCTGGTTGAATCCCTGAAGGCCGAACTGACGCGACCATCGCTATATGACGTGGTTCTCGACCGGGTGCGCGATGCGGGCTTTGATCTGCCCGAACGCGGGCAACGCGACCAACCCCATCAATCCGATCCCGCCGTGAATGCCGCATGGGCCGCGATCTATGACAATCCGGAACAATATTGGGAACTGTATGAGCTGGCCGAAAAACTGGTCGATTTCGAAGATTATTTCCGCCGCTGGCGCTTTAACCACGTCACCACGGTAGAGCGTGTGATCGGGTTCAAACGGGGGTCGGGCGGCACCTCTGGTGTCAGCTATTTGCGGCGCATGCTGGACGTGGTGCTGTTTCCCGACCTGTGGGAGATGCGCACCAAGCTATAGCAGCCACCTATTCTTCCGGCCGGGTAAAATAGCTGTATCCTCCTGTCTCGGCAAAGCCGAGGCCCGCATAGCATGCCAATGCCGCAGAATTGCCCCGCGTCACCGCCAACGCCAGGGTATCAGCCCCCCGATCGCCCGCCCAGAACGCGGCGCGGCGGACCATCCAGCCCGCCAGCCCCTTGCGGCGCAGCTCTGGCACAACCTCAAGCGCATGCAGCACGGCAATGCCTTCGGCAATTGCCACGAAGGCCGTGCCGGCGGCACGATCATCCATCCGCCCGAGAATCGTCGTCTTGGGCTGGGCCGCACGCCCCATCACCGCAAGCCGGTCTGCTGCTATACCCGCAGCCGCCCAAATATCATTCTGAATCGCCAATGCAGGCCACAGATCAAAGGCCGTCACCGGCGGAAGCGCAAGATCCGTCAACCCGTCAATATAGGCGCACAACACCACCGTCGCCCGCGATGGCCGAAAGCCCATCGCGATCAGCCTGTCGCGCAAATCAACCTGATCGTCGCCCACCTGAAACCGGGCTGTCTGGCCGCAGCTGCGTTGAAATTCGATGACATCCCGAATGTCCGTTTCGGTCCATGCCCCAAATGACAGCGCGGAATTGACCCGATCTCCCCCACCATCGCCATGCCCGACGCGGAATCCGCCGACCTCTTGCACTGTCTGCGCCGGCCATGTGGCGCGACAGGCCGCCTCGATCGCGACCGTCCTCACAGGGCCAGCCGTTGCTTCAACGCCGTCATGGCGGCCTCGACACGTTCCGGGTCCAGTCCTCTGACAACCAGATTCGTGCCCCATCCCTTTTCATCGTGGAACGGATATGATCCCAGAGACAGATCCGCAAAGCTGGCCGCAAGTTGTTTCAGATCTTCTGCAACCTCACTTTCCCCGCGTCGCACTTCGATCGATTGCGACTGGACAGGCCGCCCGCTGGCCAGCTGGGGGATCAGCCAGGCAACCATCCCGCGAAAGACTTCGGGAACCCCGGCCATGACATGCGTATTGCCGATGGAGAAACCGGGCGCACCCGAAACAGCGTTCTCGATCAGGCGGGCGCCAATCGGAATACGCGCCATACGCAGCCTTCCTGGCGTCAGCTCGGTCCCCATCCGGTCACAACGCTCCTGCAGGATTGCCCGCGCCGCATCGTTCACCTCGGCCAAAGTTCCATGCGCCAGCGCCACCGCATCCGCGGTTATATCGTCATGCGTGGGGCCAATTCCGCCCGAGGTAAACAGCAGATCGTATTTTCCGCCAAGGCTTGAATCCAGCGCCCGCACCGCGTCGACGATCTGATCCTGTTCGTCGCTGACCACCCTCATTTCACACAGGTTGATGCCGGTGGCGGTCAGAACCTGCGCCAGGTGATGGGCGTTTCCTTCGCGGGTGCGCCCCGACAGTATCTCGTCCCCGATCACCAGAATCGCTGCGCTGGGATTGTCTGATTGCATGATTATTCGCCCCCGATACCATGGGTTTCTTCTAAGCTGTTGCACGGCACTGGAACAAGAGGCCGGTCACGTCTATCTATGCCCCCAGATGAAAGGATCAGCGATGGACGAAGAAAGCCGCATCACCAAGGAAGGTATCCGGATTCATGCGCCGCAGGATTTCGCGGGCATGAGAAAGGCTGGCACAGTTGCCGCGCAGATCCTCGACGAGGTCGGCGATTTGGTCGAGCCGGGCACCAGCACAGGAAAACTCGATGATTTCATTACCCGCAGGGTCGGGGAACTGGGCGCGACATCCGCCACCATCGGCTATCGCGGCTATCAGCATGCCAGCTGCATCAGCGTCAACCATGTCGTCTGCCACGGGATCCCGGGGGACAAGCTGCTTCAGAACGGCGACATCCTGAATATCGACGTGACCGTCATCGTCGATGGCTGGTTCGGCGATACCAGCCGCATGTATGTCGCCGGCAAGCCCTCGATCAAGTCGCAGCGGCTCATTCAGGTGACCCATGACTCGTTGATGAAAGGCATCGAGGCGGTGCGCCCCGGGGCCACATTCGGCGATATTGGCCACGCCATCCAGCAATATGCCGAAAAACACCGCATGTCGGTGGTCCGTGATTTCTGCGGACATGGCCTTGGGCGTGTGTTCCACGCCCCCCCGAACGTGCTGCATTTCGGGCGTCCCGGCAAAGGCCCCGTGCTGGAAGAAGGCATGTTCTTCACGATCGAACCGATGGTCAATCTGGGACGCCCGGAAACCAAGGTTCTGGCCGATGACTGGACCGCGGTCACACGCGACAAATCGCTTTCCGCACAGTTCGAACACTCGATCGGCGTCACCGCGGACGGGGCCGAGATATTCACCCCATCCGACAGGTTCATGACCACGCTAGGCTGACCCTGGCGCAATCACCGTCAGGGGCCGAATGGCCCCTGACCACGATCTCTTGCCGGCGGGCTGGCCCGTCGGCGCCGCAAGGTTGATTGCCACTGCTTCAGGCGCGCCCTGCGGCAGCGGATAGTAGCGATGGATCAATTCCCTGTGCACGCAAGGCCTGCTGCCACTTGCCGTCATGATCGGCACCAAAGATCAGTTCTTCGATGCCATCTCCGGTTAGCCAGCCATTTTCCAGCATCTCATCTTCGATCTGCCCTGGCCCCCAACCCGCATAGCCAAGCGCAAGCACGGCATCCTGCGGCCCCTGCCCTCGCGCCAGATCTTCCAGTATGTCCCGTGTGGTGGTCATGGCCAGCGCCCGCCCGATCCGCAACCGACCCTCGGGGTCTTCGCCATACTCGGGAACACTGTGCAGCACAAACCCGCGACCCGGCTCGACCGGGCCGCCAAAGCGCACCTCGATATGGCGCGCGTCATCTTCAACATCGATGCCCAACTGATCCAGCAATTCCGAAAACTTGATTTCAGGCAAGGGGTGGTTCAGCACCAATCCCATGGCACCTTCGTCAGAATGCGCGCACACCAACACGACCGCACGTTGAAAACGCGGATCCGTCATACCGGGCATGGCGATCAGGACCTTTCCGGTCAGGTTCTGCACTTTGTCGTCGTGATCGGGGCTGCTCATCGGGCCTCCTTTTCTCTCAAGATCGACCCTGAACGCCCCCGATGCAAGCCCCCCGCGTGAATGTGACTTCTTCAGATGCGACAGGCAGGTTAAACCACCCTCATGAAACCATTGATCCTTTCGACCTTCTGTCTTGCGTTTGGGGCCGGGGCCTGCCTCGGTTCTGATTTGCCGCCCGGCGTTACTTCGGCGCAACTTCTGCCTGGTTGGCTGGATCAGGACGGGAACCGCATCGCGGCAATCGAGCTGGTTCTGGAACCAGGCTGGAAAACCTATTGGCGCCAGCCGGGCGACACGGGCCTGCCCCCAAGCTTCGACTGGAGCGATTCGAACAATCTGGCGCAGGTTACGGTTCACTGGCCCGCCCCTGAAGCGATCCGTTCAGGGGACGAGATGACCTTGGGTTATCATGACCGCCTTGTCCTGCCCCTTCGCATCAGCCCGCAACATCCATCCCGCGACATAGACCTTCGCGTCGCGATGGATTTCGGGGTCTGCGAGAATATTTGCGTGCCGGCCCATGTGGTCATGAAAGCCGCCCCGCCTCTGCCCGAACCCGACCCACGCATTACCGCCGCATTGAGGCATGTGCCCCGGAAATCCGGGATCGTCCCCCCCTGCCATGTCAGCGCGATAGACGACGGACTGCGCCTTGTGGTCAACCTGCCGCAACCCGATGTCGAGGCTGCTGCGATCGAGATCCCGGACCAGCCCGAAATCTGGGTGTCAACGGCCCATCTGGACATGACGCCCGAAGGCATCACCGCCACCGCGGACCTTGTCCCCCCCGAGGCGCGCCCCTTCGATCTGGACATGTCGGGGCTGACAATCACCCTGATCGATGGCGAGGACGCAACCGAGATGCAGGGCTGCGCCCTGACAGGATAAGCATGGCGACGAATGCCGTGACGCCGACCAGCGCGATCACATACCACAGCAACGCCCGTGGAACCGATGCCGCAACCGGGAACCAGGCGGGCAGGACATTCGTGCCGTCTGGAAACAGCACTGCCGGCAACAGCGTCACGGCAAAGGTGGTAACGGCCAACCCCACCCCTGCGCGCATCGGCCCGGCCATTTCCCGGCTGCGCAAGCCGCGCCTGAACCCGGTTCTCAGCGCCCCGAAATCGGCGCCTATTCCCATGACGGCAGGCACCACCAGCAGCACGACGATCATCCCGAAACCCAGCCCGTAAGCCAGCGTCACCACCGTCGGCTTCAGGAACAGCGCCTGTGACGATCGCTCGTAAAGCAAGGGCGCCAGCCCCAGAACGGTCGTCGCCGTGGTCAGCAGAACCGGGCGAAACCTGTTACAGACCGCATCGACGATCGCCGGGCGAAGGCCACGATCCCGGGCATATTCGTCAACGGTCGAAATCAGCACGATGGAATCATTGATCACGATTCCCGACATCCCGATCAGGCCCACGACCGAAAACATCGACAGCGGCAGATCCCACAGGTAATGCCCCCAGACCGCGCCTATCAGGCCGAAAGGAATGACCGACATCACCACCAGCGGGCGGCTCCAGCTGGAAAAGATGAAGGCCAGCACCATATATATCCCGCTCAGCGCCAGGGCGAAGCCGGCCAGCGCGTCACTTAGGAAATTGCGTTCCTGTTCGGCCAATCCGGTGGTTTCGAAACTGATGCCGAACCGGGCCGCGATTTCGGGCATGATCTGCTGTTGCAGCGCAATGTTGATCTGTGCGGCAATTGTCGGATCGTCTTCCGAAATGTCGCCGGTGACCAGAATCATGCGCTCGCCGTTTTCGCGGCGCACGACCGAAAACCCGGCATCGCTTCCCACCGTGACGATATCGATCAGCGGCACCCATTGCCCGCTGGTCGTGCGCATCCTCATTCGTTCCAGAAAATCGCCGCGGCGTTCGCTTTCGGGCAATTCGACCCGGATCGCACCTGTTCTGGTTCCGACCGGAAAAGTCGCCGCCTCGATCCCGCCAAGACGCTGGCGCAGATCGCGGGCCAATCCTTCGGTGGTAAAGCCAAGCGCCTCGCCCTGGGGTGTCAACTGCAACGCCAACTCGTCCTTGTCATAAGACATGCTGTCTTCCAGCGCCGAAACCTGGGGATAACGGGCAAGTCGCGCCTTCAACGCCTCGGCGGCATCTTTCAAGGTCTTGGCCTCTCCCCCGGTCATGCGAACGGAAATGGCGTCACCGCCCGGCCCCGACCGAAAGCCGCGAAAACTGATCGTTTCCAGCAACGGATCCTGTGGCATGGATTGCTGCAAGGCCGAGACAAACTCGAAACTGGAATAGGGGCGGAAATCAGGATCGATCAGTTCCAGCTGCACCGCACCCAGCAGATCGACATCCTTTGTGTCCGCCCCCGGCAGGGGGCGGCCGGAATTGCTGCCCACCATAGTCATTGCATGGGTCACCGGGTTGATGCCGTATTCATGTTCATAGTCCAGGGCAACGCGATCAACCGCGCCCTGAACCAATCCCATGACACGCAACGTGTCCTGGCGGGTCGCACCCGGCAGCATCGCGAAATTACCCGCCACGCTGCCCTGTTCGGGCGCGTTGAAAAAGCGCCACGGCACCTGCCCCGACATCAGACTGCCCACCGCCCATGCAAACAACGCAACGGTTGCGGCCAGCACCGGATAGCGCAGACGCAACACCCAGCCCGTCAACGGACGCAAGACACGGTGCACAAAGCGATCCAAGCCCGCATTCACCAACTTGGACGGTCGGTCATACCAGTTCCGCCGGGCCGAACGGGTCAATGCATGGGACATGTGATTGGGCAAGACAAGGAAACATTCGACCAACGAGGCGATCAGCACCAGAATCACCGTCAGCGGAATATCCGCAATCAGATCTCCGAACCGTCCGCCGATCGCGACCAGCCCCGCAAAGGCAATGATCGTCGTCAGCGAAGACGACACCACCGGCGCCGCCATTCGCGCCGCCGCGCGTTCGGCCGCAACCACCGCCGGTTCCCCCAGCTTGCGCGCCCGGTAATCGGCGTGTTCGCCCACCACGATCGCGTCGTCGACAATGATCCCCAATGTCAGGATCAGCGCGAATAGCGAAATCATGTTCAGGGTCATGCCTGTCGCGAACATCAGCCCCGCCGCGGCCAGCAACGAGGCGGGAATGCCCATCGCAACCCACAACGCCGTTCGGGCGTTCAGAAACAGGAACAACAATGCCACGACCAGCGCCAGTCCGATCGCGGCATTGTCCAGCAACAGTTCCAGGCGCGCGGCGATACGTTCTGCCCGGGCGCGCACCAGCTCGACCCCGACGCCGGCTGGCAAGGCGGGACGCATCTCGTCCGCGACATTTTCAACGATTTGCTGCATCGCAATCGCATCGCCCGATGCACTGCGCTGAACGCGCACCATGACGGCCGGGTTTCCATCGACATAATAAGCCGTGTTTCGATCCATCCCCGATTGCCGCACATCTGCGACATCTCCGATGGTCAGTTGCGTGCCATCGGGCAAAGCGGTCAGCGACAGCGCCGCGATCGTCGCGGGGTCACGGTTTTCGGCACCGGTCCGCACCCGTGACGCCCCTGATGCTATTTCGCCCGCAGGGCTGACCGACGCCGCCGCTGCCACGACCGAAGCAACCTGTTCCAGCGTAATGTCATGGCGCAGCATATCCGCGACCCGCATCTCGACAAGCGTTTCGGGGGCCGCAAGTCCGGTGATCGTCAGACGAGTGATGCCCCGTGCATACAGGCGGTTGATGAAATCATCCGCGATGCGGCCAAGCTGATCCAGGCCCACGGGTCCGGAAATCACGACATCCGCAACGCGGTCACGCCAGGAATTTCGGGTTATTTCCGGCTCTTCGGCATCCTCTGGCAGATCACCGGCACCGGTCAGCGCGGTTTCGACATCGGCGGTGGCGCGCGCCATGTCCCAGCCCGGCTCGAACTCGATCTCGATACGGGCCACGCCCTGAACCGCCCGCGATGATGTCAGCGTGGCCCCTTCGACCCCCATCAACGCGGGTTCGAGAACCGCAACAATGGACCTGTCCACATCATCGGGGCCGGCACCATCCCAGCGCACCTCGACATCAACCTCCTGGATCACGGTATCGGGGAAATACTGCGCCCGCAGCTTTGGCGCGCCATACAGCCCACCGATCACCATCACTGCCATCACAAGGTTTGCCAACGTCGCGTGGCGCACGAAAAGCGAAAGGATCCCCCGCCCCTCAGCCATTGCCCTTTCCTTGCGTCTTGCGGGCCTGTTGATCCTGCTTCGGGTCAGGTGCCGCGGCATCGCGGACCCGGATTCCCACCCCAAGCTGGGGTGCGCGTTCGGCGACGATACGGGCATCGCGCAACCCAGGTCCGACATCGATAATGATGTCGTCCCCTTGCCGGCGCAAAATGGTCACGGGCTGTGCATGCAATCGGTCATCGTCGCCCACGACCAGAACCGCGCCATCGGAACCCACGGCGGAAGCCGGCAGAACCGAGGCATTCTCCAATACCGGTTCGGAAATTTCGAGACTGACGAAATCGCCGGGGCGCATCGTTTCGCCCCCGCCATCGATACTGGCATAGATGACGCGCCCGGTGGTGCCTGCGGCAACCGAAGCGGCTGCCCTGTGCAGATGCGCCTGCGCCGTCAGGCGTCCCGCCGATCCATCCAGAACGACCGTCGCCGGCCGACCATTGAAACCGCCATCCGGTCCGGCAAGGCGCGAAAACTGATCCAGCGACAACGGCGCCTTTACCTCAAGCGCATCAGGATCAATTATTTCAGCCAACTGCTCGTTCACGCTGACCAGCCCGCCCTGAACGGCCGTGACACTTGTCACCCGGCCCGAAAACCCGGCCCTGATTTCGGTATCAGCCAAGGCGCGCCTGGCTTCGGAAAGGTCGATTTCGGCACGCCGCAACCCATTGGTCGCGGCGGTGACAGATGATTCAGCCGCAGCCAAGGCAGACCGGCCCGCAATCACGGCCTGCTCGGCCGATGACGCGGCAAGTTGCGAAGCCTCGCGGTCGATGCTGGTACCAAGCCCACGCGCCGCAAGCGATTCCTGGCGCGCGACGGCCGCGCGGCGCAATTCGGCCTGCCGCTCGGCCGCGGCCAGATCATCGGCTGCCACCTGAACATTGCGTCGCGCATCGCGCAGCGTCGCTTGAGCATCATCGCGGGCCGCAAGCTGATTGTCGACCGCAGCCTGGGCCGCGGCAGGATCGATCCGCACCAGCAACTGACCGGCAGCGACAACACCGCCTTCCTGCATCTGCGCATCAAGATAGACGATCTGTCCGCTGGACCCTGCGCGCAACTCCAGGCGTCGGCGTGATTCAACCGTGCCAAACACCCGCATCAGGGGTGTCACCTGCGTCGGCGTCACCATCATCAAGCGCGCTGTATACACCTGTTCGGCACGTTCCGGCCCTGCGCGCCCCGCCCCGTCATCTGCGTTGCCAATTCGCCACAGGTGAACCCCCGCCAAGAACAGCAGGCCAAGCGTCAGAAAGGTGAGGAACAGCCCCATCAGGCTGCGAAACAAGAAACGCATGCGATTAAGTCGGATCCTTTTGATCCCCTTCTATCACATGATGAAGAAACAAACCCTAAACGGAAAGCGATTCCAGCCGCGCGGACAGCGAAAGCAGATCGGCCCAGGCCTCGCGCTTGGCAATCGGGTTGCGCAGCAGATAGGCCGGATGGGTCATCGGCAGGGCTGGCCGGCCGAAAGCCTCGGTCCATTGCCCGCGCAGACGCAGGATGCCCCGCCGCCCGATTGCGGCCTGACAGGGCACATTGCCCATCAAGACCACAAGATCAGGTGATACCAGTTCTACATGGCGGCGCAGAAACGGCATGCTGAGTGCGATTTCCTCGTCACTTGGATCGCGATTCCCCGGCGGACGCCACGACAGCACATTGGCGATATACACCGATTTTTCCGCATCGACGGCGTTGCGCGACAGACCGATTGCATCAAACATCCGGTCAAGCAACTGCCCCGCCTGACCGACAAACGGCCGGCCCTGCCGATCCTCTTCATCGCCCGGCGCTTCGCCCAGAACCAACACGCGCGCTTTCTGGTTGCCATCTGCGAAACAGAAATTTCGCGCACCTTTCTTCAGTTCGATGCCGTCAAATTCCTGCTGCGCCATGGCCAGCGCCTCTAGATCCGTCGCGGCCGCCGCAAGCGTTTCGGCCCGCCCGATCCGCGTCTTCAGATCGTCGTCCTGTGCGGATTGCGGGGTCGGGCGGGCTGAGGCGGGGGGCTGAGCCTGCAACGGCGGCGCTGCTGCTGCGCCGCCTTGCCGGGGCGCCAGTTCAAACCGGTCCAGCGGAACATCCAGCATGGCCTCATCCGCGCCCATTTCAGCCTGCCATTGCAGCAGCGCCAACGCGGTTTCGCCATCCAGTTCGATACCCTGATATGTCGGAACAGTATTCATGAAACGCCAAGCTAGGCCGCTTCGCCGCGGCGGACAAGATCAGTCGACCATCAACATGTAACCCGTTCCGCGAACGGTTTGCAGATATCTGGGCTCTTTCGGGTCGGCCTCAATCTTGCGACGCAGCCGGGTCATCTGGACATCGATCGCGCGTTCGGAATTGTCGCTTTCTTCGCCGCCACCGCGCCCCAGGTCATCAATCAACTCGGCACGACTGACCGGTTGCCCGCGGCTTGAAGCCAGCTTGCGCAGCAACGCCTGTTCCGTGCCGGTCAGGCGCATGATCGAGTCGCCCTGCCACAATTCACCCTTTTCGGTGTCGTAGCGCAGATGGCCAAGATTCAGGAATTTCGGCTGCGTGGCCTCGGGCGTGGGAATCCGCCGCAGGATCGCCTCGATCCGCAACAACAATTCCCGTGGTTCAAACGGCTTGGGCAGGTAATCGTCGGCCCCGCTTTCCAACCCGGTAATCCGATCTTCGATGTCGCCGCGCGCGGTCAACAACAAAATCGGTGTCTGGATTTTCTGACGCAACGCCGATGTCAGCGCAAAGCCGTCTTCGCCCGGCATCATCACGTCCAGCACGATCAGGTCGAATTCCAACCCCGCCAACAGCCGCCTGGCTTGCGCGGCGTCGCGCGCCATCGTGACCATAAAGCCGTTCTTGCGCAGGAACCGCCCCAACAAGGCGCGAATACGTTCATCATCGTCAACAATCAGAATATGGGTATCCGGACTGTTCATGGCTGGGCCTCAATCTTGCTCGGGCAATTCCTTCATTGCCTGATACTGCGCCCGCGTCTCGGGGTCCATCATCGCTTCCAGAACCTGGCGAAACCCAGCAACGGCCTGTGGCCCCGCATTTCGATAGGCCGTGCGCATCCTGGCACGCTGTGCCTCGGACAGACGCCGTTCCAGCGCGGTGCCGGAATCGGTCAGGTACAGCAGGCGTTCCCGCCGGTCGCGGCGCCCGACCCGGCTTTCGACCAGCCCGTCTTCGACCAATGTGCGCAACACCCGGTTGAGCGATTGCTTGGTGACGCCAAGAACCGCCAGCAGCGCCGTCACTTTCAGGCCGGGGCTGCGATGAATGAAATGCAGGGCGCGGTGATGGGCGCGGCCATAATCCATCTCTGCCAGGATCAGATCCGGATCCGATGTAAACGCGCGATAGGCAAAGAACATCGCCTCGATGCCACGCCGCAACTGGTCATCGGTCAGAAACAGCAGATCCTCGCCGACCATTGTCTGGATGCGCGCTTTGTTCTGCATTCGACGTCCTTCCTTCAATTTGCCGACGTGATAGGGCAGCGTTGTTGACTTTCCAAGATTCGATTGCTAGCCGTCAAGAGCTTCGCGCAACAAAAAGGCCGGATTCGGGCGGTCTTGCGCAAGATATGCAAAACCCGACCCTGATGGAGAACAAGATGACGGCGGCATATGACGATCGCGACGGCAAGATCTGGATGGATGGCGAACTGGTCGACTGGCGCGACGCGAAGGTGCATGTTCTGAGCCACGCGCTGCACTACGCCAGTTCGGTCTTCGAGGGCGAACGCTGCTATAACGGCAAGATCTTCAAGGGACATGAACATTCGCTGCGCCTGATCGAATCGGGTCGCCTGCTGGACATGCCCATTCCCTATTCGGCCGAGGAAATTGACGCCGCGAAAGAATCAGTCCTCAAGGCCAACGGCTTTGAAAACGCCTATGTGCGCGTTGTCGCCTGGCGCGGTTCAGGTGAAGACATGGGTGTCTCGGCCAAGAGAAACCCGGTCCGCATGGCCGTCTGCGCCTGGGAATGGGGCAGCTATTACGGCGATGCGAAATGGCAGGGCGCCAAGCTGGACGTCGCGAAGTGGAAACGCCCCAGCCCGGAAACAATTCCGACCGCGGCCAAGGCCGCCGGCCTTTACATGATCTGCACCATGTCCAAGCACGCCGCCGAGGCCAAGGGTTGTTCCGACGCGCTGTTCATGGATTGGGAAGGCTATGTGGCCGAAGCGACCGGCGCGAATATCTTCTTCCTGAAAGATGGCGAGATTCACACCCCGCTGGCCGATCGTTTCCTTGACGGAATCACGCGCCGCACCGTGATCCAGATGCTGAAGGACAAGGGCCTGACCGTGCATGAGCGCCGCATCAAGCCCGAAGAGTTGGAAAGCTTTCAGGAATGCTTCCTGACCGGCACCGCAGCCGAGGTCACCCCGGTCGGCCAGATCGGCGATTGGCATTTCCAGGTCGGCCAGACCACGCGCAGCATTGCGGAAGATTACGAGACACTGGTCCGTTCCTGAACGGGCCTTACCAGCCCGCCACGGGCTTAATGAAGTTAATGAAGCAGAATGGCCACCGGGGACGTCCCCGGTGGCCATTCTCGCAATCGGGGCCATGCCAGCCCGGCGGGCAGGCAGCCTGCTATGCCAGACGGCCGCGCTCGATCCTTAGAAACTGGGCGGTCTTGCGATTTTCATCGCCGCGCATCTGTGGACGCGACCTCAATCTGGCAATCACCGGATGCATCCCGTCCTGGCGTTCCTGACGGGTGAATTCACGCAGCCGCTGGCCGCCGTGGTTTCGTGGTTGATCGCTGATATGCTTGGTCATGATGGACCCTCCTCCAGAGCCGTGGACCCTGAATATAGGGCCGAATCGGACCAAGTTAAACCTTCAAGCCGCCTTGATTCCCTGCGCGGCGGACAGCACGGCATAGAGCGCCGCCTGATTGTCGTTTGATCTCAGCTTGTTGCGCAGGTCGGCATCACGCAATGTCCGCGACACCAATGCCAGGGCCTTCAGATGGTCGACACCGCTGGTCTCAGGTGCAAGCAACGCAAAGATCAGGTCCACGGGTTGCCGGTCGACGGCATCGAAATCCAGCGGCTTTTCAAGCCTCAGGAACAGCCCGACGACACGATCCAGCCCGTGCAGCCGGGCATGCGGCAGGGCGACCCCCTGCCCGACACCGGTCGGCCCAAGGCTTTCCCGTTCTTGCAGGGCATCCAGAACCTCGGATTGCGGCAGCTTGTATTCCGCGTTCGCCAGATCGGCCAGTTCCTGAAACAACCGTTTCTTGGACGTGACCTGTCCAAGTGACCGGACGGCCTCTGGCTTGAGAATCTCGCTGAGTTGCATTGCGACACGTCTTTCCTAAGCTGTGCGCCCCCGGACGGTCATCCGGGGGCGGCGCAGTTTCCTGGCGTGGCAGATCGGCTTCAGCCGTTACCGCGCGGGTCGATCCATCCGACATTGCCGTCATCACGGCGATGGACGACATTCACGCCGCCATGTTTTTCGTTGCGGAACACCAATAGCGGCGCCCCGGCCAATTCCATCTGCATCACCGCATCGCCAACCGACAAGGTCGGCACACGGGATTCCATTTCGGCGATGATGATTGGCTGCAGGCCACTTTCCTGCGATTCCCAATCCGCCTCGTCAGCGGCAAGCACATACATGCCTGCCTGACCGAATTCAACAGGCTCGGAGCGGTCCTTGTGATGGTCTTTCAGGCGCCGCTTGTAGCGGCGCAACTGCTTGTCCATCTTTTCCCGGCAGGTTTCAAATGCACCATAGACCTCATTCGCGGCACCGCGTGCCTGCACGGTCAGCCCGGTGGACAGGTGCACGACGATATCGCAGACGTATTGATGCGCATCACGGGAAAATGTCACGGTTGCGTCGGTCGGACGTTGGGAATATTTCGTGACCGTGTCCCCAAGCTCTGCCTCGACATGTGTCATGAGGGCATCGCCAACATCAATGTGTTTTCCGCTGATGGTGTAGCGCATCGTCTTTCCTCTTCGGTTGCCCGTCTCCGCATGCGCCGACCCGTTCAAGCAGCCGGCATGCGGCGGAAAACGGGGATGGCGGGGCACGGCGTGATACCGCACCCGCATAACTCAATTTGGTGACAGCAAAGCGGATCTGTCAACGGCAACACACAACACAGTGACAAATTTCCTGGTGGGAATCAGCCCAGATTGAAGCTTTCGCCCAAATAGACCTCGCGCACCTTGGGGTCGGCAACGATTTCCGCGGTGGTCCCCGACATCAGGACATGCCCATCATGGAGGATATAGGCGCGGTCGACGATTCCCAGCGTTTCGCGCACGTTGTGATCGGTGATCAGGACGCCGATCCCCCGCGATTTCAACGCATGCACCAGTTCGCGTATCTCACCGACAGCGATCGGATCGACACCGGCAAAGGGTTCATCCAAAAGCAGAAAGCTGGGATCCGAGGCAAGACAACGGGCGATTTCGACCCGACGCCGTTCTCCGCCCGACAGCGCCATCGCCGCCGCACCGCGCAGATGGGTGATCGAGAAATCGCCCAGCAATTCCTCTAGCCGGTCGCGCCTGTGGCGGGGATCGCGCAAGGTCACCTCAAGAACGGACATGATGTTCTGTTCGACCGACAGCCCACGAAAAATCGACATCTCCTGGGGCAGATAGCCGATTCCCATCCGTGCGCGGCGAAACATCGGCAGGCGCGTCGCGTCCTGGCTGTCGATCAGCACCTGTCCGGCATCGGGGGGCACAAGCCCGGCGATGCAGTAAAAGCAGGTGGTCTTGCCAGACCCGTTCGGCCCCAGCAGCGCCACGACCTCGCCCCGCTTCAAGGAAACGGACACGTCGTGAATCACCGGGCGCTTGCGGTACGACTTGCGCAGCCCATGCACCTCGAGGCCGGCGCCATCCTTGCGTGCTGACGAGCGCTGCATCAGTTGCCGCCCTGTTGCAGGATCGAACGCACACGGCCATCGACCTGCGCGGTGCCATTCACGAGATCAACGGTCATCCGGTCACCTGTCAGCACATTTTTCCCCTGCGCCAGCACGACATCCCCGGTCAGAATCACGCCGCCGCTTTCCACCTGATAGATGGCTTCGCGCGCTTCGGCTGCATCAGATCCTGACACCAGGGTGACATTGCCAACCGCGTGCATTGACCGGATACGCGACTGGTCTTCATTGGCGTATTCCACGGTAACCCGATCGGCAGACAGGCGCATCTCGCCCTGACCAATCACGACATTGCCCGAAAACACGGCATTGCCATCGGCCTGATCCACCTCGAGCTTGTCAGCCGCAACTTCGACAGGCGCCGAACTGTCGGCCTTCATCCCGCCAAAGGCAACGCTTTGCGCGGCGGCTGGCCCCGCGGCAAGAAGCAGGGCAATGATCAGGGGGCGCAACATGGCACGGTCCTTCGCTAGCTTAGGGTTGGTATAGCAGACGGACGCCGCCGGAAAAGCTCAAGACGGCAGGATTTTCCGCCGTGGCAGCCCCGCCTTCCGTCGGCTTGGTGTGCAATTCCATATCCTCGGAGGTGATTTTTCCAAAAGGCCCCGTCGCCACGACACCATTGCTTGCGCCCAGATGGGACCGATCGGTCGCCGCCTCGACCTCTGGGGCCGACAGGGTCCAACCCGAGGACAGGGACATCTGCACCCCCCCGCTCAGCGCGATCAACGCCTCGCCTACACCGGCATTGGGGGCGGTCAGATGCGCCGCCAGACCATCGGGGCGAACCCAGTCCAGCACGACCTGCTGCAACGCGGCGTCGCGTTCATCACTTGCGGGCGTGGCATCCATGGCGCGCAACGTGACCTCGGCCCCATCGCCGGTTACCCCCGCAAATTCGGGGGCAACGATGCGAGGTTCGCGGGCCATCTGCTGTGCATCCACCTCGGCATAGGGAATGCGGGAATCACCATCGGGCCGGCGCGAGAACAGAAACATCGTCGACAGGATCGCAAGAGCCACCAAAGGCAGCAGGACGCGCAACCATCTGACGATGCGGGTGCGGTTCATCCGATCAGACCATTCCGGCGCGCAGACAGTCGTGGATATGCAGGATCCCGCGCGGCACTCCGTTCTCGACCGCGAACAGACAGGTGATCTTGCGCGACTGCATCTCGGCCAGGGCGGCCTCGGCCAGGGCGTCGGGTTCGATCACGCGCGGCGAAGCTGTCATCACCTCGCCCGCCTTATGCCCCAGCAGCCCGTCCATGTGCCGCCGCAAGTCACCATCGGTGATGATCCCGGTCAGCTGCCCGTCCGCGCCGACGACCCCGGCAACCCCATAGCCTTTCTGGCTGATCACCAGCAGCGCCTCGGTCATCGGCGTATCTTCGGATACCAGCGGCAGATCGGCATGCATCAAATCGCCAACCTTCGCCAGCAATGCACCCAGCTTGCCCCCCGGGTGGAACGTGCGGAAATGTTCGGGCGTAAAGCGGCGATGCTCCATCAGCGCGATTGCCAGTGCATCGCCCAGTGCCAGCGTCATCGTCGTCGAGGTCGTCGGAACGATCCCGTTTCCACAGGCTTCTTCCGCGGCAGGCAACACCAGCGCGACATCCGATTGCCGCAACAGGGTCGAAGCCGGACGCGACGCGACGCCGATCAGCGGAATCTGAAAGCGCCGCGTATGGGCGATCAGATCGGCCAGTTCGGGCGTTTCGCCACTGTTGGACAGAACAAGCGCCACGTCCGATTGGGTCACCATGCCCAGATCGCCATGGCTGGCTTCGGCCGGATGGACGAATTGCGCGGGCGTGCCGGTCGAGGCCAGCGTCGCCGCAATCTTGCGCGCGATATGGCCGGATTTCCCCATCCCGGACACGATCACACGCCCCCCGGCCCCAAGGATCAGGTCGATCGCCTTCTGAAATTCAGGCCCCAGGGATTGCGCAAGCTGTTCCAGTCCCTGTGCTTCGGTCCGGATGACGCGGAGGGCAGTGTCGAGATACGTGGTCATTGCGGCTACCTAGTGATGAAAGATGTCTTTTTCATCCCCCCAGCCCAACAGGTCCAGATGGGCCCGGGCAGGAAGGAAATCGAAACAGGCCTGCGCAAGGCCAAGGCGGTTTTCGCGGCGCAGCCGTTCCTCCAACGCCTCTTTGAGCTTGTGCAGATGCAGAACATCCGATGCCGCGTATTCAAGCTGTGCATCGGTCAGGTCATCGGCACCCCAGTCGCTGGTCTGCTGTTGCTTGCTGATATCGACGCCGACAAGCTCGTTCAGCAAGTATTTCAGCCCATGACGATCGGTAAAGGTGCGCACCATCTTGGATGCGATCTTGGTGCACCAGACCGGCGAGGTCACCACCCCAAAGGCATTTTCCAAGGCCGCAATGTCAAAGCGGCCGAAATGGAACAGTTTGACGACCTTGGGGTCGGTCAGCATCCGGCACAGATTCGGGGCCTCGGTCTGGCCGCGCTCGATCTGGACCAGATGTGCATCACCATCACCCGACGACATTTGCACAAGGCAAAGCCGGTCGCGCCTGGGGTCCAGGCCCATCGTTTCGGTATCGATTGCGACGACCGAGCCAAGGTCAAGATCGTCGGGAAGGTCGTTCTGGTATAGATGAATACTCATCGCTTCGTCCGCTTTTGGCTGGCTGCCGCCTCTCTGACCAGAAACGGGCGGAACGTTCCACCAAAAACCGCATTGTTCACCCGAAGGGTGGCCGCACGACGTCGGGGCAAACCCAAGAAAAACACGGCCCAGGTCATTGTAAGAAAACAAAAAACCCGCAGCTCTGGAGAGCTGCGGGTTTTTTGGTGCCCAGGAGAGGACTCGAACCTCCACGCCTTGCGGCACACGGACCTGAACCGTGCGCGTCTACCAATTCCGCCACCTGGGCAGGTGGTGTAGGCGGGGTCTCTAAAGGCAGTCGCGGGGGGCGTCAATGGGAGATTTCATATTTTTTGCACGCGACCTCAAAAAAATCCTTCGCAACCCGCTACGGGCCTGAAACTGCCTCAAATGACAGATACTATCTCGCGCGATTTTAGATCATATTGCTGCATAAGTAATTGGTATGCCTGCCTGGCAGGCTGTTGGGAACGAGTAAATGTTGGACGATTTTATCTCCCGGGATTGGGATGTCATAGTCATTGGCACAGGCATCGGCGGCGGCAGCACCGCGCGCCGCATCGCAGAGGCGGGACATTCCGTGCTGATGCTGGACAAGGGCCCCGACCTGGACGGCAGCAACGGCGTCGAGGTCGAGACCGGCGCAACCGACCCTGCCGATCGCCTGAACGAAGGCATCTGGCCCTATCCGTTGGAAGCCAGGATCGACGGACGCGATTCCCAATTGTTCGGCATGGTCGGCGCCTGTGTCGGCGGAACATCGACCTTTTACGCCGCAACGCTTGAACGCCCGGAGCCGCATGATCTCGACGATTCGTCGGAACGGCCGCACCCAACGGGCGGCTGGCCGGTCAGCTATGATGAAATGCGCGGCTATTTCGATCTTGCCGAAAAAAACTTTCGCATCAGCGGCGAGGTCGATCCGCTAGGCGGCATTGACGCGCCAGAGCTGCGCCCCGCGCGCAGGGTGACGCCGGTGGATGCTTCGCTGCGCGCGTCATTTTCCAAAGCGGGGCTGAACCCCTATCAAACCCATCTCGCGGCGGAATTTCCGCCCGACTGCCAACAATGTTTCGGCAGGCGCTGCCCGCGCCCCTGCAAGATGGATGGCCGCTCTGCAGGGGTTCTTCCGGCGCTGAAAACCGGGCACGCGCATCTTCTTGACCGATGCAACGTGACCCGCATCGACGCTGGTGAGCGGGTCAACCAGATCATTTGCGATCGGGACGGAGAAAGCTTTTCCCTCACGGCGCGTCACTATGTCCTTGCCGCTGGCGGCCTTGGATCACCCTCGCTGATGCTGAAATCCAGGAACGAGGCGTGGCCGGACGGGCTTGGCAATCGCAGCGATCAGGTCGGGCGCAACCTGATGTTCCATCTCAGCGAAATGCTGGCAATCTGGCCGGGCAACGGCACCAGGTCCAGATCGCCCAGCCGCGCAATCAGCCTGCGCGACCTGTACCACAAGGACGGACAACGATTTGGGTTGATCCAGTCCATGGGAATCGACGCCGGATATGGCGAGGTTCTTTATGCGCTGAACGAAATGTTCGACCGCTCGGCACTGCGCAAGCTGCGCCCCCTGCGGCACGTCCTGCGCGCGCTGCCCTACGGGATCCTGCCGGTCCTGGGACCTGCCAAGATCTTTGTCGGTGTGCTTGAGGATCTGCCCTATGCCGAAAACCGGGTGTTGATCGATCCGACGCACCCCGACAAGCTGAAGTTCGAATACCACATCCATGATGAGCTGAAAGAACGTCGCACGGCCTTTCGCCGCGAAATGAAGCAGGCCTTCCGAAAGCACCGGCGCATCTTCTTCAACCACATGCCGAACCTGAACTTTGCCCATCCCTGCGGAACACTGCGCTTCGGCAACGACCCGCGCAACAGCGTGCTGGACCGCAACTGCCGGGTGCATGGAATTGACAACCTGACAGTGGCCGATTCAAGCTTCATGCCGACGTCGAACGGCTGCAATCCCAGCCTGACGATTGCCGCGAATGCCTATCGCGTTGCCGATACGTTGATCGCCGAGCTGAAGGCCGGCTAAGCCTGCGGCTTGTCGTGGCACCCGCGCTTGGGTATTGAACGACTGGATGCTGCACGAAGGAGGCAAGAAGCCAATGGCGAATCTGGTCACGATCTTTGGTGGGTCGGGCTTTGTCGGTCGGCAGGTTGCGCGACTGATGGCCAAACGCGGATGGCGTGTGCGGGTCGCGGTACGGCGCCCGGACGAAGCCCTGTTCACCCGCACCTATGGTGCCGTCGGACAGGTGGTGCCCGTGCTGTGCAACATTCGTGACGAAGCCTCGGTCCGGGCGGCGATGTCCGAGGCGGACGCCGTTGTGAACTGTGTGAATATCGAACGCGCTGAAGGCAAAAGCACCTTTGCCAATGTCTTTGAAGAAGGCGCCGAACATATCGCCCGCATTTCCGCGGAGATGGGCGTTGCCCGTATCGTGCATCTGTCGGGGATCGGCGTCGATCCGGAATCGGCCAGCCGCTATGTCGCCGCCAAGGCGCGCGGCGAAGCTGCGGTCCTGCAACACCGCCCCGACGCGATCGTGCTGCGCCCATCGGTGATCTTCGGCACCGATGATCACTTTTACAACCGGTTTGCCAGCCTTGCCCGGCTGGGGCCGGTGATGCCCATTGCCGGGGGCCGTTCCCGCATGCAACCGGTCTATGTCGAAGATGTCGCCCAGGCCGCCGCGATGGGCGCGGCCGGCGAAGCCGAGCCAGGCATTTACGAACTGGGCGGCCCCGATGTCATGACCCTGCGCGAGATTGTTACCCAAACGCTCCGGGTGGCCCATCGTCGCCGGCTGATCATCAATATGCCCTTCTGGCTTGCAGGCATCGGCGCCGCGGTATTGGACGGCGCGCAGTTCGCCAGCTTCGGGCTGTTCAAGAACAAGATCCTTGGGCGCGACCAATTGCTGTTGCTCGCCAAGGATAATGTGGCCGACCCGGACGCCAAGGGCTTTGGCGACCTGGGAATTCAACCAACCGCGGCCGAAGCGGTCATCGACGATTACCTGTGGCGGTTCCGGCCCTCGGGGCAATATGACGCGATCAAGAATTCGGCCAAGAATCTTCGCGGGTTTTAATGGAACCAAATACGATTATTGCGGCGGTCCTCGGGCTTCTTGAGGGCCTGACCGAATTTATTCCGGTGTCATCCACAGGGCATGTCCTGCTTGCTGGACGGTTCCTTGGATTCGAGTCGCCCGGACGCGCGTTCGAGGTGGTCATTCAACTCGGTGCGGTTCTGGCCATTCTGGGCGTCTACTCAACGCGCCTCTGGGCCATTTTTTCGTCGGCCCCGCATGATCCTGCCTCGCGCCGTTTTATCGCCGCGGTCCTGCTGGCCTTCCTTCCGGCCGTCGTGATTGGCGTTCTGGCACATGACATCATCAAGACCGTGCTGTTTGAAACGCCCATCCTGATCGCGGTGATGCTGATCCTAGGCGGGATAATTTTGCTGTTCGTCGACCGTTGGGCCAAGAATCCCCGCTATTTCCGGGCCGAGGATTTTCCGCTGTCCATGGCCTTCAAGATCGGGTTCATCCAATGTCTGGCCATGATTCCGGGTGTGTCACGTTCCGGGGCAACAATCGTCGGGGCGCTGACACTGGGCGCTGACAAGCGGTCGGCCGCCGAGTTTTCCTTTTTCCTGTCTATGCCCACGATGCTGGGCGCCTTTGTCTATGACCTTTACAAGAATCGCGATATTCTGGATGCGGCGGCGCTTGGCAACATCGCGGTGGGCTTTGTCTGTGCCTTTCTGACCGCGATTGTCGTCGTGCGCTGGCTGCTGGGCTATGTGTCACAGAATGGCTATGCGCTGTTTGCCTGGTGGCGGATCATCGTCGGAAGCGTTGCTTTGCTGGCTCTGCTGGCATTTTAGTCAGCACTGCTGACCTAAAAAGTCGAGGTCGGGGCGATTTATGTCCCAACAAAGCGCGAAAAACGCCAGAAAGGTCAGCATGGCTGACTTTTCATTCCCGGCCGCATCGTTTATTCGAACCTCGGAAGTTCCTGACAGTTCGGAAGGTTGCGCAGCCATGGCCACGCAGAAGATGTTGAAATTCGTATCGACCCCGCGCGAAATGCCGGAAAAACGCTCGGCCGCCGAGCGAAGCGAAGACTTCCACGAAATTTACCGCGAATTCGCTGCCCAGAAGGCGGCCGATCAAGCAGGCCGTTGCAGCCAGTGCGGCGTGCCCTATTGTCAAAGCCATTGCCCGCTGCACAACAACATCCCCGACTGGCTGCGCCTGACCGCCGAAGGCCGCCTGCAAGAGGCATACAAGGTCAGTCAGGCCACCAACACATTCCCGGAAATCTGCGGCCGGATTTGCCCACAGGACCGGTTGTGCGAAGGCAATTGCGTGATCGAACAATCCGGCCACGGCACCGTCACCATCGGCGCGGTCGAGAAATACATCACCGATACCGCCTGGGAAGAGGGTTGGGTCACTGCGGCGATGCCGGCGCAAGAACGCTCGGAATCGGTTGGCATCATCGGCGCCGGCCCCGGCGGGCTGGCGGCAGCCGATATGCTGCGCCGCCAGGGCTTTCAGGTTACCATCTATGACCGCTATGATCGCGCAGGCGGGCTGCTGACCTATGGCATCCCCGGCTTCAAGCTGGAAAAAGACGTGGTCATGCGCCGCAACAAGCTGCTTGAGGATAGCGGTGTCGAGTTCGTGCTGAATTGCAATGTCGGCGAGGATATCAGCTTTGACGCGATCCGCGGCAAGCATGATGCCGTGCTGATCGCCACCGGCGTTTACAAGACCCGCGATCTGGACATCGACAATGCAGATGCCGGCGGCGTCGTCCGCGCCATCGATTACCTGACCGCCAGCAACAAGGTCGATTTCGGCGATGACGTTCCCGATTACGACGACGGCGAACTGAACGCCAATGGCAAGCGCGTCATCGTCATCGGCGGCGGCGACACCGCCATGGACTGCGTGCGCACCGCCATCCGTCAGGGCGCGCAATCGGTCAAATGCCTGTATCGTCGCGACCGCGCCAACATGCCCGGTTCGCAGCGCGAAGTGCAGAATGCCGAAGAAGAAGGCGTCGAATTCGTCTGGCTGTCGGCCCCCGGCTCGTTCAGCGGTCATGTCACCGGCGAAGCCGCCGTCGCGCAGGAAGCCGATGTCGATGGCGTCGATCAGGTCGCCAGCGTGCGTATCCAGAAAATGCGCCTCGGCCAGCCGGATGTGACCGGCCGTCAATCGCCCGAACTGATCGAAGGTGCCGATTACGACGAGCCCGCCGATCTGGTCATCAAGGCGCTTGGTTTCGAACCCGAGGAACTGCCGCGCCTTTGGGGAACCGAAGGTCTCGAGGTCACCCGCTGGGGCACCATCAAGGCCGATTTCCAGACGCACCGGACCTCGCTTCCCGGGGTCTATGCCGTGGGTGACATCGTGCGCGGCGCCAGCCTGGTTGTCTGGGCGATCCGCGATGGTCGCGAGGCCGCCGAATCGATCGCCGATTTTCTGACCGGCGATGCACGCATCGCAGCCCAGTAAGATCGCCATGATGCCAAGTCATGCAAAGATCGCCACCCATCCGCGCCAGGATCGCCGCACCGGCGCCGCCCGGGCGCGGACCGGGACCGTTCTGGCGCTGATATGGGCGGCGACCGCCGCCCTGCCCGGCCACGCGGCGACATTCAACACACCTCAGGGCTGCACCCTGGAGGTCACGGTGCAGAATCGCGGCTGTTCGGTCGGTCAATATTATCGCTGCACCGCCGATCCCGACGGCCATCAGCGCAGTGCGCTGTTCGGTCAGGACGGATTGACGCATCAGTCGCGGATCGATTCGGAAACGCGCTGGATCGAAAGCTCGGACCCGGATACCGGGCTTGAGGATATGCTGGTCGAAGAGGCCCGCGATCATGCAAGCTTTTCGACGCTGATCGAAACCGGACACGACGATTTCGATTTCTGGACCGTGTCCGGCACGGGCGAACGCCTGCACCATGTCGGCGAAGATATCCTGACCGGCGAAACCGTCACCATTGACGGGATCCAGCTTGAGAAAACCGAGTTCCGGCTGACCACCAGTGACGCCAGCGGCGAGGTGCTGATCACCCGCGAAGGGCAGCAATTCATCAACCGCGCCATGCGCCGCTTTTACGGCGGCATTGAAATTCAACGCGACTGGACCGGCGAACGTCGGGAAACAAATGACAGCCCCGTGCTGTTCAGCTTTCCCGGAGAGCCCGGCTTTGGCGAGACAACACCACAATTCGACTGCGATCAGTTGATGACGCAGCTTCTGCACGAAAGGGCCCAGCTATGAGCAAGGATTGGCAGCAAGAAGAACAGGCCCGCCGCGACTGGATGGCCGAAAACAGCCTGTATCGGGCCGAGGACGAACATTCCTCATGCGGCGTTGGCTTCGTCGTTGACCTGAACGGCAAACCCAGCCGAAAGGTCGTGCAGAACGGCATCGACGCGCTGAAGGCGATCTGGCATCGCGGCGCCGTGGACGCCGATGGCAAGACCGGCGACGGGGCGGGCATCCATGTTCAGATCCCGGTTCCCTTTTTCTATGATCAGGTGCGGCGCACCGGACACGAACCCGATCAGAACAAGCTGATCGCGGTTGGCCAGGTCTTTCTGCCGCGCACCAATTTTGCCCAGCAGGAAACCTGCCGGACCATCGTGGAATCCGAAGTTCTGCGGATGGGGCACTATATCTATGGCTGGCGCCACGTTCCTGTGAACACCGCTGTTCTGGGCGAAAAGGCGAATGCCACCCGCCCCGAAATCGAACAGATCCTGATCCGTTGCGAAAAGGACATCGATCAGGTCCAGTTCGAGCGTGAACTCTACATCATCCGCCGCCGGATCGAAAAGGCTGCCATTGCCGCGCAGGTCACGCAGCTTTATTTCTGTTCGCTGTCCTGCCGCAGCATCATCTACAAGGGCATGATGCTGGCCGAGCAGGTCGCGGAATTCTATCCCGACCTCAAGGACGAGCGGTTCGAATCCAGCTTCGCCCTGTATCACCAGCGCTATTCGACCAACACATTCCCGCAATGGTGGCTGGCCCAGCCGTTCCGCATGCTGGCCCATAACGGCGAGATCAATACGCTGAAAGGCAACCTGAACTGGCTGAAAAGCCACGAGATCCGCATGGCAAGCGGTGCCTTTGGCGACATGGCCGAAGACATCAAGCCCATCGTCCCGGCAGGGTCGTCGGACAGCGCCGCGCTGGATTCGGTGTTCGAGGTTCTGGTCCGTTCGGGCCGCAGCGCGCCGATGACCAAGACGATGCTGGTACCGGAAAGCTGGTCCAAGGCCACGACCGACATGCCCAAACCGTGGGCGGACATGTATGCCTATTGCAACTCGGTCATGGAACCATGGGACGGTCCCGCCGCACTGGCCATGACCGATGGTCGCTGGGTCTGTGGCGGCCTGGACCGGAACGGTCTGCGCCCGATGCGCTATGTCGTGACCGGAGACAATCTGCTGATCGCCGGCTCCGAGGTGGGCATGGTGCCGATCAACGAATCCTCCGTGCGCGAAAAGGGCGCGCTTGGTCCGGGTCAGATGATCGCCGTCGATATGTGGGAAGGCAAACTGTATCACGACACGGCGATCAAGGATCGCCTGGCCGGCAGCCAGCCTTTTGGCGAGTGGATCGAAAAGGTCGTCGACCTGAACCACATCATGCGCGACCTGCCCGAACAGCATCGCTTCGAAGGTGACGACCTGCGCCGCCGCCAGACCGCAGCCGGCTATACCATGGAAGAGCTGGAACACGTGCTGTCGCCGATGGCCGAAGACGGCAAAGAGGCAATCGCCTCGATGGGTGACGACACGCCCCCCGCGGTGCTGTCCAACCAGTATCGCCCGATGAGCCACTTTTTCCGCCAGAACTTCAGCCAGGTGACCAATCCACCGATCGACAGCCTGCGTGAAACGCGGGTCATGTCGCTGAAGACGCGCTTTGGCAACCTGAAGAACGTGCTGGATGAATCCAGTTCGCAGACTGAAATCCTGACGCTGGAAAGCCCGTTCATCGCCAATGGTGAATTCGGCGAGATGTGCAAGATGTTCGGCGACACCGTCACCTATATCGATTGCACCTTTGCCACCAATAGCGGCGCCGATGCCCTTGGCGAGAATCTGGCGCGAATCCGCGCCGAGGCCGAGGATGCCGTGCGCTCGGGTGCCGGGCATCTGGTCCTGACCGATGAACATCAGGACGAAAGCCGCGTTGCGATGCCGATGATCCTTGCAACCAGCGCGGTGCATTCCTGGCTGACACGCAAGGGGCTGCGGACCTTCTGTTCGATCAATGTGCGTTCGGCCGAATGCATCGATCCGCATTACTTTGCGGTGTTGATCGGTGGCGGTGCCACCACGGTCAATCCCTATCTGGCGCAGGATTCGATCAATGACCGGATCGAACGCGGGTTGCTGGGCGGCACGCTGATCGAGAACATGCGCCGCTATCGCGATGCGATTGACGCGGGTTTGCTGAAAATCATGGCCAAAATGGGCATCTCGGTCATTTCGTCCTATCGCGGCGGCCTGAATTTCGAAGCTGTCGGCCTGTCCCGCGCCATGGTCGCCGAGTATTTCCCCGGCATGCACAGCCGCATCAGCGGCATCGGCCTGCACGGCCTGCAAAGCAAGCTGGAGGAGACCCACCAAAAGGCCTTCAGCGGCGACAACGCCGATCTGCTGCCGGTGGGTGGTTTCTACAAGCTGCGCCGCTCGGGCGAAAAGCACGCCTGGGAAGCCAACACGATGAAATTGCTGCAGATGGCTTGCGACAAGGCAAGCTATGACATCTGGAAACAGTTCAGCGCGACGATGCGTGCAAACCCGCCGATCCATATCCGCGACCTTCTGGACATCAAGCCGCTTGGCAAACCGGTGCCGATCGAGGAAGTGGAATCGATCACCTCGATCCGCAAGCGTTTCGTGACGCCGGGCATGTCGCTGGGGGCGCTGTCGCCCGAGGCGCATATGACGCTGAACATCGCGATGAACCGCATCGGCGCGAAATCCGACAGCGGTGAGGGCGGCGAAGATCCGGCCCACAGCCACCCGCTGCCCAATGGCGACAACCCCTGCGCCAAGATCAAGCAGGTCGCAT
This sequence comes from Paracoccus onchidii, assembly GCF_028294535.1. Taxonomy (GTDB): domain Bacteria; phylum Pseudomonadota; class Alphaproteobacteria; order Rhodobacterales; family Rhodobacteraceae; genus Paracoccus; species Paracoccus onchidii. Next base: position 159,872 of record NZ_JAQBIE010000007.1, on the reverse strand, counting down.
CGGGTCGTTTCGGCGTCACCGCCGAATATCTGAACGCCTGCGAGGAACTGGAAATCAAGGTCGCGCAGGGCGCCAAGCCCGGCGAGGGTGGCCAGCTGCCCGGCATGAAGGTGACCAAGCTGATCGCCCGCCTGCGCCACTCGACGCAGGGCGTGACGCTGATCTCGCCGCCGCCGCACCACGATATCTACTCGATCGAGGATCTGGCGCAGCTGATCTACGACCTCAAGCAGATCAACCCGCGCGCCAAGATCACCGTCAAGCTGGTGGCATCCAGCGGCGTCGGCACGATCGCGGCGGGCGTGGCCAAGGCCAAGGCCGACGTGATCCTGATCTCGGGCCATAATGGCGGCACCGGCGCGTCGCCCGCGACCTCGGTGAAATTCGCCGGCCTGCCGTGGGAAATGGGTCTGACCGAGGCGCATCAGGTTCTGGCGATGAACCGTCTGCGCGAACGCGTCACGCTACGCACCGATGGCGGTCTGCGCACCGGTCGCGACATCGTCATGGCCGCGATGATGGGGGCCGAGGAATACGGCATCGGCACCGCCGCCCTGATCGCGATGGGCTGCATCATGGTCCGCCAGTGTCAGTCGAACACCTGCCCCGTGGGCGTCTGCACGCAGGATGAAAAGCTGCGCGCGATGTTCACCGGCAGCGCCGACAAGGTCGTGAACCTGATCACCTTCTATGCCCAGGAAGTGCGCGAGATCCTGGCCTCGATCGGGGCGCGCAGCCTTGACGAGGTGATCGGCCGCGCCGACCTGCTGACCCAGGTCAGCCGTGGCGCCGCGCATCTGGACGATCTGGACCTGAACCCGCTACTGATCACCGTCGATGGCTGGGACAAGATCGTCTATGACCGCTCCAAGCCGCGCAACGCGGTGATGGACACGCTGGACGCGGAAATCATCCGCGATGCCGAGCGGTTCTTCAGCGATGGCGAAAAGATGCAGCTGTCCTATGCGGTCCGCAACACGCTGCGCACCATCGGCACGCGCACATCCAGCATGATCGTTCAGAAATTCGGCATGCGGAACAAGCTGCAGCCCGATCACTTGACCGTGCGGCTGACCGGCAGCGCCGGGCAGGCGTTGGGTGCCTTTGCCGCGCCGGGGCTGAAGCTGGAAGTGTCGGGCGATGCCAATGATTATGTTGGCAAAGGTCTGTCGGGTGGCACCATCACGGTCCGCCCGCCCATGGCCAGCCCCCTGAAGGCCGAGGACAACACCATCATCGGCAATACGGTGCTTTACGGTGCGACCGACGGGCATCTGTTCGCGGCAGGTCGTGCAGGGGAACGTTTCGCAGTGCGCAACAGTGGCGCCAAGGTCGTCATCGAAGGATGCGGCACCAACGGTTGTGAATACATGACCGGCGGCACAGCGGTCATCCTTGGCTCGATCGGGGCGAATTTCGGGGCCGGCATGACCGGCGGCATGGCCTATCTCTACGATCCAGAGGGCCATGCCCGCGACTATATCAACGCCGAAACGCTGGTCCTGTGCCCAGTCACCCAAGAGCATTGGGAAAACGAGCTGAAATCGCTGATCGAACGCCACCAGATCGAAACGATGTCGCGCAAGGCAGAACAGATCCTGCAGGACTGGGATCAGGAAAAGGCCAACTTCCTTCAGGTTTGCCCCAAGGAAATGCTGCCCCATCTCAGCCATCCGATCGTACCGGTCGACGAAAGCAGCGCCGTTCCGGCCGAATAGGCCCGACCCGGTTGACAGAACATGACGCGGCCCCATCCGGGGCCGCGTTTTTCGTGACCGACCTCGTGTTTTGCATGTGATGAAATTCCAAACCAAAGTCGGAGGCGATTTTCTGCGCCGATCGCGTCATCATGGTCCCGTGACGGCAGCATCAGCGATGCCCGCCACAAGGGAGGGACGCGATGAAGGATATGACCACACCCCATCAGGCGCTGACGCACATGCGCGAAGAAATCGGTGCCGGGCTTATCGGCCACCAGATTCTGGTCGAGCGACTGCTGATCGCCTTGCTGGCCGGCGGCCATGTGCTGATCGAAGGCCCCCCCGGCATTGCCAAGACCCGTGCCGTGAACCACTTGGCGGCGCATCTTCCGGGAAACGATGCACGCATTCAATGCACCCCCGACCTGCTGCCCTCGGACCTGACCGGCACCCAGGTCTTCCGGCCTGAAACCGGAGATTTCGATTTCGTTGCGGGACCGGTATTTCACAGCCTTGTTCTGGTCGATGAAATCAACCGCGCGCCCCCGAAGGTACAGGCCGCGCTGCTTGAGGCCATGGCCGAAAGGCAGGTCACGACCGGCGGGGTCACACGTGCCCTGCCCGATCCGTTCATGGTTGTCGCCACCCAGAACCCGATTGAACACGAAGGCACCTTTCCCTTGCCCGAGGCACAGCTTGACCGCTTTTTGTTGCATCTGCGGCTGGACATGCCCGACGCCACGCAAGAGCGCGCCATCCTGGACCTGATCGAAGCCGAGGCGATGGCCCCCCTTCGGGTCGAGGCATTCGTCACCCCCGAACAGTTGAAGCAGGCGCGGGTCGAAATCGCCAAGGTTCACCTGGCCCCTGCCCTCAAGGATTTCATTGTCCGACTGGTCATGGCGACCCGCGATGGCGGTGCGGTGTCGCAATGGGTCGAGCATCCCGTTTCCCCACGCGGCACACTGGCGCTGGCCGGCGCCGTGCGTGCGCGGGCATGGCTGAACGGGCGCGATCACGGACTGCCCGACGACGCCGAGGATCTTGCGGCGGATGCCCTGTCCCATCGTCTGGTTCCGGCATGGCAGGCCGAAAGCGAAGGTCGCGACGGCCGGACATTGGTCGCCGAAATCCTGCGCGAGGTGCGCCCGTGGTAACTGCGACCGATCTGCCCGACGACACAGGTATCCGCGTCACCGCGACAGAGCTTCTGGCCTTGCGTCAGCAACCCGAAACGGATGGCGGCCATCGCCCGGCGACGCGCCGGCCCGGCGCGCTGGCGGCACGGCAGCAAGGCAGCGGAATGGATCTGCGAGAGATCCGCGCCTTTGTTCCCGGCGATGACCCCCGCCGCCTCGATCCGGCGGCCACGGCACGCACCGGCCATCCCCATATCCGCAGCCATCACGAAGACCGCGACGACATTACCTTGCTGTTGGCGGATTTTCGACCGGCGATGAATTGGGGCACGGGCCATTCCTTGCGGTCGGTTCATGCGGCGCGATGGCTGGCCCGGATCGGCTGGCAGGCGATCCGGCGCGGTGGCAGCGTCGCCGTGCTGACCGTATCCGGCGCCGGTCTTGCGCATCTTGGGGCCGCGTCGGGCGACGCCCATATGGTCAAGATCGCGCATCTTCTGGCGCATCAGCAAACCCGCGCGCTTGGCAATCAGACCGAGACCGCGCCCGGCGAGGCCTTTGCCACCGCCGCGCGGATCGCGCCGGCCGGCGGACAGGTCTTTCTTGCGACCTCGCCCCATGGTTGGCAGGGGGCCGAAACTGCCTTGGCCCGGCTGGCGCGCCGCCGCAAGCTGACCGTCGCGTTGATGCTGGACAAGATCGAAACCATGCCCCCCAAGGGTGTCCTGGCGATCCGCCGCGATGGCGAAGGACGGTTGGTCCGGCTGCACAAGCCCGATCTGACGGCACTGAGCGCCCGGCTTGCCGCCCTTGGTGCCACCCCATGCGAGGTGCAGCCGTGACGCATGAACAAATGCTGGCCGCCCTGCATCCGCCACGGATTCCAATCGACATGGCAACGCCGGGCTGGCAAGAAATCATCGCCCTCGCCGGGCTGGGAATGCTGACTGCGGTGGGATGCTTCGTGATCATGCGGCCATTCCTGCGGCGGCACGCATCACGCGCAAGCCGTATTCGTGCGACGCGTGGCCTGCCCCCGCAGGAACGGTTGCTGGCCATTGCACGAATAACGGGTTACCTGCCGGACCGTTTGCGCCCCGCAGCCTATGGCAAAGAACCCGCTCCGACGGATGATCAGATTGAAAGGATCATCAGCAAATCGCGCAGACCGGCATGAGCTTTGCCGCGCCATGGCTGCTGATCCTGCTGCCCTTGCCGCTTTTGCTGCGTGTGTGGCACAGGGGCGCGTCAGCGGTGTTTCCTGCCTTGCGGGTACCGGTTCACATCGACCGCGCCGCCGCACCTGCCCGCCCATTGCTTCGCAGCGCAGAGAACCGGTTATATGCTGCGGCATGGATCGCGCTGGTTCTTGCCCTGGCGGGGCCGCGCAGCGAAGCGATCACCGATATCGTGCCCGCATCGGGACGTGACATCGTGCTGGCGCTGGATCTGTCCGGCAGCATGATGAAAGAGGATTTCCATCTCGACAATCAGCCGGTTACGCGGTTGCAGGCCGTCAAGAAAACGGCCGCGACATTTGTCGCGGCGCGACGTGGCGACCGGATCGGCCTGGTCATCTTTGGCGAACGCGCCTATTTCGCGGCTCCGCTGACCTTTGACGTTCAGGCCGTCGCCCGCGCCATTCGTGAAGCACAGATCGGCATCTCGGGGCGCGGCACCGCCATTTCGGACGGGCTGGGCCTGGCAATGCGCCGCCTGAGCGATAGCGACGCCCCGACGCGGGTCATCGTATTGTTGTCGGACGGGGTGGATACCTCGGGCAATGTGCCAGCACCCGAAGCCGCCGCCCTGGCCGCAGAACACGGGATACGCGTGCATACGATTGCCCTTGGTCCCGCGGATATGGAAGATCAGCCCCAATCCCGCGATGCCGTCGATGTCGCCACCCTTCGCGAAATCGCCGCACGTTCGAACGGGCAGAGCTTTCGCGTCAGGTCCACCGCCGATCTGGAAAGGGTCGCCGCCACGCTGGATAGGTTGGAACCCAACCCGGCCACCCGCCCGCCGATGCGCTATTGGCGGTCCTATTGGGCATGGCCCGCGGGGCTGGCGCTTGCCTGCCTGATCCTTGCCGAAATTCGGAGGCGGGCATGGACCCTGACGTGATCCTTTTGCGGCCTTTGTGGTTGTTGGGGCTGTTCCCGCTGGCGGTGATGGCGATCGCGCGGCGGCACAATCCCGGCGACGCAGGCGGATGGGAACGGGTCATGCCCAAAGCCATGTTGCAGGCAATGATCGCCCTGGGGGCCATCCACACCCGACAATCGCGGCTGCAGGGGCTAAGCATGCCATTGGCGATTCTGGCCTTGCTTTGCGGCCTGAGCGGCCCCGCCATCCCGCGCGGCGACACGCCGGTCCTGGCCCAAAGTGACGCGGCGCTGATTGCAATCGACATGTCGGCATCGGTCGCCACAGGACCGGATCTCAAGGTGGCGCAACTGGCGGCGGCAGGCGTGTTGCAAGGGCTTGCGGGGCGTCCCGTCGGGTTGATCGTCTATACCGGCGAGGCCTATCTTGCCGCCGCGCCAACCACTGACCCGGCCACGCTGGAAACGCTGCTTGCGGTGCTTGATGCCGATACCGTCCCCGGTCGGGGCAGCCAGCCCGCCGCCGCCCTGGCCATGGCCGCGACAATGTTCCGACAAGTGCCGCAGGGCGATCTGATCCTGATTTCCGATGGCGGTGGCGTCGATCCGGCCACCAATGCGGCCGCCGACCGCCTTGCGGCGCAATCGGTGCGCATTTCGGCGCTGCGGCTGGTCAACCCGGCACCGGGTGCCAGCCCTCCACCCGGCGATGCGCTGGACCGCCTGACGCGCAATGATGGCATGGTCCTGCCCGCCGGGGATTCAACGCGTCTGGCGGCGGCGCTGTCAACCGGACCTTCCGTTCATCGGGCTGCGGACCTGACGGCGCTGCAATATCGCGATCTCGGGCCATTTCTGGCGGCACTGGCGCTGATCCCGCTGATGCTGCTTCTGCGGAGACCGCTATGAGATCCGCCCTGTTCGTTGCGCTGCTGGCGATCCTGATGCTGATGGCCGCAGGGCCAAATGCGCTGGGGCGGTTGGCCTTGCGCGCGGGCTGGAACGGCATCGCGACCCGTATCCTGCACGACCCGGCGGCACGCGGCGTCGCGCAATACCGGGCGGGCGCCTATCAGGAAGCCGATGCCAGCTTCGCCGCCGCCGGCCGTTCGCAAACCTACAATCGCGGGCTCAGCCTGGCAGCCACGGGCGATTACTCCTTGTCGGTGGCCTATTTCGACGCCATGCTCTTTGCCGATCCTGCCGATGAACAGGCGCGCCGCAATCGCCAGATCGTCGCGGCGATGTATCCCCCGGTGCGTGGACAGACAGTCGTGCCCGGTCGGATTTCAGGGGCCGGCGGGATAACAACCGATGCACCAATCATCGCCGATCTTCTTGCCAATGCCTCCGGACCCGAATGGGAACGCAAGCTGGACAATAAAGGCATCACCGCCAGTGACATATGGTTGCAAACCATCAGTGACGACCCCGGCGAATTCCTGAAGCTGCGGTTGCGGGCCGAATATGACCGGCGCGCACAACTGGGCCTGATCCGCCCATCCGAGGGTGAACCATGGTAAGATTCATCGCGATCCTGATCGTGATCCTGCCGGGATGCATGGCCGGAGCGCAGGACGCCCGCCTGATGATCCTGCATGATCACGGAAACCCCGTGGTGTCGGAAATGGTCCGGCTGCGGATACGCGGGGAATATGACCTGACGATTTCCCTCGAAGACATGCAGTTCCCCGATTCTCCCGAATATGACTGGGTGCAAACCGCGCGCGATGACTGGCACAAGGAACGTGTTAACGGCCGACTTCTGCAAATCTTCGAGCGCCAGATCGCGGTTTTCCCCCGCCGGGCCGGGCGGCTGCATATCGGGCCGGTTCACCATGACCTGACCTATGTCACCGCAGATGGCGGCAGAGCCGAAATTTCTGTCCCTGCCCCACAGACCACCCTGAATGTTCAGCCGTTTCCAGCAGATCATTCGCCGCTTGCCGCCCGCAGCCTGACCCTGACTGACCAATTGTCAGCAGAACCGGGCCAATTGAAGCAAGACGAGGTTCTGACCCGAAAGGTCACGATCGAGGCACTTGGCACGCTGCCCCATTACCTGCCGCCACGCCCCGATCTGCGCCAACCCTGGATGATCAGCTTCACCGCCCCTGAAATTCGCGAATCCATCCTGACCTCCGAAGGGCCGGTCGCGCGGGTGGAATGGGAATGGCAATTGCGTCCTCATACCGGTGAACCCGCAATCCTGCCGGGGTTCGGCTTTCCCTGGTTCGATACCATGTCCCGCCAGATCGAGGTTGCACCGATGAAGCCGATTCCCTTCGGCTTGGCAGGGTTTGGCGCGAATTTCGGCGCGGCCGAGGCCCCAGGTTTCCGCAATGCCTGGCTGGTCGTCGTGCCGCTGCTGTCCTTCCTGATCTCTTTGACCTTGTTGATCTACAGGTTTCGTCCACACAGCATGGCGGCATGGCTGCGCCGGCTGCTGCCCTCACCCCATATCGCGGCCATGAAGACTGCCGCCGCGCGCAACGACCTGCCTGCCCTGCGCCGCGCCATCGACCTGCACGAGACCCGCACGGGCATGCACCACGACACCTCGGCACTGGATCGGCAACTGTTCGGGGCCAGCCCGATGACGCAGTTCGACGCAGGCGTCTGGCTGCGGTCCTATCTTGGCGCGAATCGCCGCGCGCGCCGAAATCCCCCGGACAGCTGATACATTGCCTTGACGGAACGTGCCGGCGCATGAGAAATCCCGATCATGATCCTGCGCGCCCTGTTCCGCCCACCGGCGACCGACCTGCCCTCGAAGCCGGGCGACAAACGGAAGACAGTCCGCTGGCGCCCCCTGCGCCGTCTGCTCATCTGGTTGCGGTGGTTTCTTGTGCGGGTTCTGACGCTGATGGCGGTGCTGGTTGCGGTGTATGGCCTGATCAATCCACCGACGACATGGACGATTGTCGCGGAATCCCGTCAATATCCGATCAAGTCGCGATCATGGGTGACGATCGAAGATATTTCACCCGTCATGCGCCGTTCGGTCGTGGCCGCAGAGGATGCAAATTTCTGCCTTCATTGGGGCTTTGACATGGCCGAGATCCGCAAGGTCGTGGCATCCGGGTCCAGCCGGGGGGCGTCGACAATAAGCCAGCAAACCGCCAAGAACGTCTTTCTTTGGCAGGGCCGCAGTTGGCCGCGAAAGCTGCTGGAAACCGCCTATACACCGCTGATCGAAGCCATGTGGTCCAAATCGCGCATCCTTGAGGTTTACCTGAATGTCGCCGAATTCGGTCCCGGCATCTTTGGTGTGCGCGCGGCGGCGCGAGAATATTACGGCGTCGAACCATCCGATCTTACGGCGGTGCAGGCGGCCCGCCTGGCGGCGGTGTTGCCCGCACCCAAGGCGCGCGATCCGAACCGTGCCTCGCGCCGGTCGCGATCGATCGCCGACGGTGCCGCGACGATCGCGCGGGATGGCCGCGCCGATTGCCTCTAGCGCCTGCCCACAGTTGAAACGGACGGGGCCCGCGCTTATCAAGGCGGCGTTGCGAAACAATGAGGTCTCGAGCAGTCGATGAATAACAATACGCAGACCACGCGACTTTACCATTCTATGCTGTCGCCCTTCTGCCGGAAGGTGCGGCTGGTTCTGGCCGAAAAGAAGATCGAGGTGGAACTGGTCGAAGAACGCTATTGGGAAAGCCCGCCCGATCTGAAACGCCGGAATCCGGCCGGAAAACTGCCGGTGCTGCGGTATCGCGGCAACATGCTGGCCGAAAGCCAGGCCATTGTCGAATATCTGGACGAGGCGGTGCCGACACCGGCCCTGATGCCCCAGGCGCCGCTGGAACGCCACGAGGTGCGACGCCTGTGCGCCTGGTTCGACGACAAGTTCAACACCGAGGTGACACAGCCCATCATGAATGAGCGGGTCTGGAAAAAGATCATGCGCTCGGGCTATCCAGACAGCCGTGCCGTCAAGGACGGGCTGCGGGCGATCAAGGAACATGTCGACTATCTGACAACCCTTCTGGAAACGCGCAAATGGCTGGCGGGGAATACGCTGACGCTGGCCGATTTCACGGCGGCGGCGCATTTTTCTTGTCTGGACTATATCTCTGATGTGGATTGGGACCGGTCCGAGATGCTGCGCGACTGGTATGCCACGATCAAGTCGCGCCCCGCGTTCCGCTCGGTTCTGGCCGATCAGGTCCCCGGAATCCATCCGGCCCCGCATTATGCCGAACTCGACTTCGGATAGGCACCCCCGCCCCGCCAAAGCTGCTGGCGGGGCGACAGGTGATCCCGACCTGCATGAATTCAAGCGGGTTCTTGACGCACAGGCGCAGGAAATGGGGTTTGCCAAGATGCGCGTCACGCGGCCCGACGCCGTTCCCCATGTGGCCGGGCGCCTGCAAGAATTTCTGCAGGAAAACCGCCATGGTCAAATGGGCTGGATGGCGGAACGCACGCATTGGCGCGGCAATCCAGCGGCACTGTGGCCAGAAGCGCAATCGGTCATCATGCTGGCCGAACTTTACACCCCGGATCATGATCCGCTGGAGGTGCTGAAACATCCAGATCATGGTGCGATCAGTGTCTATGCACAGGGGCGCGACTATCATGACATCGTCAAGAAACGCCTGAAGCGACTGGGCCGGTGGCTGCTGGAACATCGCCCCGAAGAACAGATCAAGGTTTTCGTGGACACCGCGCCCGTGATGGAAAAACCCTTGGCCGAAGCCGCCGGCCTCGGCTGGCAGGGCAAGCACACCAATCTTCTGTCGCGCGATCTGGGCAGCTGGTTCTTTCTGGGGGCCATTTTCACAACCTGCGCCTTGCCCCCCGACCCACCTGAACACGAACATTGCGGATCATGCCGTGCCTGTCTGGACGCCTGCCCCACAGCGGCCTTCCCCGCGCCGTTCCAACTGGATGCGCGGCGTTGCATTTCCTATCTGACGATTGAGCATCACGGCCCGGTCGATCCCGAACTGCGTGCCTTGATGGGCAATCGAATTTATGGATGTGACGACTGCCTTGCGGTTTGTCCATGGAACAAGTTTGCCCAGCAAGGGCAGGAAATGCGCTACCATGGTATCGTGCACGCGCCCCCGCTCGAGGAATTGGCCCAGCTGGACGATGCCGCCTTCCGTACAAGGTTTTCGGGCAGTCCGATCAAGCGGATCGGGCGCAATCGCATGGTGCGAAATGTGCTGTATGCAATCGGAAATTCAGGAAAACAGAGGCTGCGCCCGATCGCGCAACGATTGACCGAAGATCCGGATGAGGCGGTCGCGGATGCCGCAAGATGGGCTGCGCTGCGATTAATGCCCGATCGCTAAAGCAGGAAATCATCAGCGGACAGGTCGTAATGCCCAGTCAGCCGGATCACCATATCGGCCCGCCCGTCACCATCCAGATCAATCTGGATGCGGGTTTCCGATCCGACATGCTGCCAGCGCAGCTGATGATCATCATGGAACCCGCGTTGACCGACATAGCGCAGGTCAAGCGGCCCCAAGTCCAGCACATCCTGCCCCTGCGCGAAATTCACAATGACGTCGGACTTGCTGCCCGTGCCGCTGTCGCCTTTGTCGGTATATTTGAAAACATCCCTGCCCTGCCCGCCATAAAGCCAGTCGCGCCCGCCCCCGCCCAGCAAGGTATCGTCGCCCGAACGGCCAAACAACGTGTCCTCGCCGCTGCGCCCGAACAGCTTGTCATGCCCATAGCCGCCATCCAGGCTGTCATCATGTTTCTGGCCATCGATCCGGTCATCGCCGCGCCCGCCAAACAGCGTATCATCACCATTGCCGCCCGTGAGTTCATCACGGCCCGAATTGCCATAGAGCTTGTCCCTGCCGGTGCCGCCAATCAGCGTGTCATTGCCGCTGCCACCTTCCAGCCTGTTGTTGCCGCCCGGATCCTGCAACCAATCCTGACCATTGCTGCCGATCAGGGTGTCGTGGCCATACCCGCCGAGAATCCGGTCGTTCCCACCGCCGCCGCCAATCAGATCGCTGCCTCTTCCGCCTTTCAGGACATCATGGCCCGATTGGCCGTAAAGCGTGTCATTACCGCCGCCTCCATCCAGAAGATCGTTCCCGCCCCCCGCTTTCAGCAGATCGTCATCATTTCCGCCATATAGCGAATCGGTCCCGGAACCGGCAGTCAGCCGGTCTTCCCCGTCATCCCCAAAAAGCTGGTTGTTGCCGGACATATCCTCCAATTGGTCATGCCCATATCCACCGCGCAGCGTGTCATTGTCATCGCCACCAAACAGCACGTCAAAGCCGCGCCCGCCCAGCAACAGGTTGCGCCCGGAACTGGCCTGCAACGTATCTGTGCCATCATTGCCATATAGCGTGTCATTTCCTGTGCCCGCCCCCAGAAAATCGTCACCGCCGCCACCATGCAGAAGGTCGCCACCATCCTGACCATACAGGGAATCATGACCAGCCCCGCCCGTCAGCAGATCGTCGCCATCGCCGCCTTTCAGCTGGTTGCGCCCCCCGCCGGACCCACTTCCCGCAATCAGCGTGTCGCGCCCCGAACCGCCGTCAAGGCGGTTGTCACCGCTGGCATCCTGAAGCAGATCATGCCCGCTTCCGCCGAACAGGTCATCATTTCCGGTGCCCCCGAACAGACGGTCATTTCCTGCCCCCCCGTCCAGCGTGTCCGCCCCGCTTTCGCCCCTCAACAGATCCGCGCCGTCCTGACCCCACAGCCGGTCATCGCCATCGCCCCCCGATATTTCGTCGCGCCCCCCACCGCCATAAAGACGATCGCGCCCCGCCTGGCCGAACAACAGATCCTGACCGGCACCGGCAACAAGCGTATCGTCGCCATCGCTGCCGATCAGGTTGTTGTTGCCCGACAGATCTTCCAGCCAGTCATCGCCATCGTCACCGACCAGTGTGTCATGCCCGGATTCCCCAAAGATCCGGTCAGCGCCGTCACCACCATATAGCCGGTCATTGTTCAGCCCGCCAAACAGCCAGTCTGCGCCCTGACCGCCATAAATCAGATCTTCGCCATCCTCGCCCCAGATGCTGTCCTGACCTGAATCGCCGAAAATCGTGTCGAAACCGGTTCCACTGAGGATCCGGTCAGCACCATCTCCGCCGCGCAACTGGTCATGACCTTCATCGCCGCGGATGCTGTCGTGACCGCCTGACCCCGAGATCGTGTCATTGCCCGCCCTGCCCTGAATGTTGTCGGGCCCCTGGCTGCCCAGCAGTTGGTCCGGGTCATTGCCGCCAAACAACCATCGCCCGACCGTGGTGGGGGCATCGTCTTCGGATACGGCCTGGGGATCGAGTTCAGGTAGCATGTAATGGGCCACGCGAAACATGTCGTTGGAGAAATCGCCAGCCGTCAACGACCGGCCATCCGATGTATAGATATCGACATGAGTGCCAGCATAGCTGATCCGGACGCCGGTATACTGGGGCTGAAAGCTCAGTTGCCATGTGCTGCGGATCATCCCCAGCAATGACATGTCCAACCGGTCCTGATCGGGGTTGTAATCTTCGATCACGATATGTCCGGCGCGGGACAGCACGAATACATCATTGCCTGCCCCCCCGGACATGGTGATGTCGCCTTCCCCGGGAACCAGGATGTCGTCACCGCCATTGCCGTCAAGCCGCGTGGTGCCGGAACGGGCAACCAGCATATCGTCGCGCTCGCCACCGCGCGCCACTCCCGATGCCGCGAATCCGGTGTCGCCAATACGCCCCGGATCGAGCGATAGCTGCGTGACGCCGGTTTCCGTCGCGCTTGACACGAACAGGCCGATCTTGCCGCCGGACACAACAGCCTCGATATCGCTGACATTGGCCAGCGACATTGCCTGGCTGTCCACGATATTCAGCTCATGCAGCAAACGCCCATCGGGCAACAGGCTGAACACGGACAGCCCGTCATCAGCCCCACCCGCGAACACGAAGCCGCGCCCGTCGATGACCGCCGTTTCCAGCGCCGTGGCAGACCGAAACCGGGTTGTCAGTTCATCGATCACGTGATCGGTCACCTCCAGCGCCCCGTCGCGGGACAGCTTGAACACGCTGAGAGACGACGAAGAGGCCCCGGAAACCACCAGGAAATCCCGCCCGCCGAATTGCAGGGTCGCGGCATGATTTGGAACAGAGTATCCGGTTCCTTGTGCCGATACATGCATGGCCCCGGCGCCAAGCACACCGTCCTCGCCGATCTTGTGGGTCGACACGAAATTCCCGCCCGATGACAGGGCAATCAGCAGTCGTTGACCATCAACCACGACATCAATGATCTGATCCAGCGACGCCCCCGGCATTCCGCCCGACAACGGCAGTTCAACCGAGGACACAGGTGCAATTTCACCTGTCGCGGACTGGCTGTAGATCTTCAGCGTCAGATCCGATGCCTGTGCCGCATATACAAAGTCGCCCGCGCCGGCAGAGAACTGACCCATCGCGGTCAGCTTGGTGCCGATCACAGCGGTCGGAAACATGCGCTGAAACGAGGCGGGGCCACCGTCGGATCCGATATATGATGTCAGGCCTTCCGCGCCACCCAGCTGACCAAGGTGAAGATAGCTGCCCCCGCCAATATCCAGCAGCGACAGCTCTGGTGCGCCCTGATAGGAAAATCCGTTGGGATAGGGTTGGTGCCCCGCAACCTCGATCGCGTTGTCGGGATCGCGAAAGGAATAGCTGGTGATGCCACCGTCATGATGGGTCGTCGAGAACAGGAAATATTCGCCCCCGACCCGTGCGATGACCAGATCGGTTACATTTATCAGCCAACGTGATGTGGCCGCACCATGCGTGACCACGTGGCGATAGGTGAACATCGGTTTACAGGACCCAAGCTATGTGACGCCACGACCCTAGGCCCGCCAGATTAACAAGCCATTCATCCGCATCCCAAACGACACAGGAAGTAATCGGGATTTTAGCTATCGGGTGCCGCGCCCGGGGATCCGCCGTGCAATTCCGGCGTATCAAAGGCCAGCGGCCCGTAGAGAATGATGCCGGGTTGCACCACCTTGGCCTGGGCCATCATCGCGGCCAGTTTCGAAACCGTGGTGCGAACCAGCCGTTGATGGGGATGGCCCACGGCCTCGGCAAACAGCGCCGGCGTATCATCAGACAACCCGTGGGCCTTCAGCCCCTCGGCCAGGCGCGGAAAGCTGCGCTGCCCCATGAATACCACCGTCGTCACCGCCGGATCTGCAAGCGCGGCCCAGTTGACATCATGGGGCAGCTCTCCGGTGACATCGGCTCCGGTTACGAATTGCACCCGCCTCGAGGTCAGGCGACGGGTCAGCGGAATACCAGCCGCCGCCGCCGCCGCGCTGGCAGAGGTGACGCCGGGTATGATCTCGAATGCGATACCGGCCCCGGCCAGGGCGACCAGTTCTTCCTCCAGCCGTCCGAAAATACCCGCATCGCCGGATTTCAGCCGCACCACGCGGCGGCCAGCCTGTGCATGGCTGACCAGCAAGGCATTTACGTGATCCTGCCGCGCCGACGGGCGACCCGCACGCTTGCCGACGGATACCAGTTCCGCCTGCGGTCCCGCATGGTCCAGCACCGGTCCCGATGCCAGATCGTCAAACAGCACGACATCCGCCTGGGCAAGCCGGCGCGCCGCCTTCAGTGTCAGCAATTCCGGATCACCCGGCCCGGCCGAAACGAGGGATACGAAGCCTTTGGGCGAAGAAGGTTGCGTCACGTCAGTGGCCTATCTGGGCAATTCACATTCCCAGCTATACCACCGGCGGCGATGCTGACAATGCCAAGGCGGGCCTTTGCCGTGATGCTTTCTTTGTAAAGATTGCAACTTTTCCCGCTTTCACGCGTGTAACCCTGAACAAAGAAAGAGGTTCGCATGACGGTAATCTGCTGGTTCAGACGGGTTCTGCGTCTGGATGACCACCCGGCCCTTGTCGCGGCAAGCACCGCAGGCCCCGTCATTCCACTGGTCATTCTTGACCCGCAAGAAGCCCGCGACCATCCGGCCAGCGCGCAGCGCCAGGCCATGTCGTTGCCCCGGCTGCAGGCGTCATTGCATCGCCACCACAGCCGTCTGATCGTTCGGCGCGGCGATCCGTCCAAGGTCATCGCGGACATTCTTGCCGAAACCAGCGCGACCCAGCTGCACAGCACCGAGGGCTTTCCATTTGCCAGCGATCGCGGGCTGCGGACGGTGGTCGAACGGCATGGTGCAAGGCTGATCCTGCACCCTGCGGCCGATCTTGTGGCCCGCGAATCCATCACCACCGGCCAGGGCACGACCTACAAGGTGTTCACGCCATTCTGGAAAGCCTTGCGGGCCAAGGAAATAGCGCCACCCTTGCCCGCGCCCCGCCTGTCTGCACCCGAAACATGGCCAGAAAGCGACGGCGTAGAATGGCCCGAAGCCCGCACGGCGATGGCGCGGGGCTGGGATCCTGTCGCAGACCATATCGAGGCAGGCGAAGACGCGGCCCATGAACGGCTGGATCGGTTTCTGGATGAAAGCGTGGCGCATTATCACCGCCTGCGCGATCTGCCGCACGAGGCCCAAGGCACATCCGGCCTGTCCGATTCCCTCGCCATCGGCGAAATCAGCGCCCGCCGCATCTGGCGCAAGGGCCTCGATGCGCGACTGCGCGAAATTCCGGGAACAGATGATTTCCTGCGTGAAATCGCCTGGCGCGAATTCGCGCGCGATCTGTTTCACGCCATGCCGGAAATGGCGGAAAGCTGCTGGCGACCTGAATGGAATGATTTTCCGTGGCAAGAGGACGGCCCGCAGGCCTGCGCTTGGCGTCAGGGTCGCACGGGCATTGCCATCGTGGATGCCGGCATGCGCGAATTGTTCACGACCGGCAGGATGCACAACCGGGTGCGGATGATTGCGGCCAGCTATCTGACCAAGCACCTGCTGACAGATTGGCGGGTCGGCCTGACATGGTTCAAACAAACCCTGACCGATTGGGATCCGGCGTCGAATGCAATGAACTGGCAATGGGTCGCGGGCTGTGGCCCCGATGCCTCGCCCTATTTCCGGATATTCAACCCGGTGACCCAAGCCGAAAAATTCGACCGGGAAGCCCGGTATCGCGACCATTGGTTAAAGTCCGACAGCATGGCGGCGCAGGCATTTCGCGACGCCGCCCCCCGCAGCTGGAAAATTGACCTTGCTCGCGCGGCGTCACCCGAACATTCGCTTGCCAGCGGCCGGTCGCGCGCCATGACCGCTTATCAGCGATTCAAGAACTGACTGCCCCACCGTCCCTGACGCTTCAGATGTCGTCAATGCGCGTCCCCGAAACGCGCAAAGCGCATTCGAACCAGCTGCGCGACAACCGCCAGCCCTCCCAGTGCCGCGACGACGACAATCGCGGGACTGGCCGGTGACAGATTAGCCGCGACCACCCCCAAAAGCGCCCACACCACCGCCAGTGAATAGCTTTGGCAATCCGGGCGGGCTTTCTGCACAACCAGCGTGACAGCACAAACCGCGATCAGGGACAGGACCGCCGCCCAGAACGGCGACATGATGCCATATCCCCCCAGAACGATCCCAAGCGACACGCCACTGGCCGCTGTCAACCAGCCCGCATAGATGCCAATCGGCAATAATTGCCACCACCGATCGCCCGAGCCCGCACGCAACATCGCGACAATCGCCGCGATGGCCATTGCGAGAATCAGAACCGTTGCCGGAACGGGGGCGTTCCCGGCCAAGGGAATCCAGAAAAACCCCATGATCAGGCTTGACAGCAATGGCCATCGCATCGCGGACCAATCATCGTCGGAATGGCGTGCAATCAGCCCAAAGCCCGAACCGGCAACCAGCCAGGCATAGATCACGCCCCAGATCGAAAACGCCCATCCGACCGGTTGCACCGGCGGCTCGTCCTGCGGCACGGGGAACAGTTCGGGCGGATATCCCTGAAACTGCCCGAACAGGAAAGGTGACGCCACAAATGCCAGCGCAGCGATCAGAACCAGCAGCGAAAGAAATCGTGTCATCATGGTCTCCGGGTTCACGTCTGACGCCCACATATTGCAGGCGGAAACGGCAATTGGGCGATCAACGCCCCCGGCAATGAAACGTTCCCTTTGGGCCTGCGGTCACTGCCGCGCCATGCGATACTGAACGACATCCGTGCGCCCGACCGCGAAGGACGCGGCACAGGCCGCCAGATAGAATCGCCATATTCTTATGAATGCGTCATCAAACCCCAGACCAAGGATTTCCGGGCGCCTGCCATCAAAACGCCGCAGCCATTCGCGCAAGGTGCGTGCATAATCGCGGCCGAACCCAAAGGCATCTTGCACAGACAGCCCCACACGCGCCGCCTCGGCCTCGAAGCGCGCAGGCGATGGCAGCATACCGCCGGGAAAGATAAAGCTGCGGATCATGTCGCCGCCCTTGCGATACCGGTCAAAGTATCGGTCTGCCACAGTGATGGTCTGCACAACGGCCCTGCCACGATCAGCCATGACCTGCGCCAGCTTGCCGAAATATGCGGGCCAGTACCGTTCTCCGACGGCTTCGAACATCTCGATGGACACGATATGGTCGAATCGCCCCTGCTCATCGCGGTAATCCTGAATCGCGATCTCGGCCCTGCGGCCCAAGCGTTGGCGGGCAAAATCCGCCTGCGCCTGTGACAAGGTCAGCCCTTTCGTCGCGAAATCACCCCTGTCGGCTGCACGTTCAGCAAATCCGCCCCACCCACAGCCGATTTCCAGCAATCGCCCGGACCTGCGGGCAAGGTTGTCGATGATGCGATCATATTTGCGTTGCTGCGCACCGTTCAGATCATCGCCATCGCCAAACAGCGCCGAAGAATAGGTCATGCTGCGATCCAGCCACAGGGCATAGAACTCATTGCCCAGATCGTAATGTGCAGAGATGTTGCGTTTTGCCCCGGCGCGGGTGTTGCGGTTGAACAGATACAGCGCGCGCATCGCCAAAGCCTGCAGGCGACGGCCATAGATGTATCGGTCCAGAACATCCTCGTTCAACAAGGCAAGCCGCAGCAACGCTTCGAGATCGGACGTATCGCACCATCCGTCGCGATAGGCCTCGGCAAGACCAATATCGCCCTTCGCCGCGATCGCGGGGATGGCCCGCCAGTCATGCAGGACGAAATCCGCATCCGGACCCCGATCCCCGGTTCCGAAAACGCGTATCGCCCCATCCGGTGTCGTCAAAGTCAGCCGCCCGCGTCGAATTGCCGCTACGGTCGACAGAAACTCTTGCGTCAGCCTTCGCTGCAACATGTGTTCCCCTCCTTTCCCGTCATCGCGGTGCATCTGATCATCCGAAACACAGTGCCCCCGGATCCGCGATGCGCCATGACAGTCATGGATGATACACCCGAGACCGGCGACGAATCGAGAAAACTCTTGCCGATACCGTGGATGCACGCAGCCCGGAACGGTGCGGCAGCCTAGGGGCAGTCGAATCCCTGCGCATGCGCGCGGGCCTGATGCAAGTCATCAGGGGTATTGATGTTGAAGAACGGATACCCGGCGCTTTCATCCCAGATCACGAGGGTCGCGCCATGAACGCGCGCCAGATCCCGGACCCGCCTTTGCCCCTGCATCAGGCGGGCCCGCAAGCGCGCCCGGATCGACACGGGCCACAGGCCGAAGGTCGGGTGCTCATTCACCAGACCTTGCCTCGTTCTTGTCGCCGCCAGAGCCAACCCCTCTGGCCCTCTGCCCGTTGCAAGGCGCGCAACAAGATCATCCGGCAGAAAGGGCGTGTCGGCCGCCGCGCTGACGATGGCATCGTGACCCTGCCCGGCCGCCCAGTCCAGACCGGCCAGAATACCCGCAAGCGGGCCGGGACGGTCGGGCAGATCATCCGGCAGGATGGGCAGGCCGAACCGCGCCCAGTGCTGCGGATCGCCATTCGCGCTCAGCAATAGGGGCTGGCATTGCCGGGCAAGGCGGTCGATGACATGGCCGATGATCGGCTTGCCGTTCAGCGCCAGCAGCCCCTTGTCCCCCCCGCCCATGCGCGAGGAACGCCCACCTGCCAGTATGATTGCGGGAAATCTGGTCATTGCCCCAGAATGACGCCTTGTCATCCCGGGCTCAAGCACATGGGCGCGTTGCGGCACCGCGCCTTTCTTGACATATTTAGTCGGAAACCTTAGGCGGACGGCAGAAACCTGCATATGCTGAAAGCGTCATCCACATGCAGGCACTGATACAGGGTCACGAAGATGCGGCATGAATCATCCCCCCTGCTGCCAGCCAGCGCAGCATCCGCGCCACCCAGCTTCAGCCTGGGCCGGGTCGCTTCGGTTGCGCCGATTGGCCGGAACTTTCTGCGGATGCGTATCGAGGCGGACAATCTGTACCGTTTTTCCCAGCAGATCATCCATTTCCGGCTGGTGCTTCAACCTCCGGGCACCCTTGCCCCGCTCTGGCCGACCTTGGATCAGGATGGCCGCACCATCTGGCCCCAAGGCGCGGACGCGCTGCATCGGCCGGCCTATACGGTGCGCATGATCGACGCGGCTGCGGGCTGGATGGATACCGACATCTTCATCCATGACGGAGGCCGTATCTGTGGATTTGCGCAACACGCGAAACCCGGGGATACCGTCGGGCTGAACGGTCCCGGTGGTGGCGGAGTGGCGCATGGGCGACGCCTGCTGATCGGCGGCGATGAAACCGCCTATCCCGCATTGGCGCGCACGATCGAGGCCGCGCCCGACAGCACCCGAGGAAACTGTTACCTGTTCGGAAACAGCAGTGACTATCCTCTGCCCGAACATCCCGGCATCAAAGTGCATGTCGCCCCGCATGGCGAGGTAGAGCTGGCCGCAAGACTGCGCGTCGAAGGCACCGATGCCGACGCGATCTGGCTGGCGACCGAGAAATCGCGTCTGGCACATCTGAAATCAACCATTCTGGACGATCTCGGGTTCGCGAAAGACCGCACCCATCTGGCCGCCTATTGGTCGGCAGCCCGAAATCCCGACTCCATCCCCGACGGAGAAGCAAAATGAACTCTCTTGCCCCAACAATCGAAGCCATCCCGCTATTTTCGCTGATCCGTGATGGTGGCTGGACCATGTGGCTGATTGCGGCATTGTCGGTCGTGACCGTTGCAGTCGTCCTTTGGAAAATCTTTTCCCTGTGGCAACTGGGTGTGTGGGGCGGCAGCCATTCGCGCCGTGCCCTGCAGCTTTGGGCTCAGGGGCAGCGATCTCAGGCATTGGCCGAGGTCAAAGGCCGCCCCTCGGCGCGTGCGCGTGTGGCACAGGCGGCGATCGGCACCACGCTGGATCCGTCCATCGATGAAAAGACCGCCCGCGAAGAAACATCCCGGATCGCGCGGCAAACGCTGTATCGGGCGCGGGAAGGCCTGCGCGCACTGGAGCTGATTGCAACGATCGCACCGCTTCTGGGTCTGCTGGGCACGGTTCTGGGGATGATTTCTGCCTTTCAGGTTCTGCAAGAGGCCGGAAACCGCGCCGATCCATCGGCACTGGCGGGCGGCATCTGGGAAGCATTGCTGACCACCGCTGCCGGCATGACCGTCGCGATTCCTGCGGGGGTCGCGCTGAGCTGGCTTGAATCGGTCGTCGACAAGTTGCAGGCCGACATGGAAGATCTGGCGACCCGTATCTTCGTCAAATCTCCGCCCCCCGAACCCAAGGCCGCGCTGCGCCTCGAGGCGGCGGAATGACACAGGACAGCATCGATCTGGGACCACGCCGACATCCGCGCAGGATGTCCCTGACGCCGATGATCGACGTTGTGTTCCTGTTGTTGATCTTCTTCATGCTGTCGTCGCGTTTCGGAATGGACGCGGTGCTGCCGATCGCGGGTGGCGCGGAAGGGGCGGCCAGCGAATGGCAAGGCGCACCGCGTCTTGTCGACATCACCCCCGATGCGGTTTCGCTGAATGGCACCCAGACCGATCCTGCCGAACTGGTGAACGCGCTGAAGGCGCTGATGCCCGAAGACGGGGGCGCGGTGGTGCTGCGCGCCCGGGAAGACGCCGATCTGCAAAGAATGGTCGAGATCATGGATCACTTGCAGGCCGGTGGATTGTCCAATCTGATCCTGATCGAGTAAGCCGATGCAAATCGACATACCGCCCCGCAAGCCAAAGGCCGAATCGATCATTCCGATGATCAATGTGGTCTTCCTGTTGCTGATCTTCTTCCTGCTGACGGCGCAAATCGCGCCTCGGGAACCTTTCGAGATCACGCCCCCCGAAAGCGAGGCGGAAACCGCAGCGCGGGACAATGGCGTGCTTTACATCTCGGCCGAGGGGCAGCTGGCCTATAACGATGCCCGCGGAGAGGATGTCTGGCCCCTGATCGCCGAACGCGATGTTCCCGAAGCACTGGAAATCCGCGCCGACAGCCAGATGCCAGCACGTCATCTGGCCGCTGTCCTGAAACAGCTGCGCCAGACAACGGATTCCGGCGCGCAACTGGTCGTGAACGGAGGCTGACATGCCGTCAAGACGCGCAATTGAAACCGCCGGGTTCTTTGTGATCGCCGCCGCGCTGCATGTATCCGCAGCGGGGCTGATGCTGCCCGATCAGGTCAAACGCGGCGCCCCCCAGGATGCCCCGCCCGCCGCATTGGCGGCCGGTTCGGCCGATATTCAGGAACTGGTCGCAGAATGGGATGCCCCGCCTGCCGCCGAGACCGAATCCGTCCAACCCGAACAGACGCAGCCGGTGGTCGAAGACATGCCTGACACCCCACCCGCGCCGATGCCTGAACCCGAAACGGTTGCGATGGCCCAGCCCACATCGCTGCCCCAACCCGAAGCTGCGGCGCGCCCCAACCTGCCGCCGCCCCCAGAGGCACCGCCGGTCGAGATCGACAAGGCCGACCTGCCAGAGCTGCGCAACTTCGAACCGCCCGAGATCGAAGTCGAGCCCGCACTGGCACTCAGCGCCTCTGAACGCCCGGCGAAACGCCCCAGCAAACCTGCGCCCAAACGCCAGGTCACCAAAAAAGAGCCGGCAAAGCCGAAACAAGCCCAACCACAGAAACGCAGCACAAAGCAGCAAACCCAACAAGCCGCGGTCCCATCGCGTGCAGGACAGGGTGGCCAGGCCAATGCTTCGCGTTCAGGCGGCGGTGGCGGAGGCGTCAGCGCCCAGCAACGCGCCAGCATCCAGGCCAAATGGCAGGCACAGATCTCGGCCTGCCTGCTGCGCAGCATCGCGCGCACGTCAGGCGGGTCGGGATTGCGCGCGACCCTGAGCATCCGCATGGGGCGCAATGGACGCGTGCAGGCCGCACAGGTCACCGGGTCGTCGGGAAATGCGCGGGTCGATCGCGAAATCGCACGTGGCGCCAAACGTGCCCGCTGCCCAGCCGCGCCCAAGGCGCTGACGCAGGCAAGCTACGCCTTTACCCAGCCGGTGCGGATCCGCTGACCCGATCAGCACTCTCTTGATTTCGCCACCCGATCCCGCCCGCCCGACGACATCCGTCGTGGCGGGCGCTTTCATTCTGGGGGTTTTCATCTGGTATTGCTTTGGTATTATGCACACCAACAGGAGGCCCAGCTTGCCCGCATCCAACCCGCCCAACCACCAATACCGGTCAGACCGGCCGAAATCGCCCGGTCACGAACCAGCATGAGCGATTTGTTCAACCCGGACGCGTTCAATGCGACAGGCGACGGCCCGCTATATATTCAGCTGCACCGCCGGATTGCGCTGGCCATCCAATCGGGTCGTTTGCACCCGGGGGATGCCTTGCCCTCGGAACGGGACATGGCCGCGATGACCGGCCTGTCCCGCGTCACGATTCGCAAGGCCGTCGCGGCGCTGGTGGCGTCAGGGCAGGTGATGCAGCGGCGCGGATCTGGCACATTCGTTGCCCAAAAGGTCGAAAAGATGCATCAGGCGCTGTCCGCCCTGACCTCCTTTACCGAAGATATGGCACAGCACGGGCGCGATGTGGACAGCCGCTGGATCAGCCGTGTGATCGATCGCCCGACCCCAGGCGAAATGTCCGCGCTGGACCTGCGTGACGCCGAACCGGTGGCCCGGCTGACCCGCGTGCGCAGTTCCGGATCGGTTCCCCTTGCAGTCGAATGCGCAACCCTTCCCGCCAATATCTTGCCCGCGCCGGAACAGGTCGGCATGTCGCTTTATGCGGCTTTGCAGAACCTTGGTCTGCGCCCCGTGCGCGCCGTCCAACGTATCGGCGCGGCAAATCTGGACCGCGACGACGCCGAACTGCTTCAGGTCGGCGAAGGCTCGGCCGCCCTGCGAATCGAGCGCCTGGCCTATCTGGCCTCGGGGCGCGCCATCGAATTCACCCAATCCCTGTATCGCGGCGATGCCTTCGATTTTGCCGTGGAACTGAACCTGTCATCAGACATCCAGAGGAACGCCCCATGACCCAAAGCCACATGGCCCGCGAAGTCGCAGAAATACCCGCCGTGGCCGAACGTTTCCTGTCCGGCTCTCGCGATGCCGTTCGTCTTGCGGCCGATGCCTTGCGCCAAAGCGATCCACGGGTGATCGCAACCGTGGCACGCGGATCGTCGGACCATGCGGCAACCTATCTGAAATACGCGATCGAATTGCAGATGGGGGTGCCGGTGGCATCGGTGGGCCCATCTGTCGCATCGATCTATCAGCGACCGCTCAAGTTGCAGGATGGTGCTTGCATTGGCATTTCGCAATCGGGACGCAGCCCCGATCTGGTCGACATGATGAAAACCGCCGGTGCCGGCGGCGCGCTTGCGCTGGCCATCACCAACCATGCCGACAGCCCGCTGGCACAGGCATCGGCACATTGCCTTGCCCTTCATGCGGGCCAGGAACAAAGCGTGGCTGCCACCAAGACCTTTGTGACCTCGGTTCTTGCGGGCCTGTCATTGCTGGCCGAATGGTCGCAGGACGACGCCTTGTGCAAGGCAGTCGCGGATCTGCCCGATGCGTTGTCGCAGGCCGTGGCGCTGGATTGGTCGCCGCTATCATCGCGTCTGGCCCGCGCATCTCAGGCTTTTGTGCTGGGCCGCGGCCCCGGTTTTGCGATTGCCAGTGAAGCCGCCCTGAAATTCAAGGAAACGTCGGGTATTCATGCCGAAGCCTATAGCGCCGCCGAGGTCTTGCATGGCCCCGCCGCGATCGTGCAGGCGAATTTCCCGGTTCTGGCACTGGGCGTCGACGACATGGCCTTGCCACAGCTGACTGCAACGGCCGAACGCCTTGCCGCACAGGGGGCCGATGTGTTCCTGACCGGCGCAGAGGCCAAAGGCGCAACACAACTGCCATCGGTTCCCGACCTGCATCCCCTGGTGGCGCCTTTGGTCATCTCGGCCAGTTTCTATGCCTTTGTCGAATCGCTGGCCCGCCGCCGGGGCTTTGACCCGGACACGCCTCCACATCTGCGCAAAGTTACCGAAACCGTCTAGGGCGTTGCTCGGCGGCGGTGTGCATCAGCGTCGCATACCGCCGAATTGCTCTGGTTCAGGCCGCGGCACCGCGATAGACGAAGCCCATGCAAAAGATCTCGCTTCCCGAACGCGCCGATTGGCGCCAGACCGCCAAGGATGCCGACTTTACCTTTGCCGACATGCACGGAGAACCCTATTGGGATGAAAACTCGGCCTATCGCTTTGATCTGAACCAGATCGAAAACGATATCGAAGACCCCTCGACTGAACTGCATGCCATGTGCCGCGAAGCCGCAGCCCATGTCATCGCCAGCGACGACCTGATGGCCCGGCTTGGCATCCCCGAAGCGCATCGCGATCTGGTGGCAGATAGCTGGAAACGGTCGGAACCCGAAATCTATGGCCGGTTCGATCTGGCCTATGACGGGTCTGGCCCCGCCAAGCTGCTGGAATACAACGCAGATACGCCGACATCCCTATACGAAACAGCCGCGTTCCAATGGCAATGGCTGGAAGACCAGATGGAAGCAGGGGTGCTGGACGCGAGCAGTGACCAGTTCAACGGCATCCACGAAGCCCTGATCGCGCGTTTCAAGGAATTGTTTCCCGCCGGAACCGATCTGCATTTCACCGCAGCAGGTGGCAACCCGGAAGATTACGCCACCGTCGAGGCGATGGGCTGGGCCGCCCGCGAGGCCGGAATGGGCGCGCACTACAGTGACCTGGACAAGATCGGGCTCAGCACAGATGGGCAGTTCCTGGATGCCGATAACCGCGTCATGGAAACGCTGTTCAAGCTGTATCCCTGGGAAGACCTGCTGCAGGACGAATATGCCACCCATATTGCCGGATCAGGCTGCATGTTCCTGGAACCGGCATGGAAAGCGGTCGTCTCGAACAAGGGGTTGTTGCCCGTCCTGTGGCACATGTTCGAAGGCCACCCCAACCTGCTGCCCGCCTTTTTCGCCGATGATGTGGCCGATGCATTGGTGGCGAATGGCCGCCCGGATCGCGCCATAGCCGACAGCTTTGAACGCGCGGCCGCTGATCTGCGGCGCGGCCATGTCGTCAAGCCGATATATTCGCGCGAAGGGGCATCGGTCAGTATCGTCAAGGATGGCAAAGTGGTCGAATCTTCGCCCAAGACCGATTATGATCACCATCCGCGCATCGTGCAGGCCTATCATCCGCTGCCCGACTTCGACGGTTTTCGCCCGGTGATCGGGGCGTGGATCGTTGGCCACAGCTGCGTCGGCATGGGGCTGCGGGAAGACCGGTCACGCATCACCCAAGATCTTTCGCGTTTCAAACCCCATTTCATCGCCGACTGACCGCCGCAAAGGAGCAGACATGAGAAAACGTTCCAGAACCGTCGCCCTGACCATTCTTGGCGCAGCATCCTTTGCCGTTGCCGGTTGCCGCGAGGAACAGGTGGACGCCCAGGCCTTCCCCGATCTGGCCAGTTGCCAGGCCGCTGCGGCCGATGGGGGCCTGTTCACGGCCGCGGATTGCGATCAGGCATTTTCCGAGGCCGAAGCACTGCATGTCGAAGCTGCCCCCCGTTATGAAAGTCTCGAAGTCTGCGAAGAACAGCATGGATCGGGGAATTGCGGCTCGGAACAGGAACAGGTGTCCAATGGTGGCTCGGGCAGCATCTTCATGCCGCTGCTGGCGGGCTATCTGATCGGCAACATGCTGGGCGGCGCGGGTCGCGGGACGGCTGCGGCCCAACCGATGTATCGCAATGCCAGTGGCGGTTTCACCAATGCCGCACGCACCAGCACCTTTTCCAGCAATAGCGGTCGCGGAACCATGGGCGCAAATCAGTTCGCCCGCCCCGCCGCAACCATGGGCAAAGCCCCGATGAGTCGCGCCACAGCGTCGTCGCGGGGTGGCTTTGGCAGCAGCGCGGGCACCCGCGGGATCGGCGGCTGAGGCACCCCATGGAGAGGCGCCCCATTCTGGTCATGGGAATCTGTGGCACCGGAAAATCGACGCTGGCCAGGGCCATCGCCGCCCATCTGCAGGGCAGTTTCATCGAAGGTGATGATTATCACCCCCCCGAAAATGTTGCGCATATGGCTGCGGGTCATCCGTTGACGGACCGGATGCGCGAAGGATGGCTCGACCGTCTGGCCGAGGCGGTGCGCGATGCATCTGCGCCTGCGGTGCTGTCATGTTCGGCGCTGCGCCTTGCCTATCGCCAACGGCTGGAACGCGTCGCCGGGCCGATGCGCATCCTGTTCCTGCATGGCACCCGCGATCTGATCGAACAAAGAATGGCCGCGCGAACCGATCACTTCATGCCGGTCACCCTGATCGACAGTCAACTGGCAACACTCGAGCCGCCTGACCAGGATGGCGAAGGCGCGATCTGGATCGATATCGACGCCGATCCCGACAGCATCACACGCAATGCACTGGCAGCCTTGCGGCAGGTCTCTTTTTCTTGACCCAGCCCCGGTCAAGGGCGCAGCGTTGAAATCATGTTTGGCTTTCGTGACATCGAGATCATCCACGCCGTTGCCCGTCATGGCGGGTTTCGCGCCGCGTCGGACGCGACAGGGCTGGCCCAATCCGCAATTTCACGGCGGGTGCGTCACCTTGAGGACCGGCTGAAAATCGTCATCTTCGAACGCGATGGGCGCGGGGTGCGCCTGACCGCAGCAGGCCGCCGCCTGTGTGACGAAGCCGAGGTTCTGGTCGCCCAACGCGATCGCATTCTTGGCGAACTGACACAGGATGTGATGGCCGGGGTGGTGCGATTGGGCGTGGCGGAAACCGTCACCCACACGGTGTTGCCCCGGCTGTTGACCGATCTGCGCACGCGTCACCCGATGCTGCGCTTTGAAATCTCGATCGACACGTCGGATCAGTTGGGGCAGCTGCTGCAACGCGATGGGCTGGATGTCGCGATCATGATGCGCGATCAGGTCCCGCATGGCGTGAACCTGACGCCGCTTCCTGCGGTAAGTCTGGGCTGGTTCGTATCGCCCGCGCATTTCGACCTGCCCGAGCCAGCCGATATTGACGATCTTGCGGCTCTGCCCATCGTGTCGTTTCCCAAGGCAACCTTGCCCCATCGCCGCGTCGCCGACCTGTTGTCACCCGCCCGCCGGCAAGCGGCTGCAATACATGGCTCGGCCTCGTTGGCGACGGTGCTTCATCTGGTGTCCCAAGGCTTTGGCATCGGCACGATTCCCCACGATATCGTTGCCGCCTGGCCCCATGCCGGATTGCATGAAATCACTGTCCAACCGCGCGCCATGCTGCCCGACCTTGAATTCGCAATCTGCTACATGCCTGAACGAAACGAAAAGATCGGGCGTGAGATCACTCAGGCTGCGCTGGCGGTCACTGCCGATTGATGCTGAAATTAGATCAGTATTGGGAAAAACTGAACTATTGATTGAATATGTCACTTTGGTGAATCCTTAACGCGAAACCGGAGGATCTGTCAGTGTCAGGACAATCGCAGCAATTTGACGATACGCGGGCCTTGCGCGCGGCGATCAGGGCCGGAACATTCGCCGGCCCGACCTCGGGCCAGGGCGGACAGGCGCTGCAGGCAAATCTGGTCATTCTGCGGGGGACCGATGCTGCGGATTTTCTTCGTTTCTGCCAGGCAAACCCCCGGCCCTGCCCGTTGCTGGCCGTAGGAGAACCGGGCAATCCCTCATTGCCGACGCTTGGGCAGGATATCGACCTGCGCCACGACCTGCCGCGCTATCGGGTGTGGAACAAGGGTGATCTGGTTGATGAACCGGCCGATATTGCCGCCCATTGGTGCGACGACATGGTGTCCTTTGCCATCGGTTGTTCATTCAGCTTCGAAGATGCCCTGACACAGGCAGGCATCCCCGTGCGCCACCAACAGATCGGGCGCAATGTCCCGATGTATCGCACCAACCTGCAAACCCGCGCCGCGGGGCGCTTTTCCGGCCCTGTGGTCGTCAGCATGCGCCCCATGCACCCTGCCGACGCGATCGAGGCCGTCCGAATCTGCGACCGCTTTTCGCTGGCGCATGGCGCGCCGGTGCATCTGGGCGACCCCGCGCAGATCGGCATCGTCGATATCATGCGCCCGGATTACGGCGATGCCCCCGATATTCGCGACGGCGAGATTCCCGTATTCTGGGCCTGCGGGGTCACGCCGCAGGCGGCCATTGCGGCCGCACGGCCCGACATCGCGATCACTCATGCGCCGGGACATATGCTGGTCACCGATATTCCCGCGTCACGCGCCGAACGAATGCTGACCGGCGTCAACAACCAAGAACCGATAACACCAACAGGAGAGATATCATGAAACGCACCGTCCTTGCCCTGCTGGCCGGAACCGCGCTTGGCGGCACATCCGCCATGGCCGAAGAACTGGCCGTTGTCGGCAGCTGGAGCAGCCTGCCCCTGTATCAGGATTTCGAAACCCCGTTCTGGACCGAAAAGCTGCCCGAGATGACCGGCGGCGAATTCACCGCACAGCTGACCAGCTTTGACCAGATGGGCATCGCGGGATCGGATGTGTACCGGATGCTGGGCGATGGCGTGTTCGATGTCGGCTCGACCGTGGCGGATTACACCGTTGGCGACGCGCCCGAACTTGAAGGGCTGGACGTGCCGCTGGTCGCCACCACGCCGGCAGAAGCCAAGGCCATGGTCGAAGCCGCCCGCCCGATGGTCGATGATATCATGCGCGACCGTTTCAGCGCCGAAGTTCTGGGCATCGCCCCCTATCCGCCGCAGGTCGTCTTTTGCAAGGGCGAGATCACATCGCTTGCCGATCTGGAGGGCAAGAAGGTCCGCGGCTCGGGCCGCATGACCACGAAATTCCTCGAAGCCCTTGGCGCCGAGGGCATCAACATCGCCTTCTCCGAAGTTCCCGGATCGCTGGAACGCGGCGTCATCGACTGTGCCGTGACCGGGGCCGGCTCGGGATATTCGGCAGGGTGGTGGGAAGTGTCCGACCATCTGATGACGCTGCCTCTGGGCGGCTGGGATTCGGTCGTGATCGCCATGAATGCCGATCGCTTCGACGGCCTGTCCGCCCAGCAACAGGAGATGTTGAAATCCGCCGTTGCCGAAGGTCTTGAAGGCCCTGCATGGGCTGCTGCCGAAGGCGGTCTGACCGATGATATCGCCTGCCTGACCGGCAATGGCGAATGCCCGTCGGGCGACGCAGCCTCGATGGTTCTGGTCGAAGCCTCCGAAGCCGATACCGAAACCGCCCGCGGCATCCTGGCGCAAGAGGTCCTGCCCGAATGGGCCGAACGCGCGGGCGAGGAATGGGCCGCCCGTTGGAACGACAGCGTTGGTCAGGCCGTCGGCCTGAGCATCGGTCAATAAGGTCAACTGAAAAAGGCCACCGCCATGATACAGAACCTTCAAGGCGCGGTCACACGCGCCAACCGAGCCGTCGCCCTGATCCTTGGGGTGGCGCTGGTGCTGACCGTCCTGTTCATCCTCAGCGATGTGATCCTGCGCAAGCTGGGCGCGGGTTCGCTAGGGGGATCTGACGAAATCTCGGGTTATGTCATGGCGGCGGTCGCAAGCTGGGGCATGGCCTGCGCCTTGATCGAGCGGGCCCATGTGCGCATCGACGTGATACGCCACAAACTGTCGCGCCCCGGACGCGCCGCAATGGATCTGTTCGCGATGATCGTGACCAATGCGACCGTGATCCTGATCGCCTGGCATTGCTGGCCGGTGCTGCAAAAAACGCTCGAACGCGGATCGCGCGCGAATACGCCGTTGGAAACCCCGCTGTGGATACCGCAGGGAATCTGGTTCTCGGGATGGGTCTGGTTCGCGCTTTGCGCGACGGTGCTGACCTTCGCGGGCATCGCCCATCTTCGCGCAAGACGGCACGAGGCGTTCGAGACAACCCTGGGAATCGGATCGGAGATCGAGGAATGATCTGGAGCGTCGCAATATCGCTGCTGGGGCTGATGGCCCTGTCTATTCCTGTCGGCATCGTGCTGTTCCTGCTGGGGATCGGTGTCGGCGAGATCTATTCCGCCTTTCCGCTGTTGCGCGGGCTGGGACAGGTCGTCTGGTCTTCGTCCAACAGCTCGACGCTGATCGCGATCCCGCTTTTCGTCCTGCTGGGCGAGATTTTGGTGCGCGGCGGCGTTGCCGAACGCACCTATGCCGCGCTGGACAAATGGCTGTCCTGGCTGCCCGGCGGGCTGGTCCATGCCAATATCGCCACCGCGACGATGTTTTCGGCCACATCGGGATCGTCGGTCGCAACCGCCGCGACCGTGGCGACCGTCGCCATGCCACAGGCCGAGCGGTTGAACTATGACCCCCGGCTGTTTTCGGGGGCTATCGCCGCCGGCGGCACGCTGGGGATCCTGATCCCGCCCTCGATCAACCTCATCGTCTATGGCTTTCTGACCGAGACTTCGATCCCGCAACTTTTCTCGGCCGGGCTTCTGCCGGGCTTGCTGATGGCGCTGGCCTTTATCGCCGTTACCGCCCTGATCTGCGCCGTGCGCCCGCATCTGGGCGGCCCATCGCGCAGCTTTGGCTGGACCGATCGTTTGCGCAGCCTTGGACAACTGGTTCCGATCATCCTGCTGTTCGCGGTGGTGATCGGCTCGATCTATGCCGGTTGGGCGACCCCGACCGAATCCGCCGCAATCGGCGTGGTCATGGCGGCCCTTATCGCCGTGACGCTCGGCACGGGCCTGAACGGTGCCGCGATATCGCAAGCCTTGCATGGGACAATCCGAATTTCGGCGATGATCATGCTGGTGGTCGCAGGCGCCTCCTTCCTGAATTTTGCCATGACATCGGCCGGGCTGGGCCGCCAGCTGACCGAGATGATCGAGGGGTCGGGGCTGACCGCTTTCGGCACCCTGATGCTGGTCATTGCGCTGTATCTGGTGCTGGGCTTCTTTATCGAGACCCTGTCGCTGATGGTCGCGACCATCCCCATCGTCGTGCCGATCATGGCGGGGCTTGGCTATGACAAGGTCTGGTTCGGCGTCCTGATGATCGTGCTGATCGAAATGGCGCTGATCACCCCGCCGGTCGGCCTGAACCTGTTCGTCGTGCATGGCGTGCGCAAATCGGGGTCGATGAACGACGTGATCATGGGCGCAATCCCTTATGTCCTGGTGATGATCTGCATGATCGCCGCGCTGATCGCCCTGCCGGGACTGGCGCTGTGGCTGCCGTCGATCCTGTAACCGGCCCGCGTGACCTGAAAGGAAAACCGATGCGATTCTTTGTAAATGACACGGCGCTGGACATTGAGCCCGCGCATCTGATCATTGCCGGCTGGACCGGGCGCGATGCTGCCGCGATCCAGCACCATATCGACGAACTGGCCGCGCTTGGGGTCAAGCCGCCATCCGCGACACCACTGTTCTACCGCGTTGCCGCCGGGCTTCTGACGACCGACAGCGCGATTCAGGTGGTCGGCCCCGCATCATCGGGCGAAGTCGAACCGATGATCGTGCAGGCGGGCGGGCGACGGTGGCTGGGCATGGGATCGGATCACACTGACCGCGCCCTCGAGGCCCATTCGGTCGCCATGTCCAAACAGGTCTGCGCCAAACCCTGTGCCAACCAGCTGTGGGATTGGGATGAAATCGCCGACCGCCTGGAAGACATCACCATGGAAAGCCGGATAGAACAGGATGGCGAATGGGTCCTCTATCAACAGGGCACGCTTGCCTCCATTCGACCTCTGGCCGAACTGATCGATGGCGGCGATCTGGACGCCCTGTCCACACATGGCCCCGTGGCCATGATGTGCGGCACGTTTGGCGCGATCGGCGGTGTGCGCCCTGCCACGCGATTTTCGATGTCGATGACGGATCCGGCAACGGGCCGCCGTATCGAACATCAATACAGCACCGCGCAACTGCCTGAAATCGCATAGGCTGTCGGTTTCCGTCAGGACCGGTTAGATGTGATGCAGCTTTGCGGATACCAATGTGGAAAAGGATCGAAACATGAGCAGTGATGACAGTCTGTCCCCGGGAATATTTCCTGCCGGACCTGACGCATTGCTGGTCCGCTTTGCGCTGACACCCTGCCCCGCAGCCATGGATGCGGCGCAGGTTCTGGCCGCGCGGCTTGACCGGGATCCACCTGCCGGCGTGACCGAAATCGCACCCGCCCTGGTGTCTGTTCTGCTGCGCTTCGATCGCGCAAGAACAAGCCGCTCTGCTTTGGCCGACACGGTTCTGGATCAGGCTCGCGCCATTGCCGCCCAGCCCCCAGCACCACCCGCAGCCGTTCGCCGCTGGACAATTCCCGCCGCTTTTGGCGGCGAGAACGGCCCGCATCTGGACGATATCGCCAACAAGCTGTCGATCACACCAAAGGCAGCCATTGCCCGTATCTGCGGCGATGATCTGCGGGTGCTGTCGATCGGGTTCGCCCCGGGGCAACCTTATATCGGCCTTCTGCCCGAGGAATGGGATTTGCCGCGCCTGACCGACATGACGCCTTCGGTCCCCGCCGGCGCCGTGGTTGTCGCGGTGCGCCAGATCGTGATGTTCGGGGGCGCGTCGGCAACCGGCTGGCGCCAGATCGCCCGCAGCGCGTTTCGCACATTCCTGCCCGACCGCTCGCCGCCGATGCCCTTGCGGCCCGGCGATGCGATCCGCTACGTCGCCGCGCCCGAGTCCGAAATCGACATGCTGGCGCGCAACAGCGATGGTCTTGGCGGCGCCAAGCTGGAGGTGCTGGCGTGACCCAACTCAGAATCGAGCGCGCAGACGGATTGCTGACCATCCAGGATTGCGGGCGGCCCGGCCATTTGGCACAGGGCCTGTCGCGCGGCGGCGCAATGGACAGATGCGCGCTGTTCGAGGCCACGGCCCTGTTGGGCCTGCCCGCACCCGCACCCGCGATCGAGATGGCGGCAGCGGGCGGCAGCTTTTCCGTGACCCAACCCATGCGTGTCGCGCTGACCGGGGCACCGATGCTGGCGACCCTGGATGATGCCCCCCTGCGCTGGCATGCGACACATGTGATCATGCCCGGACAACGCTTGCGCATCGGTGGGGCGCAAAGCGGGATCTATGGTTATCTGACCCCCGCCGGAGGTATCACCAGCCCCGAATGGCTGGGCAGCCGCGCAACACATCTGACCATCGGCATCGGATCGCTGCTGCAATCGGGTCAATCCGTGCCTTGCGGTCCCGACGATGCGGCAGACGCCGCCCCGCGTGTGATTGACCCCTTGCCACGGTTCAACGGCGGCACCGTGCGGATTGCCAAGGGCGCGCAAACCGACCTGTTCGGCGCGGACACGCTGGAACGTTTTCTGGGCACCGATTTCATCCGCGCTGCACGTGGCAATCGTCAAGGCGTGCAGCTTGACGCACAAGACCGTTTCAGCACCGAACATGCCGCCGGGCTGGCCTCGGACGTGATTGGTCCGGGGGATGTGCAGATGACAGGGGATGGCATTCCCTATGTGCTGATGGCTGAATGCCAGACTATCGGCGGATACCCTCGCATCGGATGTGTCATTCCCGCCGATCTGCCGATCATCGCACAGGCGGCCCCCGGCACGACGCTGCGCTTTCAGATGCTTTCGACCACGCAATCGGATGACATCTATCGCAGCGATGCCAGCCTGATTGCCGATGCCGCCGCAAGATGTCGCAACCTGATCCGGGACCCGTCCACGATCCCGGATCTGTTGTCCTATCAATTGATCGGCGGCGTCACCGCCGGAACCGAACTGGAAGAAAGCCAATGCGCGTAGACCTGAACTCAGACATGGGCGAGGGTTTCGGCCCCTGGCGAATGGGCGATGACTCTGCCCTGCTCGATATTGTCACTTCGGCCAATATCGCCTGTGGGTTTCACGCCGGCGATCCTGATGTCATGGCACGCGTGATGCGCCGCGCGGCCGAAACCGGGGTCGGGATCGGCGCGCATCCGGGCTTTGCCGACCTGCAGGGCTTTGGGCGCCGCAGAATGCGGATGTCATCCGAGGAACTGGGCAATATGGTCGCCTATCAACTGGGGGCAGCGCAAGGGATTGCCCGCAGTCTCGGAACCACGGTTCGCCACCTGAAGCTGCATGGGGCGTTGTCAAACATGGCCAGTGAATCCCCTGAAATCGCGCGGGCCTGTTACCGGGCCGCCTTGCGGGTCGACCCCGACCTGACCCTTGTGGTGCTTTCGGCCACGCCGATGCAGACCGTCGCCGAAGAACTGGGGGCGAAATGGGCAGGCGAGATTTTTGCCGACCGCGCCTATAACGACGACGCCACCTTGCTGGATCGCGGCAAGCCCGGCGCGGTTCTGCATGACGCCGCCGAAGTGGGCCGCCGGATGGAGGCGATGATCCGCGCCAAGGCCATCATCACCGCCAGCGGCAAGCACATCCCCTGCAAGATCGACACGATCTGCGTGCATGGTGACAGTGCCGATGCCGTGGCCATGGCCGGTGCCTTGCGCGATCACCTGACATCGGCGGCCATTGCCGTGCAGCGTTTCGATTGATGCCCCGCTCAGCGCTGAGCCAACAGCCAGCCGATGACCGCTTCGACAGGTTCGCCGCCTTTGGCTGAGCGGCGCGACAACAGGTAGAAATCACCCGCCCCGCGCAAGGCGCTGTCATGGACCTGCACCAGCCGGCCCGCCTCGACATCGGCCCTGACCATGAAATGCGCGGCCAGCGCAATCCCCTGCCCTGCCAGCGCCGCATCAATGGCCAGCGAAGTCTGGCTAAGTCGCATGGCCGGCGCGCTCAGCGCGGCATTGCCCAGAACGCGCCGTGCGAATTCGGGCCACAGATCATGGGCGTCATGCAACAGGGTAAAATCCTCGAACTGCCGGGCGGTCAGGGGCAGTTCCCGCCCCTGCACCAGATTGGGCGACGCGACCGCGACCACATCCTGCGCAAACAGCAAATGGGGATCCAGGCTTGCCCCAAAGGGTGGCTGTCCCTGCCGAATCGCCAGATCGATCCCATCCGCATGAAAGCTGGAAATCGCTTCTGTCGCCAGGATCCGCATTTCGATATCCGGGTGTTCACGGGTGAATTTGGGCAAGGCCGGGATCAGCCATTTCGACGCCAATGTCGGTGTGACGCTTATAGTGACCACCGCCCTGCGTGGCCGCAACTCATCGGTGGCCGATACCAGAATGTCGAAGGCCCGGCTGACCTGTTGATGATAGCGCCGCCCCACGGCGGTAAAGGCCAGCCCCTTGGAACGGCGCTGGAACAGGCGCATTCCAAGCCGGTCTTCCAATCCCCTGACCTGCTGAGCGATCGCCCCCTGGGTCACGCCAAGCTCTTCGGCTGCGGCACGGAAATTCAGATGCCTGCCCGACATCTCGAATGCCCGCAAGGCGTTCAACGGCGGTAGTCCGGTCGTTTTTGTCAATAGATTTCCTACTGTCAGGTTGTAGGGCTTCTCTCTCGCGCCAGTTCACGTCGCGTCCTAAATTTAGCCTAACGTGAAAGAATCGAATTGGGAAATCGGAAAATGGCTGTAGAAAAAGTTGCGTTGATCACGGCAGGCGGAAGCGGAATGGGCGCGGATGCCGCGCGCCGGCTTGCTGCTGACGGATTTCGTGTCGGTGTCCTGTCTTCTTCTGGCAAGGGCGAGGCATTGGGCCGGGAGCTGGGCGGCTTCGGCGTCACCGGATCGAACCTGTCGCAAACCGACCTGGAAGCATTGGTCAACGGCGCGGTCGAACGCTGGGGGCGGGTCGATGTGCTGGTCAATTCGGCGGGGCATGGCCCAAAGGGACCGGTTCTCGACATTTCAGATGACGATTGGCACCAAGGCATGGAGGTCTATCTGCTGAATGTGATCAGACCGACCCGCCTTGTCACCCCGCTAATGCAGGCGCAAGGTGGCGGCGCGATCATCAACATCTCGACCTTCGCAGCGTTCGAACCCGATCCGCTGTTTCCGACCTCGGGCGTGTTTCGCGCCGGGCTGGCGGCATTTTCCAAGCTGTTTGCCGATAAACATGCCGGCGACAATATCCGTATGAACAATGTTCTGCCCGGTTTCATCGACAGCCTGCCCGAAACCGAAGACCGTCGTGCCCGTATTCCGATGGGCCGCTATGGCCATGCCGCCGAGGTTTCGTCGTTGATCTCATGGCTGGCATCCGAAGGCGGCGGCTACATGACCGGACAGAACCTGCGCGTCGACGGCGGGTTGACCCGTGCAGTCTGATCTGTCGGCCGCCCCACGCACCGAGACGTTTGTCCTTGTGGTGAAATGGGCGGCGTCGCTTGTGCAGATCGCGGGATACGCGGCAACCGCATTCGGGGAGACGCCGTGGAACCTCTATTTCTTTGTCCTGGGCGTGATCGGCTGGTTCGTCGTCGGGGTCATGTGGAAGGATCGTGCCATCATGTTGATCCACCTTGTCGCGTTGGCGGCAATGATCGCCGGCATGTCAAACGGCTGATCCGATCACCGACATGAAGACGGGCGCGGCCCAGGGCGCGCCCGTCTTCATGCATTGCGGGGCAGCCACGGCCTAGAACCGCATTCCAAAGCTGAGCCCGGCCGTGTGGCCGACGGTATCGCCGCCCCATTCCCCTTCATAGCCGACGCTCATATAGCCGCTGCTGTCATCGGCAAAGACCGTCACGCCCGCTTGCAGGCGCCGCATGCGGTCACTGATCTGGCTATAGTTGCGGAATACGCCATCCGCCGCGCTGGTGCCCGGAAAGGCCGCGTTGATATACACGTCGTCTTCATTCGCAAAGCTCATCTCGGCGCGCAGATAGGTGCGAAGCCGGCTTCGATCATCCACCTGGAACTCTGCACCGACTTCCAGCGACGGCGTTGCCGACAATACCCACTGGCTGGTCGATTTCAGGTTCAGCGCATAATCGCTGCCGGATTCGTTCACCGCACCCGAATGCAGCCAGGTTGCATCCAGATCCAGCCCCGGCCGCAGGTAATAGCTGCTTCCGGTCGGCGCATGGCGATAGCCGGCGCCGACACGAATATTGGCCTGATCGATCGACTGACGCACCCGTGCCGTGCCAGCGCTGACTGTCTGGCCATCCGGCAAAGTTCCTGACAAGCCGATTTCGCGCGTGGCATCGGCTTTGCCCGTGCTTCCGGAAAGGACACCATATAGTTCCCACGGACCGCGATAATGCGTCAGCGACACACCCAGATGTGTGCGGCTGCCATCGGCGCTGAAGCGGTCGCCATCGGTCAGGCTGAAATCCTCGACGCCGGCGGCAAGGCCAAGATACAGCTCGTCTCCGACAGGCATCCGCATTCCGCCCGAAAAATTCGAGCTTTGCATCTCGAAGCGCCGGTATTCAAAGCTCGCGCCGCGCTCCAGATCCGATGCCTCGGCCGAGATCCAGTAGCATGACCGTTCGTCATCGGCGGCCCAGGCCATGTTGTGCCGATCGCAATTGCCCAGACGGTTTGCAAAGCGCCGCCCCGTATACCACGCCCCAGCCTGGGTCGCGGCGTAATCCTCGGACGACAGGCGATCAAGCGCGTCGATCACCTCTGCCGCGGATGTCATATTGGCAATCAGCGCGAAGGCCGGCCCCATCTCGGACGATCCCTGCCCCGCCAGAACGCGATTGATGTACCGCGCAACCTCTGCCTGATTGCGATTGGTGCCCGGTAGAACGAAATCGGCATCGGCAAGCAACTGGATCTGGCCACGCCCATCCGCCGTTCTTGCGATCCCGATCGAGTAATCGATGACCGCCGTGTCCATGACAACCGCGCCATCATCGCGAACCGCGCCCCCCGCATCAATCAACGTGAGAGGAGCTGCACGATCCAGCATCTGCAGCACTGGGGTAATCGTGCCGTTGATCGCGGCATCGCCGGATACGACGATCAGATCGCTTTGCCCGCCTGCGGCACCATCCGCGCGGAAATACACATCGGGTGTATAGCTGGCGGTGCTGCCAAAGGTCAGCGACCCCGTCACCGCCGTGGTTTGGCTGACATTCCGGGTCAGCCGGAACTGCGACGCACGTGTGGCTGCCCCAAGGGTCGCCGCGCCATCCAGATACGCTTCCCCGCCCAAGGCCAGGTTGCCATTCATCTGCATGCTGCCATCCGGCCCGAGATCGATCAGATCATGCGCATAGAAATCCGCGTTTTCGGCAACCGTCAGGCTGTTGGCACCACCCCCAAGATCGATATCGCCGACAGCATCGCCGCGCAGGGTGACGTGATCTTCCCCATCTCCGCCGCTGATGATCCGGTCGTTCAACGAGGTAAGGAAGCTGCCCGCCGCCAGCGTCAGGCTGTTTTCCGCACCACCATCCAGAACGATGGCCGCCTGCCCGGCGCTGTTTCCGGCGGGGTTCGACCCGGCGGGGCTGTTCCCTCCTCCGACAATCACACCATCAAGTGCGACGGAAATCGGTCCGCCACCATCCCGCCCGGCAGATTGCGCCATGACCGCAATGCCGCCATCGCCCAACGCCATGATATTGCCGTCCAGCGCAAGGTCTATGGCCGCCCCCCGACCTTCGCCACCGGCTGCGCCGCGATAAACCGCA
Organism: Paracoccus onchidii; assembly: GCF_028294535.1. Lineage (GTDB taxonomy): Bacteria > Pseudomonadota > Alphaproteobacteria > Rhodobacterales > Rhodobacteraceae > Paracoccus > Paracoccus onchidii. The sequence continues at coordinate 121,063 of NZ_JAQBIE010000007.1, read as the reverse complement.
TCGGCGCTGCCACCGCCGCCGCCCAGACTTTGGGCCAGAACGCCGACAGCGTCGCGCCCCGTGGTCAGGACATAGCCGCGATTGTCAAAGCTGATCGTTCCGCCGTCGCCGCCATTTGCATCGGACAGATCGACACGCAGCGCGGACCCGGCCAGATCCGTGCCCACCAGGCCTCCGCCGCCGCCGATGCTTTGCAGAACGTAACCATGCGACAGATCGCCCGAAGTCTGCATATTGCCGCTGTTGGCCAATGTGATCGCGCCACCATCGCCGGTGGACATATCGCTGCCCCCCAATGTAACTGCGGCGCTGTCCAGCCCGATCAGATAGGTTTCGCCACCGCCCGCGCCAATCGACTGAACGATCTGGCCGCTGGCATTGTCTCCCGCCGTCGAGACATCACCCGACAATGTCAGAACCAGATCACCCCCGTCATTGCGGAACGAGGGATCGGCACCCAGCACGATTTCCGCGCTGCGCGACGCAGCCGATCCGGCCTGACCGTCGCTGTTCAGCGTCAGACGCCCGCCGCCGCCGCCAATGGATTGCGCAAGGCCACCGGTTGACAGATCGCCAAGGGTTTGCGCGCCGCCAATCCGACGCAGGGTGACATCGCCGCCATCCGCATCGCTGGTATTGATCGCGCCGATCATGGCACTGAAATTCAGATCGCCTGTCTGACCGGCTGCGACATTGGTGTTGGCCGTTCCGCCGCCACCGCCGATGGACTGCACCAGCATCGCGGTTGACCCGGCCTGCGTGGTCATCAACGCTCCGCTATGTTCCTGAACGACATCGGACGCCGATGTTCCGCTGACATCCTGTCCGCCAAGATTCATCTGGCTGGTCACGGACACTTCGGGCGCGGTGTCGCCGGCCCCATCACTGATGCCTCCGTCATCCGCGCGGGTAAAGTCGAGGAAGGTCTGCACATTACCGCCCCCGCCATTCACCGATTGGCTGAACACGGCCTGGCTGCCGGCACCGGTCACCAGAATGTCACCGGTCGAGCTGACGACCACATCGCCCGCATGGCCATTGGCACCGCTACGTGCGCCCAGCAGGGTCGAAACGACATAATCGGCGGCCATCACCGCCGGGGTCGAGATCGACAGTCCGGCATTGCCGCCGCTGCCGCCCACGGACTGCGCAAAAATGCCATAGGCGTTGTCGCCCCGCACGACGATGCTGCCCGTGTGATCCACCGTGACATCCCCGCCATCGGCACCATCGCCTCCGGCACCGCCAATTGCGATCTTGCTATAGGATTGCCCCTTGGCCTGATCGGCAAGATCATTGACCGACAAGGCAACCGCCAGGCCGCCATTGCCGCCGCCACCGCCAACCGATTGCGCCAGGACGCCATAGGACTTGTCGCCAGACACATCGATGCTGCCGCTATTGCTGACGGACACCTCGCCCGCTGCATTTCCGTCGCCACCCGAACCGCCAAGATTCAGCGCAAGCGTCGGATCGCTTTCGCTGCCCTGTTGCAAGGTGACGGTTCCGGTCACGGAATACCCGCCATTGCCGCCGCCGCCGCCAACCGATTGCGCCAGAATTCCATGCGCGGCATCGCCCGCCGTGGCGATCATGCCGTCATTCGTGACCTCGACCGCGCCGCCGGCGCCGCCACTGCCGCCCGACCCGCCCAGCCCCAGCTGTAATCCCTGTCGCATCTTGGCAGAACTGCCGGGACGGCTGACCGAAACAGACAGAACATCGCTGCCATTGCCGCCGCCGCCGCCGACGGACTGGGCAAAAATGGCGTGACTTTCATCACCCTCGGTCTGGATGGCGCCATTCCGGGCATTCACGACCGTCACGGCGCCTGACGCCGCACCGGTGCCCCCGCGCCCCCCGATCAACAACGCGTTGCGAGAACTGTTATCCGCATTCGCACCGGCAATGATGTTGCGCACATATTGCGCATCGCCACCGCCACCGCCAACGGATTGGGCCATGATGCCGGCCGATTTCCTGCCCGTGGTCGCAATCGTTCCGGTATTCGTCACGGCGACATCGCCGGACTCCGCGCCGGTTCCACCGGTTCCGCCAACCGACAATGTCGCCGTGGAGGCAATCGTCGAGCGCAGATTGACGATGGTGTTGTCCACCAAACCGCCCATGCCGCCACCGCCGCCAACAGATTGTGCGAACACCCCGTGCGAAGACGCCCCAGCTGTCGTCACCACGCCCGCGCTGCTGACGGTCACATCATCCGCAGTCATCCCCGCGCCGCCATTCCCGCCGATATTCAGTGATGTCGTCGTGCCGACCTCGGACCCTTTGACCGTATTCTTCAGAATACTGATGATGCTGGTGCCGCTTTTGACATATCCGCCCGTGCCGCCCGCGCCACCGATGGATTGCGCCATGATGGCCGATGCGCGGTCACCGCGGGTATCGATACGGGCCGTGCTGGTAACATCGACCGTGCCCGAAACACCGCCGGTGCCGCCGGTACCGCCGATATTCAGCGAATACGAGGTCGCCGCCGATGCCGATCCCCCGGCACCGCCACCGGTGCCGCCACCACCGCCGACCGATTGCGCGAACAGCCCATAGGCTTCATCGCCCATCGTCGACAACAGACCGATGGCATAGGCTTCGACATTACCCGCCGCGCCGCCTTCGCCGCCCTCCAGGCCGACACTGAGACTGAAGGAGTTGCCCTTGTCATCCTCTGTCTTTGCGGTCGCAAGGGAAACCGAGCTTGCGCTGGAATTACCGCCGCCATTGCCGATCGATTGGGCAAACAACGCGTGAGAACGCGCACCTTCGGTGCGCACCATGCCATCACTGCTGGCCACGACATCGCCTGCGGTGCCACCCGTGCCGCCCGTCCGGCCGATCTGAATGGCGATGTTGCCGCCGTCGCCGCCGGTGGTCAGGGATGTATATCCGGCGTTCCCGCCGCCACCACCAACCGATTGGGCAAACAATCCATGGGCATCATCGCCCGATGTGCCGACCTGACCGGTATTGTCCAGAACGACATTCCCCGCAGATCCTCCATCGCCGGTGCCGCCGCCGATCGCCAGACCAAAGCCCTTGTTGTTATCGCTGTTGCCTGCCTCGAAGATCAAGCCCAGATTGAAGGCCGCGTTGCCACCGCCGCCGCCAAGTGACTGGGCCATGACGCCGTGGCTGCTGTTGCGGGCCGTGACGATATCTCCGTAATGGGTGACGCTGACATCGCCGCCTGCACCGGCATTTCCGGCCGAGCCGCCAATCGCGATCATCGCTGAATTGACCTGCTTGCCGTCGCCTCCGCCCGAGCCGCTTCCCGTCTTGCCTTCCAGTTCGTCCAGGACCGAGTTGAAATTCGCGATCACGCTGTCATCGACGCCGGTATTCGTGGGCGTCTTGCGTTCTGACGCCGAACCGCCGTCGCTGTTGCTGCCGGTTGTCTTGCTGAATCCCAGCACGGCATTGATCCCGGCATCACCGCCACCGCCACCGATACTGCTGGCCTCGATCCCATGGGCACCGATCCCATCAGTGCTGATCGTTCCGGCCCGTTCCAGCGCGGTGCCGCGCTGCACCGTGACATCTCCGGCATTTCCGCCGCCTGCGCCAAATCCTCCGACGCCTATTCCGACGGGCGAGCTGTCCTTGGTTGCAACCGCGGTCACGTTCATGCCGCCGGTGCCACCGCCGCCGCCAACGGATTGCGCAAACAATCCGCGCGCGTGATAGCCCTGCGTGGTGATATCTCCGCTTGAGACAACCGATACATTGCCCGCATCCGCACCCGTGCCGCCGTGCCCTCCAAGACCGGCAACCACGCTCAGATCGGTTGCGCCGCCGGTGCTGTCAGAACTGCCCCAGTTCAGCTGGCCGCTGACATTCAGGCCGCCATTGCCGCCGCCGCCCGCAATGGATTGCGCAAAGATACCGTGCTTCCAGCGACCTGCGACATCAATCGTGCCCTGATGATCCACATCGACATCGCCCGAGACATTGCCCGCGCCGCCAAAGCCACCGATACCGAAGGTAATCGAGGGAATCTTGCCATCCTTGCTGAGCGCAACGCCACCGCTGACATTCAACCCGCCGTTGCCGCCGCCGCCGCCAATGGATTGTGCCAAAAGCCCTGCGGATCCGTCGGTCTCGGGAAGGTCGGCGTCATCCTCGAACAGGCCAAGATCCACGAACAAGGTTTTCAGACCTTTCGAATCCACCATGTCCCGCGCACCATCCACGATCGAATCGCCCAGGATGTCGCGCAGCTTGGATTCGAAACTGTCATCGCTGGGTTCATCGATATCAGTCGGATCCGTCGTCACGGCAATATCGGCGCGGGCAAGCACGCTGACATCATCAGCCAAACCGGCATTGCCCCCCATGCCGCCGACCCCGACGATCAGCGAAGTGTCCGACACGATTCCGCCGCTGACGTTCAATCCGCCATTGCCGCCGCCGCCGCCAATCGATTGCGCCAGCAGCCCTGAACGACCGGTGCCATGCGCCCGGATGTTGCTGCCAGAGGCGACATCGACCGAAACGGCACCCGCATCACCGCCGGTGCCGCCAAAGCCGCCGACACCGACCAATACCCCATAAGAGCTGCTGTCATCAGCCTGGCCGGCACCGGGTTTGCTGCTGATGGCGACCCCGGCGCTGACATTCACGCCGCCATCGCCGCCGCCGCCGCCGATGGATTGCGCCACCAGCCCGTTGGCACCCTGCGCCGCATCAAGCACGACATTGCCTCCGGCATCGACACTGCGCGGCAGCGCCGTCAACGCGCCTCCGTAGCCAAGTGTCACATCCGCAGCATCGCCACCGCCGCCGCCAAAACCGCCAACCCCTGCCGAAATCGAGAAAATCGTGTCCGATCCGGCAGGTTTGGTCAGTGCCAGCGTGCCCGACACATTGGTTCCGCCTGTGCCGCCGCCGCCGCCAAGACTTTGGGCCATGACGCCATGCGCGCGATTCCCCAGTGTCTGGACCGTGCCTGTCACCTCCAGATCCACGCTGCCCGCGTTGCCCCCCGCTCCGCCAAAGCCGCCGACACCCAGTGCAACGGCTGCACCCGATTGGCCGGTCAGGCTGACCGCGCCAGAAACATTGACGCCGCCGGTCCCGCCGCCACCGCCAACCGATTGCGCCAGAACGCCCAGACTGTCATCGCCATAGGTCGTGATGCTGTCATGCTCGGTGGTGGTTGAAACGGTGCTGGTCACCGCCCCGCCATTTCCGCCGCCGCCGCCAAAGCCGCCCAACCCAAGGCTGCCCGCACCGCCGCTGGATTGGGTCAGATTGATGCTGCCGGTGACATTTGTTCCACCATTGCCGCCACCGCCGCCAAGGCTTTGGGTCACGATGGCCGAACTGCGATCACCATAGGTCAGCACGCCCGCCGCGACGGTCGATGCCGTCAGCGCGCCCGCATCCGCGCCCGCGCCGCCAAACCCGCCAACGCCCAGCCCGACCGCCGCGCTGGTCGAACGCGACAAAGACACTGCGCCGCTGACATTCAGCCCGCCATTGCCGCCACCGCCACCAAGGCTTTGACTGAGAATCCCGATCGCATCGACACCTGCAGTTTCCACATAGCCCGTCACATCGTGATCCACCGATCCCGCCGCGCCGCCGCCGCCGCCGAAACCGCCAAGGCCCAGCCCCAGCGCGCCCGAAAAGCTGGACCCGACAGAAAGGCCGGCGGCGACGTTCAACCCGCCATTGCCGCCACCGCCGCCGAGGCTTTGGGCGACCACCCCGGCTGAGCGATCACCAAAGCTGAGGGCCGTGCCGCGATAGCTGGCCGTCGCATCTGCCGCAGCGCCTCCGCCCCCGCCGAAACCGCCGATCCCGAACGCAGCCGCGCCAGAGCCGCTTCCGCCCAGACTGATGGCGCCGCTGACATTCAGCCCGCCATTGCCGCCGCCGCCACCAAGCGACTGCACCAGAACGGCGGTCGCGTCATCGCCGCGGGTGGTTACATCCCCCGCCATGTCGCCCGAGCTGGCACCCGCATCGCCGCCATCGCCGCCGAAACCGCCTATTCCGACGCCAACCGCGCCGCTGGTCTCGCTGGACAGGCTGATAGCGCCGCTGACATTCACGCCGCCATTGCCGCCGCCACCGCCAAGCGATTGCACCAGAACCCCAGCCGAACGATCGCCCACGGTGCCAATGTCACCCTCAAACTGTCCGGTCGCGGCCGCCGCGTTTCCGCCATCACCGCCGAAACCACCAACCCCGACACCCAATGCGCCCGATCCGCTGCTGGCGGCGCTGATCGCGGCTGCGACATTCACGCCGCCATTGCCGCCACCGCCACCCAGCGACTGAACGGTAATGGCCGTTGAATCCGCACCCATGGTCGAGACATCACCGGTCACGGTTCCTGCGGCCGTGCCTGCGGCCCCGCCACCGCCGCCGGCACCCCCGACTCCGACACTGACCGCACCCGATCCTGTTCCCGCCAGAGCAACCGCGCCGGACACGTTCAGGCCGCCATTGCCGCCGCCACCGCCGACAGACTGAACCAGCACACCGGCAGCGCGATCGCCAAGAGAAGTGACATCACCCGTCACCGTGCCCGAGGCCGCGCCCGCCTGTCCGCCACTGCCGCCGAACCCGCCGATGCCGACGGCCGCCGCACCGCCCCCGGTGCCCGCGGCATTCAAGGCTCCCGCGACATTGACGGCACCGTTTCCGCCGCCGCCACCCAGCGACTGAACATTCATGCCCGCCGAACCATCGCCCGTAGTGCTGATATCACCGGTCACCACACTGCTGGCCGATCCGGCATTGCCGCCATCGCCGCCGCTGCCGCCCAGCCCCACCGCCAACGCACCGCCGCCGGTTCCGCTCAGATTGACCGCAGCCGAAACATTAAGGCCGCCATTGCCGCCGCCGCCGCCCAAGGATTGCACGGTAACCGCCGATGCGTTTTCCCCGAAGGTCAAGATATTCCCGGCAATCGTGCTGTCGGCATCCGACGCATCGCCGCCGCCGCCGCCACTGCCGCCAAGACCGACAGATACACCACCAGAGCCGGTGCCCGCGCCAGAGACGATTGCAGACACATTCAAGCCGCCATTGCCACCGCCGCCGCCAAGCGACTGAACGGTAACACCGCCAGAATCGGCCCCCGCCGTCACGACATTCCCGGCCAGAGTCGATGTGACCGCACCCGCATTACCTCCGGCACCCCCCGTGCCACCCAGACCGACCGATGCGCCGCCCGATCCGCCCCCCGCAACCGCAACGGCAGCCGAAACATTCATGCCGCCATTGCCGCCGCCACCACCAAGCGACTGAACGACCAGCCCCGCCGAACTGTCGCCCAGGGTTGTCAGATTGCCCGTCACGTCGCTGACCACTCTGGCCCCGTCGCCGCCGGCCGCACCGCTGCCGCCAAGACCGACACCGATTGCTCCGCTGCCTGTGCCCGCGCCGGTGCCCGCTGCGGAAACGTTGAAGCCACCATTGCCGCCGCCGCCGCCAACCGACTGCGCAACCACGGCCGATGACTGATCACCCCGCGTCAACACAGCATTGGCAACGGTCAGCCCGACATCGCCACCATTGCCACCGCCAGCGCCGCTGCCACCAAGACCGACCGAGATCGCCCCTGACCCAACGCCGGCCCCTGACAGGGTGGGCGCAATGCTGAAACCGCCGTTGCCGCCACCGCCACCGATCGATTGCGCCAGAATTCCGGTTGAGGCGTCACCGCGCGTTTCGACATTGGCCGACATGTCGGCCGTAACCGTCGCACCGTCTCCACCGCCAGCGCCGCTGCCGCCCAGCCCCACGCTGACGCTGCCTGCCCCCGTGCCCCCAAAGGCCAGGGCGGCGCTGACGCTGAAACCGCCATTGCCACCGCCGCCACCGATGGATTGCGCGACGAAACCCGAGGATGAGAAACCATAGGTCAGGATCGTCCCACTGGACGAGGCCGTGACGGCATCGGCATTGCCGCCTCCGGCACCGCTGCCGCCCAATCCGACGCTGACCGTTCCGGCCCCGACGCCCGCCCCCGCCACGGAGCCGGCAACGCTGAAGCCACCATTGCCACCGCCGCCGCCAATGGATTGCGCGACAACCCCGGCAGAGCGATCGCCCTGGGTCCACACCGCGCCGCTATTGGTCAAACTGACCGTGCCCGAATCCGAACCGGCGCCACCGCTGCCACCCAGACCGACGCTGACCGCACCGCTGCCGACACCAGATCCGGTCAGCGTGCCGGCGATGCTGAAACCGCCATTGCCGCCACCGCCACCGATGGACTGCGCCAAAATCGCGGTTGAATCATCGCCTTCGGTCGTCGCGCCGCCGTCAACCGTCGCATCGACGCTGCCCCCTGCGCCCCCGGCAGAGCCCGCGCCGCCCAAACCGACAGCAACCGAACCGCTGCCCGTGCCAGCGCCCGAAACCGCACCTGATACCGAGAAGCCACCATTGCCGCCGCCGCCGCCAATCGATTGGACGACCACGCCGGAAGATCTGTCGCCTTCGGTGGATACGCCGTTCGTGACATCCGCAGTCACGCCACCGCCTGCCCCGCCGCTGCCACCGGTTCCACCCAGCGACACCGTGGCGTTCCCCGCCCCTGCACCTCCGCCGGAAACACCTGCGGCAACGCTGAAGCCACCACTGCCACCACCGCCGCCGACCGACTGGACCAGCACCGCGCCCGCGTCATCTCCTCGCGTGCCCACGGCGGCATCGACCCGCGCATTCACCGCGCCGCCGGCTCCGCCTCCGCCCGCCGCACCGCCAAGACCGATGCCGACATTCCCCGCGCCGACCCCGCCAGCATCGGCCCCTGCAGCTACGGCATAGCCGCCATTGCCGCCACCGCCACCAATGGATTGCGCCACGACGCCTGTCGAGAACCGGCCCGAAGTCCTGATCGTGTCACCGCCCGCGATCAAATCGACCTGACCGCCATTGCTTGCCGCCGCACCAGAACCGCCAACGCCCAGATTGATACCAAAGGCGCCACCTGCACTGGCATTCAGCCCCGCTGCGATGGCACCGCCGCCATTGCCGCCGCCACCGCCGACGGATTGCGCAAGCAAGCCGATCGAATTGTCGCCCCCGGTGCTGATACCCGCATCGGTTTGCACGCGCACACGGCCACCGGCCCCGCCAGAACCGCCGGACCCGCCGACACCAACCGAGATATTCCCGGAGAATGCCAACGAAGCACCCCCGGAGCCTGAGACCGCAAGACCGCCATTGCCGCCACCGCCGCCGACCGATTGAAAGATCAGCCCAGAAGACCGATCACCCGTTGTCACGACACTGCCCGAAAACCCTGAAGCTGTCAGGTTTCCCGACCCGTCAATGCTGCCGACGCGCACTTCGCCGCCCGCACCTCCGCTGCCCCCCGAGCCACCAACGCCGACCGACAGCGACCCCGATACCGGACCGCCGGAAACCGCAGCCGAAATCGCATACCCGCCATTGCCGCCGCCGCCGCCAACAGATTGCAAGATCACGCCAGCGGCATCATCGCCGCCGGTCTGGACCGAACTGTCCCCCGATCCGTTCAGGATTGCCGTGCCTCCGGCACCGCCAGATCCTCCCGACCCGCCAACAGACACCGATGCCGCGCCAAACGCGCCAAGCGCGACGCTGACCGCACCGCCGCCATTGCCGCCGCCACCGCCGACGGATTGCACGAATACACCGGTCGCGCGATCGCCTTCGGTGCGGATGCTTGAAGGCTGGCTGCCATCCGTGTTCGACAACGCCACCGATACGGCACCGCCGCCACCGCCACCGCCGCCCGCACCGCCAATGCCGACCCCGACAAAAGCGCCGATCGACCCCGCCGAACCTCCGTTGCCGCCACCGCCACCGATGGATTGCGCCAGAATGCCCATCGCATCCTCGCCCCGGGTGGTGATAATTCCGTCATTCACGACATCAACTGCGGCACCGCCGCCGCCGCCCGCACCGCTGCCACCGACCGCGACCATGCCCGCAGACGATCCTCCATCGCCACCGCCGCCACCGATTGACTGCGCCACGATACCGCGTGCGCCGTCGCCTTCAGTCCGGATACTGCCCAGATTCGTGACGCTGACGGCAGAACCGCTGCCGCCGCGAGATCCACTGCCGCCAACGCCGACCAGACCATAGGCATTCGCGCCCTGACCGCCGCTGCCACCGATGGATTGCGCCATGATCCCGTCAGACAGATCGCCCGAGGTCGAGATCCTGCCGCTGCCGGTATTGGTCACGCTGACCGCGCCGCCCGAACCGCCATTCGTGCCGACACCACCCAGGGCCAATGACACCAACCCAGCTGCGGCGCCCCCTGCACCGCCGCCGCCGCCAATGGATTGCGCCATGATCCCGCGCGACAAACGCCCCGAGGTCTGGATCGCACCGCCATTGCTGACCGTGACGGAAGAACCATTGCCACCATTGTCGGGTTGCCCCAGCAACGACACCAGCAAGTTGCCGCTGATCCCTGCCGAGCCACCGCTGCCACCGATGGATTGCGCCAAAATGCCATTGGCGAAATCACCCGAGGTCAGAATGGTCGCGCCATCATGGGTGTTGACGAAAACCTGCCCGCCATCGCCGCCATAACCTCCGCTGCCGGACTCGCCGACCAGCCCCCATTGGTTGCCGCCATTGCCGCCATTGTTGCTGACACTCAGCGCATAGATCCCGTGGGCGTTGCTGCCGGTCGTCGACACCTCGCCATATTGGTTGACCGTCACGGTGCCGCCATCCGCCGAATGGCCACCCGTGCCACCCCCGGGGGCAGCAAAGCCCGAACCACCGTTACCGGCCTCGCCGCTGCGGCTATAGGCGAATATTCCGTAATTTCCGCTGCCACTGGTCGCGATGGTGCTAGAGCTGGTCTGTGTGGCCTCGACCGTGCCGCCCGCCCCGCCATCGCCACCGTCGCGCCCGCTCCAGAAGCTCAGATAGGAATTGCCACCGGTGCCGCCATCACCACCGATGCTGCCGATCTCCCAACCGATATTGCTGGTCGCGTTCACATCGCTGCTCAGGCTTTGGCGCTGCAGAGGGCCGTCATCCCCGCGCCCGCCGCTGCTGGGGGGCACGAACAGGGCACCTGCACGGCCGTTCCGCCCGTTCTGGCCCGATACGACCTGTTGCACGCCATTGGGCCCGGACACATCGATCGGCGGATCAATCGTACCCTCAGAGCCGGAGCTGTTGAAATCATTCTCGAACGCGGTCGTGGTCTGGCCGAGGGGAAAATCCGCGTTTCCGGATGCTTCCGGACTGGACACCGAGGCGTCGTCGCCGGCGATCGAAACAATCGTAAACGCGATCGGAGGCGTATCGCTGTTATAGAATATCTCGCCCGCATCCTTGACCAGAAATGTGTATCCGTCCGCGGTCTGCACAAAAGCGGTATCCCCTGCCGTCGGGGTGCCTGCCGGATCGAGCAGCAGCCGGGTGACGGTGGTTTCCTCACCCGTTACCGGATTGGTAACGGCATCATCTACGGCCGAACTGTCGCTTGGTTCCGGCGGCGGTGTCTGCGCGACACCCGGCGCGCCAGACAAGAACAACGCGACCGCCGCAACGATTGCCAACCGCAGCATGCGGTGATTTCCGGCTTCAGTACACTTTTGCCCAACAGACAGCAGCGCACACCAAGAGGTTGTGCTGACGAGACGTAGCATGGCCACCTTCCGATTTTTCGTTCGGGCCGTCATCACTGGGGCGATGGTGATGGCTTGTCTCAAAAAAAGATTAACAGGATCGTGATGTCAATAAAACTTTATTGAACCCCCTCTCAAAAAACATTCTTTCCATGACGAACGATCTTGATCGTGCCCGAGACGTGAGACCCGGGCCATCAGACATGAAACCGAAATTTCAGCGATATTACATATTATATTTCAATATATTACATGAATATTTACATCGAGATGTCAGCCATCAGGCAGATGCCGGAATCAACACCTTGGGTACATGACTTGCACGTTGCGAAATTTCCCTGCATCACATCTGATTTTATTCAGCAGACGCCCAAAAAGGCGAGATTCAGAAAAACGACACGAGGCATTACATTTCGATGACCCGAAAACCGGAATAACTCGCGACGCGCAACCACCACAGAACACCACCCTGAATTGAACCTGACATCATCGCCCAAACCGACACACCGCCGGACGAACGCCGCGACAATACCCATAAAAATTCTCAGGATTGACAGGCCGGATCAGGTTTGCAAGGAATTTCAGCGCAACGTCGCCCCGATCAGGCGGCGAACAAGCCGAACCGAGAGGACAGCATGAAAACGACCCTCACCATTTCCGCGCTGGCTTGCGCCATTGCGGCGCCGGCCATGGCCGGGAAGCCGGAAGTAGTTTCCAACTATGTTGCAATCGCCTATGCCGCCTATGAAGACAGCTTGCTGAAGGCACAGGAACTGAAAGGCGCGGTGGATGCCCTGCTGGCCGATCCGTCCGCCGATACGCTGAATGCCGCCCGTCAGGCATGGATTGCGGCGCGAGTGCCCTATCAACAGACCGAGGTCTATCGCTTTGGCAATGCCATCGTCGATGATTGGGAAGGCAAGGTGAACGCCTGGCCGCTGGACGAAGGCCTGATCGATTACGTTGATCCCGCATATGGCGGTGCATCGGATGCCAATGAATATGCGGCGCTGAACGTCATCAGCCATCCCGAATTCACCCTGTCGGGCACGACGGTCGACGCGTCCTCGATCACCCCGGCCCTGTTGTCGGACACGCTTCACGAAGCTGATGCGATCGAAGCGAATGTCGCCACCGGCTATCATGCGATTGAATTCCTGTTGTGGGGACAGGATCTGAACGGCACCGATCATGGCGCCGGCCAGCGCCCCTGGACCGATTTCGCCGCTGGCGACGATTGCACGGGCGGAAATTGCGACCGCCGCGGCGAATACTTGCAGGCTGCGACGGATTTGCTGATCAGTGATCTTGAATGGATGACCGCGCAATGGGCCGAGGGCGGCGAGGCAATGACCACCCTGACCTCGGATCCGGATGCAGGCGTCATCGCGATGCTGACCGGCATGGGCAGCCTGTCTTATGGCGAGCTTGCGGGCGAGCGGATGAAACTGGGCGTGATGCTGAATGACCCCGAAGAAGAGCATGATTGCTTCTCGGACAATACGCATAACAGCCACTACTTCGACGGCCTGGGTATCCGCAATGTCTATCTGGGCACTTATACCCGCGTGGATGGCAGCGTGGTTTCGGGGGAAAGCCTGTCATCGCTGGTGGCTGCCGCCGATGCCGACGTCGATCAGGCGCTGACGGCCGGCCTGAACAACAGTGTCGCCCAGCTTGGCCGGATCAAGACGGTGGCCGAATCCGGCACCTCCTATGACCAGATGCTTGCACGCGGGAACGAAACCGGCGAAGCGCTGGTCATGGCGGCGGTGGATGCGCTGGTTGCACAAACCCAGGACATTGAACGGGCCGTCAATGCACTTGGCCTGCAGGACATCGGATTTGAAGGTTCGGACAGTCTCGATTCCCCAGATGCCGTGTTCCAATAAGACCATGTGGCGGCTGTTGCCGTCACTCTTGCTTTGCGCCGCACCGGTCCTTGCGAAAGGGCCGGTGCTGTCGGATTTGCACCTGGACGCCACGGCCCGCACCCCGGCCGAAACCGCACGGATTGACGAGGTGACAGCCAGCACCAGTGATTTTTCGCGGGCAGAACCCTTTGAAACCAACCCAGCCGGAGCCGCGACGGTGCGGGCACGCCATGACGCCGACGCCTTTTCCCTGCCATCGGCGAACATCTCCTTCGAGGGTGAGCTGGATTTCAAGGTGGGCAACGGCCTGTTTCGCAAATTATGGGTGTCATCACCTTCTTCGACCCTTGCCTCGGACGGGCTTGGGCCGCTGTATAATTCGCGGGGTTGCCAGAACTGCCACCTGAAAGACGGTCGCGGCCACCCCCCGGACCGGGATGATGAACAGGGCGGATCGATGTTCCTGCGCCTGTCGGTTCCGGCGAATGCAAACGCACCACGCACCGTAATCGAAGACTATCTTGCAGGGGTGGGAAATCCCGCCGTCCCAACCCGCCCCGACCCTGTTTACGGTGGTCAGCTACAGGATCTGGCCGTCGCGGGCATTCCCGCCGAAGGCCAGATGGACATCTCGTATCAAGAAATACCGGTGACCCTTTCGGGCGGGGAAACCGCCAGCTTGCGGGCGCCAAGCTATGCGATTTCCAATGCCGGATATGGCGATATGCGTGACGATCTGATGATCAGCCCGCGCGTCGCCCCGCCCATGATCGGGCTGGGCCTTCTCGAAGCGATACCAACCGCCGATATTCTCGCCAGTGCTGATCCTGACGACGCCGATGGCGACGGCATTTCGGGGCGTGCCCAGATCACATGGTCGGCCCGTCATGACCAACCGATGCTGGGTCGGTTCGGTTGGAAGGCGGGCATGCCCACGATCGAAGAACAATCCGCCGCGGCATTTTCGGGGGATATCGGCATCTCGACGCCCTTGCACCCAAGCCCCGCCGGGGATTGCACCGATGCGCAAACCGCCTGTGTGAACGCACCGCATGGCGCCGGCGACATCCGCGGCGATGAGATCGACGCCGAGGGGCTTGACCTGGTGACCTTCTATAGCCGGAACCTTGGTGTGCCCGCGCGGCGCGATGTTGATGATCCGCAGGTTCTTCGCGGCAAACAGGTATTCTACGAATCCGGCTGCGTCGATTGCCACCGTCCCAAATACGTGACCGCGCGCCTCGAAGCCCGGCCCGAACAGAGCTTTCAGTTGATCTGGCCCTATAGCGATCTTCTGTTGCATGATATGGGTGAAGGTCTGGCCGATGACCGACCTGAAATCCTGGCGACCGGGCGGGAATGGCGCACCGCGCCGCTTTGGGGGTTGGGTATGACGGAACAGGTCAATGGCCACACCATGCTGCTGCATGACGGGCGCGCGCGCTCGGTTCTCGAGGCGATATTGTGGCATGGTGGCGAGGCACGGGCCTCGCGCGATGCCGTCGTCAACATGCCGCCCCAGAACCGGGCGGATCTTCTGCGTTTTCTGGATAGCCTGTAATGCGACTGATAGCTTTGCTTTTTCTGATGCCCCTGCCTGCCATGGCCGATGTGGCGAAGGCACTCGATCATCATGTCCTTCCCGCCACCGCGCAATTTTCATCCGCCAGCCACGCGTTGGCCGATCTGGCGGCGCGTGATTGCACAGCGGAAACACTGAAGCCCGCCTATCAGGACAGCTTCGATGCCTGGCTTGGCCTGTCGCATCTGGCTTTCGGGCCGCTGGAAACCGATGGCCGGGCCTTGACGGTCGAGTTCTGGCCAGATCCACGGGGCCTGGTGGCAAGAACCGTCCGGGGCATGGCAAGTGATGCCGACCCCATCGTCGACGATCCGCAAGAATTCCCAGAAGTGTCGATTGCCGGGCGCGGGCTGATGGCACTGGAACAGTTGCTCTACGAACCAGAGATCGGCGATCTTGCCCGCGCGGACTATACCTGTCGCTACATTCGTGCCTTGACGACCGACATGGCCGCAATTGGGGATGCCATCGCCGAAGATTGGCAACAACATGCGCAGCTGATGCAACAGGCCGGGCAGCCCGGCAACAATCGGTATCTGTCTGACAAGGAACCCACGCAGGTGCTGTATACCGCGCTGCTGTCTTCGCTTGAATTCGACGCCGACCAGCGATTGGGCCGCCCCATGGGCAGCTTTGACAAACCGCGCCCCAAGATGGCCGAAGCTTGGCGATCGGATCGGCCGATGCGCAATATCGCGCTGTCACTGGCCGCCACCCACGAGCTGGCCACCACCCTGGCCGAAACCGAAATCCCCGCAACCGAGGCAGCATTTGCCACGGCGATGGCATCTGCCAAGGCGATGGACGATCCTCGCCTGATCGGCGTCGAGGATCCGCAGGAACGGTTGAAAATCGAAATCCTGCAACAGCAGATCCGCGCCATACGCAGCGCCGTCGAGGCCGAGATCGGCGGCGATCTGGGCCTGACCGCCGGATTCAATTCCAAGGACGGAGACTGACATGCTGGGTCGCCGCGGTTTCCTGGCATCATTGGCTGCGGGCGCGATTGCGCCACGTCTGTCATGGGCCGATGCCGGGGCACCGGCCATCCTCGGCGCGGCGCGCGAACCAGACGGAAGCTATGCTCTTTTCGGGATCGGCGCTGACGGATCCGACCGGTTTCGTGTTGCGCTTCCCGCGCGGGGACATGCGGGTGCGGCACATCCAACCGCCCCCGAAGCGGTCGCCTTTGCCCGCAGTCCGGGCACTTTCGCCGTGGTGTTGAACTGCGTCACCGGCGAAGTCATCGCCCGGCTGACTGCACCGCAAGGACGGCATTTCTATGGTCACGGAACATTCATCGCCAATGGCGACATCCTGTGCACATCGGAAAACGACTATACCACCGGGCAGGGCCGCATCGGCATGTGGTCACGCCGCGAGAACTGGCGCCGCATTGCCGAAATCGCAACCCATGGCGTCGGCCCGCATGAAATCAAGAGCATGGCCGATGATATTCTGGTCGCAGCCAATGGCGGTTATCGCAGCGACCCCGCCCGCCCCGGCGAAAAGCTGGATGTGGACCGGATGCAGCCGAACCTGTCCTATGTCAGCCCGGACGGCCAATTGCTGGATCAGGTCGAACTGGAGCCCGCGCTGCGCCAGAACTCGATCAGGCACATCTCGTTCGGTCGCGACGGTCTGGTAGCCTTTGGGATGCAATGGCAGGGGGATCCTGCCGATGGCGTGCCATTGCTGGGCCTGCACCGGCGCGGACAGGCCGCGATATTGGACGCCATGCCCATCCACGAAGCCATCGCGATGCAAGGCTATGTCGGATCGGTCGCATTCGACGCCACCCGAAAATCAGTCGCCATCAGTTCGCCCCGCGGGGGACGGGTGCAGATCTTTGACGATCAGGGCACCCATCTGCACAGCATCCTGCGCGAAGATGTATGCGGCATAGCACCCGCCGATCACGGCTTCTTCCTGTCCGATGGGCTTGGGGGGCTGATCCTTGCCGACAGTTCATTACGCCCGCTGGCCAAACACGACCGCCGCGCCTGGGATCATCATCTGGTGCCTGTGCCGATCTGACGCCCACATCGGGCCAGCATCACGGTGCGATCGCCTTGATCCGCCAGATGTCATCGACATAGCCACGAATGGTCCGATCCGATGAAAAATAGCCCGACCGCGCGATATTCAACGCCGCCATCCGATCCCATTGACGATGATCGCGAAATGCACGGTCCACTTGGCGCTGGCTGTCGAAGTAATCGCCGAAATCGCTTGCGACAAGGAACGGATCATCGTTCCAGCTTCTGTCCAGAAGCGCGAAATAGGGGTCCGGCCTTCCCCCCGAAAAGCGCCCTTCGGCGATCATCTGTAACGCATTTCGCAAATCGTCATTCGCTTCGATCGCGGCACGCGCATGGCCCGGCGTGGCCATCACCGCCCCAACCTCATCCGCCCTCAGCCCGAACAAAAAGAAGTTCTCGGCGCCGACATGTTCGCGAATTTCGACATTTGCCCCATCCAGCGTGCCGATCGTCAGGGCGCCGTTCATGGTGAACTTCATGTTGCCCGTGCCCGACGCCTCTTTGCCGGCAGTCGAGATCTGTTCGGACAGGTCGGCAGCGGGGATCAGCCGCTCTGCCATCGAGACATTGTAGTTGGCCGGATAGGCGATCTGCAGGAATTTCGAGGTCGCCGGATCGTTGTTGATCGTGGCCGCGACATCATTGATCAGATGGATGATTGTCTTTGCCAGCCAATAGCCCGGCGCAGCCTTGCCGCCAAATATCTTGACGCGAGGCGTCCAGTCGCCATTGGGATCGTCATGGATGCGGCGCCACAGGGCAATGGCCTCCAGAATGTTCAGCAACTGCCGCTTGTATTCGTGGATGCGCTTGACCTGCACATCAAATATCGCATCAGGATCCGCGACGACGCCCAGTTCGCGCAGCATGCCATCGGACAGCCGGACCTTGTTGGCGCGCTTGGCTGCACGCAGCCGGTCCAGAAACGCAGCATCTGCGGCCATCGGCTCCAACGCGTTCAACCGGTTCAGATCGGCGGTCCAATGCGGGCCGATACTGTCATCCAGCAGGCCCGACAATGCAGGATTGGCCAGACGCAACCAGCGACGCGGCGTGACGCCGTTTGTCTGGTTCAGGATACGGTCAGGATGCAAGCGATGCAGGTCGCCAAACACCGTGCTTTTGACCAGATCGGTATGCAGCGCCGACACCCCATTCACCCTGCCCGCCATGACAAAGGCCAGCTCTCCCATATGCACCTGATCGTCGCGCACGATCGCAATGTGATCGGGGCGGCCGCTGGTGTTGCGATGATCCTCGTCGATCATCTGGATAATCTGCATATGGCGGGGCAGCACCCGCCCCATCAGCCAGGTCGACCAGCGCTCCAACGCCTCGGGCAGCAGGGTGTGGTTGGTATAATTCAGCACCCCACGCGCCAGGTCACACGCATGGTCAAATGCAAGCCCGTGATCATCCATCAGCAATCTGATCAGCTCGGGGCCGGCGATTGCGGGATGTGTGTCGTTCAGCTGAATCGCGACCTTCTGGGGCAACAGGTCCAGATCGTCATATTCGGCAAGAAACCGGTGCAAGATGTCCTGAAGCGCCGCCGATGTCAGAAAGAATTCCTGCTTGAGCCGCAGTTCCTTTCCCGCCTCGCTGCTGTCATCGGGATAAAGCACCCGCGACAGGGTCCGCGCCAGGATCTCGGATTCGGCGGCGGCCACATGCTCGCCTGCATTGAAACGATGCAGATCAAAGGGCGTGGCCGCATGGCCCGCCCAAAGGCGCAGCGTGTTCGCCCATGCTCCGTTCCAGCCGATCACCGGCATATCATAAGCACGGGCAACAACCTGTTCTTCGGGGTGCCAGACCATATGGCCGTCAATGTCCCGGACATGCCCCTTGAAGCCGATCAGATAGCTGTCATCGGCACGACGGATTTCCCAGGGATTTCCCTGTTCCAACCAGTCTTCGGCCTGCTCTACCTGTTGGCCGGCTTCGAAGCTTTGCCTGAACAGGCCGTGTTCATAGCGGATCCCATAGCCGAAAGCCGGCAGGTTCAGCGAAGCCAGAGATTCCATGAAACAGGCCGCTAACCGCCCCAACCCGCCATTTCCAAGGGCGGCGTCGGGTTCGTCATCCAGGATTTCCCGCTTGTCCAATCCCAGCTGATCAAAGGCCCGATCCATCGCCTCATCAAGCCCAAGATTGATGATGGCATCACCCAGAATGCGGCCGATCAGAAATTCCATCGACAGGTAATAGACCCGCTTTGCCCGCTGCGCCCGGGCCGCGCGATCCGCCGACAACCAAGGCTCGACAATCAGGTCGCGGATCGTCAGGCTGACCGACCGCCGCCAGTCGGATCGCGATGCGCATTCCGGGTCGTGGCCTTGCGTATAGGTCAGGTGATGCAAGATCCGGTCTTGAAGCGTCTGGGCGGAAAGAAGCGGTGTCAAACGGACCTCATGCACTTGGAACTATGAAACAGCGGGCACCGCAACCAAGGGGGCCGGGATGTCCCGCCGGACCATGGCGCGAATGCAATATCCGACCTGTTGCCAGCTTTCGCCCCCAATGCAAGCCTTTGTTGCCCCCGTCATGGTTTCGACGCAACGCCTGAACATGGCGCGCCAGCCGACCGGGCGTCCGTGGCACCGGGATCACACGATGTGAAAACCACTACACTGTCGCGTTCGATGGTCTCGCGGGACCGGGCCAACCGATCAGGCTGATCGTCACTGGCGGTATCCAGCTGACGTCGCCACCGTCCCCCCTTGACGGTTTCGGGCAGCCGGACCTGTGTTGTCGGCCCAGCGTTGAACACCACGAACACCGCACCGGGCAACGATGCGTAATCTGGCGTGCCCGATGCCATGCGCATCTCTGCCGCCAGCAGCCGCAATTCGGGGTTGCTCCAATCCTCACTGCGCATCGGCGAGCCATCGGCGCGCCGCCAGAACAGGTCGGGCAAACCGTCCTGCGCGCGCGGTCTACTGTGCAGAAACCGCTTTTGCCGCAATATCGGATGGGCTTTGCGAAAGGCGATTGCATGGCGGCAAAAGGCCAGGAACTGCGGATCGCCCTGCCCCCAGTCGAGCCAGCCAAGCTGGTTATCCTGGCAATAGGCGTTGTTATTGCCATTCTGCGAATTGCCCAGTTCGTCCCCGGCAAGGATCATCGGCGTGCCCTGCGACAAAAGCAGGGTCGCCATCAGGTTGCGCCTGCGCCGGGCGCGCCGTTTCAGAATGTCCGGGTCGGCACTTGGCCCTTCGACTCCGCAATTATCCGAGACATTGTGATCATGGCCATCGCGATTTTCCTCGCCATTGGCGTCGTTGTGCTTTTGGTCATAGCTGACGGTGTCCATCAGCGTGAAACCGTCATGCGCCGCGACGAAATTCACCGTCGACGTCGCGTGGCGGCCGTCATGGTCGAAGCGTGCCGCCGATCCCGCGATACGCTTGGCCAGCTTTCCGACAAGACCGTGATCCCCCCGCCAGAACCCCCGGATCTGGTCCCGAAATCGGTCGTTCCATTCGGCAAACGGGGCAGGATAGGCGCCAAGCTGATAGCCATCCGGCCCAAGATCCCACGGCTCGGCAATCAGCTTGACCCGGTTCAGGACGGGGTCCTGCCGGATCGCACGAAAGAACGGCCCATCCCTGTCGAAAACCCCATCGCTGCGCCCCAGAACCGAACAGAGGTCAAAGCGGAAACCGTCAACATGCATGACCTGCACCCAGTAGCGCAGGGAATCCATGACCAGACGCTGCGCAAAGGGATTGTCCAGATTCAGGACATTTCCGGTTCCCGCATCATTCACGTAAAAGCGCCGGTCCTCTGCCAGACGGTAATAAGCCGCATTGTCCAGACCCCGCAGATTCAGCGTCGGACCCAGTTGATTGCCTTCGGCGGTGTGGTTGTACACGACATCCAGAATGACCTCGATTCCAGCCTTGTGGAAACGCGCGACCATCTGCTGAAATTCCGATATGTCGCCGTCACGCATATAGCGCGGCTCGGGCGCGAAAAAGCCATAGGACATATAGCCCCAGTAATTCGTCAGCCCCTTGCGGGTCAGAAAACGATCATCGGCAAAGGCATGCACGGGCATCAGCTCGACCGTGGTTATTCCCAGGTCGTTCAGATGTTGCAGGATCGGTTCGCTTGTCATGGCCAGATAGGTGCCGCGATCGGCAATATCACGACGACCGGCCGTCATGCCCCTGACATGGGCCTCGTAGATCACCGTGTCTGTCTTCGCGTGATTGGGCGGACAATCATCGGCCCAGGCGAAACTTGGATCCACGATCACCGAACGCGGCATGAAAGGCGCACTGTCGCGGTCATCAAAGCTGAGATCGCCATCCGGGTCATCGGCACGATATCCAAGCAGCGCATCGTGATTTTGCGGTGTTCCCGTCAGACGTTTGGCATAGGGGTCCATCAACAGCTTGTTCGCGTTGAAGCGATGCCCTTCCGATGGACGATAGGGACCATGCGCACGATAACCATATCTCTGCCCCGGTTGCAGGCCCGGAACATAGCCGTGCCAGACATGGCCTTCGCGTTCGGGCAAATCGACACGCGTTTCCATGCCCCGGTCGTCGAACAGGCACAGCTCGACCCGTTCGGCATGCTGCGAGAAAATTGCAAAGTTCGCACCCGCGCCGTCGAAGCTGGCGCCAATCGGCGTTGGGCGACCGGCAAGGATCCTGGGGTAGCCTGTCATTCGGCGACGACAAGCTGACGATACAGATCCGCATAGGCGCTGGCCGATTGATCCCATCCAACAGGTTGGTTCATGGCATTCATCTGCATCTGCCGCCATGTTCTGCGATCTGCATAAAGGGCGCAAAGCCGCGTCAGGGCGTGGCGCAGCGTATCGGTGTTTATCGGCGAAAACTGCACGCCCGTCGCCACCCCGCGCGCCAAGGCTGCGGGCGACGCATTGATCACCGTATCCGCCAGCCCCCCCGTCAGTGCGACCAGCGGAATGGTGCCGTATCGCAGACCGTAGAGCTGCGTCAGCCCGCATGGCTCGAAGCGCGAAGGCACAAGGATCGCATCGCCCCCGGCAATCATCCGGTGCGAGAACGCTTCGTCATAACCGATGCGCACCGCCACACCCGGACCAAGCGCCGCCTTGGCAAAGGCGTCTTGCAAATCTGCGTCGCCCGACCCCAGCAACGCCAGCTGACCACCGCCCTCCAGCAGGGTCGGCAATGCCTGCAAGACCATGTCCAACCCTTTCTGATGGGTCATGCGCGACACGATCACGCAAAGCGGCCCATCGCTTTCGGGCAGACCCAGCTCATCGCGCAAGGCGGCCTTGTTCGCCTCTTTGCCCTCGGGGGTGTCGTAACCAAAGATCAGCGGATCGGTGGCAGGTGCCCAGACATCCTGATCGATGCCATTCAGGATCCCGACCAACGAATCGCGACGGTGGCGCATGACGCCATCAAGGCCCATGCCGAATTCCGGGGTCATCAGTTCTTCGGCATAGCGGGGCGACACCGTGGTCAACCGATCAGCCCCCATCAACCCGGCCTTCAGCGCGGAAATCGCGCCCCAGAACTCATACCCTTCGCTGTGGAACCGCGATGGATCCAACCGCAGATCATGCAACCGTCCGGGATCGACAGGCCCCGTAAACGAGACATTGTGGATGGTCAGCACTGTGTGCGGTTTCGCGCCCTCCGTCTGGTGCAGATATTCTGTCACCAGCCCGGCCTGCCAATCATGTCCATGAAGAACCTGCGGCTGCCAGCCACCCGCACCCCGGGCCCCGATCTTCGCTCCGACCCATGACAGGGCCGCGAAACGTTCCGGATTGTCGGGCCAGTCGCGCCCGTCCGGTCCCAGATAGGGGTTGCCATCACGCCTGAACAAATGCGGCGCATCAATCACCAGAAGGTCCAGCCCCGCCGCCTGACCGGCAAGCAGCCGCGCCGGTGCCCCGAACAAATCGTCGTAATCCTCGATGATGGCCGCATCGGACAAGGCCGCCATCACCGCAGGATAACCCGGAATCAAGGTCTGCATCTGCACACCCCGCCCCGCCAAGGCCGCGGGCAAGGCCCCGGCCACATCGGCAAGGCCGCCGGTTTTTACCAATGGCGCGCATTCAGACGTAATGGAAAGAACCTTCATCAGATCTCGGCCGCTCGTTTGTCCAGCATTTTCTGGGTAATCAGTGTCACGCCACCTTCGCTGACGCGAAACCATCTTGCATCTTCGCGGGGATCTTCGCCCACGATCAGCCCTTCAGGGATGACCACGCCGCGATCGATCACGGCATTGGTCAGCCGTGCCGAGCGATGCACCGTCACATAGGGCAAGGCCACGACATGATCCAGCGACGCATAGGAATTGGTGTGCACATGGGTGAACAACAACGAATTCCTGATCTCGGTGCCCGAAATGATACAGCCCCCCGACACCATCGAGGACACCGCGATTCCACGCCGTTTCTGTTCGTCATGGATGAATTTGGCCGGAGGCACGCTTTCGGAATAGGTCCAGATCGGCCAGTCACGATCCCACAGGTTCAGTTCCGGGGTAAAATCGGTCAGGTCGATATTCGCCTTCCAGAACGCATCGACGGTGCCAACATCCTTCCAATAGGCAGGCTCCGAGGGCGCGCGCACGCATGACACGTCAAAACGATGCGCCATCGCCTTGCCGTGCCTGACGATGTCGGGGATCAGGTCGGTGCCGAAATCATGGGTCGAATCCGGGTTCTGGGCATCGCGCAGAAGCAGATCACGCAGGAAAGTCCAACTGAACACATAGATTCCCATCGAGGCCAGCGCCTTGTTCGGATGATCCGGCATTGCCGGGGGATCGGCGGGCTTTTCCAGGAACGAGGTGATCCGTCCCGTATCATCGACGGCCATCACCCCAAAGGCCGAGGCTTCGGCGCGCGGAACCGTCAGGCAACCGATGGTGACATCAGCGCCGCTTTCGACATGCTCGCGCAGCATGATCTCGTAATCCATCTTGTAGATGTGATCGCCCGCAAGGATGATGACGTAATCCACGTCATAGCTGTCGACGATGTCGATATTCTGCGCGACCGCATCGGCGGTGCCGCGATACCAGTGTTCCTCGGACATGCGCTGGCTGGCGGGCAGGATGTCCAGAAATTCGTTCCGCTCGGCCCGAAAGAAGTTCCAGCCGCGCTGACAATGGCGGATCAGGCTGTGGGCCTTGTACTGGGTGGCGACGGCGATCTTGCGGATGCCGCTGTTCATCGCGTTGGACAGGGCGAAGTCGATGATCCGGGTCTTGCCGCCGAAATAGACGGCGGGCTTGACGCGCCGGTCGGTCAGTTCCTTCAGGCGGCTGCCACGCCCCCCCGCCAGAACAAAGGCCATCGCCCGGCGGGTCAGTCGTTTCGTCTCGGCCATGTCAGATCCTCCCCAATGATGTCAGTCGTCGGCCGTAAAGATCACCACGGACAGCGGCGGCAAGGTCACCGCCATCGACGCAGGCTGTCCGTCCTGTGCGGGCCCATCTGCCGTGACGCGCCCCAGATTGCCCAATCCGCTGCCGCCATAGATCGCGGCGTCGGTATTGATCGCCTCGCGCCACGATCCCGCGCGCGGCACCCCGATCCGGAACCCATCGCGCGGGACCGGGGTAAAGTTGCACGCCACCACCACCGGCGGGTCGGCGTCGTCACCGCGACGCAGCCAGATATAGGTGGATTGATCGGCATCGGTCGCGATCCACTGGAACCCGTCGACATTGCAATCCTTCAGATGCAGCGCGGGTGTTTCGCGATACAGCCGGTTCAGGTCGCGGATCAGCGCCTGCACGCCCTTGTGCGGCGGCTGTTCGGCGGCATGCCAGTTCAATTCGCCATTGTGGTTCCATTCCTCGGGCTGGGCGAATTCGCAGCCCATGAACAACAGCTTCTTGCCCGGATGCCCCCACATGAAGCCGTAATAGGCCCGAAGATTGGCGAATTGCTGCCATTCGTCGCCGGGCATCTTGCGCAGCATGCTGCCCTTGCCATGCACGACCTCGTCATGGCTGATCGGCAGGATGAAACTCTCGGAAAACGCATACATCAGACCAAAGGTCATCTGGTCGTGATGGTATTTGCGATGCACCGGGTCCTGCTGGATATAGCGCAGGGTGTCGTTCATCCAGCCCATGTTCCACTTGAACCCGAAGCCCAGCCCGCCGGTATCGACAGGCGCCGAGACATTCGGAAAGGACGTGCTTTCCTCGGCCACGGTCATGATGCCGGGGCATTCGCCATAGCTGATGACATTCATGTTCTGCATGAAGGCGATGGCTTCGTAATTCTCGCGCCCGCCATCGCGGTTCGGCACCCATTCGCCATCCTTGCGCGAATAGTCGCGATACAGCATCGAGGCGACGGCATCCACGCGCAGCCCGTCGATATGATATTCCTGCAACCAGTACAGTGCGTTCGAGATCAGGTAATTCTGCACCTCGGTCCGGCCATAATTGTAGATCAGGGTGTTCCAGTCCTGGTGAAACCCCTCGCGCGGGTCGGCATGTTCATAAAGCGGCGTGCCGTCGAACCGTGCCAGCCCATGCGCATCGGTCGGGAAATGGCCCGGCACCCAGTCCAGCAGAACACCCAAGCCCGCCTGATGCGCGGCATCGACCAGATCGCGGAATTCATGCGGCGGGCCGAACCGGATCGTCGGCGCGTAAAGGCCGACCGGCTGATAGCCCCATGAGCCGTCAAAGGGAAACTCGCTGACCGGCAACAGTTCCAGATGGGTAAAGCCCATATCCTTGGCATAGCCGACCAGATCGCGGGCCAGCTCCTTGTAGGACAGGGGCCGCCCGTGATCGTCCCAGCGGCGGCGCCAACTGCCCAGATGCACCTCGTAGATGCTGATCGGGGCCTGATGGTCCTGTATTTCGCTGCGGGTCGCCATCCACAGGTCATCCCGCCAGCCAAAGCCGGAGATGTCGCGCACCACGCTGGCTTTTTCGGGGGGATGCTGGCTGCCGAAACCGACCGGATCGGCCTTCTGCATGACCGAGCCATCAGCGCCGAGGATCTCGTATTTGTACAGCTCCCCCTCGGACAGGGATGGCAGGAAGATTTCCCAGACGCCGGAACCGCCGATGCGCCGCATCGGATGGCGGCGGCCGTCCCACTGGTTGAATTGGCCCACCACCGAAACTCGTCGCGCATTGGGCGCCCAGACCGCGAAATGCGTGCCCGCGACGCCCTGATGGGTCATCACATGCGCCCCAAGCGCCTGCCACAGCCTGCGATGCGTCCCCTCGCCCAGAAGATGCAGATCAACCTCGCCCAGGACCGGATCGAACCGATAGGGGTCGTGAAATTCCCACGCGACCCCGCCGCCCGACACCGCCCTCAGCCGATAGGGCCCGGCCCCGACCGGACCCGCGAACAGATCGCCCTTGATGCGGGGCAAGGGCATCTCGCCCGTGTCGGTGATGGCCGACAGCGACGCGATATCGGGGTGAAAGGCCGTGACCCACCAGCGGCCCTTGTGCTTGTGCGGTCCCAGCACGTCGAAGGGCCGATCGTGCTGCCCCGCGCCCAGCAAAGCCAGATCACGTTCCGCGATGGGTGAAGGATTCGGCATCTCGCTCATACCCGCACTGTAGCCTGCGCAAGTTTTCACACAATGCGCATGTGAACGCTAACTTCCACTTTCCCTTGCTGCCGGTGTCGTGCTTGTCTGGCCCCGACACGCATCACGGGACAGGAGTTTCCGATGACCGAATGGTGGCGAGACGCGGTGATCTACCAGATCTATCCCCGCAGCTTTCAGGACGACAATGGCGACGGGATCGGCGATCTGCGCGGCATCACGCGGCGGCTGGATCACGTGGCCGCGCTGGGGGTGGATGCGATCTGGCTGTCGCCGATCTTCACCTCGCCGATGAAGGACATGGGCTATGACGTGTCGGATTATACCGATATCGACCCGCTGTTCGGCACGCTGGCAGATTTCGACGCAATGGTCGCGCGGGCGCATGATCTGGGCCTGAAAGTCATCATCGATCAGGTCATCAGCCATACCAGCGACAAGCATCCCTGGTTCGAGGAATCGCGCCAAAGCCGCAGCAACCCCAAGGCCGACTGGTATGTCTGGGCCGATCCCAACCCCGACGGCACGCCGCCGACGAACTGGCCCTCGGTCTTTGGTGGGCCGGCCTGGGAATGGGAACCGCGCCGCCGACAGTATTACCTGCACAACTTCCTGATCCAGCAGCCGGACCTGAATTTCCACCACCGCCCGGTGCAGGATGCGCTGCTGGACACGATGCGCTTCTGGCTGGACCGGGGCGTCGACGGGTTCCGGCTGGACACGGTGAACTACTATTTCCACGACGACAAGCTGCGCGACAACCCGCCCAACCCCGACGCGGACGGGCCGGAAACCTATGGTTATCAACAGCATATTCATTCCAAGAACCGTCCCGAGAATATCGGCTTTCTGAAACGGCTGCGGACGCTGACCGATGAATACGACGCGCGGATGATGGTGGGCGAGGTCGGCGATGGCGGCGACACCGCGATCCGCATCATGGCCGAATATACCGAGGGCAGCGACCGTCTGCATATGTGCTACAGCTTTGAAATGCTTGGCCCCGCCTTTACCGCCAGGCATTTCCGCCATGTGATCGAGGGCGTGCAGAAAGGCGCGCCCGACGGGCATTCCTGCTGGTCCTTTTCCAACCATGACGTGCCGCGCCATGTGACCCGCTGGGGCGATCACGCGCTGAACCGGGACGATCTGGCGAAACAGGCGGCGGCGATGCTGCTGTCCTTTCCCGGCTCGGTCTGTCTTTATCAGGGCGAGGAGCTGGGCCAGACCGAGACCGAGCTTGTCTATGCGGAGCTAACCGACCCCCCGGCCCTGCGCTTCTGGCCCGAGGTGAAGGGCCGCGACGGCTGTCGCACGCCGATGGTCTGGGACGACAGCCTGCCAAATGCGGGTTTCACGACGGCAACGCCCTGGTTGCCGGTCAAGACGGAACAGGCTGCCCGCGCCGTGTCACGTCAGGGCGGCGACAATGGCGGCGTTTTGGGTGCCTATCGCGCCATGCTGGCCTTTCGCCGCGCCCAGCCCGCCCTTCGCTGGGGTGCCACGCAATTTCTGGACCTGCCCGAACCCTATCTGGCCTTTCAGCGCCGGCATGAAGGGCACATGATCACCTGCCTGTTCAACCTGTCGCCACGCGCAAGCCAGATCCGTTTCGAATTTTCCGGCGACCTGATCGGCCCATCGCAGGCAACAGTCGACGCGGGGCAGCTGGTCTTGCCGGCCAACGGCTTTGCCTTTATCGCAAACGGCTCAATCCACGTCGCGACAGAAGAATAGCTGATAGCCCAGATACAGGCCCGATGCACCAAACAGGATCGCCCAGAACGGGCTGCCCATGTACAGCTCGACTCCGGCCCAGATCAAAGGCAGTGCAACACAGACAATTCGCACCCAGCGGGGGCGAAAGAACGGCGCATTGGGATCGACCAGCATCGTGTTTTCCTCAATCGATGAAATGCCGGTCTATCTGAAAGCCGCCAGCATTACAGCCCTTGTTGCCAGGGAGGAGTGCCGGAAAAAGCCGCCGCCAGATGATCGACGAGTAAACGGGTCTTGCGAGGCATCGGCCGAACCGGCGGCCAGACCACGCTGACGGGCAACACGCTTCGCGCCAGATCGGGCAGCACATTGACCAGACGGCCATCGCGCAATGCGTCATGCACGATGAACAATGGCAACAAGGCAAGGCCAATCCCCCCGATCGCCATATCCCGCATGGCTTCGCCATTATTGGCGCTGACACGGGCACGCGCAGGCAGGGGAACCGCGGGTTCAAAGGGCCAGATATCGGCCAGACGGGCGTTGCGATAGCCAATGATGACGTGATCCGGCAGATCCTCGGCCCGTGTTGGCGAACCATGGGTTACCAGATAATCGGGGCTTGCGACCAGCATCCTTGGATCTTCACACAGGCGCCGCGCCATCAGCGTGCTGTCCGCCAATACACCGATGCGCAGCCCGGCATCGAACCCCGTCCGCGCAAGATCGCGCAGCTGATCGTCATAATCCAGACTGATCGCCAATCCGGGATGAGCCTTGGCGAAATCCGCGATCACAGGCCCAAGATGGCGGATTCCGAAACTCATCGGTGCGGCGATGGCGAGACGACCGCGCAATTCCCGTTCAGGTCCGGCCAGATCTTCGGTCGCGGCGATCATTTCCGCCAGCGCGGGGCGTAAACGGCGCGCCAAGGCATGCGCCTCATCTGTCGGGGCGATCCGACCGGCATGGCGCAGGAACAAAGGCACGCCCAGCACCGCTTCAAATTCACTGATACGTTTGCTGATCACCGATTTCGACAGATCCAGCCGCGCCGCCGCGCCCGAGATGCTGCCCGCATCCAGAACCGACAGAAATGTCTCGATATCATTGATGCTCCAACTCATACCCGGAACAGTAGCCCGATGACGCGCGTTCGCAATATGCGAATGCGGCGTTGCATGTGCAGGCAGTGCCATCGCCCCGGCTGATCGTCCATATTCCGGACAAGCAATCATTCAAGGAGGCTGCGCCATGCAGTTGACCGGCATACATCACCTGACCGCGATTACCGCGGACGCAGCGGGAAACAACCGCTTCTACACGCAGACGCTCGGGCTGCGCCGGGTCAAGAAAACCGTCAATCAGGATGACGTCTCGGCCTATCATCTGTTTTTTGCCGATGGCGCGGGCAGCCCCGGGACCGATATCACCTTCTTTGACTGGCCCGCCGCGCGCGAACGCAGGGGCACCCGATCGATCAGCCGCACCGCCCTGCGCGTCGATGAAGACAGCCTTGAATACTGGGCCGGACGTCTGGCCGATCTGGGGATGTCGACCGGCAGGATCGACAGGCAGGACATTCGTGCCGGACTGGATTTCGAGGATCCGGAAGGTCAGCGATTGCGCCTTGTCGCCGCGCCCGATCCTGCGGGCGTTCAATGGCCTTCCAGCCCCGTTCCCGCGCAGCACCAAATTCACGGCCTGGGTCCGATCACCATATCCGTGCCTGAACTTGCCCCCACCGACACATTGTTGCGGCAGGTCATGAACATGCGACTGGATCGCGATTATGCCAGCCCCGATGGTGTCGGCCAGGTCCATGTCTATTCCATGGGCGATGGCGGCGGCGCGGCCGAATTGCATGTCGCCGTTCAACCCGATCTGCCGGTCGCGCGTCAGGGCGCCGGCGGCGTGCATCACGTCGCCTTCCGCGTGCCGGGGAAACCCCAACTCAGCGAATGGGCGCGACATCTTGGCAATCATCGCGTAGCCAACACGGGCGAGGTCGAACGCTACTATTTTCGCTCACTCTACTTCCGTGAACCCGGCGGCAACCTGTTCGAACTGGCAACGGACGATCCCGGCTTCGACGTCGATGAGCCGCGGGACAGAATGGGCGAAACCTTGTCCCTGCCCCCGTTTCTGGAAGACCGGCGGGCCGAGATCGAGGCCGGACTGAAACCGCTTGACTGATCGGCGGACCGGCGATGACATCATTGGCGCAACGAAAGGAAAGGATCCATGACCACCATTCTCGGCCTCAGCGGCAGCCTGCGGCGCGCCTCGTTCAATACCGGGCTGCTGCGCGCGGCACAGGAAACGGCCCCCGAAGGGGTAAGGATCGACATCGGATCAATCAGGGATGTCCCCTTGTATGATGGCGACCTTGAAGAAGCAGAGGGTATTCCTGCAGCGGTGTCACAACTGACTGGGGCGCTGGCACAGGCCGACGGCCTACTGTTGGCAACGCCGGAATACAACAACGGCATTCCCGGCGTGCTGAAAAATGCACTGGACTGGATGTCGCGCGGTGACGGGCTGTCGATCCTGCGGGGCAAGCCTGTTGCGATCATGGGGGCCTCGCCCGGCAGTTTCGGCACCACATTGGCGCAAACCCATTGGCTGCCAGTGATTCGCACGCTGAACATGCGCCCCTATTGGGAGGGCCGCCTGATGGTGCCCAAGGCCGGTGACCTGTGCGACGGGAACGGCAATCTGACCGATGAGCGAACGCGCAAGCGGGTTGCCGATTTCATCGCAGGCTTTGCCGGGACGATATGACCGCCGTCCCGCCAGCACCCCGACCGGCAGACCCATCGATACGGAGCAAGAGATGACGCTGAAGACCCCTCTGGATATCTCGAACTTTTGGTTCGCCGCCGAAATGCAGCCTTACTGGTTCAAGAAATCAGACGATATCGACCGCCAGATCATCCAGCTATTCGCCGAAACCTACGAAGCCGCTCATGCCGGCAGGTTGTCGGATTGGGCACATGATTGCGAGTCGGCGCTTGCGCTGGTGATCGTGCTGGACCAGTTTCCCCGGAACATGTTCCGCAACTCGTCGCGCAGCTATGAAAGCAATGACCTTGCACTGACCGTTGCCAGACGGGCGCTTGAAAATGGCTGTGACGGCAAGGTCGATCCGACGCGCCGGCAGTTCTTCTATCTGCCCTTCATGCATAGCGAAGATCTGGACGATCAGAACAAGTCGGTTGCCCTGTACGAAGCCTTGGGCAATGCGCATTCGCTGCATTTCGCGAAAGAACATCGCGATATCATCGCGCGATTCGGCCGATTTCCTCACCGCAACGCTGTTCTGGGGCGCCAGAACAGCCCCGAAGAGGAAGCCTTCCTGAAAACCCATACCGGGTTCTAGAATGGCATCGAATTCCGCCCGAAGTGGTGACACCCGCCGCCGAACCTGCCCATAACGACAGGCCGGCCTGTAAACCTTTGCGTGTATTAAAGATTGCGGCAAACCTGCCATGAGGCTAGGTTTGCCGCGTGCGATGTTGCGCCTTTTGTTTTGTCACGAGTTACCGTCCGCCCAGGCGCGCGGACCCCAAGGAAAAGTCAGATGCCCTGCATTCGCTGCCGCCCTGATACCCTGCCTGCAACCCGGTCGAGCTGCCGATCATGAATGAACAGATCGATCTTCTGGACACAGATGAAGGGTCCAGCTTCCCGCCCGAAGCCGTTCCGCTGATCGTCGATCTTGACGGAACACTATGCCGCACGGACACCCTGCATGAAGGGCTGCTGGGGCTTTTGGGGCGTGATCCGGCCAAAGCGCTGCGGCTGCCGGTCTGGCTGCGCGAGGGCAAGGAAGGATTCAAACGGCATGTGGCTGACGGACATGTTCTGGACCCGGCCTTGCTGCCCTATGATCAGGACGTTCTGGACCTGATCCATCAGGCCCGCGATCAGGGCCGACCGGTGGCGCTGGTCTCGGCGGCGGATCACCGTCAGGTCGAGGCGGTCGCGGATCATCTGGGCCTGTTCGATCTGGCGTTGGGAACGGGCAGCCCGGTCGCCGAGGGAAATCTGCGCGGCGCCGCCAAGGCCCGCTTTCTGGCCGAAAATTTCGGCGAAGGTTGCTTTGACTATATCGGCGACAGCCGCACCGACCTGCCGGTCTGGGCCGTCGCCCGCCGTGCCTATGGCGTCAGAACCGACGCCAAGGTTCAACGCGCCGCTGCAGGTCAGGGAACACCGCTGGAAACGCTCGGGAACGATGCGGGCTGGCCGGTCCGGGCACTGATCCGGGCGTGCAGGCCACATCAATGGGCCAAGAACCTGTTGATCCTGTTGCCGGTCCTGACAGCACAGGATTTTTCCCAGCTTCCTGCCGCCTTGCTGGCCATGCTGTGCTTTTCGCTGGCCGCCTCGGCGATCTATATCATCAATGATCTGGTCGACCTGCCTGCCGACCGCGCCCATCCACGCAAGCGGTTGCGCCCCTTTGCCGCGGGGGCGGCGGATGCGCGACAGGGGCTGACGATTGCTGCCGGCCTGCTGGTTCTGTCACTCTTGTCGGCCATCATCCTGTTGCCCGGCGCATTCGTTGCCACGTTGATTGTCTATTTGCTGGCCACCTCTGCCTATTCCTTCTGGCTTAAACGCAAGATGGTTGCAGATGTCCTGGGGCTGGCCGGGCTGTATACCCTCCGGATTGTTGCGGGCGCGGCCGCGACGGGCATCATCCTGTCCCCCTGGTTGCTGGTGTTTTCGATGTTCCTGTTCTTTTCGCTGGCTACCATCAAGCGGCAGGCCGAACTGGAAGACATGGCAAAACGGGGCGCGGACAAGCCGGCCGGGCGCAACCTGATTGTCGCCGATCTGCCCATTCTGCAAGCCATGTCCATCGGCGCGGCGCAGGCGGCAGTGCTGGTCTTTGCGCTGTATTCCCAGGACCCCGAGGTCCAGACGCAGTTCGGCCAACCGGACCTGTTGCTGTTCATCTGCCCGGTCCTGTTCTTCTGGCTGGGTCGCATGCAACTGATGACGCGGCGCGGCTTCATGACCGATGACCCGATCGTCTTTACACTGCGTGACCGGGTCAGCCTGCTTAGCGGCGTCACCATGTTCGCGATCTTCGCGCTGGCCGCGCGTGGAGGTGTCGCATGAACGTCAATCGCGCTTTCTGGATGATCCTTTGCGCCGGTATGGCATTGCGCATTCTTTGGGCGATGCTGGTGCCCGTCGAGCCTGTCTCTGACAGTTGGGCCTATCATCAGTTTGCGCGCAATCTGGTCGATCACGGCATATATGGCTGGTCCCCGACCGAACCCACGGCCTATTGGGCCGTCGGCACCGCTGCGGCAATTGCTTTCACCTATCTGTTCACGGATGGGTTCTGGGGCGTGGTCCTGCTGAACCTGGCGGCCAGCCTGCTGGCGATCCTGCTGACATTTCAGCTGGCCAGCCGCTATTTCGGCGCGGCTGTCGGCATCGTCGCCATGGCGCTTGTCGCATTCTGGCCGAACCTGATCTTTTTCACGACGGTTCTGTCCAGTGAGCTGTTCTTTATCGCCCTGAGCCTTGCCGGCCTGTTCTTCTGGCAACGTCCGTCGGGAAGCCCGATGGCAAACCTGCTGGTTGCCGGGCTGGTCTGGGGTATCGCGGGCTATGTTCGCCCCGTAATCCTGCTGGTGCCTGTTACCCTTGCGCTGGTCGATTTGGCACATGGGCCGCGCCGGTTTCTGGTCACGGCACTGGAAGCGGCAATCGCCGTGTTTCTGATCATGCTGGTGGCGCTTCCCTGGACCGCACGCAACGACCGTATGCTGGGCGCGCCGGTGATGGTGTCGACGAATTTCGGACCCAATCTGTGGATGGGCAACAACCCCGACAGCACGGGCGGCTACATGCCCCTGCCCGCCGAAGTCGAAACCATGTCCGAAATCGAACGGGCCGAGTATCTGAAAGACGAAGCCAAGACATTCATCACCCAGAACCCGCTGGACGCGCTGAAGCTGATGGGCATCAAGCTGGTCAAGCTGAACAATCGGGAAACCATTGGCGTGGTCTGGAACAATGACGCTCTTGAACCGCGTATCGGCAATCACGGCATGACCCTGCTGAAGCTGGCATCGACCGGGTATTGGTATCTGATCCTGCTGGGCGGGTTTGCGGGCATCGCCACGCTTGTGGCACGCACCGGCTGGATCGCGGCCTTTTTCAACCCGCCGGTGGCGTTATGGGGGTATTACACGTCGCTTCATGCGGTGGTTGTGGCCGAGGACAGATACCACATGCCCAGCTCGGCCTTCATCGCGATGCTTGCCGCGGTGACCCTGGTGTCGATGGCGCAGAAACGCACACAGAAATCACTCAACCGGATAGCTATGGCATGATGAACCACTGGGTATTGATCTTTGTCGCCGCCGGATCGAACGTGGCGCTGAATCTTTTCCTGAAAAAAGGCGGGCAAGGGCTGGATACCAGTGGAATGTTCCCGCTGATCCTGTCGATCCTGAAATCCGGCTGGATGTGGCTTGCGGTGATCAGCGCCGTGGCGCTGCTGACGGCGTTCGTCTCGGCCATCCGGGTCTATTCGCTAAGCATGACCTATACTGCAGTGACCGCAGTGGCGATGGTGACCCTGACCATGATCGGCGCGCTGTTCCAGCAAGAGGTCATCGGCCTGACCCGCGTTGCCGGGCTGGGGCTGATTGTTGCCGGGCTGGTGGTCACGGCCATGGCCGGCAATGTCGGCTGATCACTGCGTCATCGCCAGCGCATCCAGATAACCCGCCGACCACCAGGAAACATCCTGCTCGACCACACCGCGCAACAGGATCGAATGGCGCTGGCGACGTTCATTGGCGGTCATGCACATGGCGCGGGCCATCGCCTCGGACATTTCCCAAGGATCATGGGGATTGACGATCAAGGCTTCGCCCATCGTTTCGGCGGCACCTGCAAAGCGTGACAGGATCAGCACACCGGGATCGGACACGTCCTGCGCGGCCACATATTCCTTGGCAACCAGGTTCATGCCATCGGCCAATGGCGTGACCAGCCCGATGCGGGCCTGTCGATACAGACCGGCCAGCACATGCCGGGGAATGGGCCGGTGAATAAACCGGATCGGCGTCCAGTTCACGGTCGCAAACTGCCCGTTGATGCGCCCCGCCAGATGTTCGGTTTCCTCGCGAATATCGCGATAGGCCTCGACAGCCTCGCGTGTTGGCGGAGCGATTTGCAGAAAGGCGATCCTCTCGTGCAGCTCGGGGTGGTTTTCCAACAACAGCTGGAATGCCCTGAACCGTTGGGGGATGCCTTTCGAGTAATCCAGACGATCAACGCCGATCATCATCTGTGCCCCGGTCAGGGTACGCATCCGGTCTTCTTCCTGCGCATTGCGTGCTTCGGCAATGAAGGATGCCGTGTCGATCCCGATGGGAAACACATCCCGCCGCAACATGCGACCGCAAAGACGGATGCGATTGCCATCGAGATGCTCGATCTCGGCCAGCTGGCGTGCGCTTTCGGTGAAATTCGAAAGATCGCGCTGCGCCTGAAATCCCAGCAGATCGTATTGCGACAACCATTCGAACAGCTCATGCGGGTTGGGCATCGCCGCGCAATCGGCCGGCCCCGGAAAGGGAATGTGCAGAAAATGCCCGATAGGGTTGCGCACACCAAGGGCCCGCAGCTCTGCTGCAAGGGGGAACAACTGGTAATCATGGACCCAGATACGGTCATCCGGACGCAGATGTTCGACCATCAGGCGGGCGATACGTGCATTCACCCGCCGGTATCCGTTGGCATGGTCGGGCACAATATCGGTCAGGTCCGCCCGGCCATGGCACAACGGCCAGAGAACCGAATTCGAGAACCCCAGGTAATAGGCGTCGTGATCGGCATCGGCCAGATCGAAAGACGCTCTCTGGAACGGGGCGCCGTCATGAAAGGTCAATGTGTCGCTGGGTTGCGCGACCGTCTCGCCTGAGAAACCGATCCACAACCCGCCAGAGCTGCGCAAGGCATCATCCAGGGCCACGACCAGCCCGCCCGAGGGGTTGTCGCCCAGGGGCAAGCGATTGGATATGACGACAAGCCTGCTCATGACCGCACCCCATCCGACAGCCACGCCGCCAAGGCCGCAGGATCGCCCAGACGGTGCCGGGCACCGGTCTTGCCAGAACCGATCTTGATCGCAAAGCCACCCAGGCGCTGCGCAGCCTCCATCGCCACCTCATCGGTCAGATCATCGCCGATATAGACCGGCCTGCGTCCACGAAACGGCGGGTCGGACATCAGCCGGATCAGCGCCTTGTCCTTGCCCACACCGTCGGGTCGCAGCTCGATTGCCATCTTGGCGGGCTGCAAAACCAACCCGGCATATCGCGACAGCAGTTCGCCCGCGATCTCTTCGGCCCGGTGTCTCAGCCCCGGATTGGCCCGATAGTGCATGACCACGCCATGCGGCTTCTGTTCGATCAGGATGGCAGGTTCGGTGGCACTCAGCGTGGCGGCATCGCGATGCAGGGCCGCCACATCCAGATCAAGCCCATGCGCCGTTTCCGTGTCACCCCCGTTCAACGACAATTCTGCGCCGTGGCTGCCTGACATTGCGCCGGGAAAATCCGGCAGATACCGACGCAAATCCGCAATGCTGCGCCCCGACACCAGGGCAAGCGCCCCGCCCTGTCGCCGAAACAGATCACGCAAGAGATCCGGCAACCCCGCAGGAACGACAATGGCATCTGGGCGCGCGGCGATCTCGACCAGGCAGCCATCGAAGTCCAGGAACAACGCGGCATCGTCAGGCAGTTCGGGCGGATTCATTGATCGGCAACTCCTTGAACCAAATGGCGGGATATCACGAAAACACGCGACGCGCGGTTTGGTTCACAGCCCGGTCACCCCACCATGCAAACCAGCCCGGTCGCCTGCAAGGCTCAGTATTCCACCCCTGCCTGTGCTTTTACGCCCGCACGGAAAGGATGCTTGACCATGGCCATTTCGGTCACGAGATCAGCAGTTTCTATCAGGATTTCCGGCGCGCCGCGCCCCGTCAGCACGACATGTGTCATTTCCGGCTTTTCAGCGTTCAGGAAATCAACCACGCCTTGGGGGTCCAGATAGCCATATCGCAGCGCGATGTTGATCTCATCCAGCAAGACCATGCGGATCGACGGATCGCGGATCAGGTCCCGCGCCTTGGCCCAGCCGGCGCGGGCCGCGGCAATGTCACGCGACTTGTCCTGCGTTTCCCATGTGAAACCTTCGCCCATGGCATGAAACTGGCACAGATCCCCGAAATTCGAGGTCAGCAGGCGCCGCTCGCCCGTGTCCCACGATCCCTTGATGAATTGCACCACGGCGCAAGGCATCTCGTGGGCGATACAGCGCATGATCATTCCAAAGCCCGAACTGGATTTGCCCTTGCCCGCCCCCGTATGCACGATAACCAGCCCTTTTTCACCGGTCTTGGTTTCCATCATTCGATCGCGCGCGGCCTTTTTCCTGGCCATTTTCTGCGCGTGACGCGTCTGTTCTTCGGCCGGAACATCGTGGGATTCGCTCATGTGATCGCCCCTTTTGCTTGACAAATCACGCCGTCCTGCGATTGGTGAAGGCGCGTTGGTTCCTGTCCTATGACAGGCGAAGAGGGAATGCGACAGGTGCACAACCTGAAAGCAGCCGCCCCCGCGACCGTGACCGGAAAGGTCGCCCATGTCCACTGGCATCAGCCGGGAAGGAAGGGCAACCGCTGGGGAAACCCTGAATCCGCAAGCCGGGAGACCTGCCAGCGTTGAAAGTTGACCGGCGAACGGGGTGTTTCGCGACCGGCAGGCAAGGTGCTGGCGTGAACGGTCCCTTGTCCTTCTGGCCCCGCCCCCCTGCAAGCCGCCAGGAATGAGGGCCGCGATGCGCGCGATTTTGCATGTCTGTACCACCTGCCGGGGCCAGTCGGCCGAACCGGTCGATCCGCGCCCGGGCGCATGTCTGCACGCTGCCCTGTCATCATCGGCGCTGCCCGAAGGCGTCGAACTGCGCGCCGTTGAGTGCCTGTCGGCCTGTTCGCAAGGGTGTTCGGTCGCGCTGAGTGCGCCGGGGAAATGGACCTATGTCTATGGTCGGCTGACCCCCGAAGACGGGGCCGACATCCTGACCGGTGCTGCCGCCTACGCCGCGACCGATGACGGCCTTGTTCCCTGGCGCGAACGCCCGGTGATCTTTCGCAAGCAAAGCATCGCACGCATCCCCCCACAGGAGTGATCCATGACCGACCTGACCAAAACGCCCGTCACCGTGATTACCGGATTCCTCGGGTCGGGGAAAACGACCCTGATCCGCCACCTGATGCAAAACCCGCAAGGCAAGCGATTGGCGGTTCTGGTGAATGAATTCGGCACGGTCGGCGTCGATGGCGACATCCTGAAAGGCTGCGCCGACGAAAACTGCCCGGCCGAGAGCATTCTGGAACTGTCCAATGGCTGCATCTGCTGCACCGTGGCCGATGATTTCATTCCGACGCTGGAACGGTTGATGGCAATGGACCACCAGCCCGATCACATTCTGATGGAAACCTCGGGATTGGCCTTGCCCAAACCGTTGCTCAAGGCCTTTGACTGGCCTGCGATCCGGTCGCGCATCACCGTTGACGGGGTGATCGCGCTGGCCGATGCCGAGGCCGTGGCGGCAGGCCGCTTTGCGCCGGACGAGGCAGCCGTCCAGACCCAGCGCGAGGCCGATGACAGCCTGGATCACGACACCCCGCTATCCGAGGTGTTCCAGGATCAGATCGCCTGCGCCGATGTCATTCTGCTGACCAAGGCGGATCTGGCGGGCGACACCGGTCTGGCGGCGGCACGTGAACGGATTGCCGCCGTGGCGCCGCGCAAGCTGCCGATGCTGCCGGTCGCTGACGGTGCGATTGATCCGGCGCTGATCCTGGGGTTGTCGGCGGCGGCCGAAAACGATCTGGACGCGCGCCCCAGCCATCATGACGGCGCGCATGATCACGAACATGATGATTTCGACACCGTGGTCATCGACCTGCCCGAATTCGCCAGCCCTGCAGAGGTCGCCGCCGCAGTCGAGAAACTGGCGCGGGAACAGAACATCCTGCGGATCAAAGGTCATGTGGCCATCACCGGAAAACCCATGCGCCTGCTGGTTCAGGCCGTCGGCACCCGAATACGCCACCAGTTCGACCGCCCTTGGGGCGACATGCCGCGCCAGTCGCGGCTGGTCGTGATTGCCGAACATGACCATATCGACGCCGAAGCGATCCGGCGCATCCTGACAGGGCCAGTGCCAGCCTGATGCATGTCGTTTTTCGCGAAAGCCACGGCCTGGAAGAAGCGGACACACCCTTTGACCCAGGGCAATCACCGGCGGATCTGGTGGTGCTTTCCTATTCCGACAGCGATCTGGGGGCTTTCGCGGCGGGCTGGCATCGCGCGGGTGGCGCGTTGCCGACGCTGCGCCTGTGCAACCTGGTCGCCTTGCGCCACCCGGTTTCGGTTGACACCTATGTCGAACAGACACTGGGTGGTGCAAAGGCCATTCTGGTTCGCCTGATCGGTGGCGAATCCTATTGGTCATACGGGCTTGCCTCGTTGCGCGATCATGCGATGCGGCACAAGATCGCGCTTGCCGTTCTGCCTGCAGATGGTCGCGACGATCCACGGCTTGATGACATATCGACCGTGCCGCGATCCGTGCTGCACGTGCTGCGTAGGCATTGCGACAATGGTGGCCCTGTCGCGGCGCAGGCGGCGCTGGCAGAGCTTGCGCTTGCGGGCGGGCTTCATGCCGCGCTGGTCGAGGGCGCGGAACCTGTACCTGAATGGGGGTTCTATGATCCCGATCGCGGTATCCTGGCCAACCCTCCGGCGCGGCCCTGTGTGCTGGTCCCTTTTTACCGCAGCTACCTGACGGCTGCCGACACTGCACCGATTGACGCATTGATCCGGCAACTTGTGCAGGCCGGCGTGGCGGCGTGCGGGGTCTTTGTTCCGTCCCTGAAAGCACCGGGCTTGTCCGAATGGCTGGGCAACAGGATGACATCGGCACCCATAGCGATCATCAACGCGACCGGGTTTTCCGTGCGTGCCGAAAATGGTGCAACACCCTTTGATGCCTTTGACTGCCCCGTCTTTCAGGTCGCGTTGTCGACCAATCGTCACCAGGAATGGGCCAAGGCCGATCGCGGCCTGTCGCCCGCCGATCTTGCCATGCATGTCGTGCTGCCCGAGGTCGATGGCCGTCTTTTTCTTGGATTGATCAGCTGCAAGGCGGTCAGCCCCCGCGATCCCGATCTGGAATACAGCCGCTTTGTCCACCAAGCCATGCCCGAACGGATTTCGGCTGCCGTGCGCCGCGTGCTGGCCTGGTGCAACCTGTCCCGCGAACCCCGCGCATCACAACGGATTGCAATGGTGCTGTCGACCTATCCGGGACGCGACTGGCAGATGGCCCATGCCGTGGGGCTGGATGCGCTGGCATCCGCGGATCACGTCGCGCAACTTTTGCGCGACCGGGGGTACAGGGTTGCACCGGAACCCCGCGCCGATGCCCTTGATCACGCATCTATCGAATGGCCGCTGGATGACTATCTGGCCGCGCTGTCCGGCCTGCCCGCCATTCTGCAAGACCAGCTTGCGGCGCAATGGGGTGATCCGACCGATGATCCTGCCTGCGGCACAAATGGTTTTCGCTTTGGGGCGCTGTGGCGGGGGAATTTGCTTCTG
Source organism: Paracoccus onchidii (assembly GCF_028294535.1). Classification (GTDB taxonomy): domain Bacteria; phylum Pseudomonadota; class Alphaproteobacteria; order Rhodobacterales; family Rhodobacteraceae; genus Paracoccus; species Paracoccus onchidii. Next base: position 79,934 of record NZ_JAQBIE010000007.1, on the reverse strand, counting down.
GCCCTGCAACCCGATCGTGGACACGCATCGCAAAAAGAGGCCGATTATCACGATCTGACACGCGTGCCGCGCCATGCCTATGTCGCGTTTTACCTGTGGCTACGCAGCCAGGGAATCGATGCGATGATCCATATGGGTGCCCATGGCACGCTTGAATGGCTGCCGGGAAAATCGGTTGCATTGGGACAGGATTGCTGGCCTGACGCCTTGCTTGGCACCCTGCCGGTTGTCTATCCCTTTATCGTCAACGACCCGGGCGAGGCTGCACAGGCCAAGCGCCGGATCGGGGCCGTGACACTTGGCCATATGCCACCACCGCTGATTGCGGCAAATGTGCCTGACGGGCTGCTGAACCTTGAACGGCTTCTGGATGAATACTCGACCGCCGACGGGCTGGACCCCAGGCGGCGCGAGCGACTGACGCGCGACATTCGCGACGAAGCCGTGGCCGCCGGCGTCGCACAGGATCTGGGGATTCCCGAACAGGCCGGCCCCGCCGAGGTCATCAGCCGTATCGACCGGTTTGTCTGCGACATCAAGGAAAGCCAGTTCGGCGACGGGCTGCATGTATTTGCAACGGGGCCGCATGCCGAATCCGAAGCCAAAGGGCTGATGGCGGCCCTCAGCGGTGCCTTTGTCCCGCCCGGCCCATCCGGTTCGCCGGCGCGCGGGCGTCATGACGTGGTCCCGACGGGGCGCAACCTGTTCAGCGTCGATCCGCGCGGGGTGCCGACACCTGCCGCCCAGGCACAGGGTGTCCGGCTGGCCGAGGAATTGCTGCGCCGTCACCTGCAGGATCACGGGGATTGGCCAAGGGGGCTGGTGGTGGATCTGTGGGGCAGTGCGACAATGCGCACCGCAGGCGAAGAATTCTCGATGGCGCTGCATCTGGCCGGACTTGCACCCGTCTGGGATCAGGGCGCGGCGCGGGTGACGGGTATCGAGGTCATCCCCCTTGCCTTGCTGGACCGCCCGCGTATCGATGTCACCCTGCGGGTCTCGGGATTGTTCCGCGATGTGTTCCCGACATTGGCGCAACTGTTCGAAACCGGGGCCGAGGCACTGGCGCAGCGCGACGAAGATCCCGGCGACAACCCCTATGGCATCCGCTCGCCCCGCGTCTTTGGACCGCAACCGGGTCAATACGGGCTGGGTCTTGGCGATCTGACGGACGATTTTTCGGACATGGCACGCCAGGCGGCAGGCGAGGCGTGGTTGAACGCCTCATCCTGGGCGATTGGCCAGGATGGGCGGTCAACACCTGAACGTGCCGCGCTGGAAGCCAGGCTTTCACAGGCGGACAGTTTCGTCCATGCACAGGATCTGCGGGAAAGCGATTTGCTGCTGGCGGCCGATTATGCCGGCCATGAAGCGGGCTTCGCTGCGGCGTTGGCTCGGATCGGCGCGGCACGACCTGCGCTTTACCATTTGGACAATACCCGTCCCGACCGCCCTTCTGCGCGCAGCCTGACCGAAGAAATCGCCCGCACGGTTCGGGCACGGGCGGCCCAGCCCCAATGGGCCGATTCCATGATGCGGCACGGCTTTCGCGGTGCCGCGGAAATCGCCGCAACGCTGGATCATCTGGCGGCTTTTGCACATCTGGCGCAGACCGTGCCGCCACATCTGTTCGATCTTTACCATTCTGCGACACTGGGACGCCCCGAGGTCGTGGCGTTCATGGATCAGGCGAATCCGGCTGCGCTCTGCGCGATGCGCGATCTTTTTGATCGTCTTGCGCAGGCCGGACTGTGGGTGACGCGCAGCAATTCGATCGCGGCAATGATGGGGCCGGAACGATGAGCGCGGTCCGAGGTTGGTGCCCCGGGGCATTGCGGCCGATGGAATCGGGTGACGGGCTGATCTTGCGCATCAAACCCCGACAAGGCCGCCTCTCTGCCGCTCAGGCTGCGGCTGTTGTCACGGCCGCGCGACAATACGGGCATGGCAAGATCGAACTGACCAGCCGCGCCAATCTGCAAATTCGCGGCATCACGCCTGACGCCTATCCCAAGCTGTTGCGGGGCCTGCAATCTGCAGGACTGATCGACAACGATATCGCCGGCGAAACGCGGCGCAATATCATCCTGTCACCCTTTGCGGATGCCGAAACCCGTGCGCTGGCTGCCGATCTGGAAGCTCGCCTGACAGGTTGCGGCCTCACACTGCCTGCAAAATTCGGCTTCGCCATCGACTGTGGCCCCGCGCGCGTGCTGACAAGGGATTCCGCCGATATCCGCGTCGAACGCGGGGAAACCAACGGGCTGATCCTGCGCGCGGATGGCTGCGCCACCGGCCGTGCATTGAAGGATCCGGATCAGATCATCGAACTTGCACAATGGTTTTTGGACATGGGCGGAGCCCCGGACGGACGAGGGCGGATGAAGGCGCTGATCGCAAAAGGGATCCACCCAGACAACGCGGATATGCGCCCGACCGCTGCGGCCGGGCCATATATGCCCGGACTGACCCCGCATGGCCGGTTGATCGGGCTGGAATTCGGGCAGATTGATGCCGCGATGCTGATCTCTCTCAGCCAACAGGCTGATCTGCGCCTGACGCCATGGCGCATGATTCTGGTTCCCGCCACTGCGCAGCCCGGCAACGCGACGGGGCTTGTGATGAACGGTGACGACCCCCGCCTGCGGGTTCATGCCTGCACCGGGGCGCCCGGCTGCCCCAAGGGGCATGCCCCCACGCGCGACCTTGCCCGCAGCCTTGCCCCTTGCCTGCCTGCCGATGCCGTTCTGCATGTGTCGGGATGCAGCAAGGGCTGCGCTTGGCCGCGCAAGGCGGACATCACGCTGACGGCAACCGCCTCGGGTCGCTTTGACCTGATCCGCAACGGCACGGCATCAGACCCGCCCGCGCAACACGCCCTGATGCCCCATGAAACCAGAAAGGCACTCTAATGCCACATATCTATGAAACGGACGGTGCGGAAATCTATCGCCGCTCATTCGCGACCATTCGGGCCGAGGCCGATCTGTCCCGCTTTGGCCCCGATGAAGAAATTGTCGCGGTGCGCATGATCCACGCAGCGGGCATGATCGGATTGGAACATCATATCCGCTTTAGCCCCGACATGGCCATTGCGGCACGCAAGGCGCTGCTGGCGGGTGCGCCGGTGCTGTGTGACGCACGCATGGTCAGCGAAGGCGTCACGCGCGCCCGGCTGCCCGCCGACAACCGGGTTCTCTGCATGTTGCATGATCCTGCGGTGCCCGAAATCGCAGCCAGAATCGGCAACACGCGGTCTGCTGCGGCGCTTGAATTGTGGCGTCCCCATCTTGGGGGGGCCGTGGTCGCCATCGGCAATGCACCCACCGCCCTGTTTCACCTGCTGAACATGCTGGAATCCCCGGACTGTCCGCGTCCGGCCGCGATTATCGGCTGTCCGGTCGGCTTTATCGGCGCGGCGGAATCCAAGCTGGCACTGATCAGCGCACCGCCCGTTCCTTCGATGATTGTCGAGGGCCGGCTGGGCGGATCCGCCATGACGGTTGCGGCCGTCAACGCATTGGCAAGCCGGAAGGAATAGGGCATTGGGCAAGATCATTTGCGCGGGCCTCGGCCCCGGCGATCCCGACCTGATCTCGGTGCGTGCGCATCGCATCCTGCGCAGCGCACGGCATGTGGCCTTTTTCCGCAAGGCCGGGCGTCAGGGACAGGCACGGCGGATCGTTCAGGGACTGATACCTGACGATGCGATCGAATACCCGATGGAATATCCCGTCACGACCGAAATCCCCTTTGACAGCCCCGAATATAACGACCTGCTTGCGTCATTTTATGACAGCTGGGCGTCGCGGCTGGAAACCATGGCCGCGGACCGGGACATCATCGTGCCATGCGAAGGAGATCCGTTTTTCTACGGGTCTTTCATGCATCTGTATGTGCGGTTGCGCGACAAGGTCGAGATCGAGGTGATCCCCGGCATTCCGGGCATGGCCGGGTGCTGGAACGCCACGGGGACACCGGTCACCTGGGGCGATGATGTCATGTCGGTGCTGATGGGCACGCTGCCACGGGCCGATCTGGTTCGTCATATGCAGGTTGCAAATGCGTTGGTCATCATGAAAACCGGGCGCAATCTGCCCAAGATCCGACAGGCGCTGGCGCTGGCCGGGCGGCTGGAGGACGCTTGGCTGATCGAACGTGGCACGATGCCGGGGGAACGCGTCGTCCGCCTGCAAGAAGTCGAAGACCATGATTGTCCCTATTTCGCGATCGTCATGGTGCATGGGCAGGGCCGACGCCCCGAACGCCGCATCCCCGAGGCCGCACAATGAGCGGCTGGATCGCGGTCGCCGGATTGGGTCCCGGTGCGCCCGAACTGATCACCCCCGACGTTGCCGCCACGCTGGAAAAAGCCACCGACATCATCGGCTATGGCCCCTATGTCGCGCGCATTGCGCAACGCGATGGCCTGAACCTGCACGCATCCGACAACCGGGTCGAGCTGGACCGCGCCTGTCATGCGCTGGAACTGGCGGCATCGGGGGCGCGGGTCGTGATCGTATCCTCGGGCGATCCGGGGGTCTTTGCCATGGCCTCGGCCCTGTTCGAGGCGGCCGAATGCTGGCCCGCGCCGCTGCCGGAAATACATGTCCTGCCCGGAATCACGGCCATGCTGGCCGCCGCCGCACGCGCGGGGGCTCCGCTGGGGCATGATTTCTGCGCCATCAACCTGTCGGACAATCTCAAGCCCTTCGCGCTGATCGAACGACGGTTGCGGCACGCGGCGCGAGGTGACTTCGCGATGGCGTTCTACAACCCCCGCTCGGCGACAAGACCGCATCAATTCGCGCGGGTGCTGCAAATCCTGCGCGAGGAATGCAACGACGACCGACCGGTCATTTTCGCCCGTGCTGTCTCGACCCCGGAAGAAAGCCTGAAAACCGTGGCCCTGCCCCAAGCCACGCCCGAAATGGCCGATATGCGCACCGTGGTTCTGGTCGGAAACTCGATGACGCGACAAGTCGGTCGATGGATCTATACCCCGCGCCGCGCCGAGGCCGGGTGATGCAGCCAGTCCAGCACTTCTTCGGCCCTGTCCACGATCTGGCGCTGCGGCATGCGGGGGCGTTCGATCATCACCACCGGCACGGCAAGGCGGCGCGCCGCAAGCAGCTTGGCCCGCGCCGCCATTCCCCCGGCGTTCTTGGCCACCAGATGCGTGACACGAAACCGGGCCATCAGCGCAAGATCATCGTCAACGGAAAATGGTCCGCGCGCGATCACGGCATGCGCGTCTGCCAACGGCAGTTCATGTTCGGGTCTGTCCACCAGACGCAACAGGTAACGGTTCGCCTTTTCGGCAAACGGGTCCAGATTCTGCCGTCCGATAGCAAGAAACACCCGCGCCCCTCCATCGGGCAAAGCCGCCGCAGCGCCCCTGTAATCCGCGACATTCAGCCATTTGTCCTGCGCTTCGGCCTGCCACGGCGGGCGTTGCAGGGCCAACAACGGCGTTGCGCGTTCCGTGCAGGCCCGTATCGCGTTCAGGCTGATATTGGCCGCGAAGGGATGGGTCGCGTCAACCACATGGCTGATCCCGTGCTGCCCGATATAGGCGGCCAGACCATCTGCCCCGCCAAACCCACCGATCCGCTGCTGCAGCGGTTGGGTGCGCGGAACATGGGTGCGGCCGGCATAGGAAAAGATCGCGTCAATACCGGCATCCGCCAGCAGCCGCGCCAAATGGCTGGCTTCGGTGGTGCCCCCCAGCAAAAGGATGCGCGTCATGACTAGGCCCTGGCTGACATTGATCGGTATCGGCGAAGATGGGGCAGACGGGCTGTCGGATGCAAGTCGCCTGGCACTGCAAGAGGCGCGGATCGTCTTTGGCGGGTCGCGCCACCTTGCCCTTGCCGGGGTCGGGGCGCGGGGCCGTGCCTGGCCGGTGCCCTTTGACATCTCTGAATTGCTGGCCTGCAAACCTGCCCCCGTGGCGGTACTGGCATCAGGCGATCCATTCTGGTTCGGCGTCGGGGGCACATTGGCCACCCATCTTGATCCTGCGGAATGGCGCGCCATGCCGGTCGCGGGATGTTTCTCACTGGCCGCTGCGCGGTTGGGCTGGCGTCTGGAAGCCACGCCCTGCCTTGGGCTGCACGCGGCAGAGTTCGCGCAACTGCGCCCCTATCTGTCGCGGCATTGCAAGATCATCGCCACGATACGAGACCCGAACGCCCCCGCGCAATTGGCAGCCTGGCTGAGCGCAAGGGGCCTTGGGGACATGGACATCGCGGTATTGGAACGCCTGGGTGGCCCCGAAGAGCGTATCCGGTGGAGTCGCGCAAAAGATTTCGATCTTGGCGGTATCTCGGCACCGGTGGCCGTTGCCCTGCATGGCAACAAGCTGACCCGCCGGGCGGGCCTTTCCGCCGCGCCCGGTCGCCCCGATTCCGGGTTCACGCATGACGGCCAGATCTCGCGCGCGCCGATCCGCGCGATGACTCTGGCGGCGCTGGCACCGCGGCGCGGTGAATTGTTGTGGGATATCGGTGGCGGCTCGGGTGCGATCAGCGTCGAATGGGCGCTGGCGGGGGGGCGTGCGATCTGTATCGAACCCCTTCGCGAACGGATGGCCAATATCAAACGCAATTGCGCCGATTTCGGTGTATCGCACCGCGTCACCGGGATCGAGGGCCACGCACCGGCGGCACTGGATGGCCTGCCCGAACCCGACGCCGCGTTCGTCGGCGGGGGGGCTTCGGCGGCGCTTCTGGACCGGATATGGGCTTTGCTGCCCCGGGGTGCGAGGCTGGTCTGCAATGCCGTCACGCTTGAAACCGACGGCCTGCTAACCGCCCGCCATGCCGAATATGGCGGTGACCTGATGCGGATTCAGCTTTCACACGCGACCCCCCTTGGCCAAGGCCGTGGCTGGCAATCCGCCCGCCCGATCACGCAATGGAGCGTGACCAGATGAGGATCGCCGGAATCGGCTGCCGCAAGGCCGCGCCACCTGCCGCGCTGCGGGATGCGTTGCTGCGCGCATTGCTGCAATCCGGCCCCGTGCAGGCCATCGCGACAATTCCCGCCCGCAAGGCAGAGTTGCAGGCCCTGAACCTGCCCCTGCTGCTGGTCGAAATCGCCGAAATATCAACCCCTACGCAATCACCACGCATCCAGCGGCTGTATCGCACAGGTTCTGTCGCCGAGGCAGCCGCCCTGGCCGCCTGCGGCAAGGATGGCGTGATCGTGGTGTCGCGCGTCATCAGCGCCTGCGGCACCGCCACGGCAGCCATTGCAGAAAGACCCGAACAATCATGACCATTCACTTCATCGGCGCCGGTCCCGGCGCGGCCGATCTGATCACCTTGCGGGGGCGCGACCTGATCGCGGCCTGCCCGGTCTGCCTCTATGCCGGCAGTCTGGTGCCCCCGGAATTGCTGAGCCATTGCCCTGCCGATGCCCGCGTCATCAATACCGCGCCCTTGTCGCTGGACCAGATCATCGACGAAATGGCGCGCGCCCATGCCGCGGGACAGGATGTGGCCCGGTTGCATTCGGGGGATGTTTCGGTTTGGTCGGCAATGGGGGAACAGCTTCGTCGACTGAAACGGTTGCACATCCCCTTTGACGTGACGCCCGGTGTTCCGGCCTTTGCGGCCGCCGCCGCCGCGCTTGGGTCAGAGCTGACCTTGCCGGGGCTGGCGCAGTCGGTGGTGCTGACGCGCACGCCCGGGCGCGCCTCGGGCATGCCCGAGGCCGAGACCCTGAGCAATTTTGCCCGCACCGGCGCGACCTTGGCGATTCATCTGTCGATCCACGGACTGAAGGATATCGCCCAACAGCTGACGCCGTTCTATGGTGCCGATTGCCCGGCCGCCATTGTCTGGCGGGCCAGCTGGCCTGATCAGGAAATCGTTCGTGCAACCCTTGCCAATATCGCCGATCGCGCCGGCCATTTCGACCGCACCGCACTGATCTTGGTCGGACCGGCATTATCGGCCCGCGATTTTCACGACAGCCGGCTCTATGCAGCCGATTATGACCGCCGCTACCGGCCTGTCGGCCCCGAACCAAGGTTTCCCGAATGACCCAGACAGAACTGACCCCGGGCCTGATGATTTCGGCCCCCTCTTCGGGCACCGGCAAGACGATGCTGATGCTGGGCCTTCTTGGGGCGCTGCGCAAACGCGGGATCCGGGTGCAGCCCTTCAAATCGGGGCCGGACTATATCGATCCGGCCTTTCATCTGGCGGCTTCGGGACGGCCATCGTTCAATCTTGACAGTTGGGCGATGGGGGCGGCCCAGATCGGCGCGCATCTGCAAGGGCGCGATCCGGCAGACATGGTGCTGGCCGAAGGGTCAATGGGGCTGTTTGACGGCGTGGCGACGCCGGGCGAGGTCGGCATCGGCGCAAGCGCGGAAATCGCGGCCATGACCGGATGGCCGGTATTGCTGGTTCTGGATGTGTCGGGTCAGGCACAATCCGCAGCGGCCATCGCCCAGGGGTTCGCGACATTCATGCCCGAGATGCCGTTTGCCGGCGTGGTCCTGAACCGCGTTGCCTCGCCCCGCCACGAGGCCCTGATCCGTGAAGGCATGGCGCGCGCCGGTATCGCGGTGCTGGGCGCGCTGCCCCGACGGGGGAATATCGAACTGCCCGAGCGCCATCTCGGTCTGGTTCAGGCCGAAGAAACCCCCCATCTTCGCGCCATTCTGGATCACGCATCGCAGTTCGTTGACGAGCATTGTGATATTGATGCCATCATGGCCTGCGCGGCAGCCAGGGTGGCGGCACCGACGCCGCAATACCGACCGGCGCCACCGCCAGGGCAGCGCATTGCCCTGGCCCGTGATGCGGCCTTCAGCTTTGTATATCCGCATCTGATCGAAGAATGGCGCAGTCAGGGCGCGGAAATCCTGCCGTTTTCACCGCTGGACGATCAGGCCCCCGATGACAGTGCCGATTGCTGCTGGTTGCCGGGCGGCTATCCGGAACTGCACGCCGGAAAGATCGCAGAGGCCAACGGCTTTCGCGATGGTTTGACCCGGTTTGCCCGGACGCGCGCCGTGCATGGCGAATGCGGCGGCTACATGACGCTGGGGGCGGGCCTGATCGATGCCGATGGTCAGCGTCACCGCATGGTCGGGTTGCTGGGGCTGGAGACCAGCTATCAGAAACGGCGGATGCATCTGGGCTATCGTGTGACCCGGCTACTGGCCCCGATGCCCGGTTTGCCAGCAGGGCAGACCCTGCGCGGGCATGAATTCCATTATGCATCGATCCTGTCGCAACCCGATGCCCCGCTGGCACAGGTCAGCGATGCCAATGCCAATGCCGTGCCGGAAACCGGTTCATACCACGTCTTGCCCGGTGGTGGACGGGTATCGGGAACCTTCTTTCATCTTATCTCCCGGCACGGGAACGCTTGACCCGCAAGCTGCGATGCCATTTAGCTAAGGGCCTGATCGGTGCCCGCATGGACGCAAAGCGTCGGGCTTCATCGGGAATGGGGAAGGGTGGACCAAATCGCGGCACCCAAAGCCCCAGCCGCCCCCGCGACTGTATGCGGAGAGTGTGCTTCACCCAAGCCACTGGCCCCTTTCGGGACCGGGAAGGCCGAAGCCACACCTTGACCCGCAAGCCAGGAGACCGGCCGTCAGCCCATAACCAACAGCCGTCGGGTGTGACGGCAAAAGGAGACTGACATGCATATCGAACCCGGAATCGTCACCGGCGCAAAACTGGCGCTCAGCTATGGAACGGCAGCGGCCGCCGGCGCCTATGGATTGCGGCTGGCCTTCCAGAGCGCACAGGAAAAGGGCTGGACATCGCTGGCATTGCGCAGCGTGCTGACCACCGCTTTGGTGTTCTGCTTCTTCGAAATATTGCCCCATTTCCCGGTGGGCGTTTCGGAAGTTCATTTCATTCTTGGCTCAACCTTGTTTCTGCTGTTTGGCGCTGCGCCTGCCGCGATTGGCCTGGCACTTGGGCTGCTGGCGCAAGGGGTGTTGTTTGCGCCCTTCGATCTTGCGCAATACGGCATGAACGTCACAACGCTTCTGGTCCCGCTTTTCGGCCTGTCGGCCCTGGCGAACCGGATCATCGCGCCCGGCACGGCCTATGTTGATCTGCGTTACGGACAGGCGCTGGCGCTGTCCACGGCCTATCAGGGCGGTGTTGTTGCCTGGGTGGCATTCTGGGCCATCTTCGGTCAGGGCATCGCAGGCATCGGCGGCGTGGCGACGTTCGGGATTGCTTATATGGCCGTGATTCTGATCGAGCCGCTGATAGACTTGGCCGTTCTGGCCGCAGCAAAATCCATGCGCGCCCTGCAAGGCAGCGCTCTTGTCACGCCGCGTCTGTTCGCCTGAGCAACGCGGTATCGGCGCGGGGCATTGATCCCGCGCACCCCAACAAAGAGGTCTGCATGATCGAACTGAGCCTGGTCGGCATCGGCACCGGCAACCCCCGGCATCTGTCCCTGCAGGCCATCGACGCGATTCAAGCCGCCGACCTGATCCTGATTCCGCTGAAAGGCGCAGAAAAACAGGATCTCGCAGATCTTCGGCAGGCCATGTGCCGCGCATATGCGTTGCCATCCTGCAAGATCGCCGCCTTTCCCCTGCCCCGCCGCGATACCGGCACTGACAGTTATCGCAAGGCTGTCGACGATTGGCACGACGCCATCGCCACGTGCTGGCACGACCAGATCCGCGCCAATCTGCCCCGGGGCGGCAAAGTCGTCTTTCTGATCTGGGGGGATCCTTCTCTATATGACAGCAGCCTGCGTATCGCCGACCGGCTGGAGTCGAAACTGTCGATACGCAGGCAGGTGATTCCCGGAATCACCGCCATTCAGGCACTGTGCGCCGCCCATGCCATAACGCTGAACACGATCGGCGAGCCGGTTCACATCACCACCGGTCGCGACCTGCGCGATCAGGGCTGGCCCGCGCAAACCAACACGGCGGTCGTGATGCTGGACGGCGGCAATGCATTTCTGACCCTGCCCCCTGACAGGGTGCATATATGGTGGGGCGCATTCCTGGGCATGCCGGAACAGGTCTTGCTAAGCGGCCCGCTGGACCGGATCGGACCGCAAATCGCCGAAACCCGTGCAAAGGCCCGCGCCGCGCATGGCTGGATCATGGATGTCTATCTGCTGCGGCGTCAATGACCGGACTCCGGCACCTTGACATGCGGGGCTGCGTTCGCGTCATCGGGAAGCAGCACGATCTGGGAACCGACCTCGAAATTGTCAAAGCTGTGCCGCCAGACGTGATGGGGCCACCAGACCTGCATTGCACCATCCGCGGGCATGTAGGCCGCCGTATACAGGGTGCCGAACCCCATCGAAAACGCCGTCGAATACAGGGGCGGACGCAGGAACATGCTGATGAAACGATCCTGCGTTTCGGGATGCAGGGTCAGCCGGTTCAACAGGAAACGCTGGCGTTCGACGGTTGCGGTAAACCGGGCATGTCCGGGCCATTCGACGCGTTCCTGATGGTTGGTGGCAACCGGAACCTGTGAAATGACCGTGGGTCGGTCGGGCGTCAGATATGCGGTGAAATACCGCCTCTGGGCGTCGAGGACCGTGACGTTATAGCTCATGTGGCAGGGCACGCGACGCAGCACTGCAGCCGCGTCGTCCAGCGTTTCGCAGGTTTGCAGGATATAGCGCAGGATCAGCGGAATTCCGAAACCCTCGCCGACATCGCGACGCCCGCCAAATGTCAGCGACAATGCCAACCCGGCATCGTTCATCCCGTCAATCAGCCCGAACATCCCGTCGCTCATCCCGATGACGCGCCGGCCCTGCCACGCCGTGTGCATCAGGATCGCATCGAAGGCCTTTGGGCTGTAATCGTAATTGCGCACCAAAAGAGGCTTGTCGCCCTGCCAGATCGCCTGACTGCAGCCCGACAGATAACGCGGCGGACAATAAAAGCTGAGAAAGCGGGCGGCGCTGTCGCCACCGCCTGCCAGATCGCAAAGCCGGTCGTAAAGCGGCAGGATCTCGGGCATGTGCTGCGTCAGCGCCAGTCGGCATTCGCGATAGGTTGGGCGGCCTGAAAACCCTTCGCTGGCCCACCATTTGCGATAAGATGGCCAATACAGGTCAAACAACCCGGCCCAGATCGGACCGGGCTGTTCTTCGCTGACAGCCTTGAAAAGCAACGACATCTTGCGCTTTACATGAGTTTGAACGCCGGCGGTTCCATGGCTTGCGCGGCGGGCAGCGGTTCGGCGACATAAGCGTTCTTGATACCGTGGATCCATTTCTGGGCCCGCTCGGTCAATTTGAATCCGGCCGTCATCGACCTGCCGCGCGTCACCAGAATACCCAGATCGGCACCTTCATAGCGATAGTCCCCGGCACCCGAGATCCGCAGGAAAAAGGCCTCGTTCTCGGATTCGACCGCGCGGCGGTGGTAATCGAACCGGTCAAAAACCACCCGTCCATCGTCAAGCATCTTGTAGATCCCGCTTTGCGGCGCATGGGTGATCATGTCGACATTGTCCTCGGTGTGTTTGATCACCATCTGCGACCAGCTGTCGATCATGTCGGGATCAGCCCATCTTGCATTCAGCTCGGCCACGTCCAGCTCGAACGGTTTTTTCGAAAACGCCAGCAAGTGGAACAGGAACAGCGGCGCATCCGCATGGGCGAAAGCCGCATGGTTCGTCATCGAGCTTGCGCCGGTGATACGCGGATTCAACTCACCCAGCCACAGATCGCCCGTCTTCTTGTCGATCAGGAAATCCAGTTCGAAATAGCCACGATACCCTTCCTTGCGCAGCTGCTCACCGAATTTGAAGGTCAGGTCGCGGGCCTGCTGGCGCACCGACGGCTTGAACGAGGTCGCAAAGATTTCATTGCCACACCAGCCGCCACGATAGGGGGTCAGTTCCTTGAAACCGACCAGTTCGGTCATCAACGGCCCCACAATCGTGCCCTGCTGGGTGACGCAAGCTTCGATTGCCGATCCGCGACAACTGATCCGCTTCATGATCTTGATCTCGCCCTGACCGACGATCTCGTGTTCATGCTTGCGGAAATCGGCCTCGGATTTGATGAAGAACGTGGTGTGGCCGCTATCGCCAAAGGCGGATTGCAGCACGAGGTCATTGCCCAGTCCCGCCTTGGCGCAGATCTTTTTCAGGTCGGCATAGTCCTTGACGACGGACAGCGTGTTGGGCACCGACGGCACACCCGCCTTGTTGCCGATACGCACGGTTTCGATCTTGTTGTCGCAACGTTCACGCAGCTTCGCCTTTGGGAACCAGATCTCGCCGCCCAGTTCCTTGACCAGCATTTCTGTCTTTTCATCAAACATCAGGAACACGAATTTCGGCTTGCCACCCCGGCGCTTGACCAGATCGATGACTTCCTTGTGCTGAAGAAGATAGTTGTTGATATCCTCGATGGACTGGAACTCATCATGCGGGACTTCGGAGGGAACGAATACGTTCGGATGCCGCCCGTCAAAACAGTCCATATAGCAGATATACTTGAAGTTCTTCACCCATTCGTCGATGCCCAGCAAATTGAAATTCGTGGCCGAGACGAAATAGACCGGGTCGGTATTGGTGTGGAAATAGCGCCGGATCTCCGAGATGTTCTTCAGCGTCTTCTTCGGCATGTGCCGTTCCCCCTGTTGCAGGTCAACATCTTTTATTGTCGCTACCATGACGCTTGCACAGCCGGGCGCTTCTCACAAGCCCGCTGGCGGGCGGGCAGCGTCATCGGAAGCTCTGATCATGAAAGAACACCCGCCACCGGCTTGCGGAGACGGGTGTTTCGGACGTTCATTCGCCGCTATTGGCAACCTTGAGCGGCAGCTCGGGCGCGATTGCCGGCTGCGATGGCGCGAAGGCCGGTCCGGGCACTGCGCTGGTTGCGGGCGTGGCCAACATGCTGCGCGGATCCGCGCCATGCAGCCCGGCCACCGAACCTTGCCCCGGCGTCTGCAATGGACCCAGCCTTTGCAGATAGCTGTCGGTGCCGCTGCTGCGATCATAGACCGAGAAATCGACGCTGCGATCACGAAAGCTTTTCAGAACCTGGCCAAGCCCTTTCATGCCGGTTTCCCGCTGCCTGCGCACCTGATCCAGATCGACCTCGATCGGAAAGATGTCTTCCTGACCGCCGGATTGGTGCAGCACGGTCGCAGAAGGATCAACGACCAGGGACCGTCCAACGCCCCCCGCGCTTAGCCCATTGACGTCAAAGACATAGCACTGGAATTGCGCGGCCGTTGCGCGCGCGATGGCCAGTTCGGCATCCCGGTCGGTGGTTCCGGTCAGGACCGGATGCAACAACACCTCGACACCCTGGCTGGTCAATTGACGGGTCGTTTCCGGGAACCAGATATCATAGCAGATCGACAACCCGAACCGCCCCACTTCGGGTACGTCGAACACGCAGAACTCGGTTCCCGCAGCGATACCCTCTTCATAGGGGCGGAAAGGGAACATCTTGGAGTATTTGGCGACAATCTGCCCGTCGGGATCGATCACCACAGAGGTGTTGAAAATCCGCCCGTCTTCAGCCTGTTCGAACATCGAGCCGGGTATAAGCCAGATCCGGTGCTGGCGGGCCTTGTCCTGAAACTGCTCAAGCGCCGTGTTGGGAAATGGCTGGGCAAATTTGTTCAGGGGGCCATAGGGCGCCAATTCGCTGAAAAGCGCCATCTGCGTCCAGGGAAAGCGCGCCATCAGAATATCGACGCGCTGCAACATGGCTTCGACATTCGACTGCAGCGCCGAAACATGCATCTGTATGCCTGCAATCGCAAAGGGGGTCATTCTTAATCAATTCTCCTGCAATTTCGCCCGCGGCACTCCCGCCGCGCACGACCAAATCTTGATAATTATGTGTTGCGCGCTGCCCGGTTTACAATGCGCAACCCGACGTCCAAGGCAGCGCCGGGCGGTATCTGCCTGAATTTCGGGCAAAACAGATCGGCCGTTCAGTCTCCTGTCATGCGCCGATACCCGCCCGATACCGTTCCCGGCACGGGCGGGATCGATAATCAGGCGGCGCGGGTGCCCACGACGGATTCGCGCGCCACGCGCAAAGACTCGGTCAGGATATCGAGGGATTCGGCAAAAACCTCGTCCTCGATCGTGATGGGCGACAGAAAGCGGATGACGTTGCCGTAGACGCCGCAAGTCAACAGGATCAACCCGCGCTTCAACGCCTCGTCGCGCACCGCGGCGGTCAACTCTGGCATTGGGGTGCCATCGGCGTCAATGAACTCTGCCGCGACCATGAAACCCGGACCACGGATATCTGCCATCTCGGGCACTTCGTTCTGCAACCCCGTCAGGCGCGATTTCAATTGATCGCCAAGCGCCTGCGCGCGATCGCACAGTCCTTCGCCGGCAATCACGTCCAGAACCGCCAGAGCAGCCGCAATTCCCAGCGGACTGCCGCCATAGGTGCCGCCCAAACCGCCGGGCTGCGGCGCATCCATCACTTCGGCGCGCCCCACGACCGCGGACAGCGGATAGCCCCCGGCAAGGCTTTTCGCCATGGTCATCAGGTCCGGGGCAACATCATAGTGATCCATCGCAAACAGCTTGCCCGTCCGTGCAAACCCGGTCTGCACCTCGTCGGCAATCAACAGAATGCCATGCTGATCGCAAATCTCGCGCAACCCTCTCACCAGCTCGGCCGGGGCAGGATAAAAGCCGCCCTCGCCCTGGACCGGTTCGAAAATGATCGCGGCAACCCGCGCGGGATCGACATCGGCCTTGAACAGGTTCTGGATCGCCGCCAGCGAATCCGCCGACGAAATGCCATGCGCTTCGGTCGGGAACGGAACATGGAACACATCGGCAGGCAGAGCACCGAAACCCGCCTTGTAGGGCTGAACCTTGCCGGTCAGCGCCATGCCCATGAAGGTCCGCCCGTGGAAACCGCCCGAAAAGGCGATCACGGCCTGGCGGCCGGTATGGGCGCGCGCGATCTTGATGGCGTTCTCGACCGCTTCGGCGCCGGTGGTGGCGAACAAGGTCTTCTTCGCGAAATCGCCGGGCGCGGCGGCATTCAGGCGCTCTGCCAGTTCGACATAGTTTTCATATGGCGCAACCTGATGGCAGGTATGGCTGAAATGATCGATCTGGGCCTTGACGGCCTCGACCAGACGCGGGTGGCCGTGGCCGGTATTCACCACCGCGATACCGGCGGCGAAATCTATGAAACGGTTGCCTTCGCTGTCCCACAACTCGGCATTCTTGGCACGGGTCGCGAACAGGGGCGTCGACACACCCACCCCGCGCGAGATCGCACTTGCGCGGCGGGCGGAAAGTTCTGCATTGGTCATGGCATATGTCCTCAAACTGTGATCAATATATTAACCAAAGTGATCTTAGTGACAAGATGCCTTGAATGACCGACATATGATCGGCCTATTTTTGCCGGGGCAGCGAACAACGAACGAAGCGAGCAGGCATGAACGAAGACGATTTCGATATTGGAACCCGGCTGCGCAAGCTGCGTCAGCTGAAAAAGCTGTCGCAACGCCAATTGGCCGCACGGGCCGGCGTGACCAACGGGCTGATATCCATGATCGAACAGAACAAGATCAGCCCCTCGGTCGCGAATCTGAAAAAGATCCTGGACGGTCTGACCACCAGCATGGTCGAGTTCTTCGTCGAAGACAGCGAAGAACCCAAGACCTTCTGGCGCAGCACTGAATTGCCATCGATCCGTTCCGCCGCCGTTCATGGCCCCGAGGCCACCGGCGCCAAACTGTCGCTGTTGCGGATCGGGCGCGCGGGTCAGAACAACCTGATGCTGCTGCACGAAACCTATGATCCGGGCGCCGATACCGGCCCCACCCTCTATAGCCATGAATCCGAAGAAGCCGGAATCGTGCTGGAAGGCGAAATCGAAATCACCGTCGGCGACGAGATCGAAGTGCTGGGACCGGGCGACGCCTATATCTTTGACAGCCGCCGCCCCCATCGTTTTCGCAACACGGGCACCAAGCGTTGTGTCGTGGTCAGCGCCTGCACGCCGCCGACCTTTTGACGCCACGCATTGCCCGAACCGAGCGTTCGGCTATTCGGCCATCGACTGCAACGCCGCGGCCGTAAACACCCGCAACCCCAGATCGGGGCGATAGCCGTGGATTTCGCTGACATCCAAGGCCCGCATGAAGGTCAGGATTTCACGGCTGATGACCTGACCGGGCACCAGAATCGGGAATCCGGGGGGATATGGAATGATGAACGAGGCCGAAACCAGTTCTTCGCCTGCCTCCAGCTTTTCGCGCAGGGCCTGATCAAGATCCAGGTAGTCGCAGTTATCTTCGTTATACGACAGGAAGAACGCACTGCGGATATCCCCTTCCGACGTGCCACCCTGACGGAACGCCGCGTGGAACCGGCTGAAATCGGGCAGCGGCGGCACCTGTTCGACAAGGCTTTTCACGCGCGCATCAAAGGCCCGCCGCTCCATCTTGGAGGCGTCATCCAACAAATCCTCCAGATCCTTGGCGATGCTGATCAACACCTCGATCAGATAGGCAATCGAAGATCGCGTCGTGCCGATATTGGTCATGAACAGCACGGTATTGCGCGAGGTCTTGTTGATCTGAATCCCGTGCTTGTCCATTAGGATCTTGGTCTTGAACGTATCTCCATCCCAGCCGGTGCCACCGACGGTGATCGTGACCTTGGTCGGATCAAGAACGAATTCATCCGTCGCCCAGTAATCCCAGGTATCGGTCCAGCCACGCCGGGCATCGTAATAGGCCTCGACCCCACTTTCGCGGTATTGCGACGGAATCATGTCCGCCAAGGTCAGCACCTTGAAGTATTTCGACAGCAGCGGATGGGTGGTGACGGCGCGACGCAGTGACATTGCGCTTTCAATCTGACGCTGGACGAATTCATATCCTTCCAGCTCCACCTGACGCCGCCCGACATCCAGAGAGGCGATGATCTGATAGTTCGGCGAGGTCGAGGTGTGCGTCATATAGGCTTCGTGGAAGGCCTGCTCGGTCTCGCCTTTGAAGTCCTGATCATAGACATGGATCATCGAACCCTGACGCAGCGAGGTCAGCGTCTTGTGGGTCGACTGGGTTGCATAGACCCGCACCCGCGCATCGGGCGGCGCGACCAGCCGGGTGTCCAGCCAGGTCGCGTCATCGGCATCTTTCAATGCCTCGCTTTGGGCGTGCCATTGCTCTTGACGTTCGGGCTGACGCAGCTTGCCGCGAAGGCTGCAGGCGGAATGCATGGCCGTGCGTTGGCGGAATGCCGGGTTGAACCTTGCATAGGCGAACCAGGCTTCGTCCCACAGGAAAACAAGGTCCTTCTTGATCGCCAGGCATTCCTCCATCACCCGTTCGACATTGTAGATAAGCCCGTCGAAGGTGCAGTTCGTCAGCAAGACCATTCGCACGCGGTCCAGCTTGCCCGCCGCGCGCAGTTCCAGCAATTTATGCTTGATCTCACGCACGGGCACCGCGCCATACATCGAATGTTCATGCAGCGGATAGCTGTCCATATAGACGACGCTGGCCCCGGCCAGCACCATTCCGTAGTGATGCGATTTGTGACAATCGCGGTCCACAAGCACGATATCGCCGGGCCTGATCAATGCCTGCACGACGATCTTGTTGCAGGTCGATGTGCCATTCGTTGCAAAGAAGGTCTGCTTGGAACCAAAGGCCCGCGACGCGGCCTCTTGCGCCTTCTTGATCGGACCGCGCGGTTCCAGCAGGCTGTCCAGCCCGCCCGATGTCGCCGAGGTTTCTGCCAGAAAGATATTTGGGCCATAGAACGCGCCCATATCCTGGATCCAATGGCTTCGGGCAATCGATTTGCCCCGGCTGATCGGCATGGCGTGGAACACACCGGTGGGTTGCTGTGAATATTCCTTCAACGCGGTGAAGAACGGCGTCTTGAAGCGGCTGTTCACGCCGCGAAGAATGTTCAGGTGCAGTTCGAAGAAATCTTCCTGATTATAGAACACCCGACGGCAACCACCCAGATCCTGCGCGGCGATACGCTCGGCCGAGCGGTCCGTCACCAGATAGGTATCCAGTTCGGGCCGGATATTGTGAACCAGACGGCAGGTTTCGGCGCCGAACTCTTCGGGATCGAGGGCATCGACATCCTCATCGCCGGTTGCGCGCCGCAGATACTTGTTCAGCAGCTTGACATTGTTACGTGATTTCAGCGCCAGACCAGGACGGACCACGACCGCCTGAACGTTGTGATTGAACAGAATCGCGATCAGCGCGTCTTCCAGGCTGGGCACGATCACCGGTTCATAGATGAAACTGTCTTCGGGCCGGCGCGCATTCTGCAACCGGGACCGCAGCCAGCGTTCCTGATGTTCATTCAGGTCATCGACGATCAGCACCTCGAAATAGGGACGCCCCAATGCGCGCGCATCCGGCGTCAGGGATGCTTCGTCCTCGAAATCCTCGTTCTCGCTGTCTTCTGCGGTCAGGTGAACGGTCCGGCGTCGATAAGCCCCGGAAATCAGCGCCCGGGCCGCACGCCGTACGGAATGCGTGAAATCGGCTATCTTGCGCTGTTCAAGCAAGCGTTGCATGTACCCAAAGGCCGACGCCCCCGGAAAGGCCCAATAGGTTTCGATCGGCGCAAGCGCGGCCATCAAATCCTCGGCGTCCTTGAGCAGCTTTCGGCTTTTGCGGCCATCGGTTCCGTGCAGGGCCAGTTCTTCGGCCACGTCGCACAACACGCTCCAGCGATCGGCACGCAGCTGGGTGGCGCTGTAGTAATCACCGATATCTGGCAGGGCACCGGGCGAAATGGCCGGGCGGGTCTTGGCGGCCAAGGTCTCTTCAGAATCCGGCATATGTCGTTACCTCCTGATCGCATGCGGCCTGTGGGGCCACCGGTACTTTTCGTACTTCGTGGAATTCAGGATGAACTGGAAAACCCTCGGGACACAATGCCCAAGTTTCCAGACGCCAGCCGGCCCCGGCGTCAGTCGCGATCGGGATAGCTGCCTTCGACGGCAATGATGAAACGACAATCACCTCGGCCATTGCCCGCCCCAAGCGCAAGGGGGGCGCCAGTTGCCGTCCGGCTGCCGCGGTCCGGATCGGGATGGCGCAGATCGGGCAAGCCAAAGGTGTTCTGGCCGTCCCCCCCATGCATCGTGCCGATCAGGCTGAACAGCTGGGGGTAGCGTTCAATAGACAACAGGCGGCCATCGCATACCGCCCAGCCGCGGGGGGCAAAGCTGCCAGCGAACATGATTATCTGACCGATCAGCGGTTCCATTCCTGCCCCGTTTCATTACCGGAACGCGCCACGCGCCCATGATGTCCAGCCATAGCCTGAACTGATTTTCGCCTCTGTGTCGCAGGACACAGAACCACAAGGCAAACAACACTAGGTTGAGAACAGAACCTGGTTCAGCGGCGACCTTTGCTGTCAGGCTTCGTTGTTTTTCGGGCGTGTCTGCCGCCCGTTCAGTAAATGGTGTTCCCGGCTCGCGGTGAAAGCCTGGGGTGCGGGCCGGACGGGCGGTGATAGGTAGGTCACCGCCCGCTTATTTTTTGGCCTTCCGCGCCTGATGCCGTCCAATGATACCCTTGATTTTGCATTTCCTTCTTCACAAGACCCGCCCTGACGGGCCAAAGTGAACGCACGGGTTCGAATACCACCCGCCGTTGTATCAACTCAGAGGTCAGAATGTCCGCCCAACGACAGAAAGTCGCAATCATCGGCGGTGGCGTCGGTGCGGTCACCGCCGCTTATGCGATCACGCAGCTGCCCGATTGGCAGGACCGCTACGAAATCACCCTCTACCAGATGGGCTGGCGATTGGGCGGCAAGGGGGCCAGCGGCCGCAACAAGGACAAGGGCGAAAGAATAGAGGAACACGGCCTGCATATCTGGGCGGGCTTTTACGACAACGCCTTTCGCCTGATGCGCGACTGTTACGAAACGCTGATCTCAGAGAAGTTGCGCGAACCCGATGCCCCCCTCGCCACGCTGGAAGAGGCGTTTCACGGGTTGAATTACTTCTTTCTGGCCGAAGACATTCCCACCCCTGATGGTCCGGCAAGCCTGCATCCGTGGCGTATAGATTTCGAACCCAACGACGACAAACCCGGCTCGGGCGATGTGATTCCCTCGCCCTATGCGCTGTTCACCATGCTTCTGGACCGTATCCGGCAGTTGCTGGAACGCCCCGGGGCCGTGGCCGCCGCACCCCATCAGCTGCCTGATCGGTTTCACACCGGATTCGCGGCCCGCGGCCTGTCTACACAGGCTGCCACCCCTGTCCACGCGTTGCAGGATATGGCCAGATCCTTGCCGGCAGATGCCCGCGATCACACCTGTGCGGATCAGGCCGAATTGGCGGCCCTGGCTGCTCATGCCCAGGACTGGCACGAATCTCTTCTGGCGCAGCTTGAACAGGGCGACGAATCCCGGCGCCTGCATTACCTGATCAGCCTGTCACTTGCCTTTTTCCGTGGAACAATCGCGGAAGGATGCTTCTACGAAGGCTTCGATGCCATTGATGATTGGGAGATCAGCGATTGGTTGCTGCATTACGGGGCCGCGCATGACGCGGTGTATTCGGCCGTTTTCCGGGGATGCTATGATTATGTATTCGGCTATCCGGGCGGCGTGACCGATCATCGCAGCGTTGGCGCGGGAACGGCAATTCGCGGCCTGCTGCGGCTGGCTTTTTGTTACAAGGGCTCGCTGTTTTTCAAGATGCAGGCCGGAATGGGCGACACGATCTTTGCCCCCTATTATCAGGTTCTGCGCAAACGCGGCGTGAAGTTCGAATTCTTCAACGCAGCCACAAAGCTGCGGCTGGATGCGAACCGAACCGGCATCGACGCCATCGACATGGTGCGTCAGGCACGTGTCAGGGGGGAATATCTGCCATTGCGTGATGTCGCCGGCCTGCCATGTTGGCCATCGGAACCGCTTTGGGAGCAGATCGAAGATTTCCCCGATAAGGATTTCGAATGCGAAAAGAACCCTCCGCGCGGGCAATCCTATCAGCTGCGGCGGGGACATGACTTCGATCAGGTCATTCTGGGGGCTTCGCTTGGATCAATGCCCTATCTGGCGGACGAGCTTTGCCAGACATCGCCGCGATGGCGGGCCATGCTGGACAAGGTCCAGACCGTGGCCACCCATGCCGCACAGTTCTGGCTGGACAAGACCCCACAGGAATTGGGCTGGAACGCGTTGGTTGCCCGCCACAATCCCGGCCCGCAGACAGATCTGCAAACCGTCATCACCAGCTTTTCGGAACCCTTGGACACCTGGGCCGACATGAGCGATCTTCTGGTTCGCGAAACATGGCCCACCCCCGGACCAAGCGCGATCGCATATTTTTGCAGCCCTTGTCATGACGCCGATGTCGACGCCGGCAGCATGGTCGAACGCAGCCGCGCCTGGGCCAATCAGGATCTGACCCGCATGTGGCCCGGGGCCAGCAAGAATGGCGGGTTTGACGCCGGGATCCTGCACGACATCGAAAACGGCGATGACGATGCCCGTTTCAACGCCCAGTATTTCCGCGAGAATTTTTTTGGCTCGGAACGTTACGTCCTGTCTGTTCCGGGCAGCGTTCAATACCGCCTGGAACCGGATGGATCGGGTTTCGAGAACCTTTATCTGGCGGGTGACTGGACGCGTTGCGCAATCAATGCCGGCTGTGTCGAGGCCGCGACCATATCGGGCCTGATGGCTGCCCGCGGCCTGACGGGCGATGACATCAGGATCGTCGGTGAAGGAGATCTGGCCCCCGATTCCGGCCCCGGAGACGACGCGCGCCTTGCCAGCCCCTATGCCCAGACCGCCCCATGGCCGTTGACACCGTTTTACGGAACCGGTGCGATTGACGGCTTTTTCAGCTTTCATGCCATAGACGCAGAGGCCCTGCAGGCCGTCTTGCCCGACGGCATGTATTTGCTGCCGCAGGGACTGACACCGGCAGGCACCCATCCGGTCGCCCTGCTGGCCAATCAGCAAATCGGCGTGCGCCTGTCGGCGCTGCCGCGCTTGCTTGGCTATCGCAACTATTACGAAGCCATCATCGCCATCAACTGGGTCGGAATCGAGGGCCAGCCCGGTATCTTCAGCTATCTGCCGAACCTTTATCTCAACAGCCGCGCGCCCCAGCTTGCGGGTGTCTGGATGTATGGGTTCAACAAACGAATGGGGCAATTGCAGATGGGCCAGTCCTCTTACGAGGTGGCGGCACCGGACGGCACGGCGATCTGGTCTGGCCGCTATCAGCAGCCCGGCTTTGCCCGGCCCCTGATGCAATCGCCCGAATGCGCCGCCGTCGAGGCATTGTGCCAGCAGGTCGTGGTCAGTGAAGGAGCGTTTGGCGGCTGGCGTTATTCGGCCTTTGACTTCAACCTGACATCCGCGCGCGTCGCCCCCGTTTCCGCGCAGATCGACATTGCGGATCCCGCGCTTGCCCGCTTGCCACAGGGCAGGATGCAAGCCCGGCCGCTTGCCATGCATGACGCCGCGTCATTCGCCACACGCAGTCATGGTCTGCCCGGAGCCTTTCGAATCTGGACAAATTGGACATTATCAAATCCATTCGACAGCCGCCGTCTGGCGGTGCTAGAGGCAAAGCGGGCCGGCCAGCCCTGACAGGCCGGTCGTGGGGGAGGAACGGGCGAACGTGGATGGAAAATCTGGGATATTGCGACAGGGCGAGCGCCGTCAGGTGACTGCGCTATTCGCCGATGTCGTCGGTTTCAGCTATTTCGCCAGCCAAGCCGACGCCGAAGACCTGCAGGACTGGCTGGACAGTTTTTACGGCGAAGCCCAGGAAATCGTCGAAGCCGCAGGCGGCGAGATCACCGAATTTCTGGGGGACGGGATCGTCGCGGTCTTTGGATTGTCGCGGGCCGATGAACATGTCGCCCGCCGCGCCGTGGAATCCGCGTTGCAGATCGTCACCCTGCCCGGTTTCGTCTTTCCCGATGGAAAATCCGTTTCGATGCGCGCAGGCGTCGCCACGGGCGAGGTGGCAACCCGTGGTCCCGCCCGCGCCGGAAACAGCCGCCCACGCATGACCGGAATGGTCACAACGCTGGCCCAACGCCTGCAAGCTGCCACCCCCCCGGCGACGGTGTTGATCGCGCCTGAAACGCGCGATGCCCTGCGCGGCGCGATCGGGTTGCAGGCCATGCCGGATACGCAACTCAAGGGCTTTGCGCCCATGACGGTTTATCAGGTGCTGGACAAGGCGGTGCCGCTACCCACGCAACGGCTGGATCAGGGGGCGCGCGAACTGATTGGCCGGGCGCGGGAACGTGCGGCGATCGATGCCTGCAAGGGTCGCCCGTGCCTGCTGCGTGGCCCTGCAGGAATAGGCAAGACGACGCTGGCCAACGCCTATCTTCGGGCGGGGCGCAGATTTGCGGTCTTTCCGGCCGATGCGTTGAACACCGGCGAAGGCTATGGCCCCTTTCGCCACTGGCTGCGAAGCCTGCTGCCCGATGCTCAGGCAGATTTCGCGGCATTGCAGACCCGTTTTGGCGGCATGGATGCCGATAACCTCTTGTGTCTGGCGTTGGTGCTGGAACTGCCGCAAGGCAATGCCCTGCTGTCGCGTTTTGCCAATAACGCGCTGCGCGATAAAATCGAGGCCAGCCTGTCACAGGCAATCATGATGGTCGTGCCCGACGGGGTGTTGCTGTTTGAAGACCTGCACTGGATGGACAGCGCCAGCTTTGGGGCGTTGCGCCATCTGATCGGCAAGCTTGATCATCACCGGCATCGCCTGCTGCTGACCAGCCGCGAAACCCCAAGAATCGCGCAAAACCTGCAAGGTCTTGCGATCGAAACGCTGGAGGTCGCCCCCTTTGCCCAGGACGAGGCCGAAACCTATCTGCAAACTTTCGGGCCGGCGCTGCAGGATCCACAGGATCGCGCGCGGCTCATCCGTCATGCAGACGGCAACCCGTTGTTTCTGGAACAGCTTGTCAAACATACGCTGCGCAACAACCCTGCGGCCGGCGACCTGCCCGCAACGCTCAGCGATCTGCTGACCGAACGGATCGATGCGGCCGGCCCGGCGCGCTTTGTCCTTTTGCAGGCTTCGGTGCTGGGTCGCAGCTTTTCGCAACGTCTGCTCACCGCCCTTGCCGCGCCCGCCAAGGATGTCGCGCAAATGCTGCAACAGGCACGGCAAGCCGATCTTGTCCGTGCCATCGGCCCCGATCGCTGGACCTTCAGCCATGCCATGCTGCATCGCGCCGCATACCGGCAGTTGCTGCGCGGCACGCGCGAGGCGCTGCATGCCCGCGTGGCGGAACTGTTGCAGGGCAGTTGCGCCGAAATGGCCGAAGCGACCCCTGCGCTGCTGGCCAATCACCAAAAGCAGGCCAAGCTGTTTCTGCCTGCGGCGCGCAGCTTTCTTGCCGCCAGCAGGCAGGCATTGCTGCGCGGTGCCCTCAGCGATGCCGAAGACCATGCCCGCAACGCAATTACCATATGCGGCGAAGCCGGCGAACGTCCGGGGCGCAACCAGCTAGAGATCGCCGCATATACCGCATTGGGTTCCATTCTGATGCAATCGCAGGGATATGCGGCCCAGCCTGTGCGCGCAGCATTTTCCGAAGTGCTGCATCGTGCGGCGCAATCCCGGTCGGGCAGCGGCAACGGCCCGGCCCTGTTCGGCAGCTATTCCCATGCCATTATCGCCGGAGATCGCAAGGGTGCGGACGAGCTTTGCGGCTTTCTGATCGAAGCGGCGGAGATCGCCGAAAACCGGCAGGCGCCCGACCGGATCCAGCTGCGTCTTGCCGCCGAGGCCGCTGCGAATTGCGGGTGTTTCTATGCCGGAAATTTCCGGGATCAACTTGCCCATGTCGCAGAAATCCGGCGCCTTTACCGGATCGAACGCGACGCGCCGATGATGGCCGATTACGGCATGGACATCTTTGCCGCAGCGCAGATGTTCGAACTGCCCGGACGGGTCTTTTGCGGGGATATTGATGCTCTGTCCGACCTGATCGCGGAAACCGACCGCCATCAGCAAGCCCTGAGCATTCCCGTGATGCAGCCCTATGCATTGATCTGGGGCAGCGTGCCCCTTGATGCGGCCGGGCGACGTGACGAAGCCTTGGCGCGCCTTGATCGCGGCATTGCCGTGGCCGCGGAACAGGGCGCCGGTTTCTGGTCGCTGATCGGTCTTTGCTGGCAGCACGTCATTGATCCGCGTCAAAGCGAAACGGATGCCGGGCGCGCCCGGTTCGAGCAGCTGCTGGGCCAATTGCGCACCATCGGGGCGCTGATCGGCCTGCCCTATTTCACCGCCCATTTCGCCGCCGCGCAGGCGCGGGCCGGCCACTTGACCGAAGCCTTGGCGCTATCGGCCCGCGCGGTTTCCGAAGGGGCGCAATCGCGGTTGCTGTGCTGGCAGGCCGAGACATTGCGCCTGCATGCCGGAATCGCCGCCCGCCTAGGCGATACCGATCTGGCCATGACCACATTGCAAAAAGCCATCGCGCTGGCCCAGGAACAAGGTGCCCATCTGTGGCAATTGCGGGCGTCCTGGGACATGGCCGATCTTGCCGGCGGCGATACCGGTGCCCTGCAGATCGCACAGGCGCAGTTCTCTCACGCGCAGTTCGCAGGCGGATCCGATGACTTGGCAATATTGCGGGGGCTGCAAATGACAGCCCCGGCCAGTTGACGCCCGATGACCCCTTCCCTTCTGACATATGACCTGCCCTTGCTGGATGGCCTGTCGCCCCGCGACCTGACGCGGCTGGACATTCGCAGCCGGGTTCTGAACCTGACTGCGTGGGAGACATTGTTTCAGGAAAGCGACCGGGTTTGCGATGTCTATTTCCTGATCTCGGGCGCGCTGATGGCAATCCATTGGACCGAGGACGGGCGCGAGATCATCTTTACCCGCTTTCAGATCGGGGATCACTTTGGCGAATTGGCGGCAATTGATGGCGGACCGCGATCCCTTGCCATTGTCGCGCGCGAGGAATCGCAGGTGCTTGTGCTGGAACGCAGCTCTTTCCTGCGCCTGATCGATGCGGTGCCCGACATTCGCAACCGGCTGCTGTTGTCGCTCAGCGATCGCATCCGGCAGCTGACCCGGCGCAACCTGCAATTTGTCACCCAGACGGTCGAGCAACGCGTCAGGTCCTATCTGGTCTCGATGGCATTTGATCGGGGCAAACTGCACCCGGGGGCGGTGCTGGACGATATGCCGACCCATGCCGAAATCGCGGCCAGCATCGGCGCGAACCGCGAGATTGTCAGCCGCGTTCTGTCGCAAATGCGCCGAAGCGGCGTGATCGAAACGGGGCGGTGCCGCATCCGTTTGCTGGACCCCGGCAGCCTGGCCGATCCGTCAGTCCCGGCCGCAACTGGCATCAGTTGACGACACGGCCGGGACCAAAGGCGATTACAGGAACAGGTCGGCGACGAAAGCCGAACCGACATAGGTGCCGCTCATGACCAGGACAGCGACGATAAAGATCTTCCATCCCGAACTGCGCGCGATCTCGATTTCGCGCCGCGCGATGGCGATCCCGGCATAGGCCAGGCAGGGGGTTGCCAGCGTCAGGAAATTGACATGGGAAACCTTGTCCAGAACCCATGCGCTGCCTGGCGTCCAGGGCAATGTCATGGCAATGCCGACCAACGAGATCCACGCCACCGACGGCAATTTGAACGGCACCGTCAATGTCAGCAGAAGGCCGACCATTGAAATCACGAACAGCACCAGAAACCCGATAACGCCTTGCATCAGCGTCGCATCGGTTGCAACGGTATTGCCGACCAGACCGATCAGGCACACCACCGCAAGCATGGCGGCGTTCTGCGCCAGATCAGGTTTGAACTCTGCCTCGTGATCGACGGGAATATCGGAATCGCTCATGATCATTCTCCCATATCAGGGGTTGCGGCGGTCTTGCGGCCCAGCAGGTCATACAGTTTTTCGGTCACGGGCAGCGCAACGAAGATGCACAGATAAAGCCCCGTCGCATAGGTCAGCACATTGCTGGCCCCCGCCAGCGCCAGGATCGTGTCCTCCATCTCGGGCATGGCATGGGCCAAGGCACCGGAACAGGCCGCCATCATCGACCCCGACCCGATACCACAGGCCATGGCCAGAGCCTCGATGCTGAACATGCCACTGGTCGCCAAAAGTGACGCAAGGATCGCGAAGATGAAGGTGCCAAACAGCGTGCCGATGACGTAAACGCCCATCACCCCGGCACCTTCAGCCGATTTCAGGCCATATTTGTCCGCGATGATGGCGATATTGGGTTCGCGCGCGACCGAAAAACTTGCGCCGATCGCCTCGCGCCCCATGCCCAGCACAAGCACGGCGACCGGGAAGGCAAGCACGATGGTGCCCAGATTGCCCAGTTCCTGCAGGATCAGGGCGGGACCGGCATCGATGATCTGCTGCATCGACGGGCCGATGATCGTGCCGAATTTCGCAATGAAGGGCATGATCGCAATGACAATCAGGGGCGAGGCCGCGCGAACCTCGCGCTGGCCGATCCAGGCACCAGCCTTGCGCACCACATTGGGGTTGATCAGCAATCCCAGCACAAAGGCATATAGCAGCGGAAGCAGCAGGATAGACCCGATGCCGATCGGCACCTTGATGACCCCGATCAGCTCGGAAATGATGGTGATGATCAGCACGCTTGCATGCAAACGCCAATCCAGAAGGATATCCTTCGCGCTGTCCATGTTTGACCTCTCTGTTGTTACCGGCCCGTTATTGGCTGCAGAAGCATGCGCGAAACGGATGGGCCTTATCCGCGTCGCGGGCAAAAAGCTCAACCCGGTGCATAGCCGAATGCAATCACCGGATCCCTTGCCGTTTCGACCCAGACGGATTTGGTGGTGGTATAGGCCGCCAGCGCCTCGCGGCCAGAGGAACGGCCATAGCCGGATTGCCCGAACCCGCCAAAGGGCGACATGACATTGATGGTCTTGTAGCTGTTGATCCAGAAGGTCCCGGCCCTGACCTGTTCGGCCAACCGATGGGCCCGCCCGACATCCCGCGTCCAGACCGCCCCGGCCAGACCATAGGGCGTGGCATTGGCCAGTGCGACGGCCTCGTCCTCATCCTCGAAGGGAATGACCGACAGCACGGGGCCGAACACCTCTTCGCGGGCAATCAGCATGTCTTGGGACACATTGCCAAGAATCGTGGGCGCATAGAAATACCCCCCGCTGTCGGACAGATGTGCGGGGCAGGCACCGCCGGTGACAAGATCGGCGCCGGCCTTGACGGCGTGATGAACCATGTCGTCGATCTTGTCCCATTGGCGAGCATTGTTGACCGGACCGATCTGGGTTTCGCCGTCAAGCGGCAGCCCGACCGGAATCCGCGCGCTGGCCGCAGCCAGCTGTTCCAGCAACCGGTCATGGACGCTGCGCTGCACCAGAAGCCGGGATCCAGCCACGCAGCTTTGGCCGCAGGCAGCAAAGATCGCCGCCTGCGCGCCGACAATCGCGCGATCGATATCGGCGTCATCAAAGACGATATTCGCGGATTTCCCACCCAGCTCAAGAATGCTGGGGATCATCCGGCGTGCCGCGGTCGCCGCGACGGCCGCGCCGCCCTGCGCGGACCCGACAAAGACCACCAACCCGGTGGCGGGATGGTCGATCATTGCCTGCCCCGCCGTCGCACCGCGCCCTGCAATCACATTGACCAGCCCCACGGGCGCACCCGCACGTTCGCACAGCGAGGCAACAACCAATGACGACAATGGCGTCAGTTCCGAAGGCTTCAGCATCACCGCGTTTCCTGCGGCAATGGCGGGCGCCACCTGCCAGCAACAGGTGAACAAGGGGGCGTTCCAGGGCGTGATCTGGGCCACCACGCCGATAGGTTCATGGCGGGTATAGTTCAGATGGCTGCTTGGCACCGGGATGACATCCCCGGTGATCTTGTCACACCATCCGGCATAATATTCGAACATCTCCGCCATACGCGCCGGTTCGCCCGCCGCATCGCGGATCGGGCGACCTGCCGAAACCGCCTCAAGCCGCGCCAGGGGCGCGGCATGGATGCGCAACTGGCGGGCGATCTCATACATGATGCGGCCACGCTCGGATGCGGTCTTGGCCGCCCAGACACGCTGAGCCGCCGTTGCGGCATCGGCAGCGGCATTGACAACATCCGCGCCGGCATCGCGAAACTCTGCCATTGCGCGACCGGTGGCCGGATCAGTCAGGTCCAGCAATTCGCCATCGCCCGCCATGGGCGTGCCCGCCACCCAGCTGGCCACCTTGTCATGGCCCAGCAATTCGCCAAGCAATCGCGCAATTTCAGCCGTGCTGTTGGGTGCATGTTTCAGGTCGTCAGCCATCGAGTTTCGCCTTGTTGCGCAGATCGGCGATCTGCATGAAATCATCATTGTCGCTCAGCCCGGACCGGTCCTGTGACCACAGCTGCGCAACCATCCGGGCAACCGGCAGATCACAACCCGCCTGCTGCGCAAGTTCCAGCGCCAGCCGCATATCCTTGCGCATCAAACCGGCCGAAAAGCCACTGTTCAGGCTGTTGTTCAGCACCCAGGTCGGGAAGTGCACTTCGCTTATGGCGCTGCGGCCGGTGGCGCTGTTGATCACGCGCAGCGCATCCTCGGCGGGCAGGCCCGCGGCCTCGGACAGGCGCATGGCCTCGGCCGTTGTCAGCATATGGCAAGCCACCAGCATATTGTTGACCAGCTTGGCAATATTGCCCGCACCGCTTGCGCCGACATGGATCACCTTGCTTGCCAGCGCATCCAGAACCGGCTGCGCGGCCGCGACCGCCGCCGCGTCCCCCCCGATCATCATCGACAAGCTACCCGTGGCGGCACCCTGCGGCCCGCCGCTGACTGGCGCATCAAGAAAGCCATGCCCCGCCGCCGACAGGCGCGCGGCCAATTGCCTGCTGATATCGGCTTCGGAGGTCGAAGTGTCGATGACCGTCTTCCCCGCGTCAGCCAGCGCACCGGCAGCAAAAGCATCATCGATTATGTCCTGCACATGACGCGCCAAAGGCAGTGACAGAACGATCACGTCACAGGCGGCCACGACCGCTGATGCGTTCTCGGCGATGGTGACACCATGTTGCGCCATATGCGCGCGGGCCTCTTCGGCCAGGTCAAAGGCCTGCACCGAAAAACCGCCACCCGACAGGGTTCGCGCCATGCCCGCGCCCATCGCCCCCAATCCTATGACCCCGACTGTCAGCGTCATGCCACCCTCGCTCTTTCGCAAATTTCATCAAGCTTGGTCGAGTCGAGCGTTCTTGAATAGGTGATTATTGCGGCACATTGCGTTGCGATTTCAGCAACGCAAGATCATGAAACGCCGCCATATGCCGCGCCAGGAACTCGGCTGTCACGCCCACCGATCCGGGCAATCGGCGCCGCGCACGCACGAAGAGATGCGCGCTGACATGTTGCAACGATTCCTCGTCCAGATCGACAATGACCACCTCGCCCCGCGCCGCCTGAATCGAGGCCGAAAAACGCGGCAGGAAGGTCGCGCCCATTCCCGCGCCGACATATCGCAGCAACGCCGCAATGGACGAGGTTTCGACCTGCGGCCGCAATGCCAGTCCGTGATCGCTGGCCGCACGCCCCACCAGATTGCGGATCGCATGACGGCCATCCAGCATGGCAACCGGATGCGCCAACACCCCGGCCAGGGAAATCCGGTCCCTGCCTGCCAAAGGCGAACCGACCGGCACCACCGCACAAAGCGGCTGGCGCATGATTGCCAGCGATCTGGTGGCCGAACTCGTCATCGGATCATAGGCAATCCCGATATCGGCCTCGCCCTCGATCACGCGCCGCTGGATTTCCTCGGTACCGGCCAGATCGGCGCGGAACTGCATTTGCGGATGGGCCTGCCCCAATGGCGCCAGCCCGTTTTGCATCAGATCCGCGGCAAATCCTTCGCCCAAGGCGACCCGAACGATCTGTCCGCCCGATTCCCTGAACCGGCCAAGCTGATCCAGAAGGAACGTCTGCTCGTCCTGCATATGAAGCGCGTGTTCACGCAACAAGCGCCCTGCCTCGGTCAACACGACACCTTGCGAGCTGCGCGTGACCAGCGTCACCCCCAGTTGCCGCTCGGCATCGGCCAGTTTGCGGCTGACTGCCGAGGGCGCAATGTTCAGCCGATCAGCCGCGCGCCGGATCGAACCTTCCTGTACGACGACCAGAAAGTCGCGCAGAACGCGCCCGTCCAGCCCCTGCATCAGCCGAGCGCCCGCTGCACCAGCCGCACCCAGAATTCCGCGCCAACAGGCAGAATCGCATCATTGAAATCGAAATGCGCGGAATGCAGCCCGGGGTTTTCGCCATCCCGCGCCGCACCCAGCCAGATATAGGCCCCCGGGGTTTCATTCAGCATGAAGGCAAAATCCTCCGAGGCCATGCTTGGCGGAAGGTCCGGAACATCCAGTCCCATGTCTCGCCCGACCTGACGCGCCAGACCGGCCTCGGCCGCGCTGTTGATCGTGGCTGGATAGCGACGTTGGTAATCAATGGTCGCACGACACCCCTGCGAGGCGGCAACGCCCCGTGCCAGATCGGTCAATCGGGTTTCCAGAATGTCACCTGCCGCGGCGCTGAACCAACGTGCGGTTCCGCGAATGGTGGCCTGATCGGGACAAACATTCCATGCCGACCCCGTATGGATCTGCGTAACGGACACAACACCCGGATCCAGTGGCGACAGCCGGCGCGCAGGCAATTCCTGGGCAGCCGCCGCAATACGCGCCGCCGCAGCGACAACCCCGTCGCTTTGTTCGGGCATGGCGGCATGACCGCCCTTGCCTTCGAGACCGATCTCGAAAACCGCAAAAGCGGCCATCATTTCGGCATCCCGCGCCGCCAACCGACCCGGCGCCAAACCCGGCCAGTTGTGGATACCGTAAACGGTATCGCACGGAAATTCGCGAAACAGGCCGTCCTCGATCATCACCCGCGCACCGCCGTCATTTTCCTCGGCAGGCTGAAAGATCAGCCGGACCGTGCCGTTTCGCACCCCTTCGGCAGCGATATGTCGTGCGGCCAGCAACAACATCGCGGTATGTCCGTCATGCCCACAGGCGTGCATCTTGCCTGCGTGAACCGAGGCATAGTCAAGGCCGGTCGCCTCTTCGATGGGCAAGGCATCGATATCCGCCCGCAGGCCGATGCTGGGTCCGCCCTGCCCCATCGTGGCCACCACGCCGGTGCCGCCCAATCCCCGATGCACCTGCCAGCCCCAGTCCGAAAGCAACCCCGCGATCATCGCCGAGGTCCGGGTTTCCTGAAAGCCCAGCTCGGGGTGGCGGTGCAAATCGCGGCGCCACTCGACGGCAAGGGCAATATGGTCGCTGTCAAACATGGTCATCCTTCCTGAAATATTGGCATAACACCACCGAGACGCGGGGTCCGGGTCAACACCAACCGGTTTTCGACGGCGTGAAACGTGAAACCTCCGGTCTCCAGAAACGGCCTGACCCGTCCCAGATCCCGGCAGGCGAAATCGATCGACAGGATCGCCGGCCCCCCACCGGCCCCAAGCTCTGGCGGAACGACCCCCAACAGCCGGACAGCCCCGGCGTAATCGGTCACGTGCCAGCAACCATTTCCTGTCGGGACGCGATACCCCCATGGCATCGGTTCTGCCAAGGTGCCATGCACGACCCGCAGCCAGTCGCACACCTCTGCAATCCGGTTCTGTGGCGCCATGATCGTGCCCGATGCAATTCGATAAACACCGTTGGGATGCTGCATCCAATCCACATGTTCGATCAGATCGCGGCGATGCTGCTGACAGGCGAACATCGCCAGACGATCCAGACCTTCGCGACGAAACACGGCCAGCGTCGTGGCGGTGCGATCCTTCTTGCCATCCCGCGTCAAGACATCGCGACCAAAGCGGATCAAGCCGTCGCAATGTCCGCCTCGGGATTGCACGTCATTGGCGTCCGATGCGGCATCATCGCTGTATAGCGCGGTCAGGGCGATCCCTTCGCGCTGCGCCAGATGTCCGGCCACGTGGCGACCGAAACGAAACTGGCCGGCACCATGGGCATCCAGCAAGCCGTCATCGCCAATACTGACCAGCTCCAGCAATTGCCGGCGAAAGACGGCAAGCGACGTCGATGTGCCCCAGGGGTGCTGTGATCGGGGGCGAAATGCGAAGCCCAGCGCCTCATAGTTGCGACGGGCCTGATCCATGTCGCGAACGGCAATCAGTG
Source organism: Paracoccus onchidii (assembly GCF_028294535.1). Classification (GTDB taxonomy): domain Bacteria; phylum Pseudomonadota; class Alphaproteobacteria; order Rhodobacterales; family Rhodobacteraceae; genus Paracoccus; species Paracoccus onchidii. The sequence continues at coordinate 45,725 of NZ_JAQBIE010000007.1, read as the reverse complement.
GATGATCGATACCCAGAACATTCGTCATGATCGATCCCGTCCGTGCCTCAGTCCTGTTCGCGCCGAGCCGCCAGATCGAACTGACGCTGCCTTTCGCGGAAACGTTCGCGGTCAGATTGATCGTATTCGTCCACGCAGTGATGACAGCAAACGCCTTCTTCGAATTCGGGGCGCTCACGGTCCTGATCCGCCAGCGGGCGGCGGCAGGCATGGCACATGCCATAGCTGCCCTGTTTCAACCCGTGACCCAGGCTGACACGCTGGTCAAAGACAAAACACTCGCCCTGCCATTTGCTGTCCTGTTCTGGCACATCTTCAAGATATTTGAGGATGCCGCCTTTCAGGTGAAACACCTCTTCGACCCCTTGCGACATCAGGAAATTGGTCGATTTCTCGCAACGGATCCCGCCGGTGCAGAACATCGCGATCTTCTTGTTGTGAAACCGATGGGCGTGTTGCGCCCACCACGCCGGAAAATCGCGAAAGGACCGGGTGCCGGGATCGATGGCACCTTCGAACGTGCCGATACCGACCTCATAATCATTGCGCGTATCGATAACCGCGACATCAGGCGCCGAGATCAGTTCATTCCAGTCAGACGGTTCGACATAACGCCCGACCGCGGCATTCGGATCGACATCGGGCTGACCCATCGTCACGATTTCGCGCTTGATGCGCACCTTCATACGCCCGAAAGGCATCGTCCCAGCGTTGCTTTCCTTCCACGCAAGATCGGCGCATCCCGGCAATGACCGGATATGGGCCAGAACGGCATCGATCCCCTGACGCGTGCCCGCGATGGTGCCGTTGATCCCCTCATGCGCCAATAGCAGCGTCCCTCGAACGCCCTGGGCACAGGCGATCTTCGCCAATGGCCCTTGCAGCGATTGCGGGTCCGGGAATCGGGTAAAGTGATAGAGTGCGGCAACTGTCAGCATGGGCGGGGCATATGCCAGCCACCCCCGGTTAGGCAAGGGCAACCCGCATCGCGAAGGCGTCATCATTGACGCGGCGCGGCCTGCTTCTTACCGATGGAACAGCAACCAAACGGAGCGGAACATGGCCAAGGCACTGATCGTCATCGACATGCAGAATGATTTTTGCCCCAAGGGCGCGCTGGCCGTCGCCGGAGGGGACCAGATCGTCCATCCGATCAACGCATTGATGCCGGATTATGAGGCCGTCATTCTGACCCAGGACTGGCACCCGGCGGAACATAGCAGCTTTGCCGACAACCATCCCGGCACCAATCCGTTTTCGACCATCGACATGCCATATGGCCCACAGATCTTGTGGCCGCGCCACTGTGTGATCGGTTCGGACGGCGCGCGGTTCCACCCCGATCTGGACCTGTCGCGGGCCGATCTGGTGCTGCGCAAGGGGTTTCGCCCGCAGATCGACAGCTACTCTGCATTCTTTGAAAACGATCACGCTACCCCGACGGGACTGGCGGGGTATTTGCGCGAACGGGGGCTGACGGAGCTGTGCTTTGTCGGGCTGGCCCATGACTTTTGCGTCAGTTGGAGCGCGATAGACGCCGCCAAACTGGGGTTTTCGGCATCGGTCCACGAGGCGGCAACCCGCGCGATAGATCTGGACGGCAGCCGCGAGGCGGCAAGGCGCGCCATGCAAGACGCCGGCGTCGCCCTGATCTGAACCTTTTTTCCCAATTTTGTCGCACGGGCTTGCACGCAGATGTGATTTCGGGGCACCAAAAGAAGCTGTCTTCAGGAGGTCGCGACATGGTCGACATTGCCACGCGCGTTTACAATCACAAGTGGAAGATCGATCCGATCGTGCGATCCCTGATCGACACCGACTTCTACAAGCTGCTGATGTGCCAGTCGGTTTTTCGCAATCGGCGCGACACGAATGTCACCTTCAGCCTGATCAATCGCACCAAGAGCATCCGCCTTGCCGAGTTGATCGATGAAGGCGAACTGCGTGAACAACTGGACCATGTGCGCAACCTGTCACTGACCCGCGGGGAAAGCACCTGGCTGCGCGGCAACATGTTCTATGGCAAACGCCAGATGTTCCGCCATGATTTCATGGAATTCCTGGAAGGCCTGCGGCTGCCTGACTATCACCTTGAAAAGCGTGATGGACAATATGAGCTGACATTTGAGGGTAAATGGCCCGAGGTCATGCTGTGGGAGGTTCCGGCCCTGGCCGTTCTGATGGAACTGCGCTCGCGCGCCGTGCTGAAAGATATGGGACGGTTCGAACTTCAGGTTCTGTATGCGCAGGCAATGTCGCGCCTGTGGGACAAGATTCAGACCCTGCGCAAACTGCCCGATCTGCGGATCGCCGATTTCGGCACGCGGCGTCGGCACAGCTTTCTCTGGCAGGATTGGGCGGTCCAGGCCATGATGGAAGGATTGGGATCGCGCTTTACCGGCACTTCGAACTGCCTTGTCGCCATGCGGCGCGACATCGAGGCGATCGGCACCAATGCCCATGAACTGCCCATGGTCTATGCCGCGCTGGCCCCTGATGACGCCGCCTTGCTACAGGCCCCCTATGATGTCCTGGCCGATTGGCATGAAGAACACGAAGGCAATCTGCGCATCATCCTGCCCGACACCTACGGCACCAAGGGCTTCCTGCAACGTGCCCCGGATTGGCTGGCGGGCTGGACCGGCATTCGCATCGACAGCGGCGACCCCGCCGAAGGGGCGGAAACCGCGATCCAGTGGTGGAAAGATCGTGGCGAGGATCCGCGCAACAAGTTGGTCATCTTTTCCGACGGGCTGGATGTGGACAAGATCGCCGAGCTGCATCAGGCATTTCATGACAGGGTCAAGGTCAGCTTTGGCTGGGGCACATTGCTGACGAACGATTTTCGCGGCCTCGTGCCCGACAACGGCCTGGCGCCGTTCAGCCTTGTCTGCAAGGCGGTCGCCGCGAATGGCAAGCCGACCGTGAAACTGTCAGACAATCCGGCCAAGGCCACCGGCCCTCAGGAAGAAATCGAACGTTACCGGCGTGTTTTCGCGGTGCAGAACCAGACCACGCGTCCGGTCGTCGTCTGAGCTTAATCCAACCCGGAGAAGGCCAGAAAAACGAGACATAGCCCCGCCCCCAACAGGGCGGTCAGCGGCACGGTAATCACCCAGGCAACCGAGATCGTGGCGACATGGCTGCGCCGGATCAGCAATCGCCTGCGGGTTTCCTCGGCCGGCAAGGGGGCGCGGCGCTTGTTCTTGCGTCGGTCCATCCATTCCCGCGCGAACCCGACCCCGAAAATACCGCCAACCGCGACATGGGTGGTGGAAACCGGCAGCCCCAGCGAGGATGATGTCAGAACGACCAGCGCCGTCGCCAGCGACACGCAAAACGCCCGGCCTGCATTCAGCCGGGTAATGCCACTACCAACCATCACGACCAACCGGCGCCCGAACAGCAGCGTGCCAAGGGCAATCGCGGCACCGGCCGCCGCCAGAACGAACAGTGGCACCGTACCAGTCTGCGCCAATGCCGGCCCCGACAGCATCACTGTCAATGGACCGGCGATATTGCCGACATCATTCGCCCCATGCGCAAAACCCATCATGATGACCGCAACCAACAGGGCCGGACGGAAAATGCGCTTGACGCTGGCCTTGCCACCCGACGCGGCCAGCTCGGCTTCCAGAAACCGGCGCATGACCACGAAACCCAGAAGGGTCGAGCCGATCCCGACCGGCAAGGCCAACCGCCCCCCGATCCGTTGCTCGACCAGAATGGCGACATAGGTTGCGAACAACCCGCACATCGCCGCCCCGACCAGCGGTATATAGAAACGCGCAGCCTCTTGACGATCCTTGGCGTCGATGATCCGGCTTCGCAGGTAAACCAGCAGGGCCCCCGCGACCGTCGCCGAAATCAGGGGGGCCACGATCCAGACCGAGGCAATCAACCCCAGTGCTTGCCAGTCTACGGAATACAACCCGAATGCCGTCACCCCCGCCCCGGCGATTCCGCCGACCATGGAATGCGAGGTACTGACCGGCAGACCGATCCCTGTTGCGGCCGTGATCCAGATCGCCGTGGCGATCAGCGCCGACAGCATCGCGATCGGCGCTGCTGGACCGGTGGTCAGTCCTTCGAAATCGAACAACCCACTGGCCAGCCGGGTCGTCACCGCACCGCCGGCCAGACTGGCGCCGCCGATCTCGGCGATGGCCACCATGATCAAACCCGGCAACAAGCCAATCGCCCCGGCCCCCACCGCAGGCCCCAAAGAGTTCGCGACATCATTCGATCCGATGGCCAGCCCAAGCCAACCGGCAACAATCAGCCCCGCCCCAAGTCCGATCGTGGATGCATGCGTCCCCGCGATACCCACCGACAGAAAAATGCCGAGCACCAGCGCCAGGCTGCCAAGCCCCAACCACCATACCGGGCGGAACGCATATCTCTGCGCCGCCTCAGCATGCGTGATCCGCCCAAGGTCCTTGTCCAGCGTGTGATAGCTACGCAATCCTTTGGTCATCCTGCTTGATGGCGTCAAACAACACCGGCATCAATCGCCTTTCGTGCGATTGTCGCCGCAGGGGACCGATGCCCCTGCCCCGTTAGGCAGATCTGCCAGATTTCGCAAGATGTCACGCAGCCCTTCCTCGTCGACCAGTTCGGCGGCCTGAAGGGGCTGAAACCATTCGCGTGTTCTTTCCTGCACCTCGGGATAGCTATCGGCGACCTTCTCGACCTCCAACAGGAACACACGCACCTCGACGGGAAAGGCAAAGCCGCTATCCTGATCCTTGTCATAGCGGTACCGGCCAAGTTCCACATTCCCGATATGGCCCTTGATCCCGGCCTCTTCCCAGGCTTCCTGCGCGGCGGCGCCATGAAGCGTGCGCCCTTCCATGGGCCAGCCCTTGGGCACGACCCAGCGTCCGGTGCCCCTGCTGCTGATCAACAGAACCTTTCCGGTTTTCCCGTCCAGACACACGGCCGCGACCTGCATTGCAGGCGGCCGCTTTCCCAACAACATCCGAAGAGAAGTGCGAATCGCATTCATTCTTCGTTACTTACCCTCCCACGCAGGGCCTTGACCTGCCCTCGAACCGTCTTGGCCTTGAGGCGCCTTTTCTGGCTGCCCAATGTCGGCCTTGTCGCCTTTCTTTTCTTTGGCGCCACCGCTGCACGGCGAATCAGATCAGCCAGCCGTTCACGCGCCATCTCTCGATTGCGCGCCTGGCTGCGCGTTTCCTGACTCAGGATCAGAACCGCATCATCAGCCGTCCACCTCCGCCCGGCCAACTTGCGCAGCCGCGCCTTGACCGGATCGGGCAAATGGGGCGACCGACCGGCCTCGAATCGCAATTCGACAGCCGTTTCGACCTTGTTCACATTTTGCCCTCCCGGGCCTTGTGAACGAGTGAAATGCTCGGAAAGTTCCCACTCTTCGATTTTGATATGATCATTAATGTGTAACATAGGCGCTAAAATCCGAGCGTAGTTACACGAATGTTCAGGGTCAACAAACCCAGCCGTAGTAAATTTTTGCTACAGTTCGGTAACGCAATGCGCCTGGATAATCCGGGCCGAGGTCGTCTCGGGCCAATGGGCGAATGGCAGGACCGCGCCGTCGCGGCGGCTTTGCGCAACGCGGGCTATGTCGACCTCGGCCATCACCCAGCCCGGCTGATCCATGTCCCCTTGCGCCACGATGCCATCCTCGGGCCAGAAACCGTCGGGCGGGCCATAGATCGCCGCCCGGCCATGGTTTTCATCAATGGCCGGATTCCATGCGCAATCACCAACGGTCGGCGCCTGCACGACGAGACATTGCCCTTCCAGCGCCCTTGCCATCGCCCCGATGCGAACACGATGAAATCCCGCAACCGTATCCGTGCAGCTGGGCACCAGCAGGATTTCCACGCCCGCCTCGGCCAGAACCCGACCAAGCAGGGGAAATTCGCTGTCATAGCAGATCAGGATACCGACCCGTCCGACCGGTGTGTCAATAAGACGCAGCCCTTCGCCCCCAATGACATCCCAATCTTCGCGCTCGAAACGGGTCATGACGTGTTTGTCCTGAACCCCCAGCAATTGCCCCGATGCATATAGCGCAGCGCGGTTCACCGGGCGTTCAGCCGCAAAATGCGGCCCCGATGCCGCAAGGATGACGCAATCATGTTCCCGCGACAGGTCGCAATGCAGCTGCGCAACCCGATCGGCATGCCGTGCGACTTCGGACAGGCTCAGTTGCAAATCTCCGGCGACGTCCCGGCCGCCAAGCGATGCAAGCTCCATCGCGCCATATTCGGGAAAGACCATCAGATCTGCCCCGTCCGCCGCGGCGACCCAATGCCGGATCTTGGCCTCGTATTGCGAGAAATCGTCAAACCAGTCAAAGGGATAGGCGGCTGCCGCAATCTTCATAGCTCTCGGATCCAGAATTGCAGATGCTTTTCGGTTTCTTCGGGCTGACCGACATCTTTCCAGGCGAAACCGGCTTGCACCCCCGGCAAAGGCGCATAACCACGTTTACGCCAGAAACCGTCCAGCGGCCGATAATCCGATGGCCTGGCGGGATGATCGTCCGGGCGGATCACGCTGCAAAAAGCGCAAAACCGCATACCCAGCCCACGCGCATGTTCTTCACGCGCATCAAAGAACGCATGCCCGACGCCAGCCCCTCGATATTGTGGCAACAGGATCGATTCCGCGCAGTAGAAGATGCTGGACAGCGGCTCGGGTCGGCTGGCAAATGCCTCGGCGAAATCAGCGGCATGATCCGCCATCGGCGCACCGGTCGCAGCCCCCACGATCCGGTCCCCGTCGCAGGCCGCCACCACAACCGCACCCGGTGACTGATAGGCCCTTAGATAGTCACGCTCATATTCGGCGTCACCATCATAAAGGTAGGGCCAGTCGCGAAACACCGCAATCCGCAGCCGCGCCACGTCATCCATTGCAGCGGCCAGTTCCGGGCCTGTCAGAACCTTGGTGTGAACCGTCATCCCGTGACCTGCGCCATCCAGTCGGAAAGATTGTAATAGGTCGTGACACGCGCGATCTTGCCGTCACGTATCGAAAAGAACGATCCGGCAGGCAGACGATAGGTCTGGCCCTGTGCCGCAGGCAAACCTTCATCCGTTTCAAGATAGGTACCGTTCACCACGAATTCGGCAGCCGCGCGATCGCCACCATCATTGACGAAGATCACCATATCGGTCAGCTCTTCGCGATAGCAGCGCGTCATATGCGCATTAAAGCTGGCGAACAGGTCTTTGCCCTTGCGAATCTGCCCCTCGTTCACATGATGCTCGATATCATCATGCAGCAAGTCCAGCATGTCATCGGTATCGCCGGCGTTGAATGCCTTGAAATAGGTGTTGATCAGCTGCGCGGTGTCCATGCCTGCCCCCTTGTGTTCAACCGTGCTCTAGCGCGTAAAATCCTTTGCGTCACCTCAGCCGTAAGGACCAGTGCAAGCTTGAATTCTGACACCAAACTGCTAGCGGTTCTTCATCAGTTGCGTAGAGAGGTTTTGTGGCCATGACAAACGTGAACAGCCTTGGCCGGCGTGAGATCACCTGTTTCAAGGCGTATGATGTCAGAGGAGAGCTGGGCAAGAACCTGGATCCCGATGTGGCCTACCGGATCGGACGAGCCTTTGCCCAGGCCCGCAATGCAAAGCGCGTTGTGGTCGGCCGCGACAGCCGCGAATCATCACCGGAACTTGCCACGGCACTGATCAACGGGCTGACCGATGCTGGTGCGGATGTCCTGGACCTTGGCCTTGCCGGCACCGAAGAGGTCTATTTCCACACCGGATTTCAGGACACCGATGGCGGTATCGAAGTGACCGCCTCGCACAATCCGATCAATTACAACGGCATGAAGATTGTCGGACAGGGTTCGGCACCCCTGGACCCGGCAAGTGAATTGCCGCCCATTGTCGAACTGGCCACATCGGGCGAGTTCACCCCGGCCCAGAAAGGGCGCGTCACCGATTTCAGCCATGCCCGCGCGGATTATGCCAGGGCCATGGTCGATTTCGTCGATGTCGCCGCGCTCAAGCCGATGAAAATCCTGGTCAATGCCGGGAACGGAACCGCCGGACCAACCTTTGACGCCATCGCCGAGGAATTGCAGCGCCGCGGCGCGCCACTGACATTCGTGCGCATGCATCACAATGTCGATTCCAGCTTTCCCAACGGCATCCCCAACCCATTGCTGCCAGAGAACCAGCCCCCCACGGTGGACATGGTCAAGGCAGAGAATGCCGATCTGGGCGTCGCCTGGGATGGTGATTTCGACCGCTGCTTCTTTTTCGACGAAGATGGCCGCTTCATTCCGGGCGAATATATCGTCGGATTGCTGGGGGCCGCATTCCTGGAAAAATCACCGGGCGAAAAAATCGTGCACGATCCCCGCGTCGTGATGAACACACGTGCAATGATCGAAAGCTCGGGCGGGGAAGCCGTCGTCAGCAAGACCGGCCACGCCTTCATCAAACGCAAGATGCGCGATGTCGGCGCGATCTATGGCGGCGAAATGTCGGCGCATCATTATTTCCGCGATTTCTATTACTGCGACAGCGGCATGGTGCCTTGGCTGCTGATGGTGGAACTGCTATCTCGCAAGGGCAAGACATTGGCCGAATTGCTGTCCGAACGCATGCGGCTTTATCCGTCATCGGGCGAAACCAATTACCAGATCGCCGACCCGGATGCCGCGATCGCGCGCCTTATCGCCGCCTATGAAGGGCAGGCAAGCGGTCGCGACGATCTTGACGGCGTCTCGCTAAGCTTTGGCAATTGGCGGTTCAACCTGCGCAAATCCAACACGGAACCGGTGGTGCGCCTGAACCTGGAAGCCGAGGGCGATGCCGATCTGGTTGCGCGCAAACAGGCCGAACTGGCCGCGTTGCTGGGCGCATGACCTTCGCGCCCGCAACCCGGGATCAGGCTGCGGGCGAAATCCCTTCGGGAAAGCCAAAGGCAATATAGTCGCGCAGATATGCCGCCCGCGCCGCAGCGGCCAGTTTCTTGTCCGCCAGGAACTCTGGGCCGGTTTCTTGTGACAATCGGTCCAGGCGCGGCTCGTCAATCCCGGCCTGATGGCACAAAAATTCGAGATCCGTCCTGATCCGCGTTTCCCGGATCAGGATGTCAGGCTGCGAAAACCGCGCGAAACCCGCAACCACCTGTGATTGCGTTGCCCAGTTGGGATGCGTTGGCAGCGTGGTCTGACCGTTCAGATTGCGCCTCAAGAACCCGAGAAAATCACCAAACAGCGATTCTGCATCACTTTCGGTCAGGTCGGACAGCGCCTCATCGGCAGGCAAAGGCACACGATGCACATCACGCATCAGCTGGCGCAACTCGGGTTTGGCGTTCATCATCAGGTGCAAAAAGCCATCCCAAGCGCGCAACAGGGGATGGCGCAGCACGCAGAAGCTGCGATGTTCCGGGTGGGCGCGTTTCCATTGCCGCAGGCTGTTCTGGGTATACTGACCGCCGACACCACCCAATGCCGTCAGCCATCCCTGCACCATTTCCGACGGGCCGCCCTGAACCGGCATGAAAACCAACCCTCGCCCGGCCTCGGTGGTCATGAAACTTGGCACTGACGGACCACGCCGGGGCTCGAAATTGGGAACCTTGCGCAACGCAAACGGATCGAGCCGGTGCAGATCTGCCTGCATCTCGTCGAAATTCGTGACCTTTTCGGCCAGTTCGCGCGGGTTCTGGGGCACCTGATCATTGGCGGGCTGGACCTGTTCAATATCAGTTCGCCCCATCCAGTGCAGCAGCCCCGTCATGACGGCACTATCGCGCAGATCTTCATATCCCAGCCAGAACGCCGTCTGGCCGCTGGCTTGTAAACGGCCAAGAATGGACAGCTGGAACGCCTCGATCTCGTCCAGGCTCTGGCGGAACTCGGCCGGGTCATACGTCGTGGCGGCGGGAATTGCCGTCTCGGTTTCGTTCAGCTTCCACTGGTTGGTTTCCCGTGCAAGCCGCGTCGAGATATAGCTTTCCAGAGGATTGCGCGTCAGCACGATCTTGGCACAGTCACGATTGTCGATGATCGCATCCAGAACGCGCGGATCGTGATCGTGAAAATAGCGGAACCCCGGCAGATGCCCGGGTTTGTCAAACAGCTTGTTCAACAGACGGTGGGGATCTTCTTCGCGTTCGGCCCGCGTGATGCCCTGCAATTCGTCCTTGTCCGGCCACCCCATCATGAACGGGTTGAAGGCTTCGCCGAAACAGGTGACCTTCCGCAGACCGTTCAGGGTCGCCTCAAGCAGGTTGGAACCGGTCCGCATCTCGGCGAAGATCACGAAGCTGCGAAATTTCTGTGTCATTCTGCTGCGGTCCTCTGCGTGTCCGAGGGGGGCGACAACAACAGGTCATCGCCGGTCAGGCGCGGCACCAACCCCGAATTCTGCAAACGCTGCAACAGATCGGCCAGGCCGGACATGTCGCGCATTTGCGGCAGACCGGTCAGGGCTGGGGCGCGTGGTTCAAGCTGTTGCACAGCTTCGTTCAGGATAGCCTGCGGACGGGCCAGGAAATCCGACAATTCATGCAGCTGGACCCGCGCCTTGACCCAGACCGAATTCAGCACCTCGATCTGTTCCAGTTCTGCGCGCTGCAGCCAGACGGCCGCACGGCGCACATCGTCAAACGGCATCTCCGAATGCAGCAATGGCAGCATCCAGGCGCCGGTCACGACGAACAGATGCGCATTAGGGTCCGTGGCCATGAACCAGTTCAGAACCTGATTATCGCGCGGGCTGAACTGAAACACCTGCATGCGCGGGGAAATACGGATCAGCGAGGTCAGAAAACCCTGTGCATCGCGATCGCGCAGGGCAACGCCATCGGGAATTGCCCCCGGGCCGATCTTGGGCCTGCCCGCGAACTCGGCGCGTTCAGGCCCCAGCAGATGACCATGCACATCAGCCGACAAATGCTGGCCCAGCCATGTTTCAAATTCTGGAAAAATGTCGCTGAACCCCTGAAACAGCGCATAGGGGCCAGAGGTCTTGCCGTTCTCGGAATCCTTGCGCGGATACCTGCTTTGCATATACAGCCCCGGCCGCCCCCTTGTTCGGCGGCTGACAGTCTTGTTGATGGCGCGCAGGATACGCGCCGGTCGTGGCGCCGACAGATCCAGCGCTTCTGTCGGCGTCACCGGGAAATGACCCAGAAGCCCCGTTGCCCCCGGCCACACCTTACGGGCCACAAAGCAACGCGATTCCTGCAACATCCGCGTGTGATCGTCATACAGTTGAAAGGGTCGCCCCTTGTGATCGAATTTCGCAAGCGTCAGCGATCTGCTGTCGATCCGTGCGGAATGTCGCCGTGCCAGCGTTTGAAAATAGCTCTCATCCGGTATCCAGGTCAGCCTGAAATAGCGGTCGAATTCCTGCCGCCGCGGATCGTTCAGAATGGCACGCAAGGTTTCGGCGGTCAGGCACCACCATTGCGACCCCAAATGCGGAGCGATCCCCTTGGGCAATTTCCTTCGCAGGCCGCGACGGCGCTGAAATTCGACGCAGCGGTCGAACAACCAGCGTTGCTTGCGCCAGTCAAAGGGAAACCACAACGAGAACCGTTCATCGTTCAGCCCCCCGACGGTCCAGCCAACCTCGTAGGCGCTGACGCTTTCGATATGGTCACGGTCTGGCGCAAGACCAAGAAATCCGGTCAGTTCCTGCACCGGGCGCAGCGGCAGGCACGACCCCGAGGCAAGATAGACATGCGTCAGGTCGGGAAACCGGTGCAACAACGTTTCGGCCGCATCCTGAGTGGCCCTGACCAGGCTAAAACGCCCCCAGTCGCAACGATGCCGGGCCGTGAACACCACGTTCTCCAGATCGCAAAGCGCGGCCTGCATCGTGGCGAAGTCATCGGCACCGGCCTTGGCATCGACATGGATCGCAACCCGTGCACCACCCTCGGCCCAGATCCGCGCCATCCTTGCGGCCATGTCCAGGTCGGCATGGCACAACAGAACGACCCCCAGCATGATATTGCCGCTCATGCCCAATTTCCCCGCGAAATCAGGCCAATATCTTCCAGTTGCCGCCAATCCTGATACGCGCGCGATTCACGGCACCAAAGCGTGCTGCCGCTTTGCAGACCCGCGCTATAGGCCCGATATTCCTGGCTATTGGCGTAATGCTGCCGTCGATCCAGCTCTTCGGTCGATTTCTCGGCGAATGTGGACAGGAACTTGGCATGGAGCAAACAGCCCGAGGCCATTTCGCCGCCATCCTCGTCATAAACCTGATTGAGCGACATCGGCAGCAACATATGAGTCGAACTGACATAGGCATAGCGCCAATGCCATTTGACCAGTGGAATCTTGTTCAGCGCGGGACCGCGCAACGGATCATGCGAAAAGAACGCCCGCGTGCGAGGCCCGCCCTGAATCCAGAGATTCCCATAGTAGTGGTTCTTGGAAATCGCGTAATTCGCCGGATCGAACCAGCACGCGATGCTCAATGGATCCTGCCCCTCCTGGTAGATCTGTTCATCCAATGCGCCGCGCGGATACATATCCAACAACATCGCGGAAAAGGACCGCCGCCCGGAATTGTCCAGCCAGTTGGTCAGGGCCGGCAATGAACGGCTGTCGCAATGGGGATAAACAAGAAACTCGTCCGGATCGACGGTCAGGCACCAGTGATTTCGGCCATAGCGCATCAACAGCCAGTTGATCCAGTCCATCCCGAATCGCGCTTTCTTGTAGCTGGCCCTGGTCGTCCAGCATGATACGTCCCGCTGCTGGCGCAGAAAATCCGCGCTGCCATCATTGCTGTCATTGTCAACAAACAAGAAATGCGACACTCCGAGATCACGATAGTAATCAAGGAAATACGGCAGTCGGATACGTTCGTTTCTTTGCGTGACAAAGGCCAGAATATCGCCCGATCTGATATCGCCAGTCCGGTTCGAAACCTCGCGCAGGACACCGCGCCGCCTGATGGCGCGGCCAATCAGCCATTGGCGTTGCGCACGGCGGCGAAATCGATCGGGCAGAGCAGGTTTCATAGGACGCCTGATCACTTCAAACTTGTCACTTTCGCATTCATCCTTGCCGACATGCAGGCTCGGACCATCTTCCGCAAGATATTTCACGCGTGAATTGTGGTTCAACCACGTTGTTCGCGCCGCGACCAGTCACCCGAATGCATCAGACCCAAAGCCTCAAGCTGCGCGGTGCCTTCATAGCGGCAGGATCCGGCATGCCATAGCGTCGGCGCCAGGGCGAGGCGCCGGTGGTAATCCGTATATAGATCAGGGTCGTTGAAATGTTGTCGCCGGTCCAGTTCCTCGCGTGATTTCGCGACGATTTCGGGCAGGAACTTGCTATGCAACAAGACGCAGGACAACCGTTCATCCGCCGGTCCGTCATACAGGTCGTTCAAGGATGGTGGCAGCATCGAATGGGTCGAATTCACATAGGCATAGCGACGGTTCCAAAGCACCAATGGCAGCTTGTTCAACGTCGGCGAACGTTCAGGCCGATCCGCGAAGAAGCATCGTTCGCGCGCACCTCCCTGCACCCAGCGATTGCGCCTTGGCTGCTGTACGCGGCACCGATATGGCCCTTCGTCAAAAAAGGGAAGCCGATCGGCAAGCGGCGCACCATTGGGCGCATCGGCGCGGCCAAGAGGTCCGCGCGGATACAGATCCAGCATCAAGCCCCCGATCGCAGGAATGTTCCGCCGGCCAAGGAACGTGGTCAGTTCCCGCAGATCATGGCCGTCGCAATCGGGATAGACCAGCAATTCATCGGCGTCGACGGTCACGCACCAATGCCCGTGACCGTAACGCATCAACAGCGCCCCCAGCCAATCCATGCCAAAGCGGGAATCGCGATAGGAACCGGCGGCGCGCCATAACGAAACATCGGGTTGCGCACGCAACAAGGCAGTTGTGCCATCATCGCTGTCATTGTCGACCACAAGAAAATGCGACACCCCAAGCCGGCGATAATGGGTCAGAAACTCTGGCAACCGGCCCAGTTCATTGCGCAGGGTGACAAAAACCAGAACACCATCCGGTCCGATTTTCGCGGTGCGGTCAGCAACAGGCGTCAGGTTCTTGCGGGCGCGTATCGCGCGCCACAGCAGCTCTCTCCGCTTCCAGCGCAACCGATATGCCGACCAGCCACGCCGAAGGCGGCCGCCAATGCTGGCGGCCAACCCCGTCAACGCGCGTAAGACCCGTTCTGATGCCAACGCCAGGCGTCACCGATCATCTGCTGCATCGAGGACCGCGAAGGCGACCAGCCCAGCTCATCCCTTGCGCGCTTGCTGCCGCAAACCAGTTTGACCGCATCCCCCCCGCGGCGCGGGCCGTCATGCATGGGAACCGGGCGGTTGGTCACATGACGCGTTGCATCCACAACTTCGCGCACCGAGAAACCTTCACCGGTGCCAAGGCAAAAGACACGATCGCCCTTGTCCTCGCGCAGCCATTCCAACCCCCGGATATGGGCATCTACCAGGTCGGCCACATGGACGTAATCGCGGATACAAGTTCCGTCAGGCGTCGGATAATCGGTCCCGTGTATCGTCAGCGCCGCGCGTTTGCCGTCAACCGCGTCCAGAATCAGTGGAATAAGATGGGTCTCGGGCTGATGAAATTCACCGACCTCTGCATCGGGATCGGCCCCCGCAACATTGAAATAGCGAAAGATGACGTGACGCAACCTATGCGAGGCGCTGAAATCGACCAGCATATCCTCGATCGCACGCTTGCTGGCGCCATAGGCGTTCAGCGGCGCCTGCGCCGTATCTTCGTTCAGCACCTCGCCATCGCGATCACCATAGGTCGCACAGGTCGAGCTGAATACAAAGTTCCCGCACCCTGCGGCAATAGCGGACTCGATCAGGTTCAGTGACCCCGAGACATTGTTGCGCCAGTATTTTCCCGGCTCGGCCATGGCTTCACCCACCTGGCTCAGCGCGGCAAAATGCATCACGGCCATGGGCTGATATTCGGCGAATGCCCGATCCAGCGCGGCGCGATCGAGCAGGTCTGCCTCGACCAGAGGACCGAATTTCACCGCATCGCGCCAGCCGGTCGACAGGTTGTCCAATGTGACCGGAACATATCCAGCCCGCGACAGGGCCTTGCACGCATGCGACCCGATATAACCGGCTCCGCCGGTCACCAATACTGTGTCAGACATTACTCGGCGGCCCGGTTCAGCGCGACGACATCATTGAGATACTCGGCAAATTCTTCGCGCAGCTCGTCCCGTTCCAACCCAAAGGCCACGGTCGCCTGCAAGAAGCCGGCCTTCGAACCGCAATCGAAGCGCTGCCCGCGGAAGCGCAGCCCATAGACGCCGCGCCCAGCCTGAATTTCATCGGCAATAGCGTCCGTCAGCTGAATTTCGCCGCCCGACCCCGCCTTCAGCTTGTTCAGGTTCTTCATGACGGTCGGCGCCAGGATATAACGCCCGATCACGGCCAAATTCGACGGCGCCGTTCCGAGCGCAGGCTTCTCGACCATGCCGCGCGCCTTGACGATCGCCCCCATGTCCTCGCTGACATCCAGAACACCATAGGACTGCGCCTTTTCGGGCGGAACCTCCATCGTGGCAACCATGCTGCCGCCCGTTTCGCCATAGGCTTCGATCATCTGTTGCAGGCAAGGTGGCTCGCCCTTGATGACGTCATCGGTCAGGATCACCGCAAAAGGCTCATCCTCGGACAGCAGTCGGCGTGCGCACCAGACCGCATGCCCCAACCCAAGGGCCTTGTGCTGGCGGATATAGGCGATGGCACCCGATTCCATGTTGGTTTCGCGCAGAATGTCCAGCAGAGCCGTCTTGCCCGATTTCTTGAGGCTGGTTTCCAGCTCATGCGCGTGGTCGAAATAGTCTTCCAATGCGCCCTTGCCGCGCGACGTGACGAAGATGAATTCCTTGATCCCCGCTGCCCGGGCCTCGTCGATCGCATATTGGATCAACGGGCGATCAACCAGCGTCATGATCTCTTTCGGAATACTCTTTGTCGCAGGCAGAAAACGCGTTCCCAGACCGGCCACAGGGAAAATGGCCTTTGTTACCTTACGACTCATAGCACAGCACCTTTGCTCGACTTCAAACTATCAAGGGCGGGGTATCCGCACCCTACCTTACAACAAAAACCTTGGCGCGGCATATTTCATCCGCGCACCGCAAAACTACATGATCGGACGCACAGACGCCAATCTGATACCTTCAATTCAAGGCATAACTTCGCCGAACCCCGGAAAATCGGGGCCACGGGGCGGCCCGTCAGTCGATTCCCATCTCTTTCATCATCGTCTCAAGCCGAGGAACGTCCTCGGGGTTGTTTAGTTCCCAGAACTGGCGCCCCCGCGATTCGACCTGCACACACAGGATCCGTTGACCCCGCTCAAGGAACCGCAGCTGTTCCAGCCCTTCCAGCCGTTCCAGTGGCCCTTCACCCCATTCGTTATATGAGGCAAGCGCTTCGGGCCTATAGGCATAGACACCGACATGGTGGAACACCGGACTGTCCTGATCATCCCCGAAATCGCCCGCCGCATAAGGCACGACCTCCTTGGAAAAATAGAGCGCCTGATTCTCGGCGCCGAAAACCGCAGTCGTGCCACCAACGCGCCCTGCCATCCGGTCGGCGATCAGATCGGCACGCATCTTTCCCGAACAGCGCAAAACCGGCGTGGCCACACCGGCCTGTGAATCGGCGCGCAGACCGGCAATCAGATCTTCGACGAACCAGGCCGGCGTCAGGGGGGCGTCACCTTGCAGATTGACGACGATCTCGGGCGAGATCCCCAAATTCGCTATTGCCTCGGCACAACGCTCGGTGCCATTGCGGCATTCCGTCGAGGTCATCACGACCTCGGCCCCGAAGCCGCTGGCATGATCGCGGATACGTTCGTCATCGGTCGCCACGACGACACGATCAACGCCTGTCACGGCGACGGCGGCATCCCAGCTGCGACGGATCAGGCTGCGCGGCTCTCCGGACGCGCCTTTCAGATCCACAAGCGGCTTACCCGGGTAGCGGCTGGAGGCATGGCGGGCGGGGATGATGATAACGACAGACATATTAGTTCTTTACCAACAGGACGCCCGGGGCGAAGGCGATGAAAAACGGGTTCTCGAAACCGGGCTTGCCATAGCCGAGGGGGCTGTGATCGTCAAAGCGCACCACCTCGCCCCCGGCGCCGCGCAGAACGGCATCACCTGCAGCGGTATCCCATTCCATCGTGCGGCCCAGACGCGGATACAGATCCGCCTCGCCGGTGGCGACCAGGCAGAATTTCAGCGACGATCCGGCGCTGGTCATGTCGCGCACGCCGTATTTGGCGATATATTCATCCGTTGCCGCATCGCGGTGCGATTTGGATGCCACGACCATCAGCCCGCGATTGTCGGGCATCGGATTGACACCCACGGGCATGGTTTCACCCGGCTGTTCACCGAACGGGGCCTTTTCCTCGACCGAACGGCCATCAGCGGTGGTATAGAAAAGTCGCTGCTTGGCGGGTGCATAAACCACGCCGCGCACCGGCACGCCGTTTTCGACATAGGCAATGTTCACGGTAAAATCGCCGCGGCGCTTGATGAATTCCTTGGTTCCATCCAGCGGATCCACGATGAGAAAGGTCGAAATCGCCTGATCGTGGGTGGCGGATTGCTCCTCGGTCACCAACGGAATGTCGGGGAACGCTTCGCGCAGGCCGGCCGAGATGATGGCATCGGCGGCTTCGTCGGCCTCGGTCACGGGGGAAGCATCGGATTTTGCGCGCACGTCGAAATCCTCGGCGGCATAGATCTCCATGATCCTCTCACCGGCCAGCAGCGCTAGGCGGCGCATTTCGGCGGTCAGTCGATCAAATTGCATGTAATATTCCTTCCCATCATTCACCCTGCGACGGACTGGCGATTGTCCGACCGGCCAAGTCCTCTTATGCTCATGCCAAGCGGCTTGGGCAAGCTCTGGTCGGCAAACAGGACCATGCGTCGCGCCCGACCGACGGTTTTGTGTAACAGTCACGGCAAACGGAACCGCCCACGTGTTCAACCAACGACATAGCCGCAATATCTTCGAAGCCGCAGGCAAGACACTGACACTGATCTATCATCAGGCGGTCTACAACCTGCGCACCGACCACCGGAATGCGGTCATCGGCCTGCTGATCACGATCGCGCAAACCATGATCTTCATGGCGGCATTCCTGGTGATCTTCATGGTTCTCGGGGTCAGGCAATCGCCGATCAGGGGGGATTTCATCCTCTATATCATGTCGGGCATCTTCATGTTCATGACCCATGTCAAAACGGTCAGCGCGGTATCGGGCAGCCATTCGATCTCGGGCGGCCTGATCAAGCATGAGCCGTTGAACCCGGCCGTGCTGATCGCGGCCGCCGCGATTGCGGTCCTGTATCGGCAAACGATCAGCTGCCTCGCGATATTGGGGCTGTATCATGTGCTGTTCGGGCCGATCACGATATCCCAGCCCGTCGGCGCATTGGCGATGTATCTGGAAGCCTGGTTTTCAGGTGTTTGCGTCGGGCTGGTCTTTCTTGGAATCCGGCCCTGGGCGCCAAAGGCCTCTGCCCTGATGGCGACCGCCTATCAACGTATCAACATGTTCGCCTCGGGCAAGATGTTCGTCGCCAATGTGCTGCCCAATTTCATGCTGCCCTGGTTCATCTGGAATCCGCTGTTTCACATCATTGACCAGATGCGCGGATTTCTGTTCACGAATTACACGCCCCAGAAGACCGACCCCTATTATGCGATCTGGTTTTCACTGGGGGCGATGATGGTCGGGCTGCTGATCAATTTCTCGACACGCAAGCACGAATCGCTCAGCTGGTCCGCAGGGCACTGACGTCACGGCCCCAGGCAAGAATCACGCGATGAACCCCGAAATGCGGCCAAATTTGCCCCCAAGGGGCGCTTGCGGGTCCGAAAACCATCCCTATATACACCCACGAAGCGTCCGGCTGCGTCCGGGCACAGATATCATTAACGGGATCGGACTGCGGGGGCCGTAACGGACCCAAGGTCCAACTTATCGCCGCAAGAAAGGTTACATCTATGTCCAAAGTTATCGGGATCGACCTCGGCACCACCAACAGCTGCGTCGCCATCATGGATGGCAGCCAGCCGAAGGTCATCGAAAACAGTGAAGGCGCGCGCACCACGCCCTCGATCGTCGGCTTCACCGATGGCGAGCGTCTGGTCGGACAGGCCGCCAAACGCCAGGCCGTCACGAATCCAAGCAACACCGTCTTTGCCGTCAAGCGCCTGATCGGCCGCCGCACCAATGACGAAGCCGTCGAAAAAGACAAGAAACTGGTTCCCTATTCCATCGTCGATGGTGGCAATGGCGACGCCTGGGTCGAAGTGAAGGGCGAAAAATATTCGCCCGCACAGGTCAGCGCGATGATCCTTCAGAAAATGAAGGAAACCGCCGAATCCTATCTGGGCGAAGACGTGACGCAGGCCGTCATCACCGTCCCGGCCTATTTCAACGACGCACAGCGTCAGGCCACGAAAGACGCCGGCAAGATCGCGGGCCTCGAAGTCCTGCGCATCATCAACGAGCCGACCGCAGCCGCCCTGGCCTATGGTCTGGACAAGAAGGAAACCAAGACCATCGCGGTTTATGACCTTGGTGGCGGAACCTTCGACATCACCATTTTGGAAATCGATGACGGCCTGTTCGAAGTGAAATCGACCAATGGGGACACGTTCCTTGGCGGCGAAGACTTCGACATGCGCATCGTCAACTTCCTCGCCGAAGAGTTCAAGAAAGAGCACGGCGTCGATCTGACCAAGGACAAGATGGCCCTTCAGCGCCTGAAAGAGGCCGCAGAAAAAGCCAAGATCGAACTGTCCAGCAGCAGCCAGACCGAAATCAACCAGCCGTTCATTTCGATGGACAAGGATTCGGGCACGCCGCTGCACATGGTCATGAAACTGACCCGCGCCAAGCTGGAAAGCCTGGTCAACGACCTGATCAAGCGCACCATGAAGCCGGTTCAAGAGGCCCTGAAGGACGCCGGCGTCAGCAAGGGCGAGATCGACGAGGTCGTTCTGGTCGGCGGCATGACCCGCATGCCGAAAGTCATTGCGGAAGTGACCGATTTTTTCGGCAAGGAGCCGCATAAGGGCGTGAACCCGGACGAAGTCGTGGCACTGGGCGCCGCCATTCAGGCCGGCGTTCTGCAGGGTGACGTCAAGGACGTCGTTCTGCTGGACGTGACCCCGCTGTCCCTGGGCATCGAGACGCTGGGTGGCGTGTTCACCCGCCTGATCGACCGCAACACCACGATCCCGACCAAGAAGTCGCAGATCTTCTCGACCGCCGAAGACAACCAGAACGCCGTGACGATCCGGGTCTTCCAGGGCGAGCGTGAGATGGCCGCCGACAACAAGATGCTGGGTCAGTTCAACCTGGAAGACATCCCGCCTGCACCGCGCGGCATGCCCCAGATCGAGGTGACCTTCGACATCGACGCCAACGGCATCGTCTCGGTTTCGGCCAAGGACAAGGGCACCGGCAAGGAACAGAACATCACCATCCAGGCCTCGGGCGGCCTGTCGGACGAAGATATCGACCGGATGGTGAAGGACGCCGAAGCCAATGCCGAGGCCGACAAGGACCGTCGCGAACTGGTCGAAGCCACGAACCAGGCCGAAAGCCTGATCCACAGCACCCGGAAATCGCTGGAAGATCACGGTGACAAGGTCGACAGTTCGACCGTCGAGGCCATCGAACTGGCAATCGGCGCGCTTGAAGAGGCGCTGAAATCCGAAGATGCCGGCAAGATCAAATCCGGCATCCAGAACGTCATGGACGCGTCCATGAAGCTGGGCGAGGCAATCTACAAGGCGCAGCAGGGCTCGGAAGAGGCTGCCGACGACGGGGGCGACGATTCGCCGCGTGATGTCGATGACGACATCGTGGATGCCGATTTCGAAGATCTCGGCGACGACAAGAACCGCGGCTGATCCGGGCCGCACCCCTATCGGGCCGGTCCGCAGCACATCGCGGGCCGGCCATTTCATTGGGGCAAGTGAACAGGAACGATGATGGCCAAGCGATGCTATTACGAGGTTCTGGGCGTCTCGCGCGGGGCCTCTGCAGAAGAAATCAAGAAAGCCTTTCGCAAAAAGGCGAAAGAGCTGCACCCTGATCGCAACAAGGACGATTCACAGGCCGAATCGCGCTTCAAGGAAGCCAACGAAGCCTATGACTGCCTGAAGGACGGACAGAAAAAAGCCGCCTATGACCGATTCGGCCACGCTGCATTCGAGAATGGCGGCATGGGCGCACGTGGCGGTGCGGGCGGACATCCGGGTGATTTCGGTTCCGCATTTGCCGATGTCTTCGAAGATCTGTTCGGCGACATGATGGGCGGGCGGCGCGGCGGCGGCGGACGCTCTCGCGCGCAACGCGGTCAGGATCTGCGCTACAACCTGCATGTTTCCCTGGAAGACGCCTATCGCGGCTTGCAGAAATCGATCACGGTGCCCGGCTCGGTCGCATGCGATGAATGCGACGGCACTGGCGCCGAAGGCGCGACCCAGCCCGCCAGCTGCCCGACATGTGGCGGCATGGGCAAGGTTCGCGCGCAGCAAGGCTTTTTCACGGTCGAGCGCACCTGCCCCACCTGTGGCGGTCAGGGTCAGATCGTCAAGAATCCCTGCAAGGCCTGCCACGGCGCTGGTCGCATCGAACGCGAACGGACATTGTCGGTCAATATCCCGGCCGGCGTCGAAACCGGCACCCGCATCCGTCTTGCCGGGGAAGGTGAGGCCGGCCTGCGCGGTGGCCCCGCAGGTGATCTTTATATATTCGTCGAGGTCAAGGACCACGACATCTTTCTGCGCGAGGGCAAGACCCTTGCCTGTCAGGTGCCTGTCAGCATGGCGTCGGCCGCGCTTGGCGGCGAGGTTGAGGTTCCGACCATTGATGGCGGGCGCACCCGCGTCAAGGTTCCCGCCGGCAGCCAGTCGGGTCGCCAGATGCGCCTGCGCGGAAAGGGCATGCCGCCCCTGCGCCACGGCGCCGGCGCACAGGGCGATATGGGCGACATGCTGATCGAACTGGTCGTCGAAACACCGGTGAACCTGACCGCCCGCCAGAAAGAGTTGCTGCGCGAATTCGAGGCCGAAAAGGCCGACAACAGCCCGCAATCAGACAACTTTTTCAACAAGGTCAAAGGCTTCTGGGACGACATGACCCGCTAAACAAAATGCGGCGCGTTAACCTGTTCTTCATGGTTGGCGCGCCACATTCACGGCATGGACCAGAAACGTGCCTTCGGGGAAATGCCCCTTCCATTGTTCACGCCCGCCCCGGATGATGTCTCCGGCCTTGCAGCCGTGCCGACACAGGGCAGGCAAAAACATCCGCCATCCTATCTGTCCGATCACCGGGCCCGTCTGCGCGAGCGTTTCATGAATGGCGGCGCCGCTTCGATGCCGGATTACGAATTGCTGGAGCTGGTGTTGTTTCGCGCCATACCGCGACAGGATGTGAAACCGCTGGCGCGTGCTTTGATCGAGCGTTTCGGCGATTTCAATCGCGTGCTGTCCGCGCCTCCGGCCCGCCTGTCCGATGTTGCAGGCGTCGGCCCCGCCGTCATCACCGAGCTGAAGATCGTCGAATCTGCGGCACAGCGCCTTGCCCGCGCCAAGGTCATCAACCGGCCCGTCCTGTCGGGATGGCAGGCCCTGCTGGACTATTGCCACACGACCATGGCGCACCGGGAAACCGAACAGTTCCGCGTCCTGTTTCTTGATCGCAAGAACGTGCTGATCGCCGATGACGAACAAGGCCAGGGCACGGTCGACCACGTGCCCGTCTACCCCCGAGAGATTATCCGGCGCGCGCTCGAACTGAACGCCTCCGCTCTGATCCTGGTGCATAACCACCCCTCGGGCGACCCCACCCCGTCCGAAGCAGATATCTCGATGACGGCACGGATCGCACAAGCCGCGGATTGCATGGGAATCACCATTCACGACCACCTGATCATCGGGAAATCCCGTGAACTCAGCTTTCGCTCTCAGGGGTTGCTGTGAATGCAGCGCGACGAATGGGCCCGTGACCGCGCCCTTCGGGCATGTTCATCAAGCCTGTCGCGACAATTTTCCAACAGATGGGATGAGATGTGTCGCCACGCACGGGGTTATCGTCTGGACTGACAGATATTTGAACGCTAGAACCGCGACGCGAAGGCTGCAATCAACTTGCGGCCCGGAATGTCGTATCGGCCGGGCTTCCGGCCCGAATTGGAGTATGACCCGTGTCCCACGCAGATGACCACGTAGGCACCCGGAGGGATTTCCTCTATTATGCCACGGCGGGCGCAGGCACAGTGGCCGCCGGAGCCGCCGCCTGGACGCTTGTGAATCAGATGAACCCCTCGGCTGATGTTCAGGCATTGTCTTCGATCCAGGTCGATGTCAGTGGCGTTGATGTCGGCACACAGCTGACCGTGAAATGGCTGGGAAAACCGGTCTTTATCCGCCGCCGTACCGAAACCGAGATCGAAGAAGGCCGCGCCGTTCAGCTGAACCAGCTGATCGATCAGGGTGCCGAGAACGAAAACAAGCCCGGCGAGCCGGCACTTGACGAGAACCGCACCCTTGACGAAGCCGGTGAATGGCTGGTCATGATCGGCGTCTGCACCCACCTGGGCTGTGTTCCGATCGGGGACGGCGCGGGCGATTTCGATGGCTGGTTCTGCCCCTGCCACGGCTCGCATTATGACAGCGCCGGCCGCATCCGCAAAGGCCCGGCACCGAAGAATTTGCTAATTCCCGTCGCTGAATTCGTCAACGACACCACCATCAAGCTGGGCTGAGGAGGGCACTGCATATGGCCGGTATTCCGCACGACCATTACGAGCCCAAATCGGGCCCCGAACGCTGGCTGCACCGCCGTTTGCCGGTGGTCGGTCTGCTTTATGACACATTGATGATCCCCACGCCCAAGAACCTGAACTGGATGTGGATCTGGGGCATCGTCCTGACCTTCTGCCTTGCGTTGCAGATCATTACCGGCATCGTTCTGGTGATGCATTACACGCCGCATGTCGATCTGGCCTTCGCCAGCGTCGAACATATCATGCGCGACGTGAATGGCGGCTATATGCTGCGCTATCTGCACGCCAATGGCGCTTCGCTGTTCTTCCTGGCCGTGTATCTGCACATCTTCCGCGGTCTTTATTACGGCAGCTACAAGGCCCCGCGCGAGGTGACCTGGATCATCGGCATGTTGATCTATCTGGCCATGATGGCGACCGCGTTCATGGGCTATGTTCTTCCCTGGGGTCAGATGTCCTTCTGGGGCGCGACCGTGATCACCGGCCTGTTCGGTGCCATCCCGGGGCTTGGTGAACCGATCCAGACCTGGCTGCTTGGCGGGCCTGCGGTCGACAATGCCACGCTGAACCGTTTCTTCTCGTTGCACTATTTGCTGCCCTTCATCATCGCGGCACTGGTTGTCGTGCATATCTGGGCCTTCCACACCACCGGAAACAACAACCCGACCGGTGTCGAGGTGCGACGCACCAGCAAGGAAGAGGCCGAGAAAGACACCCTGCCTTTCTGGCCCTATTTCGTAATGAAAGACCTGTTCGCGCTGGCCGTGATCATGGTGGTGTTCTTCGCCATCGTCGGTTTCATGCCGAACTATCTGGGCCACCCGGACAACTATATCGAGGCGAACCCGCTGGCCACGCCTGCGCATATCGTGCCGGAATGGTACTTCCTGCCCTTCTATGCAATCCTGCGGGCCTTCACTGCCGATGTCTGGCTGGTGCAGCTGGTCAACTTCCTGTCCTTCGGCATCATCGACGCCAAGTTCTTTGGTGTTCTGGCCATGTTCGGCGCAATCCTGGTCATGGCTCTGGTACCCTGGCTGGACACCAGCCGCGTGCGCTCGGGCCGTTTCCGTCCGCAGTTCAAATGGTGGTTTGCACTTCTGGCTGTAGATTTTGTCGTCCTGATGTGGGTTGGCGCCATGCCTGCCGAGGGGATCTATCCCTATATCGCGCTGGCCGGATCGGCCTATTGGTTCGCCTATTTCCTGGTGATCCTGCCGCTGCTGGGTGTGATCGAAAAACCCGCACCGATGCCCGCGACCATCGAAGAGGACTTCAACGATCACTATGGCGCCAAGGCGCAATCGGCCGAGTAAGGAGAGCCATACAATGACCCTGAGAACCAAGACGCTCACGGCTGTTGCGGCCCTGACCCTCTCTGCGTCGGGCTTTGCCTGGGCGCAGGAGGCCACCAGCCCGGCCCCGACCGAGCAGGCAGCCGAGGCGCAAACCACGGCCGAGGATACATCCGCGGACGTGAACGAGGCCCCGGCCGAGGACAGCGCAGCCCCCGAAGCGGAAGAAACACCTGCCGCAGAGGAGGCCACAAGCGAGGCAGCCGAGGCGGACGCCCCAGAAGCGGAAGAACCTGCCGAGGCCGCATCGCAAGAGCCGGCAGCGGAAGAGGAACCTGCTGCTGAGGCGGAAGCGGCGGCACCTGCAGAAGATGCAGTTGTCGAGGAAGCGCCCGCCGAAGAAGCTCATGGTGATGACCATGCTGCCGAGGAAGGCCATGGCGACGAAGACCACGGCGAAGAAGGCGATCATGGCGGCGGCCATGGCGCCGTACATATCGAGGATATCTCGTTCAGCTTCGAAGGCCCGTTCGGCAAATATGACCAGTTCCAGCTACAGCGCGGCCTTCAGGTCTATACCGAGGTTTGTTCGGCCTGCCACGGCATGAAATTCGTGCCGATTCGCACCCTGCATGATGACGGCGGCCCCGGCCTGCCCGAGGATCAGGTGCGGGCCTATGCGGCAAACCTGTCCGAGATCACCGATGCGGAAACCGGCGAAGACCGCACGCGTCTTCCAACGGATCATTTCCCGACCGTGACCGGCGATGGCATGGGACCGGATCTGTCGTTGATGGCCAAGGCACGTGCAGGGTTTCACGGCCCCTACGGAACCGGCATCAGCCAATTGGTCAACGGTATCGGTGGGCCGGAATATATCCACGCCATCCTGACCAGCTATACCGGCGAGGAAATGGAGCAGGCCGGCAGTATCTTCTATGAAAATACCGCCTTCTCGACCGGCTATATCTCGATGCCGTCGCCGCTTTCCGACGATCTGGTCACCTACGAGGACGGCACCCCGGCCACGGTCGACCAGATGGCCCGCGACGTGTCAGCCTTCCTGATGTGGACGGCAGAACCGAAGATGATGGACCGCAAGATGGTTGGCCTTGTCTCGGTCCTGTTCCTGATCGTGCTCAGCGCTCTGTTGTATCTGACCAACAAGCGGATCTGGGCTCCCCACAAAGGCAAGAAGCACGCCTGAGGGCAGCCTCTGCCGAAATGATCAGAAAGCGCGCCTTGCGGGGCGCGCTTTTTTCGTATCTGGTTTATCGCTCTGACGGCCTGTCGCCGGGCATCCAATGAAGGACATCGAGATGGCTATCTGGAATCTGGGCTCGATCAATATCGATCATGTTTACCGGCTGAACCACCTGCCTCGCCCCGGCGAAACGCTTGCGGCCACGACCTATTCCGTCGGATTGGGCGGCAAAGGTGCCAACCAGTCGATTGCCGCGGCGCGGGCCGGTGCCGCGACGCTGCATCTTGGGGGGATGTCGGGCGCCGATAACTGGGTCGTCGATCGTCTGACCAGCTATGGTGTCCAGACACATCTGCTGCAACGCCACGCCGATCAGGTCACGGGCCACGCCATCATTCTGCTGGACAGCACCGGTGAGAACTCGATCGTGATTCATCCTGGCGCGAATCGTCAGCTTGATTCAGGCACACTCGCCAAGGCGCTTTCGGGCTTGGGCAAAGGCGACACCCTGCTGTTGCAGAATGAGACCAGCCATCAGGTCGAGGCCGCGCGCACAGCCCGCGAACGCGGCGCAAGGGTGATCTATTCCGCAGCACCGTTCGACCTGCAAGCGGTGCATGAGATCCTGCCTTATGTCTCGGTACTTGCGATGAACGCCGGCGAGGCAGAGCAACTGTTCAAGGCGATGCCGGGCGATATTCCCGTCGACGGTCTGCTGATCACCCGCGGCGCCGAAGGGGCGGAATATCGCGACATGGAAACCGGCCAGGTAACCCGGCAAAGCGCATTCGCGGTTGAGCCCGTCGACACAACCGGCGCTGGCGACACATTTGCAGGGTATTTCGCGGCGGGACTGGATCGTGGAGACACCGTCGCCACGGCCCTGGAACTGGCGTCTGCGGCAGCCGCGCTCAAGGTGACGCGACCGGGCGCAGGTGATGCCATCCCCTCATATGATGAGGTTCAGGCATTCCTGCACGCCAATCTGCGCTAGATCATCAGCCCAGGGCGTATCCGGTGCCCCGCACGGTGCGCACAGGATTGTCACCGCCATTCTGCATCAGCGCCTTGCGCAGCCGCCCGACATGCACGTCAATTGTGCGCGTGTCGACATAGATGTCGCGCCCCCAGACGCGATCCAGCAACTGTTCGCGCGACCAGACCCGACCCGGCTTTTCCATCAGCGTGGACAGCAATCTGAACTCGGTCGGCCCAAGATGAAGCGGCTGGCCGCCCCGGAAGACGCGATGTTCGGCGGCATCAAGAATGATGTCGCCAAAACTCAGCCGCTCGCCCATGCTGGCAGGGCGCGTGCGGCGCAACTGCGTGCGCAGGCGCGCCATCAGCTCGACAACGGAATAGGGTTTGACGACATAGTCATCGGCACCCGTTTCCAGCCCCCGCACACGGTCGGTTTCCTCGCCGCGCGCCGACAGCATGATGATGGGAATGCTGCGCGTCGCCGGATCGGCCTTTACCTGACGGCAAACCTCGATCCCGCTGACCTTGGGCAACATCCAGTCCAGAACCATCAGGTCCGGCTGTTCCTCCTGCACAAGAAGCAATGCGTCTTCGCCGTTATCGGCAACCACAACCTCGAACCCTTCGGATTCGAGGTTATATTGCAGCACTTCCCGTTGCGCGCCTTCGTCTTCGACGACCAGAACACAGGGGCTTTGGCGTGCCATCGACTTAGTCTCCCGCCAGGGCCGCTCCGTCATCGCTCGGAACGTTGTTGGACTTTGGACGAGGTTCATCCGGAAGTTCTCCCGTAACAAGATAGATCACTTGCTCGGCGATCGATGTCGCGTGATCGCCCATACGCTCGATATTCTTGGCAATGAAGTGCAGATGCATGCAGGCCGTGATGTTGCGCGGATCTTCCATCATATGGGTCAGGAATTCGCGGAACAGCGCATTATACATCTGATCGACCTCAAGATCGCGCATACGCACATCGTCGGCCAGTTCGGCATCTCGGCGGATATAGCTGTCCAGTGAATCCTGGAGCATGCGGTTGACGGCTGCGCTCATGCGGCGCAGCGCCAGACCCGATCCCTCGATGACGGGCATATCCGCCAGAACATCGGTCCGTTTGCCGATATTCTTGGCATAATCGCCACAACGTTCCAGTGATGCACCGATCTTGATGACCGCCAGTACCATCCGCAAATCAGTTGCGGTGGGGGCGCGCAATGCGATCAGGCGGGCCGCATCTTCGTTGATCTGCGCCTCCAGCAGATCAATGGCCTTGTCGCGGTGCCGAACCTGTTCGGCAAGTTCCTCGTCCCGGTTTTCCAGGGCGGTCGCAGCGTCGTTGATTGCGGCCTCGACCATGCCGCCCATCTTGACGACCAGCGCCTGGATGGTTTCCAGATCACGGTCGAATGCCGAAGAGATATGCTTGTCGCGGTTCATTTTGCCTGCCTCCTGATCGTCAACCGATCCGGCCCGAGATATATGCCTCGGTCCGCGAATCCTTCGGTTTGGTAAAGATATCGTCCGTTTCGCCATATTCCACCAGATTGCCCAGATGGAAAAAGGCGGTCTTCTGACTGACCCGCGCTGCCTGCTGCATCGAGTGCGTGACGATCACAACTGAGAAATCCGCGCGAAGCTGTTCGATCAGTTCTTCGACCTGACCGGTCGCGATCGGATCCAGCGCCGAACAGGGCTCGTCCATCAACAGGACTTCCGGTGCGGTGGCCACGGCCCGCGCAATGCACAGGCGTTGCTGCTGCCCACCCGACAGCCCGGTGCCCGGTTCTTGCAGCCGATCCTTGACCTCGTTCCACAGCGCGGCGCCACGCAAAGATTTTTCGACAATCTCGTCCAACTCGGCGCGATTGCGGGCCAGACCGTGGATCCGGGGTCCGTAGGCAACATTGTCGAATATCGACTTTGGGAACGGGTTCGGCTTTTGGAACACCATGCCGACGCGGGCGCGCAATTGCACCGGGTCAACACGACGATCATAGATGTCTTCGCCATCCAGACGGATCTCGCCTTCGATCCGCGCGACCGGAATGGTGTCATTCATCCGGTTGATACAGCGCAGAAAGGTCGATTTCCCACAGCCGGACGGACCGATGAACGCGGTCACGGTCTTGTCCAGGATCTCGACATTGACGTCCTTGATGGCCTGTTTTTCACCATAATAGACCTGCACATTATGTGCCGAGATCTTGATTTCGTCTTGCGTCACGGCGCTCTCCACTCGATTCATGTCGTACATAGTGACCTCCTTCCGGTCGCTTTACCAACGCCGCTCGAACTTGCGGCGCAGATAGATCGCCAACAGGTTCATGCAAAGCAGGAAGATCAACAGAACGATGATCGCCCCCGAGGCACGCTCGACGAATGCCGGGTCGCCGCGCGTCGTGAAGTTATAGACCTGCACCGGCAATGCGGATGCCGGCTCGAAGAAGCCGTCGACCGGCCAGCTGGGATAGTCGCGCACAAAAGCGACCATACCGATCAGCAGAAGCGGTGCGGTTTCACCCAGGGCCTGAGCCAGTCCCAGAATGGTGCCGGTCAGGATGCCGGGCAAGGCCAATGGCAATACGTGGTGAAACACCGACTGCATCTTTGATGCACCCACGCCAAGCGCCGCATCGCGGATCGACGGCGGAACCGCCTTCAACGCCGCACGGGTCGAGATGATGATGGTCGGCAGAGTCATCAGCGTCAGCACCAGACCACCCACGATCGGCGCCGAGGCCGGAAGGCCCGCATAGTTGATGAATACCGCAAGACCGAGGATACCGAAAACGATCGACGGCACCGCGGCAAGGTTCGAGATGTTGACCTCGATCAGGTCGGTCAGACGGTTCTGCGGGGCAAATTCCTCAAGATAGATGCTGGCGGCCACGCCGATGGGCAGCGCAAGGAACAGGACGATCAGCATCATGTAAGCCGAACCGACGATTGCCACGCCCAGACCGGCAGCTTCGGGCCGCAATTCCGAGGCATCGGGGAAGGTGATGAAATCCCAGTTGAAACGCTTTTCCAGCATATCGGAAGCGCGCATGCGGTCGGCCAGCTGAAGCTGTTCGGGGCTGACATTGCCGTCGCGTTCGGCCGAAGCCATCGACACGCGACCTTTCAGATAGCCGTCGATGCGACCATTGGCCAGCGCCCAGAACTGGATCGTCTCGCCCAGCATGTCGGGATTGGCCAGCACGCGGTTGCGCAGCTGCGCCGGGGCTTCCTTTGAAAGCATGGCCCCGACTTCCTTGTCGTCGATCCCTTCGGTCGAAACACCGGCAGCCTGAAGCGAGGCCGGAAAGGCCTTTTTCATCAGGTTGCCATAGCCGATCGTGGTAACCTTCGACATCTCGGCCGGGTCGCGGTTGCCTTTGGGGTCCAGCACCTCGGGGTCCAGCGTGACCTCGATCTTGGCATAGGTCTGGAAAAAGGCCGAGGTGCCATTGCCCAGAACCGAGGTCAGCAGCATCACCAGCGCGGCGATGGCCAGGCAGATGGCGACGGCGCCATAGGTCCGGAAGCGTTTTTCCGAAGCATTGCGGCGGCGGGTACGCTCGTCCTGTTCCAGCAACGAGCTGCGCGTTCTGGCTTCAGGGGCGTGGTTTGCGGTCGCGTCGGTCATTCGTACTGCTCCCGATATTTGCGGACGATATAGAGTGCCAGCACATTCAGCCCGAGGGTAAAGACGAACAGCGTCAGACCAAGGGCGAAGGCGACAAGGGTTTCAGGGCTGGCGAATTCGGTATCGCCGGTCAGTTGGCTGACGATTTTCACTGTCACGGTCGTCATGGCCTCGAACGGGTTCAGTGACAGTTTGGCCGAAGCCCCTGCCCCCATGACGACGATCATCGTTTCACCAATGGCGCGGCTGGCAGCCAGAAGCACGGCACCGACAACCCCGGGCAGCGCGGCGGGCAGGATCACCTGCTTGATGCTTTCCGATTTGGTTGCGCCAAGTCCATAGGATCCGTCACGCAGCGATTGCGGCACCGAGTTGATGATGTCGTCCGAAAGCGAGCTGACAAATGGGATCAGCATGATGCCCATCACCAGACCGGCGGTCATCACCGAAGACGACGAATTTCCCAGCCCCAGCGGCTGGGCAAAGTAGTCGCGCAGCATCGGCCCGACGGTGATCAGCGCGAAAAGACCGTAAACGATCGTCGGAATACCGGCCAGGATCTCGATCAGGGGCTTGGCAATGCTGCGCACCCGCTTGCTGGCATATTCGGCCAGATAGATCGCGGCCAGAAGGCCGATCGGAACGGCGACCAAAAGCGCGATAAAGGAAATATACAGCGTGCCCCAGATCAACGGCCACAGGCCCAGATCAGAACCGCCACGGAATTGCGGGTTCCAGGTCAGCGACAGGAAGAAATCCTTGGCCGCGTAAAGCTGGAAGAAATGAACGGTTTCGAACACCAGCGACAGGACGATGCCGACGGTGGTCAGAATGGCGACCAGCGACGATCCCATCAACAACGCCTTGACCACAGCCTCGGACACATTGCGGGCGCGGAATTCTGGGGTGATCCGGCGAAGCGCGAAGGCCATTCCGGCCAGCGCGGCCGCGATCACCAGAAGGCTGCGCAAAAGTGCCGAGCTGCCGGAAAGATCGCGGCTTCTTTTTGCGGCTTCGAGTACGGCGGGCTCGATATCGGCCCCGACCGCGACGCCGATCTCGGCAAGCCGGCCGCGGACATCATCCACATCGGCGCGCATATTGGCCAGTTGTTCTTCGGTGATGGCCGAGCTTGAAATCAACTCACCCAGACCCTGCGAAATCCGGCCGACATCGGCCATCTTCAGGTCCAGCTCTGCGCCCGAGGTGCCGCTTTCGGCCACGATGCCGCGCACCTGACTGTCGATCAGGCGGGGTTCGGCTACAAGCCAGACAACCAGCAACAAAAGTGCCGGCACAAGGGTGTATAGAAAGACCGACTGCCCGTACTGGCTGGGCAGGGAATGCAGTTTGCGAGGGTCGCCCGATACGCTGGCAAGCGCGCGGCGGCGCCCCAGAACGTAACCGATCGCGCCAAGCCCGATCACGAACAACAAGATAAGGCCAATATTCATTGGATACCTGTCAAAAAGAATGACGGGGTGACAGCAGAACCGTCACCCCCGCGTTTTGCAGAGAAAATTATTCCAGCGGACCCATCGGGGTGCGGTTGGCAACCATTTCCTGGGTCGCGGCCAGTTCCGGGTCGGAAACCAGACCATAGTCAGCCAGCGGGCCGTTCGGGCCGGCAATGTCGTCGGACACGAAGAATTCGATATATTCCTGCAGGCCGGGGATCACGTCCAGATGCGCATTCTTGACGTAGAAATACAGCGGGCGCGACACAGGATATTCACCCGAAGCGATCGATTCCGTCGAGGGGGTCACACCCGACATGGTCGCCACTTTCAGCTTGTCCATGTTGTTTTCATAGAAGGACAGGCCGAACACGCCGATGGCGTTCTTGTTGGCGTCGATCCGGGCCAGCGTCTCGGTATAATCGCCGTCGATATCGACCGACACGCCATCGGTGCGCAGCGCGGTGCACATGTCTTCGGCCTTGTCTTCGTCGCCGCCGTTCTGTTCGGCGAACACTTCCATGGCGCCCGATTCTTCACAGCCCGCCAGGATCACCTTTTCGTCGAACACTTCACGTGTGCCGTGCTTGGTGCCCGGGATGAAGGCCAGCAGTTCCTGCGCGGGCAGGTCGGCATTGACGTCGGCCCAGGTGGCGTTGTCATTGGCTTTGACTTCGCCATCGACGACGATGTCCTTGGCCAGCGCGTTGAACCAATCAGCCGGGGTAAAGGCGAAATCGGCGCCGTCGATATCGCTGGCAAAGACGATGCCGTCATAGCCGATGCGGACTTCCATGATCTCGGTCACGCCGTTGGATGCGCACAGATCGATGTCCGACTGCTTGATGCGGCTGGACGAGTTCGCGACGTCGATGGTGTTTTCGCCAACGCCTTCGCACAGCTTCTTGCGGCCGGCACCCGAGCCGCCCGATTCGACAACCGGAGTGGGGAAGTCGAAGTTTTCGCCGAATGCTTCCGCAACGATGGTGGCATAGGGCAGCACGGTGGACGAGCCAGCGGTCTGGACGTTGTCGCGTGCGGCGGCGGCGGTGGCCGAAGCAGCAATCATGGCGATTGCCGATACGGTGAATTTCGCAGTGTTCATGGATCACTCCTGAGTCGGTCATTTCCCTGAAAAGGGCTGCGTCCGAGGTAGTCGCGATCCATGACATCTTTGCGACTGAATTGTGACGGTTATGTAACGAAGCCCCGCAAACCGAGGCTTTTCGCCTTATGGTTGTTACATTTCACCTATTGCACCGCGTTTTCCGCCGGTTTGCGCGCGATCCATAAGCAAATGGTCCAGAACGACACAGGCCGCCATCGCCTCGGCAACGGGCACCGCGCGAATGCCGACACAGGGGTCGTGGCGCCCCTTGGTGATCAGGTCGATTTCCTCGCCCATTCGGTTGATTGTCTTGCGCGGTGTCGTGATCGAGCTGGTCGGTTTGACCGAAAACCGAACCGCAATGTCCTGCCCGGTCGAAATGCCGCCCAGAATCCCACCAGCATGGTTGGACAGGAATATCGGCCCATCCGGTCCCATGCGCATTTCATCCGCATTCGCGGTGCCCGTCAGCGCGGCGGCGGCCATTCCTTCGCCGATCTCGACGCCTTTGACAGCATTGATCGACATCATCGCCGCAGCCAGATCGGTATCCAGCTTGGCATAGACCGGCGCGCCCAGTCCGGGCGGGCAGCCCGCAATCAGAACCTCGACGGCGGCGCCAACACTGTTTTGCGATTTGCGGATGCCATCCAGATAATCCGACCAGGCCGATACCGCCGTGCTGTCCGGCAGGAAGAACGGGTTCTCAGATATCGCGGTCGCATCAAAGCGATCACGGTTCAGCCGCATCTCGCCCATCTGAACCATATAGCCGGTAATCGAAAGCGTGGGCAGCAGATGTGCCAGCACGGCCTGCGCCACCCCACCTGCCGCGACGCGCGCCGCAGTTTCGCGCGCGCTCGAACGTCCGCCGCCGCGATAGTCACGCAGCCCGTATTTCTGGTGATAGGTAATATCAGCATGTCCGGGACGGAAACTTGTCGCGATATCGCCGTAATCCTTGGACCGCTGATCGGTGTTCTCGATCATCAGCTGGATCGGTGTGCCGGTGCTGCGGCCCTCGAACACACCCGAAAGAATGCGCACCCGGTCCGCTTCCTTGCGTTGGGTGGTGTGTTTTGACGTGCCGGGCCGGCGGCGATCCAGAAACTGCTGGATGAAATCCTCGTCCACGGGAACGCCCGGCGGCGTTCCGTCCACGGTCGCCCCAAGTGCGGGACCATGGCTTTCCCCCCAGGTGGTGAACCGGAATTCGCGGCCGAAAGTGTTATAGCTCATGCGGTGTCTCCGGACAGGGATTTGAGTTCATATATCAGTTCCAGCGCCTCGCGCGGGGTCATGGAATCGGGATGCACGTCTTTCAGGCGCGCGTCCAGAGGGCCGGCATGGGTTCCGGCAGGCGCGGGCGCAGATGCGGCGGGCGCGTTGCGGAACAACGGCAGGTCGTCGATCAGTGCAGCAGGGCGCGCCGCGCCTTCGCGCTCGCCCGATTCAAGGGCATCCAGAACTTCTCGTGCGCGCTCGACAACCGCAGCGGGCAAACCGGCAAGTCGCGCGACCTGAACACCATAGCTGCGGTCCGCCGCGCCTTTGCGCACCTCGTGCAGGAAGATCACGTCACCTTCCCATTCGCGCACTGCCACGGTCGCGTTTTCCACCCCGTCCAGACGCGCGGTCAGCGCAGTCATTTCATGATAATGCGTCGCAAACAGTGCACGACAACGATTGACGGCATGCATATGTTCCATGACGGCCCAAGCGATGGACAACCCATCCCATGTCGCCGTGCCCCGCCCGATTTCATCCAGAATGACCAGGGCATGATCGTCGGCCTGATTGAGAATTGCCGCAGTTTCGACCATTTCGACCATAAAGGTCGAGCGGCCGCGTGCCAGGTCGTCAGCGGCGCCAACACGGCTGAACAATTGGCTGACCATACCGATATGGGCGCGGCTGGCGGGCACAAAGGAACCCGCCTGGGCCAGAACCGCGATCAGGGCATTCTGGCGCAGAAAGGTCGATTTACCGGCCATGTTCGGACCGGTCAGCAACCAGATGGCCGGAGTTTCGCCGGCCGTCAGATCGCAATCATTCGCGACAAAGCTTTCCGATTTCCGCTTCAATGCGCGTTCCACGACAGGGTGGCGACCGGCCTCGATCTGAAATGCGCGGCTGTTGTCGATACGTGGCCGAGTCCAGGATTCGCCCGTGGCAATATCGGCGAAACCCGCAGTCAGGTCGATCTCTGCCAACGCGCGTGCTGCCGCCCCGATCGGCCCCGCCTGCGCCAGAACCGCCGCCCGCAACTGCCCGAAAATTTCCCGTTCACCTTCAAGCGCACGGTCGCGGGCATTGAGGATCCGGGTTTCCAGTTCGGACAATTCGACGGTCGTGAAACGGATCTGGTTGGCCGTGGTTTGACGGTGGATAAAGGTCTCGTTCAGCGGTGGGGCCAGCATCTTTTCGGCATGGGTCGCCGTGGTCTCGATGAAATAGCCCAGCACATTGTTGTGCTTGATCTTCAGACTGCCAACGCCGGACAGTTCGGCATACTTTCCCTGCATTCCGGCGATGACGGCGCGGCCCTCGTCGCGCAGGCGCCGGGTCTGGTCCAGTTCCTCGTCAAAGCCGGGGGCGACAAAACCACCATCGCGCGCCAGCAAAGGCGGCTCGGCGATCAAGGCATCATCCAGCAGGTCGATCAGCTTGTCATGCCCGGTCAGATCCTGTGCCGCATCACGCAACAGCTGCGCCGCGTCGGGTTCAAGCAATTCGGCAATGCATGCGCCCTGCGTCAGACCCGCGCGAATGGCAGCCAGATCACGTGGCCCGCCCCGATCCAGCGCAAGACGCGACAAGGCGCGATCCATGTCGGGCACCCGACCCAATGCCTCGCGAAGATCGGCGGCCAGCCGACTGTTGTCGACCAACTGGGCCACCGCGTCCTGGCGGGCATGAATCTCGGCCAGATCACGCGATGGCGCACTGATACGCCGCTCAAGCAGCCGCCCACCCGCAGCCGTGACCGTTCGATCGATCGCGCTCAGCAATGATCCGTCGCGGCCACCGGACAGGGCCTGGGTCAGTTCAAGATTTCGTCGTGTTGCGGCGTCGATCTGTATCGATCCCCCCGACCGCTCGCGGACCGGAGGACGCATCAGGGGCAGTTTTCCCTTTTGCGTCATATCCAGATAATCGACGATCGCCCCCATGGCCGACAATTCCGCGCGACCGAAACTGCCGAAACCATCCAGCGTTTCCACGCCATACAAGGCACAAAGACGCCGAGCGCCCGCCGAACTGTCAAATGCGCCGGCAGGCAAATCGGTCAGCTGCGCCCCGGCATCCACGGCCAGATCATCAAGATCCGCGCCTTCAGGAACCAGCAATTCACGCGGGGCCAGCCGCGCAAGCTCGGGCGCCAGCCGCGACAACGGGCATTCCATGACCTGAAACGCCCCGGTCGAAATATCGACCCAGGCCAGGGCAGAATCATCGCGAATGCGTGCAAAGGCCGCCAGATAATTGTGGCGGCGCGCCTCTAGCAGCGTTTCCTCGGTCAGGGTTCCCGGTGTCACCAGCCGCACCACATCGCGCGCCACGACCGATTTCGATCCGCGCTTCTTGGCTTCGGCCGGGTCTTCCATTTGTTCGGCAATCGCGACCCGAAACCCCTTGCGGATCAATGTCAGCAGATAGCCTTCGGCCGCATGAACCGGCACCCCGCACATCGGGATCGGCTGCCCCGCATGCGTCCCCCGCTTGGTCAGCGCAATGTCCAGCGCCGCCGCTGCCTGCACCGCATCATCGAAGAACATCTCGTAGAAATCCCCCATGCGATAGAACAGCAAGGCGCCTGGATTTGCCTCGCGGATCGCAAGATACTGCGCCATCATTGGGGTTGGCTGATCGCTCATGAGGGTCCCTTGTTTCCGGTTGAGGGCGGTTTTAGCGATCCGGGCGGCCATTGAAAACCGCGCTTTCACCTTGCAGCATTCATCAGGCGCGGTATGTTTCCTGCATGCCTCGGGGGGCCTGTCACAAGGCTGAGACGCAGATTGCGGACCCGTTGAACCTGATCCGGTTAGCGCCGGCGGAGGGAAGGTTTCGCTGCCCTTTCTTTCGTAACCCGAATTCGAGAGGAAGCCAGATGATGACAAGACTTTCCTTGACCACCCTTGCCTTGCTGACCGCCACATCGGCAGCCGCGCAGGAAAAACCCACGCTGACCATCTATGCGGGCGATTACATCGCCAGCGAATGGGGGCCGGGACCGAAGATCGAAGAAGGGTTCGAAGCCTTTTGCGAATGCGACCTGAAATTTGTCACCGGTGATATCCTGCCCCGCATTCTGATGGAGGGCGACAAGACCGATGCCGATATCGTTTTCGGACTGAATACCGATGTGACCGCGCGCGCCCGTGCTTCGGGGCTGTTCGCACCCCACGGGCAGGATATTTCAGACCTGTCACTGCCGGTGGAATGGGGTGATGACATATTCCTGCCGTATAACTGGGGCGAAACCGCCTTTATCTATGACGAAACCCGGCTGGAGAACCCGCCCGAAAGTTTCCAGGCGCTGCTCTCGGCCCCCGAGGATCTGAAAATCGTGATTCAGGATCCGCGCTCGTCGATTTCGGGGCTGGCGCTGTTGCTTTGGGTCAAGGCCATCTATGGCGATGACACCCCCGAGGCCTGGGAAAAGCTGGCGCCCAAGGTGCTGACCGTCACGAAGGGCTGGTCGG
The DNA here is from genome assembly GCF_028294535.1 of Paracoccus onchidii. GTDB lineage: Bacteria > Pseudomonadota > Alphaproteobacteria > Rhodobacterales > Rhodobacteraceae > Paracoccus > Paracoccus onchidii. The sequence goes on along the minus strand of NZ_JAQBIE010000007.1, from coordinate 7,481 downwards.
AAAGCTATGGAATGTTCACCGAAGGCGAAGCCGATATGGTTCTGTCCTATACCACCTCGCCCGCCTATCATATCGTCGCCGAGGACGACCAAACCAAACATGCCGCGATTTTCCCCGAGGGCCATTATTTCATGGCCGAACTGGCCGCACAGGTGGCGGGTTCCGATCAACCAGAGCTGGCGCAGAAGTTCATGGACTGGATCCTGACCGAAGATTTCCAGACCTCGATCCCCCTGGCAAACTGGTCAATGCCCGCCAAGCTGGAACAGGCGAAATGGCCCGGGGTCATGCGTGACCTGCCGCGCCCGGACACCACCCTGTTCTATGACGAAACTCAGGCGGAAGACCTGCGCAAACCCGCGTTGGATGAATGGCTTCGGGCGTTCTCGCGCTAAGACGCGACGCCGCGGGGATCGCGGTCGCGGCAGCGCTGGCGGCGTTGATCCTTGGCACATTGGCGGCCGTGGCTTGGCAGGCGCGCGGCCTTTCGGCCCTGCAATCCTGGGATTGGCGCGCCGTCTGGTTTACGATCTGGCAGGCCGCATTGTCCGCCGCGCTATCGGCGGGCCTCGCGGTTCCGGTTGCGCGCGCCTTTGCGCGGCGCAGATTTCCCGGACGCGCCCTGCTTGTCACATTGCTGGGGGCGCCCTTTATCCTGCCCGTGATCGTGGCGATCATGGGCCTGATTGCCGTGTTTGGCAGAACCGGTGCCATCAACGAGGCATTGCGGGCCGTCGGCATCGGCGAGTTCTCGGTCTATGGGTGGCAAGGGGTGGTTCTGGCCCATGTCTTTTTCAACCTGCCCCTGTCGATCCGACTGATCCTGCAAGGCTGGCAATCGATTCCGGTCGAACGTTTCCGTCTGGCAGACAGCCTTGGTTTTGGCCCGGCCGATACGGCCCGGCATCTGGAATGGCCGATGCTGCGTGGCGTCCTGCCCGGAATCTGGCTGGCGGTATTTCTGGTCTGCCTGACCTCGTTTACGGTCGCCTTGGCATTGGGCGGCGGACCAGCGGCAACCACGGTCGAACTGGCAATATACCAGGCGTTTCGCTTTGATTTCGATCTTGGGCGGGCCGCGGCGCTGGGGTTGGTGCAAATCGCCCTCAGCCTTGGCGCGCTGGTATTGTCGCGGCGCATGGCGACCGCGGTCGCCTTTGGCACCGGGCTGGATCTTGCGCATGGTCCGGTCGGTCCGCGCGGCTGGCGGCGGGCAATGGATGCCGTCGCCATTCTGGCGGCCGCGCTGTTCCTGTTGTGCCCGATTGGCGCGGTCATCCTTCAAGGTTTGCCGCGCATTCCCGACCTGCCAACAGAGGTCTGGGCCGCGACACTGCGTTCGATCTGCATGGCGTTGATCTCGGCGTCGATTGCAGCGGCGCTATGCCTGGCGCTGGCGCTGACAATCGCGAAAACAAGCAATGGCTGGCTCGAGGCCGCGGGCATGTTGCCCCTTGTGGCGTCGCCGCTGGTTCTGGGAACGGGGCTTTTCATCATGCTGCGGGCCCATGTCGCGATCGATGATCTGGCCCTGCCGGTCACCGCCCTGATCAATGCTGTCATGGCGCTGCCCTTTGGCCTGCGCGCGCTGATTCCCGCCGCCCGATCACTTCGCGCCGATTACGGACGCCTGGCCGATTCGCTGAACATGACGGGGCTGGCGCGCTTGCGCCTGCTGACCCTGCCCCGACTTGCCGCGCCATTGGGGTTTTCCACCGGATTGGCCGCGGCATTGGCCATGGGCGATCTGGGGGTGATTGCCCTTTTCGCCACCGACCAGCCGACTTTGCCGCTGAAATTGTATCAGCTGATGAATTCCTATCGCATGACCGATGCGTCTGCCTGCGCGGTGTTGTTGATGTCCATCAGCTTTGCCCTGTTCTGGCTGTTTGACCGAGGAGGACGCCTTGCTTGATCTGCGCGGACTGCGCCTGATGCGCAACGGCTTTCAATTTGCTGCCGACCTGTCGATCGAACCCGGCGCCCGGATCGCCGTGATCGGTCCTTCGGGGTCGGGAAAATCAACATTGCTGTCGGTGATAGGCGGATTTCTTGCACCCGATGCGGGATCCGTGGCTTGGCAGGGCGCTGATCTTTCCGCCGTTTCACCCGGCCAGAGACCGGTTTCTTTCCTGTTTCAGGACCAGAACCTGTTTCCTCATCTGACCATCGGCCAGAATATCGGTCTGGGTCTGCGTCCGGATCTGCGACTGAACCGCCGGCAGCGCGAAGATGTCGAACATGTGATCGCGCAAGTGGGCCTGCAAGGCATGTCCACACGCCGCCCGGCTGAATTGTCGGGTGGGCAACAAAGCCGTGTCGCATTGGCACGCGTGCTGTTGCGGGCACGGCCCATCCTGTTGCTTGACGAACCGTTCGCCGCACTTGGTCCGGCGCTGAAGGCCGAGATGCTGAAACTGCTGGGTGATATCGCGACCCGAACCGACGCCACCGTTCTTATGGTCACGCATGATCCGGCGGATGCGCGCAGCTTCGCCGATCGGACCATCCTGGTGGATGACGGCAAGGTGCATCCCCCTGCCCCGACCAACGAGCTGCTGGAATCGCCGCCACCCGGCCTGCGGGCCTATCTTGGGCAATGATGGATGCGCGACGGATCTTGGGGCCGCCCGACCGCGTGACATTTCGGCCGATTTTCCGGATGCCGGCGCGCTATCCGCATCGGCGAAACGGGTCGGCAACCGACATTCTGTCGCCTTGATGGTCGCTGACCCTTGCACAGCCGCGTGTCATGATTATAAACCCGATCGATTTTGCGCCGCCCCCAAAAAGCCCCGGAGTCCTCCATGCCAAAGCGTACCGATATCAAATCTATCCTGATCATCGGGGCTGGGCCCATCGTGATCGGGCAGGCTTGCGAGTTCGATTACTCGGGGGCACAGGCCTGCAAGGCGCTTCGCGAAGAGGGTTATCGGGTCATTCTGGTCAACTCGAATCCGGCAACGATCATGACCGATCCGGAAATGGCAGACGCCACCTATATCGAGCCGATCACCCCCGAAGTCGTCGAAAAGATCATCGCCAAGGAACGTCCCGACGCGCTGTTGCCGACGATGGGCGGGCAGACCGGCCTGAACACGGCGCTGGCGCTGGCGGATTCAGGTGCGCTGAACCGCTATGGGGTTGAACTGATCGGCGCACAGCGCACCGCCATCGAAATGGCAGAAGACCGCAAGCTGTTCCGCGAAGCGATGGACCGCATCGGTTTGGAAAACCCGCGCGCGACCATCGTCGCCGCACCAAAGCTGGCCAATGGCAAATACGACATTTCGGCAGGCGTTGCGCAGGCGATGGATGCGCTGGAAGATATTGGCCTTCCGGCCATCATCCGCCCCGCCTTTACCCTTGGCGGAACCGGCGGCGGGGTTGCCTATAATCGCGACGATTACGAACGTATCGTGCGTTCGGGGCTGGATGCCTCGCCCGTTGCGCAGGTGCTGATCGATGAAAGCCTGCTGGGCTGGAAGGAATACGAGATGGAGGTTGTGCGCGACCGCGCCGACAACGCCATCATCGTCTGCTCGATCGAGAACGTGGATCCGATGGGGGTGCATACGGGCGATTCGATCACTGTTGCCCCGGCGCTGACCCTGACCGACCGCGAATATCAGATCATGCGCAATGGCAGCATCGCCGTGCTGCGCGAGATCGGCGTCGAAACCGGCGGCTCGAACGTGCAATGGGCGATCAACCCCGCCGACGGCCGGATGGTCGTGATCGAGATGAATCCGCGCGTCTCGCGTAGTTCCGCACTGGCGTCGAAGGCCACGGGCTTCCCGATTGCCAAGATCGCCGCGAAACTGGCCGTCGGCTATACGCTGGACGAGCTGGACAATGACATCACCAAGGTGACGCCGGCCAGCTTCGAGCCTTCGATCGACTATGTCGTCACCAAGATCCCGCGCTTTGCCTTCGAGAAGTTCCCCGGCAGCAAGCCCGAACTGACCACGGCCATGAAATCGGTGGGCGAAGTCATGGCGATTGGCCGCAGCTTCCACGAATCGCTGCAAAAGGCGCTGAGCTCGATGGAAAACGGGCTGTCGGGTCTGGATGAAATCGTCATCGAGGGGGCGGCTGAACAGGGAAAGCCCGCCGTGATTGCCGCGCTGTCCCAGCAAACACCGGACCGCCTGCGCATCATCGCCCAGGCAATGCGCTTTGGCATGACCGATGATGAAATCCAGCGGGTCACAAGCTTTGATCCGTGGTTCCTTGCCCGCCTGCGCGAAATCGTAGATGCTGAAAACGGCGTGCGCGACAACGGCCTGCCCACGGATGCCGATCAGCTGCGCGGCCTGAAAATGATGGGCTTCACGGATGCGCGGCTTGCGCAACTGACCGGTCGCGAAGAATCCGAGATCCGTCGCGACCGTCTGGCCGCCGATGTGCGTCCCGTCTTCAAGCGCATCGACACCTGCGCCGCCGAGTTCGAGGCGCAAACCCCATATATGTATTCCACCTATGAAGCCGCAGCGATGGGCGACGTGGAATGCGAATCGCGCCCGACGGATGCCAAGAAAGTTGTCATCCTTGGTGGCGGCCCGAATCGGATCGGTCAGGGGATCGAATTCGATTACTGCTGCTGCCACGCCTGTTTCGCGCTGACCGATGCGGGCTATGAAACGATCATGGTCAACTGCAACCCCGAAACCGTGTCGACCGATTACGACACCTCGGACCGGCTGTATTTCGAACCCCTGACACTTGAACATGTGCTGGAAATCCTGCGGACCGAACGCGACAATGGCACGCTGCATGGCGTCATCGTGCAATTCGGTGGCCAGACGCCGCTGAAACTGGCGAATGATCTGGAAGCCGAGGGAATCCCGATCCTGGGCACCACGCCCGATGCCATCGATCTGGCCGAGGACCGCGAACGTTTTCAGGATCTGCTGAACCGGTTGGAGCTGAAACAGCCCATCAACGGGATCGCCCATAGCGACGAAGAAGCCATTGCCATTGCGGAACGGATCGGCTTCCCACTGGTCATCCGCCCATCCTATGTTCTGGGCGGTCGCGCGATGGAAATCGTGCGGGATATGGACCATCTCAAGCGCTATATCACGCAGGCCGTGGTGGTTTCGGGCAAGAACCCGGTTCTTCTGGACAGCTATCTGGCCGGTGCGATCGAAGTTGACGTTGACGCACTTTGCGATGGCGAGAATGTCCATGTCGCGGGCATCATGGAGCATATCGAAGAAGCCGGCGTTCATTCCGGCGACAGCGCCTGTTCGCTGCCCCCCCATACGCTGGATCAGGCAACGATCACCGAATTGAAGCGCCAGACCGAGTTGATGGCACGCGGTTTGCGCGTCGTCGGCCTGATGAACGTGCAGTTCGCGCTGAAGGACGGCGAGATCTTCGTGCTTGAGGTGAACCCGCGTGCGTCGCGCACCGTGCCTTTCGTGGCCAAGGCGACCGACAGCGCCATTGCCTCGATCGCCGCGCGTCTGATGGCGGGTGAGCCGATGTCGAACTTCCCGGCACGCGATCCCTATCCCGAAGGCGTTGGCCCCGAAGATGACCTGCCTTTCGCCGATCCTCTGACGCTGGCAGATCCGATCACGCCCTGGTTCTCGGTCAAAGAGGCGGTGCTGCCTTTCGCACGCTTCCCCGGCGTCGATACGCTGCTTGGCCCCGAGATGCGCTCGACCGGCGAAGTCATGGGTTGGGATCGCAATTTCCCGCGGGCCTTCCTGAAGGCGCAGATGGGCGCTGGAAGCGTGCTGCCGCATGAAGGCCAGGTGTTCCTGTCGGTCAAGGACGCGGACAAGACCGATGCCTTGGCCCAGGCCGCCCGAGATCTGACCCAAATGGGCTTCAAGGTAATCGCAACCTCGGGCACCGCAGATTTTCTGGCGGCCCAGGGCGTTGAAGCCAGCCGTGTGAACAAGGTTTATGAAGGGCGCCCCAATATCGTTGATCGTCTCAAGAACCAGGATATCGCCATGGTTCTGAACACGACCGAAGGCGCACAGGCCATCGCGGATTCGCGTGAAATCCGGGCTGTCGCTCTGTATGGCAAGATCCCCTATTTCACCACGGCCGCAGGCAGCATTGCAGCCGTCGCCGCGATCAAATCCCGCGAAGAAGGCGAGGTCGGCGTCCGCTCATTGCAGGCCTGATCACCAACATCGCAAGCACAGGAACAGGGCGCGGCCGATCATGGCCGCGCCCTGCGTCTTGTTGCGTGAATGATCAGAGAATGAAATCCCCGGCCCAGTAATCATTGGCACTATCTGAACCATCCGATATTCGGACCGTCATCTCCGGTGCGGAATCATCATCGGTATTGACACGCAACCATGTTTCACTGCCGACATCCTGCATCCAGATCGTACCGGCACCGCCATTGGTGGTACCGCTAAAACTAAAGGCCTGATTGCCTGCAGCAGTGGTGTCCGCATCGATAGAAGACAAATCAATCCGGTCCTCGGTTGCAGAAACAAGATTGATACCCGCCCCCTGGAAATCGGTAATCCGATCATAGTTCCCGGAACTGCCAAAGGGAGATTCCGACGTGCTGTAAAAGCGGAACGTGTCCTCGCCGCCGCCACCCGTCAGCGTATCGGCGCCCTGACCGCCCACCAGCGTGTCATTCCCCGAGTTACCCTTGACGATATCATCGCCCGCTCCACCATGCACAAAGTCATGCCCGCTGCCACCGAACACGCGGTCATCACCTGAATTGCCGTAGGCGCGGTCGTTCCCTGACTGCCCGTAAACGCGGTCATCGTCATTCTGACCATACAGGAAATCATTCCCGGTACGACCATAGATGCTATCTTCGCCATCGCCGCCATAGATGGCGTTGCCGAACGAAGTTCCCATCAGCTTGTCGTCACCATTCCCCGAGCGCAAATGCTCGAACTGGGTAAAGCTTTCACCGGAATAGTTGGTCGTGCCTGTCTCCATGTCGATTTCGTAATCGCCATTGAAGGTGGTCGTGTTCAGCCAGTCCGTGCCGGAACCACCCCGCAGCGTTTCCGCCGAGCCAAGACCCGCATAGACATAATCGTTGCCGCTCTGGCCGTCATAAACACCCGTCCCGCTGGACCGGATCGTGTCATGGCCAGAGCCACCATAGACCGTATCGCGACCTCCGCCGCCGGTCAGGTGATCATTGCCCGCGCCGCCATTGATATAGTCGTTGCCGCCAAGCCCGTCGATCCGGTCATTGCCGCCGCCGCCATAGATCCGGTTCGCCCCGGATGTCCCCGTAAGCGTGTCATTGCCGGAACCGGAAAGAAGGTTCTCGAACTGGGTAAAGCTTTCCCCGGCGTAATTCGTCACCCCGGTCGTCATGTTGACGTTGTAATTGCCGCTGAACGACGTCGTATTCAGCCAGTCCGTGCCGGAACCACCCCGCAGCGTTTCCGCCGAGCCAAGACCCGCATAGACATAATCGTTGCCGCTCTGGCCGTCATAAACACCCGTCCCGCTGGACCGGATCGTGTCGT